>JADCGP010000023.1 GCA_020248915.1 Rubrivivax sp. | reverse complement strand
CACCTCGGCGCTGCTGGCGCCGATCACCTTGCGCAAGGCCACCTCGCGCTGGCGCAGGGTGGCCTGCGCCAGCGACAGGTTGAGGAAGTTGACGGCCGCCACCAGCAGCACCGCCAGGGCCACGGCGACCAGGATCGCCAGCTGCTCGCCGCTGCCGCCGGCGCGCATCAGGCTGTCGGCCAGGTCGGTGTCCAGGTGCAGGCCGACCAGCGGCGCCGCGCCGAGCGTGATGAACTGGCGCAGCGGCACGTCGCCCAGCATCGTGGTGGGCGGCACGCGCCGCTCGACCAGTGCGCGCAGGTCGCGGTTCAGGTCGTCGACCGAGGCGCCAGGCTTGAGCTTCAGGAAGCTCCGCGACCACGTCGCGCGCCAGGACTCGAAGGTGAAGCGCTGGCGGTCGAAGACCTGGTCGCTGTAGTGCATCAGCACCTTCTGAAGGTGCAGGTGGCTGTTGGGCGGCGGCTCGCGCACCACGCCGCTGACCCGCGACACCCACGTGCCGCCGTTGGGCAGCTCGACCTCGACCTCGCGGCCGATGACGTCGGTGGTGCCGAACCACGCCTTGGCGGTGGACTCGACCAGCACCATCGAGTGCCGGTCGACCAGCGCGGTTTCCGGCTGGCCGGCGATGAACTCGAGCGGGAAGATGCGCAGGAAGTCCGGGTCGACGAACCAGCTCTGCGGGTTCTCGCGCCGCTCGCCCTGGGCGTTGCGGTACAGCACGCGCAGCGTGCGCGGGATCATGCGCGCGCCGGCCTCGACCTGGGGCAGGTCCTGCAGGATGAACGGCATCGCCACTCCCGGTGCCAGGGCGAGCCTTGGTGGCTGGCCCGGCACGCTGGTCGTCAGCGTCAGCTTGACGATGCGCTCGGCACCGGGCCAGAAGCGGTCGTACGACAGCTCGTAGCGCGCGTACAGCAGCACCAGCAGGCACGTCATGCACCCCAGCGCCAGACCGACGATGTTGATCGCGCTGCCGACGGCATCGCGGCGCAGCGCGCGCAGTGCCACCGCCAGATGGCTGAGCCAGAGACGTGCGGCAGCGTTCATGCGGCCGCCTCCTGGGGAGCGACCAGGGTGCGCCGCTCGGTCAGGATGCGGCCGTCGAGCATGTTGACGATGCGGCGCGCGTAGTGGGCATGCTCCAGCGAGTGGGTGACCATCAGGATGGTGGTGCCGTCCTCGTTGAGGCCGCGCAGCATCTGCATCACGTCGGTGCCGTGCGCGCTGTCGAGGTTGCCGGTCGGCTCGTCGGCCAGGATCAGCGCCGGCCGGCCCACCAGCGCCCGCGCCACCGCGACCCGCTGCTGCTGGCCGCCCGACAACTGCGGCGGACGATGGCGCGCGCGGTGGGCGATGCCGACCCGGTCCATGATCTCGTCCACGCGGGCGGTGCGCTCGCGGCCATCGACGCGCTGGTACAGCAGCGCCAGCTCGATGTTGTCGCGCACCGTCAGGTCGTCGATCAGGTTGAAGCTCTGGAAGATGAAGCCGAGCCGCCGCTTGCGCAGCTCGGCGAGCTGGCGCTCGGAGTAGCGGCTGATGTCCGCGCCCTCGAAGACGTACTGGCCTTGGGTGGGGGTGTCGAGCATGCCTACGATGTTCAGCAGCGTGGACTTGCCGCAGCCCGACGGCCCCATCACGGCCACGAACTCGCCGGTGGCGATGTTCAGGTCCACGGCATCCAGCGCCGTGGTCTCGACGTCCTCGGTGCGGTAGGTCTTGGTCAGTCCGGTCAGTTGCAGCATGAGAAGGACTCCGTGGTGCAGCGGGGCTCGGCGACAGGCTGCCCGCCTGGCAGCGGGCAGCCGGGGCGATGATTCAGCAGCGGCGGGGCCGGGCGGACGGCCGCGCCCGTCACTTCGACTTGAAGTCGTCGTGACACGCCTTGCAGGTCTGGCCGAGGCTGCCGAACTGGGCTCGGATCGCCGCAGCGTCGCCACCGGCGGCAGCGCTGCCCAGCTTGCGCGCCTCGGTGCGCATGTTCTCCGCCAGGCGGTCGTAGCGCGCGCGGTCCGTCCAGATCGCCGGGCGCGCCTTGGTCCCTTTGAACGCGGCGGTGTCGGCGCCGAAGGCCTCCCAGGGCGCACCGCTCAGGAAGGCGATGAACTCGCTGCTGGTGCGCAGCTTCTGCGGGTCCGGTCGCGCGGCCCTCAGTTCGTCGCCGACACGGCCCATGTGCTCGCCGATCAGCGTGAACGCGGCCTTGCGGTAGCGCACCGCGTCCTCGGTCGTCTCGAAAGGGGACTTGTCGGCGGCGCTCGCGCCGAACGGGGTGATCGCGCCCGCGCAGAGCGCGGCGCAGAGCAGCAGGGGACCGGGTTTCATGGGCAGGATCTCCTTGGGAAAGACAGGGGACGAAGGTGGACCGACACGGGCAGGCGCTGGCTCAGCCGCCGCCCGGCTCGATGCGCAGCACGCGGCGCTCGGCATACGTGGCATAGGACGAGGTCACCACCCGCTCGCCCTCGGCCAACCCGTCGAGAACCTCGACGTACTGTGTGTTGCGGCGCCCCAGCCGGACGCTGCGCCGCTCGGCGGCCCGGCCGCTGGCGTCGACGACGAAGGCGAAGGCACCGCCGCTGTCCTGCAAGAACGGGCCGACCGGCAGCAGCAGCGCGCTCGTGCTGGCGCCCAGGTTCACGCGCGCGTTGACGGTCTGGCCCCGCGCCAGGCTGGGCGGCGCACCGGCCCCGAACACCAGGTCGGCTCGGAACTCGCCGCTCTGCACCTGCGGGTAGACCTTGGTCACCCGCAGCGGCCAGCGCCGGCCGGCGGCTTCGACGTAGCCTTCCAGTCCGGTGGCGAGGCGTGGCAGGTAGAACTGGTCGATCGCACCCATCAGCTTGAACTCGGCCGGCGAGTCGACCTGGCCGATCCGCGCACCGCGGGCCACGCTCTGGCCGACTTCGAGCCCGAAGGCGGTGAGCTGGCCATCGATCGGCGCCCGAACCTGCAGCGAACGCAGGTGGCTGCGTGCCAGCTCGAGATGGCCCTGCAGCTGCGTGGCCGTTGCGCGCAGCTGCGCGAGCTGCGCCGCCTGCAGCGTGTCGGTGAGGCGCTGGTTGTCGCGCGCCAGCGCCAGCGTCCGGCTGACGCTGGCCAGCTCGTCCTCGCTGCGCTGCAGGGTGGACGCGTTGATGAAGCCCCGGTCCGCGAGCGCGCGTTGCTGCTCGACGGTGTCGCGCAGCTGCTTGTCACGCAGCTCGAGCTCGGCCACGCGCAGCTTGGCGTCCAGCCGGCTGCGCTCGAGATTCAGCTCCTGAGCGCGAAGCGCGTTCATCTGTTCCGCGACCTGGGTCTCGCGCGAGAGCACTTCGAGCTGCAGCGACGCGTTGGTCAGTTCGGCGAGCAGTGCCCCGGCGGTCACCCGGGCACCGTCCTCGACCAGCACGCGCTCGACCCGCCCGCCTTCGACCGCGTCCAGGTAGACACTGGTCAGGGGCAGCACGGTGGCCCGCACGGGCAAGTCGTCGACGAACTGGCCGCGCACCACCGCGCCGACGGTCACGCGGTCCGCCGACACGCTCTGCGTGCTGCCCGGTGCGGGCGTGCGCGCCACCAGGACCGACAGCCCGGCCACCAGCAGCGCGGCCGCGGCGGGCCAGCGCCACCGCGTCCAGCGCGACCGCGGCAGCGCCCGGTCCATGCGGGCGGGTGCGGCTGGCGCCGAGCCGGGCGCCGTGTCGGTGCCAGGGCTGATCCGGGGAAGAGAGCGCATGGCCTATGCTGAGCAGAGGGCGTGCCAACGGCGTCATGCAAGACAAATCAACGAGTTAGTCGACGACCGTGACGTCGACACCGCAAGATGGCGTCCACGGCCGGTCACGGGTGTCCGATACTGGACACATGATCGGTACCCCGGCACCAAGCTCTCCGGTCGTCGTCTGGCTGGATGACGACCCCGACGTACAGTTCGCGGCCCGGTTGGCGCTTGCGCCGCTGCAGGCCCAGGTGCTGACCGCCGGCCATCCCCGGGAGTTGCCGGCCTTGCTGGCCGCGCACGCGGTGGACGTCGTGGTGCTGGATCTCAACTTCTCCCGCGGCGCCACCGACGGGGCCGAAGGCCTGGCCTGCCTGAGCGAGCTGCTGCTTGCCGACGCCTCGGTGCCGGTGGTCGTCGCCAGTGCCTATGGCGATGTCGACCGGGCGGTCGAGGCCATGCGGCGCGGTGCGGTCGACTTCATCACCAAGCCCTGGACCGAGCAGCGGCTGCTGGCCACGTTGCGCGCCGCGTTGCGCCTGCGCGCCAGCCACCGACAGGCGGCCGACGAGGGCGCCCGCCTCACGATGCTGACCGGCGCGGCCGAGCGCAACGAGAGCGCGTTGCTGGGCGACTCGGCGCCGATGCGCAAGCTGCGCGAACTGCTGGCGCGCGCTGCGCCCACCGATGCGAACGTGCTGCTGCTCGGCGAGAACGGCACCGGCAAGGAACTGGCGGCGCGCGAACTGCACCGGCTGTCGCGCCGCGCGGCGCGGCCCTTCGTCTCGATCGACGTCGGGGCACTGTCGGCCAGCGTGATCGACAGCGAGCTGTTCGGCCACAAGCGTGGCGCCTTCACCGACGCGCGCAACGACCGGATCGGACGCCTGCAGGCGGCCGAAGGCGGCACCGTGTTCCTGGACGAGATCGCCAACCTGCCGCTGGCGCTGCAGCCCAAGCTGCTGACGGTGCTCGAGCAGCGGTGCGTGGTGCCGGTGGGCGGCAACGCGGCGACGCCGATCGACGTGCGGGTGATCGCGGCGACCAACCAGCCGCGCCAGCGGCTGCTGGACGAGACGGCGTTCCGCCCCGACCTGCTGTACCGCCTGAACACGATCGAGATCGACCTGCCGCCGCTGCGCGAGCGCCGCGACGACATCGTCGCGCTCGCGCTGCACTACCTGCGGGCCTACGAGCGCAAGTACGGCCGGCCGGTCAAGCCGCTGCCGGAACCGGTGGCCGCCGCCTTGCGCGCCGATCCCTGGCCGGGCAACGTGCGCGCGCTGCGCCATGCGGCCGAGCGGGCCGTGATCCTGAACACCGGCGATGCCTACGGCGCGGAGGACTTCGCCGTGGCCGGCCCGGCCGGCGGCGGGCCGATGCTGCGCGCGTCCTCCGCCGAGCACACGCCGCCGCAGTTGCCGCAGGCGGCTCCCGACAGCCTGAACCTGGAGCAGGCCGAGCGTCAGCTCATCGAGCGGGCCTTGCGCCGCCATCAGTTCAACATCGCCCTGGCGGCCCGCGAGCTCGGGCTGTCGCGCGGGGCTCTGTACCGGCGGATGGAAAAGCATGGCCTCTGACGCCCCGCCGACGGCCGGGCGGCCTGTACGCGCCACGGTGCTGCGCACCGCGCCGCTGCTGCTGCGGCTGGGCCTGCTGTGCCTGCTGCTGGCGCTGGTGGGATGGGCCTGGCTGGCCGGCCACCCGGTGACGGCGCTGGTCGGCCTGCTCGGCGCCGCGGTCTCGGCGGCCGAGCTGCTGGGCTACTTCGGCCGGCGCGAACGCGCGCTGCTGCGCGTGATCGAGACCTGGGCGGCGGGCGAGCGCGCCTCGACCGCATCGCTGACCGACCTGCAGGCGCAGCGTGCGCTCGCGGCCGTGAATCAACGACTGTTCGACAGCCAAGGTCGGCTCTGGACGCAGATCCACACACTGCAGGCGCTGGTCGACCACTCGCCGGCGCCGCTGCTGCGCATCCGTGCCGGCGGTTCGGCGCGCGAGACCACCTGCGAGCCGCTGAACAATGCGGCCCGGCGGCTGCTGACGCTGCTGGGCACCGGGGAGCGGCCCGCGGTGGCGGCGCTGGGCGCCGACTTCGAGGCGCTGGTCACGGCGCCGGCACGGCCATCCGGATCGGCAAGCGCCGACGCGGCCACGGTCCGTCTCGCCGGGCAGCCGTTGCGCTATGCGCTGTCGGTGGCCGAACTGGCGACGCCCGACGGAAGCGCGCGCATCGTGGCTTTGCTCGATGTCCAGGACGCCCTGGACCGCGCCCAGGCCAATGCCTGGAGAGATCTTGCGCGCGTGCTGTCGCACGAGATCATGAACGCGATGGCGCCGATCACGTCACTCGCCGAATCGGCTGCGCGCGAGATGAAGTCCGGCAGCGACCTGCCCGCGGCCGCCGCGGCGGTCGATGCGCTGGCGAGGCGCTCGCAGTCGCTGCTGCGCTTCGTGGAGGCCTACCGCGCGATGGCCCGACCGTTGCGGCCGCGGGAAGAGCCGATCGTGCTGGCGCCCTGGCTGGCCGAGAACCTGCTGGCCTGGCGGGCGCATTGGGGCGACGCCGTGCAGTGGCATAGCGAGGTGCGACCGCCCGCACTGGCGCTGCGGGCCGATCCGGCCCTGCTGCAGCAGGCCTTGGGCGCGATTGCGGTCAACGCCGCCGAGGCGGCACTCGAGGCTGCGTCACGCGCTGGCGGACGGCCGGCCTCGGTGGCCCTCCGGGCGGAGCCCTGCGGGGAAGGCCGGGTGATGCTGTCCATCGAAGACAGCGGCGGCGGCATCCCGGCAACGCAGCGCGAGCAGGTGCTGGTCCCCTTCTACACCACCAAGCCGGCCGGCAGCGGCATCGGTCTGAGCCTGGCACGGCAGATCGTGCTGTCTCACGGCGGCCGCCTGGGCATCGATGACTCGCCGCTTGGCGGGGTGCGGATCTCGATGGAGCTGGCCATGGCCAGCGCACCCGTTGCGGCCGAGGACCCCGGAGGCACGGGGCTGCCGCCGGCAGCCCGGTGAGGCGCCGGGCCGCCGGTCTCGCGGCCGTCCCGCCGCGCTTGCCGAGGGGCGCCGCTGCTGGCGCTGCAACCGTTGCAGCGGCCGACCTCGGCCCGCGGCGCGCAGCGCCTGCCCGGGCGAGAAGATAGCCGCCGGAGCGAGACCCACCGCGGCGGGCATGCGTCGGCGGCCAGCCATCAAGGCGATTGACGCATGGACCACGGCTCGAGACCGTGCGGGCGGGGGCGTCGACACACGAGCGCAGCCCCGGCACCTCGTGCCGCAGTTCAGCGCAACACGCCGTACTGCAGCGGCACCCAGCGATAGCCGGCACCCTCGGCGCGGACCCGTCCCAGCCCCGGGAAGGAGATGTGTGCGGCCCCGACGAGGTAGCCCTCCCGCGCCGCCTCCTCGAACGCCTTCGCGCGCTGCGCTGCCGCCGCCCTGCTGTCCGCGTCGAAGGCGATGGTGACCGCGGGGTGCGGAAACTGCACCGGGGCGGCGTGGACGAGATCGCCCCAGAGCATCAGCTTGCGCCCTTCGCTCTCGATCACGACGAACGTGTGCCCTTCGGTGTGCCCCGGCGTGCTGCGGACACGGATGCCAGGCATGATTTCGGCTCCATCGTCGAACAGCTTCAGCCGGCCGGCCTTCTCATACGGTCCCACCGAGTCGATCGCCCCGCGGAAGAAGTCCTTGCTGGCGGCCGGGGCTGCATCGAGATTGGCCTGACTCAGCCAGAACGCCGCCTCGCGCCGGTCGGCGTGCACGATGGCGTTAGGAAACGCCATCCGTCCGGACGCCATCAGGCCGCCCACGTGGTCGGGGTGCATGTGTGTGACGATCACGTCGTCCACCTGCTCCGGCCTGTATCCCGAGGCGCGGAGGTTGTCGAGCAGCCGCCCGAGAGTGGGACCGAACAGACCCGCAGCCCCGGCATCGACGAGGACCAAACGGGGCCCCGTGTTGATCAGAAACGCGTTGACCGAACCTTCGACCGGGTCGCTCAGGAACTCGCGCTCGAGGGCCTTGCTGACGACCGCAGGCGATGTGTTGGTCAAGAGCTGCTGCAGGCTGAAGCTCGGCACCGTTCCGTCGGACAGGGAGGTGACCTCGAAGCCTCCGAGCATGATGCGGTAGAAGCCGGGAGGATTGGTCCCGGCCATGGGCGCAGCCGCCTGCGCCGTGGATGCGAGCAGTACGAGCATGCCGGCGAGAAGGCCGACGGCCTTGCCCACGAGCCGATCGAGGGTTCTGTTCGCGCTGTGCCGCGCCGTGTGCGGCGCGCCGGTTTCCGGCGCCTGATGCGGCGTATGCAAGGGCAGCGTGGGCAGCAAGGCAAGGGAAGACGTGCGCATGGAAGACTCCGATTGTTGAATGCGCCGGTTGCATGCAACATCGCGAGCAGAGCCGGCCGCGATCGGGACTTTGATCCCTTTTCTACGTTCGGTCGAACGATGTTCTTGCACCGCTTGCATTCCTGTAGCGCATTCGAATGGATACCGGCCGCCTTCCACCGTTGGACCTTCTGGTGGCCTTCGAGGCCGTTGCGCGTCATGGTTCGGTCACACGCGCGGCGACCGAGCGCTACGTCACCCAGTCCGCCATGAGCAGGCAGCTGAAGGGGCTGGAAGAGGACTTGGGGCGGCCTCTCTTCGTGCGCCGGCACCGTGCACTGGAACTCACTGACGCCGGGCTGAGGCTCCTCGGCGTGGTGACGCCAGTGCTCGCGCAGCTGCGGGAGACCGTGGCGTCGATCCGCACCCCCGTCGGCCGCGAAGCGTTGGCGTTGACCACCACCCCGGGTTTCGCCGCGCTGTGGCTCGTCCCGCGGCTGGCGGGCTTCACGCGTGAGTATCCGGGCATCGACGTGAGGCTGGATGCCACCTTCGAGATGCGCGACCTTGCACGCGACGGCCTCGATCTCGCCGTGCGATATGGGCCCGTCGAGCGCATGACGGGTCAGATGCTCTTCAGCGAGACCGTCGTGCCGGTGTGCGCGCCCAGGCTTCTCAGGGGCGGCATTGCGCCACTGCGCACCGCCTCGGACCTGAAGGGGCACACGCTGCTGCAGACGGCCCCGGCCAAGTCCGGCGCGATGCCATTGGACTGGGACGTGTGGCTGCAGAGCATCGGCGCAGGGCCAGTGCAACCGGTGGCGCGCCTGACCTTCAGCCAGTACAACGAAGCCATCACCGCCGCTCAGGCGGGGCAGGGCGTGGCCCTCGGCAAGAGGCCGCTGGTCGATGCGTTGCTGAAGAGCGGTCGCCTGGTCGTGCCCTTCGACGAGGCCAAGGCAACGCGACGCGGGTTCTTCATGCTGGTGCGTCCGGACGCCGCCCACCGGCCCGCCGTCAGGGCATTCTCGGCGTGGCTGATGCGAGAGGCAGCTGCAGCAGGCAAGGCTGCGCGAACGTCGCGGGCTTCGCGTCGCCCAGATGCGCAAGGATCCCGCCGCGGAGGCTGATGGGCAGACGGGGCGGTGCCTTCCTCGCCACCAGTCCCACGCACATGGCGTCTTCGCCGCTGTCCAGCGCAGCGAGGACGCTCAGGGCAGCTTCCGCAAGGCCTCTTCGGCGATTCGCTCGCCGTGCTCCTGGACAAAGTGCCCCCCTTGCGGAATCAGCATCGGCGGCGGGCAGCCACGGATCCGCTGGCGCAGCCGCTCCATGGACATCGGCGTAAAGACCGGATCCTGTGCGCCGACAGCCATCATGGACCATCCCTGCCACTGCTCGCTCCAGTAGGAAGCCGCTTCGCGGGATGCCGCTACGCCATCGGCATCGGCGCGCTCGGGAACCATCTCCGGGAAGGCCTGAGTTGCCGCCCGATGACTGAGGTCCGGAAAGGGCGCGTCGTAGGCGGCGCACTCGGCGTCGGACAAGTGGGGGTTACCGCGCGAGAGTATCCGCCCGACCGCGAAGTCGGGACGGCTTCGGCACATCGCGCGCCATTGGGTGAAGCCCTCCGGCAGAGGCTCCTCGGCGGTGGCAAGGTAGGTGTTCATCATCAGCAGTCCGCCGTAGCGACCGGGGTCGGCCGGCGGGAGCGTCAGGCCCAGGATGCCGCCCCAGTCCTGCACGACGAGGTGGATGCGCTCGAGGCCGAGTTGCCGGATGAATTCCTGCAGCACCCGACGGTGCCAGCTGAAGGCATGTTGTGCGATGTCGACGGGTTTGTCGCTTCGGCCGAAGCCAGGCATGTCGGGCGCCACCACCCGGTGTCCGGCCGCGAGGAACACGGGGATCATGCGGCGGTACACGTAGCTCCACGTCGGGTTTCCATGGAGGCACAGCCAGGTCACGGCCGCATCCCGCGGGCCCTCGTCGACGTAGTGCATCCGCATGCCGCCCAGCGCGGGCAGGCCGGTTGCGTAGCGGGCCTCCCAGGGATGTCCGGGCAGGCTTCGGAAGCGCGCCTCGTCGGTTCTGTGAAACGGGATGGGGCTCATGTCGACCTCAATGGCTGATGCTCGGAGCTTGGTGGACGTATGCGGACGAGGACGCCTGCTCGAGCAGGAAGCCAGCGGCGGACGCAGCGCTGATCGACAGGCCGATGCCCCGGCCGTCGGCACTCACCCGCACCGGCTTGGCCGGGCCTTCCACGATGCTGGGCAGACGGACCGAGATCCACTCGACTGCGCTTGCGCGCAGCGCCGACTCCATGCGGTCCTTGTCCTCGATGATGGGAACGAGCCATCGGAGCAGCAGCGGGATCACCACGCGGTTGGCGAGCCACGTGCCGCTTCCGCCGGCCCCGACGTTCGACATGCAGACGATGCGCGCCACGCCGTGGCGCTGCATCGCGTCCAGCACGACCTTCACGGACTCCGAGACGAGCGTCGTGGGCCGGCCATCGCCCTTGCCGCCGATGCCCAGGCAGTGAATGACGGCGTCGGCACCGCGGACGCAGCGGGCCACATCACTGGCCGCGATCGGGCTCCCGCCGATCACCTCGAGGCGCGGGTGCTTCATCGTCAGACGGCGGGGATCGCGGACGAGCGCGGCGACCTCATGGCCCCGCGCGAGCGCCTGCTCAACCACGAGACCGCCCGTCAGGCCGGTCGCGCCGAAAACGGCGATCTTCGATTTCTTCGTCAACTTCTCTCCTCCCATGGGCGCAATGCAGGCGGACGCTGGGGCCGCGGTTCACGTGGCGTCGCCTGCACCTGCGACTGCAGCGCCGCCTGCCGCCCGCGAAGACCGCGCAGGCTGGCCGTGGCGCTGGTGAAGGGCAAGGCGCGGCGCGCCCCAATCAGGGCCGATCGCTTCCACGGGCCGTGGCCGGCTCCCCGCGGTTCGGCGGGCCATGCAGCGGAGGTCTCGCGCGCTGGCAGAAGTGCCGGCGATCGCCGATCCGGCCGCAAGGCCGGAGCCGATCGCACCGCAAGCACCCGGGTCCGACATCCGCGACTCTCCAGGCCCGGCGCTAGGCCCTCGCGCTCGGGCGAGCCGTCACCGCAGCGAACCATCGGGAGAGATGCGTCAACTCCGGCGGAATGCGCAGCCCGGTGAACTTGCCCAGCACGCAGGCGCATTGCGCAACGATGTCGGCAATCGAATACTCGTCACCGGCGATGTGCCGACGTCCGGCCAGTTCGCCATCCAGCCATCGCATCGTCTGAACGGCGCGATCGCTCGACCAGGTGGCCACCTCCGGCACCTGCTCGATGCGCCCGCGGTAGAAGTCACTGCCGTGCCGGAAGGTTTCCGCGATCGGACGTGACAACTCGTTGTCCATGCGCTGCGTCCACATCTCGATGTGCGCTGCCTCGCGCGGTGTGCGACCCATGAGGGGTGGGTCGGGACTCAAGGTCTCGAGGTAGCGGCAGATGGCCAGCGACTCGGCGATCGCACTGCCGTCGTCGAGTTCCAGCACGGGGAGCTTGCCCAGCGGGTTCAGGCGCAGGAACTCCGGCTGCGAGTTGGCGCCGCTGGCGGCGGCCACCTCGCGGCGCTCGATCGACAGGCCCTTTTCGGCAAGGAAGATGCGGACCCGGCGCGGGTGCATGCCGGCTGTGAGATCGTGAAGAATCATCTTTCTTCTCCCAGAGGATGAGTTGCGGCGACCCCATGTGCGGGGGCTGGGGCGGGCGGCCTGGGCCAGCGGGCTGGGTGCGGGCGCTCATTTCGTCACTGCAGAGCGCGGATGACCCGCGTGGCGATGTCGTTCGCAAGCGCGCCCACCTCCCCGAGCGCAGACGGGACACGCCCCGATCGCAGCGTGGCGGCACCATGAATCGCACTCCATGCAAACAGTGCGTCCTGGGCGTCGTGTGAGCGCGGGATGACGCCGGCCAGATGCAGGCCCGACAGCGCGGCGGTCAGGTAGTCGTACGTGTTCCGGCGCTCCGGCGGGCGCGCTCGTGCGCGGTATGCGGCCGCCTTCGAACCGAACATCAGCCGCCACAGGGCCGGCTCGTCGTCCGCAAAGCCCAGGTAGGCCTTTGCCAGCCGTGCAAGGCGCAAGGCCGCTGCAGCCGCAGTCTCGGGCGGCCTGCGGATGTCGATCGCCTGGGCAAAGCGTGCTTCGAGCCGGTCGAATCCGATGCGGGCCACGTCAGCAAGCAGCTCCTCACGACCGGCAAAGTGCCTGTACACGGCCGCGGGCGTGACGCCTGCACCCGCCGCGAGCTGGTTCAACGAGACCCCTTCGATGTCCGGCGCGGCGAGGGCGGCATCGAGCAGGGACTGTCTCAGGCTGCCATGGTGGAAGCGCTTGGCGCCAGCGGACGATGCCCGGGTCGCCTTCGTCGGGGGGCGAGTCGCGACCTGTGACATGGCTCTATGTTAATACTATTTACTTCGGCGTTCCAGTGGCTGGGGCGCCGCCGATCCGGATCTGCACCGAGGTGCGGCGCGAAGTCGGTCAGCGGCGAGGCCAGGCGCCTGGGGCGGCGGCCTACCTCGACTGGAAGAGGGTGATCCCCGCGCATGCACCCGCGCCGGCTCGGCACGCTTGAGGGCGCGGGGTCGGACAACCCACTGGCTTCGAACTCGCTCGCCCTTTCCTGGGTCGAGGATGTGCGCCGCTCGAGTGGCCGCCTGACGCGCCTCGTGACGTCAAACGTTGCGGCGCTTCGCACGAGGCTTCGGAGTTGGCTGGGGGCCTCCTGGAATCTCTGGGCACGGCGGAAGAGATGGTGAAGCTGCCTGTCGTCGACCGGCGCGCCCTCGAATTCGCAGGCGGCATGATTCGCACCCGCCGCCAGCGTTTCGAGTGCCCCTCACCCGCGGCGGCGGCCCGGCCACGCCCTAGCAGGCTGAGCGGCGGAAGAGCACTCGTCAGACCGACGCCGGCCAAATCGGGACAACGCAACGGCCCGGGCGCCAGTCCAAAGCCCGGCGGACCGGCATCGGGGCAGCGCCGCCGGCGCTGCAACGTTTGCAGCCGCCGACCTCAGCCCGCGGCGCGCAGCGCCTGCCCGGCGCGGGCCAGCGCGGCGGCCACCTGCGCCAGGTGGGCGGTGTCCACCGCCGGCCAGTCGTCGCCCGGCGCGTGCAGGTGGGCGACGGCAGCCGGCCCGAGCAGGGTCTCGCGCAGGAACTCCACCTGCAGCGCGCCGACGCGGGGACGGCCGAGCGCGCGCAGCCGCGCGCCGTGGTGGACGGTCTCGTACGCACCCTTGTAGGGGCGGTTGAGCAGGATGCCCGTCTGCCGCGCCGCACCCTGCAGGCCGAAGGCGTCGGCCCACGCGGCGGCGATGCGGCGCAGCTCCGCACCGTCGAGCGTGATCGGGTCGTCCTGCGCATCGCCGTGCGCGTCGCCCTTGTTGCCGAGGTTGGCCCAGGGCGGCAGGCGGTCGGCCTCGGGACGCTCGACGACGATGGCGCCGTCGGCGCGCATTTTGGTGTTCATCGTGTCGTGCAGGCTCACCACGCGCAGCGGCGCCGCGGCGTCGCGCGCGGCCAGCACCGCCCGCACCACCTCGTCGCAGCAGCCGCGGTAGGCCTGCACCGTGCGCGCCGCGGCATCGGCGAGCGCGGCGCCGAGCGCCCGCCAGCTGTCCTCGGACGTCGGCTCGGGCAGCACGTCCTCGCCGCCGAAGGTGATCGGCCGCACCGCGTCCACGCCGCCGAAGCCCACCTTCTCGCCGGCGCGCTGCCGCGCCAGCCGGGCGTGGAACTCGCGCAGCCCGGCCATCGGATCGGCCGGGGGTGCGCGGTTGGGGTCGAGCACCAGGCGCGAGACCGGGTTGCGCAGGTAGACCACGTGCGGATCGGCCTGCACCCAGGCGCGGCCCAGGTCGTCGGTGACGCGGTCCGAGAAGTCGCACTGCTTGCGCAGCGTCAGCGCCGGCGCGACGAAGGGCCGCAGCTCGGCCGGGAAGGCGGCGCTGGCGTGGGGCCCGAGCACGATGGTGTCGATGCGGCCCGCGGCGGCCGCGAAGGCCTGCCGGCCGCGGCCCTGCCAGCACACGAGCTCGTCGAAGCCGAAGCGCTGTCCGGGCTCGAGCCACAGCAGGGGCGGGACCATGGCCGCCCTAGCGCAGCGTGGACAGCGCCAGCCCGACGCCGACGGCCACCGACGAGTAGATCAGCACCGGCAGCAGGAACGAGTGGTTGATCACGGCCGCGCCGATGCGCGTGGTGCCGGTCTGGTCCATCTCGACGGTGGCGATCTGCGCGCCGTTGGTGGGCAGGAAGAACACGCCGACCACCGCGGGCCACATCGCTGCCAGCGTGGCCGGCGCCAGGCCGAGCGCGATGCCGATCGGGATGATCGAGAAGGTGGCGCTCGACTGGCTGGTCGTGATCGCCGCGACCGCGAACAGCGCGAACGCGATCATGATCGGCGTCTGCTTGGCGAGCTCGCCCAGGCCGCCGACGATGACCTGCTCGTTGGCGGCGATGAAAGTGTTGGCCATCCAGGCCACGCCGAACAGCGCGACGACGGCCACCATGCCGGAGTCGAACAGCGGGCTCTTGACGATGTCGCCGGCCTTGATGCCGCACAGCGCGGTGATCAGCGCGGCCACCGTGAACATCGTGATCTGGATCAGCTGCGACAGGTCGACCTCGACCATCTTGCCTTTGGACATCACGTGCGGCCGCAGCTCCTCGAAGATGCCGGCGCAAACGATGAAGGCCACGCCCACCATGAAGATCAGCGCCGAGCGCTTGCCCGCGGCCGTGACCGGCTTGCCGTTGCCCTCGGCGGCCGGCGGCGCGATCTCCCCGGCGGCCAGGCGGCGCTGGAACTCGGGGTCGTCGGCGAGCTCCTTGCCGCGCCGGTTCATCACGAAGGCGGCCACCAGGATCGCGGCGATCGACGCCGGCACGGTGATCGCGAGGATGTCGGTGATCTTGAAGCCGAGCGGCGCCAGCAGCCCGACCATCGCGGCGGTGGCCGCCGACACCGGGCTCGAGGTGATGGCGAGCTGGCCCGCGGTGGCCGACAGCGCGAGCGGCCGCTCGGGCCGCACCTTGTTGGCGTAGGCCACCTCGTAGATCACCGGCATCAGCGAGTAGTAGATGTTGCCGGTGCCGGCCCCGGCGCAGAAGCCGTAGGTGGTCAGCGGCGCGACGTAGGTGATCTGGCGCGGGAAGCGCCGGATCACCTTCTGCGCCAGGCTCACCAGGTAGTCGATGCCGCCGGCCAGTTGCATCGCGCCGGCGGCGGTGACCACCGTCATGATGATCAGCATCGCGCTGACCGGCACGCTGCCGGGGGCGATGCCGAAGGCGAGCACGAAGGCGAGCACGCCCACCGCGCCGAACAGGCCGATGGCCATGCCCTTGTAGTGCACGCCGACGGCGATCAGCCCGATCACCATCGCGCCCTGCACCAGGATCGTCAGCATCTCCACTCCGTGCTCCTCGTCGTGAGTCTCAGGCCGGCGGTCGGGCCGGCGCCTTGTACCAGTCGGTGCGCGGCACCACCACGGCTTCGGCCGGCTGGCCGAGGAAGTGCGGCGACATGATCTGCACGCCGTTCTCGTTGAACACGTCCTGGATCGACGCGTGCAGCGCCGACTGGACCGGCACGCGCTCGGTCGCCTTCTCGATGCCGACGAACAGCTCGTACTCGACGTAGAAGTCCGACAGCGCGCGCTGGTACACGTAGGGCGCCGGCTGCTGCCGCACGCGCGGCGTCCGGCGCGCCGCCTCCTCGAGCATCGCGTGCACCTGGCGCCACGGCGCGTCGTAGCCGATCGTCACCTTGGCCGTCAGCAGCGTGCCGTGGGTCTCGGCGAGCTTGGAGTAGTTGTGGATCGGCGAGGACACCAGCACCGAATTCGGGATCGTGATCTCCTCGTTGCGCACGTTGATCATCTTGACCGCCAGCGAGGCCACCTCGGTGACGACGCCCTGCACGCCGTTGACCTCGACGAAGTCGCCCTTGCGCAGCGCGCGCGAGTAGATCACCACCAGCCCGCTCATGGCCTGCGTGACCAGCCCCGACGAGCCGAGCGTCAGCATCACGCCGGCCAGCACCGACAGGCCCTTGAAGGCGTCGCTGCTCGATCCCGGCAGGTAGGGGTAGGCGATCGCGATGCCCAGGCCCCAGACGACGACGGTGACGATGCGGCGCGTGGCGGTGGTCGTCTCGCGGTGCAGCAGCGGCAGTGTCAGGCGGCCCTGCTGCACCGCGTCGAAGAAGTAGCCGAGCACGTCGGCCAGCGCGCGCGTGAGCACCAGCACGATGATCACGGTGACGATGCCCGGCAGGCCGTCGAGCACGCCCCGAGCGACCCAGGCGAGCCGGCCGCGGAACCAGTCGTCCATCTCCTCGGCCAGCGGCTGCGTGGCGACGAAGCCCGCGAGCACCAGCCGCAGCCACAGGTAGCCGAGCAGCAGCAGCACCAGCCACTGCACGATCTGGATCGACCCGGCCACGAGGCGCGCGAGCAGTTCGCGCCAGTCGACGCCGCTGCGCCGCGCGGCCAGGCGGCCGCGCGCCTCCTCGAGCGAGCGCACGATCCTGCTCGTGCCCGCCCGCACGCCCCACACCAGCGCGGCCAGGCCGAGTGTCGCCGCGACGGCCTGGGCCAGGCCGGTCAGCAGCAGCGGCCCGTCACGGGCGTCGTGCCAGGCGCGGCGGTACTGCTCGAGGCGCTCGAGCGTCTGCCGCGCCAGCGCGTCGAGCGTCTGCCCGTGCAGGCGGTCGACGTCGCCCTCGTGTACCGCGAACAGCCGGGCCTCCCCGATCATGAACTGCGTGCCCTTCATGCCGTCGAACTCGAAGGGCAGTGCGCGCAGCGGCTGGTCCATCCCCGCGTCGGGCACCTGGCGGATGCGCGCGACGGCCTGCTCCACGCGCCGCTGCGGCGGGGTGCCGGCTACCACGGCGCGCAGCGTGACGATGTCGCGGTTGAGCAGGCGCAGCGTCGCCGGCTCGGCGTCGGCGCGGTCGACGGGGGCGGATGCGAACGGGGTTGCCGTCGCCGCGGGCGCGGTCGAAGAGGTTGCAGCGGGCGCGCCGGGCGCGCCGGGCGCAATGGTGTCGGCTGCCGCGACCGCACACCACAGGGATGCGGCCGCGACGAGCCAGGACGGCGCGGACGGCAACAGGGCCAGCAGCAAGCGCGCCCGTCGGCGCAGCGCGCCGCAGCGCGGCTCGCGCGCGGCCGGCTGCGCGGGCGGCTCGGTATCGACGCGGTGCGGCGTGGTCATCGGCTTCTCGGGTCCGGTGTCTGGCTCGATGCGCCGTGGTGCGGGACGGCCCTGCCGGTCGCGTGCGCCCCGGGCCCGCGAGCGCACGGTCGGACCAGTATGGACATGGATGGCCCCGGCCGCACGAGGGGAACTCAGGGGTGCAGGGCCGGCAGCGCGGCGCGCGGACGCGCGCGGCGTCGGGCGTCGCGCAGCTGCCGCACCGCGTTCCACAGCGCGTCGCCGCGCCATGAGGCCGTCGGCGGCGCGGCCTCCGCCGGCCCGAAGCGGTGCCGGCCCAGCTCGGCGACCGCCGCGGCCAGATCGGGCTGCTGCAGCCACCGCTGCCGGGTCGGCGGGTCGAGCGCGGTCAGCAACTCGTGCAGCGCCGCGTCGGCGGCCTCGGCATCGGCGCGGCGACAGGCCCGCGCCAGCTGCCGGCACGCCTGAGCCTCGCTGCGCTGCGTGGACGGCGGCGCTGTGCCCGCACCAGCGGCGCGCCGGCGGCGCCACCACAGCGCGCCGCCCGCCAGCGCCCCGGCGGCCAGGGCTGCCGCCCACGACGCAGCCGCGCCGCGGCGCGCCGCGGCGGCCTCGGCCTGCGCGCGCGCCGCCTCGGCGGCCGCATCGGTCGCGACCGCGAACGGGTCCGGCCGCCGCGCCGCCGGCTGCACCTGCAGCTCGATTCCCGGCAGCGTGGCCACGCGCCGCTGCCGGCGGGCGAGGTCCCACCAGACGAGCTCGATCGGCGGCAGCGCCACGGCGCCCGCCCGCTGCAGCGTGTAGACGGCCTCGTGGCGGCGCGTCAGCGTCGGGGCACCGGCACCGGGTGCTGGCGTCTCCTCGCGCTCGGCGGCCTGGATGCGCAGCGCGACGCCGTCCGGTGGTCCGAAGTCGGGTGCGGGCAGCAGCGGCGAGCTGCTGTCGGTGACCAGCACGACCTCGCGCCGGATCAGGTCGCCCGTCTGCGGCGACGCGGCGCCCGCCGAAGGCTCGGGCCACCAGCGCTGGCGCAGCTCGAGCCGGCGCGCCGCGACGAAGGGCTGGATGTCCTCGGCACCCGGCGGCACCCGCACGATCAGGCGCAGCGGCGCCGCGGGTTCGACGCGCAGCGCACGGCCGTCGCCGCCGCCCGCGATCACCGCGAGCGGCCCGGGCATCGTCACCGCGACCTCGCCCGGTTGTGCCGGCAGCACGCGGTAGCGGCGGATCAGGCCGGTCCAGCGCAGGCCGTCCGCCTCCTCGAAGCGCGAGTCGGGCGAACCGCCCACCATCGTCACCAGCGCGCCCTCGGCGGTCAGCGTCGACGGGAAGTCCACCGGCCCCTGGAACCAGGTGCTGACCCAGACCTCGAGGCGCACCTCGATGGCGTCGCCCACCTCGAGCCGGCTCGCCGCGCGCTCGAGCGCGAGGCGGACGCGGGCGGCCGGGCCGGCGGGTGGGGCGGTCTGCGCGGCCAGCGGTGCCAGCGCCGCGGCCAGCGCGAGGCCGGAGCCCGCGCGCAGCAAGAGGCGCCGGGCCGCGGCTGCGCCCGCTGCGGCCGGGTGCGCGATGCGCCGCCGCGTCATCGGCTGGCTCCCGCGGCGACCGCAGGGCGCGGGCCGTTGGACGGGGCGGTGGGCGGGGCGGTGGTTGGGACGGCGGGCAGCGTGGCGCGGGGTGCGGCCGGCGGCGCAGCGGACGGTGCAGCGGACGGTGCAGCGGATGGTGCAGCGGATGGTGCAGCGGATGGTGCAGCGGATGGTGCAGCGGACGGTGCAGCGGATGGTGCAGCGGATGGTGCAGCGGATGGCAGGCCCGGCGAGGCCGACGATGGCGTGCGCCCGGACAGGCCCGACGGGCTGCGCGCCGAAGAAGGCGCCGAGGAGCCCGGCAAGGCGCCCGGTGGCGTCGGGTCGCGCGCCTGCAGCGCGAACTTGCGCTGCAGGAAGCCGGCCGGGCTGGTGTCCAGCCGCTGCAGCCACAGCGCCGCGATCTCGGCTTCGGTCAGGCGCCGCGGCGGCCCCGACTTGCGCGCGCGGCGCTGGCCCGCCTCGTTGCCTTCTCCTTCGCCGGGCTGCAGTTCGGCGTCGTCGCTGCCGGGCGGCTCGGGCGGGATCAGCGCGCGCACGCGCTCGCGGTCGGCCAGGGCCTCGGGCCAGCCCGGCACCCGCAGCAGTGCCTGGTCGTAGGCGGCCACTGCGTCGACGAAGCGCCCGAGCCGCGCCAGGGCCTGCGCCTGGTTGAACCAGGCGGCGGCAGAGTCCACGCGGGCGAACGCATCGGCCGCGGCCTGCCACTGGCCGGCCTGCGCGTGTGCCAGACCCCGCCAGAACGGATCGGCGAAGTGCCGCGCTGCGCGCTCCGGCTGGCCGCGCTCGAGCCACCAGCGCCCCTGCTGGTCGGGCGTCAGCCACCAGTCGACGAAGCGCTGGCGCAGAGTGCCGGGACCTTCGGCGTGCGTGTCGGGAGGCGCTGCGCTGGCGGCAGCCGCTGCGCTGGCCGCCCGGCCCAGGGCCCAGGCCGGTGACGGCACGGCCAGCGGCGCGAGCGCAGCGGCCAGGAGCAGCAGCGATGCCGCCTGTCCGCGCACCGTCCAGCCGCGCCGGAACGACAGCAGCAGCGCCAGCAGCCCCGGCCACACGAAGAGCGGCCCGCGGTCGAGCCAGCGCCGGGTCGGGTCCTGCTCGAGCGACTCGGCTCGATGGCGCGCGATCAGCGCCTGCACGCGCGCGAGGTCGGCGTCGTCCTGCGTCACCGCGACCAGCGCCGCGCCGGTGCGCGAGCGCAGCGCCTCGAGGCCGGCCACGTCGAGCCTTGCGCTGCGCGAGCGGCCCTGGGCATCGGTGCGCAGCCGGCCGTCGGCGTCGCGCAGCGGGCCACCTTCGGGCGTGCCGACGGCCCAGACGACGAGGCGGTGGCGCGAGTCCTTCAGCAGCGCCTCGGCACGGGCAAGCTCGGCGGCAGGCCAGTCGGCGGTCACGAACAGCAGCGTGCCCGGCACTGGCGCGCGCTCGACCCAGGCCAGCGCGAGCGCGAGGGCCTCGGCCGGCGCGTTGCCGGGCGTCGGCATCAGCGTGGTGGCGAGCGCGTCGAGGTAGCCGCCGAGCACGGCGCGGTCCTGGGTCGGCGGCAGCACCAGGTGCGCGCTGCCGGCGTAGACCACGAGGCCGGTGGGCGCGTCGCCCCGCTGCGCGAGCAGCAGCTGCAGCTTGGCCCGCGCGCGGTCGAGCCGGCTCGGCGGCAGGTCGGCCGCGTCCATCGCGTCGGACAGGTCGAGCGCGATGACCAGTGGCGCGGCCTCCAGCGCCAGCGGCGGCGGCTCGCGCTGCCAGGCCGGGCCGGCCAGCGCGAGGCTGAAGAACGCGACCGCGGCGGCCAGCGTGTCGGCCGGGCGCAGCCAGCCGTCGCGGCCACCATGCACCAGCAGGTGCGGCAGCAGCGCCTCGTCGATGACGCCGCGCGGCACCGCGCCGCGGCGCGCGCGCCGGCCCCACAGCAGCAGCGCCAGCGCCAGCGGCAGGCCCCACAGCGCCCACGGCCGCAGCCAGTGCAGCGGCCAGATCGCGGCGAGGGCCTCAGTCATCGCCTGCCTCGCCGCGCCGGGAGGAGACCGCGGACGCCAGCAGCGCCAGCGCGACGTGCAGGCCCAGCAGGCCGAGCGCGACGCCGAGCGGCCAGTGGAACAGCGGTCGCCGCGGCCGCGCCGACTGCGTCTCGTGATCGCGCTTCTCGATCGCGTCGAGCTCGCCGTAGATCGCCTGCAGCCCGGCGCGGTCGGTGGCCCGGAAGGCGCGGCCCCCCGTGGCCGCGGCCCAGGCCTGCAGGCCGGCGAAGTCGGCCTCCTCGCCGGGGCGCGCCGCCGCGGTGCCGATGGCCACCGTGTGCATCCGCACGCCGCGCTGGGCGGCGATCTCGGCGGCCTTGGCCGGCGGCACGCGGCTGCCTGTGTCGCGGCCGTCGGTGAGCAGCACGAGGGTGCGATGCGGCGCCTCGGACTCCTCGAACACGCGCAGCGCCAGCCCGATGGCGTCGCCGATCATCGTCCGCGTGCCGGCCATGCCGATGCGCGACTCGGCCAGCAGCGCGCGCACCGCGGCGTGGTCGAGCGTGAAGGGCACCTGCACGAAGGGCTGCTGGCCGAACACGAGCAGGCCGATCCGGTCGGCGCTGCGGCGCTCGAGGAACTCCTCGGTGACCTCGCGCACGACGCCCAGCCGGTCGAGCGGACGGCCGTCGGCGCCGCGGAAGTCGGCGGTCCGCATCGACGGCGACAGGTCCACCGCGAGCAGCCAGTCGCGCGTGGGCTGCACGCGCGTGACGGGCGGCTCCACCCACTGGGGCTGCATCGCGGCCGCGACGGCGGCCGTCCAGGCCAGGCCGAGCAGCAGCCAGCCGGGCGCGCCGTGGCGCAGCACCACCGCGCCCGGCCGCGGCTTCTCGCCGCTGCCCTGCACCGCGAGCGCGAAGAAGGGCACGCGCAGCGCCGTGCGCCGGCTGCGGTGCGGTGGCAGCAGCAGCATCGCCAGCGCCAGCGGCCAGGCCAGCGCCGCTGCCGGCAGCGCCCACTCCACCTGTGCTAGCAGCGCGGCGAGCTCGGTCCAGGACGGCAGGTCGGCCATGCCGGGACTCACTGCGGCGCCAGCGGCACGCGGTGGCGGCCGATCCAGCGTTCGACGAGGTCGAGCAGCGGATCGAGCTCGTCCCAGGGCAGCGCGGCCTCGGGCAGGTAGGCCCAGTCGGCCAGGCGGCGGCCGGGGCCGCGGGTGAAGGGCTGCGCGTCCTCGGGCAGGCTGCGGTCGAGCCAGGCGCTCCAGGCCGCCCCCTGCAGCGAGGCGACCTCGTCGCGCGCGGCGTGGGCGAGGGCCAGGCGCCGCACCAGCTCGGGCAGCCGGCGTGCGGCCGCCGCGCGCCGCGACGCATCGGCCGGCGCGGCGAGCTCGCTGCGCAGCTGCCGCAGCTCGGCGCGCGCGAGGCGGCGATGGCGGCGGGCGTGCCAGCGCCGCAAGCCGCGCCACGCCGCCCAGGCCAGCAGCAGCGCCAGCGCCAGCGCCAGCACCGCCCAGCCCGGCGTCTGCGGGGTCCATGGCGGCGGGGGCGGCTGCAGCAGCGGGTGCAGCTGCTCGAGCGCCGCCCGGGCGGCGTCGTCGGGCCCGGCGTGCGGTGCCGAGCCGGGTGCGGGCACGGCCTGCGCGCTCACGCTCGGTGCGGTGCCGTCAGCCGCGGCGTGCCGCCGCGGGCCGGCTGTCCAGACCGCGCGCCAGCTGCGTGAGCGCCGGCTCGCCGGTGTACAGCGGCAGCACCGAGCAGCCGAGCTCGGCGCGCAGCCCGCGCAGGCGTTCCATCCGCTCGCGCGCGACCTCGGCCAGCCGGGCCGTGACGCCGCGGTCGGCGTGGTCGATCGGCAGCTGGCGGCTGCCGTCGCTGACCACCAGCCGCACGCCCGGCGTCGTCGTCGCCGGGTCGTCCCACACCGGCAGCAGCACGAGGTCGTTGTGCCGTGCCAGCGCGAGCAGCCGCTCGCGGGTCGTGTCGGCCAGGCCGTCGAAGTCGGAGAACACGGCCACCACCGCCTCGCGCGGCGCCTGGCGCGCCAGCAGGGCCATCGCGGCGTCGAGTTGCGCGGGCGCCGCCGGCAGCGGCGAGTCCGCGCGCAGCGCGCGGTTGCGCGCCGTCACCCGCTCGAGCAGGGCCAGCATCGAGCGCCGCCCGCGCCGCGGCACCACCTCGTCGAGCGCGTCGTCGGCGATCACGATGCCGCCGACGCGGTCGCCGCCGGACAGCGCGCGCCAGCCCCAGACCGCCGCCGCCTCGGCTGCCACCACCGAGTGCAGCGCGCGACGGCGCGCGAAGAACATCGACATGCGCTGGTCGACGACGAGCCAGGTCGGGCGGTCGCGTTCCTCGGCATAGACGCGCACCTGCGTCCGGCCGGTGCGCGCGCTGGCGCGCCAGTCGATCGCGCGCGTGTCGTCGCCCGGCAGGTACTGGCGCAGCTCGATGAAGTCGAGCCCGCGCCCGCGCACGCGCGAGCGGTGGCGCCCCGCCAGCAGGCTGCGCGCCGAGGCGTTCTGCGGCGGCCAGCGCACGCGGCGCGCCGCGAACTCGAAGCCGAGCAGCCGCTGCCAGTCCACGTAGACGCCGGCAGCGGCCGGCGCGGCGACCGGCGCGCCGGTCATGGCGCGGCGACGGCCGCCGCGATGCGGTCGACCACCTGGTCGGCCCCGACGCCCGCGGCCAGGGCCTCGTGGCTGAGCAGCAGGCGGTGGCGCAGGCACGGGTGCAGCACCGCGCGCACGTCCTCCGGGCCGACGAAGTCGCGCTGCTGCAGCCAGGCGCGGGCACGCGCGCAGCGGTCGAGCGCGATGGTGCCGCGCGGGCTGGCGCCGACCTCGATCCAGCGCCCGACGTCCTCGGCCACGCGGGCCGGCTCGCGGGTGGCCTGCACCAGGTCGACGATGTACTGCTCCACCGCCGGCGCCACGTGCAGCGCGTGCACGGCCCGGCGCGCCTCCGCCAGCCGGGAGAGCGCCGCGCCGGCGTCGGCTGCGGGACTGGATGCCGGGTCTGGCGTCGGGTCACCGGTCGCCGGTGCAGCGGGCGCCGGCGACGGTGCGACCGGCGGCGAAGCCGGGCGTGCGGCCGCTTCGAGCTTCTCGCCCTCCTCCGCGCGCACCAGGCGCATGATGTCGCGCTCGGCCTCCCGGCCGGCGTAGCCGATCACCACCTTCATCAGGAAGCGGTCGGTCTGCGCCTCGGGCAGCGGATAGGTGCCCTCCTGCTCGATCGGGTTCTGCGTCGCCATCACCAGGAAGGGATGCGGCAGGGCGTGCGTCTGCCCGGCCACGGTGACCTGGCGCTCCTCCATCGCCTCGAGCAGCGCCGATTGCACCTTGGCCGGTGCGCGGTTGATCTCGTCGGCCAGCACCAGCGGCGCGAAGATCGGCCCGGGCTGGAACACGAAGCGCACGTCCTCGGGGCCGGACTGGCGGTAGATCTCGGCCCCGATCAGGTCGGAGGGCAGCAGGTCGGGCGTGAACTGCACGCGCGCCAGCCGCACGCGCAGCGCACGCCCGAGGGCCTTGATCGCGCGCGTCTTGGCCAGGCCCGGCAGCCCCTCGAGCAGCACGTGCCCATCGGCCAGCAGCGCGATCAGCAGCGCCTCGATCACGGCCGGCTGGCCGATCACGGCCTGGCCCAGCTGCTCGCGCAGCGCCGCGAAGGACGCGAGCGCCGCGTCGCTCATTGCCCACCCATGCGGATCGAGCCCCCTTCCTGGCGCGGCTTGCACTCCTTGAAGGTCGCCATCAGCTCGTTGACCGCGTCCTGGATCTGGCCGCCGAAGGCCACCCCCATCTTGTTGGCCAGGTCGTTGCTCTTCTGGCCGCCGTGACGCTCGAACGGGTCCATGCGCAGGTTGAAGATCAGCGAGCTGGGCTTGTGGTAGTCGAAGAACCCCTCGCGCGTCATGAAGTGCGACTTCCAGGGCCCGACGCGCACCGCGGTGAACTTGGTCTCGTCGTAGTAGTAGACGACGTTGCGGGCCGACGGCGTATTGCCCGTCCAGTGGGCCAGGTTGTCGACGCCGTCGATGCAGACCTTGTCGCGCGCCTGAAGCTTGCCGCGCACGTCGCCGTAGCCCGCTGCCGCCGCCAGCGTGGTGAACATGTCCTCGTGGGTCTGGATGCCGTTGGAGACCTTGCCCTTGGGGATCTTCGCCGGCCAGCGCACCAGCATCGGCACGCGCACGCCGCCTTCCCAGGTGCTGGCCTTCTCGCCGCGGAACGGCGTCGAGCCGGCATCGGGCCACCACGAGACCATCGCGCCGTTGTCGGTGGTGTAGACGACGATCGTGTTGTCGGCGATCTTCAGGTCGTCGAGCAGCTTGAGCAGCTGGCCGACATGGCCGTCGTGCTCCATCAGGCCGCTGCCGTAGATGTCGAACTCGCTCGAGATGTCGCTCGCCAGGTTCCTCGAGGCGGGCTTCAGGTGCGTGTACAGGTGCATCCGGCTCGGGTTGAACCAGGCCAGGAACGGCTGCTTGGCCTGGGCGGCGCTGGTGATGAACTTCTTGGTGCGGTCGACGAACTCCTCGTCCACGGTCTCCATGCGCTTGGTGGTCAGCGGACCGGTGTCGCGGATCTTCTGCTTGCCCACCTTGCCGAAGCGCGGGTCGACGGTGGCGTCGTCCTCCTGCGTGGCCACGCTGTCGAGCACGCCCCGCGGCCGGTAGCGGCTGTTGAAGCCCGGGTCCTTGCTCCACATGCGCAGCTCGGGCTCCTCCTCGGCGTTCAGGTGATAGAGGTTGCCGAAGAACTCGTCGAAGCCGTTGACGGTGGGCAGGTGCTCGTTGCGGTCGCCGAGGTGGTTCTTGCCGAACTGCCCGGTGCGGTAGCCCAGCTCCTTGAGGATGCGGCCGAGCGTCGGGTCGCGCTGGTCGATGCCCACCGGCGAGCCGGGCAGGCCGACGGTGGTCATGCCGGTGCGGATGGGCAGCTGGCCGGTGATGAAGCCGGCGCGGCCCGCGGTGGAGCTCGGATGGCCGTAGTGGTCGGTGAACAGGATGCCCTCGCGGCCGATGCGGTCGATGTTGGGCGTGGGCACCATCATGCCGTGGCTGTAGATGCCGACGTTGGCGTAACCGACGTCGTCGGCCATGATGACCAGGATGTTCGGGCGCTGCGCGGTCTGGGCCAGCGCCGGTGCCGCGCCGAGGCTGGCCACGGCGGCGGCGACGGCCGCCGTGAGCGCGGGTCGGCGCCAGGCGGGACGGGTGGTGGTGCGGTGCTTGCTCATCGGCGGGTCTCCTGGGAGCGGACGGGTGACGGGGGAACGCGATCAGCGGCCGAGCCGCCGGCGGATCACGGGCATGTCTTGCTGGACCTGGGCGTAGAAGCGCTTGAGGCCCTCGCACAGGTAGTTCAGGCCGGGTTCGCCCTCGGGCGTGGCGATCAGCCGGTTCTTCGGGCACTCGCCCCAGCACAGCGCGAGCTGCGCACAGCCGCGGCAGTAGGCCGGCAGCGTGTCGCGCTTGGCCAGGCCGAAGGCGATCTGCTTGGGCGAGAAGGCGAGGTCGCCCTCGTGCGTGTCGCGGATGTTGCCGAGCTTGTACTCGGGGTAGACGAAGTGGTCGCAGCTGTACAGGCTGCCGTCGTGCTCGAGCGCCATCGCCTTGCCGCAGATCGGCGCCGCGGTGCACATCTGCGCCGGCAGGCCGAGCGACTGCGCGACCGCGCTCTCGAACACGTTGACGTGCACGCGGCCGAAGTCCTTCTGCAGCCACTCGCCCCAGATCGTGCACAGGAACTCGCCGTAGTCGCGCGCGTCGACCGACCACTCGGTGACGATCGACAGCGGGTGGTCCGGCCGCGTTCGCGCGCTGCCGACCGCGGGCGCCGCCGCGTCCTTCAGCGCCGGCCCCTGCTGCTTGAACGTGCGCGGCTCGACGCAGGGCGTGAACTGCACGCGGTAGGTGCCGGGCACGGACGCGAGAAAGCGCCACACCTCGAGCGGGCGGCGCGCGACGTCGCGGTTGACCACGCACAGCAGCGCGAACGGCACCTCGTGCCGCGCCAGCAGCGCGGCAGCCTGCATCACCTTGTCGAAGGTCGGCGTGCCGCCCTTGGTGGGCCGGTACTTGTCGTGCAGGTCCTGCGGGCCGTCCAGGCTCAGGCCGACGTGGAAGCCGTGCGCCTTCAGGAAGCGCGCCCAGGCCTCGTCGAGCAGCACGCCGTTGGTCTGCAGGTCGTTCTCGATGCGCTGGCCCGGCTTGCGGTAGAGCGCCTGCAGCGCCACCACCTTCTCGTAGAAGGCCAGGCCCATCACCGTGGGCTCGCCGCCCTGCCACGAGAACACGACCTCGTCGCCGGTCTGCGCCTCGATGTACTGGCGGATGTGCTGCTCGAGCAGGTCGGCCGCGATGCGCGCGTTGGGCTCGTGGCCGAGCAGCTCGGTCTTGTGCAGGTAGAAGCAGTACGGGCAGTCGAGGTTGCACAGCGCGCCCGCCGGCTTGACCATCGTGTGGAAGCGGTAGTGGCGCCCGGCCGGCAGCGGCGGCAGGCGGCTCACCGGCCCCGTGGCCGGGGCAGGCGGCGCGGCCGCCGCCGCGGTCGCGGAGAGCGTCGGTTCTTCAGGCACGGGCCCAGACCTGCACGGTGGCGCGCTCCCTGGCGAGCGCCGGGGTCTTGTACCAGAACACGATCTTCTCCAGGAACCGCTTCTCCCCCGGCAGGTCGACGATGCGCGTGGCGCCGCCCTTCTCGATGAACTGGCGGACGTCGATCTCGCGCTGCCCGCCGTTGCGGAAGTGGATCTGCACGTTCAGGAACTCCACCGGGGCGTGGAACACGCGCAGGCGGATCGCGCCGTAGGCGCGGTCGGCGCGCACGCGGATCTCGTCGCGGTCGAGCGAGCGCCGCGCCCGCTTCTCGCCGATCATGCGCCAGCCGCGCCCAGGCCTGCCGCCGACGCGGAAGCCGTCGTCGTCGGGGTCGGCGCGCGCCGGGAAGGCCGCCAGCGTGCCGAGGCCGGCCAGCGCGGCCAGACCGGTCCGCAGCGCGGTGCGGCGGTCCAGGCCGCCGTGGCAGCGCCCGGTGGCGTCAGCGGGGGGGAACGGTCGGTCATCGTGGCGGGTCATGGGGCTTCCCGGGTCGGGCGCAAGCCGCTCAGCGCCAAAGGTACACCACGCCGGCACCGGCCACCCACTGCGTGGCGTTACCGCGCTGGCGCACGATCGGGCTGGCCGCGGCATCGCCGAGCAGGCGCTGCGCGCGCGCGCCGACGAGCAGGTGCCAGGACGGCGACAGGTGCACCATGCCGCCGGCCAGCAGCCGCAAGTCGGTCAGGCCGGCGCCGGGCCGGTAGCCGGCCGGGTCGAGCCCGGCGAACAGCCCGGCGTCGGCCGGCCCGACGCCGAGGTAGGTGCGCTGGAAGCCGCTGCCGGCGAAGCCCACGCCGCCGCTGGCGTTGAGCGTGAGCCAGGGCGCCACCGGCTTCAGCCAGTACACCGTGGCCGAGCCCACCAGGCCGCGGTAGACGCTGCCGGTGGCTCCGGCCAGCGCCGCGCTGACGCCCCAGCGGTGTCGCGGGTCGCGGCCGAGCGGCTCGGTATAGCCGACGAAGGCGCCCACCTCGGCGGTGCTCGCGACCGGCCGCATCGCGCGCACCACTGGGTCGCTCACCTCGCGGCGGCCGAAGCGCAGGCCGACGCTCGGGCCGGCGCGCCAGCGCGGGTCGTCGAGCAGGTTGACCGTGACCTCGGGGCCGAGCAGCTGCACGAAGCGCTCGCCCTGCAGCTGCCAGCGCGCCATCGGCGCGATGCCGGTGGCGCTGTCGCGGCTGCCCCAGAACTCGGGCACGCGGCCGATCACGGCGCCCGCGAAGTTCACGCCGTCCTCGACCCGCACCAGCGGCTCGAAGCTCGCGGCCGCGTGCGCGGCCGTCGCCGCGACCGCCAGCAGCAGCGCGCCGAGCCGGGCCGGGAGCGCGGGCATCGTCAGAAGTTGGCCGTCAGGCCCAGGCCGAAGGTGGTCCAGGCCTGCGTACCCTGCGGCGCCGTGGCCTTCAGGCCGGCGCCGGGCGAGCTGCGCGCGACGAAGGCGATCGCCACCAGGTTCGGGTTGAACACGCGCACGTACTGCAGGTACAGCTCGTCGGACAGCTTCGCCTGGGGCACGCCCACCAGGAGGCCGTTGGCCGTGAAGCGAACCCCCTGGCCGAACTGCACCGCGCTGTTGAGCTGGTCGACCGATGCGCGGACATACTGGAACTGGATGATGTCCTGCTGCGAGAAATAGGCATCGACGATGAAGCGCTGCGCGCGCAGGTTGGCGTTCAGCCACGAGTACGCGCCATTGGCGCCGAACCACCAGTTGTCCAGGCCGTTGCCCCAGAACATCGGGTCGAAGCGCTCGTAGGTGGCGGTGCCGGGCTTGTCGCCGCTGAAGCGCGCGACGTGGTAGCTGAACTTGGGTGCGAACGGCAGCTTCTGCCCCCACCAGCTGGCGCCCAGCAGCCAGGCGCTGGCCTTCATCGGGTCGCGCCGGCCGCCGGTGCGCGTGATGTCGTTGCGCTGCTGCGCGTACTCGGCGCGCAGGCCGAGCGTGGGCACGCCGGGCACGAGGCCGGTGATGTCGGCCCACCCGTACCAGGTGTCCAGGCCCTGGCGGCCCTGCTCGATGAAGGCGAGCGGTGCCAGGTCGCCGGGGTAGATGGAATTGGAGCGCGGCACGGTGAACCACGATAGCCCGGCGCGGCCCATCTGCGGCCGCGCCCACTCCAGCGCCACACCGCGCACCTTGGTGTCGGTGCGGCCCTCGGGAGCCTCGTCGGGCTCGAGCTGGAAGGCGCTGGCGGTGAACTCGCCGCTGCCCGCGCGCGCCAGCGCCGTGCGGCCCCAGGCCTTGCGCTGCGTCGATGCGCCGCCGCCCCAGGAGTAGCCGTTGCCCGAGCCCATCACGAGCAGCATGCCGGTGCCGAGCATGAACGGCTGGCGCCCGGCCGACACGTCGTAGCGCACGCCGCCGGCCTGGCCGCGCACGCCGAGCATCGCCGAGCCGAAGCGCACGGCGCTCTCGTCCCGGTAGTCGAAGGCGTCGGCGCCGATCGTCTTGGTGGCGCCGACCGACAGCGTGCCGTAGGCCTCGGTTGTGCCGTCGAGTCGGAAGCGGCCGTTGAGTCTGGGATGCACCCACAGCTCGGTGAAGCTGCGGCTCTTGTCGAAGGTGGGCGCCGACGTCGCGGCCAGGTTCCACCAGGTGCCGCTCATCGAGTAGAACGCCGTGTAGGTCTCGAGCCCGGCGTCGAGCGCGAGGTCGCCCGATTTCCAGGCCCAGGCCGGCTGCGGAGCCTGCTGGGCAAGGGCGCTACCGCTCGAAACGGCGCCGAGCACGGCGAGCACGGCGAGGACGGAGGCTGCGGTGCGGCCGCGGCGGAAGGCTGCGTGGTTCATGGCTGGATGGCGGATGGCCGGCGAGGGCCGACGCGATGCCGCGAAATGTAGTGCGGGGGGCCGCCGCCACGCTGCCGTCGGCCATTGCCGATACCCAGGTTGGGTAGCTGCCCGCGCTTGCCCGGCGCGGCAGGCCGCGACGGCGGCGTGGGCGTGCAACCATCCGCGATCAACCGGCTACCGAGCAAGCGGCATGAACCAGCGCAGCGAAGTGAACCAGCGCAGCGAAGCAAGGGGCGACGCCCGATGCCCGTACCGCCAGCCGAGCCCGGCCGCGGCCACCGCACGGGCCGCGCCGTGGCTAGCAAGGTGGGCAGCGAGGTGGGCAGCAACGTGGACCCTGGCGCTGCTCGCCGCCGCGCCCGCGGCCCGCGCTGCCGACGCGGCCGATCCCGCGCGCGCCTTCCTGGCGGCGGCCGAGGCGGCGGCAGAGGAGGAGGCCTACGTCAGCGGCGTCGAGGCCTACCTGTACGGCTACCCGCGCGTCGAGCTCGCGCGCCGGATCCACAACGAGACCCAGCGCGTGGCCGCCGACCAGGTGATCTTCGCGCCGCGCAACCGTTTCTACTACTTCGACCGCCTGGCCCGGCCCGGCGACGGCCTGGTCATCAAGGCGCCGAACCACGACACGCTGTACGCGTCGGCCTATCTCGACCTGAGCGCCGGCCCGATCGTGCTGCACGTGCCGTCGATGGGCACGCGCTACTACGTCGCGCTGGTGGTGGACGCGGCCGGCGGCGTCGGCACGCGGATCGGGCGCAGGGTCACCGGGCCGGGCGGCGTCGACCTCGCGTTCGTCGGCCCCGGCTTCCGCGGCGAGCTGCCGCCCGGCATGAAGGTGCTGCGCCAGCGTGCCAACGACCTGTGGCTGCTGATGCGCGTGGCCAGTGCCGGCGGCGCCGACGAGGCCGTCGCGGCGCGGTTGCTCGAGCGCTTCACGCTGCGCGAGCTCGGCATGCGGCGACCCGAGCGCGGGCGCAACGTGCCGATCGACGCGCAGGCCCCGCAGGCGCCGCTGGCACCGATGGACAGCCTGCAGTTCTACGCCGTGCTCGACCGCATGCTGCAGCGCAACCCCGTGCCGCCGGAGGACCGCGGGCTGCTGCGGCGCTGGCAGCGCATCGGGCTGGGCACGGGCGGCTTCGACCCCGCCCGCTTGCCGCCGCCGGTGCGGCGCGGCCTGGAGCGGGCGCTGGCGGGTGCGCAGAAGATCGTCGCCGCGGCGCAGTTCGGCATCGCCAACACCGTCAACGGCTGGAACTACTCGGACAAGATCGGCCGCATCCGCCACGACTGGGCGCTCAACGCCGCGATCGCCCGCGGCGGCTACGGCAACCTGCCCGAGGACTCGGTCTACCACCAGCGCAACCTCGACGACGCCGGGCAGCCGCTGTCCGGCGCGCGCCGCTACACGATGACGTTTCCGCCCGGGCAGCTGCCGCCGGTGGGCGCGTTCTGGTCGGTCACCGCCTACGACCTGGCGCGGATGGACCTGATCGAGAACCCGATCCGGCGCTACGCGCTGGGCGACCGGACGGCCGGCCTGCAGCGTGCCGCCGACGGTTCGCTGACGATCGCGATCCAGGCCGACGAGCCCGCCGATCCGGTGCTGCGCGCCAACTGGCTGCCGGTCGGGCCGGGCCCGTTCTACCTGATCATGCGTTCGTACGATCCGGCACCCGCGATCGCCTCCGGCCAGTGGGCTCCGCCGCAGGTGGTGCCGGGGCGCTGAGCGCGGGCCGGACCGCATCCAGGACCACGGTCATCGGCCCGCCACCCGGGGCGGCATCGGCTGCGAATACCATGGTGGCCAAACTTCCGGGAGCGCAGCCATGGCCACCGACCCCATCGTCATCGTCTCCGCCGCCCGCACGCCTATTGGGGGCCTGCTGGGCGACTTCGCGGCGCTGGCCGCCCCCGAACTCGGCGCGGTCGCCATCCGCGCCGCGGTCGAGCGCGCCGGCGTGCCGGCCGACGCCGTCGACGAAGTGCTGTTCGGCCAGGTGCTGATGGCCGGTCAGGGCCAGGCGCCGGCGCGGCAGGCCCTGCGCCGTGCCGGCCTGCCCGACGGCGTGGGCGCCGTCACGCTCAACAAGATGTGCGGCAGCGGCATGCGCGCGCTGATGTTCGCGCACGACATGCTGGCCGCCGGCACGGCCGAGGTGATGGTGGCCGGCGGCATGGAGAGCATGACCAACGCGCCGCACCTCCTGTTCGCGCGCAAGGGCGTGAAGTACGGCGCCGCGCAGATGTTCGACCACATGGCGATGGACGGTCTGGAGGACGCCTACGAGCGCGGCAAGGCGATGGGCGTGTTCGCCGAGGCCTGCGTCGCCAAGTACGGCTTCACGCGCGAGGCGCAGGACGCGTTCGCGGTCGCCTCCACCACGCGCGCCAAGGCCGCCAACGAGGACGGCAGCTTCGACTGGGAGATGGCTCCCGTGACGCTGGCGGGCAAGGCGGGCGACACGGTCGTCAGGTTCGACGAGCAGCCCTTCAAGGCCCGGCTCGACAAGATCCCCGGCCTGAAGCCCGCGTTCAAGAAGGACGGCACGATCACCGCCGCCAACGCCAGCAGCATCTCCGACGGCGCCGCGGCGCTGGTGCTGATGCGCGAGAGCACCGCGCGCCAGCGCGGCTGCACGCCCGTGGCGCGCATCGTCAGCCACGCCGTGCACGCGCAGGCGCCGGAGTGGTTCACCACCGCGCCGGCGGGCGCCATCCGCAAGGCACTCGCCAAGGCCGGCTGGCAGGCCGGCCAGGTGGACCTGTGGGAGGTGAACGAGGCCTTCGCCGCCGTCACGATGGCCGCGATGGCCGAGTTCCGGCTGCCCCACGAGGTCGTCAACGTGCACGGCGGCGCCTGCGCCCTGGGCCACCCGATCGGCGCCTCGGGCGCGCGCATCGTCGTCACGCTGCTCGGCGCGCTGCGCAGGCGCGGCCTCCGGCGCGGCGTGGCGTCGCTGTGCATCGGCGGTGGCGAGGCCACGGCGCTCGCGCTCGAGCTCGTCTGATGGCCGGCCAGGGCCTGCTGCCCGGCCCGGCCGAGGCGGCGGCCTTCGCGGCGGCCGTGCTGGTGCTCAACGCCACGCCCGGCGTCGACTTCGCGCTGACGGTCGGCCGCACGCTGCAGGCGGGCGCGCGGGCCGGCATGGCGGCCGCGCTCGGCATCACGGCTGGCTGCGTGGTGCACGCGCTGGCGGCGGCCTTCGGCCTGGCGGCGCTGCTGGCGGTGCATCCGGCGGCCTTCGCCGCCCTGCAGTGGGCGGGCGCGGCCTACCTCGCGTGGCTGGGGATCCAGCTGCTGCGCTCGGCCTGGCGCGGCGGAGCGGCTGCGGCTGCGGCGGCGCCGGCGACTGCCGCATCGCGCACGGCCTGGGCGGAGTTCCGCACCGGCCTCGCCACCAACGTGCTCAATCCGAAGGTGGCACTGTTCTTCCTCGCCTTCCTGCCGCCCTTCGTGCCCGCCGGCTCGCCGAGCAAGACGGCGTCGTTCCTGCTGCTGGGCGCGTGGTTCGTGCTGCAGGGCGGCCTCTTCCTGCTGCTGCTCGTGGCGCTCGCGTCGCGGCTGGCACGACTCGGTGCCCCGGGGCCGGTCAAGCGCCTGCTCGAGGCGGCGGGCGGCCTCGTCTTCATCGCCCTCGCGCTGCGGCTGCTGCGCGAGCGGCCGGCGCTGGCGTGAGGCCGTCGATGACGCCTTCCACCACGCCTTCCGCCACGCCTTCCACGACGCCCCCGCGCGTGCTGGTCGTCGGCGCCTCGCGCGGCATCGGGCTCGAGTTCGTGCGCCAGTACCGCGACGCCGGCGCGCAGGTGACGGCCACCGCGCGCAGCGACGAGGGCCTGGCGCGCATCGCGGCGCTCGGTGCGCGCGCGCTGCGGCTGGACGTGGCCGGTGCCGATGGCGCGAGCGCGCTCGCGTGGCCGATCGACGGCGAGGCCTTCGACGTGGCCATCGTCAACGCCGGGGTCTACGGCCCGCGCACGCAGGGCCTGCAGACGCCGACCGCGGCCGAGTTCGACGCCGTCATGCACACCAACGTGCTCGGTGCGATGCGCGTGCTGCCGCAGCTGGCCGATGCGCTGGCGCCGTTGGCCCGGCTGGCGGTGATCTCCTCCCGGATGGCCTCCATCGGCGCGCGCGGCGGCGCGTCGGGCTGGCTGTACCGCGCCAGCAAGGCGGCGCTGAACTCGGTGCTGAAGGACGCTTCGCTGGCGCTCGCCGGCCGCGCGGTCTGCGTCGCGCTGCATCCGGGCTGGGTGCGCACCGACATGGGCGGCGCCGGCGCCGACCTGGACGTGGCCGCCAGCGTGGCCGACCTGCGCCGCACGATCGCCGCGCTCGTGCCATCCGACAATGGCCGCTTCCTCAACCACGACGGCAGCCCGCTGCCCTGGTAGACCGAGATGCTGCTCTCCGAAGACCACCGTGCCGTGCAGGATGCCGTGCGCGCCTACGTGCAGGCCGAGATCGCGCCGCGTGCCGCGGCCTGGGACAAGAGCCACGAGTTCCCGGCCGCGCAGCTGCGCGGCCTGGCCGCGCTCGGCTGCTACGGCGTGGCGGTGCCGGCCGAGCACGGCGGCGCGGGGCTCGACCACCTGGCCCTGGCGCTGATCCTCGAGGAGATCGCCGCCGGCGACGGGGCGACGAGCACCATCGTCAGCGTCAACAACTGCCCGGTGTGCTCGATCCTGATGGCCTTCGGCGACGCGTGGCAGAAGAAGACCTTCCTCGAGCCGCTGGCGCGCGGCGAGATGCTCGGCGCCTTCTGCCTGACCGAGCCGCACGTGGGCAGCGAGGCCGGCGGCCTGAAGACGACCGCGGTGCGGGTCACCGACGGCGGCGGCGACGCCTACGTGCTGAACGGCGTCAAGCAGTTCATCACCAGCGGCCGCAACGGCGACGTCGCCATCGTGATGGCCGTCACCGACAAGGCCGCCGGCAAGAAGGGCATCAGCGCCTTCCTCGTGCCGACGAAGACGCCGGGCTACACCGTGGCGCGGCTCGAGGACAAGCTCGGCCAGCACGCCAGCGACACGGCGCAGATCGTGTTCGAGAACTGCCGCGTGCCGGCGTCGCACCGGCTGGGCGAGGAGGGCATGGGCCTGAAGATCGCGCTCAGCGGCCTGGAGGGCGGCCGCATCGGCATCGCCAGCCAGAGCGTCGGGATGGCGCGCGCGGCCTTCGACTGCGCGCTCGCCTACAGCAAGGAACGCCGCAGCTTCGGCCAGCCCATCTTCGAGCACCAGGCGCTGCAGTTCAAGCTGGCCGACTGCGCCACGCAGATCGAGGCCGCGCGGCAGCTGATCTGGCATGCCGCAGCTCTGAAGGATGCCGGCGTGCCGTGCCTGAAGGAGGCGGCGATGGCCAAGCTCTTCGCCAGCGAGATGGCCGAGCGCGTGTGCTCGGCCGCGATCCAGGTGCTGGGCGGCTACGGCTACGTCAGCGACTTCCCGGTCGAGCGCATCTACCGCGACGTGCGCGTGTGCCAGATCTACGAGGGAACGAGCGAGGTGCAGAAGATCCTGATCGGGCGCGCATTGGCCTGACAGGTCGTCGAGCACAGCGGCGCCCGCCGCCGCGGTGCCCGGGCGCGACGCTTCCGCGCCCGGGGGATACCTCGGTGTCATTCGTGCAGCGGAGGCCGGGCGGTGAAATGCCGCCATTGCGCACGGAGCACGCCATGCAACTCGCCGCCCCTCGCCCGATCTCCTTCGACGCCGCCCCGACCCTGCGGGCGCAGCCGCATCCTGCCCCCGGTTTCCCGGTTTCCCGGGTACCGGCCGGTCGCAGCGGCTGGCCGCGCTCGGCCACTGCCTGCTGCAACACCTGGAGACGCCGCTGTTCGTCGCCGACGCCCAGGGCACGGTGCTCGAGGCCAACGCCGCCGCCGGAAGACGCCTGGAGCGCTGCGACGGCCTGTGGCTCGACGCCGCCGGCCGCCTGGCCGTGCGCCAGGGCGGACGCTGGGTGCCGGTGGTCAAGTGGACCGTCGAGCTGCTCGCCGGCCGGACGGTGACGCTGGCCCTCGAGTGCGACGGCGTCCCGATGCAGATGACCCTGCAGCCGCTGCATGCCGGCGAGGGCGGCCACGGACCGGCCTGCTGGATGCTCGCCACCATCGAGCGTGCCCCGATGACGCGGTCCGAGGCGATGCGGCGGCGCTTCCGCTTCACGCGCAGTCGCTTCTCGCAGACCCAGGCGCGGCTGGCGGAGATGTTGTGCCAGGGCATGCGCCCGGCGCAAGCCGCGCAGGCCCTCGGGGTCAAGATCTCCACCGTGCGCACGCACGTGGGCGAGATGTACGAGAAGACGGGCACCCACAGCCAGGCACAGCGGGTGGCGCTTCTGCACGGCTGCTGAGCGCCCGCCAAGCGCGATCGGCGCGGGGGCGGCCCGGGGCCGGCGGCAGCCATCCGGGCCCGGCCCGCACCGGCGGCTTGGCGCTACATTGCGCCGAGCCGTGAGCGCCGACGCCGACCCCACCCACCGCCGCGCCGCGGACCCGGCCGGCGACCGTGGCGCCGCCGCCGCCGCTGCCGCCTACCCGGTCGGCGCACCCGGTGCTCCGGGTGCACCCGCCGACCCGCTCGCGCCGGTGCGGCTGACCGAGGCGTCGGCGCGCCGCGTGCTGCTGGTGCAGGCGGTGGAGTCGAGCGACCCGCCCGCAGCGCTGTGGTCGCCCGAGGACGCGGCCTGGGCCAGCCGCCTGGCCACCGAGACCGCAGGACCGGCCGCGCCGCCGGCGCGCTGGCTCGAGCAGCGCGCGCGGCACGCCTGCGAGCGGCTGCTGCCGCGCGATGCGGCTCTCGCTGCCGCGGCCGCGCCGCCGCGCCTGCCCGGCGGGCTCGGGCGGGCGGCGGCCGCTGCCGCCGCGGTGGCCTTCGTCGCCGGTCTGGCCGCCGACAGCCTGGCCGGCCGCGGGCGCATCGACCTGCTGGCGCCGCCCTGGCTGCTGCTGGTGGCCTGGAACCTCGCCGTCTACCTGCTGCTCGCGGTGCGGTGGCCGGCACCAGCAGGTCGATCTGGCAGCCTGCGGCGCTGGCTCGGCCGCGCGCTGCAGCGCATGCCGCGCACGGCGACGCGCAGCGGCGCAGCCGCCGCGCTGGCGGTCTTCGCTGCGGCATGGGCCGAGCGCGGCGCGGCGCTGCTGCGCGCGCGCGCGGCGCTGGTGCTGCACGTGGCGGCAGCCGCGCTCGCGCTCGGGCTCGTCGCCGGCCTGTACCTGCGCGGCCTGGTGCTCGACTTCCGCGCCGGCTGGCAGAGCACCTTCCTCGACGCCGGCGCGGTGCACGCGCTGCTGGGGGTGCTGCTCGGCCCGGCCAGCGCAGCCAGCGGCATCGCGCTGCCCGACGTCGCGGGCGTCGCGGCGCTGCGCGTCGGGCCCGGCGCCGCGGCCACGGCGCCTGCGGCCGGCTGGATCCACCTGCTGGCCGTGACGCTGCTGCTGGCAGTGGTGCTGCCGCGCGCGTTGCTGGCCGCGGCGGCCGCGGTGCAGGCCGCGTGGCGGGCGCGGCGCGTCGAGCTGCCGCTCGCGGCGCCGTACTACGTGCGGCTGCTGGCCGCGGGCCGCCGCGTCGCGCCGCGGGTGCAGGTGCTCGCCCACGGCAGCGCGCCGGACGCCGGGGCTGCACTCGGGTTGCGCGCGCTGCTGGCGGCCACGCTCGGCGCGATCGACGATGCGCACGGGCTGCGCCTGGAGGCGCCCGTGCGCTACGGCGACGAGGACGGCGCCGTGCCGCCGCCGCCAGCGGGCACGACGCTGCGTGTCGCGCTGGTGGACCTGGCCGCGACGCCCGAGGCCGAGGCCCACGGTCGCTGGCTGGCGGTGCTGCGCGCGGCCAGCCCGGTGCCCGTGGTGCTGCTGGCCGACGAAGGTGCTTGGCAGCGCCGCTTCGCCGCGCTGCCCGAGCGCAGCGCCGAGCGCCGCGCGGCGTGGGGCGCGCTGGCCGCGGCGCATGGCGTCGGCTTCGCGAGTGTGGATCTCGGGCAGCCGGCAGCGGGCGCGGGCCGCGCGGCGCTGGAGCAGGCGCTGGAGCAGGCGTCCGGGCCGCAGCCGTACCCGCCGCCCGACGCCGCGACCACCCCCGCGACCACCCCCGCGACCACCCCCAGTCACGGCAAACCGGACCGCCCGCGATGACCGACATCGCGCTCAGTCTCGTCGCCCACACCAACGTCGGCAAGACGACGCTGGCCCGCACGCTGCTCGGCCGCGACGTCGGCCAGGTGCGCGACGCGCCGCACGTGACCGAGTTCGCCGATCGCCACCTGCTGCTGGCCAGCGCCGAGGGCGACCGGCTGTGGCTGTGGGACACGCCCGGCTTCGGCGACAGCGTGCGGCTCGTGCGCCGCATGCGGCTGCACGGCAGCCCGCTCGGCTGGCTGCTCGCCCAGGTGTGGGACCGCTGGCGCGACCGCGCGCTGTGGTCCGGCCAGCAGGCGCTGCGGCACGTGCGCGACCAGAGCGACCTGCTGCTCTACCTCGTCAACGCCGCCGAGCCCGAGGCCGCATGGCTCGAGGCCGAGCTCGAGCTGCTGGCCTGGACCGGCAAGCCCGTGCTGGTGCTGCTCAACCAGCTCGGCGCGCCGCGGCCAGCGGCCGAGGAGGCGGCCGAGCTCGCGGCCTGGCACGGGCGGCTGGTGCGGCTGGGGCGCCGGGCGGAACGCGGGCCCGAGCTGCGCGGGCCCGAGCTGCGCGGGCCCGAGGTGCGCGGGCCCGAGGTGCGCGGCGTGCTGCCGCTCGACGCCTTCGCGCGCTGCTGGGTGCAGGAGGGCGCGCTGCTCGACGCGGTGGCCGCAGCCTTGCCGCAGCCCGCGCAGGCGGCGGCCGTGGCGCGCCTGCGCAGCACGTGGCAGGCCGCCCAGCAGGCGCGTTTCGACGCCGCGCTGCAGGCGCTGGCGGCGAGCCTGGGCCGCGTCGCCGCCACGCGCGTGGCGCTCGACGCCGGCGTCCCCGCCCTCGGGGCACGGCTGCGCGGCCTGGTCGAGCGCTTGCGCGGGGCCGAAGAGGCCGACGTCAACGCGCCCGAGGCGCTGGCACGTGCGCGCCTGGCCGAGCGGCTGCAGGACGAGGTGCGCGCCGGCACCGCGCGGCTGATCGAGCTGCACGGGCTGACCGCTGCCGAAGGCGCCGGCGCACGCGATGCCGTGCTCGACGACGTGCTGTCCCGGGTGGCCGGGCAGGTGAGCGCTGTCGAGCGCGTGGACGAAGGCCGCGCCGCGCTGTGGGGCGGGGCCGTCACCGGCGCGCTGGCCGGCCTGAAGGCCGACGTCGCCACCGGCGGGCTCACGCTCGGCGGCGGGTTGCTGGCCGGCGGGCTGATCGGGGCGCTGTCGGCCGCGGGCGTCGCGCGCGGCCTGAACGTCGTGCGCGGCAGCGAGCGCTCGTGGGCGGCGTGGGACGACGCAGCCCTGGTGCCCGTGGTCGAAGCCGCGCTGCTGCGCTACCTCGCGGTGGCGCACTTCGGCCGCGGCCGCGGCGGCTGGCAGCCGGGCGAGGCGCCGCCGCACTGGGCCGCGGTGGTGCGCACCGCGCTCGAGCCCGACCGCGCCGCCTGGCAGGCGCTGTGGCGCACGCGCGGGCGCGGCGCGCCCGGCGCCGCGGGACCCGCGGCCGCCACGGGCGCAAAGGGTGTCGCGGGCGCCAGCGCTGGCGCGGGCGCGCAGGGTGGCGCAGGCGCGGACGATGGCGAGGCCACCGCGCTGGCCGCCGGCGCGCAGCCGCTGCTCGCCGCGGCCGCCAGGCGCGCGCTCGATGCGCTGTACCCCGGCGCGGCCGCCGCCGCCACCGGCTCTCGATAATCGCCGCATGAAGATCCTGATCCTCGGGGCCGGCCGCGTCGGCGAGAGCGTCGCCGAGAGCCTGGTGTCGGAGCGCAACGACATCACCGTCGTCGACACCGACCCGACGCGGCTGGCCGTGCTGCAGGACCGGCTCGACCTGCGCACGGTGGCCGGCAACGGCATCCAGCCCTCGGTGCTCCAGGAGGCCGGCATCGAGGACACCGACATGGTGATCTCCTGCGCGCCCGCCGACGAGACCAACCTGGTCGTCTGCAAGGTCGCGCACGAGCGCTTCGGCGTGCCCACCCGCATCGCCCGCGTGCGCAGCGACGAGTTCGCCGACGGCAACCCGCTGCTCGACAAGAAGGGCTTCGCGGTCGACAAGGTGATCTGCCCCGAGCAGAGCGTCACCGCCTACATCCGCAAGCTGATCGAGTACCCCGCGGCGCTGCAGGTGCTGGAGTTCGCGCACGGGCTGGTCAGCCTGATCGCGGTGCGCGCGGTGGCCGAGGGGCCTCTGGTGCGCCACGCGCTGGGCGAGATCCCGGCGTTGCTGCCGGGGCTGCAGATGCGCATCGTCGCCATCTACCGCCAGGACAAGGCGCTCGTCGATCTCGACGGCGCGACCCGCATCGAGCCCGGCGACGAAGTCTTCGTGCTCGCCGCCACCGAGGACATCCGCGCCATCCTCGAGGCGCTGGGCAAGATGGCGCGGCCGGCGCGCCGCGTCATGATCGCCGGCGGCGGCAAGGTCGGCCTGCGGCTGGCGCGCCAGATCCACGCCGAGCACGAGCTCAAGCTGATCGAGCCCAACCGCGCGCGCTGCGACTACCTGGCCACGCAGCTGCCGCCGCAGGTGCTGGTGCTGCACGGCGACAGCACCGACGAGGACCTGCTCGGCGACGAGCACATCGGCCAGATGGACCTCTTCATCGCGCTGACCAGCGACGACGAGGACAACATCATGAGTTGCCTGCTGGCCAAGCGGATGGGCGTGCCGCGCGTGCTGGCGGTGATCAACCGCCGCGCCTACGCCGACCTGGTGCAGGGGACCGCGATCGACATCGCGATCTCGCCGGCGCACGCGGTGCTGGGCGAGCTGCTCGCCTTCGTGCGGCGCGGCGACGTCGAGGCCGTGCACAGCCTGCGCCGCGGCGCGGCCGAGGCGCTGGAGGCCATCGTCCGCGGCGACCCGCGGACCTGCCGCATCGCCGGGCGCCGCGTCGACGAGCTGAAGCTGCCCGCGGGCGCGCAGATCGGCGCCATCGTGCGCGGCCTGCACCTGGCCGACGGCAGCGTGGCCGAGAACGCCACGCCGCGCGTGATCATGGCCCACCACGACACGACGATCCTGCAGCACGACCACGTCATCGTGTTCGTGCCCAGGAAGCGGATGGTGCGCGAGATCGAGAAGCTGTTCCAGGTCAGCGCGACCTTCTTCTGAGCGCGCGCGGCCATGGGAACGCTCGCCGTCGTCGCTCTGGTCGGGCGCATGGTCGGCCTGTTCGCGCTGCTGATGCTGCTGCCGCTGGCCTTTGCGCTCGCCGGCGGCGACGCGGCCGTGCAGGCCTTCGCCGCCTCGACCGCGCTGACCGCGGCCGCGGGTGTCGCGATGGGCCTGGCGACCCGGCGCTTCCGCCGCGAGCTGCAGCCGCGCGACGGCTTCGTGCTCGTGGGCCTGACCTGGCTGGTGCTGCCCGCCTTCGGCGCGCTGCCGCTTTGGCTGGCGGTGCCCGGCCTGGGCGCCACCAATGCCTACTTCGAGGCGATGTCGGCCTTCACCGCCACCGGCGCCACGGCCATCCAGGGCCTGGACGCGCTGCCGCTGTCCGTGAACGTCTGGCGCTGCTTCATGATGTGGGTGGGTGGCCTAGGCATCATCGTGCTGGCGGTGGCGATCCTGCCGCTGCTCGGCGTGGGCGGTTCGCAGCTGTTCAAGGCCGAGACGGCCGGCCCGCTGAAGGACCAGAAGCTCACGCCGCGCATCGCCGACACCGCGCGCGCCATCTGGGGCACCTACGGCTTGCTGTCGGTGGGCTGCTTCCTCGCCTACCGCGCCGCCGGCATGAGCTGGATCGACGCCTTCCTGCACATGTGCACGACGGTCAGCCTGGGCGGCTTCTCCAGCTACGACGCCAGCTTCGGCGCCTTCGACTCGCCGCTGATCGAGGGCGTGGCGATCGTCTTCATGCTGCTGGCCGGCATCAACCTGATGCTGTACTACGCCGTGTGGCGGGCACGCTCGCTGCGGCCGATCGCGGCCAACCCCGAGGCCCGGGCCTTCTACGGCGTGGTGGCGGGAACGATCGCGCTGCTGGTGGGCTACCTGCTGTGGTTCGGCTACTACCCGACCTGGCAGGAGGCGCTGCGGCACGCGGCCTTCCACGTCGTCTCGATCGCCACCACGACCGGCTACGCGAGCTACGACTACGCGCAGTGGCCGCTGTTCGCGCCGTTGCTGATGATCCTGCTCGGCACCTTCGCCACCTGCGCCGGCTCCACCGGCGGCGGGATCAAGATGGTGCGGATGCTGCTGCTGCTCAAGCAGGCGCGGCGCGAGCTCGTGCGCATCGTGCACCCGCACGTGGTCAACCCGGTCGTTCTGGGCGGGCGCCAGGTCAGCGACCGCGTGATGCAGAGTGTGATCGCCTTCATGATGATCTACGGCGCCACGCTGACCGGGTTCACGCTGCTGCTGCTGTTCAGCGGGCTGGACGCGGTGACCTCGTTCACCGCGGTGCTCGCCTGCGTTAACAACATCGGCCCGGGGCTGGGCGACGTCGGGCCGGCGGTCAACTACGGCGGGCTCTCCGACTTCCAGACCTGGGTCTGCACCTTCGCGATGCTGCTCGGGCGGCTCGAGCTGCTGGCGGTGCTGGTGCTGTTCACGCCGCAGTTCTGGCGCAGGTAGCGGCCAGGCAGGCACCGTACGGCCATCGTAGCTTCTTCGGCGACTGCGGATGCCCTCGACCCTCGAGCATCGACGCAGCATCCCCAGCTTTCCTCGAACGGCGACCTCTGGCGCCAGCGCAGTCGACATGGTCACGCCGCGGTCGAGCCAGATGCCCTGGGGTGGTCTCGGTTCGCCCCTACACGCTGGCGATCCTGCACCGACCCACTTCAGCGCCGCGTGATCCGGAATGGGTCGCTCGCTGCGGGCCGGTGTGGCAGCAACCCATGCCAGAGGCACCCCGACCAGAAGTCACGTCACACCGAGAATGGCGACGCGCATCCCAAGAGCAGTGGCCAGGACCCACTGCTACCATGGTGTTGGGCTGGCTTTGTGTGCTGAGCTTGGTGGGTCGCCGCGCGAACGCATGATCCGGCGGCACCTACGCGATCGATGCTCGGCGCAGACAAGGGGAAGCAGGCCGAAGGGAGGATCCGGCGCCAACTGGCGGTGGCGGTGGCGTTGCGACGCGCAGGGCTGAAGGATGCGAGCGATCCGCACCAAAGCCTGAGTGCGCTGAATGAAGCCATTGAGATGGCTCGGAAGGCAATCCCGAACTGGCCGAGAGCCTCTCGCTGCTGGGAGGCGTTCATCGCTTCGATGGTTGACGGAACAAGCTCATGGCGATTGACAGGAGAGTCCGATGCTGCAGGCCCGATTTCCGGTTCGTGCGGACACCAGCGTCGAGCAGATCGACGCGTTGGCTGGCGATGAGCTTTGGCAGAGCATCGGGCTGTCCCCTGGACTCCCGGCTCGACAGATCGAAGCCATCGATCACTTGCTTGCCACTCGCCCGACCCTGACGGTTGCGATCAGCAAGGCGGAGGCGCTTTCCCAACTCGGCAAGCTGCGCAACGTGAATTGGCTGCAGCTCTTCTTTTCCGTTGCCGATGACCCGATCGAGGACGCCAAGCTCCAGGCCGCGCTCCGCTTTCCTGCTCTTCGGGGCCTGAGGCTTCACGCGCATTGGGTCCATGACCTTGCGCTGCTCCGCAACCTCCCACAGGACCTGGAGTCCCTGGTGCTGGATGCGGAGACCGATCGCCCGAAAGTCGGCATGGATGCGTTGCGTAGGTTTCGCGACCTTAGGCGCCTGTCCCTGGCGGGGCCGTGCAAAGGACTCGACGCACTCGGGGATCTGAGGAACCTTCGGGAGCTCGGTTTGCCCAAGGTCGGTGCCGACACATGCGCCTTCCTGTCGAACCTGAAGGAACTCGAGCACCTGTATCTGGGTCGAGGGTCGCTCTCCGATCTCACCGTCGTCGGCACACTGCCGCGCCTGCGGCTCCTGTCCCTGTTCGAACTGAGGCGTCTGTCCGACGTCTCGCCCCTGTCCGATTGCCACACCTTGCAGTGGTTGGACCTTGACACGCTGCCGGGCGTGTCCGGATTGCCCTCGCTGGCTGAAAGCCTGCTGGTGCTGAAGCTCGAATCGCTGCCCAGCCTGGTGGACTTCGCCAGGGTGTCATCGGCATCCGCGCTCGAGTTGTTCCTGTTCGTGTCGTCGAAGAAGCCGGCCGCTGTTCCGGCCGATTTCGAGCCGGTTCTGAGGCTTCCTTCACTGAGACACGTGAAGGCCGCATTCGGCATCACGCGACTGAACGAGGAGTTCGATCGGCTGGCATCGCAGTATGGAAAGGGCTGGAACGCGCCCGACTTCGACGCCTATCGAGCCCGTGTAGCGCTGTCGGCAACACGGGAGACCGCACACCGCCCCGACCTGCCCGCCTAGCAACGGCATTCAGCGCGTGGCGCCGCTGCTGGATGCCGTTGCCGGCAGTCGCGGTCTCGTGAGTTCCCCGTGAAGAGGTCATCGCCTTTGCATTCGGAGAGATCGGGCTGAATCGCCCCCAAGGCGGACATCGATTCCCGGGAATGGTGCGTCGGCAGGCAGCTACGAGAAGCTCGCATTCATGAGGGAAGGCCTGCTTCACGAGGGATGGGTCGTGGGCTCCGACGTCCCGGACTCCGCGCCGTACGGTTTGCTATCTCTGGATTGGCGTTCATCCGCACTGGCACCAGCACTGGCGTCACCCGACCTGCATGGCTGGGCTGCGTTGCAGGACCACGTCGACGCACGCCCGGGCGCGCCCCTCCCGCCGCCCGCCGTGCGACCATTGCGGTGCGCACCGCAGACCAAGGACGCGCCCCATGCGCCAGCTGAGCGGCCACGACGCCTCTTTCCTGTACTCCGACACGACGCACGCCAACGCGAACGTCACGCTGATCCACGTCTACGACCAGCGCACCGCGCCGCAGGGGCTGGTGCGCTTCAAGAGCATCCTGCGCCGCATCGAGGAGCGAATCGCCGCGCTGCCGGTGCTGCGGCAGAAGCTCGTGCGCGTGCCGCTCGGCCTGGACCACCCGTACTGGGTCGACGACCCCGACTTCGACCTCGAGTACCACGTCCGCCACATCGCGCTGCCCAAGCCGGGCGACTGGCGGCAGTTCTGCATCCAGGCCTCGCGCATCCACGCGCGCCCGCTCGACCTCGGGCGGCCGCTGTGGGAGATCCACGTGATCGAGGGCCTGGACGGCTTCCTCGACCTGCCGCCGGGCACCTTCGCGCTGCTCACCAAGACGCACCAGGCGCTGATCGACCCCGAGAGCGGCAGCGAGATCACCGCGCTGCTGCACGACACCACGGCCGAGCCGCCCGCGCCGGCGCCGCCCGCGCCGTGGTTCCCGGAGCGGGCGCCCGGCCTCGTGCCGATGGTGGCGCGCGGCCTGGCGCACTCGGCGCTGGCGCCGCTGACGCTGGCCGGCCCGCTCGGGCGCGCGTGGCGCCACGCCGTGCCGGCAGCGACCCACCTGCTCGCCGACCTGGCCGGCGGCGGCGACAAGATGCCGGTCACGCGCTTCAACGCCACCGTCAGCCCGCACCGCGTGTTCGAGACGCGGCGCTTCGGGCTCGACGAGTTCCGCGCCATCCGCGGCCTGGTCGAGGGCGCCGACGTAAACGACGTCGTGCTGGCGTTGTGCGGCGGGGCGCTGCGGCGCTACCTGTCGCTGCACGGCGAACTGCCGGCGGCCAGCCTGTCGGCGATGGCACCGTTCTACGTGCGCGAGCCCGGCGCGCCGGCCGACGCGCCGCCGCAGCTGGCGTTCACGCGCGTCGACCTCGGCACCGACCTCGACGACCCGCTCGCGCGGCTCGCGCACGTGCACGCCCAGACCTCCTCGTCGGACGTGGTGGCGCGCGCTCTCGGCGCGCGCGAGCTGGCGCAGGCCGGCCAGCGGATGCCGGCCGCCACGCTGGCGCTCAGCGGCAAGCTGCTCGGCCGTGCGCTCGCCAGCCTGGAGCGGCGCGCGCCGCTGGCGCACTGCACGATCACCAACGTGCCCGGCCCCGAGCAGCCGCTGTTCCTGTGCGGAGCGCGCATGACCTACTTCTCGGCCATCATGCCCATCGCCGACGGCAACGGCCTGGTGTTCGCGGTGACGAGCTACGACGGCCGCGTCATCGTCTCGCCCACCTCGTGCCGCGAGCTGATGCCCGATCCGGCCGTCTTCGCGCAGTGCGTGCGCGACAGCTTCCAGGAGCTGCTGGCGCGCGCCGCGCCGCCGCGGCCCGACGCCCCCGCATCGACGCCGTCCCGCACGGCCCGCCGTGCCGCCGGCGCCGGCACTAGACGGGCAACGCGCCGTGCGTCGCCCAGCGGTAGGCGGTCCCCCACCACCCCTGCGGCCTGAACGGCTGCCACCGGCCCTCGGGCTGGGCAAGACGCTCGGCCACGATGGCCAGCACCATCGGGTTGAAGCCGAGCCCGGTGTGGCTGCCCTGCACGCGGATGTTCTCGTGCAGCGCCGGGTCGCCGCCGATGGTGGCCTCCTGCGGCGGCACGACGCCGTCGCTCAGCGAGTACAGGCAGCTGGTGGGCACCGGCAGCAGCCGGCGCTCGCGCAGCTTCTTGGCCCGCGGCTGCATCGCGTGCACGTCGGGCCCCATCCGGTGGGCGATCAGGCGGTACAGCGCCCGCACCACGGCCGGCGACTGGCTGCCCTGCTCGTCGACGCTGATTGGGCTGCCCAGCGTGACGACGCAGCGCACGCACTCGGGCGCCTGGTGGGCGCCGTACAGCGCGAACACGCCCCCCAGGCTCCAGCCGACCAGGCTGACGCGGCGGCCGCTGGCGTGTTGCAGGTGCCGGATCTTCTGCTCCAGCGCCTGCGCGTGCCGGCTGCGGAAGCCGACGTTGCGGCCGAAGCCCCAGGTCTGCACGTCGTAGCCGCGGCCGCGCAGGAAGGCCTTCAGCGCGAACAGCGTGGACTCGTCGGCCATGAAGCCCGGCAGCAGCAGCACCGGGTGGCCGTCGCCGCGCGGAGCCAGCTGCAGGCACGGCCAGGTCCAGGGCAGCGCCGCCAGCTCGAGCAGCGCGCGCCACTCGGCCAGGGAGTGCAGCGCGTGCGGCTGCCCACGGTGCGGGTGGCGTTCGGTCATCGGCGGCGCGGGCTGGTCGATGGCCGCAGCATCGCCCGGATGCGCCGTCGCGCCTTGACCTGCCTCGGCACCGGCGCGGGCGGCGCGGGCGCCGCCCGCGGGTCGCTCGGGGCTCAGTCGCGCCACGACGGGTCGATGCGGTCGACCAGCCGCACCATCGCTTCGAAGGCGTCGCGCCCGATGTCGTCGCCGGTGGCGACGTGGCGTGCGTCGCGGGCGCAGCGGCGCTGCACCTCCTGCGGGATCTCCAGCCGCGGCCCGAGGGCGGCGCCGGCGCACTGCACCTCGCAGGCGCGCTGCAGGATCCACAGCGTGTAGAAGGCCGTGGGCAGCGTGCGGCCCCAGGCCAGCAGGCCGTGGTTGCGCAGGATCACCGCGGGCTTGGGGTCGCTGCCGTCGGCGCCGGCGATGTCGCGCACCAGGCGCGGGCCCTCGCCGCCGTGCAGCGTGATGCCCTCGAAGTCGTGATAGGCCACGCGGCCGCCGAGCTGCGCGGCGTAGAAGTTGGTGATCGACAGCCCCGCGGCGCTGCTGGCCACCGCCATGCCTGCGGTGGTGTGGGTGTGCATGACGCAGTGCGCGTCGGCGATCGCGGCGTGGATCGCGGTGTGGGGCGCGACCGCGGCGGCGTTGACCGGGGCGCCCGGCGGCTCGAGCACGCACCCGGCGAGGTCGATCTTGACGAGGTTGGACGCCCGCACCTCGCGGTAGTGGAGCCCGAAGCGGTTGAGCAGCAGTTGCTGCGGCGCGCCGGGCACGCGCAGCGAGACGTGGTTGTAGACCAGCTCGGTCCAGCCCAGCAGGTCGAACACGCGGTAGCAGGCGGCGAGCTGGCGGCGTGCCGCCCACTCGGCGGCGCTCCACGCGGATGCGTCGGCCGTGCGGCTGCCGCCGCCGGCGCCGGCGTGACCCGCGCTGCCCGCGGCGCTGGTGTCGTCGGCGCCGCCCGCGGCGCTGGTGTCGTCAGCGCCGCTCATGCCCGTTCCCCTCTGCCGACGCGGGCGCGTGCGCAGTCCCGAGCCCGGCCGGCAGGTACAGCCGGTCGGCGTAGGTGGCCAGCCAGCCCGGCCGCAGCGCGACGAAGATGGCGACGATCATCCCGGCGATGAAGGCGTCGCCCGAGGCCATCAGGCCGCGCGCGAGCAGCAGGTCGGCGCGGTTCGTCCCTTCCGGCAGGGCCTGCAGGGCGAGCGCCACGAAGCCCGCGAGCGCCGTCGCCAAAGCGGTGGCGAAGAAGCCGCGGCCCAGGATGTAGACGAAGAGGTGACGCGGCAGCCAGCGCCGGATCGCCGCGCCGAGGACGAGCGCCAGCGTCGCCGGCACCAGCCCGAGCCAGACGTAGCGGTGCAGCGCCGCGGCGGGCGCGAGGTCGGCCAGCAGCGCCGCCAGCAGGGCCACCGGCACGAGCGCGAGCACCGCGAGCGGCCAGCCCGCCATCAGCATCAGCAGGCAGGCGCCCGAGAGCATCGGCACCAGCGGGTTGGCGCCGAGCCGGTCCGCCGACCAGGGCAGCGGCAGCACCGCGCACCAGGCCAGCCAGGGCCAGGGTGCGGGGGCCACCGCGGGCAGTGCGCGCCAGGGCCGCACCGCCAGCGCCGCCGCCAGGGCCGGCAGCGCGAGCGCCAGGTCGAGCCAGAGCACGCCGCCGTGGACTGGGTTCATCCGGCCATGGTACGCCGGCGCCGGCGTAGGATGCACACCGGGGCCCGCGCGCGACCCCGCGGACGCGTCCCTGTCCGCGGCAGCGCCGGGCCGTGCAGCGGGGTGCCCGATTGGATCGCCGGATCGACTTCTATTTCGACTTCTCGTCGCCGTACTCCTACGTCGCCAACGAGTGGGTCGGCGCGCTGGCCGCCCGCCACGGCCGCCGCGTGCGCCGCCACGCGATCCTGCTGGGCGTGACCTTCCAGGCCGCCGAGCTGAAGAGCCCGGTGTCCTACCCGATCAAGCGCGAGTACTCGGTGCGCGACTTCGCGCGCTCGGCACGTTTCGAGGGCCTGCCCTACGCGATGCCGGCGAGCTTCCCGATCCCGACCCAGAACGCCGCGCGCGTGTTCTGGTGGCTGGCCGACACCCGCGGCGACGAGGCCGCCGCCGCCTGGGCGACCGCCGGGCTGCGTGCGGTGTTCACGCGCGGCGAGCCGATCGGCGAGCGCGACATGCTGCGCGCGCTGGCCGCCGGCCACGGGCTCGACCCCGACGAGGCCGAGCGCGTCTGGAACGACCCGGCCTGGAAGGAGCGCCTGAAGCGCGCCAACGAGCAGGCCATCGCCGCCGGCGTGTTCGGTGCCCCGTTCTTCGTCGTCGACGGCGAACCCTTCTGGGGCAACGACCGCAAGCCGCAGATCGAGCGCTGGCTGGCGAGCGGCCCGTTCTAGCGCCGCGCCGCGGTCCCGCTGCCCCGCAACGTCCCACGCCACCGATGCCCATCCTGCCCGTCTCCCAGCTGGTGGCCGAGGCCACCGCCCGCATCCGCACCCTCGGCCTGGACGAGGCGCGTGCCGCGCTCGGCCAGCCCGGCATGCTGTTCGTCGACCTGCGCGACGTGCGCGAGCTCGAGCGCGAGGGCGTGATCCCCGGCGCGGTGCACGCGCCGCGCGGCATGCTCGAGTTCTGGGTCGATCCCGCATCGCCCTATTTCCGTGCCGAGTTCGCCGGCGCCGACGGCGGCGACAAGACGATGGTCCTGTTCTGCGCCGGCGCCTGGCGCTCGGCGCTGGCGGCGCGCCAGTTGCAGGAGATGGGCTTCCCGAAGGTGTGCCACCTGGAGGGCGGCTTCAACGCCTGGAAGGCCGCCGGCGCGCCGGTGGCCGACAAGCCGCGCCGCGCCACGCCCCCCTGATCGCTCCGCGTCGAGGAGACCCGCACTTGCCCGTCCTGACCTCCAAGCTCGATCCCCGCTCCGAGGACTTCCAGGCCGGCAGCCGCGCGATGCGGCTGCTGGTCGGCGACCTGAACGCCAGGCTCGCGCAGATCGCGCAGGGCGGCGGCGAGGCGGCGCGCGCCCGGCACCTGGCGCGCGGCAAGCTGCTGCCGCGCGACCGCGTCGAGATGCTGCTCGACCCCGACACGCCGTTCCTCGAGATCGCGCCGCTGGCCGCGCTGGGGATGTACGACGACGACGCGCCTGGCGCGGGCCTGATCGCCGGCATCGGCCGCGTCGCCGGCGTCGAGTGCGTGATCGTCTGCAACGACGCCACCGTGAAGGGCGGCACCTACTACCCGCTCACGGTGAAGAAGCACCTGCGCGCGCAGGAGATCGCCGAGCAGAACCGGCTGCCCTGCATCTACCTGGTCGACTCCGGCGGCGCCAACCTGCCCAACCAGGACGAGGTGTTCCCCGACCGCGAGCACTTCGGCCGGATCTTCTTCAACCAGGCCGGCATGTCGGCGCAGGGCATCCCGCAGATCGCCGTCGTGATGGGCTCGTGCACGGCCGGCGGCGCCTACGTGCCGGCGATGAGCGACGAGGCCATCATCGTGCGCGAGCAGGGCACGATCTTCCTCGGCGGCCCCCCGCTGGTGAAGGCCGCCACCGGCGAGGTGGTCAGCGCGGAGGACCTGGGCGGCGGCGACGTGCACACGCGGCTGTCCGGCGTGGCCGACCACCTGGCCGACAGCGACACCCACGCGCTCGCGCTCGCTCGCGCCAGCGTGGCGCGGCTCAACCGCGTCAAGCCGCGGTCGCTGGCCACCGTGGCGCCGCGGCCGCCGCGCTTCGACCCGGCCGAACTGCACGGCGTGATCCCGACCGACCCGCGCAAGCCCTTCGACGTGCGCGAGATCGTCGCCCGCATCGTCGACGGCAGCGAGTTCGACGAGTTCAAGGCGCGCTACGGCCCGACGCTGGTCACCGGGTTCGCGCACCTCGAGGGCATGCCGGTGGGCATCATCGCCAACAACGGCATCCTGTTCGGCGAGAGCGCGCTCAAGGGGGCGCACTTCATCGAGCTTTGCTGCCAGCGCCGCGTGCCGCTGGTGTTCCTGCAGAACATCACCGGCTTCATGGTAGGCCGCAAGTACGAGAACGAGGGCATCGCCAAGCACGGCGCGAAGATGGTCACCGCGGTGGCCACGGCCACGGTGCCCAAGCTGACGGTCATCATCGGCGGCAGCTTCGGCGCCGGTAACTACGGCATGTGCGGCCGCGCCTACTCGCCGCGCTTCCTGTGGATGTGGCCCAACGCGCGCATCGGCGTGATGGGCGGCGAGCAGGCCGCCAGCGTCCTGGCCACCGTGCGGCGCGACGGCATCGAGGCCAAGGGCGGGCGCTGGAGCGCCGAGGAGGAAGCCGCGTTCAAGCGCCCGATCCTCGAGCAGTTCGAGCGCCAGGCGCACCCGTACTACGCCAGCGCCCGGCTGTGGGACGACGGCGTCATCGACCCGGCCGACACCCGGCGCGTGCTGGCGCTCGGCCTGTCGGCGGCGCTGAACGCGCCGATCCCGGAGCGGCCGCAGTTCGGCGTGTTCCGGATGTGAGGGCCGCCCGGCCCGAGGACCGCGCCGTGCCCGAACTGGCGATCCGCCCGCTGCAGCCCGCCGACGATCTCGGCGCGCTGACGGCGATGCTCAACCGCGCCTACGCCGGCCTGGCCGCGGCCGGCATGAACTTCACCGCCGCGACGCAGGACGAGGCGACGACGCGCCGGCGCGTCGCGCGCGGCGCCTGCCTCGTCGCAATCGACGCGGCCGGTGCGCCGGTGGGCAGCGTCTGCATCGCGCCGCCCTACGACGCGGCGGCCGACCCCTGGGTGGCCGAGGCGCGCTGGCTGCAGGCGCCCGACACGGCGCACCTGCACCAGTTCGGCGTCGAGCCCGCGCTGCAGCGCTCGGGCCTGGGCACGCGGCTGCTGGCCGCCGCCGAGCAGTGGGCGCGCGAGCAGGGCTTCGCGCGCATCGTGCTCGACACCGCCGCGCCGGCCGCCCACCTGCGCGCCTGGTACGGCCGCTCAGGTTACGCCGAGGTCGGCAGCGCGCAGTGGGCGGGCAAGACCTACCGCAGCGTGATGCTGCGCAAGGTGCTGGTCGACCCCGTGGCCGATCCGATGCGCGCGCATCTGCTCGTCATGGCGCGCTACGACGGCTGGGCGACGCGGCGGCTGATGGAGCACGTCGACGCGCTCGACGACGCCGACTGCCGGCGCGACACCGGCCTCTACTTCCGCAGCATCCACGGCACGCTCAACCACCTGCTGGTGGCCGGGCAGCTGCTCTGGTGGCCCCGCTACGCGCGCGGTGAATCGCCGATGGTGAAGCTCGACGCCGAGGCCGAGCCCGACCGCCAGCGCCTGCGCGCGCGGCTGGTCGAGGGCACCGCCAACTGGCTGCCGCTCGTCGGCGCCGCACCCGCCGAGCGCCTGCAGGGCGCCATCGAGTACCGGCGCACCACCGGCGAGGCGATGCGCCTGCCCTGGGCCGCCACGCTGATGCACGTCTTCAACCACGGCACCCACCACCGCGGCCAGGTCACCGCGGCGCTCACCGCGCTGGGACGGCCGGCGCCCGAGCTCGACCTCGTCTACATGCTCCAGCGCGAGCAGGCCCTGTCATGACCCCGTCGCCCGGCGTTCCGTCCCCCCACTCGCTCGCGGCCTCGCCCGCGGCCGCGCCCGCGGCCTCGTCGGCGCCCGCGCCCGCTTCCACGCTCGATGTCCGCCGCCCCTCGCCCCACGTGGCCGAGGTGTGGCTCGACCGACCGGAGGTGCGCAACGCCTTCAACGACGGCGTCGTCGCCGAGCTCACCGCCGCCTTCCGTGCGCTCGGCGCCGAACCCGGCCTGCGCGCCATCGTGCTCGGCGGTCGCGGCAAGGCCTTCTGCGCCGGCGCCGACCTGTCGTGGATGCGCGCGATGGCCGGCTACACCTGGGAGCAGAACCGCGCCGACGCGGCGGCGCTGGCCGAGATGCTGTGGACGATCTGGTCCTGCCCCGTGCCCGTGCTCGGCCGCATCCACGGCGACTGCTACGCCGGCGGCGTGGGCCTGGCCGCGGTGTGCGACGTGCTGGTGGCCGCCGAGGGCGTGACGTTCTGCCTCAGCGAGGCCCGGCTCGGCCTGCTGCCCGCCACCATCGGCCCCTACGTCGTGCGCGCGCTCGGCGAGCAGGCGGCGCGGCGCTACTTCACCACCGCCGAGCGCTTCGACGCCGCCACCGCGCAGCGCCTGGGCTTCGTGCACGAGGTGGCGGCCGCGGACGCGCTCGACGCCAAGGTGGACGCCATCGTCGCCGCCTGGGTGGGCAACGGCCCGGCCGCGGTGCGCGCCTGCAAGCAGCTGGTCAAGGACGTGGCCGCGCGGCCCATCGACGCCGCGCTGCGCGAGGACACCGCGCGGCGCATCGCCGACATCCGCGCCAGCGCCGAGGGCCGCGAGGGCATCGCGAGCTTCCTCGACAAGCGCGACCCGTCCTGGCGCGCCGCGCCCGCGCCATGAACCTCGACCTGGCCCAGCTCGTCGCCATCGCCGCCGCACTCGGGTGGGCGAGCGGCCTGCGCCTGTACGCGGTGGTCTTCCTCACCGGCGCCGCGGGCTACCTCGGCTGGATCGCGCTGCCGCCGGGCCTGCACATCCTGCAGAACCCGCTGGTGCTGGCGGCGAGCTTCGTCTTCTTCGCGATCGAGTTCGTCGCCGACAAGATCCCCGGCGTCGACACCCTCTGGGACGCCCTGCACACCGTCATCCGCATCCCCGCCGGCGCCGCGCTGGCCGCCGGCGTGTTCGGCGGCGACTCGGCCACCTGGGCGCTGCTGGCCGCACTGATGGGCGGCACGCTGGCGGCTACGGCGCACGCCGCCAAGGCCACCACGCGCGCGGCGGTCAACACGTCGCCGGAGCCGTTGTCCAACATCGCCCTGTCGCTGGCCGGCGACGCCGCGGTGCCCGCGCTGCTGTGGCTGGCCTGGACGCACCCGCTGTGGTTCTGGCCGGCGCTCGGCGTCGCGGTCGCCGTCGCGCTGGCGCTGATCGTCGTGCTGTCCCGCTTCCTGCGCGGGCTGTGGCGGCGCTTCGCAGGCGGCGGCACGCAGGAGGCGCGGGCATGACGCGGCTCGTGGAGGCACATCCGCCGCCGGAAGGGGCACCGACGCCCCGACGCGCGCGCCCGCCGCGGACGGGTGCGGGGCACCGCCGCGCCGCGGCGCTGCTGCTCGCGCTGGCGGCGGCTGCCGCGCCGGCGCAGCCGCTGCCCGAGGACCGCCTGGCCGCCGACCTGCGCGAGGAAGTGCGCCGCATCGACGTGACCGTCAAGGACATGTACGGGCGGGAGGAGACGCGCTCGATCGCGCTCACCCTGTTCCGGCCCCCGGGCCCGGGGCCGTTCCCGCTGGCCGTCTTCAGCCACGGCCGCGGCCCGAACGAGCGCCGTGCCGAGCAGGGCCGGCAGCGCTTCGAGACGCAGGCGCGCTGGCTGGTCGCCAAGGGCTTCGCGGTCGTCGTGCCCACGCGCGTGGGCTACGGCGACACCTACGGCGAGTTCGACCCCGAGGACAGCGGCCCGTGCAGCGCCAAGCGCTACGAGCCGATGGCGCGGGCGGCGTCCGACCAGGTGCTGGCGGCGCTGGCGCACGCGCGCGCGCAGCCCGACATCGACGCCACGCGCTGGATCAAGCTCGGCGTCTCGGTGGGCGGCCTGACGACGCTGGCCGTCGCGTCGCGCAACCCGCCGGGGCTGGTGGCGGCGATCAACGTCGCCGGCGGCTCGGGCGGCGATCCCGACGGCCGCCCCGGCAACCCGTGCGGCCCGGCATCGCTCGAGCGCCTGTGGCGCACGCAGGCCGCCACCGCGCCGGCGCCCACGCTGTGGCTGTACTGGACGCACGACCGTTACTGGGGCGAGCAGGTCCCGCGCCGCTGGGCCGAGGCCTGGAAGGAGGGCGGAGGCCGGATCGAGTTCCAGCACCTCGGCCCGTGGCCGGTGCCGGCCTCCGGCGCGACCGCTGCGACCGCCGCGACCGCAGCCGCGCCGCCGCGGCCGGTCGACGGCCACGACGGCCTCGGCGCCGACATGGACCGCTGGGTGCCGCTGGCCGAGGCCTTCCTCGCGCGCGCCGGCTTCACGCAGAGCGGCCTGGTGCCGCGGCCGCCGGCCAGCGGCTTCGCGCGCGTGGACGAGATCGACAAGGTGCCCGTCACGGCGCAGCGGCGCGAGCAGTTCTACCGCGCGTTCCTGCAGGCGCCCGTGCCGCGCGCCTTCGTCATCGCGCCCAACGGCGCGGTGTCGTGGGCCAGCGGCGACTGGGCGCTCGGCCGCGCGCTCGGGCGCTGCCAGTGGCGCGACGGCCAGCGCTGCAGGCCGTACGCGGTGGACAACGACGTGGTGTGGACGCCCTGAGGCGAACGGGCCGCCTGGAGACGACGATGTTCGAGAAGATCCTGATCGCCAACCGCGGTGAGATCGCGTGCCGCGTGATGACCACTGCGCGCCGCCTCGGCGTGCGCACCGTGGCCGTCTACTCCGACGCCGACGCGCGCGCGCGCCACGTGATGCTGGCCGACGAGGCCGTGCACGTCGGCCCGGGCCCGGCCCGCGAGAGCTACCTGCAGTGGCAGCGCATCATCGACGCGGCGCGCGCCACCGGGGCCGCGGCCATCCACCCCGGCTACGGCTTCCTGTCCGAGAACGAGGACTTCGCGCAGGCCTGCGCCGACGCGGGCCTGGTCTTCATCGGCCCGCCGCCGGCGGCCATCGCCGCGATGGGCAGCAAGTCCGCTGCCAAGGCGCTGATGGAGCGGGCCGGCGTGCCGCTCGTGCCCGGCTACCACGGCGCCGACAACGACCCGGCGCTGCTCGCGCGCGAGGCCGAGCGCATCGGCTACCCGGTGCTGATCAAGGCCAGCGCCGGCGGCGGCGGCAAGGGCATGCGGCGCGTCGAGCGGGCGGCCGACTTCGCCGCCGCGCTCGCCTCGTGCCAGCGCGAGGCCAAGGCCAGCTTTGGCGACGACCACGTGCTGGTCGAGCGCTACGTGACGCGGCCGCGGCACATCGAGATCCAGGTCTTCGGCGACACCTACGGCAACGTCATCCACCTCGGCGAGCGCGACTGCTCGGTGCAGCGCCGCCACCAGAAGGTGCTCGAGGAATCGCCGGCGCCGGGCCTGAGCGCCGCGCGCCGCGCCGAGATGGGCGCCGCCGCGGTGGCCGCGGCGCGGGCCGTGGGCTACGTCGGCGCCGGCACGGTGGAGTTCGTGGCCGAGGAGCTCGACGACGGCGACATCCGCGCCTACTTCATGGAGATGAACACGCGGCTGCAGGTCGAGCACCCGGTCACCGAGGCCGTGACCGGGCTCGATCTCGTCGAGTGGCAGCTGCGCGTGGCCGCCGGCGAGCCGCTGCCGCTGGCACAGGAGCAGGTGGTGCTGCGCGGCCACGCCATCGAGGCGCGCATCTGCGCCGAGAACCCCGATGCCGGCTTCCTGCCCGCCACCGGCACGCTGCAGGTGGCGCGCTGGCCGGCGCACGCGGCCTTCGCGCGCGACGAACTGCGCCCGCGCGTGGACAGCGGCTTCGGCGAGGGCGACGCGATCAGCCCGCACTACGACTCGATGATCGCCAAGCTGATCGTCTGGGGCGAGGACCGCGGCCAGGCACTGGCGCGGCTGGACGCCGCGCTCGGCCGCACGCACATCGTCGGCCTGCACACCAACGTGGCCTTCCTGCGCCGCGTGGTGGCCAGCCGCAGCTTCGCCACCGCCGACCTCGACACCGGACTGATCGAGCGCGAGCGCGCCGCGCTGTTCGAGGCGCCGGGCCTGGCGCCCGAGTGGGCGGCGGCCGGCGTCGCGGCCGGCGTGATGGCCGCCGAGGCCGCGCTCGAGGACGCCGACCCGTGGAGCCGGCGCGACGCCTGGCGCCTGTTCGGCAGCGCGCGGCGCCGGCTCGAGCTCGAGATCGGCGGCCAGCGCCACACGGTGACCGTCGAGCGCCACCACGACGGCGCGACGACGCTCGTGCTCGGCGACGCACGGCACCCGTTCGCGGCGCGCGCGCTCGGCGACGGCCGCCACGACCTCACCCTCGGCGGGCGCCGCGTCACGCTCACGGTCTATGCCGACGGCGAGCGCCACGCGGTGTTCGCCGACGCGGGCAGCGCACTGGTCGTCGAGCACGACCCGATCGCCCACGCCGGCGACCACGCCGGCGAGGCCGGCCGCCTGACGGCGCCGATGCCGGGCAAGGTGGTGGCCTTCCTGGTCCAGGCCGGCGAGCGCGTCGCCCGCGGGCAGCCGCTGGCGGTGATGGAGGCGATGAAGATGGAGCACACCATCGCCGCGCCGCGCGACGGCGTGGTCGAGGCCCTTCTGTACCGGGCCGGCGACCAGGTGGCCGAGGGCGGCGAGCTGCTGCGGCTCGCGGCCGCGGCCACCGCTGCCGGCTGACGAGCGCGGCGGCACCGGCCCGGGGGCCGGGCCCCGGCTGGCGGGTGCACGCCGCGGGCGGCGCGCTCCGGTTCGGGCGGGCGCGCGCTGGTCCGTGCGGACGCGCCGCTCGTGCCCCGCCGGCCTCCGTTCGTCGCATCGCCCCGGCGGAGGCGGCGCAGGCCTGACACATTGCGGCATGCCGGCCACGTGCCAGTCGCATGCGAGCCGCATGCGAGCCGCATGCGAGCCGCGTGCCGGCAACCCGTGCCCACCGAAGGACCCGCTATGAAGCCCATTGCCGTTGCCGTCGCCGTCGCCCCCGCCTTGCTGCTGGCGGCCCAGGTCATTGCTGCCCAGAGCCCACCCATGCCCACGCCCGCCCCCACCGCCCCGTCGTCCGCCGAACGGACCATCGTCACCCGCGCCGAGCAACTGCCCCGCCGCAGCATCAGGCTCCAGCGCCTGCCCAGCGAGTACCTCGCCGGCCCGCGCGACGCCCTACTGCCGCTGGCCGACGCCCTGGAGAAGAACCTGCGCGCGGATCTCGAGCGCTTCGACATCCAGGACGCGGCCACGCTGCGGGAGTACCACGGCACGCTGCTGTCGCTGGCCCAGTTCCGCGGCGACTGGACCGCCGTGCCGGCCCTGGTGGAGCGCCTGCGCAGCCTGCAGGACAAGCCCGGCCCGCGCGCCACCTCCGGCGTGCTGGCATCGATCGTGGCCGAGCAGCAGCTCGCCAGGCGCGACGCCGCCTGGGTGCGCGCCGAGGTCGAGAAGCGCTTCGGCGCGCTCGAGTGGGCCGACGTGGCCGAAGGCGTGAAGCGCAGCAAGAGCCAGTTCGAGTTGCTGAACCCGGCGCTGGTGCAGGGCGCGTTCGAGCAGCAGGTGGACGTGATGGCCCGCAACATGCAGCTCGACGTGCCCGAGGGCATGGTCGGCTCGATCATCGGCGCGCGCGTGCAGAACGAGCTGCTGGCACCGGTGCGCGCCGAGGTCGTCGCGGGCCTGCAGGCGGTGATCGACCGCCACGCGCCCGTGGCAGCCAGGCCCGACGTCTGGACGTCGCGGCAGTTCGCCATCCCGGCCGGCGCGAAGGCCGGCGAGGTGGGGATCGGCATCTGGGACTCGGGCGTCGACCTGTCGCTGTTCAAGCCCACGCCCGGCCGCGGCATCGCCTTCGACCGCGAGATGCGGCCGGCGACCGCGCTGCTGCGGCCGCTGGGCGAAGCCGAGTCGCGCTGGCCGCAGCTGCGCCAGACCGTGAAGGGTGCGATGGACCTGCGGGCGGCGCTCGACACCGAGGACGCACGCCGCCTCAAGCAGACGGTGGCCTCGCTGCGCCCCGACCAGGCCAAGGCCTTCCAGGAAGACCTTGCCCTGGCCGGCTACTACATCCACGGCACCCACGTGGCCGGCATCGCCGTCGAGGGCAACCCGTTCGCACGCGTGTTCACCGCCTCGATGCTGTGGGAGCACCGCAGCGAGCCGGTGCAGCCGGGCGAGGAGCTGTCGCGCCGCACGGCCGCTGCCTACGCGCAGATCGTGCGCGCCTTCCAGGCGCAGAAGCTGCGCGTGGTGAACATGAGCTGGCGCTACGGCGCCGGCGCCTACGAGGAGATGCTGGCCTGGCATAACGTCGGCGCCACCGCGGAAGAGCGCAAGCAGATCGCGCGCCGGCTGTTCGCCGTCGAGCGCGAGGCGCTGCGCGCGGCCATCGCGTCGGCACCCGAGATCCTGTTCGTCGCCGCCTCGGGCAACGAGGACAACAGTGCCGACTTCGACGAGTACATACCGGCCGGGCTGCAGCTGCCCAACCTGCTGACGGTCGGCGCGGTGGATCGGTCCGGCGAGGAGACCAGCTTCTCCACCTTCGGCAAGACGGTGGTGCTGCACGCCAACGGCTTCGAGGTCGAGAGCGTGCTGCCCGGCGGCGACCGCATGAAGGCCAGCGGCACCAGCATGGCCAGCCCGCAGGTGGCCAACCTGGCCGCCAAGCTGTTCGCGCTGAACCCGGCGCTGACGGTGGCGCAGGTGCGCGACGCGATCCTGCAGGGCGCCGAGCGGCGCGGCCGCGTCAACCTCGTCCACCCGCGCCGCAGCGCCGAGCTGCTCGGCCTGGCGCCGGCGCCGTAGCGGCGCCGCGCCGCCGCCGTGCGGGCCATCGACCGCATGGACCGTGGTGCCGGGGCCGCGCCCGTATAGTGCGGGCTCGTCCCCCGAGCCGCCATGCTGCCCACCCACGTCACCCTGGTCGAAGTCGGCCCGCGCGACGGCCTGCAGAACGAGGCGCAGCCCATCGCGGCGGCCGACAAGGTCGAGCTCGTGCGCCGGCTGCAGGCCGCGGGCTGCCGCAGCATCGAGGTCACGAGCTTCGTCAGCCCGAAGTGGGTGCCGCAGCTGGCCGATGCCGCCGAGGTGCTGTCTGCCGTGCTGGCCGCGCCGCAGCGCGCGGCCGGTGTGCGCTACTCGGTTCTGACGCCCAACCTGAAGGGCCTCGAGGCCGCGCTGGCCAACCCCGCCGCCCGGCCCGACGAGGTGGTGGTGTTCGGGGCCGCCAGCGAGGCCTTCAGCCGGCGCAACATCAACTGCGGCATCGACGAGAGCGTCGAGCGCTTCCGCCCGGTGGTGGCGGCCGCGCACGAGGCCGGGCTGCGGGTGCGCGCCGCGATCTCCTGCGCGCTCGGCTGCCCGTACCAGGGCGAGGTGACGCCGGACGAGGTCGAGCACGTCGTGCGGCGGATGAAGGACATCGGCGTCGACCACTGCGGCATCGCCGACACCATCGGCGTGGGCACGCCGCGTCGCGTGCAGGCAGCGATGGAGCGCGCGCTGCGCCACTTTCCGCTCGCCGAGGTGAGCGGGCACTTCCACGACACCTACGGCCAGGCGCTGGCCAACATCCACGCCTGCCTGCAGATGGGCATCCACGTCTTCGACGCCAGCGTGGCCGGCCTGGGTGGCTGCCCCTACGCCCGCGGCGCCACCGGCAACGTGGCCACCGAGGACGTGGTGTTCATGCTGCGCGGCATGGACATCGACACCGGCATCGACCTCGACGCGCTGGTCGATGCCGGGGCCTTCGTCTGCGGCGTGCTGGGCCGCCCGCCGGCGTCACGCGCCGGCCGCGCGCTGCTGGCCCGCCGCGGCGCCCAGGTGGCCGGGGCCACGACATGAGCACCGGGGCCGGCGGCACGGCGGCCGCGACAGTGGGCAACACGCCTGCAGCGGGCACCTCGGGCAAGGGCGGCACAGCCGCCGCCACGGCTGCACCGGCCCCGTCCAACGAGGGCTTCGAGCGCGTGACGCAGGCGCTGGCCGTGCGCGGCCATCCGCACGTGCCGCGGTGGCTGCCCGGCGCGGTGCGCACGTCGCAGCAGGCGGCCGAGGCGCTGGGCGTCGCGGTCGGGCAGATCGCCAAGAGCGTGATCTTCCGCCGCGTGGCCGACGACCGCCCCGTGCTCGTCATCGCCAGCGGCGACCGCCGCGTCGACGAGCAGCGCGTGGCCGCCCGCACCGGCGCGCTGGCGCGGGCCGATGCCGCCTTCGTCAAGGCGCGCACGGGCTTCTCGATCGGCGGCGTGGCGCCGCTGGCGCACGCCACCGAACCGGTCACGCTGATCGACCGCGAGCTGTTCCGCTTCGACGAGATCTGGGCCGCGGCGGGGCACCCGAACGGTGTCTTCCGGCTGCACCCGGCCGACCTCGAGGGCCTGACCGGCGCACCGGTGGCCGACGTGACGCAGCCACCGGCCCCGGCGGATGCGGCGGTTGCGGCCAACGCGGCCCCGCTGCCGCCTGCGGCTGACCTGCCCCGGCCCGCGGCGCCGGCGGGCTGAGCCTCGCCCGTGTCCGCCACCGCACTGCGATGACCGACGCCCCCGTCCCGAGCCCCTGCATCGGCGTGTGCCGGATGGACGAGCACACGGGCTGGTGCGCCGGCTGCCTGCGCACGCTCGACGAGATCGCGGCTTGGTCGCTGCTGGACGACGCCGAGAAGCGCGACGTGTGGCTCGCGCTCGGCCGGCGCCGCGCCGAGCGCAGGCGGTTGCGCCTCGCGGCCGGCCAGGGGCCCGACGCATGAAGCGCATCGACTTCTGGTTCGACCCGGTCTCGCCCTTCGCCTACCTGGCCTTCGAGCGGCTGCCGCAGGCGCTCGAGGGCCTGAGCCACGAGGTGCGCTACCGGCCGGTGCTGTTCGCCGGCCTGCTGGCGCACTGGGGGCAGAAGGGTCCGGCGGAGATCGAGCCCAAGCGGCAGTGGACCTTCCGCCACGTGCAGTGGCTCGCGCACGAGCAGGGCTGCCCGATCGAGGTGCCGGCCGAGCACCCCTACAACCCGCTGCCGCTGCTGCGCCTGGCCCTGGCCTGCGGGCCCAATCGGCGCGTCGTGGAGGCGGTGCTGCACCACGCGTGGCGCGGCGGCGGCGCTTCGGCCACCGACCCGGCGCGGCTGGCGGCGCTGGCCGCCGAGCTCGCGCCGGCGCGCGATCCTGCCGGCGAGGACGTCAAGCGCGAGCTGCGCGCGGCCACCGAGGAGGCCGTCGCGCGCGGCGTGTTCGGCGTGCCGACCTTCGAACTCGGCGGGCGCCTGTTCTGGGGCCTGGACGCGCTGCCGATGCTGCGCGCGGCGCTGGCCGGCGACGGCTGGTTCGACGGCCCGGCGTGGGCCGCGGCCGGCGCGCCGCGGCCGGGGGTCGTGCGCGGCTGAGCGGTCGGGCGCGAGGCTGCCGCCGGATTGCGCCTGCGCAACGCGTCGGCGCGACGGCGGGCGTAGAAGGAAGCTGCGCGGCCGGCAGAAGACGCGCCCTCGGTGCCGTCCCTCGGCCGCGAGGAGGCACGAGATGAAGCCCAGAGCCCTCGCCGCCGTCGCCGCTGCGCTGGGCGCGCACGCGGTCGTCGCACAGCCTGTCGTCCCGCCGACGGCAACGCCGATCACCGGCACCGACACCATCGTCAAGCTGCTCGCCGGCCGCAGCTTCCGCTTCACCGTCCACGACACCGGGTTCGAGGCCTACGGCACGTCGACCTGGGACCCGCTGCAGCGCATCGTCTACGGCGACGTCGTCTGGGGCCCGCACTACAAGGGGCCCTGGAAGAAGGAGTGGAAGGTGACGGGCACGCACAGCTGCTTCCGCAGCCTGGGCGTGGAACAGTGGGACTGCTACCGCATCTTCGTCGACGGCGCGAACCACTACGAGGTGCGCGACGACGGCGTGGTCCACTCGTTGCACGTGCCGCTGGCGGACTGAGCGCCGCGACAAGCGGCGCCAGGGGCCGCCCGGCCCTGGCCCGCGCTCAGCCTGCGCCGCCCGCGCCGGCGCCGCGCCGCCAACGCGCCACGCCGAGCGCCGCGGCGCCCGCCACCACGCCCCAGAACGCTGCGCCCACGCCGCCGAGCGTCAGCCCGCTGGCGGTGACGAGGAAGGTGATCGTCGCCGCCTCGCGCGAGCCCTCGTCCTTCATCGCCGCGGCCAGCGCGCTGCCGATCGTGCCCAGCAGCGCCAGGCCCGCCACGGCCAGCACCAGTTCCCTGGGCAGGGCCGCGAGCAGGCCGACCACCGCGCCGCCCAGCAGACCCAGCACGGCGTAGAAGCCGCCCGCACACACCGCGGCCACGTAGCGCCGGCGCGGGTCTTCGTGCGCCTCGCGTCCCATGCAGATGGCCGCGGTGATGGCCGCCAGGTTCAGTGCGTAGCCGCCGAAGGGCGCGAGCACGAGCGAGGCGAGTCCGGTCGTCGCGATGGCCGGCGACACCGGCGTGTCGTAGCCGGCGGCGCGCTGTGCCGCAACGCCCGGCAGGTTCTGCGACGCCATCGTGACGACGAACAGGGGCAGCGCCACGCCCACCAGCGCCGACAGGCTGAAGGCCGGCGCCGTGTAGACCGGCACGGCCCAGCCCCAGGCCACGCCCGACAGGTCGATCCGCCCCTGCGCGGCCGCGACGGCCACGCCCGCCGCCAGCACTGCCGGCACCGCATAGCGGGGCCAGGCGCGACGGCCCACCAGGTACACGCACGACATCGCCAGCACCAGCACGAGCGCCGTGCGCGCCGACAGGAAGGCGTCGAACGCGAAGCGCGCCAGCACGCCGGCCAGCAGCGCCGCGGCCAGGGCCTGTGGTATGCGGTCCATCACGTGCGCGAACCAGCCCGTCAACCCGGCCAGCGTGACCAGGGCCGCGCAGGCGACGAAGGCGCCCACCGCCTGCTCCATCGGCACGCCGACGCCGGCGCTCACCAGCAGCGCCGCGCCGGGCGTGCTCCAAGCCGTCAGCACCGGCTTACGGGTCCACAGCGACAGCCCTGCCGAGGTGACGCCCATGCCGAGGCCGAGCGCCCACATCCACGACACCGTCTGCGCCTGCGTCGCGCCCAGCGCGGCGGCGGCCTGGAAGACGATGGCCACCGACGACGTGTAGCCCACCAGCACGGCGACGAAGCCCGCCACCAGCGCCGAGACCGAGAAATCGCGCAGCATCCGGGCACGATACCGCGCCAGTGTGGCACGGCCCCTTCCGGCCGCGCACGGACGCTGGCGGCCGCCGGGCCCGGTGCCTGCAACGGGCGCGCCGGTGTGCGCCCGTCGATCTCGTAGCCTCAGCCGGCCGCGCCTGCCTTGCGGCGCCGCACGAAGGCGGCAGCCGCCGCGCCGTAGCCCAGCAGCAGCAGCACGCCCGGCTCGGGCACCGTGGCCGGGCCGCCGCCCTGGATGCCGGTGGCCGGCATCACCGCGAAGGTGGTCATGTACGCCTGGTACCACGCGAGCGTGACGCTGGCGGGCTGGTAGACGTTGCCCGGCACGTTGTAGGCCCACACGTGGGGATTCGGATTGCCGATGTCCCAGGTCTGCGTCCAGACCATGTACGGCCACCCGGTGCCCATCGCGTTGATGCCCAGGAAGTAGTCCTGCATCTTCGCGGAGCCGCCGATCTCCGCGAGCATCGCGTCGATCTCGCCGGCGAACGCCTTCTGGCCGTTGGGATCGACCGAGACCACCACCTCCGGCAGCCGCCAGTCGCCCAGCGTGACGCCCCCGCTCGCGAGCTGGAGGTTCAGCGCCCAGCGGTAGGCGCCCTGCTGCGAAGCGGGGTTGTCGTAGTACCACTCGTACTGGTTGGCATACGGATCGGCGGGGTCGTGCTGTGTCGGCGACTTGGAATACCACAGCAGGTTCGTCGACGACGAGTAGTACACGTCGTTGAACGGATAGGCGCCGTGAGTCCACGACGCCAGCGTGACGAACGCCTGGGCCGAGGTGCCCAGCACCGCGCCGCACGCGACGCAGGCCAGGCTGCGCAAGACTCTTTTCATTCCCTGCTCCCTGTCTTTCCGGTCGGCCTTCGCACTCGCCGGCGCCTGCCATCGCCCGCGCCGGCGAAGCTCGCGAGCATCGTCAGCGCAATCGGCGCGAGGCGTGTTGAGGCCGGTCAACGGCAGGGCAGATGCGGGCAGCGCGCGCGGGCCCATTGCCGCGCGCCGCCCCGGCCGGCGCCCGCTCAGCCCGGGGCCGCGGACGCCCGCGCCGGGCGCAGCTGCAGCAGCAGCGCGCCGAGGCCGGCCAGCAGCGCGAGCAGGCCGACCAGCCAGCCGACGTAGGGCAGCGCGCCCAGTGCGGCCAGCACCAGCACGGCCAGGCAGGCGCCGCCGATGCGCCAGCCGCGCCGCTCGCCCTGCTCGTCACGCCAGCGCTGCAGCGCCCAGTCGCCCAGGGCGACGGCGCTGGCGGCGTAGGCCAGCGGCAGCAGCGCCAGCGCGGCCAGCAGCAGGCACACCGCCAGCGGCAGGCCCACCAGTGTGATGGCCAGCAGCAGCACCGCCAGCGGCAGGCTCGCGAGCAGCACGAAGCCGAGCAGCAGGCTCGCCGCGGGCCGCGCGCGCCAGGTCTGCGCCACGCGGGCCGACAGCCCCGGCAGCGCACCGACCGCGAGGGCCGCGAGCAGCATCAGGCCGGCCGTCCAGGCGATGCCGGCCACGCCGAAGGCGGCGCTGCCTCGGTCATCGTGACGGTCGTCGCCCCGGTCGTCCCCGCTGCGCCCGTCCTTGCCCACGCGCTCGCCGGCGCCCCGCTCGCCGCGGGTGGCCGGCTGCGCGAGCCGCTCGACGCTGCCGGCCACCTGCGCGGCCACGTCGCGCCGCAGCTCCTCCGAGCTGCGGTAGCGCAGCGCGCCGGCGATGCGCGCGTTCGGGCCGAGCTCGAGCTCGCCCGCCGTCGCCTGCACGTCCCCGCCCACCGGCCCGTCGATCAGCACCCGGCCACCCGCGACCAGCACGCTGCCGCGCACCGGACCGAGCAGGCGCACGCTGCCGGCGGCCACCGTGACGTTGCCGTCGACCGCCGCGTCGCGCGCGAGCTCGACCTCGCCGCCGAGCAGCCGCGCATGGCGGCCGACCGGGCCGGACACGCGGACCTCGCCGCCCGCCGCGTAGACGCTGCGCTCGGCGCGCCCGCCCAGCCGCAGCCGCCCGCCGGCCGCGAGAAGGTCGCCGGCCACCGGGTGGTCGACGTCGATGCGGCCGGCAGCGGCGATCAGGTCGCCGGTCACCGGCTCGCCGATCCGCAGCTCGGACCCGGCCGCGTACAGGTCACCGCCGATCTGCTGCGAGCGGCTCGCGGTGCGCGTGCCCTCACGTGCCTCCTCGCGGCCACTGGCCTGCGCGGCGGCGGGCGCCAGCAGCACCGCAACGGCACCGAGCAGCACCGCGGCGTGCTGCAGGAACGAGACCACGGGTCGCATCGAACACTCCTCGCGCCCCAACCGGCGCGAGCCGCACGGTAGCGCCGGCTGCGGGCGGCGCCCTTGCCGCTGGTCAAGCCGCACGCAGCCCCCGGCTGCGCGGCCCGGCGGCGCGGACCCGTCCCGCCCGAGCGCGCCGCCCCTGCGGCGCGGCCGCGGCTCAGCGCGCCGGCGCGACCGGCAGCGAGCCGACCTTGGCGCGGTCGCGCGCCAGCGCCTCGCGCTCGGACAGGCGCCGGAACCACAGCGTGACCGCGGTCGACGTGAGCACGATGAACAGCGAGTACAGCACCGGGATCAGCAGCACCTGCTGCTGCAGCTCGCCGGTGAAGGTGAGCGTGACGATCAGCACCGCGAGCGGGCCGTTCTGGATGCCGGTCTCCAGGGCGATGGTGCGCGAGCGGTTGGCGTCCTCGCGCAGCAGCCGCGCGAGGCCGAAGCCGAGCGCCATGCCCGCCAGGCCGAGGCCGATCGCGGCGAAGTACACCGGCCACGGCGTCGTGGCCAGCAGCTGGTGGTTGCGCGGCACCCACGACACGATCAGGAACAGGATCACCAGCACCCCGAGCAGGCCGCCGATCAGCTCGACCGTCGCGCCGATGTTGGGGTTGGCCTTGCGCAGCACCATGCCGAGCACCGTGGGCACGAGCAGCACCACCAGCACCTGCGCGACGTTGGCCGCCGGGACGACGAACTCGCCGCTGACCCCGGCGACGCCCGAGTACAGCGCGATCAGCGGCGGCACCACCGCCACCGCCACCAGCGTGGACACGCTGGTCATCATGATCGACAGCGCCAGCACGCCCTTGCTGAAGTAGGTGAAGATGTTGGAGGTGGTGCCGCCCGGCATGCAACCCATCAGGATCAGGCCGGCGGCCAGCGCGGGCGGCAGGCCCAGCAGCAGCGCCAGCGTGCAGCCCAGCAGCGGCATGATCCCGTACTGGCAGACCAGGCCCACCAGCACGCCCTTGGGCTTGCGGAACGCGATCAGGAAGTCGCGGAAGGTCAGCGAGGCCCCCATGCCGAGCATGATCAGGGCCATCATCACGCCGAGCAGGCGGGTTTCGGTTTCGGTCAGCATCGCGGGTCCTCGTGTCCAGTGGCGGCGGGGTGCGGGCGGCGCGGTGCGCAGGCCACCTCAGGCGTCGGCCGGCTCGCGCGCCGCCGCAGCGGCGGCGGCCTCGGAGCGCACCTCGGCCTTGAGCTCCTTGCGCAGGATCTTGCCGATCGGCGACTTGGGCAGCTCGTCGCGGAACACCACCGAGCGCGGCACCTTGTAGTCGGTGAGCAGCGTGCGGCAGTGGTCGATGACCTGCTCGGCCGTCAGCGACGGATCGCGCCGCGCGACGTAGGCGCGCACCGCCTCGCCGCTGCGCGCATCGGGCACGCCCACCACTGCGGCCTCGAGCACCGCGTCCAGGCGGCCGATGGCGTCCTCGACCTCGTTGGGGTAGACGTTGAAGCCCGACACCAGGATCAGGTCCTTCTTGCGGTCGACGATGGTGAAGAAGCCGTCGGCATCCATCACCGCCACGTCGCCGGTGTGCAGCCAGCCGTCGCGCAGCACCTGCGCGGTCTCGGCGGGCTGGTTCCAGTAGCGCGCCATCACCTGCGGCCCGCGCACCACCAGCTCGCCCGGCTCGCCGGGCGGCACCGGCTGCCCGGCGTCGTCGAGCAGCCGCACGTCGGTGCCCGGCACCGGGATGCCGATCGAGCCGGCGCGGCGCCGCCCGGCCAGCGGGTTGAAGGTCACCACCGGCGAGCTCTCGGTCAGGCCGTAGCCCTCGACGATGCGCGTGCCGGTGACCTGCTCCCAGCGCTCGGCCACGGCGTGGTGCAGCGCCGTGCCGCCGGCCACCGCGGCCTTCAGCCGGCGCGGCGGGAAGGCGACGAACCACTCCTCGTTGAGCAGCGCGTTGAACAGCGTGTTGACCCCTGTGATCCAGGTGAGCGGCGTGTTCTCCACCGCGCGCTGCAGGTTCTGCACCGGCCGCGGCGAGGGGATCAGCACGTTGCGCGCGCCGGCCTCGTAGAAGCTCAGCAGGTTGGCCGTGAACGCGAACACGTGGTAGAGCGGCAGCGCCGTCAGCACGCACTCGCGGCCCGGCTCGATCAGGCTCGTGCCCATGGCGCGGATCTGGGCCACGTTGGCGAGCAGGTTGCCGTGCGTCAGCTGCGCGCCCTTGGACACCCCGGTGGTGCCGCCCGTGTACTGCAGCACGGCGGTGTCGGCGGGGCCGATCGGCTGCCACCAGGCGCGCACGGCGGCCGCGCCGCCCAGGCGGCGCAGGTGCTCGCGGCCGCGCGCGAGCGCCGCCGCGAAGCGCAGGTGCGGCACCGGGATCGGCGGCAGCGCGCGGTTCCACCAGCGCTGCACCGCGCGCACGATGCCGCGCGGCACCGCCGGGAACAGCTCGGGCACGCCGGCCACCACGACGTGCCGCACCGGCGTCGGCCCGACGACGGCGTCGAGCTTGTCGGCGAACAGCTCCGTGATCACCAGCACCTCGGCGCCGCTGTCGCGGAACTGGTGCTGCATCTCGGGGCGCGTGTACAGCGGGTTGGTGTTGACGAGCACGCAGCCGGCCTTGAACACGCCGAAGGCCACCACCGGGTAGGCCAGCCCGTTGGGCAGCTGCACCGCGACGCGCGCGCCCGCGGCCAGGCCCAGCTCACCGCGCAGGAAGGCCGCGAAGGCGTCGGACAGCTCGTCCACCTGGGCGAAGCTCAGGCTGCCGTTCATGCCGTTGGGCACCACCGTGGTGAAGGCCTTCAGCGCCGCGAACTCCCTGCTCGCCGCGTCGACCATGGCCGCCAGGCTGGCGTGCGGCGTGGGCGGCAGGTCGGGTGCGGTGCCCGGTGCGTAGTGGCTGCGCCAGACACGGCGGTCGTAGAGGGAGGCGTCGGCGGCTTGCATCGGGGGGTCTCCGGTCGGGCGGTTGCGATCGCGGGTGCGAGTTCGGTTGCGGTGGCGTATGCGTGTGCGCGTGCAGCTCCGGCTCCGGTTCCGGCTCCGGCTCCGGCACCGGCACCGGCACCGGCTCCGGCTCCGGCTCCGGGGAACCGTGTCCGTGCGGAGTCCCGCTGCAGCCGAGGACCGCCGAGGTCGGCTTCGGTCGGCTGGGGGATGATTGCCGGGGCGCCGCCGTCGCGGGCACGGACCACCAGGGCGTCATCGGCCGGCCGCCGGGAACCTCGTCAAGTCCACGGACATGCCCTCGGCGCCCGCGAACGTATCGGGGTATTTCAACAGCCGGCCAGACCCCGCACCCGGCACAGGGCCATCGCGCGGCTGGGGCGCCCTGTGCATCGCTGACTTGACACACCGGCCACCGGTTGCCATGACCGACACCCACGTGTCGTTCAGCACGCATCATGACCCGTTGCAGGTTCCCGAAGGAGACATGTCTCATGGGCAGGAAACCCGACATCCCCCTCTTTGCCGTTGCGCTGGTCGCGGCAACCCCTGTGTTCGCGCAGGCCAGCAGCTTCAATCCCTGCCCGTTCAAGCCTGCCGAAGTGCAGGCCGCGTTCGGCGTGAGTTTCGCTGCAGGCAAGGCCGCGCCGCCGCTGAACTCCGGTACGACCGCTCACCCGCTTTACGGCGCGAAAGTCGAAGGTTCCATCAGGGGCAATAAGCCTGCCGTGTAGAGGGCACCAAGCCTGCCGTGGCTCCACTCGAGTTCAAGCTCGAGGTGACGGGGGGACGAGGGCGGCGTCGCGGGCTCGGCCGTGCTGAGCCTGAAGACGGAAGCGGGCTCGCCGACCGCGATGCTGCTGGCCGATGCGCTCCAGCGCGCCGCGGAGGGCCTGCGCGGGGGCTCGGGCGGGGGCGAGCTCGACCTCGTCCTCCCCGTCGACGCGCAGGCCTGAGTGCCGCTGGCGGCACGCGCGCGCCGGCGCGCGCGTGCGGTCAGCCCCGCAGCGCGTCGTCGAAGTACTCGCCCGCCCCCGGCGCCACCGGCTGCGGGCGCGCCTCCTCGCGGCGGCGCAGTTCGACACGCCGGATCTTGCCGCTGATGGTCTTGGGCAACTCGGCGAACTCCAGGCGCCGGATGCGCTTGTAGGGCGCCAGCCGGGCGCGGCAGAAGGCGAGGATGTCCATCGCCGTGGCGGCGTCGGGCGCGTGGCCCGCGGCCAGCACCACGAAGGCCTTGGGCACCGCGAGCTTCATCGCATCGGGGCTCGGCACCACGGCGGCCTCGGCCACCGCGGGGTGCTCGATCAGCACGCTCTCGAGCTCGAACGGGCTGATGCGGTAGTCGCTCGCCTTGAACACGTCGTCGGCGCGGCCGACGTAGGTGATGAAGCCGTCGGCGTCGCGCCGCGCCACGTCGCCGGTGCGGTAGTGGCCGCCGCGCATCACCTCGGCGGTCTTGTCGGGCGCGTCGGCGTAGCCGGGCATCAGGCCGAGCGGCCGGCCGAGCGCGGGGTCGTCCAGCGCCAGGCACAGCTCGCCTTCGTCGGCCGGCCGCTCGTCGGGGTCTAGCAGCACGACGCGGTAGCCGGGCAGCGGCCGCCCCATCGAGCCGGGCTTGACCGGCTGGCCCGGCGGGTTGCCCACCTGGGCCGTGGTCTCGGTCTGGCCGAAGCCGTCGCGGATGGTCACGCCCCAGGCGCCGCGCACCTGCTCGATGACCTCGGCGTTGAGCGGCTCGCCGGCCGACAGCGCCTCGGTCAGCCGCACCGGCCAGTCGGCCAGGCGCTCCTGGATCAGCAGCCGCCACACGGTGGGCGGCGCGCACAGGCTGCCGATGCGCCCGGCCACCAGCGCGTCCAGCGTGCGGCGGGCGTCGAAGCGGGCCTGGTTGAAGACGAAGATCGTGGCGCCGGCGTTCCAGGGCGCGAAGAAGCTGCTCCACGCGTGCTTGCCCCAGCCGGGCGACGAGATGTTCCAGTGCCGGTCGCCGGGGCGCAGGCCGGTCCAGTACATCGTGCTCAGGTGGCCGGCCGGGTAGCTGGCGTGGGTGTGCAGCACCAGCTTGGGCTTGCTGGTGGTGCCGCTGGTGAAGTAGAGCAGCAGCGGCTCGTCGGCCCGCGTGGGCCCGTCGGGCACGTGCGGCGTGGCCGCTGCCGCGGCGGCGAAGTCGTGCCAGCCGGCCGGTGCCGCCTGCCCGGGCGCGACGCCCACCGCGATGCGCACCAGCGGCCCCGCGCCCGCGCCGTCGAGGCCTTCGAAGCGGGGCGCGTTGCCCGCCCCGGTGACGACCGCGCGCACGCGGCCGCGCTCCAGCCGGTCGGCCAGGTCGTCGCGCGAGAGCAGCGCGGTGGCCGGGATCATCACCAGCCCGAGCCGCATGCAGGCCAGCATCGACTGCCACAGCGCCGGCTCGTTGCCCAGCATCAGCAGCACGCGCTCGCCGCGGGCCAGGCCGAGCGACTGCAGCCAGCCGGCCGTGCGCGCGCCCTGCAGCGCCATCTCCGCATAGGTGGCGGCGAAGCGGCCGCCGTCCTCGTCGACGATCTCCAGCGCCGGCGCGTCGGGCTGTTCGCGCGCCAGGCGCTCGAAGTGGTCCAGCGCCCAGTTGAAGCGCTCGAGTGCGGGCCAGCGGAAGCCGGCGCAGGCGGCGTCGGGGTCGGTGCGGTGCGCGAGCAGGAAGTCGCGCGCGGCGCGGAAGCGGTCGGCGTCGGTGGGGCTCGGGTCGGTCACGGCGGTCTCCAGGGCAGGCGCGGCGCACAGTGTCCGCGGGCCGGGCGGCGGGCAACGGATCCGGAGAAACCCGAACACATCGACGATTCGCTCGATGCGAAACGAAAAACAAGGGTTTACGCGTAGTCCGTAAGCGCGCGCTCAGCGCGGCGTCAGCCTGCGTTTGGTTCGCGTCAGAGCCGCGCCAGAACCCCCACGCAAAGTGTGGGTTCGCGCCGCCGGGCGGCGGCGCGCGATTCCCCAAGGAGACATGCGATGGACGACGACCTGGTCCGGAAGATCGCCAACGACCCGCGCTACCGGCAGCTCAAGGCCCGGCGCACGAGTTTCGGCATGTGGCTGACGCTCGCGATGCTGGTCGTGTACTACGGCTTCATCCTGCTGGTGGCCTTCAACAAGCCGCTGCTGGCCACGCGCCTGGGCGAGGGTGTCACGACGGTGGGCATGCCGCTCGGACTGGGCGTCATCCTGTTCACGATCCTGATCACGGGCATCTACGTGCGACGCGCCAACAGCGAGTTCGACAAGCTGTCCGACGACCTGAACAAGGCGGTGCTGAAATGAGTTCCCCCCTCAAGTACGCGCTGCCGCTGGCGGCGATGGTCGGCGCGGCCGCGGCCGTGGCGGCCGGTGCCGACCTCGGCCAGGCCGAGAAGCAGGCCACCAACTGGACCGCGATCGCGATGTTCGGCATCTTCGTCGCGTTCACGCTGTGGATCACGAAGTGGGCCGCCGCGCGCACCAAGAGCGCGGCCGACTTCTACACCGCCGGCGGCGGCATCACCGGCTTCCAGAACGGCCTGGCGATCGCCGGCGACTACATGTCGGCGGCCTCGTTCCTGGGCATCTCGGCGGCGGTGATGGCCTCGGGCTTCGACGGCCTGATCTTCTCGATCGGCTTCCTCGTCGGCTGGCCGATCGTCACCTTCCTGCTCGCCGAGCGGCTGCGCAACCTGGGCAAGTTCACCTTCGCCGACGTGGCCGCGTTCCGCTTCGAGCAGACCCCGGTGCGCATGTTCGCGGCCTCGGGCACGCTGGTCGTCGTCGCGTTCTACCTGATCGCGCAGATGGTCGGTGCCGGCCAGCTGATCAAGCTGCTGTTCGGCCTCGAGTACTGGATCGCGGTGCTGATCGTCGGCGGCCTGATGATGGTCTACGTGCTGTTCGGCGGCATGACGGCCACCACCTGGGTGCAGATCATCAAGGCGATCATGCTGCTGGGCGGCGCCACCTTCATGGCGCTGATGGTGCTGTGGCAGTTCGGCTTCAGCCCCGAGGCGATGTTCGCCAAGGCGGTGGAGATCAAGACCGGGCTCGCGCAGTCGGCCGGCAAGAGCCCGGAGGAGGCGGCCCGGCAGGGCTTCAGCATCATGGGCCCGGGCGGCTTCGTGAAGGACCCGATCTCCGCCATCAGCTTCGGCATGGCGCTGATGTTCGGCACCGCCGGCCTGCCCCACATCCTGATGCGCTTCTTCACGGTGCCCAACGCCAAGGAGGCGCGCAAGTCGGTGCTGTGGGCCACCACCTGGATCGGCTACTTCTACATCCTGACCTTCATCATCGGCTTCGGCGCCATCGTGTTCGTGCTCACCAACCCGTCCTTCCTCGACGCCAAGGGCGGCCTGCTGGGCGGCAGCAACATGGCCGCGGTGCACCTGGCCAACGCGGTGGGCGGCAACGTCTTCCTCGGCTTCATCAGCGCCGTGGCCTTCGCGACCATCCTCGCGGTGGTGGCCGGCCTGACGCTGTCGGGCGCCTCGGCGGTGTCGCACGACATCTACGGCACCGTCATCAAGAAGGGCAAGGCCGACAGCAAGGACGAGCTGCGCGTCTCCAAGATCACGACCATCGCGCTGGGCATCGTCGCCGTGGTGCTGGGCATCGCGTTCGAGAAGCAGAACATCGCCTTCATGGTGAGCCTGGCCTTCGCGATCGCGGCCTCGGCCAACTTCCCGGTGCTGCTGATGAGCGTGCTGTGGAAGGGCTGCACGACGCGCGGCGTGGTGATCGGCGGCTTCCTGGGCCTGTTCAGTTCGGTGGCGCTGACGGTGGTGTCGCCGGCGGTGTGGGAGGCCACGCTCGGCAACCCGAAGGGTTCGGCCTGGTTCCCGTATGCCAGCCCGGCGCTGTTCAGCATGACGATCGGCTTCGCCGGCATCTGGCTGTTCTCGGTGCTCGACCGCAGCAAGCGCGCGCTGCAGGACAAGGCCGGCTTCCTGGCGCAGCAGGTGCGCTCGGAGACGGGAATCGGCGCCGCCGGAGCGTCGGGCCACTGAAAAGGCCCACCCCCCGAAGCGGCCCGGCGCGAGCGTCGGGCCGCCTCATCGCCTAGGGGCGCCGCCAGCGGCCCGGCGCAGCCGGATCCGCGGCGGCCACGTGTACTTCCAGCCGCGAGGTCCTCGCCCGATGTCCCCCGCCACCGAACCCCAGCGCGAGATGCTGTCGCTCGTGACGGCGCGGGTGCGCGACGCCTTCGTGCGCAAGCCGTTCTACGTCGACGGCGGGCTCGACCTGGTGAGCGTGTGCCGCGAGCTGTCGCGGCGCGGCCTGACGACGGCCCTGGTGCGCGACGCGGCCGGCGCGCCCGGGGGCGGCGAGCGCCTGGGCATCTTCACCACCACCGACCTGCGCGACGCGCTGCTGCGCGACACCCCGCCGCAGCGGCTGGCGGTGCGCGAGGTGGCGCGCTTCGACATCGTCGAGGTCGACGCCGACGCCGAGCTGTTCGAGGCGCTGTGGCTGATGGTGGCGCACCGCGTGCACCGCCTCGTCGTGCGCGACGCCGCCGCCGGCGGCGAGGTGACGGGCCTGCTCGGCCAGCTCGACCTGGTGAGCTTCGTCGCCAACCACTCGCACATCATCGGCGTGCAGATCGACGAGGCCACGACCCTGGCCGAGCTGCAGGCCGCCGCCGCCCGCGTCGACGAGATGGTGCGGCTGCTGCACGGCAGCGGCATCCGCATCGAGCGCGTGACGCGGCTGGTGAGCGAGCTCAACCGCCGCCTCGTCGCGCGGCTGTGGGCGCTGGTGGCGCCGGCGGAGGTGGTGGCCTCGAGCTGCCTGCTGGTGATGGGCAGCGAGGGTCGCGGCGAGCAGATCGTCAAGACCGACCAGGACAACGCGCTGCTGCTGCGCGACGACGCCGATGTCGATGCGGCGCGCGCGGCGGCCGCAGGCTTCTCGGCGGCACTGGCCGGGCTGGGCTGGCCGCCGTGCCCGGGCGGCATCATGGTGTCCAACCCGGCCTGGTGCCAGCCGATGGCCGCCTGGCGCGAGAGCCTGCGCGGCTGGGTGCACGGCGCCGACCCCGAGGGGCCGATGCACCTGGCCATCTTCCTCGACGCCGCGGCGGTGGCCGGCGACGCGGCGCTGCTCGACGCCGCGCGCGCGCACCTCGACCGGGTGCTATCGGGTGCCGACGCCTACCTGGCCCGCTTCGCCGCCGCGGCCGACCGGTTCCACGAGCCGCGCGGCTGGTTCTCGTGGGTGCCCGGCCGGCGCGACGAGCGCGCGCTCGACCTGAAGAAGCTGGGCACCTTCCCCATCGTGCACGGCGTACGCGCGCTGGCGCTGCAGGCCGGCCTGCGCGAGACCGGCACCGCGGCGCGGCTGGCGGCGCTGGCCGCGCGCGGCGTGCTCGACGCCACGCAGGCGCGCGACCTGGCCGACGCGCTGCACCTGCTGATGGGCCTGCGCCTGACGCACCAGCTGCGCCAGCAGGCGGGCGGCCGCGCCGCCGGCAACGAGGTGCGGCCGGGCGAGCTGTCCACGCTCGAGCGCGAGCCGCTGCGCGACGCCTTGGACATCGTCAAGGCCTTCCGCCTCTGGCTGCGCCAGCATTTCCACCTCGACACGCTGTGACCCCCACGACCCGGCCACTCCGGCCACTCCGGCCACCCCGGCCACCCAGGAGACCCCCATGCCCAAGCCGCAGCGCACCACGCTGCTCGCGCAGCGCGCCCTGGCCCTGTTCGCCGCCGGCTGGCTGCTGCTCGACTTCCCGCTGCTGAAACTGGGCCTGGGGCCGGGCACGCTGCTCGGCCTGCCGCGGCCGGCGGTCTGGCTGTTCGGGCTGTGGCTGACGCTGATCGTGCTGCTGGCGCTGCTGATGGAGCGCGCCGGGGACGAGGACTGACCGCGCCGCGTGCTGCCCGATGACGCTCGCCCCGGCCGCCGTCCTCGCCGCCTCGCTCGGCTACCTGGCGCTGCTGTTCGGCATCGCCTGGTGGGCCGACCGCCGCGCGGCGGCCGGCCGCTCGGTGATCGGCAACGCCTGGGTCTACGCGCTGTCGATGGCGGTGTACTGCACCGCCTGGACCTACTTCGGATCGATCGGCCGCGCCGCCAGCGGCGGCCTGTGGTTCCTGCCGATCTACCTGGGGCCGACGCTGGCCATGGTGCTGGCCTGGCTGGTGCTGCGCAAGATGATCCGCATCGCGCGGCGCGGGCGCATCACGAGCATCGCCGACTTCATCGCCAGCCGCTACGGCAAGAGCCGGCTGCTGGCGACGCTGGTCACGCTGCTGGCGCTGGTGGGCGTGGTGCCCTACGTCGCGCTGCAGCTCAAGGCGGTGGCCAGCGGCTACGCGCTGCTGACCGGGCAGCCGGCGCAGGCCGGCGCCGGCTCGTGGACGGCGCTCGGGGTGGCGGTGCTGCTGGCCGGCTTCACGATCGCCTTCGGCACGCGCCACCTCGACAACACCGAGCGCCACGAGGGAATGGTGGCGGCGATCGCCTTCGAGTCGGTGGTCAAGCTGGTGGCCTTCGTGGCCGTCGGCGCCTTCGTCACCTGGGGCCTGTTCGGCGGGCCGGCCGACCTGTTCGCGCAGGCGCTGGCGCGGCCCGACATCGCCCGCGTGCTGCAGCCCGCCGCAGAGGCCGCCGACGGCGCGCCCGGCTTCGCCTGGGCCGCCTGGTTCGCGCTGACGCTGCTGGCGATGCTGTCGGTGCTGCTGCTGCCGCGGCAGTTCCAGGTGATGGTGGTGGAGAACGTCGACGAGCGGCACGTGCGGCGCGCGGCCTGGGCGTTCCCGGCCTACCTGTTCGCGATCAACCTGTTCGTGCTGCCGATCGCCGCCGGCGGGCTGCTGTTCTTCGCCCCGGGCACCGCCAACCCCGAGACCTTCGTGCTGTCGCTGCCGCTGGCCAGCGGGCACGGCGCGCTGGCGCTCGTGGCCTTCGTCGGCGGGCTGTCGGCGGCCACCGGCATGGTCATCGTCGAGGCCATCGCCGTCAGCACGATGGTCTGCAACGACCTCGTGCTGCCCGCGCTGCTGCGCCTGAAGCGCTTTGCCGGCGGCGGCGACCTGACGCGCACGATCCTCGCCATCCGCCGCGGCGTCATCGTCGCGCTGCTGCTGCTCGGCTGGCTGTACTTCCGCGTCGCCGGCGAGGCCTACGCGCTCGTGAGCATCGGCCTGATCAGCTTTGCCGCGGTGGCGCAGTTCGCGCCCGCGCTGCTGGGCGGCATGTACTGGAAGGGCGGCACGCGCGACGGCGCGCTGGCGGGGCTGGCGGCCGGCGCGCTGCTGTGGGCCTGGACGCTGATGCTGCCGTCCATCGCGCGCAGCGGCTGGAGCGACGTCATCGACGCCGGCTTCGTCGCCCACGGTCCCTTCGGCATCGGCTGGCTGCGGCCCGAGGCGCTGTTCGGCGTGACCGGCCTGGACAACCTGACGCACGCCCTGTTCTGGAGCCTGCTGGTCAACGCCGCGCTCTACGTCGGCGTGTCGCTGGCGCGGCCGCCGCGCGCGGCCGAGGCCGGCCAGGCGCTGCAGTTCGTGGACGTGTTCGAGCGCGGCAGCGAGGGCCGCGTGTTCTGGCGCGGCACCGCGCGCACCGCGGACCTGGTCGCGCTGGTGGGCCGCTTCCTCGGTGCGGCGCGCGCGCAGGCGCTGTTCGCGGCCTACGCGCGCGAGCGCGGCAGCGCCTCGCCCGACGCGCTGGTGCCCGACGCCGCGCTGGTGCAGTTCGCCGAGACGCAGCTGGCCGGTGCCATCGGCAGCGCCAGCGCGCGCGTGATGGTGGCCTCGGCGGTGCAGGAGGAGGCGCTCGACCTCGACGACGTGCTGGGCATCGTCGAGGAGGCCTCGGCGCTGCGCCACCTCAACGAGCAGCTGCAGGCGCTCGACCGCCTGAAGGACGACTTCATGAGCAGCGTCACGCACGAGCTGCGCACGCCGCTGGCCAGCATCCGCGCCCTGGCCGAGCTGATGCGCGACGAGCCGGACATGGAGCCGGCGCAGCGCCAGCAGTTCCTGGCCCTGGTCGTGGCCGAGACCGAGCGCCTGTCGCGCCTGGTGAACCAGGTGCTGGACATGGCCAAGATCGAGTCGGGCAGCGCCGAGTGGCGCAGCACCGACGTCGACCTGGGCGCGCTGGTCGAACAGGCGGCGCTCACCACGCGCGAGCTGTTCCGCGAGCGCGGTGCGGTGCTCGAGGTCGACCGGCCCGCGCAGGTGCGCACGCTGCGCGCCGATGCCGACCGGCTGCTGCAGGTGCTGCTGAACCTGCTGACCAACGCGGCCAAGTTCGTGCCCGCCGGCAGCGGGCGCGTGCAGCTGCGGCTGCGCGAGCACGCCGCGGGCCTGACGGTGGAGGTGCAGGACAACGGCCCCGGCGTGCCGGCCGCGCAGCAGCAGCTGGTGTTCGAGAAGTTCCGCCAGGGCGGCGACGCGACCCGCCGTCCGCAGGGCACCGGCCTGGGCTTGCCGATCAGCCGCCGGATCGTCGAGCATTTCGGGGGCCGGCTGTGGCTGAGGAGCGAGCCCGGGCAGGGCGCCTGCTTCGGCTTCGAGCTGCCCTGGCACGGCCCGCAGGAGACCCCGTCATGACCTACAAAGTGCTGATCGCCGACGACGAGCCCAACATCGTCGTCTCGCTCGAGTACCTGATGAAGCGCGAGGGCCACGCGGTGCTGGTGGCGCGCGACGGCGAGGAGGCGCTGGCGCTGATCCGCGCCGAGCGGCCGGCGCTGGTGCTGCTGGACGTGATGATGCCGCGGCGCACCGGCATCGAGGTCTGCCAGGCGCTGCGCGCCGACGAGGCCACTGCCGGCATCAAGGTGCTGATGCTGACGGCCAAGGGGCGCGACACCGACGTCGCCACCGGCCTGGGCGTGGGCGCCGACGCCTACATGACCAAGCCGTTCTCGACCCGGGACCTTGCCGCCAAGGTGCGCGAGCTGCTCGGCTCGCCGACGGCGTGAGCGGCCGGGCTTCGGTGGCGAGCCGCGAGGATCGGATCGTGAGGAGCAGGCCGTGAGGATCGACCGCGCCGCGCTCGCCGCCGCACTGGTGCCGGCGGCGGCCTTCGCGGCGCTGCTGGCCGCGGCGGCCGCGGCGCTCGCGCTGACGCTCGAGCCGCCGCAGCGCGCCGCGCTGTGGGCGCTGGTGGAAGACCGCGCGGCGCTGGTCGTGCTGCTGTGGTTTGCCGCCTCGATCGCGGCCGGCGCCGCGCTGCGCCGTACGTGGGAGCGCCACGGCGCCGCCCCGGGGCGCCTGGCCGAGCGGCTGCAGGTGCTGCTCGCGAGCCCGCAGGCGCGCGCGCTCGAGGTGCCGCCGGGCGGCAGCGCCGGCAGCGTGGCGCTGGCCCGTGCCGTCGACGCGTTGCTGCTTCAGCGCCAGCAGCTGCGCGAGGAGATCGGGCAGCGCGTGGCCGAGGCCAGCCGCGCGGTGGAGCTGGAGCGCAGCCGCCTGGCGGTGCTGATGAGCGAGCTGACCCAGAGCGTCGTCGTCTGCAACCTCGACGGCCGCATCCTGCTGTTCAATGCACGCGCGCGCCTGCAGCTGCGCGCGCTGGCCGACGCCGCGGGCGGGCCGGGGCCGCGCATCGGCGGCGCCGAGCCCGTGGCGCTGGGGCGCTCGATCTACGGCGTGCTCGATCGCCGCCTCGTCGCGCACGCGCTCGAGGCGGTGCAGCAACGCCTGGCGCGCGGAGCCGCGGCGCCCTCGGCGCAGTTCGTCACCGCCACCGCAGGCGGGCAGCTGCTGCGGGTGCAGCTGGCGCCGGTGCGCGAGATCGCCCGCGAAGGGGAAGCGCCGCGGGAATCCGGCGCCGCCGACGCGCCGCTCAACGGCTTCGTGCTGATGCTCGACAACATCACCCGCGAGATCGCCGACGACGGCGAGCGCGACCGGCTGCTGCACCGCCTGACCGAGGGCAGCCGCAGCGCGGTGGGCAGCATCCAGGCTGCCGTCGAGCTGCTCGACGACCCGGCCCTCGACGCGGCCACGCGCGAGCGCCTGCTGGCCGTGGTGCGCGAGGAGATCGGGGCGCTTGCCGCGCGCATCCACGAGGCCGCGGCCGGCAGCGCGAGCGCGCTGAGGACGCGCTGGCCGCTGGAGGACATGCTGGGCGCCGACCTCGCCGCCGCCGCCGCCCGCCGCATCGAGGCCGTCTGCGCGAGCCGGGTGCAGCTGTCGGAGGTCGACCCCGCGCTGTGGCTGAAGGTGGAGAGCTTCTCGCTGATTCAGGCCCTGGTGCACCTGGCGCTGCGCCTGGAGCAGGGCTGGGGCACGATGCGGCTGCTGCTGCGGCTCGCACCGCCGGGCGAGCGCACCGCCGGCCGCGCGATGCTGGACCTGGCGTTCCCGGTGCAGCCCATGAGCACCGAGACGGTGGTGGCCTGGGAGACCGAGCCGCTGGAAGGCGGTGATGCCGCAGGCGCCGCGGCGCTGACGCTGCGCGACGTGGTGCAGCGCCATGGCGGCGCGTTCTGGTTCGAGCGCGAGCGCGCCGCGCAGCGTGCCTTCTTCCGCTTCCTGCTGCCGCTGGCCGGCGAGTCGGCGCCGCTGGAGGCGGCGGCCGTCGTGCGGCACGACAGCCGGCCCGAGTTCTACGACTTCGACCTGTTCGGCCGCAGCGCCGGCGACGGCGCCGCCGGCGGGCTCGGCGCGCGCGCCCTCGCCGGGCTCACGTGCACGGTGTTCGACACCGAGACCACCGGGCTCGACCCGGGCGCGGGCGACGAGATCATCCAGATCGGCGCGGTGCGCGTCGTCGCCGGCAAGGTGCGGCGGCAGGACAGCTTCGAGCAGCTGGTGGACCCCGAGCGCGCGCTGCCGCAGGCCGGCATCGCGATCCACGGCATCCAGCCGGAGATGCTGCGCGGCCAGCCGACGATCGACACCGTGCTGCCCGCCTTCCACGCCTTCGCCGCCGACAGCGTGCTGGTGGCGCACAACGCCGCCTTCGACATGCGCTTCCTGCAGCTGAAGGAGGAGCGCACCGGCGTGCGCTTCACGATGCCCGTGCTCGACACGCTGCTGCTGTCCGCGGTGCTGCACCCGCAGCAGGAAAGCCACCGCCTCGAGGCCATCGCCGAGCGGCTGGGCGTGACCGTGCTCGGCCGCCACACGGCGCTGGGCGACGCCATCGTCACCGCGGAGGTGTTCGCGAAGATGATCCCGTTGCTCGAGGCGGCGGGCATCACGACGCTGCAGCAGGCGCTGGAGGCCTCGCAGCGGACGTACCTCGCGAGGGTGACTTACTAGGCGCACGGCGCCGGGCTACAGGCCGTGCGGGCGGGGGCGCGGCGCGGGCGGCGGCCTTCCGTCCCGCAGGGCTCAAGAGCCGACGGCGTCGCGGTGCGCGACCTCGTGGTCTGCTGCAGCACCTGCTGCATTCGAGGCGCGAACTGCGCCCGTGCCGGCCCGCCTCACGCGTCCCGCCGGGCGGCGGTCGGGTTCCTTCTGTCCTCGTCGGCCAGCCACGCCCGCGGTGAGCACCCGAAACGCTGCTTGAACGCCCGGCTCAGCGACGAGCCGTTGGAGAAGCCCGACTCGGCCGCGACGAGCTTCTGCGGCCGGCCCGCGCGCAGCTGCGCCGAAGCCAGCGTCAGGCGCCAGTCGGTGAGGTAGGCGGCGGGCGTCAGGCCCGTGGCGTCGCGGAAGGCGTCGGCGAACGCGCTGCGCGACATCCCGGCCTCCTGCGCCATGCGCGCCAGCGGCCAGTCCTCCTGCGGCGCGGCATGCAGGGCCACGAGCGCGCGTGCGAGCTTGGGGTGATGCAGGCCCATCATCAGGCCGCCCGAGACGCCCGCGGCCTGCGGATGGTCGACGATCCAGCGCAGCAGTTGGATCAGCACCACCTCGAACAACCGGTCGGCCAGCAGGCGGGAGCCGCAGCGCGGCCGGTCGGTCTCGGCGAACAGCAGCTCCAGCGTGGGCTGCAGCCCCGACACCGCGTCCAGCGGCAGCAGCACCAGTGCGGGCAGCGCGGCGACGATGGGGTTGCGGTCGCCGCCGTCGAAATGCAGCGTGGCGCAGGTGAAGTCCGCCCCTTCGCGCGGCGGGTTCACGAACTCGTGGTGCACGGCGCGCGGGTAGAACACCAGCGTCGGCTCGTCCACCACCACCCGCCGCCGCGCCAGCGGGCCGCCGCGGTGCTCGATGCGCAGTTCGCCCCGGCGCAGCACGTGCAGGAAGGCGCGGTCGGGCCGGGCCTCGAAACGCGTGCGGCCGCACATCGGCCCGGTGTGGAACACCGATGCACGGACGTGGAAGCGCTCGAGCAGGGTCGACAGGCGGTCGAGCGGGGGGGCCGACCGCGACGCGGCCGGATTGGACGCTGAGTAATTTTTGCTGGATTTCATGTCACTCATGATCCAGAACAACCTCCGAAGATGCAAGCCCAGGCCGCTGCAACGGCCGGCCCCGTCGAACCGGAGACCGCATGAAGACCCTGTCCGCCCCCCTGTCCTCCACCCTGACCGCCCTTGCCCTGGTGACCGCCATGACCTCCACCCACGCCCAACAAGCCACCCCCTCCGCCGTGCCCGGCTACGCCTACGGCCAGCGCACGCTCGCGACCTCGCCCGTCACGCTGGCGGAGCTGAAGCAGCTGCAGACCTCGCTGCTGTTCAGCGACGACGACGTGAAGGCGCTGCGCCAGAGCAAGGCCATCCTGGTCGACCAGACCGACGCCATCCTGGATGTCTGGTACGGATTCGTGGCCGGCACGCCGCACCTGGTGCACTTCTTCGGCAACGCCGCCACCGGCAAGCCCGACGGCGCCTACCTCGAGGCGGTCCGCAAGCGCTTCGCGCTCTGGATCCTCGACACGGCCGACGCCAGCTTCGACCAGCGCTGGCTCGACTGGCAGCACGAGATCGGCCTGCGCCACCACCGCACGAAGAAGAACCGGACCGACGGCGCAAACAGCGTGCCGCAGGTCGACTTCCGCCACATCCCTGCGCTGACGATCCCCATCACCACCACGCTCAAGCCCTTCCTCGCGAAGAAGGGGGCCGCGGCCGAAGAGGTGGAGAAGATGCACGCGGCCTGGGTGAAGGCCGTGCTGCTGCAGAGCATCCTGTGGAGCCAGCCCTACGTGCGCGACGGGCAGTTCTAGCGCCCCGCGTCCACGCCTCGAACGGGACCTCCCATGACCGCCGAACCCGACCAGCGGCCGGTGCTGCCCGGCTGGCACGCGCGCGAGTGGCTCAACGCGCCGGCGCCGCCGACGTTGCAGTCCCTTCGTGGCCGCGTGGTGCTGCTGCACACCTTCCAGATGCTGTGCCCGGGCTGCGTGGCGCACTCCCTGCCGCAGGCCGAGCGGGTGTGGCGCGCCTTCCCGCGCGACCGGGTGGCCGTGGTGGGCCTCCACACCGTCTTCGAGCACCACGCCGTCATGAGCTCCGCGGCGCTGCGCGCCTTCGTGCACGAGTACGGCTGGAGTTTCCCGATCGGCGTGGACGTCGCCGGCGAGGCCGGGGCGGTGCCTCGGACGATGGCGTCGTACGGGCTGCGGGGCACGCCCACGCACCTGGTGCTCGACGCCGCCGGACGGGTGGCCCTGCATCACTTCGGGGCGCTGGACGATCTGGTGCTCGGCGCGGCGATCGGAGGCCTGCTGGCGGAGGCGCGCGAGACGGGTGCGCCGGTCGCCTCGGATCCGCGGCGCCTCGCGACCACCTCGCCTGAAGCTGCTTCGGCCTGCGCCGCAGGTGCCTGCGAAGCGCCCGATGGCGCCCGTCGGACCGGCGCTGATCGCGCATGACGACCGCCCGGGTGGTGCCTGCACGGGAGCCTCGCATCCTGCTGCGAACCGGTCGACCCGCTCGCGCGCGACGAGGCCGGCCATGCACCGATGGCGGACGAACGCGAGCCGATGCGGGTTGCCCGCAACGACGGCATCGGCGCAGCCGTCAGGCGCTGCAGCCCCGACGCGATCGTCGGCGGCATCGACCCGCAGCCCCCGACCGCCGGCCCGTGTGGAGGCTGCGCGGACGTCTGCCCCGATGCGCCAGGCTGCACGTGGACGCACCACCTGCTCCGTCCAACACCGACGCCGGCATGCGGAGCACTGCGCGCGCTCCTGTCTGATCGCGCGGACGTCCCGCGGCGCCAACGCCGGTGCCGCGGTGCGCGACGACGTCTCCGATGGACGCGCCCACGCTGGCGCTCGGCGCCGGCCAGCGAAGCGGTCGTGCCCGCAACGGGGTGCCCACCGGTGGCACGACCACGCATCGACTCCTGCACGCAAGCCACGTCGATCAACCCGGGCCGGGACTCGGCCGCGACGAATGGGGCCTCGCGCGCGCTGACGCGGGCAGCGCCGGTGCGGGCTCATGGTCCGGTGACGCCGGCATCCCTGTCCGTTCGCATCGCGCGGAAACGCTCGCTGGAAAGAGATCGGTAAGTCCCTCGAGCGGACCATGCAGTCAAGGCATCGGGTCTTGGTCGTTTCTGTCAGACGAGACCCGGCCGAGTGCGGCCGTTTCGTCCATGCATCGCAACGCCCTCGGGCCTGGCGCCCGTGGTGCGTGCAACCCCGGAGTTCTTCCATGTTGTTTCCGACGAGTCCCATCATGAAGTTGCTGACCTGGTT
>JADCGP010000022.1 GCA_020248915.1 Rubrivivax sp. | reverse complement strand
TGCTCCTGCGACCCATGCTGATCGAAGAACTCGGGGAGCGACAACCCCCGCTGGTACTGCACCGCGTTCTGCGCCATCACGACCTCCTGCAACGGAGTTCGCATCGTCGCAGCCAGGTGGCTCAGAAAGTGAGCTACTCGTCTCGATGGGCTGAAGCATCTTGCTGAACAGGTGGCGTTTTGGGCGCTTGTCCGGGCCATACCTGCCTGTGGTGTCACTCTGGCCATCGCGGGCGTTACCCTCGCGGTTCATTCGCGAGCCGAGGGCGATCCGACTCGCAAGCTCCGAGTCGCGTCCACCTTCGTGGCCGCTGCAAGCTCGGTGCTGGTCTTCGCGGGGGTTGTTTTTTGGTTGAATAAGAGGGGCCACGATCAAGACTTGCAGGCTGAGAAGATTCGAGTGGAGGAGTTCACCAGAGTCAACGAAACTGTGCGCGCAGCAGCGGGTTCAAGGTGAGTTAGCCGGACGCATACCATGCCCCCGCGTGCGCGGCGGTCGAGACGGTCAGGCTGCCGGCTCGACGCCGAACCCTCTGGCGAAGTAGGCGCTGCCGATCGCCAAGCAGTCCTCGGTGGTGAATCCTCCTTGGTCGTGCACAGCCCCGCCCGTCGATGCCGCGCCCGGCGTCAGCCGCACTGCCCGACGTAACCGCAGGCGGTGCAGAACTCGCAGCCGTCCTTGTGGATCAGCGTGTCGTTGCCGCACTCCGGGCAGCGCCGGCCGGCCATCGGCGGCGCGGCGCCGCCCGCGGCCGCCGGGCCCGGCGCGGCGAGCACGCCCATCGGCGCGAGCGGCCGGCCCTCGGTGTCGAGCACGCCCAGCATCGCGTAGCGGTGAATCACGAGGCGCGCGACATAGGCCACGGTGGATGGCCACAGCTGCTGCCGGCGCACGCCGTCGCGGGCGCCGGGCACGAAGGCCATGAACGAGCCGAGCGGCTCGGCATAGTTCAGCAGCTTGCGCAGCTTCATGCCGATCCAGGCCGGGTCGACGACACGCATGTCCAGCGACAGCACGCGCGCCAGGCCGTCTAGGGCGCGCGGGTAGTTGCCCGAGAAGCCGATCGCGCACGGACGCGTCGTGCTGCCCCCGCCGGGCACCGCCAGCGTCACCTCCTTCAGCGTCAGCGTGAAGGCCTCGCCGCTGGCCGGGTTGTCGATGTCGACGGCCCAGGCGAGCGTGCCCTCGGTGCCGGTGCGCGGCTCGTCGCGGGCGAACATCGCGTCGATCACCGGGGTCGGTCCCGCGTCGGCCGGCCCGCCCAGCGCGCCCAGCTGCTCGCAGCGCCAGCGCAGCACGGCGGCCATCGCCGCCACGACGCCGGGGAAGCGCCGCTTCTCGCCGCTGGGCGGGAACGGCATCTCGAAGCCGTGCTCCTCGGCCACGGTGGCCAGCGCGTCGAGCTTGAGGCGCAGCCAGGCGGCATCGTTGGTGCGCAGGTCCATCGACAGCGTCTTGGCCAGCGCGCCGAGCGCCCGCGGCTGCTCGGCGCCGTTGACCCAGACCTCGAACGGGCGCGGCGGCGTGCCCTCCTCGCCCACGAACAGGGCGAAGTCGCCGAACGCGTGCTGGATCAGGTAGGTCCAGGCGGCGTTGCCGCCGGGAAGCTCGGGGCGGCCGGGCCAGCGCAGGCTGGCCAGCACCGGCTGCGGCGCGCGCTCGAGCACCATCCGGCGGTTGGCCTCGTGGACCGACTCCTCGATGGCCATCGGCGCGGCCGGCTCGGCAGCCGCGCTCAGCACCGAGCCGAGCACCGCGTTGGGCCGGTAGGTGGCCAGGCCCTTCGCGCCGCCGCGCCAGGCCTGCAGGTACAGGTCCTTGAAGTCCTCGTACGGGTAGTCGGCAGGCACGTTGACGGTCTTGCTGATCGCGCTGTCGACGTAGGGCGCCACCGCCGCCACCATCGCCGCGTGGTCGAGCGCACTCATCTCGAGCGCCGTCACGAAGGCCGGCGTCAACGGAGCGTCATCGCCGAATAGGTGGCGGTACAGGCGCCACGCGTGGTCCTCGACCCGGTACTCCCTGAACCCGCCGTCGGCCGTGCGCTTCCTGCGAGTGTAGGTCCAGCTGAACGCCGGCTCGATGCCGTTGCTGGCGTTGTCGGCGAAGGCCAGGCTGATCGTGCCGGTGGGCGCGATCGATACCAGGTGCGAGTTGCGCAGGCCATGGGTGCGGATGCGCGCCTGCAACGCCGCCGGCAGCCGCGAGGCGAAGGTCGCACCGCTGCCGGGCCCGGGTGCGCCCAGGTAGCGGTCGGCGTCGAACAGCGGGAAGGCGCCGCGTTCGCGCGCGAGGTCACAGCTCGCCCCGTAGGCCGCGTCGCGCAGCACCTCGGCGATGCGCGCGGCCATCCGGCGCCCGGGCTCGCCGTCGTAGCGCAGGTTCAGCATCACGAGCGCGTCGCCCAGCCCGGTGAAGCCCAGGCCGACACGGCGCTTTCGGCGCGCTTCCTCCTGCTGCTGCGGCAGTGGCCAGACGGTGACGTCGAGCACGTTGTCAAGCATGCGCACGGCGGTAGCCGCCAGCGCCGCGAAGCCCGCCTCGTCGAAGCGTGCGGCGGGGCCGAAGGGGTCGCGCACGAAACGCGTCAGGTCGATCGAGCCCAAGCAGCAGCAGCCATAGGGCGGCAGGGGCTGCTCGCCGCAGGGGTTGGTGCAGGTGATCGTCTCGCAGTACGCGAGGTTGTCGTCGCGCTGGATCGTGTCGAGGAACAGCACGCCGGGCTCGGCGTGGTCGTAGGTCGAGCGCATGACCTGGTCCCACAGCGCGCGCGCCCTGGCGCGGCGGTAGACCCACTGCCCGTCGGCGCGCTGCGCGGCGCCGGCCGCCTTCAGCGCCGGGCCCGGCTCGGCACGGTGCACGAGCTCGACCTCGGCGTCGGCCTGCACGGCGTGCAGGAAGGCGTCGGTGACGCCGACCGACAGGTTGAAGTTCCTCAGCCCGCCCTCGTCCTTGGCATGGATGAACTCCTCGATGTCGGGATGGTCGCAGCGCAGCACGCCCATCTGGGCGCCACGCCGCGCGCCGGCGCTCTCCACCGTCTCGCAGCTGCGGTCGAAGACGTGCATGTAGCTGACCGGCCCGCTGGCGCTGCTCTGCGTGCTCTCGACCCAGGCGCCGCGCGGGCGGATGCGGCTGAAGTCATAGCCGACGCCGCCGCCGCGGCGCATCGTCTCGGCCGCCTCGGCCAGCGCCGTGTAGATGCCCGGGAAGCCCTCGTGGGCCTGCGTGATGCTGTCACCCACCGGCTGCACGAAGCAGTTGATCAGCGTGGCCGACAGCGGCGTGCCGGCTGCCGACTGGATGCGGCCGGCCGGCACGAAGCCCGCGGCCAGCGCCTCGGCGAAGCGCCGCTCCCAGTGCGCACGCTCGTGCTCCGCCTCGGCGCGTGCCAGCGCGCGTGCCACGCGGGCGTGCACGTCGGCGGCGTCCCGCTCGTCACCCTTGGCGTACTTCTCGGCCAGCACCTCCAGGCTGATCGGCTGCGCGGGCAGGCCCGCACGCCGGTGCGGTGCGGGCGCGGCAGGGGCGGCAGTCATGGTGGGGCGATGTCCGGGGTGCCGGAGCGCCGGGCCGCAGCGAGACGGCAGGGCCCCGACGGCGGGCGCCGGGCCCGCCCGCCGGCTCTTCAGTGCAGCACCAGCAGCGGCAGCTTGGTGCGCGACATCACGTTCTTGGTGTGGCTGCCGAACAGCAGTTCGCCGAAGGCGCCGCGGCCGTGGGTGACCATGACGATCAGGTCGCAGCCCTGCGCCGCGGCGGCGTGCGCGATGGCGTCATCGATGTCGTCGTTGCGGGCGAAGCGGCCCTCGAAGGGCACGCCGGCCGCCGCCGCGCGCGCCTCGAAGGCCGCCAGCACCTGGCGCGCGTGCTCCTCGGTGCGCGCCTCGTGCTCGTGGGCCTCGCGCTGGTAGGCCGCCGCGGTCGACGCCATCGTCGGCAGGTCGGGGAAGGGCTCGGCGACGAAGCCGGTGACGCGGGCGCCGAGCTTGGCGGCCAGACCGAGGCTGACCTCGGCGGCACGGTCGGACAGTTCGGTGCCGTCCACCGGCACGAGCAGATGCTTGAACATGGCGCGGGTCTCGCTGCAGCAGCCGGGGCGGGAAGCCCCGATGAGGTCAATGTAGGGGCGACCCGGGGGGGCCGCTTGATCGCGATCAAGGCCCCGCTGCCGGCCGCCGCGGCACCCTTGCGCCGGTCGCGCGAGCGCCGCGACAGCAGACTTTACAGCCGCGCGAGCAGCGCGGTCACCTCGGCCTGACGCGCGAAGTCCTGCCGGTTCTGCAGCGCGCGCAGCTCCTCGCGGGCGCGCGACTTGTCGCCGCTCGCGATCAGCAGCTCGGCCAGCCGCAGCCGGTAGTCGCCGTTGCGGGGCTCGAGCTGGGCGGCGCGCTTCTGCAGCTCGGTGGCCTGCTCGATCCGGCCGTCCTTCTGCAGCGCGAGCGACAGCGTGTCGAGCACCGCCGGACGGTCGGGCAGCAGCGTGTTGGCGCGCTCGGCGATCGCGGTGGCGCCGGGCTTGCCCTGCTGGATCATCAGCCAGGCGATGTTGTTGAGCGCCGGCCCGTGGCGCGGCTGCACCTCCACCACGGCGCGGTAATGCGCCTCGGCTGCAGCCCAGTCCCGGCGGGAGGCCGCCACGGATCCCATGTGGTAGCGGAAGCCGATGTCCTTCGGGTTCTCGCGGATCCAGTCCGCGGCCATCCGGTCCGCCGCCGGACGGTCGCCGGCCGCCAGCAGCGCGTCGTGCAGGCTGGTGGCCAGACCGCTGGACTTCTCGCGCTGCAGCGCGGAGCGGAACGCGGCCGCTGCGAGCGCGTGGTTGCCGGCGCGCCGCGCCACCTCGGCCTCGACGACGTGGCCGAAGGCGGCGGCGGGCTGCATCGACTGCAGCTTGCGGGCATGCGCCAGCGCCTCCTGCGTGCGCCCCTCCATCGAGGCCAGCAGCGCGCGGCCGCGGAGCACGGCGGGGTTGTCGGCATCGAGCTCACCGGCCTGGCGCAGCGCCTCGGCCGCCCCGGACGCGTTCTTGGCGGCCAGCTGCGCGTCCACCATGCGCAGCAGCGGCAGCACCTGCCGCGGCTGCATCGCCACGAGCTGCCTGAAGGTGCTCACGGCGGCCTGCGCCTCGCCGGCCGCCAGTTGCGACCTGCCGAGCAGGTCGAGCACCCCGGCGTGGTCGGGCAGCGCCGCCGCGGCATCGCGCGCCGCCTCCAGCGCACCGGCGCGGTCCCCCTGCGCCTGCAGCGTGCCGACGAGTTCGATGCGCGCCGCCACGAGGCCGGGGTCGGCCTTCACCGCCTGGCGCAGCGCGGCCACGACGGTGGCATCGGCCGCGCCGATCCGCCGCTCTAGGCGGGCCAGCGTCAGCGGTGCGCGGCCGTCGGCCGGGTTGGCCTTCGCGAAGTCGGCCAGGCGCTTGCGCGCCTCGTCGATGCGGTCTGCGCGCGCATCCAGCCCCGCCAGGCCAGCGACCGCGCCAAAGGCCTTGGGGTCCTTCTTCAGCGCCTGCTGGTAGGCCGCAGCAGCCCCGGCGGTGTCGCCCTGCGCGAACAGCACCTGCCCGCGCAGCACGTCCGCGATCACGTTGCCCGGTTCCTTGCGCTGCAGCCGGTCCAGCGCCGCGAGCGCCCCCTTGGCGTCGTTCTGCGACATGCGCGCGGCCACGAGCGCGAGGTCGGCCATCGAGGCCTGCTCGCCCGAGGCGATGGATTGCAGGTTCGACAGGCCGGCGCCGGACTCGCCGCGCGCCATCTGCATCATCGCCAGCGCGGTGCGCGCCGAAGGGTCGTCCGGGCGGGTCTTGACGGCGCGCTGGAACGCGGCCTGGGCACGCTGGACGTCGCCGGCACGCAGCATGGCGCTGCCGGCCTGCGCGAGGGTCTCGGCGTCGGCCGCCGGGCTGTCGACCACCGGCTGCAGCACTTCCACCGCCTTGTCGGCCTGGCCCAGGGCCATCAGCGTCTGCGCCATCAGCCGGCGTCCGAGCACGCTCTCGGGGTGGGACTTCAGCAATCGCGCCAGCAGCGACTGCGCCTGCGACCAGCGCTGAGTGCTCATCTCGGTGGCCGCGGCCAGCAGCAGCGTCTGCATGTGGTTCGGCACCGCGCCCAGCAGCTGGGTCGTCAGTTCGCGGGTGACCGCGTAGTCGCGCGCGGCATAGGCCAGCTGGGCCTGCAGCAGCAGCGTTTCCGGGCGCTTCGGCGCCACCTTCTGAAGCTCGGCCAGCTCGGCCTTGGCCTCCTCGACCTTCCCGCTGCGCAACAGCAGCTGCGCGACACCGTCGCGCGCCGCCACCGAGCGCGGGTGCGCCTGCGCCACCTCGCGGTAGGCCTGCATCGCGCCTTCGACATCGCGGCGCGCATGCAGAAGCAGCGCGGCCTTCATCAGCCCGGCCGCCTCCTGGGTCTTGTCGCGGGTCCACAGCGCCTCGACCTGGGCGAGCGCGTCGTCGCTGCGGCCCTCGGCTGCGTCGAGCTGCGCCCGGGCGACAACCGCGGGCGCGTAGTCCGGGCGCAGCAGCAGCGCCTCGTCGAGCAGCGCCCGCGCCTCGCCGGCCTGGCGCTGGCTGGCCAGCGCGGCGGCCTGCAGGGTGCGGACCTCGGCCAGCACAGCCGGGTCGGCCGGCTTGACGCCCTGCAGCTCCGTGACGGCCTGGCCGCCCTGGCCGGTTGCAAGCAGCGCCCGTGCGAGGTCGAGGACGACCTGCTCGGCCGGCAGGCCGAGCTCGCGCGCCTTCTGCAGCTCGACGACGGCGCCTGCAGCATCGCCCTTGGCCAGCAGCGCCTTGCCGAGCAGCTGGCGCGCCTGTACCGACTGCGGCTGCTTGTCCAGTGCTCGCTTGAGCTCGATGATCGCGGCGGCGGACTCCCCCTTGTCAAGATGCGCCCGAGCTGCCTCGATCAGCTGGGGCGCGGACGGATCGGAGCCGCAGGCGGCGAGCACGACCAGGGCCAGGGCGAGCACGCGCTGCGGTGGGAGCAAGATGCGCATCGGGGTCTCCGCAGAGCTGAACCAGCAGATGCTAGCCCCCCCTTGGCCCGAGCCCGACTCCCCCGTTCCAGGGTTCCGCGCAGTCGGCCACGCGCTGACGGCGGCGAGCATGACCGATGTCCGCCCACGCCCGGCGCGCCGGACCCTCCGGCGGGCCCGGCGCGGGGGGCCGGGCGTGGTGCCGATGCCCGCGCCGCCGCCTATCATCGGCCGCCCGCCCCTCCCCCGACGACTCCAGGAAGGCCTTGCCGATGACCCGCGTATTCAACTTCAGCGCCGGACCCGCGGCACTGCCCGAGCCCGTGCTGCGCCAGGCCGCGGAGGAGATGCTCGACTGGCACGGCAGCGGCATGGGCGTGATGGAGATGAGCCACCGCGGCAAGGAGTTCATCGCCATCGCCGAGGAGGCCGAGGCGCTGCTGCGCAGCCTGCTCGCCGTGCCCGCCGGCTACCGGGTGCTGTTCATGCAGGGGGGCGCAATCGCGGAGAACGCCATCGTCCCGATGAACCTGCTGCGCGGCAAGTCGGGGGCCGACTACATCGACACCGGCGAATGGAGCCGCAAGTCGATCAAGGAGGCGCGCAAGTACTGCGCCGTCAACGTCGCCGCGAGCGCCGCGGACAGCGGCTACACGACGATCCCGCCGCGCGAGACCTGGAAGCTCGACCCGGACGCGGCCTATGTCCACATCTGCGGCAACGAGACGATCGGCGGCGTGCAGTACCACTGGGTGCCCGACACTGGCGACGTGCCGCTGGTGGCCGACCTGAGCAGCGAGATCCTGTCGCGCCCGCTCGACGTGTCGCGGTACGGCCTGATCTACGCCGGCGCGCAGAAGAACATCGGCCCCTCGGGCCTGACGCTGGTGATCGTCCGCGACGACCTGATCGGCCAGCCGCACCCGCTGCTGCCCAGCGCCTTCGACTACAGGACGGTGGCCGACAACGACAGCATGTACAACACGCCTCCCACCTACGCCATCTACATCGCCGGGCTGGTGTTCAAGTGGCTGCAGGCGCAGGGCGGGCTGGCGGCGATGGAGGCGCACAACCGCGCCAAGGCCGCGCTGCTGTACGACCACCTCGACACGACGGCTTTCTTCAGGGCGCCGGTGGCGCGCGACTGCCGCAGTTGGATGAACGTGCCGTTCAGGCTCGCCGACGACGCGCTGGACAGCGAGTTCCTGAAGGGGGCGGAGGCGCGCGGCATGGTGCAGCTCAAGGGCCACCGCTCGGTGGGCGGCATGCGGGCGTCGATCTACAACGCGATGCCGCTCGCGGGCGTGCAGGCGCTGGTGGACTACATGAAGGAGTTCGAGGCCCGCCATGGCTGACCCGGCCGCCGCGCCGGCACGCCTGGGCGTGCTGGTGCTCAACCAGATCGCGGCCGGCGGCCTGGCGCTGCTGCCGCCCGAGCGCTACCGTGTCGGCAAGGACGTGGCCGACCCGGCCGCGATCCTGGTGCGCAGCGCCGACATGCAGGCGATGCCGCTGCCGTCGGGCCTGCGGGCCGTCGCGCGGGCCGGCGCCGGCACCAACAACATCCCGGTGCAGGCCCTGAGCGCGCGCGGCGTGCCGGTGTTCAACGCGCCGGGCGCCAACGCCAACGCGGTCAAGGAACTGGTGCTGTGCGGCATGCTGATGGCGGCGCGGCAGGTGGCGCCGGCGCTGCAGTTCGTGGCCCGCCTCGACCCCGGGGCGCCCGACCTCGACCGGCAGATCGAGGACGGCAAGAAGGCCTTCGCCGGCTTCGAGCTGGCCGGCCAGACGCTGGGCATCGTCGGTCTGGGGCGGATCGGCTGCCTGGTCGCCGATGCGGCGATCCGGCTCGGCATGAACGTGCTCGGCCACGACCCCGACATCACGGTCGACGCGGCCTGGAGCCTGCCGTCGCAGGTGCGGCGCGCGGCGAGCGTCAACGAGGTGCTGCGCAGCGCGCAGTTCGTGACCCTGCACGTCCCGCTCGTGGAGGCCACGCGCCACCTCGTCAACGACGGCAACATCGGCCTGATGCGCGAGGGCGCCGTGCTGCTGAACTTCAGCCGCGAGGGCGTGGTCAGCGACGCCGCGGTGGCCGAGGCCCTCGGCACGGGGCGGCTGGCCCACTACGTCTGCGACTTCCCGAGCCCGGCCACGATCGGGCGGCGCGGCGTGATCGCGCTGCCCCACCTGGGCGCGAGCACCCGCGAGGCCGAGGAGAACTGCGCGGTGATGGCGGTGCAGCAGCTGCGTGCCTACCTCGAGCACGGGGAGGTCGCCAACGCCGTCAACTTCCCCTCGGTGCGGATGGAGCGCGAGTCGCGCTTCCGCGTCGCCATCGCCAACAGCAACGTGCCCAACATGCTGGGCCAGATCTCGACGACGATGGCGCGTGCCGGGCTGAACATCCACAACATGGTCAACAAGAGCCGCGGCGCGATGGCCTATACGCTGGTCGACGTCGACAGCGCAGTCGACCCGGCGGTGCTGCAGGCGCTCGGCGCGATCGAGGGGGTGCTCGCGGTGCGCTACCTGCCGGAGGCCGCGGTCTGAGCGGTCTGAGCGGTCTGAGCGGCCTGAACGCCCAGAGCGGCCTGGGCCGCCTGGGCGGCCAGCCCCGCCGAGGCTTTCCCTGATGCGCCGGCGGCCCGGCCTGCCGACACTGCGCGGGCGCGCCGGGCTCCCCGCCGCCGCCGCCGCCGCCGCCCGATGGCCCTGACCCGCAACATCGACCTGCACCTGCTCGAGTGCTTCGACGTGCTGCTGCGCGAGCGCAGCGTCTCGCGCGCGGCCGAGAGCCTGGGGGTGTCGCAGTCGTCGGCCAGCGAGATGCTCGCGCGGCTGCGCGAGCGGCTGGGCGACCCTCTGCTCGTGCGCGCACGCGAGGGCCTGGTGCCGACGCCGCGCGCGCTGGCGCTGCTGCCGGAGGTGCGCGCCGCGGCCGAACGCCTGCGCGCGCTGCTGCAGACCGAGGCCGCGTTCGAACCCGGGACTGCGGGCGATACCTTCCGCATCACCACCTCCGACTACACGCAGCTGCTGCTGCTGCCCGCGCTGACCCGGCGCCTGGCCACCGCCGCGCCCGGCTGTCGCGTCGACATCGTGCCGGTCAACATCCTGCGCGCCGAGCAGGCCCTGGATGCCGGCGACGTCGACCTCGCCCTCGCCTACTACCCGGTGCCGCCCGAGGGGCTGCGGCGCAGCCCGCTGTTCACCGACCGCCACGTCTGCCTGATGCGCACCGGCCACCCGGCGCTGGCCGCGCCGCTGACGGCCGATGCCTTCGCGGCACTGTCGCACGTGCGCGTCGCGCCCAGCGGCCTGACCTACTTCAGCAGCGCCGTCGACACCGCGCTCGAGCAGCGCGGCCTGCAGCGCCGCATCTCCGTCAGCAGCCCGCACTTCCTGATGGCCGCGCACCTGGTGGCCGGCGGCGACCTGGTGCTGGTGCTGCCCTGGCGGGCGGCCCGCACGCTGGCCGAACTGCACGCCGTGCAGGTGGTGGAAATCCCGCTGCCGCTGCCGCCGATCGAGATCGCGATGTACTGGCACGAGCGCTGCCACCACGCGCGCGCCCAACAGTGGCTGCGCGACGAGGTGCGGGCTATCCTGGCGCCCGAGCGCGCCGCCGCCGCGGCCGCGGCCTGAGCACAGGCGCGGCGACGACAGCCGCGAGTGCCGGCGTCGCGACCGCAACCGCGACCTCGACGGCACTGCCGGCGCAGCCCTCAGCCGAAGGCCACCGCCACCGCGCCCAGCCCCTCGATGCGGGCCTCGAAGCGGTCGCCGGCGCGCGCCGTCACCATCGGCCCGAGCGCGCCGGTCAGCACGATGTCGCCGGCGCGCAGCGGGTCGCCCTGGCGCGCCAGCGCCCGCGCGAGCCAGGCCGCGGCGTTCAGCGGGTGGCCGAGGCAGGCGCTGCCGACGCCCTCGCTCACGGTCTCGACGGCCCCGTCGCCGGCGCGGCGCGTCATCGTCATCCGCGCCTCGCGCAGCGCCACGCGGTCCAGGCGCACCGGGTCGCCCGCGAGCACGAAGGCGGCCGCCGACGCGTTGTCGGCGATGGTGTCGAACAGACCGATCTTCCAGTCGGCGATGCGGCTGTCGACGATCTCGAGCGCGGCGAGCGCGAAGTCGGTGGCGCCGACCAGGTCGGCCACCGTCGCGTCGGGCCGGTCGACGTCGCGCGCCAGCACCAGCGCGACCTCGGCCTCGACCTTGGGCTGGATCAGCGTGCCGATCGCCACCGTGTCGCCGTCGCCGCAGGCGGTGGCGGCCCACAGGCTGCCGTAGTCGGGCGAGTCGACACCCAGCTGGCGCTGCACCGCCTTCGACGTCAGGCCGATCTTGCGGCCCACGACGCGGTCGCCGGCGCGGACGCGGCGGTCACGGTTGATGCGCTGCACCGCGTAGGCGTGGTCGGCCGTCGGGGCCACGCCGAAAGCGGCCGCGGCCTCGCGCAGCGGCGGCACCGGCACGCGCGCGGCGGCCGCCTGCCAGAGCACGTCGGCCAGGGTCTGCAGTGGATCGTTCATCGTGCGGTGCGCTCCCGTGGCAAGGCGCCGTCGTCGCCGGCCAGCGGCACCAGGCCGCGCCCGATGCCGCCGACGCGGGTGACCAGCCGGCAGTGCTGGTCGACCACCCAGCCCTGTTCGCCGGTGGCGCGTCGGTACGCGAGCCAGCGCGGATCGGCAAACAGGCGCGCGCGCCGGGCTTCGCGGTCGGCCGCGTCGACGTAGCCCCACAGATGGACGAAGGTGTCCGGCTCGCCGTCGGCGCCGGTGAAGTAGACCAGCGGTTCGCCGAGGTGCTCGCGCATCAGCGGCAGCGCATGCAACACGTGCCACGCCAGGTAGCGCTCGAGGCAGCCGGGCGCGATGCGGTAGGTGCGCTCGTCGACCAGCATCGCGCCGCGTTCCGCCGTCGGTCAGTCGGTGCTGCGGATGCCGCGCTCGCGCAGGAACCCGCTCCACTTCTGGCCGTCGCGCCGCACGAGCTCGGCCAGCTCGGCCGGCCCGCCGCGCAGCGGCTCGAGGCCCAGCGTCGCGTAGCGCTCCTTCACCGCCGGCTGCTCGAGCACGCGCTGCAGCTCGCGCTGGGCCTTCTGCACCTCGGCGGGGGCCAGCCCGGGCGGCCCGAAGACGGCGTACCAAGCGTTGGCCTCGAAGCCGGGCAGGCCGGCCTCGGCCATCGTCGGCACCTCGGGCCACGCCGGCAGCCGCTCGCGCGTCGTCACCGCCAGCGCGCGCAACTGCCCGCCGCGCACCAGCGCGGCCACCGCGGCGACACTGTTGAACATGATGCCGACGCGGCCGGCGATCAGGTCGGGCATCACCTGGGCCGAGCCCTTGTAGGGCACGTGCGTGGCCTGCACGCGGGCCAGGCTCTCCATCAGCGCCCCGGAGATGTGCTGCATCGTGCCGTTGCCGGCCGAGGCGTAGCTGACGGCGTCGGGACGGGCGCGCGCCGCGGCGAGCAGGTCGGCCAGGCTGCGGAACGGGCCGCTTGCCGCGGTGACGAGCATCAGCGGCGTAGAGGCCACCAGCGCCACCGGCGTGAAGTCGCGCACCGGGTCGTACGGGAAGTTCGGGTACAGCGACGGGTTGATGACGTGGGTGGCGGCCGTGGTCACCAGCAGCACGCCGCTGTCGGCCGCCGACTTGGCGACCTGGTCGGCGCCCAGCGTGCCGCCCGCCCCGGCCTTGTTCTCGACCACGACGGTGCCGTAGGCGCCCGCCAGCTCCTGCGCGAACAGGCGTGCCAGGATGTCGGGCGCACCGCCCGGCCCGTAGGGCACGACGAGACGCAGCGGCTTGCCCTGGGCCCGCGCGGGGCCGGCGCTCCAGGCAGCCGCGGCGGCAAGACCCAGGCAGGCGGTGCGGCGGTCGATGGTCATGGCGTCCTCGGCGGGTATCGTCCCGGGGCGGCCCGGGGCGGCACGGGCGACACGAGGCGCGGATCGCGTCACGGGGTCAGCCCAGGTTGGGGGTCAGGTGCCGGCCGCCGTCGATCAGCAACACGGTGCCGGTGACGAAGCCGTTGCCGGCGAGGAAGACCACCGCGTCGGCCACGTCCTCGGCGCGCCCGGTGCGGCGCACGGGCACGCCGCGTGCGGCAGCAGCGTAGAACGATGCGCGCGCCGCGGCGTCCATCTTGTCCCAGTACGGCGTCTCGACGACGCCCGGCGCGACCGCGTTGACGCGCGACGGCGCGAGTTCGAGCGCCAGCGGCCGCACCAGCGCGTCGAGCCCGCCATTGACCACCGCCAGCGCCCCCATGCCCGGTGCCGCGAGCTGCGAGGCAGCGCCGTTGACCAGCGTGACCGACCCGCCCGGGCGCAGCGCCCGGCCCGCGTGCTTCAGCGCGTGCAGATAGGCCCAGAGCTTGTTGTCGAAGTAGGCCCGCATCGCGGCGGTGTCCAGGCCGGCGAACGGCCCGATGGTGCCGCCGGCGTTGGCACACAGCACCAGGTGGTCGAGCGGCGACTCGGCCTCGAAGAAGGCGACCACTTGCGCCTCCACGCTGGCGTCGAGCACGCGCCAGCGCAGCGCCGGCGCCGCCTCGGCGGCCGCGCGCAGCCGCGCCTCGGTGCGGCCGGCGATCACGACCTCGGCACCCGCCGCGGCCAGCGCGCGCGCGCTGGCCAGGCCGATGCCCGAGCCGCCGCCGACGACGGCGGCACGCTGTCCCTGCAGTCTCGCGGTCATGTCCCGAGCTCCTTGTGCGTGGCGGCGAACAGGGCGCGCACGCCGGTGTAGGGCAGCATGCGGCTGAGTTCGAAGTCGATCAGCCCCTCGCGCACCATCGGCAACGTCGCCAGGTGCGCCTGCGCCTCGTCCAGGCCGGCGCACTCGAGCACGACCATCGATCCGGGCCGCTCGGGGCACAGGTGCACGCTGCGGAAGACGCCCGCGGCGATCAGCTCGAAGGCCCGCGCGGCCTCGGCCTCTAGCCAGGGCGCCAGCGTCTGCGGCGTGGTGCCGGGGCGGCGACGCGACAGGGCGAGGATCTGCATCGGCGAACTCCGGAGGGCGGGCGGCTTCAGGGTCGGGCGGTGTCGGACGGTGTCGGGCAGGGCGTCCTCAGCGCCGCATCAGGCGGAACGCGATGCCGCGGCCCATCTTCTGGACCAGCGCGAGCTTGATCCACACCATCGCCGCCGGCTCCAGGTAGCGCGCGCCGTCCAGGCCGCCGAGGTCGACGGCCTCGAAGCCGAGGTCGCCGGCCAGCCGGGCCGCCGCCTGCTTGGCGTTCGCATCGCCACCCGCGTAGACCATCGCCGCCGGGCCCTCGGGGTAGACCGGGTTGGCCATGTTCTCCAGCCCCGTCGTGTTGAAGATCTTGACGACACTGGCCGTCGGCGCCCAGGCCTGCACCTGCTCGCCGCCCGAGGCGGTGTGGCCGAGCGCGAGCTGGAAGGTCGGTGTCAGCGGGTTGGTCGCGTCGAGCAGCGGCTTGCCGCCGAAGTCGCCGGCCGCGGCCAGCGCCTCCTGCGCGCCAGGCCAGGACGTGGCCAGCACCACCGCGTCGGCCCAGGCCACGGCCTCGCCGATCGGCCTGGCGGTGGCGCCGGGGGTCGCCTGCAGGCTGGCCGTCACCTTGTCGCTGGCGACGTTGCGCGCCCCGTAGCAGACCTCGTGGCCCTTGCTCGCCCAGGTGCTGCCGAGGGCCCGGCCGACGCCGCCGGCGCCGATGATCGCGATCTTCATTCGTGTGTCCTCCGTGGTGGGTGGGGCTCGGGGCTCGCGGCGGCTACCTGCGCGCCGGCCGCTGCATCTGGCACGAGGTGGGCTGCGTTCCGACCCAGGGCTCGAAGCGGACGTCGTTGCGGAAGCCGACGCCCGCGCCCTCGAGGTCGTAGCGCACGGCCTTGTCGCCGCCCTTGGCGGCAACCTTGGCCATCGTGCCGATGAACATCGGCACCTGGATCTGGTGGTCGGTGGCGCGCATCTCGACCTCGCCGGTGTCCACCGTCATCTTCATGCCCTCCAGCGCGAAGGCGATCTTCACCGGGTCGGCCGAGTTGCTGCGCTTCATCGCCTCGGCCAGCATGCTCATCAGCACGTCGACGCGGAACAGCGCGTAGTCGGCGCCATGCTTGTCGCGGAAGCCCGCGGCGTAGGGCGCGGTCTTCACGCCCGGCAGGTCGTGCATCCACTCGGCGAGCCACTTCATCTTGCCGACGCCCGCCTCGCCGATGGCCGTCGGGGCACCCCAGTAGCCGCCGCCCAGCGTGTAGAAGGTCGCATCGACGCCGGACTCGCGCGCCGCGCGCATCAGCAGCGACAGGTCCTGCCCCCAGTTCGCGGTGATCACCGTGTCGGCGCCGCTGGCCTTGATCTTGGCCACGTAGGGGGCGAAGTCCTTGACCTGGCCGAGCGGGTGCAGGTCGTCGCCGACCACCCTGATGTCGGGCCGCTTGCGCGCCAGGTACTCCTTGGCCGCGCGCGTGACCTGCTGGCCGAAGGCGTAGTTCTGGTTGATCAGGTAGACGTTGCGGATCTTCGGGTCCTTGGCCATGAAGCTGGTCAGGATCTCCATCTTCATGTCCGAGTTGGCCTCGAACCGGAAGTGCCAGAAGCTGCACTTCTCGTTGGTCATCGCCGGGTCCTGCGCGGAGTAGTTCAGGTAGATCAGCTCCTGGCCCGGGTTGCGCTCGTTGTGCTTGCTGATCGCGTCCATGATCGCCATGCCGGCGCCCGACCCGTTGCCCTGCACGACGATGCGCACGCCGCTGTCGATCGCTCGCTTGAGCGCATCGAGGCTGCCGCTGGGCGTGCCCTTGTTGTCGATCTCCATCAGCTCGAGGCGGAACGGGCCGGCGGCCTTGGTCGTGTTCACGCGCTCGGCCGCGTACTGGAACTGGCTGAGGCCGTTCTTGCCGATGTTGGCGAACGGGCCCGACAGCGGGTCGGTGTAGGCGATCCGGACCGTCTGTGCCTGCACCGGCACGGCGAGCGAGGCCAGCGCGGCGGTGGCGGCGAGCGTGGCCAGGGCACGGGTGAGGCGCAGCAGCGCGCGCAGCGGGGGAACGAGGCGATGCATCGGCTTGTCTCCGTGGGTGGTTGGGGCGGGGCGCGGCGGCGACTAGGCCCACTTCGTGGGCGAGAAGGCGGCCGGCTTCAGCAGCCGGTTCTCCTGGTGCTGGATCCAGGGCAGCGCGATCGCGCCCAGGCGCTGCCACTCGGGGTCGGCCCACAGCGCGGCGCGGCGGCGGTCGCGGTCGGCGGCGTCGGCATAGGCCCAGGCCTGGATCAGCTGGTTCAGCGTGCCGGTCTCGGTGGTGGCGTAGAAGATGCAGGTGCCGCAGTAGCGGGCCTGCAGCGGCAGGATCTCGGCCTCGGCGAGCTTCAGGAACTCGCCGAGCCTGCCGGGATGGAAGGTGTAGATGCGCAGGTCGATCAGCATGGTGGTGGGCTCCGTCCGCTGCCGCTCAGCCCTGCACGCCGACCATGCCGGGGTTCCAGTTCTTGTAGAACTTCTCGAACACCTCGGGCGGCACGACGATGCCCGTGTGCGGGTCGCCGCCGTGGTCGAAGATCGCCACCATGCAGCCGTCGCGCGAGTCGAGGTTCTCGAAGGTGCGGAAGACGCCGGCCGGCACCGAGATCACGTCGAAGGGCTCGAGCTCGAGCGACTCCACCAGGTTCTCGCCCCAGTACACGCGGAAGCGCGCGTTCAGCGGCATGAAGACCTCGTTGTACGGGTGCGAGTGCACGGTCGGTCGCACGCCGGGCGACAGGGTCGAGATCGAAAGGTGGAAACCGTGCGGCTGCGTGATCGGCGCCGGGCCGCCGAGCGCGCCGGGCGACAGCACGTAGGCGACGCTGCGCCTGCCCTCCTGCTGCTTCAGGTCGGGGAAGGCGCCGCGGTCGGGCACGCGCCCGGCGAAGCGGGCCACGCGGGCGAGCATCTCGGCGCGCGAGCACGGCAGGCTGTGGCCCGGCGTGCGCAGGTGCTCGGGACGGACGGGCTGCGTCATGGTTCTCCTCCAGGGTTTGCGGCGGCAGGCGCGGCGACGACCAGCGCGTCGAGCGCGAACGCGCCGTCGGGCCGCGCCAGCACCGGGTTCAGCTCGATGCCCGTCACGCGCCCGCGGCTGGCCCAGGCCACCTCGGACAGCCGGGCGACGAGCCGTGCCAGCGCCGGCCGGTCGGGCGCGGCAGCGCCGCGCCAGCCGCGCAGCAGTGCATCGACGCGGGTGGCGCCAATGAGGTCGAGCGCCGCGGCGGGGCCGAGCGGCGCCAGCGCGACGGCGGTGTCGGCCACGAGCTCGGCGAGCACGCCGCCGGCGCCGACCGTGACGACCGGGCCGAAGACCGGGTCGTCCTGCGTGCCGACCAGCACCTCGACGCCGCCGCCGAGCTGGCGCGCGACGGCGAAACCGTCGATGCGGGCCCCGGGCCGCCGCGCGCGCACCCGCTCGCGCATCGCCGGCACCGCGGCACGCAGGGCTGCGGCGTCCGCCAGGTCGAGCACCACGCCACCGGCCTCGGTCTTGTGCGGGAGGTCGGGCGAGACGATCTTCAGCACCACCGGCCAGCCGATCGCCTCGGCAGCAGCCACCGCCTCGTCGGCATCGTGCACCAGCCGCTCGGGCGCGAACCGGATGCCGCAGGCGGCGAGCGCGGCCTTGGCCTCGGTCTCGGTGCCGTACGGTCCCGCGAGCGGGGCGGCGGTCTCGACGGCCGCGTCGAGGCCGTGGAGGCCGTCGAGGCACTCCGCCGCGCGATCCGGACGCGCTGTCGCGGCCGCGGCTGCGGTCCGCTCACCCGGATCAGCCGAGGCCGAGGACGGCCGAATCGGCCCCGACAGCGCCGACGGCGGAGCCAGTGCCGCCAGCGCCCGCACGGCCTGCGACGGGTCGGTGAACACGGCGATGCCATGCGCCTCCAGGTCGGCCGTGATCGCGTCGTCGGCCAGCCCGACGACGGCGAAGGTGCGCGCCGGATGCGCGGCGCGCAACGCCAGCAGCGGCGCCCGCAGCTGCGCCCAGTGCGCTGCGTTGCGCGGCACGTGCGCCAGGAAGCACAGCACCGCGTCGCAAGGCCGGTCGGCGAGCGCCGCCGCCGCAATGCGCGCGTAGGCCGAGAGGTCGCCGAGGATGCCCGCGGAGGTGTCGACCGGGTTGCGCCCGGCCGCCAGCGGGGCGATGCGCTGCACCGCCGCAAGGGCCGCGTCGCCGAGCGCCGGCAGCGCGAGCCCCCGCGCCTCGGCCTCGTCGGCCGCCAGCACGCCGATGCCGCCGGAGGTGGTCACGACCAGCAGGTCGCGGCCGGCCGGGCGCGGACCCACGCTCGCGACGTAGGCCGCGTCCACCAGGTCCTGCAGGCTGCCGGCGCGGTGCGCGCCGCAGTCGCGCAGCACGGCGCCGAAGACGCGGTCGGCCCCGGCGAGCGCGCCGGTGTGCGTGGCCGCCGCCGCAGCGCCTGCCGCCGAGGCGCCGACCTTCATCGCCAGCACGGTCTTGCCGGCGTCGCGCGCCGAGCGCAGCGCGGCGGCCAGGCGCCGGCCGTCGCGGCAGCCTTCGAGGGCGACGACGATGATCCGCGTCGCCGCATCGTGAACGAGGAAGTCCACGCACTCGGCGACGTCGACGTCGAGCTCGTTGCCGGTGGCCACGAAGTGCGAGAAACCGAGCCCGCGCTGCTGCGCCATGCCGAAGAAGTACGAGCCGAACGCGCCGCTCTGCGTGGCCACGCCCACCGGGCCGGGCCGCGGCCACGCGCCGTCCAGCGCGGTGGCGAAGGTGCCGAAGAAGCCATCGCGGGCGTTGAACAGCCCAAGGCTGTTGGGGCCGAGGATGCGCAGGCCCGACGCCCGCGCCGCCGCCTTCAGCGCACGCTGCGCCTCGGCGGCGCCTTCGCCCTCGCCGAAGCCCGAGGAGAACACCTGCAGCGCCTTCACGCCGCGGGCGATGCACTCGCCTGCCACCGCCAGCACCTGGGCCGCGGGCACGGCGACGATGGCCTGGTCGACCGGCCCCTCGATGGCCGCCAGGCTCGCGAACGCCGGCACGCCCTGCACCTCGCGCGCCGACGGGTTCACCGGCAGGATGCGCCCGCCGAAGCCCGCCTTGCGCAGGAAGGCGAGCGGCCGGCCGCCGACCTTGTTGGGGTCGGAGCTGGCGCCGACGATGGCCACCGAGCGCGGCCGGAACAGGGGGTCGAGGGGGTGCATCGCGGCGGCGGCTTGGAGGCGGCTTGGAGGCGGCTTGGAGGCGGCTCGGCGGCGGCGCGGCGCGGGAGTGCGGCTCAGCGCCCGGTGAACTGCGGCGGCCGCTTCTCGAGGAAGGCCGCCACCGCCTCGGCGTGGTCGCGCGTCAGCTGGCTCTGCGTCTCGAGCGACACGCCGTACTCGAAGGTGGCCAGCGCCAGCTGCCTGAGCGTGTGGTTGATCGCCCTCTTGGTGCCGCGCAGCGCGAACGGCGGCAGCTTCAGCAGCCGCTCGACCAGCGCGTCGATCCGCGCGTCGAGCTCGGCGGCCGGCACCGCGTGCGTGATCAGGCCCAGCCGCGCCGCCTCGGCGGCCGGGACGTTGTCGCCGAGAAAGAGCAGCTCCTTGGCCTTCTGGAAGCCGATCAGCATCGGCCACATCAGCGCGCCGCCGTCGCCGGCCACGAGGCCGACCTTGACGTGCGGGTCGCCGATCACCGCGGTGTCGGCGGCCACCGAGATGTCGGCATAGACCGCGAGCGTCGCGCCCAGCCCGGTGGCGGCGCCGTTGATGCGGGCGATCAGCGGCTTGTCGAGGTCGAGGATCGAGTAGAACAGCGCGCGCGCCTCGTCGACGGTGTCGTTCCACAGCGTCCGGTCGGCGATCTTGTCGCGCATCGCGCGGATGTCGCCCCCCGAGGAGAACGCGTCGCCGGCGCCGGTGAGCACGACGATGTCGCTCGCCGCGTCGCGCCCGGCGTCGGCGAACACGCGCGACAGCTCGTTGTGCATGCGCACGTTGGCCGCGTTCTTGACCTCCGGGCGGTTCATCACGATGCGCAGCACACGGCTGGCGCGCTCGAAGCGCAGGTGCTGGTAGCCCTCGAACCAGGCGTCGTCCACGGTGTCCCCTCGAAGTCCGTTCGTCAGCGCCCGCCGGCCACCGGCAGCACGGTGCCCGTGATGTAGGAGGCGGCGTCGGACAGCAGCCAGACGATCGCCTCGGCCACCTCCTCCGGCCGGCCGGCGCGCTGCATCGGCATCCGCGTCGCGTAGCGCTGCAGCCGGGCGGCGTCGCCGGCCTCGGCGTGGATGTCGGTCTCGATCAGGCCGCAGGCCACTGCGTTGACGCGGATGCCTTCGGTGGCGACCTCGCTGGCCAGGCCGTAGTTGAAGGCCTCGAGCGCGGCCTTGGCGGCCGCGTAGTGCACCAGTTCTCCGGGCGAGCCGGTGCGCGAGGCCATCGACGAGACGTTGACGATCGCGCCGCCCACACCGCCGTGCCGGGTCGAGGCGCGGCGCACGAAGGCCTGGGCGCAGTGGAAGGCGGCGAACACGTTGACCTCGAAGGTGCGCACCAGCACCGCCGGATCGAGCGCCTCGACGCGGCCGATTCGGCCCGGCACGCCGGCGTTGTTGACGAGGTGGGTGACGGGGCCGAAGGCGGCGACAGCCCGCTCGAACAGGTCCTGCACCGCGTCGGCCCTCGAAACGTCTGCGCGCAGCGCGACCGCCTCGCCGCCGGCAGCCCGGATGTCGGCCACCACCGCACCGGCAGCGGCGTCGTTGGCGACGTAGTTGACGCAGACTCGGTAGCCCTCGCGCGCCGCGCGCCGCGCGGTGGCCGCCCCGATGCCGCGGCCGGCGCCGGTGATCAGCAGGTGACGGGGGGACGACATCGGGGCACGCGTACCGGGTACAGCCAGGGCAGGCGCGACTCTAGGCAGGCGTTGCGCGCCATCAAACCCCGCGCGCCAGATAGGCGGAATCGGCGCTGCCGATTGCGGCGGCGCAGCAGCCGCCGGGCTTGCCGGGGGCGGCGCGAGTTCCTATGCTCGGCGCGGTCCGAGGCGATGGCCCGTGCCGGGCTCGACACTTACGACATGAGCAACGGCCAACGCAGCACGACGAACCCCGCGCCACTCGACGCCGACGCCGACGCCGGCAGCCCGCCGCGCCTGGCCATCGACGGCGTCCGTGCCACGATCACGCTGGCGCGGCCGCGGCACCGCAACCGGCTGCACGGCGAGGACCTGGCGACGCTGCAAAGGCACCTCGCCGCGGTGGCTGCCACGCCGGGACTGCGCGTGCTGGTGCTCACCGGCACCGGGAGCGCCTTCAGTGCCGGCTTCCACCTCGACGAGCTGCAGGCCGGCGGCGACGGGCCCGGCCGCTTCGCGCAGGCGGTCGATGCCCTTGCCGCGCTGCCGCTGCCCAGCATCGCGCGCCTGAACGGCGGCGTCTACGGCGGCGCGGTCGATCTCGCGCTGGCCTGCGACTTCCGGCTCGCGGTCGACACGCTCGAGGCGCGCATGCCCGCGGCCCGCATCGGGCTGCACTATTACGCTTCCGGGCTGGCCCGCGCGGTGGCGCGGCTGGGCGTCGGCGGCGCCAAGCGGCTGTTCCTGACCGGGCAGACGCTGCCGGCCGCCGAGCTGCTGCAGCTGGGCTTCGCCGACGCCTGCGTGCCGGCCGCCGGGCTCGACGCCCGCGTCGATGCGCTGGCGGCGGCGCTGGCCGCCGGGGCGCCGCTCGCGGTGCAGGGCATGAAGCGCTCGCTCGACGAGCTCGCGCTCGGCCGCGCCGACCCCGGCACGCTGCGCGAGCGCGAGGACCGCTGCGCCGCCAGCGCCGACCTGCGCGAAGGCCTGGCCGCGCTGGCCGCGGGCCGCACACCGCGGTTCCAGGGCCGCTGAGTGCGGGCGCGGCGGATGCGCGCCCTGTGCGCACCGGCGTCTTCATAACCCAGCAGATATAAGCTCCTGACGGCACGTAGGCAGCGGATCCATACAGTGCGCGGAGGCGCCAGGGCCAAAGCAGTTCGACCCCGCCCGGCTCCTGCCCGCCCACCCCGTCCGCCGCCCTGCCATGACGCTGCTGCCCCGACCCGCCCTCTCCATCCTCCTCATCCTGGCCGCCGTAACTGCCGTAACCGCCGGGCCCGCGCTGGCCTCGCCGTGCGTTGCGCCCGACGGCTTCGTCAAGGTGGCGGCCACCGAGCGGCAACCCCTGACCCGGCCCTACGTCGTCAAGGGGCTGGCCGTGACGGCGCTGCGGCAGCACGACGGCGCGAGCTGGCTCGAACTCGCAGTGGACTCCGAGGCCACGGCGCGGCGCGCACTCGGCACGGCGGCCGGCGAGGTGTCCAGCGTCGGCGGCGCCGTGCTGCTGTCGTGCCGTGCGGCCGCGGCTTCGGCCGTCGCTTCGGGCGCAGGCGCGGCGCCCGCGCTGCTGGCGCGGGCGCTATGGTGAGCCGCGGGTAGGCGCGGCCTGCTGCAGCAGCTGGGCCACCGCCGCCACGGCGATCACCTGCGGCTCCTTGCCCGGGATGCCGGGCACGCCGATCGGACAGGTCATCCGGGCCAGCAGCTGCGGTGGCACGCCGCGCTCGGCGAGCCGGCGCTCGAACCGGGCGCGCTTGGTCGCGCTGCCGATCAGGCCGAAGAACCCGAAGTCGCCTCGGCCGAGGATGGCCCGCGCCAGCGCGAGGTCGAGATCGTGGCTGTGGGTCAGCACCAGATGGAAGTCGCCCGGCGCCGCGCAGCGCACCTCGGCATCGACCGGCTCGACGCAGACGCGGCGCACGTGCGGCGGCAGCTCGAGGGCGGGGAACTGCTCCTCGCGCTCGTCGATCCAGTGCACGCGGCAGTCGATGCCGGCGAGCAGCTGCACGATCGCGCGCCCCACGTGGCCGGCACCGTACAGCCGCAGCACGAAGCGCGGGGGCGGCGGCTCCCAGGCCGCGGGGTCGTCGTCGGCCAGCCGCGCCAGCCGCAGGTGCACGACGCCGCCGCAGCACTGCCCGAGGGCCGGGCCGAGCGGCACGCGCTGCTCGATCGGCGCTCCCCCGGCGGCGATCAGCGCGCGCGCCGCGTCGATGGCCTTCCACTCCAGGTGGCCGCCGCCGATCGTGCCGTGGACCTCGTCGGGACCGACCAGCATCCGGGTGCCGCTCTCGCGCGGCACCGAGCCCTGGTGGCGCACGACGCTCACCACCGCAGCCGGCCGCCCAGCAGCGCGCCAGCCGAGCGCGAGCGCGGCGAGCTCGGCGGCCGTCATCCCTGGGCAGGCGCCACCGGTGCGGAGCCGGAGACGGCCGCCGCTGCGGGCACCGCCGCGGCCCGCACCGCGTCGACCGCGCGCAGGATCGACTCGCCGGTGGCCGGCGCCATCAACGGCGGGTCGACCCGATGGCCGCCGACGGCCGAGATCGCGTCGCGGATGGCGAAGAACACGCTGAAGGGCAGCAGCAGCGGGGGCTCGCCCACGGCCTTGCTGCGGTGGATGGTGTCGGCGCGGCACGGGGCGTCGAACAGGCGCGTCTCGAACACCGCCGGCGCGTCGTTGGCGCAGGGGATCTTGTAGGTGCTCGGGGCGTGCGTCGTCAGCATCCCGGTCTGCGGGTGCCAGACCAGCTCCTCCATCGTCAGCCAGCCCATGCCCTGGATGAACGCGCCCTCGATCTGGCCGATGTCGATGGCCGGGTTCAGCGAGCGGCCGGCGTCGTGCAGGATGTGGGCGGCGAGCAGCTTCCACTCGCCGGTGAGCGTGTCGACGACCACCTCGCTCACCGCGGCGCCGTAAGCGAAGTAGAAGAACGGCCGCCCCTTCATCGACTGGCGGTCCCAGCTCAGGCCCGGCGTGGCGTAGAAGCCGTCGCTCCACAGCTGCACGCGGGCCAGGTAGGCCGCCTCGACGACCGCCGGGAACTCGAGCGTCGGCGCGTCCGGGCCGGCGCCGACGATCACGCGGCCGGCCTCGAAGCGCACGTCCTCGGCGCGGCAGCCGCCCGCCGCGCCCCACTTCGCCGCCGCGAATGCGGCGATGCGATCGCGCACCGTGCGCGCCGCCGCCTGCGCCGCCTTGCCGTTGAGGTCGCTGCCGGTGCTGGCCGCGGTGGCCGAGGTGTTGGCCACCTTGTGGGTGTCGGTCGCGGTGCAGCGCACGCGCGCCAGCGGCAGGCCTAGCTCGTGCGCCACCACCTGGGCCACCTTGGTGTTCAGGCCCTGGCCCATCTCGGTGCCGCCGTGGTTCACCAGCACCGAGCCGTCGGTGTAGACGTGCACCAGCGCGCCGGCCTGGTTCAGGTGCACGACGTTGAACGAGATGCCGAACTTCACCGGCGTCAGCGCCAGGCCCTTCTTCAGCACCGGGCTGGCGGCGTTGAAGGCAGCGATCTGAGCGCGGCGCGCGGTGTAGCGGCTCGTCGCCGCGAGCTCCTCGACCAGCTCGTGGATCACGTTGTCGGTGACCGGCTGCCCGTACGGGGTGACGTTGTCGGCGTCCTTGCCGTAGAAGTTGGCGCGCCGCACGTCGAGCGGGTCCTTGCCCAGCGTGCGGGCGATCGAGTCGACCAGGTACTCGATCGCGAATGCGCCCTGCGGGCCGCCGAACCCGCGGAACGCCGTGTTGCTCTGGGTGTTGGTCCGGCCCGAGTAGCCGTGCACGCTGAGCGCGGGCAGCCAGTAGGCGTTGTCGAAGTGGCACAGCGCGCGCGTCATCACCGGCCCCGACAGGTCGGCCGAGTGGCCGGCGCGCGAGACGAACTCGCCCGCCGCGCCGAGGATGCGCCCGTCGCCGTCGAAGCCCACCTCGAGCTCGTAGTGGAAGCAGTGGCGGCGCCCGGTGATCAGGAAGTCGTCGTCGCGGTCGATGCGCAGCTTGACCGGCCGCGCCAGGCGCGCCGCGGCCACCGCGGCGATGCAGGCGAAGGGCGCCGACTGGCTCTCCTTGCCGCCGAAGCCGCCGCCCATGCGGCGGCACTCCACCTGCACCGCGTGCGCGGCCCGCCCGAGGGCGTGGGCCACGACGTGCTGCATCTCGCTCGGGTGCTGGGTCGAGCAGTACACCCTCATGCCGCCGTCCTCGGCCGGCACCGCGTAGCTGATCTGCCCCTCCAGGTAGAACTGCTCCTGGCCGCCGGCGTCGAAGACGCGCGCGAGCCGGTGCGGCGCGGCGGCGATCGCGGCCTGCGCGTCGCCGCGCTGCATGTGCATCGGCGGCACCACGTACTGCCGCGCCGCGTGCGCCTGCTGCGGCGTCAGCACCGGCGGCAGCGCGCGCGCCCGCACCACCTGAGCGGCCAGCGCCGCGGCGCGCCGCGCGGCGTCGCGCGTGGTCGCGACGACCACGAACACCGGCTGGCCAAGGTAACGCAGCGTGTCGCCGCTCTCGCCGGCGAGGATCGGGTCGTCCTTGACGATGGCGCCGCACTCGTTGGCGCCCGGGATGTCGCGCGCACTCCAGGCATCGACGACGCCGGGCTCGCCGCGCACGCGGTCGAGGTCGATCGACTCGATCACGCCATGCGCCAGCGGCGACAGGCCCAGCGCGGCGTGCAACGTTCCTACGAACTCCGGCAGGTCGTCGGTGTACGGCGCGGCGCCGGTCACGTGCAGATGCGCCGACTCGTGCGGCAGGCTCGCGCCGACCACGGCGGCCGGCGCGGGCAACGGGAGGTCGACTGGCTTGTTCACCGGGGCCTCCTCGTCACGCCGTGACACGCGCGTGCACGCTGAGCTGCGCCTCGGCCAGCGGGGCATCGGGCCGCGTCTCGAGCCAGAAGCGGCGCAGCAGGTTCTGCGCCACCTGCATCCGGTAGCCCGCGCTGGCCCGCATGTCGGTGAGCGGCGTGAAGTCGGAGGCCAGCGCGGCCTGCGCGGCCCCGAGCGCGGCCTCGTCCCAGCAGCGACCGCGCAGCGCCGCCTCGGCGGCCGCCGCGCGGCGCACGACGGCGGCCATGCCGCCGAAGGCCAGGCGCACCTCGCGCACGCGGTCGGCGTCGAGCTGCAGCCACAGGCCGGTGCTGACGGCCGAGATGTCGGAGTCGAAGCGCTTGCTGATCTTGTAGGCGCGCAGCGCCGCCGCGTCCGCCGGCAGCGGGACCTCGATCGCCTCGACGAACTCGCCCGGCGCGAGCGCGTTCTTCATGTAGGCGAGGTAGAAGTCCTCCAGCGCCAGCCGGCGCACCGCGCCGCCGCGGCGCAGCACCAGCGCGGCGCCCAGCGCGATCAGCACGGGCGCGGAGTCGCCGATCGGCGAGCCGTTGGCGACGTTGCCGCCCATCGTGCCGGCGTGCCGCACCGGCAGCGAGGCGAAGCGCAGCCACATGTCGCGCAGCGCCGGCCAGCGCGCGGCGAGCGCGCCCCAGGCCGCCTCGAGCGAGGCCGCGGCGCCGATGCGCAGCACGCCGCCCGCCTCCTCGATGCGGCGCAGCCCGGCCACCTCGCCGACGTGCAGGACCTGCGGCAGCACGCGCAGCCGCTTGGTCACCCACAGGCCCACATCGGTAGCGCCGGCCACGAGCTGCGCCTCGGGGTGCGCCACACGCAGCGCGGCGAGTTCGTCCACCGTGCGCGGTGCGTGGAAGCCGTTGGCCGTGTGAAGCGGCGGGTCGGTCGCCAGCGCCCGGAGCGCCGCGATCGCCGGCGCGGGGTCGAGACGCGGGGCGGCGGCAGGCGCGGTGTCGAACATGCGCTGGCCGGCGTCGAGGATCGGCCGGTAGCCCGTGCAGCGGCACAGGTTGCCCGACAGGTCGTCGGCCAGCTGCTGCCGCGTGGGGCGCGTGCCGGCGGCACGGTGGCGCTCGTAGCAGGCCCACAGCGACATCACGAACCCCGGCGTGCAGAACCCGCACTGCGAGCCGTGGCAATCGACCATCGCCTGCTGCACCGGGTGCAGCGCGGGCAGCGCCCGCCCCGGCCCTGCGCCCGCAGCGGCAAGGTCTTCCACCGTGAACAGCGCCTTGCCGTCGAGCGTGGGAAGGAAGCGGATGCAGGCGTTGACGGGTTCGAGCCGCAACCCCCCGCCCTCGTCCAGCGAGCCCACCACCACGGTGCAGGCGCCACAGTCGCCCTCGGCGCAGCCTTCCTTGGTGCCGGTGCAGCGACGGTCCTCGCGCAGCCACTCGAGCACCGTGCGCGTGGGCAGGGTGCCGGCGTCGGGGTTCACCTCGGCGATGGCGCCGCGGTGGAAGAATCGGATCGGGCGCGTGTTCATGTGGCGTCGGCCTGCCGGGCGTGCCCCGGCCGGAGAGTCCGGGGTTTCCCGGAAGGTAGCGGCTGCAGACCGAGACGGGATACGATCACGAGCATACCGCCCATGCGCGATCCGATATGGCGAGCCGGCCCGATCTCGACACCATCGACCTCCGATTGGTCAGGGTCCTGCACACCGTGCTCACCGAACGCAGTGTCTCGCGTGCCGCCCTGCGGCTGTCCAGCAGCCAGCCGGCGGTGAGCGCGCAGCTGCGGCGGCTGCGCGCCCTGACCGGCGACCCGCTGCTGGTGCGCGCCGGGCAGCGCATGCAGCCCACCGCGACGGCGCTCGAGCTGCTGGAGCCCGCCAGTCGGCTGCTGCAGGAGGCCGACCGGCTCTTCGGCGCCCGCGCCCGCCGGCGCAGCTTCGAGGCCGCACGCGCCGAAGGGGTGTTCCGCGTCGCCGCCAGCGACTACCTCGACCCGCTGTTCCTGCCCGTGCTGGTGGCCCACCTGCAGCGCGCCGCGCCGGGCGTGCGGCTCGAGCTGGTGCCGCTGTCGGCCGAGTACGACTACCGCCGCGCCCTCGCGGCCGGCGACGTCGACCTGGTGATCGGCAACTGGCTGCGCCCGCCGGAGGAGCTTCACCTGGGGCGGCTGATCAGCGACGAGGTGGTCTGCCTAGTGGCCGACGACCATCCCGCCGCCCGCGCGGGCGGGCGCGGCTGGACGGTGGCACGCTACCTGGAGTGCGCGCACGTCGCCCCGGTGCCGCTGAGCCCCGGCGCGGTGGGCGTCATCGACGAGCACCTGGCCGCGCAGGGCGCACGGCGGCGGATCGCCGTGCGCGCCTCGCACTTCGGCCTGATCCCGGCGATGGTGGCCGACAGCTGGCTGGTGCTGACCACGGGCCGGCTGTTCTGCAGCCGCTATGTCGAGACGCTGCCGGTGCGCATCGTGCGCTGCCCGGTGGCCTTCCCGCCGCTGACCTACTACCAGCTCTGGCACGAACTCGCGCACGAGGTACCGGCGCAGCGCTGGCTGCGCGAACAGGTGCGCGACGTGGCGCGCCAGCTGCCGCGGCGCGCCGCCGCGCGCAGCCGCGCCGTGGCCGATGCGCACGAGACCGCCTGAGGCGCGGCCGCCGGCATGTTCGCCCTGCGAGCCGACCTGCTCGACTTCGTGGCCGCGCCGCCGTGGGGCGAGGCGTTCGAGCCCGGCGGCACGGCGCCCCCGGCGGCCGTGCGCTGGCGCCCCGACCACTGGCTGCTGGTGGGTGACGACGGCCGCATCGCCGCCGTGCAGTCCGACGCCCCCGACCCCCGCTGGCGGCGCGAGGAACACCCCGGGAGGCTGCTGCTGCCGGGCTTCGTCGACACCCACGTGCACAGCCCGCAGCTCGGGGTGCGGGCGAGCTGGGGCACCGGGCTGCTGGACTGGCTCGACACCTACACCTTCCCTGCCGAGGGCGCCTGGGCCGACCCCGAGGTCGCAGCGCGCGGATCGGAGCAGTTCCTCGACGCGCTGCTGGCGCACGGCACCACCGCCGCGGCCGTCTTCCCGACCGTGCACCGGCACTCGGCGGCCGCGCTGTTCGAAGGCGCGGCGCGACGCGGCATGCGCGTCGTCGCGGGCAAGGTGCTGATGGACCGCCACGCCCCCGACTTCCTGCGTGACGACGTGGCCGGGGCCGAGCGCGACTGCGTCGACCTGATCGACCGCTGGCACGGCCACGCGCGCTGCAGCTACGCCGTGACGGTGCGCTTCGCGCCGACCAGCACGCCGCAGCAGCTGGCGATGGCCGGCAGCCTGTGCCGGGCCGACCCGACGCTGTACATGCAGACCCACGTCGCCGAGAGCCGCGACGAGGTGCGCTGGGTGGCGAGCCTGTACCCGCAGGCGCGCAGCTACCTCGACGTCTACGCCAGCCACGGGCTGCTGCACCGGCGCTCGATCCTCGCCCACGGCATCTGGCTCGACGACCACGACCGCGCCGCGGTGCGCGCTGCCGGCGCGCAGCTGGCGTTCTGCCCGTCGAGCAACCTGTTCCTCGGCAGCGGGCTGTTCGACTGGCGGGCGGCCCACGGCGCGGGATGCGCGGTCAGCGTCGCCAGCGATGTCGGCGGCGGCACCCATCTGGTGCAGACACGCACGCTGGCCGAGGCCTACAAGGTGCAGGCGCTGGCCGGGCAGCGCCTGACCGCGTGGTCGGCGCTGCACGCCGCGACGCTCGGCGCGGCCGCCGCGCTCGGGCTGGAGCACGAGATCGGCAGCCTGGAGCCGGGCCGGATGGCCGACATCGCGCTGTGGGACTGGTCGGCGGGCGCGCTCGACGGCGAGCGCATGGACCTGGCCCGCAACTTGCACGAGAAGGCATTCGCCTGGATGACCCTGGCCGACGAACGGCATCTGGTCGGCACCTGGGTGGCCGGCCGCAGGATGTACGCGAGGATGCCCTCATGAGCGCCACCGCCACCCAGCCCAGCGCCACGCCGCCCCGGCTGGAGCTGCACGGGATCAGCAAGCAGTACCCCTCGGTGCGCGCCAACGACGCGGTCGACCTGCGGGTGCAGCCGGGCGAGATCCACGCCGTGCTCGGCGAGAACGGCGCCGGCAAGAGCACGCTGATGAAGGTGATCTACGGCGCAGTGCAGCCCGACGCCGGCGAGATCCGCTTCAACGGCCGGACCGTCCGGATCGCCAGCCCCGCCGCCGCGCGCGCGCTCGGCATCAGCATGGTCTACCAGCACTTCTCGCTGTTCGACACGCTGAGCGCGGCCGAGAACGTCTGGCTCGGGCTCGACCGCGGCATGTCGCTGCACGAGGTGACGCGGCGCATCGGCGAGGTGGCGCACAGCTACGGCCTCGACGTCGATCCGGCGCGGCCCGTGCACACGCTCTCGGTGGGAGAGCGCCAGCGAGTCGAGATCGTGCGCGCGCTGCTCACCGACCCGCAGCTGCTGATCCTCGACGAGCCCACCTCGGTGCTGACGCCGCAGGCCGTCGACAAGCTCTTCGTCACGCTGCGCCAGCTCGCGGCCAAGGGCACCAGCATCCTCTACATCAGCCACAAGCTCGACGAGATCCGCGCGCTGTGCCACCACTGCACCGTGCTGCGCGGCGGCAAGGTCACTGGCGAGGTCGATCCCGCGCGCGAGAGCAACGCGAGCCTGTCGCGCCTGATGATCGGCGCCGAGCCGCCCGAGCTGAAGCACCAGGCCGCGCGTGCGGGCGCGGTGGTGCTCTGCGTGCGCGGGCTGAGCCTGGCCCGGCAGGACCAGTTCGGCGTCGACCTGCACGACATCGAGCTCGAAGTCCGCGCCGGCGAGATCCTCGGCATCGCCGGCGTCTCCGGCAACGGCCAGCAGGAGCTGCTGGCCGCGCTGTCGGGCGAGGATCGCCGTGCCGAGGCCGGCGCCGTTCTGCTCGACGGCCGGCCCGTCGGCGGGCACTCGCCGCGCCAGCGGCGCCGCGAAGGCCTGCACTTCGTCCCCGAGGAGCGGCTGGGCCGCGGCGCGGTGCCGACCATGACGCTCGCCGCCAACACCCTGCTCACGCGCACCGAGGCCGTCGCGAACGGCGGCTGGCTGCGCACGCGCCAGCTGACGTCGCTGGCCGCGCGCATCATCGAGCGCTTCGGGGTCAAGGCCGGCGGCCCCGGCGCGGCGGCCAGGTCGCTGTCGGGCGGCAACCTGCAGAAGTTCATCGTCGGCCGCGAGATCGATGCCCGGCCGCGGCTGCTGATCGTCAGCCAGCCGACCTGGGGCGTCGACGTGGGCGCCGCGGCGCTGATCCGGGGCGAGCTGCTCGCGCTGCGCGACGCCGGCTGCGCGCTGCTGGTGGTGAGCGAGGAGCTGGACGAACTGTTCGAGATCAGCGACCGTCTGGTGGTCATCGCCAAGGGCCGGGTGTCGCCGTCGATGCCGGTGGCCGAGGCCACCGTCGAGCGCATCGGCGAGTGGATGAGCGGCCTGTGGCCCGGCGGCCCGGCATCCACCGCGAAGGGGACCGCGCATGCTGAAGCTTGAAGCCCGGGCCGAGCCCTCGCGGGCGATGGCCTGGGCGTCGCCGGTGATCGCGCTCGCCCTGACCGCCCTGCTCGCCGCCGCCCTCTTCGCGGCGCTCGGCAAGGACCCGCTGCGCGGTCTCGAGGTGTTCCTCGTCGAGCCGCTGAACGGCCGCCGGGCGCTCAGCGAGGTGCTGCTGAAGGCCACGCCGCTGATCCTGATCGCGCTCGGCCTGGCGCTGTGCTACCGCGCCAACGTCTGGAACATCGGCGCCGAGGGGCAGTTCCTGCTCGGCTGCGTGGGCGGCGGTGCCGTGGCGCTGTGGCTCACGCAGCAGGGCATCGTGCTCCCCCGGCTGGCGGGCAGCACGCTGGTGCTCGTCGGCGGCATGCTCGGCGGCATGCTGTGGGCCGCCGTCGTGGCGCTGCTGCGCGACCGCTTCAACGCCAACGAGATCCTGGTCAGCCTGATGCTGGTCTACGTGGCGCAGCAGCTCGTCAACTGGCTGGTGTTCGGCCCCTGGAAGGACCCGCAGGGGTTCAACATGCCGCAGAGCCGGATGTTCGACGCCAGCGTGCTGCTGCCGCCGCTGCTAGAGCGCACCCGGCTGCACGTCGGCGTGCTGGTCGCGCTGGCCGCGGTGGTGGCGATGACGCTGTTCATGTTCCGCACCTACCGCGGTTTCGCGCTGCAGGTGGGGGGGCTGGCGCCGATGGCGGCGCGCTACGCGGGCTTCTCGGCCCGCGGCGCGATCTGGACCGGGCTGCTGGTCTCGGGCGCGATGGCGGGCCTGGCCGGCGCGATGGAGGTCGCCGGGCCGGTGCGCCAGGTGACGCCCTACCTGTCGATGGGCTACGGCTTCACCGCCATCATCGTCTGCTTCGTCGGCCGGCTGCACCCGGTGGGCGTGGTGTTGGCCGGCATCCTGCTGTCGATGCTGCTGATCGGCGGCGAGCTGGCGCAGTCGCGGCTGGGCCTGCCGAGCGCACTGTCCAGCGTGCTGCAGGGGCTGCTGCTGCTGGTGCTGCTGGCCTGCGACACCCTGATCAACTACCGCATCCGCCGGGTCTCCCGGCAGGCCCCCCGGAGCGCCGCATGAACGAGACCGCACTGCTCGTCAACACCGCGCTGGCCAGCGGCACCACGCTGGCGCTGGCGGCGCTGGGTCTGCTGATCAACGAGCGCGCGGGCGTCCTCAACCTGGGCGCCGAGGGCATGATGCTGGTGGCCGCCGTCGCGGGCTTCGCGGTGGCGCTGGGCACGGGCAGCGACCTGCTCGCCTTCGGCTCGGCCGCGCTCGCCGGGGCGGCGCTGGCCTGCGTGTTCGGCGTCCTCGTCATCTGGCTCAACACCAACCAGTACGCCACCGGTCTTGCGATCAGCCTGTTCGGCTATGGCTTTTCCGCCTTCGTCGGCGTGGGTCTCGTCGGCAAGAGCCTGTCCGAGCGCGTGCCGTTCCAGGTGCCGTGGCTGGCCGACCTGCCGTTCGTCGGTCCGGCGCTGTTCCGGCATCACCCCATGGTCTATGTGTCCATGCTGCTGGCCGTCGCGCTCGCGTGGTGGCTGTACCGCAGCCGCTCCGGGCTGCTGCTGCGGGCCGTGGGCGAGAACCCGGAGCCGGCCCACGCGCTCGGCTACCCGGTGCGCTGGATCCGGCTGGCGGCGGTGGCCTTCGGTGGCGCGTTGTGCGGGCTGGCAGGCGCCTACGTCTCGCTGGTCACGGCGCCGCTGTGGGTCGAGGGTCTGACCGCGGGCCGCGGCTGGATCGCACTGGCGCTGACCGTGTTCGCGACCTGGCGACCGATGCGCGCGCTGCTCGGTGCCTACCTGTTCGGCGGCATCACGGTGCTGCAGCTGAACCTGCAGGCGCAAGGCGTGCAGATCGCGAGCCACTTCCTCACCATGCTGCCCTACCTGGCCACGATCGTCGTGCTCGCGCTGATCAGCCGCAACGCCGCCTTCATCCGGATCAACATGCCGGCCTCCCTCGGCAAGCCCTTCCACCCCGGCACATAGAATCTGCGCCCGCCCCGTCCCCGTCCCATCTACCCATACGCCAGAAGGAGCCCTCCCATGACCGATCTGAACAAGCGCCGCCTGCTGCAGTGGGCCGGCATCGCCAGCGCCACGCTGGCCACCGCCGCCCTCGTCGGCTGCGGCAAGAAGGAGGCGCCGCCGCCGGCGCCGGCACCGGCCGCCGCTCCGGCGCCCAAGCCCGAGCCGCTGAAGGCGGCGTGGATCTACATCGGCCCGGTGGGCGACGGCGGCTGGAGCTTCCAGCACGACCTCGGCCGCAAGGCGGTCGAGGCCGAGTTCGGCGACAAGGTCAAGACCAGCTTCGTCGAGAAGGTGGCCTACGGTGACGCGGAGCGCGTCATCCGCGACCTCGCCAGCCAGGGCAACAAGCTGATCTTCGCCACCAGCTTCGGCTACATGGACCCGATGCAGAAGGTGGCCAGCGAGTTCCCCGACGTCAAGTTCGAGCACGCGACCGGCTACAAGACCGCTCCGAACATGAACGTCTACGACGCCCGCTTCTACCACGACACGTACGTCAGCGGGATCATCGCCGGCGGCATGACGAAGACCAACACGCTCGGCTTCGTCGGCAGCTTCCCGATCCCCGAGGTGCTGCGCAACATCAACTCGTTCACCCTCGGCGCGCAGAGCGTGAACCCCAAGATCAAGGTCCGCGTCGTCTGGATCGGCAGCTGGTTCGACCCCGAGAAGGAAGGCGCCGCCGCACAGGAGCTGATCAACAAGGGCGCCGACGTGCTGCTGCAGAACACCGACAGCACCGCCGTGCTGCAGACCGCGGCCAAGAACAAGAAGTTCGCCTTCGGCTGGGACAGCGACATGAGCGCCGTCGCCCCCGAGGCGCACCTGGCGAGCAACATCGTCGACTGGGGCCCGTACTACAAGAAGACCGTGGGCGCCGTGCTGGGCGGCACCTGGCAGGGCGGCCAGCGCACGATCTGGGGCAAGCCCGAGGGGGCCAACGCCGTGATCAAGATGAACGACGCGATCCCCGAGCCGATCCGCAAGAAGGCCGAGGAAGCCGCGGCCGCCATCAAGGGCGGCACGCTCGACCCGTTCACCGGCCCGGTCGTCGACAACACCGGCAAGGAGCGGCTGGCCAAGGACACCAAGGCCGACCAGGCCTGGAAGGACAAGGTCGACTTCTACGTCAAGGGCGTGGAAGGCAAGGTTCCGGCCGGCAAGTAAGGCCCGCGCCGCGCGGCCGACGACGCCGCGCGGCCCCCCTACCCCCCACACGCCGCGCACCGCGCGGCGTTTTCGTTTCTGCGCACCGCGCGGCGTCGCCGTCCCGCCGTGCGGCGCAGCCCCCGCGGGTCCGGGCCGCTCCCGATCGGTCCGAAGCGCCGGTCCTGATAGCCTCGCGCCTGCCGCCCGACGCCATCGATGGACGCCGCCACCTTCCTGATCCAGTGCCTGAACTCGCTGCAGTACGGGCTGCTGCTGTTCCTGGTGGCGAGCGGGCTGACCCTGATCTTCGGGATCATGGGCGTGATCAACCTGGCCCACGGCAGCTTCTACATGATCGGCGCGTACATGGCCTACGCGCTCGCGCCGGTCGTCGCGGCCACCGCGGGTGGCGGCTTCTTCACGACGCTGGCAGTCGGCTTCGTACTGTCGATCGCGCTCGGCTACGTGCTCGAGTGGGCCTTCTTCGCCTTCCTGTACGAGCGTGAGCACCTGCAGCAGGTGCTGATGACCTACGGTCTGATCCTCGTGTTCGAGGAACTGCGCAGCCTGATCGTCGGCGACGACGTGCACGGCGTGAAGGCGCCGCCGCTGCTGGCCGGCACGATCCCGCTCGGGGACGTGATGACCTACCCGGTCTACCGCCTGTTCATCAGTGGCGTGTGCCTGCTGCTGGCGCTGGCGATGTGGTTCGTGTTCGCGCGCACCCGGCTCGGCATGACGATCCGCGCCGGCGCCACCAACCGCGAGATGGTGCAGTCGCTGGGCGTCGACATCAAGTTCCTCTACCGCGTCGTGTTCGCCGCCGGCGTGGCCATCGCAGTGCTCGCCGGGATGGTGGCCGCGCCGGTGTCCAGCGTCTACCCGGGCATGGGGCAGTCGGTGCTGATCATCTGCTTCGTGGTGGTGGTGATCGGCGGCATCGGCTCGATCAAGGGCGCACTCCTGGCCGCGCTGCTGATCGGGGTGGTCGACACGTTCGGCAAGGTGCTGCTGCCCCAGGCGGCCGGCGTGCTGGTCTACGTGCTGATGGCGGTGATCCTGCTGTGGAAGCCCGAAGGGCTGTTCCGCGCCGGATGAGGGACGGCGCCGTGCTCGAGGCCTCCGACCGCGGCAAGCTCGCCTTCCTGGCGCTGGCCTTCGGCGCGCTGGCGCTCTACCCGCTGGTGGGTGGCAGCTTCGGCATCGGGCTGGCCACGAAGATCATGATCTACGCGATCTTCGCGCTCAGCCTGGAACTGCTCGTGGGCGGCACCGGGCTGGTGTGCTTCGGGCACGCGGCCTTCTTCGGCATCGGCGCCTACGCCACGGTGCTGCTCTCGCCCGGGTACGACCCCGCCGAGCTCGCCTGGCTGCTGCCGGCCTGCGTGGGAGCCGCGGCGCTGTACGCGCTGGCAGTGGGCGCGCTGTCGCTGCGCACGCGCGGCGTGTACTTCATCATGGTCACGCTGGCCTTCGCGCAGATGGCCTACTACGTCGTGCACGACACGCCGCTGGGCGGCGGCACCGACGGCATCTACCTCAACGCACGGCCGGTCCTCGGCCTGGTGCCCGGCGGCTTCGAGCTCCGCGGCGGGCTGACGCTGTACTGGTTCACCTTCGGCGCGCTGGTGCTGGTGTTCGCCTTCCTGGCGGTGCTGCTGCGGTCGCGCTTCGGGCGTGCGCTGGCGGGCATCCGCGTCAACGAGCAGCGCATGCGCGCCACCGGCTTCGCGACCTACCCCTACAAGCTGGCCGCCTTCACGATCTCGGGCGCGATCGCGGGCCTGGCCGGATTCCTGTTCGCGGTCAAGGACGGCTTCGTCAACCCGGAACTGCTGTCCTGGCACCTGTCGGGCGCGGTGCTGATCATGATCATCCTGGGCGGCATCGGCCACCTGCGCGGTGCGCTGATCGGCGCCTTCGCCTACGTGCTGCTGCAGGAGTTCTTCAAGAGCGAGGCGATCTTCGGCGAGTTCTCGCGCCACTGGCTGCTCGGCATGGGCTTCACCATCATCGCCAGCGTGGCGCTGCTGCCGCACGGCATCGTCGGCATCGGGCGCCAGCTCGCCGAGCGGCGCGCACGCGCCGCCCGTGGCGGCGGCAAGGAGTCAGCGGATGAGCCCGCCTGAGCCCGCGCGCGCCGGCGGTGCCGAGGTGCTGCTGCGCTGCAGCGGCCTGACGCGGCGCTGGGGCGGCCTGGTGGCCGTCGACGACGTGTCGCTCGCCTTCGAGCGCGGTCAGGTGCACGCGGTGATCGGCACCAACGGCGCCGGCAAGAGCACGCTGATCAACATGCTGGCCGGAGAGATCGAGGCCAGCGCCGGGCGCGTGGAGCTGATGGGACAGGACGTCACGCGCTGGTCGCAGCCGCGGCGCGCGCGGGGCGGCCTCGGGCGCAGTTACCAGCGCACCAACATCTACCCGAGCTTCACCGTGCTCGAGAACTGCCGCCTTGCCGCCCAGGCCGCCACGCCCAGGCCCTGGCACTGGTGGCAGCCGGCCGCGCGCTGCCAGGCCAGCCTCGCCGCGGCGCACGCCGCGGCGCGACGTGCCGGCCTGGAGGGCGTTCTCGGGCGGCCGGCGGGCCTGCTGTCGCACGGCGGCAAGCGCCAGCTCGAGATCGCGATGTGCCTGGCCACCGCCCCCCAGGTGCTGCTGCTCGACGAGCCGCTTGCCGGCATGGGCGCGGAGGAGACCGAGCGCATGCTCGAGCTGCTGGCCGAGCTGCGGCCGGGCCACGCGATCCTGCTGGTCGAGCACGACATGGACGCCGTGTTCCGCATCGCCGACCGCATCACGGTGATGGTCAACGGCAGCGTCATCGCCAGCGACGCACCCCAGGCCGTGCGCGCCAGCGCCGAGGTCCAGGCGGCCTACCTCGGCGGCCACTGAGCGATGGCCGGGACCGATCCGATCCTGAGCGCGCGCGGCGTGCACGCCTGGTACGGCTCCAGCCATGTGTTGCATGGGGTCGACCTCGACATCGCGCGCGGCGAGACGGTCGGCCTGCTCGGCCGCAACGGCATGGGCAAGAGCACGCTGATCCGCACTTTGCTCGGCCACGTGCCGCAGCGCGAGGGCCGCATCGCACTCGACGGCCACGACATGAGCCGCGCCCGCCCGCACGAGGTCGCCCGCCGCGGCGTGGCCTACGTGCCCGAGGGCCGGGGCATCTTCCCCAACCTGAGCGTGCGCGAGAACCTGGTGATGGCGGCCCGGCCGGCGCCCGCCGGCGGCGCGCGCGGTTGGTCGCTCGAGCGCGTGCTGCAGACCTTCCCGCGGCTGCAGGAGCGGCTCGGCCACCTCGGCGCCCAGCTGTCCGGCGGCGAGCAGCAGATGCTGTCGATCGGCCGCGCGCTGCTGACCCAGCCGCGGCTGGTGATCCTGGACGAGGCCACCGAGGGCCTGGCGCCGCTGATCGTGGCCGAGATCTGGCGCGTCATAGGCCAGATCCGCACGAGCGGCATCGCCACGCTGATCGTCGACCGCGACTACCGCAAGGTGCTGGCGCAGGCCGACCGCGCGCTGGTGCTGCAGAAGGGCCGCGTCGTGCTGCAGGGCGACGCCGCCGCGCTTCGCGAGGCACCCGAGCTCGCGTCGCTGCTCGGCGTCTGATTCACCCCCCAACCGAAAGAGGACCACCGATGCACGCCTGGCTGTGCGAGAAGCTCGAGGGCGTCGAGGCCCTCACCTGGAAGGAACTGCCCACGCCCGAGCCGGGGCCCGGGCAGGTGCGCATCGCGATCCGCGCCGCGAGCCTGAACTTCCCCGACCTGCTGACCGTGCGCGGCCAGTACCAGTTCAAGCCGCCGCTGCCCTTCGTGCCCGGCTCGGAGTTCTGCGGCACGGTCGACGCGGTCGGCGCCGGGGTGACGCAGCCCGTGCCGGGACAGCTCGTCGCCGCGATGGGCTCCAGCGGCGGCTTCGGCACGCACGCGGTCGTGCCGGCCGCCGCGGTGCTGCCGTTGCCTTCCGGCTTCGACCCGGTGCAGGGCGCGGCCTTCGCCTTCACCTATGGCACCTCGCACCACGCCCTGGTCGACCGCGCCGCGCTGCAGCCCGGCGAGACCGTGCTCGTGCTCGGCGCCGCCGGCGGCGTGGGCACGGCGGCGATCCAGATCGCCAAGGCGGCCGGCGCGCGCGTCGTCGCTGCGGTCGGCAGCGAGGCCAAGGCGGCGTTCTGCACCGGACTCGGCGCCGACGCGACCATCGTCTACGGCGGTGCGCCCTTCGACGCGACCACGTTTCGCGAGGCCGTCAAGGCGGCCACCGACGGCAAGGGCCCGGACGTGATCTACGACCCGGTGGGCGGCGAGCTCGCCGAGCCGGCGTTCCGCTCCATCGGCTGGCGCGGCCGCTACCTCGTCGTCGGCTTCGCCGGCGGCGCCATCCCGGCGCTGCCCCTGAACCTGGCACTGCTCAAGGGCGCATCGCTGGTCGGCGTGTTCTGGGGCGAGTTCGTCCGCCGCGAGCCTGGTGCCCACGCGCAGGCGATCGCGCAGCTGCTGCGCTGGCACGCCGAGGGCCGGCTGCAGCCGGCGGTGGACTGCACGCTGCCGATGGCCGAGATCCGTGCCGCCTACGAGCGCATGGCGTCGCGCCGCGTCTGCGGCAAGGTGGTGCTGGTCAACCCCTGAATCGGGGCTCTGGCGGCGGTTCGGCGCGCCCCCGAGGAAGGCCCCGGGGTCCACCGCGCCGCCGCCGCGCTAGCATCCGGCGCAAAGCAGGCGCGCGACGCCTGCGAGGGAGAGCCCGGCGATGGCCGTCAAGGTCCTGATCATCGAAGACAACCCGGTGGCGCGCGCCTTCCTGTGCCGCGTCGTCCGCGAGAGCTTCAGCGACGCCCAGCAGATCAGCGAGGCCGGTGACCTGGAGACCGCGCGCCGCCACCTCGGCGCGGCCGCCAGCGCGCCGGGGGCGGACCCGTACCGGCTGATCCTGATCGACCTCGAGCTGCCCGACGGCAACGGCATGGAGCTGCTGTCGGAGCTGGTGCACTACCCGGCCACCAAGATCGTCGCCACGCTGTACTCCGACGACGAGCACCTCTTCCCGGCGCTCCAGCACGGCGCCGACGGCTACCTGCTGAAGGAAGACCGCTTCGAGGTGCTGGTCGAGGAGCTGCAGAAGATCGTCCGCGGCCAGCCGCCGCTCTCGCCGGCGATCGCCCGTCGCCTGCTCTCGCACTTCCGGCAGGGCGCGGCGGCCGACGCGCCGGCGACCAGCCCCGGCGCGTTCATCACGCAGCCGGGCAGCCTGGACGCCGCGCGGCCCGCCCACGGCGAGCCGCCGCCCGACACCGAGCGTCTGACCCCGCGCGAGACCGAGGTGCTCACCTACCTGAGCAAGGGCTTCACGATCAAGGAGATCGCCGGGCTGATGGGCATCAAGTGGTTCACCGTCAACGACCACATCAAGTCGATCTACCGCAAGCTCAACGTGTCCAGCCGCGCCGAGGCGGCGGTGCTGGCAACCAAGCAGGGGTTGGTCTAGCGGCCGGTTCGCGGCGGGTCCGGATCGGGTCGGCGCGGGTGCCAGGGCACCGGCGCGCCGCGGTCCGGACACCGATCGCAGCGTCGGGCCCGACCGCCCCACCGCACCAACGCACCACCACGCCTTCCAGCGCCGTCCTGCCGACCTGCCCCACTCCGCAATCGCCATGGGCTCCGAGATCCTCGCCGCCGTCGTCCTGCTCGCCTGCGTGGCCGCGCTGGTGCGCATGGCCCTCGGCGAGCACCGCCGACAGCGGCTCGACGCGACGCTGCAGCACCACGGCCGACGTCTGTCGCAGCGGGCACGGTCGCTGTGGCGGCAGCGCCGGCTGAGCGGCCAGGCGCGGCGCGAGGCCGACGAACTGATCCGGCGCGCTCGCCGTCCGGGCGCAGGCACTGCGCGCGAGGGCAACGTGTTGCGGCCGCAGGCCTTCGGCAACCGCCGCCGGGACCGCGACGCGGTCGGCGACGAGGACAGCGGCGGCCCGGGCCGCGACGACGCCGGCCGGCCTGGCGACGGACCTCCGCGCGCACCGGGCGGCGAACCGCCGGACGGCCGCAGCCGGCGCGATCACTGAGAGAGCGAGCGGGCCGCGCGGCCTGGGTGGCCGGCGCGCCTCTCACCCTCTCAGGCAGGACGAGGCACCAGGACCGAACGTTCCTGCGCCATCTTGTGCGCGAGGCCGAGCGCAGCGGCGTGGATCGCAGCCACGTGCGGCACCGGCGTGCCGGTGATCGCGGCCAGCTCCACCACCGCACCCACCAGCGCCGCCAGCTCCAGCGCGCGGCCGGCCTGAAGATCCTGCAGCATCGACGTCTTGTGCGCACCCACGGCCTCGGCGCCGGCGATGCGCTGCTCCACGCTGATCTTGAACCGCGTGCCGAGCTTCTCGGCCACCTGCTGCGCCTCGGCCATCATCGACGCCACCAGCTGCCGCGTGGGCGCGAAGCGGCAGATCTCCTCCAGCGTCATCTGCGTCAGCGCACTGATCGGGTTCAGACTCAGGTTGCCCCACAGCTTGACCCAGATCTCGGCCCGAATGTCCTTGCTCACCGGCGCCTTGAAGCCGGCCTTCATAAACGCCGTCGACAGCGCCTCGATGCGCGGCGTGCGCTCGCCACCGGGCTCGCCGAGCGTGAAGCGGTTGCCCTCGATCAGGCGCACCACCCCCGGGGAGACGAGCTCTGCCGCGGGGTAGACGACGCTGCCGATCACGCGCTCGGGCTCGATGTGGCTGGCGATCACGCCGCCGGGGTCGACGCTCTCGAGCCTGCGCCCCTCGTACGGGCCGACGAGCCGGTGGAAGTACCACCAGGGCACCCCGTTGATCATCGACACCACCATCGTCTCGGGCCCGAACAGACCGCGCAGCGCCGGCAGCAGCTCGGCCAGCTGGTGAGCCTTCACCGCCAGCAGCACGGCGTCCTGCGGGCCGGCATCGGCAGGCACGGCAACCGCGCGCACGTTCGCCGCGTGCAGCTCGCTGCCATCCTCGAGCTGCAGGCGGAAGCCGCGGGCGTTGATCGCCTCGAGGTTGCGGTTGCGGGCGACGAAGGTCACGTCCTCGCCGGCCAGCGCCAGCTTCGTGCCGAGGTAGCCGCCGATGCCCCCGGCCCCGACCACCGCGAGCCTCATCCCGAAACCCCCTTGTACAGCGCGGTGCCGCGCAGCAAGCCCTTGGCGACGCCCACCAGCGGCCAGGCCAGCATCAGCAGCGCCAGGCCGGCGATGCTGCCCACCAGCGGGTTGCTCCAGAAGATCGCGAGGCTGCCCTGGCTGAGCAGCATCGCCTGGCGGAAGCTCGACTCGGCCATGTCGCCGAGCACCAGCGCGAGCACCAGCGGCGCGAGCGGGTACTTCAGCTTCTTGAACAGGTAGCCGAGCACGCCGAACACCATCATCACGGCGACGTCGAAGAAAGAGCTGTTCACCGTGTAGGCGCCGATCGCGCAGATGGCGATGATCACAGGCCCGATGATCGAGAACGGGATGCGCAGGATCGCGGCCCACCAGGGCACCGTCGTCAGCACGACGATCAGGCCGACGATGTTGCCGATGTACATGCTGGCGATCAGGCCCCAGACGAAGTCCTTCTGCTCGACGAAGAGCATCGGCCCCGGCTGCAGGCCCCAGATCAGCAGGCCGCCCAGCAGCACCGCCGCAGTCGGCGAGCCCGGGATGCCGAGCGTGAGCATCGGCAGCAGCGCCGACGTGCCGGCGGCGTGCGCCGCGGTCTCCGGCGCGACCACGCCCTCGATGCGGCCCTTGCCGAACTCCTCGGGGTTCTTCGACATGCGGCGCGCGATGCCGTAGCTCATGAAGCTGGCCGGCGTGGCGCCGCCCGGGGTGACGCCCATCCAGCACCCCACCAGCGTGCTGCGCAGGAACAGCTTCCAGTGCGCGAACAGCTCCTTCCAGGTCTGCAGCACGACGCCGAAGCGGATCTTGGCGCTCTTGCCCTTGAAGGCCAGGCCTTCCTCCATCGTCAGCAGGATCTCGCCGATGCCGAACAGGCCGATCACGGCGATCAGGAAGTCGAAGCCCTTGAGCAGCTCGGGCACGCCGTAGGTCATCCGCAGCTGGCCGGTGACCGCGTCCATGCCGACCGCCGCGAGCGCGAAGCCGAGCATCATGGCCGCGATCGTCTTGGCCGCCGGCTCCTTGCTCATGCCGACGAAGCTGCAGAAGGTGAGCAGCTGCACGGCGAAGAACTCCGCCGGGCCGAACTTCAGCGCGAACTGCGCCACCAGCGGCGCGAGGAAGGTGATCAGCGCCACCGCGAAGATGGCGCCGACGAAGCTCGACGTGAAGGCCGCCGTCAGCGCCTGCGCCGCCCGGCCCTGCTGAGCCATCGGGTAGCCGTCGAAGGTGGTCGCCACGCTCCAAGGCTCGCCGGGGATGTTGAACAGGATCGACGTGATCGCCCCGCCGAACAGCGCACCCCAGTAGATGCACGACAGCATGATGATCGCGCTGGTGGGATTCATGCCGAAGGTGAGCGGCAGCAGGATCGCCACACCGTTGGCGCCACCCAGACCCGGCAGCACGCCGATCAGCACGCCCAGCGTCAGGCCGATCAGCATGAAGCCGAGGTTGGGTAGCGTCAGCGCGACGCCGAAGCCCTGGAGGAGGTTCTGCAGTTCGCCCATCTCAGAACCCCAGCAACGCCTCGAGCGGGCCCTTGGGCAGAGGCACGACGAACCAGCGCTCGAAGACGAGGAAGAAGGCGAGCGGCACGCCGAGCGCAATACCGGCGGTGACGAACCAGCGGTGCCGGCCGTGCCGCGTCATGAAGAACCCGATCAGGATCGCCGACGCGACGTAGATGCCGAGCAGCTTGATCAGCACCACGTACACCACCAGCGGCCACAGAACGGTCAGCACGCGGCCGAGCTCGGCGCGCGTGGCGAAGACCTGCACCCGGCTCCAGGCGCGCAGCTGCGCGACCAGTGTCCAGGCGCTGGCCGCCAGCAGCGCCACGCCGATGTAGAAGGGGAAGTAGCCGGCGCGCGGTCCGTCGTCGGCCCAGCCGATGCCCACGCGCAGGCTGTCGACGATCACCAGCACGGCGACCAGGGCCAGCACGCCGGCAGTGACGATCTCGGGCCAGCGCGTGGCGACCGGGCGGTCGCCTCGATCGGCGCCGGCGCCGTCGACGGCACCGGTGCCGGCGCCGTGATTGGCGTCGTTCATCGGGGTCTCCCGCAGCGGCGGATCAGTTGGCCAGGAAGCCGGCCTCGCGCATCAGGACGCGGTGCTGCTGCTCCGTGCGGCCGAGCCAGTCGAAGTAGGCCTGGCCGCTCATCGTCGTCTGGTTGAACGCGCCCTTGGTCATGAAGTCCTTCCACTCCGGCAGCGCTCGCACCCTGGCCATCAGGTCGACGTAGAACTTCTGCTGCTCGGGCGTGATGCCGGGCGGCATGAAGATGCCGCGCAGCATCACGTACTCGACCGGGATGCCCGCGCTGCGGCAGGTCGGCAGGTTGGCCCAGGACTGCTTGTCGGTGACCTTGTCCTTGTAGGGCAGCGGCTGCGCGTCGAAGACACAGAGCGCCCGCAACTTGCCGGCGCGCCAGTGGCTCTCGGCCTCGATCGGGTTGTTGACCGTGGCGTCGACGTGCTTGCCCACCAGCTGCGTGGCCACCTGGCCGCCGCCGCCGTAGGGGATGTAGGTCATCTTCTTCCCGGCGGCCTTCTCCAGCATCACGGTGATGATCTGGTCTTCCTGCTTGCTGCCGGTGCCACCCATCTTCATCGCGCGGTCGGGACCGGCCTTCAGCGCGTCGAAGAAGGCCTTCGCGGTCTGGTGCGGGCTCTCTGCGTTGACCCACAGCACGAACTGGTCGAGCGCCATCATCGACACCGGCGTCATGTCGCGCCAGTTGAACGGCACCGCGGTGCCCAGCGGCGTCGTGAACAGGTTCGACAGCGTGATGACGATCTTGTGCGGGTTGGCCTTGTCGTTCTTGACGTCGAGGAAACCCTCGGCACCCGCGCCGCCGCCCTTGTTGACGACGACGATCGGCTGCTTCATCAGACCATTCTTGGCCACCACGCCCTGGATGAAGCGGGCCATCTGGTCGGCGCCGCCGCCGGTGCCGGCGGGGACGATGAACTCGACCGCCTTGGTGGGCTCCCAGGCCCGCACGGGGCCGCAGGCGAGGACGGCGGCCGCGGCCGCCAGAAGGGATGCGAGCGCGCTGCGGGCGCGCGTGGGGGACGTGAAGTTCAGGGTCCGGCTCATGTCGTCTCCTAGATTCAGAGGGAAGTCACATGGGCGGGCCATCTCGCGGGAACTGCGGTGCGAGTCGACCGGCGATGCTGGGGCGGGTGGCAGTCGGGTGGTGCGGGGCGTCTTCCTCCGGGATGTCGTGGGTGGTCGGTTGGGGTGGTGCGCGTTCAGCCCAGGCCCAGCCGGGCCGCCAGGCCGATGCGCTGCAGCTTGCCGGTGGCGCCCTTGGGGATCTCGTCCATGAACAGGATGCGCCGCGGCACCTTGAAGTCGGCGGCGCGCCCGCCGACGAAGGCCTGCAGCTCGCGCTCGGTGACCGCGGCGCCTTCGCGCAGCACCACCACGGCGGCCACCTCCTCGCCGAGCTTGGGGTGCGGCATGCCGAAGCAGACGACCTGCGCCACCGCCGGGTGGTCCATCAGGATCTCGTCCACCTCGCGCGGGCTGATCTTCTCGCCCCCACGATTGATGATCTCCTTCAGCCGGCCGGTCAGGCTCAGGTAGCCGTCGGCGTCGATCACGCCCTGGTCGCCGGTGCGGAACCAGCCGCCGACGAAGGCCTCGGCATTGGCCTTGGGATTGTTCTCGTAGCCGGAGGTCACGTTCGGGCCGCGGATCACGATCTCGCCGACCGCGCCGCGCGGCAGCAGCCCGCCCTGCTCGTCCATGATCGCGATCTCCGGGCCGGCCGCCAGCCCGACGCTGCCAGGCTTGCGCACCGCCGGCGGCAGCGGGTTGCTGGCCATCTGGTGCGCCGCCTCGGTCATGCCGTAGCTCTCGATCAGCGGCGCGCAGAAGGTCTCCTCGAGCTCGCGGATGACCTGCGGCGGGATCGACGAGGACGACGAGCGCAGGAAGCGCAGCCGGTGGCGCGCGATCACGTCGGCGTTCTTGCCGGCGCGCGACAGGATGGCCTGGTGCATCGTCGGCACCGCCGTGTACCAGGTGGGCGCGGCCTCCTCCATCCAGGCGAAGAACTTCAGCGCGTTGAAGCCCGGCGTGCAGAACACCTGCGAGCCCGCCGCCAGCGGCGCCAGCACCCCGGCGATCAGGCCGTGGATGTGGAACAGCGGCATGATGTTCAGGCCGCGGTCGCCAGGGGCCAGGCGCAGCGTGTCGCGGATGTGGGTGGCCGAGGCGGCCAGGTTGGCCTGCGTCAGCGGCACGATCTTCGGGCGCGAGGTCGTGCCCGAGGTGTGCAGCAGCATCGAGATGTCGGCCCCCTCGGCCATGCCGCCCTGCACCGCGGGGCCTGCACGCGATGCCTCTCGCGGCTCGAGCACGAAGGCGCCGGCCGGGGTGCCGTCGGGCACCACGAGTTCGAGCACGCGCACCCCGTGCCGCTCGGCCACCGCGACCGCAGGCGAGGTGCTGCCGCGGGCGACGATCAGCGCCTTCGCGCGCAGGTCCGAGAGGTAGAAGTCGAACTCGTCCTCGCGATAGGCCGGATTCAGCGGAGCGCTGCTGACCCCGCAGGCGCAGGCGACGAAGCAGGCCGCCATCTCCGGGCCGTTGTCGAGCACGATCGCCACCCGGTCGCCGCGCCCGATGCCCAGCGCGTTCAGGCGCGCGAGGGTCGACGCGATCAGGACCCGCAGCGCGCCGTGCGTGAGGCCGCTGCGGCCGGGCGCGCCGAGCGCGATGGCGGCGTCGCCACCTCTGGCGAGCAGTTCGTGCAGGGTGGTCATGGTGGCTGCGTCGGCAGGGTCAGGCTCGGATCGAGTCGATATGCGGGGGCGGCAGCCGCGCGCGATGGCGCCGCGCGGAGCGATACGGTGGCGGGAGTGACCAGGCTGACTGTCGCCCGCCGGCCGCCGTGCACCGCGAATTGTCCAACTTATATCCTAGACAAGCCAGCGCCGGGATCGGGATGATCCGCAGTTCCCCGCGAAGCCCGCCCCAACGTGGCGCCTCGGTTTCGGGGACAATACGCGTTGCGCTGTTTCGGGCGTCGTACAGCCCACCCGACATGACCAGCACCCGCCGTCCGATCCCCGCTCCCGAGAGCACGACGCCCAGCCCCAAGCTGCGCCAGACCCAGGCCGAGTACACCGCCGCCCGCCCCAATGCCGAGCCCGGCGTGCGCCCGATGATGTCGAGTTCCAAGATGTACGTGTGCATCAAGTGCCACGCCAACTTCAAGACCGGGGAGGGCAAGCCCGATCCGCGCCTGCGCGGGCTCGGTCGCTGCAACGGCTGCCTGGGCACTACCGTACCCCAGGCCTGAACCCCGTACCCGGTGGTGCCGGCAGCAGCCGGCCCGGTGGGTGCACACGGCCCCGAGAGGGGCCGTTTTGCTCTACGGCCCCGAGAGGGGCCTTGTTGGTTTACGGCCCCCGAAGAGGCGCGCGTTCGCTTCTGAGCATCCGATGTCGGCCGTGCCTGGCCGCAGGTCCTGCGCGAAGCCTCGCGTCCCGGCGCCTTCCGTCCGGGCTCGCCCTCGAACGCCGGCGCCGGCACGGGCCGGCGCTGCACGTACCGCTCCGGGCAGAGTCTCGGCGGACTCAGCGACGACGATGGACCTGAACGCCGGCGCCAGCCCGGGCAGGCGGCTTGTCTGCACGTGCCGGCGCTGAGCGGGGCTGGCGCGCCGTGGCGCAGTCGCGGCACCGGCCATACAGCGTGAGGTCGTGGTCCTCGACCGTGAATCCTGCCGGCGCCAAACCTGACAGGTTGCCCGGGCAGGCCTGCACCTCGAAAACGCGCAGGCAGGCACGGCACTGGAAGTGGTGATGGTGTCCGGCATCACAGGCCTCGTAGCGGGCGCTGTCGCCGGGCAGCATCACGGCGCGCAGCTCGCCCTGCTCGACCATCTGCCTCAGGTTGCGGTAGACGGTCGCGATGCCCAGCCCCGGGGCATCGGCCTGAGCCGCCTGCAGCACCTCCTGCGGCAGCAGCGGGCGCCCGGCGCGCGCGATGGCCTCGCGGATGGCGAAGCGCTGCCGGGTGTTTCTTTCCATTTCCGGAGCGTAGCCGAACGCCAGCAGCGCCACGCAGGTCATGGACTTGGAACCTTTTATTGATAACGCGTTCTCGTTATTATCGGCGCCCCACCGGGCAGGCAATCGCCTGCCCGGTCCTCACTGTCCCAAGGAGCGCGAACGATGATTCCCACTTCCCGGCCCGGCCGCCGACGCGCAGCGCCGGCCGCTGCGGCGCTGTGCCTGCTCGCCGCGTCGCCAGCACCGCAGGCGCAGCCGCGCGACAGCGGCGCGGCCTGGCAGTTCGGCGCGGTGATCGACCTGGCATCGACCTCGCGCGAGCTCGAGCTCGGCGGCCGCAGCGCGGGGCTGCAACTCGGTCACTCCGACCTCACCGCGTCGGGCCCGGTCGGGCGGCACCTCGCGGCGCAGTTGACCTCGGTGGTGGCCACTCACGACGGCACCGTCGAGACCGGCATCGAGGAAGCCTGGGTGCAGACACGGACGCTGCCGGGCGGCGTGGTCGCGCGCGCGGGGCGCTTCGCCTCGCAGGTCGGCCACCTGAACTCGCAGCACCCTCATGCGGATGACTTCGTCGAGCGGCCGCTGCTGCATCGCGCCCTGCTGGGCGGGCACTGGTTCGACGACGGCGTGCGCGTCAACCTGACGCTGCCCACCGCGCAGTACTGGATGGTCGGCGCCGAACTGTTTCGCGGTCGCAAGCTCGTGCCCGAGGCCGACCCGCCGCGCGGTGGGGCCGGGGCCGCGACCCTGGTGGCACGAACCGGAGGCGATCTCGGCCGCGCTCACAGCTGGCAGCTGGGGCTGTCGTACCTGCACAACCGACGCACGGCCGCTGTCGAGGACGCGGAGGAACACGGCGCGGCGCATGAAGGCGAGGGGCACGACCACGACCACGGCCACGGCGCCCGCTTCGGCGGCCGCCGCACCTGGATGCTCGACGCCACGTGGAAGTGGGCTCCCGGCGGCAACAACCGTGAGCAGCAGTTGCGGCTGACGCTGGAGGCGGCGCGGGTGTCCGGGGTCGCTCCGCACGCCGGCAGCGGGCAGCGGCATGATGCGGTGGCGCTGTCGGCCGTGTGGCGCTTCGACCCGCACTGGGAGGCCGGAGCCCGCATCGACCAGCTGCGCGTATCGATGCCACACGAGGATCACTTCGAGACGGGACGACTGCGGGAGCGGGCCGTGATGCTGGCCTGGAAACCCTCGCACATGCAGTCGCTTCGGCTGCAGCTCTCGCGCCAGGGCGGCGCGCTCGGGTTCGAGTCCCCCGCGCGCCGCTCCGTGGCCCTGCAGTACGTGGTCTCGCTGGGAGTGCACGGTGCCCACGCGTTCTGAACGGGGCCGCGGCCTGCGGGCGGCCGCGCTGGCGCTGCTGGCGCTGCTGGCCGCGTTGGGCCGCCCGGCGGCTGCGCAAACCATCTTCGCCTGCGAGCCCGAGTGGGCGGCGCTGACCCACATCCTGCTGCCGGCCGCAAGGCTGCACGTGGCCACACACGCGGGTCAGGACCCGCATCACATCGAGGCGCGGCCCGCGCTGATCGCCCAGTTGCGTGGCGCCGACGCCGCCATCTGCACGGGGGCCTCGCTGGAGGCAGGGTGGCTGCCGACCCTCCAGCAACGGGCCGGCAACCCGCGCGTCCAGGACGGCGCCCCCGGCCTGTTCCTGGCCGCCTCGGCGACGACGCTGATCGACCCGCGCCCAGGCGCCGGCGGCAACCCGTTCGCCGGCGACGTGCACGCCGAAGGCAACCCCCACCTGCACGCCGACCCGCGCCGCCTGCTCGAGGTTGCACGCGCGTGGAGCGCGCGGCTGCAGCTGCTGTTTCCGGCGCAGGCCGTCGCGGTGGCGCAGCGGCACGACGCGTTCGCAGCCGAATGGCCGTCGCGCATCGCGCGCTGGGAGCAGCAGGCCGCGGGCCTGCGCGGGGCACGGGTCGTTGCGCAGCACGCGAGCTTCGGCTACCTGTGGGCCTGGCTGGGCGTGCAGCAGGTTGCCGACCTCGAGCCCCGGCCCGGTCTGAGCCCGACGCCCGGACACCTGCAGCGGCTGCTGGAGCAGCTGCGCGAACGCCCCCCGGCCGCGGTCGTCGTGAGCGCCTTCCAGGACCCGCGCGCGGGCCACTGGCTGGCGCGGCAGCTCGGCGGGCAGGTGCCTGTGCTGCAGTTGCCCGCCACGGTGGAGGACCCCGAGGCGCCGGACGCCCTCGGCCGCTGGTTCGACCGGCTCGTAAACGCGCTGGTCCGGCGCGGATGAGCGCGCTGTGGATGCTCGCGCCGGCACTGGCGCTGGTGGCCGCGGTGCTGGCGCTGGCGCCCCTGGGCGCCCAGGTGCTGCGCCGCGGCGTCGTGTTCATCGACCTGGCGGTGGCGCAGGCCGCCGCGGCGGCAGCGCTTGCGGCGCTGGCGCTCGGGGATCACCCGCCCTGGCCGTGGACCCAAGTCGCGGCCTGCGCAGGCGCCCTGGGCGCGGCGGCACTGGTCGCGGGGCTGGCCCGGGGCTGGCCCGAACACCGCGAGGCCTTGATCGGTCTGGTCTACGTGGCCTGCGCCTGCGCCGCGTTGCTGGTCGCGCGCGGCGACGCGCACGGCGCCGAGCACCTGCAGGCCCTGCTGGCGGCCGACGTGCTGTGGACCGACTGGAGCCAGGTGGGCGTGCTGGCCGCCTGCGCGGTGGCCGTGGCCGCGAGCGGACGCCGCATCGAAGGCGACCACTGGTTCTACGTCTCCTTCGCCCTGGTGGCGAGCCTCGCCGTGCAGGCGCTGGGTCTGTTCGTCGTGTTCGGTGCCCTGATCGCCCCGGGCCTGTGGCAACGCGCGGGTCACGGCGCGCTGGCCGCTGCGGGCGTGGTGGTCGCGGCTGCACTGGCCGGGTTGGCGGCCTCATGGTTCCTCGACGCGCCGAGCGGACCGCTGGTCGCGCTGGCCCTGGCCGCGTGCGGTGCGGCCAGTTGCCTTGCCCCGCGGCTGCGAGGTGCGGCCGCACCGAAGCACTGAGCGGCGCTCCGGTACGCACGCTGTTGGCCTGGCGTGCGGGGTCCGCGCCGTGCGCAGCGCCACTCCTACAATCCCGGTGTGGCTCGGCCTGCATCCGTCCGACACCGCTCGCCGTCGCGCTGGACCGCGCTGCTGGCGGCGCTGTCGGTGCTGCTCGCGACGCTTGCGCCGGCCGTGTCGCACGCGCTGGCGCCGAGGTCGGCACCGGACCTCGATGGCCGCTTCGAGGTCTGCACGACCCAGGGCCTGCGCAGCGTTGCAGCGCGGGCGGTCGGCGGCACCGAGGATCTCGGGAGCGCCGACGGCCGCAGCGGCCCCGGCAGCCCCGCCGGCGCCGATCCGGCCGGGCTGTGCGCGTTCTGTGCGTTGGGAGGATCCTGCGGCGCGTTGCCGCCGGGCAACCTGGAGGCGCCGGTGCCTGCGCGAGGTCCCGACCGCGCCGCGCCCGTCTCCGGCGAGCGCCCGGCCGCTGCAGGTCCGCGGATCGCGGCGCAGCCGCGCGCGCCCCCGGCCCACTGCTGAACGACCCCGCCGCGGGCACGCACGCTGCCCGAGACCTCCACCGCGCCGCGCAACGGCGTGCGCCATGGCCGCGTTGGCGCTGCCCGGCATGCGTCCGCGCATGCCGTCCCCCGCGCCAACCCGGCCCAGACTGACGACACGGAGTTCCCGATGAACCGCTCTCCCCTCGCCGCGGCACTGGCCGCATTTGCCCTGACCGCCGCGCTGCCTGCAGCCGCCCAGGTCAGCATCAAGGATCCCTGGGTCCGCGGCACGGCGGCACAGCAACGTGCCACCGGCATGTTCGTGCAGCTCACGTCCGCACAACCCTCCCGCCTCGTCGGCGCCGCGTCGCCCGTGGCCGGCGTGGTCGAGATCCACGAGATGTCGATGGACGGCAACGTGATGCGGATGCGGGCCGTCGCCGGCATCGACCTGCCGGCGGGCCGCACCGTCGAGCTCAAGCCCGGCGGCTTCCACGTGATGCTGATGGACCTGCGCCAGCCGCTGCAGCCCGGCGACACGGTGCCCGTGACGCTGCTGTTCGACAGCGGCGGCAAGCGCGACAGCGTCGAGGTCAAGGCCACGGTGCGCGCCGCGGCCGCCACCGCAGGGCACGGCCACAAGCACTGAGCGTCTGGTGCAAGTGCACCTCAAGTCCGGGCTTGCCCGCGCGGCCGCTCGGCGCGCCGCTGGCCGGGCCGGATCGCCCGCGCCAAGGGGAGCCCCTTCCGGTCAACGCCGTGCTGCAGACGCCTGTGCGGCAGAGGCCGCCGCGTCCGAAGTCCGGCCGACAGTCGCTGCCGAGGCCGCTGGCATCCCGTCGGCGGCCTCCAGGGCGGCGAGCACCTCCGCATCACCGACCTGGTGGAAGTCGGCATAGTGCTCGCCGATCGCCCGGAACGGCGAAGGCTCGGCCAGGCAGACCACGCGGTCGACCTCGGCGCGCAACGCGTCGACCGCCTCGGGCGGCGCCACGGGCACGGCGAGCACCAGGCGGGCCGCGCCGCTGCGCTGCAGTGCGCGCAGCGCCGCGCGCACCGTCGTGCCGGTGGCGATCCCATCGTCGACGACGATCACTGTCGCGCCGCCGAGCGGCACGCGCGCGCGGCCCGACAGGTAGGCCGTGCGCCGGCGCAGGATCTCGCGCCACTCCTCGTCGCGGCGGCGCAGGACGTAGGCGGCGTCTGCGCCGGCGCGAAGCGCGAGGCCCTCGTCCACCACCAGTTCGGGCGCACCCGCATCGACCACCGCGGCCACCGCGAGTTCGGGCTGCCAGGGGGCACCGATCTTGCGCACCAGCAGCAGGTCGAGCGCCGCGCCGAGCCGGCGCGCGACGACAGCTCCGATGGGCACGCCCCCGCGCGGCAGCGCGAGCACCACGCGCGGCGGCGGCAGGTCTTCCTGCAGCAGGCGCCCGGCCAGCGCCTCGGCGGCATCGAGCCGGTTGCGGAACAGCGGGCTGGACATTCGTTCCCCCTGCACGTCAGATATGCGAGCCGGCCGACCGCGACGCTGCGCCCCCTCTTCGCCCGCAGCCCCGACACGTCAGCAGCGACTCGCCGGCCTCGCCTTCCTGGTCCAGGCGCGGTGACACCTCAGCGCGGTGGCGGCGCCGCCGCACCGGCACCCGGGACCTGGTGCCCCTTGGCGTGCATGCACTGCTGGTAGGCGATGTCGTAGCGGCGCTGGGCGTCGCGAGCGGACGCGCGGCTGTCGCCCGCAGCCACCGCGGCGCCCACGGCCGCTCCGGCCACGGCACCGGTGGCGGCGTCGTGGTGCCCGCCGACCACGGCCCCGGCCAGCGCGCCGATCGCGGCGCCGGCGGCCATCGTCGACGCCACCGCCCGGGCCTCGGCCTCGTGTCCGGGGATGCCCACGGAGTGCGCGGCCCAGGCGCGGCACTGCTGGTCGTCGCGCGTGAACTGCTCGAACGGCAGGCCGCGACCCGGCAGCACGGTGACCCCGGGCCCGGAGGGCGCCGAGGCGCAGCCGGCCCACAGCGTGCCGAGCGCCGCTGCCATCACGACCCACGACCGGGCCCCGTGCGGCCGCAGCCACACGCCGCCGGCCTGCAGGCTGCCCGCGACCCGATCCATCGCAGCGCCTCTGCGCCTCGTCTCAGCGATCGGGGTCCAGCGCATCGCGATCCTCGTGCACCGCATCGGCCACGCCGAGGTCAATCTCGGCCTCGCGCTCGGTCTCGAAGTCGTCGACCGACTGCTCGCTGGAGCGGTCGCGGTCGGCGCGCGCCTGCTGGGCGGTCTCGAAGGGCCCGAACTGCTGCAGTCCGTCGGCGGCCGCCCAGTACCAACCGTCCGGGTGCTCGACCAGGCCATTGCCGGCAGCCTGCTCGGGCGGATGCTCGGCGATGGCACGCGCCGCCCCACGGCGACGCAGCGGCGGCGGACGGCGGACGGCAGGCGGATGGGAAGGCTTCATGGCTCGCTCGGGTGTCGTGGAAGCAGTCTGCACGCGGAGCCCCGCAGCGACGTTGAGCCGGCTCAAACCAAGCTCGCGTGGCGTTGCCGGCGACCTCGCGACCACGGCCCGGCTCCCGCGCCCAAGACCCTGTCTCTCAGCGCAGGTCGCCAAGCTCGGCCTCGCGCACCCAGACACCCGGCGGCTCGCAGCGCAGCACCTCGCTGCCGCTCTGCACCCGCTGGCCTATCGGATAGCCCACGCCGTTGAACACGCAGCGGGCACCGGCGACGTTGGGCTCGACCTCGAGATCCTCCCCGTCGAGCACGATCGGCGACGTGTCGCGCTCCGGGTCCGGGGCACCCACCTGGGGATGGAGCGGGTGAAGCGCGCGGGATTCGAAGCTGCTCATCGTGGTCTCCCGAAAGCGGGCCCTCGGCGGGCCCTCGAATGCAGTCTGCGGCCGCCCCGCTCGCCGCGCCTTGCGCGATCTCAATGACGCACCGCGGCATGACGGGGCATGCGGGGGTGTTTCGGTGGCCGCGCCGGGCCGTGCGGGCCACAGCGGCGGCCCGGGGCACCGCTGCGGTCTGCCCGGACGACGCTTGATCGTGCGCAAGGCAGCCACCCGCGTGCCGGGGCCTGATAGCGACATGCAAGCGCCCCCACCACGCGAGGCAGGCTCCGGGGCCGCTTCCTTGCCGGCCACCGACTCCGACCGCGAGCAGGCGGCCCGGATGGAGCTGCTCGGCACCGGGCGGGCGCCGACGTGGCGCCGCCGCGCGGCGTGGGGGGCGGGCTTGCTGCTGCTCGCGGCAGTGGCCGCCACGGCAGCCTGGTGGCTGCGCGAGCGCGCGCTGGGCGCGGCCACGCCGCGCTACGTGACCGAGCCCGCGCGCCGCGGCGACCTGGCGGTGCGAGTCACCGCCAACGGCACGCTGCAACCCACGCGCAGCGTCGGCATCGGCAGCGAGCTGTCGGGCACGGTCGCGCGCGTGCTGGTCGACGTCAACGACCGCGTGCACAAGGGCCAGCTGCTGATCGAACTGGACAGTTCGCGACTGCGCGACCAGGCCGAGCGCTCCCGCGCCGCACTGGCCGCGGCCGAGGCGCGGCTCGAGCAGGCCGCGCTTGCGCGCGACGAGGCGGCACGCCGGCTCGAGCGGCAGCGCGGGATCCAGCGCCTGTCCGAGGGCATGTACCCGGCGCCACAGGACCTCGACGCCGCACAGTCGGCCGCCGCCCGCGCGCAGGCCGACACCGACGCCGCACGCGCCGCGGTGGCCGATGCGCGGGCCGCCGCCCGCGCCGACGCCACCAACCTGGCCAAGGCCTCGATCCGCTCGCCCGCCGACGGGGTGGTGCTGGCCCGCAACGTCGATCCCGGCAACGCCGTGGCCGCCTCGCTGCAGGCCGTCACGCTGCTGGTGGTGGCCGAGGACCTGGCGCGGATGAAGCTTCAGGTCAACATCGACGAGGCCGACGTGGGCCAGGTGCACGAGGGTCAGCACGCGAGCTTCTCGGTCAGCGCCTGGCCCGGGCGCAGCTGGCCGGCGACGATCCGCCGCGTCGGCTACGGCTCGACCACCAAGGACAACGTCGTCACCTACCTGGCCGAACTCGACGTGGCCAACGACGAGTTGCGGCTGCGCCCTGGGATGAGCGCGGTGGCCACCATCGCCGCCGTCGAGCGCCGCGACGTGCTGCTCGTGCCCAGCAGCGCGCTGCGCTTCGCCCCGCCAGCCGCGGCTTCGGCGGCCTCCGCGCCCGGCGGGATGCTGTCTCGCCTGCTGCCGCGGCCGCCAGGCCCGGGCGCACGGCGCGCCGGCGGCACGACCGGCAACGCACGCCAGGTCTGGGTGCTGCAGGATGGTGCCGCGGTGGCGGTGCCGGTGGTACCCGGGCTTTCGGACGGACGCTGGACCGAGATCGCAGGCGGCACTCTGCGCGAGGGCGCCGCCGTCGTCGTCGACCAGGCGGCGGCGCGATGAGCGGGCCGCTGATCCGGCTGCGCGGCGTCAGCAGGGTCTACGGCCGCGGCGCAGCGCAGTTGCGCGCGCTCGACCGCGTCGACCTCGACATCGACGAGGGCGAGTTCGTGGCCGTCATGGGCCCGAGCGGCTCGGGCAAGTCGACCGCGATGAACATCATCGGCTGCCTGGACACGCCCAGCACCGGCGAGTACCTCTTCCGCGGCGTGCACGTCGAGCGCCTGAGCCGCGACGAGCGCGCGCGGCTGCGCCGGGGCCACTTCGGCTTCGTGTTCCAGGGCTTCCACCTGCTGGCACGCACGTCGGCGCAGGAGAACGTCGAGCTGCCGCTGCTGTACCGCGGCGAGCCGGCCGCAGCGCGCCGCGCCGCCGCGGCCGCGGCGCTGGCGGCGGTGGGGCTCAGCGGCTGGGAGCAGCACACGCCTTCGGAGCTCTCGGGCGGCCAGCAGCAGCGCGTGGCCATCGCCCGTGCGATCGTCACCCGACCCGGCGTGCTGCTGGCCGACGAGCCCACCGGCAACCTCGACAGCCAGCGCAGCCGCGAGATCATCGATCTGCTGTCGGCGCTGAACCGCGAGCGCGGCATCACGCTGCTGATGGTCACGCACGAGGCAGAGTGGGCGGCGCGCGCACGCCGCATCGTGCGCTTCGTCGACGGCCGCATCGTCGCTGACGGGCCGACGGCGGGCATCGGCATCACCCAGGCCGGGCCGGGCGCCAGGGCTGCCGCAGTGCCGGCTGGACTGCCGACTGCCGGGCCGGTCCCCGAACCGGTCGCCGAGCCGGCAGCTCCGGGGGCATGACCATGTGGTGGAACTCGCTGCTGCTGGCCGCGCGCTCGATCCGGCGCAACCCGCTGCGCTCGTTCCTCACCGTGCTCGGCATCGTCATCGGCGTGGCGGCGGTGGTCACGATGGTCACGCTCGGCCAGGGCGCGACGCAGGCGGTGCGCGACCAGATCGCCAGCCTGGGCAGCAACCTGCTGCAGGTCCGCCCGGGCCAGCGCCTGGGCCCCGGGCCGGGCGGTCCGGGCGCGCCGGGCTTCCTCGAGGCCGACCTCGAGGCGATCGCCGCGCAGGTCGGCGGCGTGCGCGCCGTCGCACCCGAGGTCAGGGCGGCGGTGGCTGCGGTGGCCGGCGCCCGCAACTGGAGCACGGTCGCCGTCGGCAGCACGGCCGCCTACTTCGACGTCGCCCGCTGGCAACTCGCGGCCGGGCGCGTGTTCGAGCCCGCGGAGGAGCGCGCCGGCAGCGCCGTATGCCTGATCGGCGCCACCGTGCGCCGCGAGCTGTTCGGCGCCGACGCCCCGCCGCCGCTGGGCGAGCGGCTGCGGCTGCGCCAGGTGTCGTGCGAGGTGATCGGGCTGCTGGCGGCCAAGGGCCAGGCCGCGATGGGCCAGGATCAGGACGACATCGTCGTGCTGCCGCTGCGCACCGTGCAGCGGCGCCTGACCGGCAGCCCGCGGATCCCGACGCTGCTGGTGTCGGCCCAAGAAGGCAGCGACACGGCGCGGGTGGCGGCGAGCTTGCGGCAGCTGCTGCGCGAGCGGCGCCGGCTGGCCGACGACGAGGAGGACAATTTCAACGTCCTCGACACGCGGCAGATCGCCGACACGCTGTCGGGCACGACGCAGATCCTGACCACGCTGCTCGGCGCGGTGGCGGCGGTCAGCCTGCTGGTGGGGGGCATCGGGATCATGAACATCATGCTGGTGGGTGTCACCGAGCGCACGCGCGAGATCGGCGTGCGGCTGGCCATCGGCGCGCTCGAGCGCGAGGTGCTGCTGCAGTTCCTGATCGAGGCCCTCGTGCTGGCGGCGGCGGGCGGCCTGCTCGGGGTGCTGCTGGCGCTGGGAGCCTCGCTGGCGCTGGCGGCCGCGCTGTCGTTGCCCTTCCTGTTCCTGCCCGGCATCAACCTGCTGGCGCTGGGATTCGCGGCCGCGGTGGGCATCGTGTTCGGCTACTTCCCGGCGCGCAGCGCCGCCCGGCTCGATCCGATCGAGGCGCTGCGCCACGAGTGAGCATGACCGACCGACCGACCCCCGGCGACTCCGCGCCGTGCCCCACCTCCCCGCCCGCCGAACTCACGCCGGCGCAGCAGCAGCGGATGGTGCAGGCGCTGGCCGCGGCGCTGGGGCGCAGCGGCAACACGCCGCGCCACGTCGAGACCCATGTCTCGCACGTGCTGCTGCACGGCGGCCACGCCTACAAGATCAAGAAGGCGCTGGCGACCTCCTTCCTCGACCAGTCGACGCTGGCGCGGCGGCACGCCGCCTGCGAAGAGGAACTGCGGCTGAACCGGCGCCTGGCCGCACACCTGTACCTGGACGTGGTGCCGATCACCGGCACGCCGGATGCCCCGAAGCTCGGCGGCGAAGGGCCGCTGCTCGACGTGGCGGTGCGGATGCTCGCCTTCGACGAGGCGGGCCTCTGGGACCGGCTGGCGGCTGGGGGTGCGCTGTGTGCGGACGACGTCGACGAGCTGGCCGCGCTGCTGGCGCGCTTCCACGGCGCGGCCGCCGCGGCGCCGGCAGGCGGCACGCTCGGCCGGCCCGAGCCGGTGCGCGCGGCGCTGCGCAGCAGCCTGCGCGACGTGCACGCCGCGCTGCCGGAGGCCGACGACGCCGGGCGCGCGCTGGTCGAGCAGGTGCAGCGCTGGGAGTCGGAGACCGGGCCGCGCCTCGCGCCGGTGATGGCGCGGCGGCTGGCATCCGGCCGCGTGCGCGAGGGCCACGGCGACCTGCACCTGGGCAACGTCGCACGCACCGGCAGCGGCTGCCTGGTGTTCGACTGCATCGAGTTCGCCGACGACTTCCGCTGGCTCGACGTGATCAGCGAGGTCGCCTTCCTGGCGATGGACCTGCAGGCCCACGGCCTGCCGGCGCTCGCGCACCGCTTCGTCGACACCTACCTGCAGCACTGCGGCGACTACGACGGCGTGCGCGTGCTCGACTACTACCTCGTGCACCGGGCCCTGGTGCGCGCCAAGGTGGCGCTGCTGCGCGCGGCGCAGGCCGACGGCAACGCGCGCGAGCAGGCGCTGGCCGCGGCGCGACGCTATCTCGGCGTGGCGCAGCGCACGACCTTGCCGCGCCCGCATGCGTTGCTGATCACCCACGGGTTTTCGGGCAGCGGCAAGACGTCGCTGACGCAGGGGCTGCTGGAGGCAGAGGGCGCGGTGCGCATCCGCGCCGATGTCGAGCGCAAGCGGCTGGCCGGCCTGGATGCGCTCGACCGCGCCGGCGCCGCCGCCGGCAGCCTGTACACGGCGGCGATGAGCGAGGCCACCTATGCACGGCTGCTCGACGCGGCGACCTCGGTGCTCGAAGGCGGCTGGACCGCGATCGTCGACGCCACCTTCCTGCGCGGCGCCGACCGCCGCGCCGCCTACGCGCGCGCCGCCGTGCTGGGCGTGCCGTTCGCCGTGCTGCACTTCGACGCGCCGGCGCAGGTGCTGCGCGAGCGGCTGAAGCGGCGTGCGGCGCTCGGAGCGGACGCCTCGGATGCCGACGCCGCGGTGCTGGCCGCCCAGCAGCAGGCCCAGGAGCCGCTGGCGCCCGACGAGATGCCCTGGGTGCACGTGGTGCAGGCGCTGCCGGACAAGGCCGACGCGGCGCCCGTCGCCGACTGGACCGCACTGCGGCAGTGGCTGCGCAGCGCCGCGACCGATGCGCAAGGTGCGCTCGCACCGCACCCGGCGCCGCGGACGCCCGCCGCGCCGGCGAGCACCTGAGGCGGCCGGCACCGTGCATACGCAGCGCGCCCGTCGACGTGGGCTGGCCAGCGGGCGGGCCAGCCTAGCCGCCGCCGTGGCCGCCTTCGCCGCCGCGGCGGCGGCAAGCACGGCGGCACCGGCTGCGCCGCCGGCCGCATCGGCTGCATCGACTGCATCGACCGCAGCGACCACACCGGCGGCACCCGCTCGCACGGCGCCCGCGCCCAGCGCCGCCGCGCTGCCGGCGATCAGCGACATCGCCGAACTGTCGACCGCCTTCGCGCGCGAGGTCGATCGCCGCCTCGAGCTGCCCGCATCCGAGCAGGAGGCCTATGCGGGCTGGCTCGCGCAGGCGCTGGCCGCTGCCGGCGTAGCGGTCGAGCGCGCGCAGTTGCTCGTGCTCGTGGACCGCAGCGAGCACGTGCAGGCGGCGATGGTCTGGTGGCTGCCCGTCCAGGGCCCGGCAAGGCTCGTCGGCGCCGCGCCGGCCTCGACCGGCCGGCCGTCGGGCTTCGAGCACTTCGAGACGCCCCTCGGCGTGTTCGACCACTCCATCGACAACCCCGACTTCCGGGCCGAAGGCACGCGCAACGCGCAGGGGATCTGCGGCTACGGCGCCAAGGGCATGCGCGTGTTCGACTTCGGCTGGGTCCGCGCGCGCCGCGCCTGGGCCCCCGGCGAGCAGGAGATGCGGCTGCAGCTGCACGCCACCGATCCGCGCCAGCTCGAGCCGCGGCTCGGACAGCGCGCCTCCAAGGGCTGCATCCGGATCCCGGCCACGCTGAACACGTTCCTCGATCGCCGCGGCGTGCTGGACGCGGCCTACGAGGAGGCCATGGCCGCGGGACGCCGCTTCTGGGTGCTGCGCGCAGACCGACAGCCGACGCCGTGGCCGGGAAGGCTGCTGGTGGTGGTGGATTCGCAGCGGGCGGCACGCCCCGACTGGGCCGTGCCGCCGCGGGCCGCACGCTGAGCGGGCAGACGACCCGGCGACCCGCACCGGCACCAGGGCCTCGCCTCCTTCAGCAGCGCATGCGCCGCATGCGCTGCCGTGGCTTGCCGTTCCACCCGGACCCGCAAGAAGATCCCCTTGTGCAGTCGGTCTCCAGGTGCGAAGAGCGCCGCGACCCGCGGCACCGAGCAGAGACCGACAGGCAACCAAGCAGGAGTGCATCGACATGAGAATCAGGTCCTTTGGAACGAAAGCAGTGGCACTGGTCGTCACGGCCATGGGTGTCGTCGCCTGCGGCGATGGCACCAGTGCCGAGGAAGACTTCGCTCAACGGCTCACGGGCAAGTACCAACGCCTCTCGCCCGTGCCGGCCCCCGGTGGCGGCACGGCCTACCTGCGCCAGACGCTGACCATCGAGGCATCGCCGTCGCCGGACACCGTCACCCAGACCCTGACGACCGAGGCCTTCCTCGACCAGGCGCTCACGCAGCAGGTGCTGAAGTACGACTCGAAGGGGCCCTGCAAAGTGGCCCGGCCTTCGTCGATCCCGGGGGGCTTCGAGGTCGACTGCACGAACGACTCATCGATCCTGACGGTGTTCACCACGAATCCCGATCTCCTCCAGGGACTCGGGCTCGACGACTGCGGCCTGACCTCGGGCGTGCCCAAGGACGTCTCCAACGGTTGCGCGGCTCCGACCTTCCTGGTGTCGGCCTGCGTCGATCAGGACGTGTTCGCCCTCAGCGGCGACGGAAGGCGTTTCAGCTGGGGCGATCAGACCCAGGATCGCTGCGTGCGTCGCTCCACCGAGCTGGAGCCGGACGTCTTCGACCGCATCGGCTAGCGTCATCGGCTGCGGGCAGCGCCGCGAACCTTCCGCAGCGGCCAAGGCGTCGCTCGGGTGGCGGCCCGGGCGGCGTGCCGGGGATGGCGTGCAGGCCGAGCCCGGGCCCGAAACGGCCCACGGCGGCCCACGGTGGCCCACGGCGGCCCACGGCGGCCCGCGGCGGCCACGTCACCTTGCCGGTCACCTTGCCGATGCGGCGAACAGTTTTCGCAGCGTGACGGTCAGGTGGTCGAACACCCTGCGCATCCGAAGGCTCCGGCGCAGGTCCTCGTGGGCGCAGAGCCAGACGGACATGGGCTGTGCCACCACTTCGGGAAACACGCGGACGAGCGCCGGGCGCTCGGCCGCGATCACGACCGGCAGCCCGGCGACGCCGATGCCGGCCTCCACGGCATGCAGTTGCGCCACGCTCGACATCGACCGAAAGCGGAAGTCCGACAGCTGCAGCGAGTGGCCGGCGGCTGCCGCGATCTCGATGGCCTGCTCGACACCGACGCCGCCCACGTAGCGGCCCTTGAGGTCGCCGGGCGTGCAGCACTCGGGCAGGCTGTCCACGAGCTCCTTGCTGCCGAAGAGCCCGATCTCGGTCTGGCCGACCGAGATGGCGATGACATCGTCCTGCTCCGGGCGAAAGAAGCGGATCGCGATGTCCGCCTCCCGGCGAAGCAGGTTCTGCACTGCGTCGGAGGCCTGGACCTCGACCTGCAGCAAGGGCGCGTCTGCCAGCAGGGGGGCCAGCACGCGCGGCAGCACGAGCACGCCGAGGATCTCGCTGGTGGTGACGCGCACCGTCCCGGCCACCACCTCGTCGCGACCCCAGATCGCGTGCTCGATGCGGCCCACTCCCTCGCGCAGCGGCAGCAGGCGATCGAGCAGGAACTCGGCGCGCTCGTTGGGCCTCATGCGCCCGGGCAGGCGGTCGAACAGAGTCTCGCCGACCAGGGTCTCCAGTTCCCTGATGTGCCGGCCGAGCGTCGGCTGGCTCAGTCCCAGCGAGTCCGCAGCGGCGGTGAGGGTCTGGGTCTCGCAGACCGCGATGAAGGAGCGCAGCAGGTTCCAGTCGCCCAGCCGGGCTCCAGGGGACATCACCTTGTTGGTCGGCATGGGATCCACGAAGGTTCAAGGTCTCGTCAGACGCGAAGCCGGCGAGCGACACCACGGGGCCGCTTGACGGTCGGCCGCCGTGGACATCGCCCGCCGCCATGCAAGCGGCCCTGTCATCGGTCCGGTCGGAAACGCTGTCCCACCGGGCCGCGGAAGGTCCGCGCCCCGGACCGGTGCGCCGGCGTCATCAGGGCTGGCTGCGCTGCGATGCCACTTTATCCGCGCGCCGATGATCCACCGCGTCCAGGAAGCGCCCGATCCGTTGCTCCAGGTCCGCGAAATGCGGATTGAACGTGGCTCGGGCACCGGCCTCGCCGGGAGGAGGCGACTGGCCGCTGACGCCGTACCAGACACGCTCCGCCTGCTTGCACGCCAGGATCTCCTGGGGCTGGCGGAACGGAACGCTGCCGCAATTGCGGTAGGAGCCCGAGAGGCCGTAGTGCGGGTTGTCCGGCGAGATGTGGACGGAGAGGTGCGAGAGGCCCACCACCCGCAGCGACGCGCTGGCGGCGGGCAGCCAGACCATGCGATCGCCGGGCGCCTCCGCGGGCTGGCCGGAGAAGTAGTTCAAGAGCTCGCTGCGCGGGTCTCGGGCGTTGGCATCGAAGAACCGCCTGTTCCCGGCGACGTCGACCACCTCGTCGTCCTCGCTCTGGACGACGAGCCAGGGCACGCGAACCGCACCCTGGCTGCCGATGCGCGCGTCCATTCTGCCGAGCACGGCCATGGTGGACGCGATGCCCAGGGTCGGCATCGCGGCATACCGCGCGAACTCCTCGCGCGGCCCAGAGTCCAGCCAAGGCCGGAATGCGGCGATCCAGCTTGCCTGCCGCGCCAGGAAGGTCGAGCGGATGCGGTAGGCCGGCGAGAGGCCGATCACCGCGTCCACGCTGCCGGGGGACTCCGATGCGACGGCGAGTGCGAGGGCCGCGCCGAGGGAGAAGCCTGCCGTCACGACGAACTCGTTCTCGCGCGCAGCCTGCGAGACCGCGGCCCGGACGTGGTCCAGCCAGTCGTCGTGATCGACGACCTGCAGGTCGGCGGGTCGGGTGCCGTGCCCCGGGAGCAGCAGCACGCGCGACTCGAGGCACTGCCTCGCGAGCGAACCCGCGAGGTCGCGCATCGCGAAGGCGGTGTCGGACAGCCCGTGCACGAGGATCGCGATGCCCCTCGGCTTGCCGGGGGTGCAGCCCGGCCCCGGCGGCACCCGGAAGGGCGCCACGAGGCTCAGTTCCGTGTCCGCCATCGACGGCTCGAACGGCAGCCGGTGCCCGCGAAGTTCTTCGGTCACGCCGCTGACGTAGGCATCGAAGTCGGCGACAGGGGCCAGCGCGGCCGGGTCGCCCCAGCCGCTGCTGACGAGTTCGGACGGCGGCGCCACGCTCCCGTTCGAGGCGCAGCCGTGCAGCAGCGTGCACAGGGCCGCCGCGACGAGGATCGCGGGGAGGGAGCGGCACCGGCGCCGCGAGGGGTGGATCGACATGGATTTCTCCGCGAAGCCTCGGGGCCTCAAGCCCTGGGCCGACTGTCTGCGCAGGACGACTCAGACCGGCGCCATCCTGGACGGCAAGCAGGACGGCACGGGTGCGGAGCGATTCGGCTCCACGCCCGGCCGTCGCGCCCCTGCGCCGGCCGTTCGCTCAGGGTGGCGGCGACCGCGGGCAGGGAATGCAGGGTGGCTCAGAAGCGGTAGCCGAGGGCCAGCCCGAAGGCGGTCGAGTTGGTGTCGCCGCGCAGCCGCACGATGGGGCTGTCGCTCGCATCGCCGGCCAGGCGCGACAGACCCAGACGGCCAATCAGCGTCCACTGCCGGCTGAGGTCGTAGGAGCCGGTGAATCCGATCGTCGTGCTCTTCAGCCCGGCCGATGCCTTGTAGACCGGCAGGCCGCTGCGCACGCTGTTGTCGATGTCCACCGAGAAGTAGGTGTCCATGTACTTGTCGTTGGCGGAGGTCGCGCGCAGGTCGATCCCGTACTGGAAGGCGCCCATCTTCGGCCCCTGGTACTGGACACCCCAGGTGAGCTGGTTGCCCTTGCCGCCCTTGGCCTCGAGGCCCACGCTCAGGCGGTCTCCCTGCGCGAGCGTGTCGCCGAAGCCGTACTCGACGAAGACCCCGGCCTCGCCGGCACTGTCGACCTTGCGCAGCAGGCGCACGACCGGATCCGCGACACTGTCGTCCCGGGCCGGTCGCATCGACAGGACCGGGCCGAAGGCCCATGGGCTCTTCGGTCCCATCACGTTGTACTGGACGGACAGCCCCGCCAGTCGCAGGCTGCCGTACCCGCCAAGGTCCAGGCGCCCGAGCAGGAACGGCCGCACGGCCTGGTCGGCGGAGCCCTCGAACTCGGCCATCGAGATGGCGCCCAGGCCCAGCAGGTTGCGCGCAGGCTGCTGGGCCAGCGCCGTTCCTGCGGAGCAGGCAAGGACGAGACCGGCCACGATGGCCCTGGCGACGACCGCAGGGGGTGACATTGGCCCGCTGGCCCGGAGCGTCGATGAGTTCATGGCGTACCTTTCGAAAGGGTTGGTGACTCGAACCGCGGGACTTGCAGTGCGCCCGCGCTCGGCCCGGAGTGTGTTGAGGGCCCAGTCGATCGCCAACCCCTGCGCCCGCATGCGAGCCATGCGTTGATGAATGGAACTGCAGCCTTCACGGGTGGTTGCAGGCACCCGGCCGGCCGTGGTCCCGGCGGCCACCTGTCGCTTCGACCCGATGGCGCGGTCGCATGAGGTGATCCGGCGCGGAGGTTGTCGACAGCGCCGACGGAGATCGGCGACGTGTGGACGGGCGCGAGCCGGCTCTCGACCGCGCCCGCTGCGATCAGGCCGTGCGCCTCGACGACCCCGAACGCGACGACATCCCCCTTGATTTGAGGGAAGCCGGACGCGGAGCGCCGCTTCGCCTGCAGGGCTGGCTGCGCGCTGCCAGCCCTGCAGGCGGCGCGGAAGGGTGCGCTGAAGCCCGGCGCGACCATCCGTCCCGCGGGGGGCGAGCCGCGCCAGCAGCGAGTCGAGCGGCCCTCCGCGGGCCGCATCGACAATGACCGCGGAGCCATCGACGTCGAGCGCCACGCGGCCCCGTTTGGAGGCGGCATCGGCCTCGTCGCAGGCGACGAACGCGGCGGCCGAACGCACGACACGGGTGGCGTTGCCGCCGGCCTGGATCAGGTCGGCGACCCGGTCTCACCGATGCACCATCGCGCGACGGCGGGCCCGATGCCGCCCCTGTGCCCGACGACGTCCTGGCCGAGGGTCAGCGGCAGGGTCGGCTTCAGGGCCGGGTAGAGGTTGCTGCCGATCGGCCCGGCTCGTTCAAGCAGGACGGCGCAGCGCGCGCCAGAGGAACAGCAGGCCGAGCGCCATGAACCAGAGCTGGATGCCCGTCGTGGAGATCACGATCGAGACCGGCGGCGCGATGCCGAAGAGCTCGAGGGCGGGCAAGGCCACGAGGACGCCGGCCACGAGCCCCGTCACGCCCGCCCATGCGGGCAACTGCCGGTGGCGCAGGATCACGACGCTCGTGGCGATGGCCCAGATCGCGGCGAAGGCCGCGACGCCCAGCGTCTCCCCGATGGCCCCGCCCCAGGCGTTGATGGCGGCCTGCATCGTCTCCACCGCGAGGCGGCCCTCCGCGGACAGGCCGGGCGCCGCATGGGCCTCCGCCAGCGACACGCTGCCGGTCAGCCACCGCAGGATGCCGATCGACCGCGCGAGCGCCGAGACCGCCGCCGCCCCGACCGCGATCAGCGCCAGCGCGCCCAGCGGACCGGGGCGGGCCGCGAGCCGAACCGTCAGGACACCGGTCACGATGAAGAGCAGCGAGTAGCCGAGGTACAGCCCGTACCCGAGCCGCACCGCGTCGAGCTGCTCACGCAGCAGCGGCAGCATCTGCGCGGGCGGGAAGTCGAGGCTGTCCGGCCACTGGATCGCGCTGCCGAGCACCGCCATGGGCGCGAAGATGCTGAACCCCTGCACGAGCAGGACCAGCCCGGCCGCCAGGAGAAGGCTGCGGGACGGCGTGGCGTCGCCGTGGGAAGGGTCAAGTGTCGTCATGGGGACTCCGTTGGGTTGGTTCAGGGGGATCACAGGCAGCCGGTCGAGCCGGGCCGGCCGGCGCCCGGTCCGCAGCCGCCCCTGCGGTGCGGCCGCGGGCAGCACCGGCAGAGGCTCTCGGGCCGGCACCGGCTGGCAACGCAGGGCAAGGTTGGATTCATGGCGGAATTTCTCGCTGGGAGTGTCTCGCGGCCAGTGGCAGACCAGAGGCCGAGCAGTGCAGCGCACCTCCAGCCTCCGATCGGAGTTTCGGGAGGGTCGCACCGCACGCCAACCCCTGCATCCGCATACAAGGCATGCATTCTCGAATAGGCGCCCTGGCAGGCTCGTCGCCGGTCCCGATGGCGACCCGACGGCGACCCGATGCCGATCGAGCGCCAGGCCGCAGGGCCGCCTGGGCGCGCTAGCCCAGGCTGCGGCGCCGCCAAGCACTTGCTCACGCATCCCCGCCAGCGCCTGCTCGTAGCCGATGCGCAGCACCCAGCCGAGTTCGGCGCGGATCCGTCCAGGCCCTCGAGGAAGGGCAGCGCGGGTTCGCGCGTCGGCACGAAGCGGGCGGGGTCCTCGTTGGTGCAGGCCAGTTCGCGCATGGCCTGCAGCAGGTACGCCGGCGGCGGCGGCATCCCGGCCAGACGCGCCATGTCGTCGCTGAAGCGCCGCCAGGTCACGTCGAGGCCGTCGCCGTAGACGGCGATCGACGACACGACGACCAGGCGCGCGCGGCGCATCGCCGCCGCCTCGCAGACGTGCCGGGTGCCGTCGGCGATCGCGCGTCACTGGCGCCCGTACGCGCCGGCGACTCCCACCGGCCCGGCCAGGTGCACGACGGTGTCGATGCCCTGCGGCATCCCCTCGACCGAACGCGGGTCGGCCAGGTCGGCGTGCAGGGCGCGGACCCGGCCAGCCCAGGCCGCCGGCGTCGCCTCCCCGGGCAGGGACAGCGTGGCGACGCGCCAGCCGGCGTCGAGGAAGCGCTGCACGACGCGGCGGCCGATGAAGCCCGGCCCGCCGGTGACCAGCGCGTGGCCGGCCGGGCTGCCGGTGCCCGGCATGCCGCCGGCCGCGCTGCAGCCCAAAAGCGCAGGTTCAGGTCGACCCCGACCTTGCGCGGCGGGATCGGGCTGACCGCCGCCGCGCTCAGCACCGCGGCCACGTGCGCTGGTCGTTGAGGTTGATGCCGTACACCGAGGCATCCCAGTCCTTGCCGCCGACGCCCAGCCGCAGCCGCACGTCGGTGATCGAGGCCGGGCTGAGCCCGGCGATCATCTCGCTCTGCGAGCCACGGTGGTGGCCGGACGCGCCGGCGAACCGGTCGAGCCCCGCGGCCTGCGTGCGGTAGGCCAGCGCCAGCGACGCCGACTGCTCGGGCGAGCCGGGGATCTGGTCGCCCACGCGCGCACGGAAGCTGGCCGGGACGCGCGCGAACTCGGTCTGGTTCGCGTTCCCTGCCAGCGGCACGCTCAGCCCCTGCAGCGGCATGTGCCACACCACCCCGATGTCCAGCCCGGTGCCTTCGATGTCGGCGCCGCGGGGACGCTCGGCGCCGGCTCCTGCGCCCAGGCGGGTACCGCGCATCAGGCGCAGGCGGCGGCCGCGGCGCTCACGACGGGCTCGAGATGGAGACGCATCGACGGGTCTCCTCGGCACAGCGGGCCGCCTGAGGCTGCGCACTCGGGCAGCGCACTCGTTCAGCAGGGCCCGGTGCCGTTGGTCTGGCTTGCCGCAAGCGAAGCGCGGGCCGGGCGTCGCTCGGATCGCGACGACTCAGACACTGAACATATGCATGGTCTCCGCTGTCAGGGACAACCCACGGCGGTCCGGCGCCATCCCAGCGCCGCGCGCGGCATCCGCGGGGGCTTCAGCGAGCCGCAGCGCCAGGTGAACCGTCCGGCGGTCCAGCGCCGTGCCAGAACAGCTGGTGCAGCGCGCGCCGGTAACGCACCCACATGTCGGGCTGGTAGGTGCTGCGGCCGAGCATGGCCTGATTGTGCGGGTCGCGCACCAGCGGCCCGAGAAGCAAGAACGCATACAGCATCGGCAGCCGCGGCCGGTCGACCTCGTTGCCGATGCGACCGGCCACGTCCATGCGGTCGACGTTGTGCCGGACCGAGTCGTAGTAGCGCCGGAACAGGCTCTGCCCCAGGCGCTGTTCTCGAGGATCGCGCGCCGCAGGTAGGCCACGAAGTCGGGCCACCCGTCGGCGTAGAGGGCGAGCCAGGCGCGCTCGTGCTCGGCCACCGCGGCAGGCTCCATGCCCCGGGTCGCGGAAATGGCGCGCTCGAAGGCCGCACCCGAGCGCCTCAGGAAGCAGGCATCGACGGCGTCGCGCAGGCCCTCGTTGGAGCCGAAGTGGTGCTTTGTCAGCCCAGGCGACACGCCCGCTTCGGCAGCGATCGTGCGCACCGTGACCCCGTCGAAGCCCTGGGCCGCGAACCGCCGCATCGCCACCTGCAGCAGCCGCATGCGGCCGCGGGCCGAGTCGGCGTCGATCGGCGCGGCGGGCACGAACGACACGGTCGATGCAGTCAGGGCGACCGGGGGCGGGACGGCCGCGAACGCGGATGCGGATGTGGACGCGGGTGCGTGCGGCTGCGCCGGTGCGGCCGCCGGCGATGCCGGTGCGCCACGGAGGCCGGACGACCCGGCGGCGCCAGACCCGCGCCGCGCGGCCCGCCGGCCAGCCGTGGGTGCGCTCATGGCGTGCGAGCCAGCCACGCGGCCGGGCCTGCGCCCGCTCCCGCCGGCGCTGGCCCGTCGATCTCCTCGGCCCAGCTCGTCAACCCCGGCCGCCGGCGTGGTGACCAAACCATACTCTTGTTCAGTACGTTGACTGCCTGCGATCATCGCCTTTCGTCTCCAAGGTCGCACCCATGCGCGAAGCCGTCATCGTCTCCACCGCCCGCACCGCGCTGGCCAAGTCGGTCCGCGGCAGCTTCAACCGCACCCACCCCATCGTGATTGCCGGTCACGCCCTGCGCCACGCCATCGCGCGGGCCGGCATCGAGGCGGCCGAGGTCGACGACGTGATCCTGGGCAGCGGCATGCCCGGAGGGCCCACCGGCTTCAACATCGCGCGCAACGCCGCCATCCAGGCCGGCTGCCCGGTCACCACGTCCGGCGTCACGATCAACCGCTACCGCTCCTCCGGCCTGCAGGCGGTCGCCTTCGCGGCCGGTCGCGTCGTCAACGAAGGCGAGGCCGTGGTCGCCGCCGGCGGCGTGGAGTCGATCTCGCTGGTGCAGATGTCGGGCCGCATGAACCTGCACCACGCAGGCGAGCCGGGCCTGGCCGCGTCCAGGCCGGCGCTGTGGATGTCGATGATCGAGACCGCCGAGATCGTGGCCGAGCGCTGCGGCATCGGCCGCTTCGACGTCGAGATCGTGCCGCTGGCCACGCAGTGGGCGCGCGCCGATAAGACGAGCGGCGAGACGACGATGGTGGACGTCACCGTCGCGCGCGACGACTGCAACAGCCCCGAGACCACCTACGAGTCGCTGGCCGCGCTGGCCCCGGTGCTCGAGGACGGCAGACAATGAAGCAGGGCCGCACCGTCACGGCCGGCAACGCCAGCCAGCAGAGCGACGGCGCCAGCGCCTGCATCGTGATGGAGCGCGCCGACGCCGAGCGGCGCGGCATCCGCCCGCTCGGGGTGTTCCGCGGCTTCGCCGTGGCCGGCTGCGAGCCCGACGAGATAGGCATCGGCCCCGTGTTCGCCGTGCCGAGGCTGCTCGCGCGGCACGGCCTGAAGGTCGACGACATCGGCCTGTGCGAGCTGAACGAGGCCTTCGCCTCGCAGAGCCTGTACTGCCGCGACCGCCTCGGCATCGACCCCGACCGGTGCAACGTCGACGGCGGCGCCATCTCGATCGGCCACCCCTACGGCATGACGGGCGTGCGCTCGGTGGACCACGCAGTGATCGAGGGCCGCCGGCGCGGCGTGCGCCACGTCGTCGTGACGACGTGCGTCGGCGCCGGCATGGGCGCCGCCGGCCTGTTCGAGGTGGCCTGACGATGGCCGGCTACGCGCACCTGCAGGTGGCGCAGCATGGCGGCATCGTCGTCGCCCGGCTGCACCGGCCCGAACAGCGCAACGCCCTCAGCCCGAAGCTGATCGCCGAGCTCACCGACTTCGCGCGCACTCACCGCACCCGCAGCGACCTGCGCGCCGTCGTGCTTGCCGGGGCGCCCGACTTCTTCTCGGCCGGCGCCGACCTCGACAGCGCAGGCGCCTCCGCCGCCGAGCCGCCCACCCTGCTGCAGCTGCGCGAGCTCGTCGCCGCCGGGCCCGACATGTGTCAGGCCTGGGAAGACATCGAGGTGCCGACGATCGTGGCCATCGAGGGCTGGTGCGTGGGCGGCGCCTGCGCGCTGGCACTGGCCTGCGACTTCCGCATCTGCGGCGCAGGCGGCCGGATGCGGCTGCCCGAAGTGCCGCTGGGCATCAACATGAGCTGGCGCAGCCTGCCCCGCCTGGCCACACTGGTGGGCCCGGCGCGGGCCAAGCGCTTCACGATGTTCGGAGAGTTCGCCGACGCCCCGACGATGCTCGACTGGGGCATGGTCGACGCGGTGGTGGAGGCGGGCGGCGCCGAGGCCGCGGCCATGGAGTGGGCGCGCAGGCTCGAGGCGCTGCCGCCGCTGCCGATCCGCATGACCAAGGAGGCGATCAACGCCACCGCCAACGCCAACCACCACGCCACCAGCTACATGGATCGCGACCAGTTCCTGCTCACCTTCCTGAGCGGCGACTTCCGCGAGGGCACGCAGGCGTTCTTCGACAAGCGCAAGCCCGACTTCAAGGGCAACTGAGCGCCACGTCGACCACGTCGTCGAGCAGGCACGCCGCCTTGGCGCACCGACAGCCGAGCTCGAGCGCGGCTTGGCCACCGGCCTCGTCCCCGGGCACGAGTTCGTCGGCGCGATCGTGACCTTCGGACCGGGCACCGTGCGCACGCTGGCCGAGGGCGACCGCGTCTGCTCGATGCCGTTCGTGCTGAAGGAGTCGGGCCCGGCCCTGCCGGGCAGCACCCCGAGACGCCGGGCGCCTACGCCGAGTACCTGGTGCTGAGCGAGGCGCTGTGCCTGAAGGTGGACGAGTCGGTGCCCGATACCGCCGCTGCGCCGGTGGAGCCGCTGGGCATTGCCGTGCACGCGGTGGCGCGCGCGGGGCTGCAGGACGGCGACGTGGCCGTCGTCGTGGGATGCGGCCCGATCGGGCTGGCCATCACCGCCGTGCTGGCGATACGCGGCGCGGCCATGATCGTCGCATCCGAACTCTCTCCGCGCCGGCGCGCGCTGGCGTGCCGGGCCGGCTGGTGCTGCAGGCGCCGCAGAACGCGCGGCTCGTCGTATCGGGCATCGCCCCGGGTGAGGAGAGCTTCATCCCGATGGTGGCGATCATGAAGGAGCTGCAGCTGTCCTTCGTCGTCTACTACACCCCGGTGGATTTCGGGCAGGCGCTGGCGGCGATCCGCGACGGCCGCTTCGACCGGGAGCCGCTGGTCACCGGCAGCGTCGGGCTGGAAGAGGTCGACGAGGCCTTCGCGGCGCTGGCCGACCCCGAGCAGCACGCGAAGATCCTGATCGACCCCTGGCGCCGGCCGGGCCGCTGACGGCGCCTCCGCGCATGGAAGGCGCCCGCCGCATCCGGCTGCAGTGCGGCCCGCTCGCCTTCTCGGCCTGAGAGATGGGCGAAGGGCCGGCGGTGCTGCTGCTGCACGGCTTTCCCGACACGCCGCACACGTTCGGCCACCAGCTGCCCGCGCTGGCGGCGGCCGGCTACCGCGCGGTGGCCGTCACGTCGCGCGGCCACGAGCCGTCTTCGATCCCTGCCGAGGGCAGCTACCGGCTGCGCGACCTGGCGCAGGACGTGCTCGACTGGCTGCAGGCACTGGGCGAGCCGCGGGCGCACTTCATCGGCCACGACTGGGGCGCGACGATCGGCTTCGCGGCGATGGCGCTGCAGCCCGCGGCCTTCCGCTCGTTCACGGCCATCGCCGTGCCCACGCCACGCCGCTTCGGCGAGGAGCTGCGGGCCGATACGGCGCAACTGCAGCGATCGGGCTACATCCTGTTCTTCCAGCAGGAAGGCGTCGCCGAGCGGGCCGTGGCCGCGGACGACTGGGCCTACCTCGAGCGGTTGTGGCGCGAGGGGTCCCCGGGCTGGGAGCCCGGCCCGGGCGCGCTGGCCGCGCTGCGGAGGCAGTTCGCGCGGCCCGGCGTGCTGCCCGCCACGCTCTCGTACTACCGCCAGGCGCTGGACACTGCAACGCCCGCCGCCCAGGCCGGCGCCGCGCTGCTGGCCGTGCCGACCCCGGTGCCCACCCTCGGCATCCACGGCGCGCGCGACGGCTGCATCGGCGCCGACGTGTTCGAGCGCTCGATGCGGGCTGCCGACTTCGCGGCCGGCCTGGCGCTGCTGCGCGTGGAGGGTACGGGGCACTTCGTGTACCAGGAGCAGCCGGATGCGGTGAACGAGCGGGTGATCGCGTTCCTGGTGCGCACGCGGGGTGAGGCGTCGCGCCGCGACCTGCGCAGGGCGCTCGGCACCGGGTCACGCGGGCAGCCTGCGACACGACGCCGGCATCGTCGAGCCGATCAACGCGACCGCCGCACGCGGCCCGAGGGCCGCAGGCGATCGACCCCGGGCTCTCCTTCGAGATGGTCGTTTCCGCTCGGGGCTGCGCGATGCATCGACCGCGAAGCGCCGAACTTCGCGCCGGTCCTGAGGTCGTCCAGCTCCAGCAACAGCCTCGTGCGGTCCGATCTCGCCACCTCGCGCCACGGGGTTGCGGTGATGGCGCTCTCGAGCGCCCAGAGCAGGTTCAGGCTGGGCCTCTGACCAGCGGCCTCGACCTTCATGAACGCCGCAGCGGCGCCGAGCCGGCGCAACGCGGCAACCGACCGGATGCCGCACACCCGCAACAGGGTCGCCGATTTCGGGCCGAGCCCCGGGCATGCCTCCAGGCCCTGCGGAACGCCCGGTCGGCGGCGTTCAGATGATCCTCTCGAAGTGGCCGGCATGAACGGATTCCGGGACGATGAGCGACATCACGCCAGCCAGCGCCGGGTCGCGCTGGCTGCGGTCCATGGCGGCGACGGCGTCGGCGCGACTGATCCACGCGACCAGGTCGGTCCAGCGGGCGTGCTGCGGGTCATGGTAGCTCTGCCTCGACTGGAAGCCTGACTGCGCGGCGAGCCAATCGCCGAGCGCCTTCATCGCCTCGACCTGCCGCGGCAGCGGCACGGTCGCGTCGAAGGCGAAGTGAACGATCTCGTAGCATGGGGCGATGGTGGCGAAGGGGGTCACGGGAATCTCCGGTGGTGTCACGGTGCCACCATCGTGCGATGAATTGGTGCCATTGCGTGGCACCATTCGACGATGAGCCTGTCTGCGAGCGATCGCGTCCTCGCCCTTCTGGGCGACGGGCAGGTCTGGACGGCACGGCGCCTGTCGGAGCAAGCCGGCCTGAGCCTGCGCACGGTTCGCCGCGCCGTGGCTGGCCTGAGGGAGGAAGGCGTCGTCATCGACACCGACGTCGGACGCGGCGGCGGCATGCGCCTGGGCGCGCGCAGTGCGCTGCCGCGGGTGCGGCTGTCCCACGCCGAAGCGCTGGACCTCGTGTTCGCGCTGGCGCTGGCCGAGTCCCTGCGTCTGCCGATGCTCGGCGCCGGCATCGCCGGGCTGCGGGCCAGGCTGTCGTCCACGTTTGCGCCCACCGATCGAGCGGCGGTGCAACGTCTGCGCAGGCGGATCCTCGTCGGCCTGCCGGCATCGGAGCCGATCCGCCGCTCCTGGAGCGAGCCCGCGGCCGGCCAGGCGCGGCTGCTGCAGGAGGCCTTCATGGCGTCGCGCGTCGTGCGATTCCGCTACCAGTCGCGGGAGCAACGGGTGTCCCGGCGGTGCGTGGAGCCGCAGTACCTGCTGCTCAATCACCCGGTCTGGTACCTGCTGGGCCTGGACCGCGACTCGGCCGCCGGGCGGACGTTCCGGCTCGACGGCATCGATCAGGTGCAGATGCTCGACGACGGCTTCGTCGCGGTGCCGCCCGGGGCGCTGGCGCCCGAGGTCAATGACTGGTTCCAGGCCGTGTAGACGCGTGGAAGCCGAGGGCCGGACATGAGTCGCGCCCGCACCAAACCTGGCTGGCGCTCGACGCTCCTTCAATCGATCTTGGCACCGCTGCGCTTGACCACCGGCGCCCAGCGCGCGCGCTCGGCCCTCATGAATCCGGCGAACGCCTCGATGCTGCCGCCGGCCACGTCCCAGCCCGCCGCCTCGGCCCGGGGCTTGAAGTCGGGCGCGGAAACGATCGCGTTGATCTCGCGGTTCAGGCGCTCCAACCACTCGCGCGGCGTACCCGCCGGCGCCACGAAGCCGTTCCACGCCAGGGCCTCGAAGCCGGCGAAGCCGCTCTCGGCCACGGTGGGCAGCTCGGACATGCCGGCCCAGCGCCCGCGGCCCGTGGTGGCCAGCGCGCGCAGCCGGCCCGCCTTGATCAGCGGCAGCAGCGCGGTGGGGTTGGCCATGATCGCGTCGACGTCGCCCGCGGCGGCGGCCTGCGCAGCAGGCGGCGCGCCGTTGTAGGGCACGTGGACGATGAACAGGCCAGCCTGCGCCTTGAGGAGTTCCATCGCCAGATGGGCGCTGCTGCCGTTGCCCGAGGAGGAGTAGTTCAACCTCCCCGGGCGCGCCCGCACGTGGTCGATGAACTCGCGGAAGCTGGCCACCGGCAGGCTGGCGTTGACGGCCAGCAGGTTGGGTGCGGTGCCCAGGAGCACGATGGGGGCGAGCTGCCGCTCCGGGTCGTAGGGCAGCCTCGACTGCAGCATGGGCGCGAGCACCAGCGGCCCGGTGAACGACAGCCCGATCGTCGCCCCGTCGGCGGCCGCGCGCGCCACCTCCCCCGTGCCCGCCGTGCCGCCGGCGGCGGGGCGGTTGTCGGGCACCACCGGCACCCCCAGCCGTTCGCGAAGCCGCTCGGCGACCATCCGGCCCAGCAGGTCGATCGAAGAGCCGGGTGGCGCGGTCAGCACAAGCCTCAAGGCTCCCGGCAGGCTGCCCTGGGCGCGCAGCGGCGCCGGGCCGGCCACGGGGAGCCAGGCAGCGGCCAGCGCGCGCAGCCACTGGCGACGGGATTCGCGGCAGGACTCGCGACGGGCGTCGTGACGGGGATCGGGCATCGTTGTCATCGGTCGGTCTCCGGTTGAATGGGCTGGCCGGCGCGGCGCGGCTCGGCCGGGGCGGGCGGTGGCGGTGGAGCGGACTCGGCGGAGCCAGCGGAGTCGGCGGGTGATGCCGACAGTTCAGGCACTGCAGTCGACGCCGACGACGAGCACGCGACTCCCGGCACGCGCCAGAAGTCCAGCACCAGCGGCAGTTGCGCCGCTGCGATCTCGTCGCCGCCCAGAACGCCCAGGCCGCGAGTGCGCGCCGCCCGCATCAGCGCCGTGGCCGGGCCGGTGACGGCGTCGACCAGGAACTCCAGGCCCTGCAGCGCATCGAGATCGCAAGGCAGCGCCTCGGCGGCATGCAGCGCCGGCCCGCCGTCGCGGTGCATGCCGGCCGGTGAGGCCTGCACCAGCAGTTGCACGCCCTCCAGATCGGGGCCGTGCCCCGGCTCCGGGCCTCGCCACGGCCCCCGCACCCGCACCCGGCCGGCCCCGAAGTGGGCGTCCAGGCGATGCGCCAGCCGCGTCGCGCGCGCAACGTCGACTTCCACCAGCACCAGGGTCTGCGCGCCTGCGGCCAGCAGTTCGAACGCCGCGGCGCTGCCAAACCCGCCGCAGCCCAGCACCACGGCGCGCCGGCCGCGCAGGTCCACCGCCCGCTGGCGCAGCGCCGCGGCCAGTGCGGCCCCGTCGAGCATGTCACCGACCAGACGCCCGGCCTCCTTGCGCACCGTGTTGACCATGCCCGTCAGCGCGGCACGCGGACTGCAGGCATCCACCAGGCCGGCGAGCCGGCCCTTGTGCGGCAGCGTGCTGATCAGCCCGCCGGCGTTGGAGGCGGCCGCGTACAGCGCAAGCGCCGGGGCCAGCCCGTCGGCGTGCACCTCCATCGGCACCAGCACCTCGTCGCGGCCGGTGCGCTGGAATAACTCGTTGGCCAGCCGCGGGAGGCGCACCTGCCGGATCGGTGTGCCGATCATCCAGTGGACGACGCTGCCGCCGTGCGTGATGCTCACGCGCCCTCCAGGGCTCTGGTCAGCGACCCGACCGTGGCGACGCAGCCGCAGACCTCGGCCACGTAGCGCAGCGTCTGCTCGTGCTCGGATGCCGAATAGTCGGCCATCGCATCGGCCGCGAGGAAGACCTGCAGGTTGCGCATGTAGGCGTCGACCGCCGTGACCTGGATGCCGTGGTGGCCGAAGACGCCGGTCAGCACGATCTGGCGCCGGCCCAGGCGCTGCAGCAGCGCCTCGAGTTCACTGTCGAAGAAGGCGCTGTACTTGGGCTTGTCGACGACGTAGTCGGTGCCGCGCGGCGCCAGCGGCGCGACGAGCTGGCCCGCGGCGGCGTCGGCCGGATCGGAAGCGACGCCCAGGCCCCACAGCGCGAGCGCGAGGCCGCGCTCGGCGGCGGTGCGCGCAGGGCGTGCACGCGTGTAGACGCACGGCACGCCCGCGGCGTCGCAGGCCCGGCGCAGGCGCGCGATGCCCTCCAGCCAGGCCGACGGGTCGCCGAACATGCCGACCCAGTGGTTCTGCAGGTCGTGGATCAGCAGCACGGCGTCGCCCACCTCCAGCCGCCAGCGCGCCTTGTTCAGCCCGAGAACCTCGTCGCCCGGAAGCGCATACGGCTCGATCGAGCGCGGACGGAACGCTTCCGCGCCGCGCACCCGGGCCGCATGCGCCGCCCGGTGCGGCGGTGCGGCGTGGACAGGCGGGAGGGCTGGCAGGCTGGGGCGCATGGATCGGCCTCGGTGGGGTGCGGACAGCGTGATCTTCGGGCGGGCCTGACTTGCTGAAAAATACTGTTTCGTGATTCGAGCCATAACGGAGAGCTATACAACATGGAACTGCGCCAGCTCCGCTACTTCGTCGCCGTCGCCGAGGCGGGCAGCTTCAGCGCCGCGGCAGCGCGCCTGTTCGTGGCGCAACCGGCGCTGTCGGTGCAGCTGCGGCAGCTCGAGGCCATCGTCGGGCAGCCGCTGCTGCTGCGCCACCGCCGCGGGGTGGCCCTGACGCCGGCCGGCCGGGCCTTCCTCGAGGACGCGCGGCTGCTGCAGGCGCAGCTGCAGGACGCGGTGGCGCGCGCAAGGGCCCACGGCGAGCGGCCACGACCGCTTCGCCTCGGGCTCGTGCCCTCGGCCAGCCAGACCGCCCTGCCGGCGCTCGTGCGCGCGCTGCGGCTGGCGCACCCCGGACTCGCCATCGAGGCACGCGAGATGGCCACGCAGGCGCAGGTCGACGGCCTGGCCGAGGGTCGGCTCGACTACGGCATCGGCCGCCCGGCCCGCGCCGACCAGGCGGTCCGCGTGCTGCACCAGCAGGACGACCCCTACTGCGTGGCCCTGCCGGCCGACCACGCGCTGGCCGCACGCGCGGCGTTGCGCATGCGCGACCTGGCCCGCGAGGACTTCGTGAGCTTCGGGCGCGAGCGCGGGGCCAACTACTTCGACCGCATGATCGCGCTGTGCATGGAAGGCGGCTTCAGCCCTGCGATCCGTCACGAGGCCAACACCTTCTCCAGCGCGCTGGGCATGGTGGCGGCCGGCCTGGGGGTGTCGATCGTCCCGGCCAGCTGCGTGCTGCTGGCCCATCCGGGGGTGGTGCTGCGGCGGCTGCCCGCCTCACGCCACCGCAGCGTGCTGGCCCTGCTGTGGTCGGCCGCGCGCCCCCATCCGCTGCACGACGAGGTCGAGGCCGTCGTCGCCCGGCACTGGCGGCAGATGCGCAAGGCCGTGGCGGCCGCGCTGCACTGACACGGCCTTGGCCCGGCCGCCGGCGACTTGGTCGGACCCTCTCGCCTGGTGCGCGAACCCGGCAGCGGCGGCATGGGATCGGTGTGGCTGGCCGAACGGGCCGACGGCGCGATCGGCATGCTCGACGGCGTCCGCTCGCTGGTCGGCTCGGGACACCTCGAGCGTGCCGCCGACGCCATCGCGGCCGCCATCGCCATCCTCGAGCGCTTCCCCCAGTCGCGCGGAAGGAGCCTGCCGTCCGCGCGCCTGCTGTTCGCCCTGAGTCTGCGGGACCTCGGAGACCGTGCCGGCGCCGACGCGCAGATCGACCAGGAGCGCCAGGCGCGGCGGTCGCACCCCAAGGTGTCGACCCCGCCCAGGGCGCTGGTCGAACTGCAGCAGTAGATCGGCTGGCTCGCCGACGGGGCCGACGCCCGGGCCCTGGAGTGGCTGCGCTCCTGGGCCGACGCCGCCGGCGCCGCCGACGAGGAACCCTCGGTGCGGCTGCCGAGGAACCCTCGGTGCGGCTGCAGATGGCCGGCGCGACGGCGCTGGTGCTGTGTCGCACCGGAGACCGGCCGGCAGGCCTCGACTGGCTGCGCAGGCTGCAGGCGCTGAGCGACGTGGGAGTGCGTTGCGGGCGCGATCGACGGCGACGGCCCGGCCGGCGTGCCCGCGGTGACTGCGGGCGAGTGGGCGCTGCACGCGGCGCAGGCCTGCCCGGACCGCGTGCGGGCCACGCGTCTTGCCGAGCGCGCCTCGACCCTGCTCCTGCCCGCGCAGGACGCAGCCCGCACGCTGCTTCGGAGCGCCCGAGCCCGGGCCAGCGGCGCCGCGCCGAGCGGTCCCGGGGCCGGGGGCGCTGCGCGACCCAACGTGATGGCTGGTGCCGAGCCCCGGCGCCGTCGGCGACCCTGCCGGGCCGGGCCGTCCTGGCCGCGCCGCCTTCGCCATGCAAGCCTGCATGGCTGACATGCCTTCCCGGATCTGGCCGCGCCGCCGGTGCGCGTCCAACATGGGCGTTCGCTTCCACCAACCCCGGGCACCGCCATGAACCACCTCGCCCCCGCCGCAGGCGCCGCATCCTCGCAACCATCGCGCCGCGCCTTCCTCCGGCTCGTCGGCGGCGGTGTCGTCTTGGCCGCCGGCGTGGGCGCTGCCGGTTGCGCGTCCGGTCCCCCGGAGGCCGCGCTTCAACCCTGGCGCATGGCCACCGCCGAGACCGAGCTGCGCCGCTTCATGCTGGCGCATGCGCTGCTGGCGCCCAACCCGCACAACCGCCAGTCCTGGATCGCCGACCTGCGCGAGCCGGGCCGCATCCACCTGCTGTGCGACGGCGAGCGGCTGCTGCCCGAGACCGATCCGTTCGGCCGCCAGATCCTGATCGGCTGCGGCGCCTTCATCGAGCTGGCACTCATCGCCGCGGCCGAGCGCGGGCATTCGGTGACCGTGGCGCTGTTCCCTCAGGGCGCGCCGGCTGCGCGCAGCCTGCCTGCGGGCACCGTGGTGGCCACGCTGACGCCCGGCCCCGCCGGCTCGGCCCCGCGCGACCCGCTGTACGCCGCCATCGCGCGGCGCCACACCGCCAAGACCGCCTACGCCGACGGCCGCCCGCTGCCGGAGGCGCTGACCTCGGCCTGGGTGGAGACGGCGCGCCGCCATGGCCTGCAGGCCGGCACGGTGACGGCGCCCGAGCCGCTGGCCGCGCTGCGCCGCATCACGCGCGAGGCCTACGAGATCGAGGCCATCACGCCGGCCACCTGGCTGGAGTCGGCGCGCCTGATGCGCATCGGCCCCGACGCCATCGCCAAGCACCGCGACGGGATCAGCCTGTCCAGCCCGATGATCCGCCTGCTGCACACCACCGGGCTGTTCGATCCGATGGAGGTGCCGCAGCGCGGCCAGAGCAGCCTGCAGCGCGTGATGGACCACTGGAAGCCGTACGAGACCGGCAGCGGTCTGCTGTGGCTGGTGAGCGCGGGCAACTCGCGCCTGCAGCAGCTCGAGTCCGGCCGCGCCTACGTGCGGCAGCACCTGCAGGCCACCGCGGCGGGGGTGGACATGCATCCGGTGTCGCAGGCGCTGCAGGAGTTCGAGGCCATGCGCGGTCCCTACGCCGCCGTGCACCGCGCGCTGGGCGTGGACCCGGCCCAGGGCACGGTGCAGATGCTGGCGCGCGTGGGCTACGCCAGCGCGCCTGCCGGTCCGTCGCCGCGCCGCGACCTGGTGACGATGCTGCGGACCTGAGCGCATGCGACACTGCGGCGATGCCCGAGCGTGCACGCTCCGCTGATCCCGTTCAAGCGGCCCCGCCGGCCGGGCCGCAGCTCGCCGACTGGAACCTGCTGCGCTCGTTCATCGCCGTCTACGAGGCCGGCACGCTCACCGAAGCTGCGCGCCGCCTGGCCACGACGCAGCCCAGCGTCGGCCGCCACGTGCGCGAACTCGAGATCGCGCTCGGCGAGGCGCTGTTCGTGCGCCAGCCCGGCCGGCTGAAGCCCACCGAGCGGGCGCACGCGCTGCACGGCGTCGTCTCGTCCATGAAGGCCTCGGCGCGCGAGGCCGAGCGGCTGTTCGCCGGCGCGCACCACGGGTTGGTGGGCACGGTGCGCATCGCGGTCTCGGAGGTCTACGCCACGCACGTGGTGGCGCCGCTGGTGGCCCGCATGCTCGAGGAGCAGCCGGAACTGGAGATCGAGCTCTCGGTGTCGAACCGGCCCGAGAACCTGCTGCGCCGCGAGGCCGACATCGCGGTGCGCTTCTTCAGGCCCGAGCAGGACGGGCTGATCACGATGCACGTCGGCAACACCGAGCTCGGCCTGTACGCGCACGAGTCGCTGCTGCAGCGGCATGGGGAGCCGGCGGGCTTCGAGATCCCCGAGGGCGCCTTCGTGGCCGGCTTCGACCGCGAGGCCACGCCGCTGGCGCCGATGGTGCGGGGCGAGCTCCCGACCCGGCCGATCCGCTTCCGGCTGCGCACGGACGCGATACTGGCCCGCCACGCCGCCGTCGAGGCCGGCATGGGCATCGCCGCCTACCTCGTCGACGTGGCCGCCGCCAATCCCTGCCTGCGGCGCCTGCTGCCCGAGCGCTTCAGCCAGAAGCAGGAGGTGTGGCTGTGCGCGCACGACGAACTGCGCCGCTCGGCGTCGATGCGCTACGTGTGGAACCAGCTCGAGCAGGCGCTGCGCGCCCGGCTCGCGCCGGCCTCCGCGGGGACCGTTCCCTGAAGCACCGCGGCGGGGCCGTCCGCACTCCGGCGGCTGCACGTCGATCCCCGCTTCAGTCCTCGCTTGAGTCCGCGAACTCGACCTCCTCGGCACGGAACGGCAACTCGCGCAGCCTGCGGCCGGTGGCCGCGAAGATGGCGTTGGCCAGCGCCGGCGCGGTTCCTGGGACGGACTCCTCGCCCAGCCCGCCGGGCTCCTCGGAGCTGTCGATGAAGAAGACGTCGATCGGCGGCAGGTGGCGCGCGCGCGCCACCGGGTAGTCGTGGAAGTTCGACTGCCCGGGTCGGCCCTGCTCGAAGGTGACGGCCCCGAAGCGGCATGCGCTCAGGCCCCAGACGACCCCGCCCTCGACCTGCGAACGCGCGAAGTGCGGGTCGACGACGATGCCGCAATCGACCACGACCAGGATGCGCTCGATCCTGATCCTGCGCCCGCCGGCACGCGACACCGCCACCGCATGGCCGACCCGCGTCCCGCTGTAGCGGAACCATGCGTGGCCCCAGAACCAGCCGCGCGCGGAGGGCGTCGCCGCCTCGACCTCCTGCTCGAGCCTCTGCAGCAGCCGCGTGGCGCGTGGATCGTGCGCCAGCAGCGCACGGCGACAGGCCAACGGCCGCACACCGGTGGTGGCTGCGAGCTCGTCGATGAACGACTCGAGGAAGAAGCCGTTGGCCGCGCAGCCGACCGAACGCCACCAGCCGCTCCTGAGGCCGGCCTCCACGCGCGTCCAGCCGACGCTCGCAGCGGGCAGGCTGTAGCCGGGCTGCAGCCCCATCAGGGCGGTGAAGTCCGGTTCGCCGGGCGGCAGCTCGTGCGAGCTGGTGCTGCTGGCCAGGATCGAGGGCGTCGCGACGTCGACGACGATGCTCGACACGCCGCCGTTCGCGTCGAGGCCGGCGCGCAGGCGAGCGGCGGCAGCCGGTCGGAAGTAGTCGTTCTGCAGGTCCTGCTCGCGCGACCAGACGAGCTTGACCGGGCGCCCCGAACGCCGGGCGATCAGCGTCGCCTCACGCGCGACATCGACCTCGAGGCGCCTGCCGAAGCCCCCACCGGCGCGGGTCGTGTGGACCGTGACGGCATCCGCGGGCAGGTTCAGCTGCGTGGCCACGGTCGAGCGCACCAGCGCCTGATTCTGGGTCGGCAGCCACAGTTCCGCCCGTCCGTCCGACACGCGCGCCGTCGCGTTCTGCGGCTCCATCGTCATGTGGGCGGCCCACGGCACATAGTACGTGGCGTCCAGCCGCCGGCGTGCCGACGCCAGGCCTTGCTCGCTGGCGCGGCGGTGCTCGTCTGCCCCGACGCCGCGCGGACCCCCGCTGCGCAGTCCCTCCCCGGCGCCCACCGCTGCCAGCAGAGCCTGCCGATGCACCCGCGTGTCGGGCAGCGTCGGTGGCGCTGACCACTCGACCCGCACCCGCCGCAGCGCGTCGCTGGCCGTCCAGAAGTCGGTGGCCACAACCGCGACCGCGTCGTCGAGCGTCACCACGTCGAAGACGCCCGTGCGGAGCAAGGCCGGCGACGCGTCGACCGCCCGCACCGTGCCCCCCGGGATGGGGCAATGGACGATGGCGGCGGTGCTCAGGCCGGGCAGCTGCACATCGACTCCGAAGACCGCGGAACCATCGACGAGACTGGATTCATCCGCCCTCGAGCGCCCCGCGGCCGCCGCGGGCCACGGCCGTGGCCGCTCGTCGACGTGCACCTCGGGCGGAACCGGAAGCGAGGCAGCCGCCTCGGCCAGTTCGGAGAATCGCAGGGTGCGCGCCGACGGCTCGTGCACCACCGACCCGGCGCGCACGGTGCACTCGGCCACGCCGACCTGCCAGCGCAACGCGGCGGCCTGCACCAGGACGGCACGCGCCGTGGCCCCCAGACGGCGCGAAGCGGCGAAGCTCGTCCTGATGCCCGAGCTTCCCGAGGTCGAGTAGTCGTCGTCGGCCTTCAGGTACGGCTCGCGGACGGGCGCCTGCCTGAGCGTGATCCGCTCCGGATCGATGCCGAGCTGGCCCGCAATCACGCGCGCCAGCGACGACGGCGTGCCCTGCCCGAGGTCGGTGACCTTGTGGAACAGCGTGATCCCGCCGGCGGCGTCGATGACCAGCCACAACGCCCAGTCCTCGACGGCCGGCTGCGCCGGAGCATGCCCCGCCCCGCCGGCGACGGCGCGTGCGGACCCGGTCACCCAGGCCAGACCCGACAGCGTGACCGCGCAGACGAAGCCACGCCTGCGGAGCTTCATGCCGCCGCCTTCGGCGCGCGTGCCAGCGCGATGGCCTGGCCGATGCGCCCGTAGGTGCCGCAGCGGCAGATGTTGCCGATCTGCCGCAACGCGTCCGGCGGCATCGGACCCGGTGGCAGCGCCGCCGCCGCCATGATCTGACCGGGTTGGCAGTACCCGCACTCGGACACGCCGACCGTGAGCCAGGCCTGCTGCAGCGGGTGCGGGCGTTCGCGCGTGCCGAGGCCTTCGATGGTCAGCACCCTTCGGCCCGACGTGGCGCTCATCGGCACGACACAGCTGCGGACGGCCTGCCCGTCCAGATGGACCGTGCAGGCGCCGCACTGCCCGATGCCGCATCCGTACTTGGTGCCGGACAGGCCGAGGCCGTCCCGCAGGAACCACAGCAGGGGCCGCTCCGCCTGCCCGACGTACTCGTGCCGCACGCCGTTGACTTCGACGCGCACATTGACCATGCTGTCCTCACCGGCCACCGCAACCTCCGCTGTCCGAGTCAACGGACTCTAGGAGACGTCGTGCGCGTGGCCTTTCGATTCCCCTGCGCAATGCATCAGACATCCTGAAAGGCCGACGCCTTGGTATCGAAGCGCCCCCGCCTGTCGCTCGACTTCCTTCGGGTGCTCGACCTGGTGGCGCGCACCGGATCGATCTCCGGCGCCGCGCGCGAACTCGACCGGGTGCCCTCGGCCGTGAGCTACGCGATCGACCGGATGCAGCGCTCCCTGGGCCAGAAGCTGGTGCGGCGCAACGGCGGTGCGATGGAACTCACCGAGCTCGGCGCCGAGCTGCAGTCGGTGGGGCTGCGGATGCTCGCGGATGCCGACCACGTGGAGCGCAGGTTCGAGGCCCTGCGAGCCGGCAGGCCGACCGAGCTGCGCATCGCGATCGACACGGTCTTCGACCTGCGCCGGGTGGCCCGCCTGGTCCGCGGGCTCGACAAGCAGGGCTCCTCCGTCGCGATCGGCCTGCTGGAGGAGGTTCTCGGCGGGACCTGGGATGCGCTGTCGACTGGCCGCGCAGACATCGCGGTCGCCGGCCTGTCCTCGGGCGGACTGCCTGCTGGCGGCGGCTGGGACTGCAGGATGCTCGGCGAGGTCCCCTTCATCTTCGTGGCCGGGGCAGGCCACGAGCTGATTGCCCGAGCGGCGCAGGAGCAGGGCCGACCGCTGGACGACGCGATCGTGCGAAGCCATCGGGCCATCGTGATCGCCGATTCCTCCCGCCGGCTGCCCAAGCGATCGGTGGGTCTGATCGGTGCCCAGCCGACGCTGGTCGTGCCGAACATGGCGGGCAAGCTGGCCGCGATCGAAGATGGACTGGGTGTCGGCTTCGTCCCGGCGGCGCGGGCTCGCGACGGCCTCGAGACCGGCCGCCTGGTGCAGCTCGCCGTGGCACAGCCGGCGCCGGTCGGCCGCTTCGCGGTCGTCTGGCGGCGCAGCAACTGGGACCGCAACGTCGCTTGGTGGATCGATGCGCTGCTCGAGACACTGGGTGGCAGCGGCGCCGCCCTCCCACCTGGACCCAGCCCCAGGACAGGCCGTCGACGAACCGCCCCTTGATCCGGCCACGGTGCGTGCGGCCGGCCATCGCAGGCATCGGCCAAGGGCAGCACCCTCGACCGATGCCGGGGCGGCGTTGCGCACCGTGTCGGCTCGACCCTGCCGACATCCCTGCCGACATGAGCGTGACCTTCGCAGTCGAGGCCGCGGGCACGGTCCGGGCGCTGCTGCTCGGACCCCGGCAACCGACGAGGCACTGCTCTCGTCGGCCAAGTGCCCTCGTCGGGGCGCCTCATGGCGCTGACGGCAGGGGCCGCCCTTGTCCGCGTTCCGTCTCGAGGCGACCCGTTGGCGACCGAATTCCCGACCGTCGGCCACGGCGGTGCGATGCAGGCAACATGCTGACGGATGGCAATGGATTGCAAGGGCACCGGCTGCGCGCACGGATCCAGCACGCCCAGCCAACTGGAAACACGACACCATGTCCACGTCACTGCTCGTCAATGGCCGCCGGCGCAGCGTGGGGAGCGCCCCCGACACACCCTTGCTCTGGGTGCTGCGCGAAGACCTGGGCCTGACGGGTGCCAAGTACGGCTGTGGCGCGGCGCTTTGCGGCGCGTGCACCGTGCACGTCGCCGGGCAGGCCGTGCGCAGCTGCGTGATGCCGCTGGCCGCGGTCGGCGGCAAGCCGGTCACGACGATCGAGGGTGCCGCCACGCCGCAGGCACGGGCTCTCGAGAAGGCGTGGATCGAGCTGCAGGTCGCGCAATGCGGTTACTGCCAGCCCGGAGCGCTGATGGCCGCCGCTGCGCTGCTCACCGTGACCCCACGACCTACCGACGCCCAGATCGACGCCGCCATCACGAACCTGTGCCGGTGCGGCACCTACCCGCGGATGCGCGCAGCCATCCACACGGCGGCCGCCGCCCTGGGCGGCCCGGTCAGGCCGTGAACTCCGACAGCGCCCGCCGCTCCGCTGCGGCCCGCCGCGGCACGTTCGATGCCGATCGACGCGGACCTGTCGATGCCGGCCGACGCGGACCTGTCGATGCCGGCCGACGCGGACCTGTCGATGCCGGCCGACGCCGGGTGCTCGCCTCGACCCTGGCAGGCGGGATCTGGACCCTCGGCCATGCGCTGCCGCCGCCGGCGCAGGCGCAAGCCCCAACAGCCGCCGTACCGGCCAGGCCGGGCTTCAGCCCGTGGCTCCGGTTCGCCCCGGACGGCAGCCTTACCGTGCTGACCAACGTCGCCGAGATGGGTCAGGGCACCACCGGCGTGATCGCGCAGATCGCGGCCGAGGAACTCGAGCTCCCCGTCGCGTCGATCCGCGTGCAGCCGGCACCGCTGGCGCCGGAGTTCTTCAACCCGTTCATCGAGAACTACGCCACCTTCGGCGCGCTTGGATTCCGCGTCGCCTACGCCGTGCTGGCGCCGGTGTGCGCAGCGGCGCGGCACATGCTGGTGGCCGCAGCAGCTCAGCGCTGGGCAGTGCCGCCCGGCGAGTGCAGCGCCGCAGGCGGCGAGGTGCGGCACGCGGCAAGCAGCCGCCGCCTGCCCTATGCCGAGTTGCTGCAGGCGGCGGCGTCGCTTCCGCCGCCCGACAAGCCCGCCCTGCGGCCGCCGCGCGACTGGAAGGTGCTCGGCAGGAGCCTGCCGCGGGCCGACCTGCAGGCCAAGACCCGCGGAACCGCGGTGTTCGGCATCGACGTCGCGCCGCCCGGCGTGCTCGCGGCCGCCGTCGCGCACGCGCCCACCTTCGGCGGCACGCTCGAGCACGTCGACCCTGCGCCGGCGCTGGCCGTGCCCGGGGTGCGGCAGGTGGTGCCGCTCGCAGCGGCGGTGGCCGTCGTCGCCGACCGCTACTGGGCCGCGCACAAGGGACTCGAGGCCTTGCGGCCGCGCTGGCGCGCCGGACCGACCGCCGGCCTCGACAGCGATGCGCTGCGCGCCACCTTGCGCGAGGCCGTTGCCGCCGGCCGCGGCGACCGCTTCCCCGCCGACTACGACGCCAGGCTCGACGGCACGGCCGCCGCGGCGGCGCTGCGCGGCGCGGGGCGCGTCGTCGACACCACCTTCGACGTGCCTTTCCTCGCGCACGCGCCCATCGAGCCGATGAACTGCACCGCCCGGGTCGGCGCCGAGGATGCCACCCTCTGGCTGTCCACCCAGGCCCCGCTCGACACGCAGCGCGCGGTGGCCGACGCGCTGGGGCTGCCCGCCGGGCGCGTGACCGTGCACCAGCAACTGATCGGGGGCGGCTTCGGTCGCCGTCTCGAGCACGACTTCGCGGTCGAGGCGGCGCGCATCGCGCAGGCCATGCGCGGCAGCGCGGCCGGGCGCCCTGTCAAGATGATCTGGTCGCGCGCCACCGATCTGGCGGCGGGGTACTACCGGCCGGCAGCGGCAGCGCGCGTGCGCGTGGCCCTGGGCGACGACGGCATGCCGCTGGCGCTGGTCGCCGATCTGGCGCACCCCTCGCTGCTCGACCACTCGGGTCTGTCCAACGGCCCGCCGCGGCCGCCGCTGGACTGGTCGGCCTCGATGGGCTGGGCGGGACAGGGCTACGCGATCCCGGCGATGGACCTGCGCTGGACGCGCGTCGAGGTGGGCGTTCCGTGCGGCTACTGGCGCTCGGTGGGGGCGTCGCAGAACACGTTCTTCTTCGAGCACTCGGTCGACCTGGCCGCGCGGCTGGCGGGCATCGACCCGCTGGCGTACCGGCGCCGCCTGCTGGCGCAGAAGCCGCGCGCGCTCGCCCTCCTCGATGCGCTGGCCGAGGCGGCCGGGTGGAGCCGGCCGGCCGCCGCCGGCCGCTTCCGCGGCGTCGCGATCAGCGAGGCCAACCGCGCGATCGGAGGCCACGTGGTCGAGTTGTCCGTGACGGGTCCGGGCCGCTTCCGGCTCGAGCGCATCACCGCGGCCATCGACGCCGGCGTGGTGGGCAACCCGGACGCGGTCCAGGCGCAGATGATGGGCGGCACGCTGTTCGGCCTGTCGGCCGCACTGTTCGACGAGATCACGTTCCGCGACGGACGCGTGCAGCAGAGCAACTTCCACGACTACCCGCTCGTCACGGCGGCGCAGGTGCCGCCGCTCCAGGTGGTGGTGCTCGGCAACGGCGACCGCCCGGCCGGGATCGGCGAGGAAGGCCCGCCCACCATCGGCCCGGCGATCGCCAACGCCCTGCTGGCGGCCAGCGGTGTGGCCGTCACGCGGCTGCCGTTGACGCGGGCCGGGTGGTCGCTGGCGTCCGCGTGAAGCGCGGGCAGCCGCCGCAACGTGCCGCCCGCGGGGGCGCCGAAGCGGCGCCGGCGCGACGAGATCACGCCTGCGGGCCGGCCGCCTCCCCGCGCGGCCAGACCCGCGGATACGCCGCCCCGCGCAGCGGCATGCCCGGCACCTGGCCAGCCACGTCGAACGGGTAGGTGCCCGGCCGGTCGTCGAACACGGCGTCGTCGCCCAGCCAGCGCAGCGACACGGCGAGCCGCCGGCGCTGGGCGTGGCGGTTGCCGCCGGCGCCGTGGATGACCAGGCCGTGGAAGGCGATCGCATCGCCCGGCAGCATCGCCCACGACAGCCGGTCGCCGGGGCCGAAGGTGGCGTCGATGTCGGGCATGGGTTCGCCGCGTGCGCCCTCGTAGCCCGCATCCCCGCCGAAGTGCTGCGGCCGGTACCAGTGCCCGCCGAGGTGGGAGCCGCGGATGTACTCGACGGCGCCGCTGTCGAGGTCCACCGGGTCGAGCGGGCACCACAGGCCGCAGATCTGGTCGCCGAGCAAGGGCCAGTACGGCAGGTCCTGGTGCCAGGGCGTGGGCGTCACCGCGCCGGGCTCCTTGACGAACATCTGGTCGTAGAAGAAGCGCACCTCGCGCGCGCCCATCAGCTGGGCGGCCGCCTCGGCCATCGGCGAGTCGTGCACCAGCCGCCGGAACACGGCCCCGGCGGCGTCGGGCCGCTGCGCCATGAACATGTCCTGGGCGAAGCGGGCCTGGCCGGGCGCAGCGTACTCGTTGCCATGCGGGCTCGGGTCGCCCAGCACCGTCTGCACGGCTTCGCGAAGCCGCTCGATCGTGGTTGCATCCAGCAGGCCGCGCAACACGACGGCGCCGTCTTCGCGATAGCGGCGCAGCGTCTCTTCGTCGATCACGGGCGCGACTCCGGCGGCGGGTGGTCGGTGCCGAGGATGACCTCGCGCATCACGTCGATCGTGAACCGGGAGGCCTCGTAGACGAAGTTGTGCCCCGAGCCGGCGGGTGCCACGACGCGGCGCGAGCGCGTCGACGTGGCGAGGTAGCGCTCGCGCGTGGCGGCGAAGAAGCGGAACATGCGGCGCGCGTCGTCGGCGCTGCCGGACTGCGCCTCGGGCAGCGCGGCGATGTCGGCATCCGACGTGTCCTGCGGCGCCACCAGCCACACCGGCAGGTCGCCCAGGTCGCGGTCGTAGACCACGGTGTCCCAGCCGCAGGCGGCCGCCCCCTCGGGCGTCAGCTCGCGGTAGATCGAGGCCTCGGCGAAGCAGCGGCCGGCGCTGGCCTCGACGCGGCGCCCCGCCTCGGCCTCGGGGCCGAGCACGGCCCGCACCGCGTCCAGCACGCGGGCGTGCGCCGGGTCGCGGCGCGCCCGGGCCTCGGCGCGCGCACGCAGGTCGATGCCGAAGAGCAGCGCGAAGCCGCCGAGCCAGGCGGTGCGCCGCATGTCCTTAAGCGCACCGAGCCGCGGCCCGAACACGATGGTCTCCAGCGGCGTCGGGTCGAGCAGCACCAGCGTGTGCACCAGGTCGGGCCGGCGACGCGCGACATTGGCCGCCAGCAGCCCGCCGAAGGAGTGTCCGGCCCAGACGAAGGGGCCCTGCTCGCCCGCGCGCTCGAGTGCGCGCACCATCTCGTCGGCCTCGCGCGCCGTGCTGCGCGGGAACGGGCCGGTGTCGCTCCAGCCGGTGCCGGGGCGGTCGATCAGGATCGAGCGTGTCTCCTCGCGGAACGCGCGGTGCAGGTGGTGCACCGCGTGGCCGCCCGCGTGGCCGCCGGCAAACCAGACCACCGGCGGCCGCCCGTCGCGCGCCTGGCCCTCGGCCAGCAGGTGCACGCGGTAGCCGCCGAGGTCCACCATCCGCCCCGGCGGCGGGTGAGCACGGCGCACGCGCGCGAGCGTTGCCGCGTGGCCCAGCGACATCGCCGCGCCCAGCAGCGCGGCCGCGGCGCCGAGCGCGGCCACGGCCGCGCCAGCAGTGCCGCCGAGCGCCCGCCCCGCGAGCAGCACCACGGCGCCGATGCCCAGCGCGACGGGCAACCCCGCCCAGTCGCGGCCGAGCAGCGCCAGCAGCCGGTCGCGCCAGGCCAGCATCGCGTCAGGCCGTCGAGGCCCCGGCACCTGCCGTCGACCGCTGCGGCGCGCTGCCGCTGCGGAACTCCGGCAGCAGCCACGCCGCCACCGCCGCCAGCACGAAGGCCACCATCGCAAGCATCATCGCCGCATCGTAGCTTCCGGTGCGGTCGTGGATCACGCCCATCAGCCACGGCGCCGTGCCGCTGCCGAGCGCGACGGCCACCTGCTGCGTGGCCGAGGCCCGGCCGAAGCTCTCGGAGCTGAAGTAGCGGCGCGCCAGGAACACCGACAGGCTGTGGTCGCCGGCGTTGAACATGCCCAGCAGCACCGCGGCGACGATGGCCACGCCGAGGCCCGAGCCGAAGTACAGCATCGCGGTCGCGCCCAGCGGGGCCAGCACGAACAGGCGCGCCAGCCGGGTGGCGGAGGTGTGGTCGATCAGCCAGCCTGCAGCCAGGTTGCCGACGAAACCGCCCGCGCCCACCAGGCTCATCGCCGTGGCGGCCTGCGCGAGCGTCAGCCCGCGGTCCTGCATCAGCGCCGCGAAGTGCACCAGCGTGCCGGCGGCGGCCATGCCGAAGAGCATGTTCCAGAACGCCAGCTTCCACCAGATGCGGTCCTTCAGGAAGGCGCGCATCGACACCGGCGGCAGCGCGGCCGCTGCCGGGGCCTCGACGGGAGCCGCAGCCGCAGCGGATGCGGGTGGAGTCTCGGGCGCCGGCGCCGCAGCCCGCGCGGCGGCGTCGGCCGCGCCGGCGGGCATCTCGCGCAGCAGCAGCCAGCCGGCCAGACCGCCGAAGACCAGGCTCATCGCGCCCATCGCGAAGAAGGCCTCGCGCCAGCTGGCGTGCGAGATCACCAGGCTCACGACCTGCGGGTGGATCACCGAGCCCACCGCGCCGACCGCGAACAGGATGCCCAGAGCCCGGCCCAGCGCCCTGCGGAACCACGTCTGCAGCAGCTTGGACAGCGTCAGCACCGACGCGCCCGAGGCGGTGAAGATCATCACCAGGCTCAGGCCGTAGTAGACCCAGACGCTGCCCTGCATCAGGCCGAAGCCGGCCAGGCTCGCCGACTGCAGCACGATGCCCCAGAGGATCAGCGGGCGCAGCCGCACGTGGTCTACGACCCAGCCCACCAGTGGCAGGATCGCCGGGCCCACCAGCGTCATCAGCGTCAGGGCGAAGGTGATGTCGCCGCGCGACCAGCCGAGCTCCTTCTGCATCGGCAGCATCATCAGCCCGAAGGTCGAGCCGTACAGCGATGTCACGCCGAAGATGCCGACGAGGCAGCAGCCCGCCAGCACCCGCCAGCTGGCCGGCGAGTCGAGGGCGGGCGGAGGGGTCAAGCGGCGCTCAAAGGTCGTAGCGCAGCGACACGCTCAGCGTGCGCGGGCGCTGCAGGAAGTACTGGGCGAACGGCCCGACGCCCGCCGGCGCGCCGGTGATGCTCAGCACGCCCTTCTCGTTGGTGGCGTTGGCCAGCCCGGCGGCCAGCGTCCAGCTGCCCTTGGCGAACTGCAGGCCGAGGTCGAGCGTGTCGTAGGCGTCGGCCGGCTTGTTGCCGCCGAGGAACATCACGCGGTCGCCGGTGTGCGCATAGGTGGCGCTGGCCCGTCCCTGCGAGCCGAACGGACCGGCGAAGCGCAGATTGCCCTGCAGCGTGCCCTGCAGCTTCGGCGTGCCGGGCAGCCGGGCCCCGGGCGCGACCGCGATCGACGTCGGGCCGCCCGAGGGAATCGTCACTGCCGCCTTGGTCGTGGCGTCGACGTAGGCGAGCGTGGCCGCCAGGTCCACCGCGGCGCTGGCACGGTACTTCAGCGCCGCCTCCAGGCCGGTGCTGCGCGCCTTGCCGACGTTGCCGATGCGCGAGTTGGGCAGGGCGCCGATCCGCTCGAAGAAGGTGAACTGGGCGTCCTTCCAGTCGAGCAGGAACAGCGCCAGGTCGACCTGCAGGCCGTCGGCAGGGCTCAGGCGCACGCCGGTCTCGTAGCTCCACAGCGAGTCGGACTTGTACTCGTCGTTGGTGGGCGGGCCGTTGCGGCCGCCGTAGCGATAGCCCTTGGAGGCCAGCCCGTACCACATGTTGTCGCCGAAGCGGTACTTGAAGCTGAGGCGGGGCAGGAAGCCGCTGTCGCTGCTCTCCAGCGGGCCGACGTTGGACGGCGCGCCGAACTGAGTGCCGGTGGTCGTGGAATCGGTGGTGGTGCGGTAGTAGCGGCCGCCAGCGCCGGCGCTCCAGCCGCCGCCGAGCTGGAACTCGGTGTCGGCGAACACCGCCTTCTCGGTGCCGCCGCCCGACCCGGTCAGGTCGACGAGCGTGGTGATGCCGAAGGCGCCGGAGGGATCGATCTGCTGGCCGCGCGAGCCGAGCTTGCTGGTCTGGTAGAACACTCCGGCGACATAGCTGAACGACCCGCCCGGGTTGCTGGCGATGCGCAGCTCCTGCGAGCTCGCCTTCTGGCTGGAGGTCTGCGGGCGGTACACCTGGGGCAGCGGCAGGCCGACACTGGCGAACAGCTCGGTGTCGTCGATCAGGTTGTTGCCCTTGTTGCGCCAGTGGCCGGTGATCGACGTCAGCGTGTGGCCGCCAAGATCGGCGTCGATCGTCAGGCTGTAGAAGTCGGTGGTGGTCGAGCGGCGCGAGTCGTTGGGCGCGGTGTGCTCGAGCCGCCCGGGATCGGGCGAGACGCTGAAGGTGTCGCCCTGCTCGGTCTTCTGCGAGCTGGCCACCAGCGTGGCGCTCACGCCCTTGACCGGCCTGGCCGTCAGCAGCACGCGCCCGCCGCGCTGCTGCAGGTCGTTGGCGTCCTTACGCTTCGTGCCCAGGTTGTCGATGTAGCCCGGGTCCCTGCGGTCGTAGGCCACGACCCGCAGCGCCACGGTGCCGGCCTGCAGCGGCGCGTTCACCATGCCGTACACCGAGAACGCGCCCTCGCCCTGGGCGGCCTTGGCGTACTCGCCCTTCAGGCTCGCGCCGAAGGCGGCCAGGTCGGGCTTGTTGAACAGGTAGCGCACCGCGCCGCCGAGCGAACCCGAGCCGAACAGCACGCCCTGCGGGCCGCGCAGGATCTCGACGCGGTCCATGTCCCAGGTGAGCGGGTCGTACACCGTGCCCTTGCCGATGGGCGAGGCCAGGGGCACGTCCTCGAGGTACTGGCCGGTCGGCCCCTGCTGGGCGCCGCTGCCTTCGTTGGTGGTGCTGGTGCCCAGGCCGCGGATGGTGATCGTGTTGCCGCCGGCATCACCCTTGTTGAACTGCACGCCGGGCGTCAGCTTGAGGATGTCCTCCTGGTCGCGTGCGCCGCGGCGCTCGAGGTCGGCGCCCGACAGCACCGAGACCGTGCCGGCCACCTCGCGCTGCTTCTCCAGCCGCTTGCTGGCGGTGACGACGACGCGCTGCGAGGCGTCGTCCTCCGCGGCGGCAGCGGCGGCAGGCGCGGCCTGCTGGGCCGCGACGGGCCACGCCGCCGCCAGCGCGAGCGCCAGCAGACTCGGTCGATGCGGTGTCTTCATGCTCGCACTCCTGGTTCGGGGTGCGGGCACGATAGGAGCCGCGCTCGGGTGCCGCGTGAGGCCTTGCACCGAAGATTTAGGCGAGCCGACCGACCCTCGGGGGAACCCCTAGCGTGGCGGCGGCAGGTCGAGGCTGAAGGGCGCGCGATGCCGGCGGTACTCGCGCGGCGACATGCCGACGTGGCCGCTGAAGGCCGCCGCGAAGCTGCTCTGGTGCTCGTAGCCCACGCGCTCGGCCACCTGCGCGATGGTCAGCGTGGCCTCCATCAGCAGCTGCTGCGCCTCGCGCACGCGCCGCTCCAGGCAGTAATCGGCCATCGTCAGGCCGAAGGCCTGCTTGAACACCACCTTCAGCTTGTTCTGGCTGGTGCCGATCTCGCGTGCCAGCGCGGCGAAGTTCGGCGGCCGCCGGTAGTCGCGATCGAGGCGGTCGCGCGCCGCGCGCGCCAGGTCGAGGTCGCGCCGGCGCGGCAGCGCGGCGCTGCGCACGCCGTGCTGGTGCAGCATCGCCTCCAGCGCGTAGGCCACCAGCTCGGCCAGCCGGCCGGCGAGCTGCACGGTGCGCAGCTCGCCGTGCAGCCGGCTGTCCAGCGTGTCGGCCACCAGCGCCGCGATCCGATGGTCGATCGGGAACGAGGCGACGCGGCCCATGCGGGCCCGGTCCTCGATGGCCGAGCGCAGCTCCGGCGGCAGGTCGTCGGGCAGCAGGCCGAAACGCGCGGCGAAGCTTCGCGCCCGGAACACCGCCACGATGCCCTGCTGCCGGGCTCCCGCGGCGATGTGGGCGCTCATCGGCAGTCCCGGCGGGATGCAGGTGAGCGTCAGCTCCGGCCGGTCGAAGACCAGCGGCGGCCCGTCGCCGTAGCGGAACTCGACGTCGCAGGCAAGAGATGCCCGCAGCGTGATCAGCGGCTCCTGGTCGGCATAGACCCAGTGGGCGGTGCGCGGCACGACACAGTTGATCACGTTGACCAGCGCGTCGGGGCCCAGGCGGACGGTGTCGGTCATGCCGCTGCCGTGCGGTGGCGCGTAGATCGTCCGCACCACGTTGCGCGAGATGCGCTGCGAGGTGCCGTCCTCCTCGGCGGCACGGTGCCACTCGCGGTCGAAGTCGAGCGCCGAGGGCAGGTCACCCGGCGGCGCGCTGCGGGCACGCATGCGGTCGGCTCTCCTAAATCTTGATTGCCCGAGCCTAACCCGGGGGCGCGCCTCCCGGCGTAAGGTCTTGCCTGTCCCGAGCCGAGCCCCATGCCCGCCGCCGAGCCCACGCCTGCCCGCCGCCTGATCGACGCCGTCGCGGCGTGGGACCACCACGCCTGCATGCCGCTGCGCCCTGGCGACGCGTCGTTCCTGCCGCAGCTGGCGCGACACAAGGCCGCGGGGTTCGACGCCGTCACGCTCAACGTAGGCTTCGGCGAGCAGGGCCCCGAGGAGCACCTTCGCATGCTCGCGGCGCTGCGGCACTGGCTGCTGGCCCGGCCGGCGGAGTACCTGCTGCTGCAGGAGGCCGGCGACGTCGAGCGGGCGCGCGCGAGCGGCCGGCTGGCGGTGGGTTTCGACATCGAGGGCGCCAACGCCATCGGAGACCAGGTCAGCCTGATCCAGCTGTACTACGACCTCGGCGTGCGCTGGATGCTGATGGCCTACAACGTGCCCAACCGCGTGGGCGGCGGCTGCCAGGCCGAGGACGGAGGCCTGACCGACTTCGGCCGCGCGGTGCTGGCCGAGATGGAGCGCGTGGGCATGCAGGTGTGCGTGAGCCACACCGGGCACCGCACCGCACGCGACGTCCTCGAGGCCGCCTCGCGCCCGGTGATCTTCTCGCACAGCAACTGCGCGGCGCTGCACCCGCACCCGCGCAACATCCCCGACGACCTGATCCGCGCCTGCGCCGCCACCGGCGGCGTGGTGGGCATCAACGGCGTGGGCATCTTCCTCGGCCGCAACGACATCTCGAGCCTCACCTACGCACGGCACGTCGACCATGTCGTGCAGCTGGTGGGCCCCGCGCACGTGTCGATCGCGCTCGACTACGTGTTCGACATCGGCGAGCTCGAGGCGCACATGCAGCGGATGCGCTCGACCTTCCCGCCGGGGCTCGGCTACGAGCTGGGCGCGCGCTTCGTCGCGCCCGAGCAGCTGGAGGAGATCGTGCAGACGCTGCAGGGTTGGGGCTACCGCGACGACGACCTGGCCGCGCTGCTGGGGGGCAACCTGCTGCGCCTGGCGCGCACGGTCTGGAAGGCGCCCGTCCGTGCCTGAGGCCGCGCCCGGGGCCGGGGCCACGCGGCTGCAGGCGCTGGCCGGGCGCTACTGGGAGTTCCAGCGAGACGAGTTCCCGCTCGGTGCCCTGCTGGCCGGCCAGCCCGGCGACGACCCGACGCTGTTCCGCGAGGCCCCCGCGGACTTCGCCCGCCGCGCCTCGCGGGCCACGGCGATGCTGTCGGAGCTGGACGCGATCGACCCCCTGGCGCTGCCCACGCAGGACCGGATCACGCACCGGCTGCTGCGGCGCGAGCTGTCCGACCTGCGCGACACCCACGCGGTGGGCTCGCACCTGCGGCCGTGGCTGCTCCCGGCAGGGCCGGAGTTCAACACGGTCTACTTCGCCAACACGAGCCAGGTCACGGATGCCGGGTCGGCACACCGCTACGTGGAGCGGCTGCGGACGCTGCCGGCCTACTTCGGTGACGTCGAGGCCTGCCTGCGGCTCGGCCTTGCGCAGGGCGTGCGCCATCCGCGCGCGGTGGTGCAGGCCGCGCTCGGCAACCTGCATGGCGCGCTCGCCGGCCCGGCCGCGCAGTCGCCCTGGCTGGGGCCGTTCCGGCGCGCACCGGCTTCGCTGCATCCGGCGCTGCGGGCCGAGGCGGCGCGGGCCGGCGATGTCGTCGAGCGGGAGGTCCTGCCATCGCTGCGCGCCTACGCGGAGTTCTTCGAGCGCGACCTGCTGCCGGCCGCCCGCGACACCATCGCCTGCACCGACGGGCCCCAGGGCGAGGCGTTCTACGCCTTCTGGGTGCGCCACTTCACCACGCTGCCGCTCGAGCCGGCGCGGATCCACGAGCTCGGGCTGCAGCAGGTGGCGCGCCTGGAGGCCGAGATCGACGAGGTGGCCGCGCAGGCCGGGTTCGCCGGCGACGTGGCGGGCTACCGGCAGTACCTGCGCGAGGATCCCGGCTTCTACGCGGGCTCGGCCGACGCGCTCCTGCAGCAGGTGCAGGCCCTGGCCAAGCGCATCGACGCGCGGATCCCGTCGCTGCTGCGCCACCTGCCGCGCGCCACCTACGGCGTGCAGTCGATCCCGGTGGCTGCATCCGCCAGGCTGCCGCTGGCCTACGCGCAGCCGAATCCGGCCGACGGGTCGGCCGGCGGCACCTTCTGGGTCAGCGGCCTGCCCGAGCGCGTGCCGAGCTACCTGCACGTGTGCCTGGCGCTGCACGAGGCCTGGCCGGGCCACCTGATGCACATCGCGCTGCTGCAGGAGATGGACACGCTGCCGATGTTCCGTCGCGCCAACTTCACCCGCTACACGGCCTGCCTGGAGGGCTGGGCGATGTACTGCGAGGGCCTGGGCGAGGAACTCGGCCTGTACGAGACGCCGCACCAGCGCTTCGGCCGGCTGGACATGGAGATGTGGCGCGCCTGCCGGCTGGTCGTGGACACCGGGATCCACCTGCTCGGCTGGGGCCGCGAACAGGCGGTGGCCTACATGGCGGCGCGGCTGAGCCTGTCGCGCGAAGCCATCGAGGCCGAGGTCGACCGCTACATCGCGATGCCCGCGCAGGCGCTGGCCTACCAGCTGGGCGGCCTGAAGTTCCGCGAGCTGCGCCAGCGCGCGCAGTGGCGGCTGGGCGATCGATTCGACCTGCGCGCCTTCCACGACCAGTTGATGGCGGCAGGCGCAGTGACGCTGCCGGTGCTCGAGGAGGTCGTGGACACCTGGCTCGACCATCATGCCGCTTGACCCCGCCACTGGCGTCCACTTCGAGCTGCACGGGCCGCCCGGCGGCCGGCCGCTGGTGGTGACGCTGCCGCTGATGGCCTCGTTCGCCGACATCTTCGGCGCCGCGATGGCACCGGTGCTGCAGGGATACCTCGACCGGCTCGCCGACCGCTACCGCGTGCTGCTCGTCGACTACCCGGCCATCGGCCGCAGCCGCGACATCGCCCCGGCCGCGCTGACGGCCGACCGCGCCTGCGCCGACCTGCTCGGCGTCGCACGCGCGGCCGGCTTCGACCGTTTCGCCTATTGGGGCTACTCGTGGGGCGGCAACGTCGGGCTGCAGCTGGCCGGGCGGACCGACCGGCTCGACGCGCTCGTCGTCGGCGGCTGGCCGGCGCTGGGCGGGCCCTACGAGGAGCTGCTGCAGGCCGCCCGGCGCAAGCTGCCGAACCCCGAGCCGTCGTCGCTGAAGGTGCTGCGCAGCCCGGCGCAGTATGCGCAGTGGATCGAGTACGGACAGAGCGTCGCCGGCTGGCCCGAACGCGATGCGGTCACGCGCATCGCCTGCCCGCGGATGAACGTGTTCGGCGGCGACGGCGACCTCGTCGAGGCCGGCATCCCGGTGCCGATCGCGTCGCGCATCCGCGCCAACCGTGGCGCGCTAGAAGCGCTCGGCTGGCGCGTGCACGAGATTCCGGGGCACGGCCACGGGCTGTGCATGCAGCCCGAGATCGCGGTGCCGCCGGTGCGGGCCTTCCTGGACGAGGTGGTGCGGTGAGCGACCGCGGCGCCGGCGTGCCGGCTGACCTGGGCGCCCCGGGCGCCCTGTCGCCCGACGCGCGGGCCCTGCTCGCGCCGTGGCCCGGCCCCTGCGGCGGCCTGCCGCCCTTCGACCGCGCCACGCCGGCCGCACTGGCCGAGGCGCTGCCGCACGCGGTAGCCGCGCGCCGCCGGGCCGTGCGCGCGCTGGCCGACAGCGCCGAGCCGCCCACCTTCGACAACACGGTGGCCGCGCTGGAGAGCGGCGCGCGCGCGTTGCGCGACCTGCACGCCGCCGCGATGTCGGTGGCCAGCACCGCCAGCGTCGGCGACATGCCGGGCGTGGCGCAGCGCCTCGCGCCGCTGGTGCCCGCGCTGGAGCTGGAGATCGCGCACGACCGCGCCCTCTTCGCCCGCGTCGACGCGGTCTGGCGCGCGCGCCACGCGGCCGGGCTGGACGCGCAGCAGCGTCGGCTGGTGGAGGTGCTGCACCGCCGCCTGCTGCGTGCCGGGGCGGCACTGGACGACGCGGCGCAGGCGCGGCTGCGGGCCATCGACGCACGCCTGGCGGTGCTGCGGTCGCGCTTCGACCAGAACCTGCTGGCCGAGCAGTCCGGGCAGGTGACCTGGTTCACCGAGGAAGCCGAGCTCGACGGGCTGCCGCCCGCGCAGCGCCAGGCCGCAGCCGAGGCGGCCCGCGCGCGCGGCCGCGCCGGCGCCTGGGCGATCCCGAACCAGCGGCCTGCCGTCTGGCCCTTCCTGCAGCACGCCAACCGGCGCGAGGGCCGCGAGGCCGTCTGGCGGCTGTGGAACGGCCGCGGCGCCAACCCGGGCCCGCACGACAACCGGCCGCTCGTTGCCGAGATCCTGCAGTTGCGCGGCGAGCGTGCGCGGCTGCTGGGCGCACCGAGCCACGCGCACTGGGTGCTGGCCGACCGCATGGCCGGCCATCCCGACTGCGCGCTCGCCACGCTGCACCGCACCTGGGCCAGCGTGCTGGCGGCCACCCAGCGGCAGGTCGCCGACTACCAGGCCCTGGCCGATGCCGAGGCCGATGTCGCCGGCCGGCCGCGGCACGCGCTCGCCCCCTGGGACCGCCTCCACCTGGCCGAGAGGCTGCGGCGCCAGCGCTTCGACATCGACTCCGGGCAAGTCATGCAGTACCTGTCGCTCGAGCGCATGCTCGAGGCGATGTTCTGGGCCGCCGGCCGCGTGCACGGGCTGGAGTTCGCCGCGCTCCAGGGCGTGCCGGTGCTGCACCCGGCCGTGCGCGTGTTCGAGGTCCGCCGCGACGGCGCGCCGATCGGCGTGCTCTACCTCGACCTGTTCCAGCGCCCGGGCAAGATGCACGGCTCGCACCAGCACCGCCTGCGCGCGGCCGAGAGCTTCGAGGGTCGCGTGCTGCCGGTCTCGAGCATCGTCTCCGGCGTGCCGCCGCCGGCCGAGGGCCGGCCCGCCCTGCTGCCCTGGGAATACGCCAACGTGCTGTTCCACGAGTTCGGGCACGCGCTGCACATGCTGCTGGACGGCGCACGCTATCCGTCGCTCGGCAGCCTGCAGGTCGCCTGGGACCTGGTCGAATTGCCCTCGCTGCTCAACGAGTACTGGCTGCGCGACCGCGAGCTGCTGCGCCGCTTCGCGCGCCACCACGAGACGGGCGAGCCGATGCCCGAGGCCCTGATCGACCGGCTCGAGGCGAGCCTGCGGGCCGATCGCATCTTCAGCGTGCAGCTCGACTACCTCGGCGCGGCCATCGTCGACCTCGAGCTGCACCTGCGGGCCGACGGCAGCGGGCGCGCGATCGACGCCGTCGCGGTCGAGCGGCAGGTCCTCGAGCGACTGGGCATGCCCGCGTGCTGGGACCTCGTGCTCCACGTGGCCCACAGCGTGCACTGCTTCGCCGGGGGCTACGATGCCGGCCTGTACGGCTACCTGTGGTCGGACCTGATGGCCGCCGACGTGGCCGAGGCTTTCGCCGCCGCCCCGGGCGGCCTGTACGACGAGCGCTTCGCCCGCGCCTGGCGCGAGGCAATCCTGTCGGCCGGCCACTCGGTGCCGGCGGACGCCGCGTTCCGCGGGCTGCTCGGGCGCGATCCGGACCCGGCAGCGCTGATGCGCCGCTTCGGCCTGCAGTGACGAGGCTCGGCGGAGCCCAAGCGACCCAGCTCAGCGCAGCGCCTGACGACGGTAAGCGCGCGGCGCCACGCCGTGGCGGCGCCGGAACTGCTCGCCGAAGTTCGACAGCGTCGGGAAGCCGCAGCCGTGCGCGATGTCGGCAACCGGCTCGCTGCCCTGCACAAGGCGCAGCGCGGCCCAGCTGCAGCGCGCGTCGTTGACGAACTCGACGAAGCCCTTGCCCACCTCGCGCCGGAAGAAGCGCGCGAACGCGGCCGGCGAGACCCCCGCGATCGCGGACGCGTCGGCCACGCGCAGTTCCTCGGCAAGCCGGTCCTGGATCCAGCGCAGCAGCCGCTCGGTGCGTTGCCGGCGCAGCACCCGGCCGGCCGCCTCCGGGCCCGGCACCGGCGCGTGTGCCGAGAGCGGCCGCAGCCCCGGCAGCCGGCGCCGGGCGGCGTCGGCCAGCACCGCCAGCAGCTCGATCAGCCCCGCCGCGCGCCGCGGGGCGTCGGCAGCGGCAATGCGCGCCATCAGGCCCTGCACCTCGCGCCGCGCGGCGCCCTCGACCGCCAGGCCGTGGGCCGCCCGCGCCATCAGGCCGGCCAGCCCGCGCAGCTCGGGCAGGCCGGTGGACGCGGCCCAGTCCTCCGGGAACTGCAGCACGGTGGCCGCGCAGGACCGCGGCGCGCCGCCCTCGGGCGTGAGCCACACGTGCGCGACCTCGGCGCCGAGCAGGACGAGGTCGCCGTCGCCGAAGGGCTCCACGCTGTCGCCCACCCAGCGCAGGCCGCGGCCGCGCTCGATCCAGGTCAGCTCGGCGTGCGCGTGCCGGTGCAGCCCGCCGCGGAACGCCGCGAGGCGCAGCTGCAGGCAGCGCATCGAGGCATCGGGGTGCCGCACGACCTCGCGCTCGATCTTCACGATGCGCCCGTTTCGGGTGAACGAAGTTCGAAAACCGTCATTGTGAGCCGATCTGCCGGCTGACGGCCTGGCCAGGCCCGGTCACACTGATCCTAAATCCGGCAGTTACCCCGTCGCCGGCAGCGCTGCCGGGGGCTTTGGCGGGCCGATGACCGGCGCGATCCGGTCACTGATGTAGCGCAACAGGTGGCCCCATCGGTCCAGGTCCTTGAACTGCTCCGCAGCGGCCCTG
>JADCGP010000021.1 GCA_020248915.1 Rubrivivax sp. | reverse complement strand
CTCGTCGCCCCCACCTCGGCGCGCCGCCAGCGCCTTGCGTCTTGCTTCACCCATCGGGTGAGTGTGCCAACACGCCGCAAGTGCAGGTCAGCGCTCGCAAATCAGGTCATCGCATCACGGTAACTGCCGGATCTAGGCTGATGGTTTCCCGCCCACCGACCGCGCCGGCCCCGGCACGGACCGGGCCCGCCGGCACAGAGCATGAGCACCGATTGGTGGCGAGGCGCCACGCTGTACCAGATCTACCCGCGCAGCTTCGCCGACGCCGACGGCGACGGTGTCGGCGACCTCGCGGGCATTGCGGGCCGGCTGGCGTACGTGGACTCGCTGGGCGTGGACGGCATCTGGGTCTCGCCCTTCTTCACGAGCCCGATGCGCGACTTCGGCTACGACGTCGCCGACCACCGCGGCGTCGACCCGCGCTTCGGCACGCTGGCCGACTTCGACGCCCTTGTGGCCGAGGCGCACCGGCTGGGGCTGAAGGTGGTGATCGATCAGGTCTGGAGCCACACGGCCGCCGAGCACCCCTGGTTCCAGGAGAGCCGCGCCAGCCGCGACAACCCGAAGGCAGACTGGTACGTGTGGGCCGACGCCAGGGCCGACGGCAGCCCGCCCACGAACTGGCAGAGCTGGATGGGCGGCCCGACCTGGACCTGGGAGCCACGGCGCCGCCAGTACCACCTGCACAACTTCCTGCCGCAGATGCCCGACCTGAACCTGCACCACCGCGACGTGCAGGATGCGCTGCTCGAGGTGGGCCGGTTCTGGCTGGAGCGCGGCGTGGACGGCTTCCGGCTCGACACGGCCAACTACTACTGCCACGACCCGCTGCTGCGCGACAACCCGCCGCAGCCGCCCGAGCGGCGCGGCGACATCCCGGCGGCGATGCAGCAGCACCTGTTCGACGTCTGCCAGCCTCAGACGCTGCCGTTCCTGGAGCGCGTGCGCGCGCTGTGCGACCGCTTCGACGACCGCATGACGGTGGCCGAGATCGGCTCGCACGACAACCTGGCCCGCATGATCGAGTACACCCGCGGCCGCGACCGCCTGCACACGGCGTACTCCTTCGTGCTGCTCGGCCCGCAGCCCCGCGCCGACTTGCTGGCCGACATGATGCGGCCCTGGCAGGAGGGCGACGGCGCCACCGCCTGGCCGAGCTGGGCGCTGTCCAACCACGACGCGCCGCGCGTGGCCACGCGCTGGGCGCGGGGCGACGCCGCGCGCGCCCGCCAGCTGCTCGCGCTGCTGGCCTGCCTGCGGGGCACGCTGTTCCTCTACCAGGGCGAGGAGCTCGGCCTGCCGCAGAGCGACATCGCCTTCGAGGACCTGCAGGACCCGTTCGGCAAGGCCCACTGGCCGCACGACAAGGGCCGCGACGGCTGCCGCACGCCGATGCCCTGGACGGCTGCGCACCCGACCGGCGGCTTCACCGCGGGCCGACCCTGGCTGCCCTCGGACCCCGCCCACCGCGCGCTGGCCGTCGATCGCCAGGAGGCCGACCCCGACTCCACGCTGCACCTGGCGCGGCGCGTGCTCGCGCTGCGCCGCGCGCATCCGGCGCTGCGGCTCGGCCGCTTCGAGACCCTGCATGCCGACGCCGCGCTGCTGGTGTGCCGCCGCGTGCACCAGGGCGATGCGGTGCTGGCGGCCTTCAACCTCGGCGAGCAGCACGCGGCGCACGATCTCGGCCGCGTGCCGCGGCCGGCGGGCGAGAAGCTGGCGCTCCACGGCGCCGCGCTCGACGGCGCCCGGCTCCACCTGCCACCCGGGTCGGCCTTCGTGCTGCCGATCGACCCCTGGCCCGACCCCGCAGCATGAGCCTGCTCAGCGACTACCAGCGCGACGGTTACCTGATCTGCCGCGACCTGGTCGATGCGGCCACCGTCGCGGCGTTGCGCGAGGAGACGGTGGCCATCGCCTGCGGCCGCCGCGGCGCGATCGAGGGCGTCCCGCCGCGCGGGCGCGATGACGAGGCCGCACTGCGCGACGTGCTCGCGATCCACTTCCCGCACAAGATCTCGCCGCGCATCCGGGCCATGCTGCACCACGGGCCCATCGTGTCCGTGCTGCGGCAGATCGTCGGCGAGGACGTCAAGTGCATGCAGTCGATGCTGTTCGTCAAGAACGCCGGCAAGCCCGGCCAGGCCTGGCACCAGGACGAGTCCTTCATTCCGACGCCGGACGCCTCGCTCACCGGCGTGTGGATCGCGCTGGACGACGCCACCATCGACAACGGCTGCCTGTGGGTGCAGCCGGGCAGCCACCGCGAGCGCAGGCTCTGGCCGAGCCGACCGTGCAGCGACGCGCGCTTCGACGGCGCGCCCGAGTCCTTCGGCTGGGACAGCCCCGAGTGGCCGCGCGAAGGCGGCGTGCCCGCCGAGGTGACGGCCGGCTCGGTGGTGTTCTTCAACGGCTACACGCTGCACCGCAGCCTGGACAACCGGCGCCGCAGCGGCTTGCGGCGTGCGCTGGTCAACCACGTGATGTCGGCGCGGTCGGAGCTGCCGTGGTCCTTCGGCGGCTCGCGCTTCGCGCCGCACGACTACCGCGACATCGTCATGGTCTGCGGCCAGGACGCCCACGCAGGGCGCGGCCTCGAGGACCTGGCCCGTCCCTACCTGCGGGCCGAGACCGCCGCGAGCTGACGATGGACCGCTTCAGTGCCGCCGCGCGCGCGCCCTCGCCTTGCAGCGCACAGGCGCGCCACGCGAGCGGATGCGAGGCGTCCTGGTACTCCCTCTCGCGCTGCGGCGGCGGGCGAGGCCCCTGGCAGGCCGACTGGCTGGACGCGCTGAAGCGCTGGGTGGAGCGCGGTCATGCCCCAGACGAGATCACCCTGGGCCACCCGGGCAACGGCCACACCCGAGCGGTGCGGCCCGTGCCGCACCGCTGATGCACCGCTGACGCACCGCTGACGCACCGATGGAGCACCCAGCACCATGACCGACCTCGACGCGCCCTACCGCCTCGACCCGGGGCAGATCGCGCAGTTCCGCCGCGACGGCTTCATCAAGCTCAAGCATGTGCTCGGCGCCGCGACGCTGGCGCACTACGGCGCCGAGATCACGCGGCTGACCGTCGAGCTCAACACCGAGCAGCGCCCGCTCGCGGAGCGCAGCACCTACGACCGTGCCTTCCTGCAGGTGATGAACCTGTGGGAGAAGAGCCCGCTGGTGGGCCGCTTCGTGATGGGCCGGCGACTGGGCCGTATTGCCGCCGGGCTGCTGGAGGTGGACGGCGTGCGCCTGTACCACGACCAGTCGCTGTACAAGGAGCCTGGCGGCGGCATCACGCCCGCGCATGCCGACCAGTACTACTGGCCGCTCGCCAGCGACCGCACCGTCACCGCGTGGATCCCGCTGCAGCCGGTGCCGCCGGAGATGGGCCCGCTGGGCTTCTATGCACGCAGCCAGTCGGTCGAGTTCGGCCGCGACCTCGGCATCGGCGACGAGAGCGAGGACAGGATCAGCGCCAACATGGTGCGGCACGGCTTCGAGTTCGCGGGCGGCGCGTTCGACCTGGGCGAGGTCAGCTTCCACCTGGGCTGGACCTTCCACAAGGCCGGCGCCAATACCAGCGACCGCCCGCGCTCGGTGATGACCGTGATCTACATGGACGCGGCGATGCGCCTGGTGCCTGCGCTGAACGCCGTGCAGGCCAACGACCGCGACCAATGGTGCCCGGGCGCGCGCGAAGGCGAGGTCATCGCCACGCGCAAGAATCCCGTCGTGTGGCAGTCCGCCCGATGACCTGCCCGCTCCCCGACGCACCCCCGCCCCCATGAAGCTCACCCGACGGCACATCCTCGCGCTGCCCCTGCCGATACCCACACTGATGACGGCCTGCAGCCACCCGGCACCCTCGACGGCGGTCCCGGCCGTCCCCGTGGCCACGGTGCGCCACGGCCGGCTCGAGCGCCTGCCCGCACTGGCCTCGCGCCACGTGGACGCGCGCCCGGTGGACGTGTGGCTGCCCCCCGGCTACGACAGCCGCAGGCCGCATGCCGTGCTGTACATGCACGACGGCCAGATGCTGTTCGATCCCTCGACCACCTGGAACAAGCAGGCGTGGGAGCTCGACCGCATGGCCGCGCCGCTGCTGGCGCGAGGCGCCTTGTCCGACTTCATCGTCGTTGCGCCCTGGAACAACGGCAAACTGCGCTTCGCCGAGTACTTCCCCGAGGCCTGGGTGGCGCACCTCGACGCCACCTGGCGCGACACCCTGGCCGAGCGGGCGCTGCTGGGCCCGCCGCGCAGCGACGCGTACCTGCGCTTCCTGGTCGAGGAGCTCAAGCCCGCCGTCGACGCGCGCTACGCCACGCGGCGCGAGCGCGAGCACACCTTCCTCGCCGGCTCCAGCATGGGCGGCCTGATCAGCCTGTACGGCCTGTGCGAGCACCCCCGGGTCTTCGGCGGCGCCGCATGCCTGAGCACGCACTGGATCGGCGGCTACGAACGCAACGACGTCGTGCCCGCCGCGGCGCTGCGCTACCTGCGCGACAAGCTCCCCACCCCCGACAGCGTGCGCATCTGGATGGACCGCGGCGACCAGGACCTCGACGCGCTGTACGACCGGGCGCAGGCGCGGGTCGACGCGCTGATGGCCGACAAGGGCTTCCGGGCGCCGCGCTTCGTGAGCAAGGTGTTCGCCGGCACTGGCCACAACGAGCGCGCCTGGCGCGACCGCCTGCCCGAGGTGCTGGGCTTCCTGCTCGCCGCGTGATGCGGCGCTGGCTCGTCGCCGCGGTGCTGGCGTGCTGCGGCTCCGCGGCGAACGGCCAGGCCTGGGTCCAGGCCCCGGCCCCGGGGACGGCGTTCACCCGCCACGTCGACCCCTTCATCGGCACCGACGGCACCGGCCACGTGACGCCCGGCGCCACGGTGCCCTTCGGCATGGTGTTTCCCGCGCCCGACAACGCCGACCGCGGCTGGAGCTACAGCGCCGGCTACCAGTTCCGCAACCCGCGCATCCTGGGCTTCTCCAACACGCACCACAGCGGCGCCGGCATCCCCGAGCTGGGCGACGTGCTGCTGCAGCCGCGCAGCGGCTGGCGCTGGACGGCCGCCACGCGCGACTTCGGCGCCGTCAAGTCCGACGAGCACGCACGCCCCGGCCACTACGGCGTGCGCCTGGCCGCCCATGGCGTGCGCGTGGAACTCACCGCGGCGCCCAAGGTCGCGCTGCAGCGCTACCGCTTCGACCGGCCGGGCCGCGTGCAGGTGCTGGTGGACCTGCAGCACGGCCTGCACTTCGTGGACGGGCCCGCCGCGCTGGCTGCCGAGGTGACCGCGCGCGACGATGGCCTGCAGGGCACGGTGTGGCGGCGCAACTGGGTGGAGCGGCAACTCTCGTTCGTCGTGCAGTTCAGCCATCCGGTGCTGCGCCGGCAGACGCTGCCGGCGCGCGCCGGCGAGAAGGCCCCGCGCCTGCTGCTCGACTTCGACCTCGGTCGCGGCCGGGTGCTCGAGGCGCGCATCGCGCTGTCCACCGTGGACGAAGCGGGCGCTCGGGGCAACCTCGCCACCGCCGCCGGACGGGGCTTCGACGACGTGCGCGCGGCGGCGGATGCCGAGTGGAATGCGCTGCTGGGCCGCATCCGCATCGGGGGCGACGCACGCACCATGCGCCTCTTCTACTCGGCGCTGTACCGCGCGCTGCAGCACCCGAGCGACATCGCCGACGCCGACGGCCGCGTGCGCGGCCCGCGCGGCGAGGTGATGCAGGCACCGGGCGGCGTCTACTACTCGACCCTGAGCCTGTGGGACACCTTCCGCGCCTCGCACCCGCTGTTCACGCTGGTCGTGCCCGAGCGCGTGCCCGGATTCGTGAACACGATGCTGGCGCACCACCGGCAGATGGGCTGGCTGCCGCTGTGGACCAGCTGGGGGCGCGAGACCTACACCATGATCGGCAACCCCGCGCTGCCGGTGATCGCCGACGCGCTGCGCAAGGGCTTCGGGGCCGAGGGCGCCATCGACGAGCACGCGGCGCTGGCCGCGATGGTGGAGACCGGAACCCGCGAGCGACCCGACGCGCCGGCGTGGGCCCAGCGCGACTGGAGCGTGCTCGACCGGCACGGCTACCTGCCCTTCGACCTGCAGCCGGGCGAGTCCGTGAGCAAGACGGCCGAGTGGGGCCTGGGGGACGCGGCCGTCGCCGCGGTGGCCGGGCGCCTCGGCGAGGCCGGGCTCGCCGAGCGCTTCCGCGCCCGCTCGCGCAGCTGGCTGAACCTGTTCGACGACGAGACCGGCACGCTGCGCGGCAAGGACAGCCAGGGCCGCTGGCGCACCCCCTTCGACCCGGTGAGGGCCACCTCGCCGATGAGAAACCCGGGCGACTACACCGAGGCCAACGCCTGGCAGTACACCGCGACGCCGGCGCTGCACGACGTGGAGGGCTTTCTGGCGCGTCTGGGGGGGCCGAAGGCGCTCGAGGACTGGCTCGACCGCTTCTTCCGGCTGCCCGTGCCCAGCCCCGACAAGCTGCTCGGCCAGGAGGCGATGATCGGGCAGTACGCCCACGGCAACGAGCCCAGCCACCACATCACCTGGCTGTACGCCTGGACCGATGCGCCGCACAAGGGCCAGCGGCTGCGCGAGCGCATCGTGCGGCGGTTCTACGGCACCGGCCCCGACGGCCTGGCAGGCAACGACGACGTCGGCCAGATGAGCGCCTGGCTCGTGTTCGCGATGCTCGGCCTCTACCCGGCCCAGCCCTTCAGCGGCGAGTACGCGCTCGGCAGCCCGATGGTCGATGCCGAGCTGCACCTCGGCCCCGACCGCGTGGTCTCGATCGCAGGCCGCGGGTGGCGTGCGCAGTGGAACGGCGTCGCGGTGGACGGCCCCACCATCTCGCACGCCACGCTGGTGCAGGGCGGGACGCTGCGCCTGCGGTGACAGCGTCGGGCGAGGCCGGGCGACGATCGGACCGGGGGCGTATTGGGGCTCACGACCACGGCCTCGCCATCGCCGACATTGCGCAACCCGTGCGGCAGGCGATTCGAGCACGGACCGCCCTGCCCGGGCCCGGCACGCCGCGCCTGCCCCCGACCGTCACCTCGAGCTGGCCCTGGATCACCGCGCCGCCCTCGTCGCCGGAGTGGCTGTGCGGCGCCGTGGCGGTCCCGGTGCCGGGCGCGTAGCGCTCGATGAGCAGCTGCAGCGGACGCCCCTTCCGGTCGTGCCCGACCTGGCACACCGAGATGCGGCCGCTGCCCGCCTACCGCATCCCGGGGCCCGGCAAGAACACCTGGGTTTCCCTGGACGGGTCGATCGCGAAGAACTCCGACATCGTGATCGGGAAGCACTCTACGATCTTCAGCATGGAGCGAACGACGGCGCGAACGACGGCGGAACGACGGCGACATCACATCGCGTTCGATGGCCCCGCTCGCGGCGCCGGTCAGGCTGGCGCGGCGCGCGGGTTCTCGCGGCGACCGGCCATGCATGGCGAGCGGGACTCGCAGGCGCGCGCCCACGGTCGGCGTTGCCGGGCTCACCTCCGCCCCGGCGCTGGCTTCCGCTGCAGGGCGTGGGAGCTCGTGGGGTGCGGCAGTCGCGCACGATGCAGACGAGACGGCATGGCAGGTGGCCTGGGCATGACGACGTTGCGGCTGCGCGGCGGCTGGATGCGGCAGCGTGCAGCGACAGGCCCTGCGCAGCGTGCTGCACCCGCGGCGACTCGCATGGATGCGCGCCGCCGACACCCGGCAGCACACGTCACGAAGGCCTTCATCGAGCCTGCAGCAGTGCGCGCCCCGGGCCCGGCAGTTGCGGCTCGCCGAGCCGGCGCCGCCGCACGATCCGTGCGTCGCGCCTAAGTGCGGGTGCGGCCGGCCGAAGACGCGCAGACGAGGATCGCCTAAGGTCGGCACCATGAAGCCGCGCACGCGCTATTCGCTGGGCAATCTGCTGGCCGCCGCGCGCGGCGGCCATGCCGACTGGGCCCCCGCCTGGCGCGAGGCCGAGCCCAAGGCGGCGTACGACATCGTCATCGTGGGCGGCGGCGGCCACGGCCTGGCCACGGCCTGCTATCTGACCAGGAACCACGGCATCACGAACGTCGCGGTTCTGGAGGCCGGGTGGATCGGCGGCGGCAACACCGGCCGCAACACCACGATCGTGCGTTCGAACTACCTCTACCCCGAAAGCGCGCGCCTGTACGACTTCTCGCTGAAGCTCTACGAGGGCCTGTCGCGCGAGCTCAACTACAACATCATGCTCAGTGCGCGCGGCGTGCTGACGCTGGCGCATTCGCGGCACGACCTCGACGCCCAGAGCCGCTGGGCCAACGCGATGCGCTGCAACGGCATCGACGCCGAGCTGCTGGATGCGCGTGCACTGCAGGCGCTCGAGCCGCGGCTGAACTTCGGCACGGACGCCCGCTTCCCCATCCTCGGCGGCTTCATCCAGCGCCGGGCCGGGCCGGCACGGCACGACGCGGTGGCCTGGGGCTACGCCCGCGCCGCATCGGCCCTGGGCGTGGACATCGTCCAGAACTGCCCCGTGACGGGCTTCCTGAAGCAGGGCGAGCGCGTGGTGGGCGTGCAGACGCCGCGCGGCCCGATCCGCGCCGAGCAGGTGGCGCTGGCGGTGGCGGGGCATTCTTCGGTGCTGGCGCGCATGGCGGGCTTCGAACTGCCGGTGACGAGCTACGCGCTGCAGGCGATGGTGAGCGAGCCGGTGAAGCCCGTGCTGAACACCGTGACGCTGTCGCCGGCCCTGGGCGCGTACTGGAGCCAGAGCGACAAGGGCGAGGTGGTGATCGGCGGCGCGCTCGACCACTTTCCCTCTTACGCGCAGCGCGGCAGCTTCGACGTGATGCAGCAGGTGCTGGCCGCCACCGCCGAGATGTTCCCGACGCTCGGCCGCCTGCGGCTGCTGCGCCAGTGGGCCGGCATCGTGGACGTGGTGGCCGACTCCAGCCCCATCATCGGCCCGACGCCGGTGCCCGGCCTCTCCATCAACTGCGGCTGGGGCACGGGGGGCTTCAAGGCCATCCCGGTGGGCGGCTGGACGCTGGCGCACTGGCTCGCCACCGGTCGACACCACGAGCTGGCCGAACCCTTCCAGCTCGCGCGCTTCCACACCGGACGGCTGATCGACGAGGCCGCTGCGGCCGGCATCGCGCACTAGATGCCCCCCGTCCGAAGCGCCTTCGGCGCCTCCCCCAGGGGGCACCGCCAGCGGCACGGCCAAGCCGGTTCCGCGGCGGCCGCTTGGCCACGGTGGTCTGACGCCGGCCCTGCGAGCCCCATCATGCGACACGGCCTGACGACATGATGCAACTCCACTGCCCCTGGTGCGGCCCGCGCGCGGCCAGCGAGTTCCACTGCGGCGGCACCACCGGCATCGCCCGTCCGCCGCTGGACTGCGACGACGCGACCTGGGGCCGCTACCTCTTCTTGCGCGAGAACCCCAAGGGCTCGCACGCCGAGCGCTGGCGGCACACCTACGGCTGCGGGATGTGGTTCAACGTGAGGCGTGACACGGTCACGCACGAGGTGAGCGCGGTCTGCGCCATCACCGAGATGCCGCCGGAAGCTGCGCCATGAGCGGCCACCGTCTCCCCGCACCGGCCGGCGCCTGGATCGACCGCTCGCGAACGCTCCGTTTCCGCTTCGACGGGCGTGCGCTGCACGGCCACCCGGGCGACACGCTGGCCTCGGCCCTGCTGGCCAGCGGCACGGTGCACGTCGGTCGCAGCTTCAAGCTGCACCGGCCACGCGGCATCTTCAGCTGCGGCGTGGAGGAGCCGACCGGCCTGATGGACCTCGGCGACGGCGCCCGGCGCACGCCCAACACGCGTGCCACCGACATCCTGCTGGCCGACGGCCTGGTGGCCCGGCCCGGCAATGCGTGGCCCAGCCTCGGCTTCGACATCGGCGCGCTCGCCGCCCGCTTCCCGGGCCTGCTGCCGGCGGGCTTCTACTACAAGACTTTCATGTGGCCGGGCTGGCGCTGGTTCGAACCCGCGATCCGCCGCGCGGCCGGCCTGGGCCATGCCGCCGGCCACGCCACCGGCGCCGACCCCGACCGCTACGACGAGCTGTCGTTGCAGGTGCACACGCTGGTGGTGGGCGGTGGCGTGGCGGGGCTGCAGGCGGCGATTCGCGCCGCCCGCGACGGCCGCGAGGTGCTGCTGATGGAAGGCCAGCCGCGACTGGGCGGCTGGACCGCCGCGCAGGGCGACGCCGGCCGCGCGTGCGTCGCGGCCCTGGCGGACGAGGCCGTGCAGGCCGGCGTGCGCGTGCACACGGGCTGCACGGTCTTCGGCCTGTACGACCATCGCCTCGCGGTGGCGGTTGAGGCCGTGGGCGGCGGAGTGCGCGAGCGGCTGTGGAAGATCCGCGCGCAGCACACCGTGGTCGCCTGCGGCGCCTTCGAGCGGCCCATGCTCTTCCCCGACAACGACCGGCCCGGCGTGATGCTGGCGAGCGCCGTGCAGCGCTACGCCGAGCTGTACGGCGTGGCCTGCGGTCGCCGCGTGCTGCTGGCCGGGGCCTGCGACAGCGCCTATGGCGTGGCCCGCGCGCTGCAGGCGGCCGGCGTCGAAGTGGCCGCCATCGTCGATCACCGGACCGAAGCTGCTGCACCAGCCCCGCCCGGGGTGCCGGTTCATCGCGCCAGCGCCATCGTCGCGGCGCACGGCGGCCGCGCGGTGACCGGGGCCACGGTGATCGGCCACGATGGGCGCACGCGGCACGAGATCGCCGCCGACTGCATCGCCGTGGCCGGTGGCTGGACGCCGGCGGTGAACCTCTACTCGATGGCCGGCGGCAGGCTGCGCTGGGACGAGCGGGCCTCGATGTTCGTGCCGGCCTCGGCGCTGCCCGGCATCAGCGTGGTCGGCGCCTGCGCCGGCGATCTGGAGGCCGGCGAGGTGCCGGCCGACAACCGCCCTTCAGCGGCAGCCCTGTCCGCGCTGGGCCGCCGCCCGGGCAAGGTGTTCGTCGACCTGCAGAACGACGTGGCCGACAGCGACGTGGCGCTGGCCGCGCGCGAGAACTACCGCTCGGTGGAGCACTTGAAGCGCTACACCACCCTGGGCATGGCCACCGACCAGGGCAAGACGAGCAACGTCAACGCCATCGTGTTGATGGGCGGCCACACGCAGCGCACGCCGCCGCAGGTGGGCACGACGAAGTTCCGCCCGCCGTTCAAGCCGGTGACGATCAATGCCATCGCCGGCAGCCGCAGCGGCGAGCGCATCAAGCCGCTCAGGCGCATGCCGGGACACGACTGGCACGTGGCGCGCCAGGGACTGTTCGAGGAATTCGGCAGCTGGCTGCGCCCCGCGGCCTACCCGCGGCACGGCGAGAGCCTGGCGCAGGCGGCGCAGCGCGAGGCGCTGCAGGTGCGACGCACCGTGGGCCTGTTCGAAGGCTCGCCGCTCGGCAAGATCGAGGTCTTCGGCCCCGATGCAGCCGACTTCCTGGACCTGATGTACGTCGGCACGATGTCGACGCTCCCCGTCGGCGGCGCGCGCTACGGCATCCTGATCGACGAGAACGGCGTGGTCTTCGACGACGGCATCGTCGCCCGCATGGCGCCGGACCGCTTCTGGGTCAACACCACCTCGGGCGGCGTGGAGCGCGTGGCTCTCGCCTTCGAGGAGTGGCTGCAATGCGAGTACGTGCGCCATCGCGTGCTGGTGACACCGGTGACCTCGGCCTGGGGCAACGTCACGGTCAGCGGGCCGCGCGCGTGGGCGCTGCTGGAGGCGGCGGGCCTCGACGCTGCGCTGGCCCCCTGCACGATGAAGCACATGACCCTGCGCGAGATCGAGCACGCCGGCACCCGCATGCGCGTGCTGCGTGCCAGCTTCAACGGCGAGCTCGGCTACGAGATCAACCTGCCCGCGCAGCAGACCCAGGTCCTGCTCGAACGGCTGTGGGAGCTCGGCCAGGACCTCGATGCCGTGCCCTGCGGCATCGAGGCCCTGATGGTGATGCGCACCGAGAAGGGCTACCTCCACGTGGGCGGCGACACCGACGGCACCACGCTGCCCGGCGACATCGGCATGGACCGCGGCATCGCGAAGAAGGCCGCCAACTTCGTCGGCCGCCGCTCCCTGCTGCGCCCGGCCGCGCTCGACCCGCAACGCATGCAGCTGGTCGGCCTGGTGCCGGTGGACCGGAGGACCAAGCTACCGGTGGGCGCGCACGCCGTGGCGCCGCCGGGACCGCCCGGACCGATCGAAGGCTTCGTCACCAGCAGCCACCACAGCCCCAGCCTAGGCCTTCCCGTGGCGCTGGCGATGCTGCAGCGCGGCCGCTCGCGCGTGGGCGAGCGCATCACCGTTCATCACCTGGGCACGGCCTTCGCTGCCGAGGTGGTGGCCACGCCTTTCTTCGACCCGCAAGGAGAGCGCCTGCATGGCCGCGCCTGAGTTCGACGCCGGCCCGGTGGCCGTGCGCCGCATCGAGCCGCTGGCGGTGATCGCGCTGCGGCACCTGCCCGGCGCCGGCGACGCGCTGGCCGCCGCGCTGCGCGCGGCCGGGGTCGAGGATGTCCCCGCGCCGGGGCAGGCGCTGGGCAATGGCCAGAGCCAGGGCCAAGGCATCGCCGCCGTGGCGCTGTGGCGCAGCCCGAGCGAGGTCACGCTGCTGGGCTTCGAACGCGCCACCGCCGAGGCGGCGATGGCCGCACTGGCGGCCGACGCGCTGGCCTGTGCCGTCGACCAGACCGACGGCACGCTGGCCCTCGAGCTGCACGGCTCGCGGCTCGACGACCTGCTGTGCCGCCTGGTCGACAGCCAGGCGCTGCCCGCGGCACCGGGCCGCGCCGTGCGCGCGCGGCTCGTCGACATTGCAGTGACCCTGGTGCGCCAGCAGGCCGACTCGGTGTGGCTGCTGGCCGACCGCAGCCACGCCCACTACCTGGCGAGCTGGCTGAGCCACGCAGGCGCTGCGCTCGAGGCAGCGGCACCCGCGCCGCGATGACTGCGCCCGGTGCTGTCCGCACCGGTCGTTGCCGAGCCGCCGCCGCCATCGATCGACCGCGGACCCGGCCCAGCCGGCCACGCGGTCACTTGACCCGGCCGGCGAACCGGGCCGACACTGCCCTCCCGATGCCGTGCCGCCTGCTCCCGGGCTGCGCGGACAGGGCTGGGCCACCGATCGCGCGAGCGATCGCCAAGGCTGCCCCACGGCAGCAGTCCACCGGAGACCATCCATGCACGGATCCAATCGTCGCCTCCTCCTGCAACTGGCCGGCGCTGCCGCGGCAGCCGGCGCGCTGCCGCGCGCGTTCGCGCAGGCCCTGCCCTTCGACCAGCCGAAGTTCTTCTACGGCTTTCCCGCCGGCAGCGCCGGCGACATCGCGTGCCGCCGCGTGGCCGAGCGGCTGGCGGGCACGCCCTACGCGAAGAACGCGCCCGTGGTCGAGAACCGCCCGGGCGCCGGCGGCCGCATCGCGCTGGAGGCCCTGAAGAGCGCGCCGGCCGACGGCTCGGCGCTGTGCATGTCGCCGTACTCGGCGCTGTCGATCTACCCGCACGTCTACAAGAAGCTCACCTACGACGCGTTCGCCGACTTCATCCCGGTGGGCACGTCTTCCGTCATCCACCACGGCCTGGCGGTGGGCCCGGCGGTGCCGGCCAGCGTGACCGACGTGCGCGGCTTCGTGGCCTGGGCCAAGGCCAACCCCGACAAGGCGAACTACGGCTCGCCGGCAGCGGGCTCGACGCCGCACTTCCTCGGTGCGCTGCTGGGCCTGAGCCAGAACGCCGACCTCAAGCACGTGCCCTATCGCGGCTCGGTGCCCGGCATCACCGACCTGGTGGGCGGGCAGATCGGCGCCATGTTCACGCCCGCCGGCGACTTCCTGCCCAACCACCGTGCCGGCAAGATCCGGCTGATCGCCACCTCCGGTCGCACGCGACTGCCGTTCGCCACCGAGGTGCGCACCTTCGCCGAACAGGGTTTCGGCGACCTGGTGGTCGAGGAGTGGTTCGGCTTCCACGCACCGGCGCGCACGCCGGCGGCCGTGGTGCAGGCGGCCAGCCAGGCGATCGCGACGGTGGTGCGCGACCGTGCCTTCGCCGACGCGCTGGCCGTGGTGGGCCTCCTGCCGCTGGCGATGACGTCCGACGAGATGCTGCGCAGCCAGCGCGCCGAGTTCGAACGGTGGGGGCCGCTGGTCAAGCAGATCGGGTTCACCGCCGAGAGCTGAGCCCCGGCGCCGGGTCGTCCGGCGTGCGCGCGCCGGAGGTCTCGACCGAAGGCGCGTTCACGGCGCGCCGCCGTCTCCCAGCGGGGGCAGCGCGGCCCGCATGGCCTCCGCCAGCGCCCGCTGGCCGCGCCCGGCCAGCGTGTCGGCGGCGGTGCGGCGGTCGCGCAGTTCCTTGTTCTGGCTGAGCTTGCTCTTGCCCACCAGCGCCGTGATCGACACCTCGATGCCCACGATGTTGCGGAGCATCGTGTCGATGTAGTCGGGCGGCGCCTCGCCCATCTTCCAGGGCCGCGGCTCGCCGGCATCGTGGTGCCGCGTGAGCCTCGCCACCAGGGCCCGCACGTGGCGCGCGTCGTCGCGCACGGTGAGAGTGCCGTGGGCGTGGACAACCTCGTAGTTCCAGGTGGGCACCTGGCGGTGCGTCTCCTGCTTGCTGGGGTACCAGTTCGGCGACACGTAGTGCGCCGCACCGCGGAAGATCACCAGAACGGGGGTGCCGGTGGGGCAGCGCTGCCAGAGCGGGTTGGCACGCGCCACGTGGGCCGACAGAAGGCCGAGCGGGCCCACGGCGGGGTCGAACTCGAACGGGACGTGGTCGGCGTCGAGCGCACCGTCGTCGACGCGCACCAGCGTGCCCAGCGGGTGCTCGCGAATGATGCGGTGCAGGACCTCGGGGCGGGTCTCGGCGAAGTGAGGCGGGTTGTACATGGCGATGCGCAGGTGGCGGAGCCTGTACTTTCCTGGCCGGCCGGCCCGTTGACAAGGGCCAATTCCCCACGGCTCGAGCGGAACCGTCTCTTGCCCGGGCCCGATCACGCCCCGGCCGCCTGTTCCCGCCGCCGGGGGGCGTCCACGGTCCCGCTGGGCACTCAGATCTCCGGGGGCCGGTTCCGCACGCGGCGGCAGTCGGTCTATGCTTTGCGGACTTCCGTCCCGCGCCCGCCAGCGCCGCGCTCGCAGCCGGTGGGCCGCGGTTGCCACGGTCTTCAAGGCCCGCCACGTCCCGCCATGCAACGCCCGCCTCACGCCGCCAAGTCGCTCCTCATCGGTCTTGCCCTGCTGGCCTCGTGCGGCGGGGGCGGGAGCGATCCGCCGTCCGCAGTGTTCGTGTTCCGCCTGCACGGGTTCCCCGAATCGCAGGAGTTCCGGGCCCGAACGAGCTCGGCCGAGGTCATCGCGCTGGCCCGGCAGCAGCTGCGCCTGCCGGTGGCCCAGCGCGGGCTGTTCCCGAACGGGCCGATCGCGGCCGGGGCGGGCGGCTACAACCTCGCCTGGGGCTGGCACTACACCGACTTCGCCCTGACGGAGGTGGCCATCGAGCTGTGCGACGGCAGCCCGGCACTGGTGGACCAGGACCTGGGCTACTGGCTGAACACGGTCCGCCGCTTCTGCCCCTGGGCCGCCTACGTCCACGCCGAGCTGCCGTGAGCCGGCGCCTGCGTGGCGCGGGCGGCCGCGGCCCGGGATGCGCGCAGCCTCGGGCGGCCGATGCGCCGCCTGCCGATCCATGACGACGCTGCACACAAGACGGCTGCGGCTCGAGCCCTTCGCGGCCCGGCACCTCGACGGACTGAGCGAGATGAACCGCCGGCCGGAGGTCATGCGTTACATCGGCGAGCCCGAGACGCGCGAGCAGACCGCGGCGGCAATCGAGCGCGTGCAACGCTGCTGGGCGGCATGGGGCACGAGCTGGTGGGCCTTCGTGGAGCCGGCCAGCGGCCGCGTCGTGGGGGCCGGATGCATCCAGCACGCACGGCGCGAGTCGGCGCCCGCGGACCTCACCGCGCTGCGCAGCAACCCGCTGGAGATCGGCTGGCGCCTTCACCCCGACTTCTGGCGCCAGGGCCTGGCCGGCGAGGCGGCGGCGCGGATGGCCGCCTTCGCCTTCGGCGACCTCGCTGCCCCGGAGCTGATCGCCATCCGCGACCCGGACAACGTCGCCTCGGCACGCTTGATGGGCCGGCTGGGCATGCAGTACCGCGGGCTCGAGGTCTGGTACGGGGAGCCGGTAGCGGCCCACGTGCTTGATCGCGAGCGCTGGCTGCAGCAGCGCTCTGACCCGCCGGCCTGAAGGGCACGCCGCCACGCCGGCAGGCGCGGTCGGGGTCGAGCCCCTCCGGCGCGTGGACAATCCGCGCTGCGGCCTGGCCGCGAACCGCACCGAGGAGACGGAAGACATGTTCAGCCACGTGATGGTCGGCACCAACGACATCGAGCGCTCCAAGCGCTTCTACGACGCCGTGCTCGGCGTGCTCGGCGCGCCCGAAGGGGTCCGCAACACCGCCAGGACCGGACACCAGCGGGTCTTCTACCGCCACGGCGGCGTGAGCTTCGGCGTCGGCGAGCCGATCGACGGCAAGCCGGCCACCTTCGCCAACGGGGGCACGATCGGCTTCAAGTGCGACACACTGGAGCAGGTGCAGCGGTTCCACGACGTGGCCGTCGCGCACGGCGGGACCTCGATCGAGGACCCTCCGGGCCCGCGCGAAGGCCCGGCGGGAACGCTGCACCTGTCCTACGTCCGCGACCCGGACGGCAACAAGCTCTGCGCACTGCACCGCCCCAAGGCGTAGGCCGGGTCGCGGGCCCGGCGACGGGCGATTTCCCCTTCACGCTGGGAGCCAACGGATGCCCTGGGTTCTGCTGCTCGTCGCCGGCCTGCTCGAGGTCGGCTGGGCCATCGGACTGAAGTACACGGAAGGCTTCACCAGGCCGCTGCCCTCGGCGCTGACGCTCGCCTCGATGGCGGGCAGCATCGTGCTGCTCGGGCTGGCCATGAAGTCGCTGCCGGTGGGCACGGCCTATGCTGTCTGGGTGGGGATCGGCGCCGTGGGCACGGCCGTGCTCGGCATGGTGCTGTTCCACGAGCCCGCCACGGCGGGGCGGATCGCGAGCCTGGGGCTGATCGTCGCGGGCATCGTCGGACTGAAGCTGGCGACGCCGGCCTAGCGAGCGCGCGGCAGCCAGACACAGTTCTTTGCGTACCCGAGAAACGGGCTTTCACGACAGAGGCGCACCATGTGAGCGGCGTGTCCCGGTTCGCCGGGCCGTCGCAAACCTCGACAAGGAAGGACACCGTGAAGCAGGCATTCGCAGCCATCGGTCTGGGCATCGCCCTGGCCGTGATGAATTTCGCCGCGTACGCGCAGGCAGTCGCCCCCGAGCAAAGGCAACTGGCCCGGGACAAGCTGAAGTCGATGACGCCCGAGGAGCGCGCCCAGGCGCGCGAACAAGCCAAGGCCCGCTGGGATGCCATGAGCCCCGAGGAACGGGAGGCCGCGAAGAAGCGGATGGCGGACAAGCGTGCGCAGGCCAAGGAGCGCAGCGCCGAGCGATCGGCAACCGCGGCGTCGAGTCCGAAGTAGGGAAGTGCCACCCGGGGCCGGGTACCCCGGGACGGTGCTCGGCGAGCAGGCGGTGCGGGAGCGTACGGCGCCGCGGGCGAGGTGGGGTAGCCTCTGGTGGCGGCGCTCCTGCCCCCGCCCGCCCACCCGACGCATGACACAGGCCCTGGAGATCACCCTCGACCCCGACCGCATCGACATCGTCGCGGCGCACGACTGCCTGAGCCGCTCGTACTGGGCCGAGGGCATCGCGCTTCCGGTGCTCGAGCGCGCGATCCGCAACTCGCTGTGCGTCGCGGCACGCGACGCCGGGCGCCAGGTGGGGTTCGCGCGGCTCGTCACCGACCGCGCCACCTTCGCCTACCTTGCCGACCTGTACGTGCTGCCCGGGTTCCGCGGCCACGGCATCTCGAGGCTCATGCTGCAGGCGCTGTTCGACCACCCCGACGCGCAGGACCTGCGCCGCTGCCTGCTGGTCACGCGCGACGCGCACGGCCTGTACGAGAAGTTCGGGTTCGCGCCGCTGGCCGCGCCGGCGCGCTACATGGAGCGGCACGACGCGGACGTCTACCGCCGCGTGGCGCGGGAAGGCCGCGCCCCGTGACGCGCTCCGCCATACCCGAGAGCGGGTCGCTGCTGTTCGTCTACGGTTCGCTGAAGGAAGGCTTCCCGAACTTCCATGTCAACGGGGGGCGCCGCGTGCCCGGGCGCTTCCGGACCGTGCACCCGCACCCGCTCTACCTCGCCGACGGCGTGCTGCCCTGCCTGCTGCCGGCGGCAGGACAGGGGCACCGCGTCGCCGGTCAGCTGTTCGAGGTCGGCGCCGCCGAGTTGGCGCGGATGGACCGGCTCGAGAAGGTGGGGGAGCCCGGCGGCTACGAGCGCGTGACGATCGAGGTCGAGCGCGACGGAAACGGCGACGGGGACGGGGACGGCAACGGGTGCGGGCCCGCCGGCCCGTGGCCGGCCTTCGTCTACGTCCAGCACGAATCCCGGCTCGCCGGGACGGGCCCGCACATCGGGCCGATCGAGGAGTACACCCATGAGCATGCGAAGAACCTGCGCTGGTCGGGCTCGGCCTGACGTCGCGCCGCAGGGCACGCGATGAAGCCGGCCGTGCGCGTCCTCCCGGCGGTGCCGCGGGGCGAACCGCAGGCCTTGCGCGTCGCCCCCGAGAAGCTGGTCGCGGGCGACCCGCGCCAGACCGTCTGGCTCGATCACGAGTCGTCCTGCGGCGAGTTCTGCGTCGGCATCTGGGCCAGTGAGGTCGGCGAGTGGCGCGTCAGGTACACCGAGGAGGAGTACTGCAGCATCCTCGAGGGCCGCAGCGTCGTCACCGACGAGGCCGGGCACGCCGTGACGGTGACCGCGGGGATGGAGTTCGTCATCCCCGCCGGCTTCGTCGGCACGTGGCGCGTCGAGGAGCCGACCCGCAAGCGGTTCGTGATCCACGAACGCGCGAGCGGGCGCACGTAGGCGCAAGGGCGCGTGGGGCCTCGGATGGACGCCAGGGGTGCGGTGGCGCGGATCGGGCAGATGGGCCGGCTGCGCCCATGAGGTGGCTCGTCACGGGTCTGCGCGGCACGCTGGCGCCGGTGCTGGCGCGGCGGGCACAGGTCCTCGGCCACGAGGTGCTGGGCTGGCGGCGCGACGAGGTCGCACCGGACGACGCGGCCGCCGGCGATGCGTGGCTGCGGCGCGTGCGGCCCGACGCGATCGCGCACCTGGGCATGGGCAGCGAGGACTGGGCCGCGCGGCTGGCCGCCCACGCGGCTCGGCGTGGCATCCCGTTCCTCTTCACCAGCACGGCGATGGTGTTCCACCACCAGCCCGACGGGCCGCACGGCGTGGCCGACGAGCGCAACGCCCAGGACCCTTACGGCCAGTACAAGCGCGCCTGCGAAGACGCGGTGCGCGCAGCCTGCCCCGCGGCCTGCATCGCCAGGCTCGGCTGGCAGATCGACCCGCGGCAGCCCGGCAACAACATGCTGATGGCGCTGGACCAGTGGCAGGCCTCGGGCGGCGAAGTCCGGGCCAGCCGCTCGTGGCGGCCCGCCTGCTCGTTCATGGAAGACACGGCAGCGGCGCTGGCCGACCTGCTGCTTCGGCCCATGGCCGGCGTCATCCACATCGACAGCAACGCCGACGAGGGCCACGACTTCCTGCGCATCGTGCTGGCTCTGAAGCAGGCTTTCGGGCGTGAGGGCTGGCGGGTCACCGCGACGGACGAGTACGTTCACGACCAGCGGCTCGCCGGCGGAGCGCAACGGGTGCCGGCGCTGTCGGCGCGGCTTGCTATGCTGCGTCAATCGCCGGGCGGCGCGGCCTGAGGCGCACGCGGCAGCTCCAGGCCGGTTCGCACCGACCCGGCACGACGAACCCGCGCGCAACTTGCCTGGCGCCCGACCCGAAGCGCCCGGCCGCCGTACCTCGAGCAACGCCCTCGAGGTCACCCCATCGCGCAAGGAGCGCCCCTTGACCCGTCATGTCGTCACCGCCTGCAGCCTGCTCGCCGCGCTCGGGTGCTGCGCGGTCGGGTTCGATCGCAGCGCCCTGTCGGTGGTCGTGGTCGGCGCAGCGCTCGAGCTGTGGTTCTGGGTGCGGGCCCTGCGCGGGACCCGATCGCCGCGCTTCGGGCTGCCCGCGAACGATTGAATGGGGCGGCCATGGCGTTCTCCGTGAAGTGGATCTACGAGCTGTCCGCGGACTACGAGCTGGACCTGTCGCGCTACGTGCCGGTGGAGATCGCCGAGGCCTGTGCGTTCGAGGACCGCAGCGGCGTGTGCCGCCTCGAGCTGCACCCGGGGGGCCGCGCCGTGGTCAAGGCGCACTACGCCTGGGACGGATGCACGCCGAAGTTCGCCGTGCTCGACATCGTCGTCGGCACCCCTGACGGGATCCCGAACGAGATCACGCGCCGGCCCAAGGCCTACTACGCCTCGCTCGTGCACGACGTCCTGTACCAGTTCCTGGATGCCGACCTCCCTTTGAGCCGCGCCCAGGCCGACCGCGTCTTCCTGGGGCTGCTCGAGCGGGATGCCTTCGCGCCACGATGGGTGTACTACGCGGCGGTGAGGGCCTTCGGGGGCCTCACCCGGCTCGTCACGCGCCGGGTCCGCAGCTACGCAGGACGCCGCGTGCCGCTGCGCGCGCCCGGCGCGCCCGAGCAGGAGCCGCACCAGGGGGCATAGCCGTGCCAGGCGGTCTGCAGGGCCGGTGTGCATCGTGCTCACCCAGGCGCGGGAGTTCATGGGGCCGGCGCCGCGCGGCATCAAGCGGCGGCAGACCCGCGGTCCCGGGAGCAGCTCGCGCGCGAGGTGCCAGGTGCCGCTCGGCCGGCTGGTCGACGAACGCGACGACGTGCATTCCGCCACGCCGCTGCGCAGCGGCTCGGCGGACTGCTTCGCCGGGCGGGTCATCCCGGTGTGCGGCGGCTGGTTGCAGCGCCGAGCGCAGCCGCCGTCGCCCGCAACTGCGCGCCGGAGCGTGCACACGACACGCCGCCGGGCCGCGGCGCCCGGTTCGCATCGGGCGTTCTGGGTCGGCCTCGGGCATCATCCCCCGGCAGCGCAGCGTTCGCCCGCACGGCGGGTCTCGCCACCTCCTTGCCAGCACCCGACCACCATGCCTTCGACCAACGGCCTCCGCATCCTCCCGATCGCCCTCGCCCTGCTGCTGCCCGCAGGCGCGGCGCAGTCGCAGTCCCCGGCGGATGCCCTGGGCCGGTGCCTGGCCGACAACACCACCGGCCGGGATCGCAAGGAACTGGCACGCTGGCTGTTCGCGGCGATGACGGCGCACCCGGAGATGAAGCCGCTGTCGTCGGCCACCGCCGAGGACATCGACCGCGCGTCCCGCTCCGCCGGCGCGCTGTTCACGCGGCTGCTGGCCGAGAGCTGCCCGCGCGAAGTGCGGGAGGCGGTGCGGGCCGGCGGCCCCGCCGCCATCCAGGCCGGCTTCCAGGTGCTGGGCCAGCTGGCGATGCAGGAGCTGATGACGAACCCGCAGGTGGGCTCGGCGATGGGCCTCCTCGACCGCTACATCGACAAGGCCCGCGTGGACGCGGTGATGCAGCCGAAGTGAGGGCCGGGCCGGGTCTCGCGGCGCCGGAGCCCGCGGCAAACCGGTCTGCAAGGTCGCGGCTCCCGACGCCAGCCTGCGGGGTGCGCGCGGCAGCACGGGCCGCCGCCGCACCGGCCACGCTGGCTGCGCTGGGCCTGTCCCTCGCCGGCGCCCAGGAGCCACGTGCGCCGGCGCCCCCCGGAGGCACCGGCAGGGTCGGGCCTGCTGCACGTCTTCAACGACAGCGGCCCGACGCTGATCCGCAGCGACCAGATCGTCACTGCCGACGGCCGCCGGCTGGTCAGCCTTCCGCGGCGCACCTATGCGGTGGTCCCGCTGCCGCAGGGCGTGCACGTGCTCGAGCCCGACCCACCCTCGTGGAAGCAGCGGGTCGTGCTGAACGTCGAGGCCAGCCGGAACTACTTCGTGGTGGTCGCCTACCGGCCGGAGCGCTCGTGGGCGGCACCGATGGCAGGCACGCCGCTGGTGCTGCGCGAGATCACGCCGGAGCAGGCCGCGCCGCTGCTCGCCGAGTTCGAGCGGCGATGACGGAGCCCGCACCCGCCGGCGCCGCAGCCACCGGCGTTACGATCCCACGGCGTTATGCCGGCGCTACAGGAGCAGGGAGAGAAGGAATGATCCGGACTGTTCTGGCCACTGCGTTCGCCGTCGCGATGACGGGTTGCGCCTCGATCGTCAACGAAACGACCCACCCCATGAAGCTCGAGACCAGGACCGAGGACGGCACGATGGTGGGGCAGGCCGACTGCACCATCACGAACGACTACGGCAGCGTGACTGCCAAGTCGGGGAGTACCGTCAACGTGCGGCGGTCGAGCAAGGATCTGGACATCACCTGCAAGCATCCGGCCAACCCGGACGCATTGGCGCACGCGATCTCGCGCGCCAACGCCGGTCTGGCCGGCAACATCATCTTCGGGGGCGGTATCGGGGCCATCATCGATCACAACGAGGGTACGGCCTACACGTACCCGACATGGATCCAGATGGTCTTCGGCCAGACGCTGGTGTTCGACCGTTCCGACGAGAAGGAAGGCCAGCCCGTGGCCGGCCGCGTTCCGGGAACGAAGCCGTAGCCCGCTGCCGCGCGACACCTTGCACCCCCACGGTCGCGGATGCGACCGCCCTCACCATGACCCGGGAGAACGTGATGCGAATTCGTCTTGCTGCCGTAGCCCTCGTGCCCGCCCTGCTCGCGGGATGCGGCGCCGAGGTCGCCGGCACCGCGGCCACCGTCGGCAAGCTGCAGGCGACCCAGGCCGAGCAGGCCGTGTCCCAACAGGAGCAGCTCAAGAAGAAGCTGGATGGCGCGCTGCAGTCGGGCGCCGCCGCAGCCTCGGCGGCGGCCAGGCAGTAGCGTGGCTGCCGTCCCGGCGAGCCCGGGCCACACCTCGGGCGACGGCGGCGGCGCCCGCTTCGTGGCGACGCACGCCGCCGACGCGGTGTTCGAGCGCGGGCTGCGCTCGTTCTTCGAATACCGCGACCTGGGCATCCGCGCCGCCACCGCAGGCCGCGTCGTCGCGCACGTGATCCGCCCCGCCGCCGGCGCCGCGTTCTCGGGGCAGCCGCACCTGCACCGGACCGCGTTCCAGCTGGTCTACGTGCTGCGCGGCTGGATCGAGTTCGAGTACGAGGGCCAGGGCGTGGTACTGCTCCAGGCCGGGTCCTGCGTTCCCCTGCCGCCCGGCATCCGGCACCGCGAGCTCGGTCACAGCGAGGACCTCGAGATGCTCGAGGTCGTGATGCCCGCGGACTTCGACACCGTCGAGGTCGACGGCGTGCAGGCCGCCCAGGCCGCCGAGGCCACCCCGGCGGCCCCGGCGGACCTGCGGGCCCCTCAGTCCTGAAGCCGCGGGCATGGCGAACGCAGACCACGCCCCGCTGGCCGGCCGCGTCGTCGCCGTCACTGGCGCGAGCCGCGGCATCGGGCACGCGGTGGCCGAGTTGCTGCACGCCTGCGGCGCCCGGGTGATCGCGGGCGCCCGCGCGGCGCCCGAGTTCGGCGTGCAGGGCATTCGCGGCATCGTCCTCGACGTGACGAGCGAGTCGAGCGTCGAGGCTTTCGCGCGGCTGGCGGTGCAGGAGGGCGTCGACTCGCTGGTCAACAACGCCGGCATCGGTGTGTTCGGGCCGCTGGAGGATGCCGGCGTCGACGACTACCGCCGCGTCTTCGACACCAACGTGCTCGGCACCCTGCTCGCGACCAAGCACTTCCTGCCCGAGGTCGCGCGTCGCCACGCGCGCGGGCTGCCCAGCCACCTGGTCAACGTCACCAGCGACGTCAGTGCGCGCACCTTCGCCGGCGGCGCGATCTATGCCGCCAGCAAGCACGCCCAGCGCGCCCTGACCCAGGTGGCCGCCCGGGAGGGTGCGGGCCGGGGACTCAAGGTCACCGAGATCCGTGCCGGCATGACCGACACGCACTTCACCGGGCGGACCCCCGGCCACCCGGAGCGGGCGCTGCACCTGCGCCCGGCCGACGTCGCCCGGGCCGTGCTGCACGCGCTCACGGCGCCGCTGCACGTGCGGGTCGACGAGATCGTCCTGCACCCGGCCGTGCAGCCGGTGGACTACTGAGCGCCGAGGCACCGCCGCCAGGTGCCGGACCAGAGGTGGCCGTGCCGTCCGGATCGGCGCACGGATCGTCGGTTGTGCCCCGCGACCGCGCCCCTACCTGCCACGTCATGGCGCGGTCGCCCCGAGTCAGATACACCCTCTCCCAGACGCAACCCTCCGCCCTACACCATGCGATTCATCGTCCCTGCCGCGCTGCTCTTCGTGGCCGCGATCCATGTCCTGCCGCTGGCCGGCGTTCTCGGGGCGGCCCGGCTGTCGAGCCTGTACGGCATCGCCGTGCAGGACCCCAACCTCGAGATCCTGCTGCGCCACAGAGCCGTGCTGTTCGGCCTGCTGGCCGGGTTCCTCGGCTACGCCGCCTTCCACCGCCCGCTGCACGGGCTGGCGCTGGTGGCCGGACTCATCAGCGTGGCCTCGTTCCTGGTGCTCGCCTTCTCGGTGGGCTCGTACAACCAGGCGCTGTCCACCGTCGTGAAGGCCGACGTGCTTGCCCTGGCGCTGCTGGCCGCCGCGGCGCTGGTGCACCTGTTCGGGCCACGGAGCGGTTGACAGGCGTGCGCAGGGCGGATGACGGATGCCGGGATACGATCCGGGCACTCCCGCCGATGCTGCCCCGCACGCGCCCCGCCCGATGTCCGCCCCCGAGATCCGACGCCTGCGCGAGGACGGTAGGCAAGACGAGGCCCTGGCGCTGGCCCGTCGATGCCTCGCCGACGCGCCGCACGACGCCGTGCTCTGCCTCGAGGCCGCCTTCGTGCACGACGGCGTCGGCCGCGAGGTCGAGGCGGTGGTGCTGTACCGCAGCGCGCTCGCCGCGGGCCTCGAGCCGCCGCAGCGGCGCGAGGCCCTGGTCTGCCTGGGGAGCAGCCTGCGCGCCCTGGGGCGTCACGAAGAGGCGCGCCAGACGCTCGAGCAGGCGGTGCACGAGCACCCCACCGCCGGCGAGGCCAAGGCCTTCCTGGCCATGACACTGCACAACTGCGGCCACAGCCAGGCGGCGGTCGCGATGCTGCTGCAGCTGCTGGCCGAGTCGAGCGCCGATCCCGGCATCCGCGCCTATCGGCGCGCGATCGCCTTCTACGCCCGCGACGTCGGGCGGACCTGGCCGTAGTCGACCGGGCCGCCGCCCGAGTTGGCCTGTCCGCCGCAACGCGCACCGCCCGCATGACCCTGGCTCCGCAACCTCCAGGGCGCACCGCGCAGTTGCTGGCGCTCGGCATCGCGCTGGCCGCCACCTTCGCAGCGGCCGCGGCGGGCGGCCTGGCATCGGCGGGCGCCGGCGCCTTCTACGCGCAGCTCGCCCGGCCCGCGTGGGCACCGCCCGGCTGGCTGTTCGGCCCGGTGTGGTCGGTGCTGTACCCGATGATGGCGGTGGCGGCGTGGCTGGCCTGGCGCGCCGCGCCAGGGCCTGCCGTGCGGCCCGCGCTGCTGCTGTATGGCGCGCAGCTCGCGGCCAACGCGCTGTGGAGCTGGCTGTTCTTCGCCTGGCGGCAGGGTGGCTGGGCGCTCGCGGAGGTGCTGCTGCTGTGGGTGCTGGTGCTGGCCACGACCGTCGCCTTCTGGCGGCTGCGGCGCCTGGCCGGGCTGCTGCTGCCCTACCTGGCCTGGGCCGGTTTCGCCGGCGTGCTCAACTTCGCGCTGTGGCGCGCCAACCCCGGTCTGCTGGGCGGGGCCTGAGGCCGGAGCCGGCCGGGCCACCGTTCGCCGACCACGCCTGACGCACCAGCCACGCCTGCCTCCCGCACCCCGCATCCCGCATCGGAGACACCATGCAACGCACCCTGGTCAGCTCGGGCTCGCCTTTCGAGGCCCAGATCGGCTACTCGCGCGCCGTCGCGCAGGGCGACTGGGTCTTCGTCTCCGGCACGACCGGCTTCGACTACGCGACGATGACGATCTCCGAGCACGTCGAGGAGCAGGCCGCGCAGTGCCTGCGCAACATCGAGCGCGCTCTGCGCGAGGTCGGGGCAGGCCTGCACGACGTGGTGCGCGTGCTCTACATCCTGCCCGACCCCGCCGACTTCGAGGCCTGCCACCCGGTCCTGCGCAGCCACTTCGACGCAGTGCGACCGGCCGCGACGATGATCTCGGCACGCCTGCTCGATCCGAGGATGCGCATCGAGATCGAGGTCACCGCGCTGCGCCGTCCCGCCGGCGCCGCCGGCCGCTGAGCGCGACAACAGGGACTCCATGTCGATCCGGTCCGTGGGCGGCGTCACCGTCCAGCCCAGGCACCGCCTGAGCTGCCACTGCGGCGCGGTGGTGCTGGAGCTCGAGCTGCCGCAGGGCATCGTCGACCCGCGCCGTTGCGACTGCTCGATCTGCCGGCGCAAGGGTGCCGTGGTGGCCTCGGTGCCGCTGTCGGGCATCCGGATCGTTCAGGGCGAGGAGCACCTGCGCCTGTACCAGTTCAACACCCTCGTGGCGCGGCACTACTTCTGCGGGCAGTGCGGCATCTACACCCACCACCAGCGGCGCTCCTTCCCCGACCAGTACGGCTACAACGTCGGCTGCCTGGAAGGCATCAATCCGTTCCTGATCGGCGATGTCCCGGTCAACGACGGGGTCCACCACCCGGCCGATCGCCGGCCGGCTGCCGGGTGACGGCGTTGGCGTGGCGGGGCCCACGCTTGACGGCGACCGGGCCGTGGCCGCACCTCGGCGTGACCCCGCCTGCGACGCCAGGCCGCGACGCCTCAAGCTGGCGTCTCCCCGGCCGATAAGGGGGAATGCCGAAGGAACGCCACTCGCCGCGGCCCTCCCCCCGCGACGGCGCCCCGCCGGACCGCCAGCGACGCCCTGCGCGCCGCGGACGGCGGCGGCGGGAAGGTCTGCTGCGACGGATGATCGAGCTGTTGCGCGCCGTTCTTCTGCAGCCACTCGGACGCAGGCGCAGACGGCTGGCCGTCGAGGACTCGCAGGCCTCGGCTCCGCCGCAGCGACGGCGCCCGGGGTCCGAGCGCTCCGTGGTCACGATGCAGCGGGCACTGACCGAACTGCTCGACTCGCGCAGCTCCAGCCGCAGCGCGCTGCGCCACCTGGCTGCGCTGGAGCAGCAGCTCAAGGCCGGCGGCGACCAGCGCTTCGATCGCCTTTCCGCCGCGAGCCTGCAGACGATGCTGCGCCAGCTCGACAACCTGATCGAGCCGCCGCCCCCCGTCGGCGCCCAGGTGCTGATGACGTCCCTTCTCGAGGCGCTCGAACGCAAGCGCCCCCCGCCGCCGCGCACGGGTCCACCGGACCAGATCTCGTCGTTCTTCGTGGATCACAAGCTCGAGGTGCGCGAGTTCGGTCCCTCGGTGCTCGGCTCGCTCGCGCAGGCACAGGCGGCCCAGGAAGATCCGGAGCGCATCACCTAGAAGGCTCCGTCGGAGTCGTCGGGCCGCGGCGGGCCCGGTCCGGACAGCGTGCCCGTGCCAGCGGCGCGGCGGACGCTCAGCGCAGGCCGCGCCGGTACTTGTCGAGCACGCGCTCGCGCAGCGCTCGTTCGCGGTCCGCGGCGGACTCGCCGGGCGGCACGCCCGGTGCAGCGGCGCCCGACGCCGCCGGCACCGGCGCGCCCGCCGCCGGAGCTGCCGCCGGCCCGGCCGCAGCTGCGGCGGCAGGCGGCGCCAGTGCCGCGCGCGCGGCAGCCGGCGCGGGGGCAGCAGCCACGCGGGCCGACAGCAGCCGCTGGCTGACATAGGTGGCGTACTCGACGAGCCGGGCGTCCTGGCTGGTCAGCGCTTCCTCGAGCACCGCCTTGGCGTACTCGCCGTCACGCAGGAACTGCTGGACGTCGATGCTGCGCCCGAACTCGCGCCGCATGGGCACGACCATGCGGACCACGTAGTTGACGATCTGGCTGTCGCCGGGATTGCTCATCGCCAGGGCCACCATCGCGGCGTCAGGACTGCGGGGACAGCATCTCGCCGTGCTCGGCGATGTCCAGGCCGACCTGCTCCTTCTCGGCATCGACGCGCAACGGCACGAAGAAGGCGAGCACGCGCAGGATCAGCCAGGTCGCCACGGCGGCGTAGGCCATCACGGCCAGCGCGCCGAGCAGCTGCGTGCCGACGCCGGCGGTGACCTTGGCCACCGCCGCGCTGGCGAACAGCGGCGTCAGCGCGGTGCCGACCAGCCCGCCGACGCCATGCAGAGCGAACACGTCCAGCGTGTCGTCGATGCCCGTACGGGCCTTGAAGTTGACCACGCACAGGAAGCACAGCACGCCGCCGGCCGCACCGATGGCCAGCGCGCCAGGGATCGTGACGAAGCCGCTGGCCGGGGTGATGGCGATCAGGCCGGCGATGGCGCCGGTCATCGTGCCCAGCACGCTCCACTGCCCGCGATGCACGTACTCGCAGATGCCCCACAGCATCGCGCCTGAACAGGCGCCGACCTGCGTGGCCAGCAGCGCGCCAGCGGCGCGGTTGCTCGCCTCGAGGGCCGAGCCGGCGTTGAAGCCGAACCAGCCAGCCCACAGCAGACCAGCCCCGAGCACGGTGATGAGCAGGTTGTGCGGCACCATCGGCTCGCTGCCGAAGCCGCGCCGCGGCCCGAGCACCCAGGCGGCAACCAGGCCGCTCGCGCCGGAAGCGACGTGCACCACCGTGCCGCCGGCGAAGTCCATGTGGCCCATCGACGCCAGCCAGCCCGTGGGATGCCACACCCAATGCGCGACCGGGGCGTACACCGCCAGCGTCCACAGCGCGGCGAAGAACACGGTGGCGCCGAGCCGCATGCGCTCGGCCGTGGCCCCGAGGACGATCACGAAGGTGACGACGGCGAAGGCGAGCTGGAACATGAAGAAGGCCGACTCCGGCACCGTGGGCGCGGACGGGTGCACCCCGGAGCCGGTGCCGACGACGCCGTCGGCGAAGAAGCGGCTCACGCCGCCGAACAGACCGTTACCCGGCGTGAAGGCGATCGAGTAGCCGAACATCGCCCACACCAGCGTGACGACCGCGGTCGCGGCCACGCCGTGGGCCACGATCGACAGCGCGTTCTTGCTGCGCAGCATGCCGCTGTAGAAGAGAATGATGCCGGGGATCGTCATCAGCAAGACCAGCACCGTGCACACCAGCATCCAGGCGGTGTCGCCGCCGCTGGTGGGTGCAGCCGGAGCCGCCGCGCCCTGGGCCAGCGCTGCGCCGGCGCTGCCGAGCAGGGCCAGGGCCGACGCCTTGGAGATGAATCGCCTCATGCCGGACGCTCCCGAGCGGTGAATGGTTACTGACTGCAAATGTATGCAAGTCACCCCCCCGCGGGATTGGCAATACGACACTGTTCGGGCGAGTTGTGCCGCGACCGGCGTGAACCAGTGCGCATCCCCTTTGGTCACGCGGCCGGGGAAGGCGCCGAGGTCGCACCCGTCGCGCGGGGCGAGGCGCCGGGGCCGCCGCCCCGACAAGGGCGGCCGCTGCTCGGCAGCGGCCGCTGGAGTTGGTGGGCCCTGCAGGATTCGAACCTGCGACCAACGGATTAAGAGTCCGCTGCTCTACCAACTGAGCTAAGAGCCCGTGCCGCTGTCGCGGCGCGACCGCGGCCGCCAGGTGCCGCGATCCTGCTGGACGATCGATCCGGTGGTGGGTCGTGCAGGATTCGAACCTGCGACCAACGGATTAAAAGTCCGCTGCTCTACCGACTGAGCTAACGACCCGTCCGGAGAGCCGCTCAGTATACCGCGAAGGCGCCTCCCGTCCCGGAGCGGCGGCCTCCGCTCGGGCTGCCCCAACCGCCCCGCCCGGCAGGTCCGCAGTGTTCGCCGCGCACAGCAGCGCGATCGCCTCCGCAGCCGCCACCATGCCGAAGGTGGCCGTCACGGTCACGCTCGAGCCGTAGCCCTGGCACGCCAGCGCGCTCCCGGCCGCCGGCGCAGCGGCCTCGTCGCACGCGGCCGCGGGCCGCTGCACCGGCTCGCGCGAGTACACGCAGCGCAGTCCCAGGGCCGGCTCCGCGCGCGGCCTGGCGGTACGGCCGGCGCCGGGCGCGACGCCCGCCACACGCGGGTCGGCCGCCGCCCGAAGCGAGCGCCGCAGCCGCTGGCGCAGCGCCGCCAGCAGCGGGTCGTGGCTGACCTCGGCGAGGTCGGCCACCTGCACGCGCGCCGGCTCGCGCCGCCCGCCGGCGGCCCCGACGCAAACCACCGGCGCGCCGCCGTCGAGCGCCCATTGCGCTAGGGCGAGCTTGGCCACGACCTGGTCGCAGGCGTCGATCAGCACGTCGACCGGGCACGGCAGCAGCGCGGGCCAGTTGCCGGGGCCGACGAACTCGTCGACGACGATCACGCGGCAGCCGGGGTGGATGCCGGCGATGCGCTCGCGCAGCGCCTCGCCCTTGGCCTGCCCGAGCGTGGCCTCGGTGGCCTGCACCTGGCGGTTGATGTTGCTCTCGGCGACGTGGTCGAAGTCGACCAGCACCAGCGTGCCGACGCCGCTGCGCGCCAGCGCCTCCACGGCCCAGGATCCGACGCCGCCCAGGCCGACCACGGCCACGCGGCCGGCACGCAGCCGCTCGTACGCCGCCTGCCCGTACAGGCGGCCGAGCGCACCGAAGCGCCGCTCGAGGTCGGGCGCGCCGGCCTCGGCCGCCGGGCGGAGGCCAGCCGTCGGTGCGGAGCCCATGCTCAGGCGGCTCGCTCCAGCCGCCAGACCTGCCAGCGCAGCCCGAGCACGGCACCCGCGACGATCCCGGCCAGCGCCAGGAAGCTTCCCAGCGCGAGCGTCGACACCCCGCTCAAGCCCTGCCCGATCGTGCAGCCCATGGCGGTCACGCCCCCCACCCCCATCAGCAGCGCGCCAACGACGTGGTTGGCCGTGTCTTCCACCCCCGCGAAGCCCTCCCAGCGGAAGCTGCGCGTGAGCAGCGCCATCGCCGCCGAGCCGAGCACGACGCCACAGCTGGTGACGATGCCGATCGTCAGCACCTTGCTCTTGTCACTGAACAGGATCAGCCAGTCGAGCGTGTACGCGAGCGGCGCGACGAAGGTGAGCGACTCCATCCGCTGCGTGTTGGTGGCGATGAACACCTCCTCCAGCGTCACCGGGTGCTCGGTCAGGTGGCCCAGGCGCCCGGACACCCACCAGACGGCGACCACCACCGCACCGGTGCCCAGCCCCCCGAGCCAGACTTCGGCGCTGCGGCCATCCGGACGGGCGACCACGAAGGCCACCAGCGCCAGCGCGACCGCGCCGCCAAGCACCAGCGCCCAGGTGCGGCGCCCGATCCCCTGCGGTCCGGCCAGATGGGCGGCCAGCGAAGGCAGGTCCTGCCCGGCGGGCAGTGCCAGCGCCACCTGGTCGACGGTGGCCACGCGCGCCACGGCGGTGATGCCGCGCAGCGTGGCATAGCTGGCCGCGGCCAGCACGAAGAACACCACCAGCGCCTTCAGGCTGCCGCCGCCGATGCGCACCAGCGTCTTGCTGCCGCACCCCGACGCCAGCACCATGCCGAAGCCGAACAGCAGGCCGCCGAGGATGTTGGACAGCCAGACCAGCCGCGGCGCGGCGTAGACGCTGTCCTTGGCCTGCACCCAGCCCGCCGCGACCATGGCGTTGAAGCCCAGCACGGCGACCGCGATGGCCAGCAGCCACATCTTCATGCGGCCCCAGTCGCCCATGTTGACGATGTCGGCCACCGCCCCCATCGTGCAGAAGTGCGTGCGCTGTGCGATCGCGCCGAACAGCACCGCGAGTGCGAAGGCCGCCAGCAGCACCTGCTGGACGAGCGCCGGGAGATCGGATTCCTGCATCCGGCGATTCTAGGCAGCGGGCCGTTGCAGGCCGGCGCCGCCGCGGCCGGCCGCCCGCCTCAGCGCAGCGAGGCGAGCCGCTCCTTGCCGGCCTGGGCCGCCTCGCTCTGCGGGTAGGCCTTCATCAGCTCCTCGATGGTGCGCCGGGCCGCCCGCGGGTCCTTCATCTCGGCCTGGCTGTTGGCCAGCGCGAGCAGCGCCTCGGGCGCGCGCGGATGCTCGGGCGCCGCGGTGACGAAGGCGCGGAAGGCGACCACGGCGTCCTTGTACTCGCGGCGCGCATACAGAGCGTTGGCCTGCCAGAAGCGGACCAGGTCCGCGTAGGGGCTCGCGGGCCAGCGGCGCTGGAACTGCGCCAGCTGGCCGCCGGCGGCGTCGAAGTTGCCGGCCCGGATCGTGTTCATCGCGTCCTCGAACTGCCGCCTCTCCTCGGGGTCGACCAGCACCTCGCGGCCATCGACCGTCACCTTGACCGGTTCGATGCGACGCAGGCGCTCGTCGAGCGCCTGGCCGAGGTCGCGCTGGCGGCGCTGCACCTCGGTCAGGTCGCGCGCGAACTGCTCGTCGGCGCCGCGCAGCCGCGCCAGCTCGCCGCGCAGCGCCTCGAGCTGGCCGTTGAGGTCGAGCAGGCTCTTGCGCAGCGCCGCCACCTGCTCGAGCAGCTGCGCGTTCGCGCGCTCGGAGGCCGCGGCCTTGTCGGCCAGCTCGGCGAGCCGCGCGCGGGTCGCGTCGTCGCTGGCGGCGACGCGACCGCGCAGGTCGATGATCGCCTTGCGGGCCTCGTCGTCGCTCAGGAAGGCCGATGCGGGCAGTGCGATCAGCGCGGCCAGTGCCGCCACCACGAGGGGCGCGAGGCGGCGTTGCGGTCGTGGTGCGGCGCGCATCTCAGGACCGCCCGGCCGTTCCGACGGCAGCGTGTGCCCGGTCGCGGGGGCACGACGCAGGAGCGCGTGGCGGCGTCATCTCAACGGTCCTTCAGTTCGGCGCGACGGTTGCGCGCCCAGGCTTCCTCGCCCGAGCCCTGGACGGCCGGACGCTCCTTGCCGAAGCTCACGGCCTCGAGCTGCGAGTCCTGCACACCCAGCAGCGTCAGCGAGCGCAGCACCGCCTCGGCGCGCTTCTGGCCGAGCGCGAGGTTGTACTCGCGGCTGCCCCGGTCGTCGGTGTGGCCCTCGATCACCATGCGCCGGGAGCGCTGCGCCGTCAGCACGCGGGCGTGGGCGTCGATCATCCCGCGGAACTCGTCGCGGATCACGAAGCTGTCGAAGTCGAAGTAGACGACACGCTCGCGCGGCAGCACCGTCGCCCCGGCACCGCCGGCTGCGTCACGGGTCAGGTCGACGCCGGCCACCTGGGACTGCGGGGCAGGGGCACCGGAGGCGCCCGCCGCCCCCTGCCCGGCAGGCGCCGCAGGGGGCGTGGCGGCCGGCGTTGCGGCCGCCGCCGCAGGCGCGGCGGGGGTGGCAGGCGTGTCAAGCGGCACCTTGGAGGCGCAGGCACCCAGCAGCACGGCCACGCTGAGCAGCAGGGCGCGGGTTCGGATCGTCGTCATCGGTCGTCCTCTCAGGGTGATGCGGCCGCCCCGGGTCAGCGGCCGAAGGGTCCCCAGGCTGGCTCGCGGACGTCGCTGCCGCTGGCGACCAGGCGGGACTTGACGCGTCCGTCCAGCGTGGTCGTCATCAGCACGTCGGCGCGGTCGGCGCGGGTGGCATAGACGATCAGGCGGCTGTTGGGCGCGAAGCCCGGCCGCTCGTCGTCCGACGTGTCGGTCAATAGACGCACCGGGCCGCCCTGGAGTTCCTGCAGCGCGAGCCGGAAGGCGTTGCCCTGCCGCGTGACGTAGGCCATGTGCCGGCCGTCGGCGCTGAGCGAGGGGCTGACGTTGTAGCCGCCGCTGAAGGTGACGCGCTCGGCAGGACCGCCGGCGGCCGGCATGCGGTAGATCTGCGGGCTGCCGCCGCGGTCGCTGACGAAGTAGATCAGCCGGCCGTCGGGGGAGTACACCGGCTCGGTGTCGATCGAGCCGCTCTGCGTGAGCCGGGTCGGGCTGCCGCCGGCGAGCGGCATCGTGAACAGTTGCGTCAGGCCCTCGCGCGACAGCGCCAGCGCCAGCGTGCGGCCATCGGGCGAGAAGGCCGGGGCGCTGTTGCTGCCCCGGAAGTTGGCCAGCGGCCGGCGCTCGCCGCTTTGCAGCTCCTGCAGCCAGACCACCGCCTTCTGCGTCTCGAAGCTGACGTAGGCGAGGAAGCGCCCATCAGGACTCCACGACGGAGAGATGATCGGCTCGTTGCTCGCCAGCGCCACCTGCCCGCCCTCGCCGTCGGCGTCGGTCACGCGCAGCGTGTAGCGGCTGCCGGTGCGCACGACATAGGCGATGCGGGTCGCGTAGGCGGCGCGCTCGCCGGTCAGCCGCTCGTGGATCTCGTCGCTGAGCCGGTGCGCAGCCAGGCGCAGGTCGGCGGCCGGCACCACCAGGCTGCGGCCGAACAGCTCGGTGTTCTTCAGAACGTCCCACAGGCGGCAGCGCAGGTCCCAGCGGCCGTCGGCCAGCCGCAGCAGCGAGCCCGCCAGCAGCGCGTCGGCGCCGCGGCCGCGCCAGGCGGCAGCCTCGAGCGGACTGCGCTCGTCGAGGCCGGCCCCGCCGTCGATGATGCGGAACAGCCCGCTGCGCTCGAGGTTGGCACGGATGACCCGCGAAACCCGGACCGGCGCCTTTTCCTCCTCGGCGAAGGCGGCGACGGCCAGCGGCAGCTGCGTGGCTCCCACGCCGGAGATCTCGACGCGGAACTGGGCCCGGGCCGCGCCACCGCCCAGCCCGGCGGCCCCGATGGCGAGCGCCGCGACGCAGCGACGGCGCGAAGGATCTGCAGGCAGCGCACGCATACGGGCCATTGCGAACGATTGTAGGCAGCGCGGGGTCCGCGCCGACCCGCGGCCGATAATCCCGCCACCGCACGAGCCCGAATTCCATGCCGACCCTGCTGCAGCGCCTCCGGCGACTGGCGCCCTATTTCCGGTCCAGCCGCGCGGGGCTTGCCGCGACCCTTGCCGGGGCCACCGTGATGGCGCTGTCGGAGCCGGCGATCGCCGACCTGCTGAAGCGCCTGCTGGACCAGGGCTTCCACGGCGGCACGATCCCCTTGTGGATGGTCCCGGCGGCCATCATCGGGCTGTTCGCACTGCGCAGCGCGGCGTCGTTCATGTCGCACTACGGTCTGGCCTGGGCCGCGCAGCGCGCCGTGCTGCAGATGCGGCGCAGCATGTTCGAGCGGCTGATGCGCTCGCAGCCGACGCTGTTCTCCACCCACACCGCCAGCAGCCTGACCAACACGCTGGTCTACGAGATCCAGAGCGGCGTGGCGATGCTCACCAACGCGTCGCTGGCGCTGGTGCGCGACTCGCTCACGCTGCTGGCGCTGCTCGGCTACCTGCTGTGGCTGAACTGGCAGCTGACGCTGGCCGTGGCGGTGCTGTTCCCGTTGGTCGGGTTCGTGATGCGGCGCCTCGGGCGGCGGCTGCACCGCCTGTCGATCGAGACCCAGCAGGCCACCGACGAACTGGCCTACGTGGTCGAGGAGAACGTGCTGGCCTGGCGCACGGTGCGGCTGCAGGGCGCCGAGCCGGCGCAGGGCGAGCGCTTCGGCCGCCGCGCCGACCGCGTGCGGCAGCTGGCGATGAAGGTCGCGGTCGCCGGCGGGCTGACCACGCCGGCCACGCAGATGCTGGCCGCGGTGGCGCTGTCGTTCGTGATTGCCATAGCGCTGTGGCAGAGCACCCGCACCGGCGCCACGGTCGGAAGCTTCGTCGCCTTCGTCGGCGCGATGCTGCTGCTGGTGGCCCCGCTGAAGCACCTGGCCGACGTGATGACGCCGATCACGCGCGGACTGGTCGCGGTCGAGCGCGGGCTCGACCTCGCGGAACTCGCCCCGGCCGAGGCCGGCGGCAGCCACCGCCCCGACGCGACGCAGCACGCCCGCGGCGAGTTCGCGTTCGAGGGCGTCGGGCTGCGCTATGCGCCAGACGCCCCGCCGGCGCTGCATGACATCACGCTGACGGTGCGGGCGGGCGAGACGATCGCGCTGGTCGGCCCCTCGGGGGCGGGCAAGAGCACGCTGGTCAACCTGCTGCCGCGCTTCCTCGAGCCCGGCACCGGCCGCATCACGCTGGACGGCGTGCCGCTGGCCGACTGGCACCTCGAGACGCTGCGTCGGCAGTTCGCGCTCGTCAGCCAGGACGTCGTGCTGTTCAACGACTCCATCGCGGCCAACGTCTCGCTGGGGGCGCAGATGACCTCCGAGCAGGTGCGCTCGGCGCTGGCGGCGGCGAACCTGCTCGAGTTCGTCGACGGTCTGCCGCGCGGGCTGGACACCGTGATCGGCCACAACGGCAGCGAGCTGTCCGGCGGCCAGCGCCAGCGGCTGGCCATCGCCCGCGCGCTGGCCAAGGACGCGCCGGTGCTGATCCTCGACGAGGCCACCTCGGCGCTCGACTCCGAGAGCGAACGCGCCGTGCAACAGGCGCTGGAGCGGCTGATGGCGGGGCGCACCACCTTCGTCATCGCGCACCGGCTGTCGACGATCGAACACGCCGACCGGGTGCTCGTGCTGGACGCCGGGCGACTGGTCGAGCAGGGCGCGCACGCCGAGCTGCTGGCCCGCGGCGGCCTGTACGCGCGGCTGCACGCGCTGCAATTCGGCGCCTGAGGCGCCACCCGCCAAGGAGGAAGACGATGCCGATCTCGCGCTACCCCGTGCCCGCGCTCGAGGACCTGCCCGAGGACATGCGCGAGCGCATCCTCGCCGTCCAGGAGAGGGCCGGGTTCGTGCCCAACGTCTTCCTCGCCCTGGCGCACCGGCCGGCCGAGTGGCGCGCCTTCATGGCCTACCACGACGCGCTGCTGCTCAAGGAGACCGGCACGCTCACCAAGGGCGAGCGCGAGATGATCATCGTCGTCACGTCGGCGGCCAACCAGTGCCTGTACTGCGTGGTGGCGCACGGCGCGATCCTGCGCATCTACGAGAAGAAGCCGCTGCTGGCCGACCAGATCGCGGTGAACTACCGCAAGGCCGACATCACGCCGCGCCAGCGCGCGATGCTCGATTTCGCGTTCAAGGTGACGACGGCCTCGCACCTCGTCGACGAATCGGACTTCGCGGCGCTGCGGGCGCACGGCTTCGACGACGAGGACGCCTGGGACATCGGCGCCATCTCCGCCTTCTTCGGCCTGAGCAACCGGATGGCCAACCTGAGCGGCATGCAGCCCAACGAGCAGTTCTACCTGATGGGCCGCGTGCCCAAGCCCAGGAGCTGAGCGGGGCGGCCGTCCGCCGCCCCTGGGCTGCTGCCCCACGCTGCAGGCGGCCGCAGGCCCCACGGCGCGCCGCCCTCGGCACCGCGCCGGAACAACCACCCCCGAGGAAACCACGATGAGAACGGCGAACCCCGTCGCTGCCACGGCGGCCACGGCCGCGCTCGCGCTGCTTGCCGGCTGCGCGGCGCTGCCACCCGAGCAGCGCACGGCCACGATCACCCGCACCGCCCACGGCGTGGCCCACATCGCCGCGCCCGACATGCGCACGCTGGCCTACGGCGTGGCCTACGCGCACGCGCAGGACAACGTCTGCCAGACCGCGCAGCAGCTCGTCACCGTGCGCGGCGAGCGCTCGCGCCACTTCGGCGCCGCGGCGACGGCGCTGCTGGGCCGCCGGATGCTGCCCAACGAGCAGATCGACTTCTTCGTCGCCGCCCACATGGACGACGCCGCGCTCGCGCAGGCCTGGGCCTCGGCCAGCGCCGAGGCCAGGGAGATGGCCTCCGGCTACGTGGAGGGCTACAACCGCTTCCTCGCCGATCGGGCCGGCCGGCTGCCGGCGGCCTGCCAGGGCCAGGCCTGGGTGCAGCCGATGACGCTGGCCGAGTTCCGACGGCTGCAGGAGGTGAACCTGGTGCAGGCGGGCATCGCGGCGCTGGCCGACGCGATGGTCGGGGCGCAGCCGCCCGCCGCGAAGGCGGCGTCGGCGCCGTCGTCGACGGCCGCCGACCTCGCGCAGCCCGACGCCGAGGCGCACGCGCTCGGCCTGGCGGAACCCCCGCTGGGCAGCAATGCCTGGGCCTTCGGCAAGGACGTCACGGCCAACGGCCGCGGCCTGCTGCTGGGCAATCCGCACTTCCCGTGGGCCGGGGTCAACCGCTTCTGGCAGATGCACCTGACGATCCCCGGCAGCCTGGACGTGATGGGCGCCAGCACCGGGCACGGTGCGGTGGTGCACATCGGCTTCAACAAGGACGTGGCCTGGAGCCACACCGTCAGCACCGGCAAGCGCTTCACGCTGCACGAGCTGAAGCTGGTGCCGGGCGACCCCACGAGCCACCTCGTCGACGGTACGCCCGAGAAGATGCGGGCACGCACGCTGACGATCCAGGTTCGCGGCGCCGACGGCACGCTGGCGCCGAAGTCGCTGACGCTGTGGGCCACCCGCTGGGGGCCCGTGATCGCGAACCCGCGGCTCGGGCTGGCGTGGACGGCCGAGCGTGCCTACGCGCTGCAGGACGCCAACACGCGCAACGTCCGCAGCGTCGACAGCTGGCTCCGCATCAACCGTGCCGGCAGCCTGGAGGCGCTGCGCGCCGCGCACGGCAACCTCGGCATCCCGTGGGTCAACACCATCGCCGCCGACCGCGCGGGCCGCGCGATGTATGCCGACATCAGCGTCGTGCCCGACGTCGACGACGCGCTGCTGAAGGAGTGCGCGCCCGGCGCGCAGGCGGCGGCGCTGCGCACCAGCGCGGCCGGCATCGTCGTGCTGGACGGCAGCCGCAGCGCCTGCCAGTGGAGGCGCGACGCCGCCTCGCCGGTGCCCGGCCTGGTGGCGCCGGGGCGCATGCCGGTGGCGATCCGCGGCGACTGGGTGCACAACAGCAACGACAGCTTCTTCCACACCCACCCGGCGCAGCGCTTCGACGGGGTGCCGCCGCTGGTGGGCGACGACGTCCTGCGGCGGCCGCGCACGCGCTCGGGGCTGATCGAGGTTCCGGAACTGGTCGCCCGCGGCCCGGTCACGCCGGCGGCGGCGCAGGCGCAGCTGTTCGCCAACCGCAACCTGATGGCCCGCGTCGTGCTGCCCGACCTGCTGGCGGCCTGCGCAGGCACGCCCGGGGCGCCGACCGCCGAGGCGCGCGACGGCTGCGCCGCGCTGCGCGGGTGGGACCGCAGCAACGACACCGGCGCGCGTGGCGCGCACCTGTTCCGCGAGTTCTGGCGCCAGGCCTCGGCGATCCCGGGGGTCTATCGGCTGCCCTACGACCGCGCGCAGCCGGTGGCCACGCCCGCCGGCCTGAAGATGGACGACGCCGCGGTGGCCGCGCGGGTGTGGGAGGCGCTCGCCAAGGTGGTGCAGGCGGTGCGCGGCGCGGGCTTCGCGCTGGACGCCCCGCTGGGCAGCGTGCAGCGCCCACTGATCACCGACGAGCCGATCGCGCTGCACGGCGGCGAGGACTTCGAGGGCGTGCTCAACAACCTCGGCAACCAGTTCGCTCCCGGCATCGGCACGCGTGGCCTGCGCATCGACTACGGCACCAGCTACGTGCAGACGGTGACCTTCGACGAGCGCGGACCGGTGGCGCAGGCCATCCTGGCCTACGGCCAGAGCACCGACCCGGCGTCGCCGCACGCCACCGACCAGCTGCGGCTGTTCAGCGCCAAGCAGTGGCCGACTCTGCCTTTCCACGCCGACGACGTGGCGAAGGCGCGCGTCGGCGAGGTGCTCAAGCTCGTGCGGCCCTGAGCCGGGCCTGTGGCCGGAACGAACGAAGGCCCCTCGCGGGGCCTTCGTCGTTCAGCGGGGCTGCGCGATCACTGCGCCGACTGCAGGGCGCGGATGCGGTCCTCGATCGGCGGGTGGCTCGAGAACAGGGCCATCAGGCCGCTCGGGCGCGCGTTGATCCCCATCGTGGCCACGCTCTGAGGCAACTGGCCGGGATCCATGCCTCCCAGGCGGGCGAGCGCGTTGATCATCGGCCGCTTGTCGCCCATCAGGTCGGCGGCGCCCTTGTCGGCGCGGTACTCGCGCTGGCGCGAGAACCAGGCCACGATCACCGCAGCGAGCACGCCGAGCACGATGTCGAGCACGATCGTCGTCACGTAGTAGCCGATGCCCGGGCCGTCGTTCTGGTTGCGCAGCACGACCTTGTCGACGAAGTAGCCGATCACCCGGGACAGGAACACGACGAAGGTGTTCATCACGCCCTGGATCAGCGTCATCGTGACCATGTCGCCGTTGGCGACGTGGGCCACCTCGTGGCCGATCACCGCCTCGACCTCCTGCCGGTTCATAGTCTGCAGCAGGCCGGTGGAGACCGCGACCAGGGCCGAATTCTTGAACGCGCCGGTGGCGAAGGCGTTGGGCTCGCCCTCGTAGAGGGCGACGTCGGGCATGCCGATGCCGGCCTTCTGGGCGAAGCGCTCGACCGTCGAGACGATCCAGCGGTGCGTCGGGTCGGTGCTGTTGTTGATGATCTGGGCCCCGGTGCTCCACTTGGCCACCGGCTTGCTCATCAGCAGCGAGATGATCGCGCCGCCGAAGCCCATCAGCGCGGCGAACGCGAGCAGCATGCCCAGGTTCAGGCCGTTGGCCGTGAGGAAGCGGTTGACGCCGAGCACGCTGGCGGCGATGCCGAGCACCAGCATCACGGCGAGGTTGGTGACGACGAACAGCAGGATGCGTTTCATGGCGGTGCGCCCTCCTTGGAGGCGCGAGACTTGGGGAAAACGAGCGGAATGTAAGGGTCCGGGACGACGCTTCAAGACCCGGCGTCGGCCGGCCCCTCGGCTTGCGGGGCCTTGCGCCGCACCTGGGTCGGGCGGCCTGGGGGCAGCAGTTCGAACCACTCGGCGTGGCGCTGGAAGAACTTGGGCCAGCTGTCGGCGTTGCTGAACACGCGCTCCTTGCGAAGCACGGCGGCGGCGGCCTGCACGTCCACCGCCTGACCGGCGGCCAGGTCGGGCAGCACGGCGAGCGCGCGGGCCACCTTCTCGGGCAGCGGCGGCGGGGGCGGCGCCGCGACCTTGCGGCGGTTGGCGGTCTTCCGCGCCGCCTTCGCGGCGGGCGGCGTCGGGGCGGCCGCCGTGCCCCGGGTGACCGGGGCGGCAGCCGCGGCCTTGCGGGCCGTGGCGCGCGGCGCGGCCGCGGCAACCGGCTCGCCGACGGCCTGGTCGACTGCCGCGTCGACTTCAGCGTCCGCGGCCGGGCCTGCCGCCCTGCCCTTGCCTGCCGCCGTCTTGCCTGCCGCCGTCTTGCCTGCCGCCGTCTTGCCCGCCGCCGTCTTGCCCGCCGCGGCCTTGCGTGCCGCACGCTTGCCGGCCACCGACTTGCCCGCCGGGGCTGCGGCCTCGGACGCTGCGGTAGTCTCGTCCCCGTCGGCACCGCGCGACGCCGCCCTGCGGGCGGGCTCGCGGGCCAGATCCCCGGCTGAATCGCGGGCAGACTTCCTCGCGGCGGGCACAGGAGTCCGCTCTGTCGTCCCGACCCGGGCAGCGGCAGAACCCGAAGAGCCGGCGGGAGCCGCCGAGGCCTCGGGTATGGCACCGGCACGTCGGCGCGGCGTCCGACCGGCTGCCGGCGGCGCAGCGGCTGCGGTGGCCTCGGCGGCCGCGACGGCAGGGTCATCGGCCACGACAGCCGCCGCTGCCTCGGCGGCGCGCCCGCGCCGCGACCGCGACCGCTGCGGCGCGGCCGGCGCGCCGCCCGAACCCTGCCCCGCCGCATCGGCCGGCGCCGGCCGGCCGCGCGGCCGGCGATGCTCGAACTCGAGCCAGTCGTCGTAGATCAGCGGCGTCTCCTCGCCGACCTTGCCCTTCTGCCCGACCCCGCGCACCAGGCAGCCCTTCTCGCGGATCCGCGAGACCAGCGGCGCGAAGTCGGAGTCGGAGGACGCGATCACCACCACGTCGGGCCGCTCGGCGATCACGAGGTCGAGCGCGTCGACGGCCAGCGCGATGTCGGTGGAGTTCTTGCCGGCGGCCAGGTTGACCATCGGCCGGATCGACAGCCGCTTGAACAGCTGCTGCTGCTTGACCGCAGCCTCGGCCGTGCCATAGGCGCGCCGCACGTGCAGCGCCCCGTACTCGGCATGCAGCCGGGAGACGGCCTGCTCGATCACGTCGGCCGACACGTTGTCGGCGTCGATCAGCAGCACGACGCGGGGACTCGGGTTCATGCGTCCAGTCTCCAGGACAGCGTCTCGCCGCCACGAAGCGGCTTGACCATGGCGTCGCCGAAGGGCAACGTCTCGGGCAGCGTCCACGGCTCGCGGCGCAGCGTGACAGTGCCGCTGTTGCGCGGCAGCCCGTAGAAGTCGGGGCCGTGATGGCTGGCGAACGCCTCCAGCCGGTCGAGCGCTCCGGCCGCCTCGAAGGCCTCGGCGTACAGCTCGAGCGCGGCGGGTGCGGTGAAGCAGCCGGCGCCGCACACGCTCGCCTCCTTCAGCACGCTGGCGTGCGGCGCGCTGTCGGTGCCGAGGAAGAACTTCGGGCTCCCCGAGGTGGCGGCGCGCACCAGCGCCGCCCGGTGCGCCTCGCGCTTGAGCACCGGCAGGCAGTACCAGTGCGGACGCAGCCCGCCCAGGAAGATGGCATTGCGGTTGTAGAGCAGGTGGTGGGCGGTGATCGTGGCTGCCACGCGCGCGTCGGCCGCGGCCACGTACTCCACCGCCTCGCGGGTGGTGGCGTGCTCCAGCACGACGTGCAGTTCGGGGAAGTCGCGCCGCAGAGGCTGAAGCACGCGGTCGAGGAACACCGCCTCGCGGTCGAACACGTCGACCGCGGGGTCGGTGACCTCGCCGTGCACGAGCAGGCGCAGGCCCTCGCGCTGCATCGCCTCGAGCGCGGCGCGCGTGCGGCGGATGTCGGTCACCCCGGCGTCGCTGTGGGTGGTGGCGCCGGCCGGGTAGAGCTTGAAGGCCACGACGCCGGCCTGCCGCGCAAGGCGCACCTCGTCGGCGGAGGTGCGGTCGGTCAGGTACAGCGTCATCAGCGGCGTGAAGTCCGCGCCGGGCCCGTCGGCCGGTAGCGCGTCGAGGATGCGCCGGCGGTAGGCGAGCGCCGCCTCGGCCGTGGTGACCGGCGGCCGCAGGTTGGGCATCACGATCGCCCGCCCGAACTGGCGCGCGCTGTACGGCAGCACCGCCGCCAGCGCCGCGCCGTCGCGCAGGTGCAGGTGCCAGTCGTCGGGCCGGGTCAGGGTGAGCGTCTGCACGGGCGCGTTCATCGCCCCATTGTCGCAGCGGCCGCCGCCGCGCCCACTCAGTGCGACAGGATCTTCGACAGGAAGTCCTTGGCGCGCACCGAACGGGCCTCCGGGTTGTCGAAGAACTCGTCCTTGCGGCAGTCCTCGACGATGCGCCCCTGGTCCATGAAGATCACGCGGTGGCTCACCTTGCGCGCGAACCCCATCTCGTGCGTGACGACCATCATCGTCATGCCCTCATGGGCCAGCTTGACCATCACGTCGAGCACCTCGCCCACCATCTCGGGGTCGAGCGCCGAGGTCGGCTCGTCGAACAGCATGACGATCGGGTCCATCGACAGCGCGCGCGCGATCGCCACGCGCTGCTGCTGGCCGCCGGAGAGCTGCCCCGGGAATTTGTCCTTGTGCGCCATCAGGCCGACGCGGTCGAGCATCTTCAGGCCGCGGGAGAGCGCCTCGTCCTTGCCGCGCCGGAGCACGCGCACCTGGGCCAGCGTCAGGTTCTCGGTGACCGACAGGTGCGGGAAGAGCTCGAAGTGCTGGAACACCATGCCGACGCGGCTGCGCAGCCGCGGCAGGTCGGTCTTCCGGTCGGTGACGCTGATGCCGTCGACGACGATGTCGCCCTTCTGGATCGGCTCCAGCGCGTTGACGGTCTTGATCAACGTGCTCTTGCCGCTGCCCGAGGGCCCGCAGACCACGACGACCTCGCCCTTGTCGATGCGCGTCGTGCAGTCCGTGAGCACCTGGAAGCTGCCATACCACTTGCTGACGTCCTTGATCTCGATCACGCGCGTTCCTCAGCGGATGATGGCGATGCGGTTCTGCAGCCGGCGCACCAGCAGCGACAGCGCGAAGCAGACCGCGAAGTACACCACCGCGGCGACGAGGTAGGTCTCGACCGGGCGGTTGAAGTTCTTGCCGGCGATCTCGAAGCCCTTGAGCAGGTCGTAGGCGCCGATCGCGTAGACCAGGCTCGTGTCCTGGAAAAGGATGATGGTCTGGGTCAGCAGCACCGGCAGCATGTTGCGGAAGGCCTGCGGCAGCACGATCAGCTGCATCGTCTGCCGGTAGGTCATGCCCACCGCGTACCCGGCATGCACCTGGCCCTTGGGCACGCTCTGGATGCCGGCGCGCATGATCTCGCTGTAGTAGGCGGCCTCGAACAGCGTGAAGGTGATCATCGCCGACACCTCGGCCCCGAGGGGCCGGCCCGTCATCAGCGGGATCAGCAGGAAGAACCACAGGATCACCATCACCAGCGGGATGCTGCGCATGGTGTTCACGTAGGCGGCGGCCGGCTTCTCCAGCCACGCCCGCCCCGACAGCCGCATCAGCGCCAGCGCGGTGCCGAGCACGATGCCGCCCACCATCGCCACCAGCGTCAGCTGCACCGAGAAGACGAGGCCCTTGAGCACGAAGCTCTGGACAACGCCCCAGGTCAGGAAGGAGAAGTCGAGGTTCATCGCCCCGCTCCCGGCAGCCGGCCGCCGGCGGCAGAGCGCGCACCCGCGTGGCGATCGGGCGAAGCACGCGAGGCACGCGAGATGGACGAAGCGGACGGCCGGCTCATCGCTGCCCCTACCTGACGCCGATCATGCCGGGCACGCGGACGCGGTCCTCGACGACCAGCATGACCCGGTTGACGACGAAGGCGCTGACGAAGTACAGCGCAGTCACCGCCAGGTACATCTCGATGTTGCGGCTCGTCTCCTCGCCGGCCTGCATCGCGAACATCGTCAGCTCGGCGATGCTGACGGCGAAGGCCACCGACGAGTTCTTGACGATGTTCATGCTCTCGCTCGTCAGCGGCGGGATGACGATGCGGAACGCCATCGGCAGCAGCACGAAGCGGTAGGTCTGCGGCAGCGTCAGTCCGAGCGCGAGGCCGGCGTGGCGCTGCCCGCGCGGCAGACTCTGGATGCCGGCGCGCACCTGCTCGCTGATGCGGGCGCTGGTGAAGAAGCCGAGCGCGAAGACCACCAGCACGAAGCTCGGGAACGAGCGCAGCGGCGGGATCAGCGCCGGCAGCACGTGGTACCAGAGGAAGATCTGGACCAGCAACGGGATGTTGCGGAACAGCTCGGTCCAGGCGTTGCCGAACAGCACGAGACGCCGGTCGGGCGTGGTGCGCAGGATGCCGACGATGGAGCCGAACAGCATCGCGACGACGAGGGCAAGCGCCGCGACCGACAGCGTCCAGCCCCAGGCCGAGAGGATCCAGTTCAGGTACGTGACGTCGCCGCCGCGGCCGAAGCAGCCGGCGACCTGCTCGCCAGTCGTCGTCTCCTTGCAGAAGACCTGCCAATCCCAGGCCAAGCGCGCTCCTCGTTCGACGGGGCGGCCCACCGCGGGCCGCGCGGCCGGCCACGCGGGCCGGCACCCTGTTGCGCGCGCCCGCCGCGGTGGCGGGCGCGCCTTGGCATCACTTCCTCAGGTAGTCCTCGAGCGGCCTGTCGTTGGGGCTCGCCCAGGCCGCCTTCGTGGCCTCGCTCACCGCCAGGCCGACGCGCGTGTTGGTCGGCGGGATCGGCTGCATGAACCACTTGTCGTATATCCGCGCGATCTCGCCCGAGCGCATCATCGCGATGATGCTGTCGTCGACCGCCTTCTTGAACTTGGGGTCGTCCTTGCGGATCATGATCGCGATCGGCTCGACCGACAGCACCTCGCCGGCGATGCGGAAGTCGGCCGGGTTCTTCGAGCGCGCGATGTTGCCAGCGAGGATCTGGCCGTCCATCACGAAGGCGTCGGCGCGACCGCTCTCGAGCAGCAGGAAGCTGTCGGCGTGGTCCTTGCCGAACACCTCCTCGAAGTTGACGTTCTGGGCGCGTTCGTGGCGGCGCAGGTGCTGCACGCTGGTCGTGCCCGTGGTGGTGGCCACCTTGCGGCCGTTGAGCTGGTTGATGCTGGTGATGCCCGAGTTGGCCTTCACCGCCATGCGCACCTCCTCGACGTAGGTGGTCACCGCGAAGGACACGTCCTTCTGGCGCGTGGCGTTGTTGGTCGTGCTGCCGCACTCGATGTCGACGGTGCCGTTCTGCACCAGCGGGATCCGGTTCTGCGACGTCACGGCCTGGTACTTGACGTCGAGCCTGGGCAGGCCGAGGGACCGTTGGATGTCGGCCAGCACGCGCTGGCACACCTCGACGTGGAAGCCGGCGTACTTGCCGTCGCCCAGCGTGTAGCTGAGCGCCCCGGACGACTCGCGCACGCCCATCGTGACGGCGCCACTGTCCTTGATCTTCGCCAGCGTGTCGGCGTGCGCACCGACGGACAACGCGAGGCCGGCGGCTAGAACCGTCGCGCCGAGCAGCAGCTGATTCATGGAGACTCCTGGGACTCTGGTGGTTTGGCAGCGGGAGGGAGCAACGGCCCGGTCCTGCGCCGCTGCGGCGGCGTGGGCCCGGGGGCGGAATGTACTTGCAGCGCGGCCGTCGTGCCCCACGCAATCGATGCCGATTGGGCCGGCACCGATGCACGGATGGCATGCCTCAGGGTAGACCCTGATCAGCTCCGAGAAAGGCCCAGAGGGACTGCACGCCCGGCTTGCCATGACGCACCGATGAGGGGCGCTCGCGGTAGATGCGCACCTCCATCGTGACTTCCCAAAGACCAGGCGCGGCAGCGCGCACCAGACGCCTCGCCTTCAACTCGCGCGCCACCGAGCTCTCGGGCAGGAAGGCCAGGCCGTGGCCCTCGAGCGCCATCGCCTTCAGGCCCTCGGCCATGTCGGTCTCGTAGATGGGCTCCAGGTGCAAGGGCTCGGGGCCGGCCCGCATCAGCTGCTCGACCATGCGGGCCATGTACGCGCCGGACGCGTAGGCGAGGAAAGGCACCGGCGAAGTGGTCCGGCCGGGCAGTCGGAACAGCGCCTCGCGCGCCGGGCTGCCCGCACCAGCCGCGGGCTTGGAGTAAGGCGCCAGCGTCTCGCGGCCGAGGCTCAGCATCTCGTAGCGCTCGGCCGGGATCTGCAACGGCTGGCTCGGGTGGTGGTAGGCGATCAGCAGGTCGCAGCCGCCTTCGGTGAGCCGCAGCACCGCGTCGTGAACGTTCAGCGCGGTGAGCCGCGTCTTGACGGCGCCGAAACGCTGCCGCAGGTCCATCAGCCAGTGCGGGAAGAACGTGAAGGCCAGCGTGTGGGGCACGGCAAACTCGATCGTGTCCTGGCCCGCCGCCTGCAACCCGCGCATCATGTTGCGCGTGGCGGCCAGCGCTTCCAGGATCTCGAGCGCCTGGGCGTGGAAGGTCTCGCCGGCAGGGGTCAGCCGCGTCGGATAGCTGGACCGGTCGACCAGGTCGATGCCGATCCACGCCTCTAGGGCCTGGATGCGGCGGCTGAAGGCGGGCTGCGTCACGTGTCGCAACTGGGCAGAGCGCGAGAAGCTGCGCGTCTCGGCCAGGCTGACGAAGTCCTCGAGCCACTTGGTCTCCACCCGGTTCAGTGTAGGCCGCCGGCCGCAGACCGGCCCACCGGGGCCTGCCCTAGCCGCCGCAGCGCGGCAGCAGGGCTGCAGCGGCCCGCGGCAGGCCGCCGCGGGCGGTCGCAGCCCGCTACGATCCGGTCGCATCGGCCGCACCGGCGGCCGTCCCGGGAGTCCCCCATGCCTCGCTGCCTGACCCTGCTCGCACTGCCCTTGCTGCTCGCCGCCGCGTCTGCGGGGGCCTCCACCTCGGCCTCGTCCGCGTCGTCCGAAGGCGTGTCGGCCTCGATCGGCAGCGTGTCGACATCGATCGAGGGCAGCAGCACGCTCTCGTCACCGGCCGGACGCACTGCCGCAGGGCCGTACCGGGTGGCGCTGGTCGCCGCCTCACCCGAGCCGGGCTTCGTTCGCGTGGCCCTGGAGGCCGTCGCCGGCGGACACGCGTTCGCGCTCCGCCTGCCCGAAGCCAACCCGGAGGCCGCACGGCTCGCGCCGGGCGACGTGGTGGTGGCCACGGCGCGCGAGTACGGGCTGCTGTTCTCGCGGGCGGGCGCGGCCGAGCCCTTCTTCCTCGTCGTCGAGGACCGGCGGCTGCCGGACCTGAGGTCGCGGCCGGTCGGGGGCTGATGGCGCGCGCCGCCCCTGCCGCGCCGCGGGCCGGGCCGATGCTGGCGGCGGGCCTGGCCGCGCTGTGCCACGCCGTGCCGGCGGCCGGCACCAGCCTGGACGGCTGCCTCCGGAGCCCCCCACCGAGCACGGCCCAGCAGGACCGGCTGCTGCGCACGGCCGCCCTGCTGCGCGAAGAGCTCGAGCACACCGGCGCATCCGCCGCGCTCGTGGCGCGCTCGGGGTTGAACCTGCGATGGTTCGGCCTGCGCTACTCGCATGCCGGGGTGGCGCTGCGGGCAGGCCCCGAGTCGCCGTGGTCCGTGCGGCAGCTGTACTACGCCTGCGACGAGAGCCGGCCGCGGCTGTACGACGAGGGGCTGGCCGCCTTCCTGTTCGCCACCGAGGACCCCGACCGCGGTTTCGTCTCGGCCCTGCTGCTGCCCGCGGAGGCCGAGTCGGCGCTGGTCGCGCTGGCGCGCGACGACCGCCGGGCGCTGACGCTGCAGGACGGCACCTATGCGGCCAATGCGCACCCGTACAGCCTGCGCTTCCAGAACTGCAACCAGTGGCTCGTCGAGCTGCTCGCACTGGCGTGGGCCGGACACGCCGCGGAGCCGCCGCGCCCGCGCGCCGCAGCGCAGGACTGGCTGCGCGAGCAAGGCTACGAAGGCTCCGCCTTCGCGCTCGGCTGGCCAGTGCTGACCCGGCTCACCGTGCTGTCTCCCCACCTCACCCGCGAGGACCACCCGGCCGAGGACCTCGACCGCGGCGTGTTCCGCGTCAGCATGCCCGACAGCATCGAGGCCCTGGTGCGCGCCCGCCTGCCCGAGGCACGCCGGATCGAGATGTGCCACACGCGCGAGCGCGTCGTGCTGCGGCGCGGGTTCGACCCGCTGCCGCCCGATTGCAGCCCCGGGCCTGGCGACCGCGTGGTCGCCCTCGACTGACCAGCGCCGTGCCGGCGGGCGCAGTCCACCCGACCGGCGCGCCGGCGCGCCCGCGCGCGCAGCCCGGTCAGCCGCCGGCCGCGCCGGCGCCCTCCGGCGGCACGGCATCACTGGCCGCGGACTGCTGCAGCCGCCACATCTGCGCGTAGCGGCCGCCCCGCGCCAGCAGCTCGGCGTGCGGACCCCGCTCCACCACACGCCCGGCCTCGAGCACGACGATCTCGTGCGCGTCGACCACGGTCGACAGCCGGTGCGCGATCACCAGCGCTGTCTTGCCCTGCGCTGCGCTCTTCAGCTCGGCCTGGATCGCGCGCTCGTTGGCGCTGTCCAGCGCCGAGGTCGCCTCGTCGAAGATCAGGATCGGCGGGTTCTTCAGCAGCGTGCGCGCGATGGCCACCCGCTGCTTCTCGCCGCCCGAGAGCTTCAGGCCCCGCTCGCCCACCATCGTGCCGTAGCCCCGGGGCGTGGCCGCGATGAAGTCGTGGATGTGGGCCGAGCGTGCCGCGGCCTCGACCTGCTCCCGGGTCGCCCCCGGCCGGCCGTAGGCGATGTTGTACTCGACGGTGTCGTTGAACAGCACCGTGTCCTGCGGCACGATCCCGATGGCCTGCCGCAGGCTGGACTGCGTCACCTTGCGGATGTCCTGCCCGTCGATCGTGATCGCGCCGCGCCCGTCGCCGGCGATGTCGTAGAAGCGGTAGAGCAGCCGCGCCAGCGTGCTCTTGCCGGCCCCGCTCGGGCCGACGACGGCCACCGTCTTGCCGGGCGGGATCTCGAAGCTAACGCCGTGCAGGATGGGCCGCGCCGGGTCGTAGGCGAAGCTCACGTCGTCGAAGCGGACGCGGCCCTCACTCACCGCCAGCGCCGGGGCCCCGGGCGCATCGGCGACCTCGCGCTCGCGCTCCAGCAGTCCGAACATCTTGTCCAGATCGGTCAGCGCCTGCTTGATCTCGCGGTACATCACCCCCAGGAAGTTGAGCGGGATGTAGAGCTGGATCATGAACGCGTTGATCATCACCAGGTCGCCCAGTGTCAGCCGGCCCGCGGCGACGCCCTCGGTGGCCCGCCACAGCATCGCCACCAGCGCCACCGCGATGATCATCTGCTGCCCGGTGTTGAGCAGCGAGAGCGTGGTCTGGCTCTTCAGCGCCGCGCGGCGCAGCCGCTCGAGGCTCTCGTCGTAGCGCCGCGCCTCGAAGGCCTCGTTGCCGAAGTACTTGACGGTCTCGTAGTTCAGCAGCGAGTCGATCGCCCGCGTGTGCGCGGTGCTGTCGAGCTCGTTCATCTGGCGACGGAACTGGGTGCGCCACTCGGTGACGACCACCGTGAAGCCGATGTAGGCCGCCAGCGCCGCCACCGTGATCCAGGCGAAGGCGGCGTCGAACTTGACCGCCAGCAGCGTCAGCACCAGCGCGACCTCGACCAGGGTCGGGAAGATGCTGTAGAGCGAGTAGCTGATCAGCGAGTGCACCGCGCGCGTGCCGCGCTCGATGTCGCGCGTCATGCCGCCGGTCTGGCGCTCGAGGTGGAAGCGCAGGCTGAGACTGTGCAGGTGCGAGAACACCTCGAGCGAGATGCGGCGCGCCGTGCCCTCGGTGGCCTTGGCGAAGATCAGTTCGCGCAGCTCGGTGAACAGCGAGGTCGACAGCCGCAGCGCCCCGTAGGCCACCAGCAGGCCGGCCGGCACGACGAGCAGCGCCGCGGCGTCGCCGGGCTTGATCGTCATCGCGTCGACCAGGTGCTTCAGCAGCACCGGGACGCCGACGTTGGCGACCTTGGCGCCGAGCAGGAAGGCCAGCGCGATGCCCACGCGCCAGCGGTAGCGCCACAGGTAGGGCAGCAGCCGGCCCAGCGTGGCCCAGTCGGAGCGCGGCGCGGGCCCGCCGGAGGAGCCGGCCTGGGGGGGCGGCGCGGCCGGCGGGGCCGGCGGGGCCGCTGTCGTCGCGGTGTTGCGCATCGCGTCGATTGTCGCCGTCGCGGCGCCGTCTCTGCCCGGCCCGGCAGGGCGGGTGCGCGCCGGTCCGCCCGCTACGACGGGAAGCCGACCCGCAGGCCGCGGGCGTAGTCCCGCAGCAGCCCCTCGGCTGCGGCGGCGACCTCGCCGGCGACCCAGGCCTGCTGCGCACCGAGCGTGGCCAGGCCGTGGACGAAGGCCCAGGCGGCCAGCGCCGCGCGCCGCACACGCGCCGCATCGGCGCCGGGCGGCGCCAGCGCGGTCACCGCCTCGAGCAGCAGCAGGTAGGGGGCGGCTTCCACGGGGTCGCGGCCCGCCTTGGGGCGCAGTTCGAAGACGATCCGGAAGGCATCGGGATGCGCGCGGGCGAAGGCCAGGTAGCCACGGCCCAGCGCGGCGAGCCGCTCGGCCGCGTCGGCCTGGTCGCCGCCCGCGCGGGCCAGCGCGTCGCGCGCTGCCGACTCGAGCGCGGCCAGCGCGCGCTGCGCGAGCCCGTCCAGCAGCGCGTCCTTGTCGGCGAAGTGGCGGTACAGCGCGGCCGGCGACACGCCCAGGTCGCGCGCCAGCTGGCGCAGCGACAGCGCGCCGGTGCCGCCGTCGGCCGCCAGCTGGGCCGCGCGCTCCAGCGCGGCGGCGCGCAGGTTGCCGTGGTGATAGGTCGGACGCGGGACTCGACTCATGCCGTCATGTTATCTGCGTTGACATTGGACACCGGATGACCTAAAGTGATCATCGTTCACACCATGCCGCCGGCCTGCCAGGCCCCCGCCGGGCCACTTCCAAGGAGAGCCCGTCGTGAAGCGATCCAACCTGTTCCCGCTGACGGCTGCACTGGCCGTCACCCCGTTGACCCCGACAGTCGCGGGCGCCGCCGGCACCCCGGTCGCCGCGCCCGCACCCGTGGAGCGCCGCGTCGCCACCCCTGCCGGCGAGCTGCAGGTGCGCACGGCCGGTCGCGGCCGCACGCCGCTGCTGCTGTGGCACGCGCTGTATGCCGACCCATCGATGTTCGATGCGCTGGTCGAGCAGCTGGCGCCCGACTACCGGCTGTTGCTCGTCACCGCGCCGGGCCACGGCGCGAGCGGCCTGCCGGCCGGCCCGCTCACCAGCGCGGCGAGCGGCGCTGCCGTGCTGGCCGTGCTGGACGCCCACGACATCGAACGGGCGGCCGTGGTCGGATGCTCGTGGGGCGGCATCGCCGGGCTGCAGGCGGCGCTGCAGGCGCCGCAGCGGATCATGGCGGTCGGCGCCTTCAACACGCCGTTCGGGCCCGCGGACTCCGACCTCGGCTCGCGCGCGATCGTCGGCATGACCGGCTGGATCGGCCACACCGCCTTCTTCGGCCGGCGCGTCGCCTCGGGCTTCTTCAGCCGCCAGGTCCGCTCGCAGCAGCCCGAGCTGGTGGATCGATTCGTCGCCGGCTTCCCCGGGCGGGACCCGCGGCAGCTGCAGGCCGCGGCGCGCGCGGTGCTGCTGGAGCGCGAGTCGCTGCTGCCGCTGCTGCCCGGCATCCGGGTGCCGGTGCTCGTGGTCTCCGGTGCCGAGGATGCGCGCTACCCGGCCGCCGAGGCCGAGCAGATCGCGCAGGGCATCCCGCTGGCGCGCTTCGTGCGCGTAGCCGACTCGGCCCACCTGACGCCGCTGGAGCAGCCCGCGCTCACCGCGCAGTTGGTGCGGCAACTGGTCCCACGGGCGCCTGAAGCGGTAGAGTGACGCATCATCACTCGAGGTCCGCCGGTCGCGATGCCGGCTCCGCGCCTTGCGGACGCAAAGCACCCATGGAATCGAAGCCGGACCCGTCACCCAGCGCCGACGTCCCTACCCGGGCCGCGCATCCGCCGACCGCACCACTGGGCCCGCAGAGCCTGCCCGACGGCCGCGAACTGGTGCTGCGCGTGATGCCGCTGCCCGCCGACGTCAACGCCAATGGCGACATCTTCGGCGGCTGGATCATGGCGCAGGTGGACCTCGCCGGCGCGGTGCTGCCGAGCCGCATCGCCCGCGGCCGCATCGCCACGGTGGCGGTAAACGAGTTCGTGTTCAAGCAGCCGGTCAGCCTGGGCGACCTGCTGAGCTTCTACGCCAAGGTGGTGCGCGTGGGCACCACGTCGATCACGGTGCACGTGGAGGTCTACGCCGAACGGAACCCGGCCAACCTGCAGGTGGTGAAGGTGACCGAGGCGTCGCTGACCTACGTCGCGATCGATCGCGAGGGGCGGCCGCGCGCGCTGCCGACCTGAGTAGGCCCGAGGGGCCTGCGCGCGGCGGATCGCCCCGGCGCAAAAAGCGGCTGCAAGCGGCAAGCCCCTGCAGCCCAACGCGCCGGACTGCTAGACCGGCGCGACTCGCGTGCGCGGGCCGAAGCCCGCGTCGCAACCCTCATCCGGTCACTTCTTGGCGACGCCCTCGTCCTTCTTCTGCTGCGGGGCGAGTTCGACGTTGGTGGCGCCGGCCTTGTTGGCGGCTGCGGCTTCCTTCTTCACGCCCGCACGGTCGGTGGTCTTGGCGACGGCCGGCTTCTTGCACGCGCCGGCGTCAGCCTTCTGCTCGGGCCCGCATTCGCCGTCCATGGTCGTGCCGGCCTTGCGGGCATCGGCGGCATCCTTCTGCAGCGCCTTGCGGTCGGTGGTGCTCGGCGCGGGCTTGGTCGCCTTGACGACGCCTTCATCGGCCTTCTGTTGCGGCGACATCTCGCCGGTGGTCTGGCCGGCTTGCGGGACGGCCTTGGTCTGCGCCATCACGGCATACGGGGTGGCGAGCAGCGCAAGGGCGGCGATTGCAACGATGCTACGAACGGCTTTCATGATGCTTCCTTCATTGGTGTGGTTAGCGGTTCGGACACGCCTGCCGGGGCCGCAGCCCCTTTCGGCGAGCCCTCTACCCTGAGGGCATGGCCATTGTTGGGCGACTGCGCCGCGGCACATTGACATCGCTCAAGAGTTGCGCACCTGCAGCGGCCCCGGCCCTGCGGGACGCGCCGTCAGTCGACGAAGAAGTCCGGGATCAGGTTCTTCGTGCCCGGCACCACGGCGTAGCGGTCGAAGTCGGTCACGCCGTTCTCCTCGAGCAGCGTGTCGTCGATGAAGAAGTTGCCCGTCGTCGTCCGCGCGTCGCTGGTCAGGATCAGGTGCGCGGCATCGGCCAGGATCTCGGGCTTGCGGCACAGGTTCAGGTCCACCCCCGGGATCATCTGCAGCGCCGCGGTGGCGATGGCGGTGCGCGGCCACAGGCTGTTGACGCCGATGCCCAGCGGCTGGAACTCCGCCGCGTGGCCCAGCGTGCACTCGCTCATGCCGTACTTGGCCATCGTGTAGGCGACGTGGTCGCGGAACCAGTGCGGCTTCATGCTGAGCGGCGGGCTCATGTTCAGCACGTGCGGGTTGCGCCCGGCCTTGGCGCTGCGCGCCAGGTGCGGCAGGCAGGCCTGGGTGCAGCAGAAGGTGCCGCGGACGTTGACGCCGAACATCAGGTCGAAGCGCTTCATCGGCGTGGCGGCCGTGGAGGTCAGGCTGATCGCGCTGGCGTTGTTGACGAGGATGTCGATGCCGCCGAAGCGCTCGACACCTGCCGCGACGGCCGCCGCCACCGCGTTGTCGTCGCGGATGTCGGTGGGCACCGGCAGGGCCTGGCCGCCGGCGGCGACGATTTGCTCGGCCGCGCTGTACAGCGTGCCCGGCAGCTTGGGGTTGGGCTCGGTGGTCTTGGCCACCAGCACGACGTTGGCACCGTCGGCGGCGGCGCGCAGCGCGATCGCCAGTCCGATGCCGCGGCTCGCGCCGGTGACGAACAGGGTCTTGCCTTGCAGGCTGCGGCTCATCGGGGGTCTCCTTCGGGGTCGGGATGGTCGGCGTGCGCGGCCCCCGCGGGCCACACGCGGCTGGCGACATGCCGGGCCACCGCCTCGGCGCAGGCGCGGTACACCGGCGCGCCGGGGTGGAAGCCGTCGGCGGCCATCGCGTCGGGCACCAGTGGCAGCGGCACGTCGGGCCGCGAGACGTCGCACCGCGTCCGTACCCAGCGGCTCAGGGCCTCGTCGTGGCGCCGCGCGTCCTCGCCCGCGATCCAGCGCAGTGGCTGCGGCAGGCCGGGAAAGCGATGCACGGGCGGCAACGGCAAGAAGACGACGTGCGCGACCCCGACCGCATTGCGCAGCCAGTTGGCCAGCGCCTCGCGCTGCGCGACTGCGCGCTGCGAAGGCACCTGCCCGATCACGTCGTTGACGCCGGTGGCCACCACGGCCACGTCGAAGCAAGGGCGCTGACCGTCGAGTTCCCCGCGCAGCAGCTCGAGCGTCTGCGCCGTGCTCAGGCCGGTGCGGGCCACCAGCCGCCAGTGCACGGTCGCGTCGCAGCGCCTGGCCAGCTCGCGCGCCAGCCGCCCGGCCAGCGCGTCGTGCTGGCGCGCGACACCGACCCCGGCCGCCGAAGAGTCGCCCGCGATCAGCAGCCGCAGCGGCGGGCCCTCGCCGACCACGCCCTGGCGCGACCCGGCCGCCTCCGGCAGGCGCGGCAGCCTGGCGCGGGTGCGCAGCGCCTGCGCGACCAACAGCGGCGTCAGGACGAGCTTGACCGTGAGCGACATCGGGCGCGCGGGGCCGGCGCGGGCTCAGAAGCGGCTGAAGTCGGGCTTGCGCCGCTGCAGGAAGGCGCCGAAGGCCTCCATCGCCTCCGGGCTGCGCAGCCGCGCGGCGAACAGCGCCCCCTCGGCACGGATCGTGGCCAGCACCTGCTCGCGCTGGGGCGCCCGCATCAGGCGCTTGGCCTCGCGCACCGCGCCGGGCGGCAGCGCGCGGAAGCGCTCGGCCACGCGGCGCGCGTGGGGCACGACCTCCGCGGCCGGCAGCACCGCGTTGGCGATGCCGCACTCCACCGCCTGCTCGGGCGTGAAGGGCTCGCCCAGCAGCAGCTTCTCGGCCGCGCGCCGCGCGCCCATCAGCTGCGGCACCAGCAGGCTGGAGGCGTACTCCGGCACCAGGCCCAGCCCGACGAAGGGCATCGACAGCCGCGCCTCGTCGCTGACGTAGACGAAGTCGCAGTGCAGCAGCATCGTCGTGCCGATGCCGATGGCCGCGCCGGTGACCGCCACCACCACCGGCTTGTCGCACTCGAGCAGCGCGAGCATGAAGCGGGCCACCGGCGAATCGAGCGCATCGCTGCCCTCGCCCGGCCGGCGCTTCATGAAGTCCTCGATGTCGTTGCCGCTGGTGAAGATGCCCGGCTGGCCGGTGATCAGCACCGCGCGCACGGCGGCGTCCTCGCGCGCGGCGGAAAGGGCTTCGGCCATCGCCTGGTACATCTCGACGGTGAGCGCGTTCTTCTTCTCCGGGCGGGCGATCTCGATGGAAGCCACGCCGTCCAGCGTGGCGGTTCGGATGTGCTGCATCGGCTTGGCTCCAGTGGGCGGGCTCGTTCAGACGCGCTCGAGGATGCCGGCCGCGCCCTGGCCCATGCCGACGCACATGGTGACCATGCCGTACTTCAGCTGGTGGCGCCGCAACGCGTGCACGACGGTGGCCGCGCGGATCGCGCCGGTGGCGCCCAGCGGGTGGCCGAGGGCGATCGCGCCGCCGATCGGGTTGACCTTCGCCGGGTCGAGGCCGACGCTGTCGATCACCGCCAGCGCCTGCGCGGCGAAGGCCTCGTTGAGCTCGATCCAGCCGAGGTCGGGCAGCCTGAGGCCGGCGCTGCGCAGCGCGGCCGGGATCGCCTCGATCGGACCGATGCCCATGATCTCGGGCGCCACGCCGCGGACCGCGAAGCCGACGAAGCGGGCCAGCGGCCGCAGGTCGAACTCGCGGCAGGCCTTCTCGCTGGCGAGGATCAGCGCACCGGCGCCATCGCTGGTCTGGCTGCTGTTGCCGGCGGTGACGCTGCCCTTGGCGGCGAACACGGGCTTGAGCCGGGCCAGACCTTCGAGCGACGTGTCAGCGCGCGCGCCCTCGTCGAGCGCGACAGTGCGGGTGCGGACGGTCGCCTGGCCGCTGGCCAGGTCGGGCACCCGCTCGACCACCTCCACCGGCGTGGTCTCGTCGGCGAACTCGCCCGCGGCCTGCGCCGCCAGCGCCTTGCGGTGGCTGGCCAGCGCGAAGGCGTCCTGCGCCTCGCGGCTCACCTTCCACTGAGTGGCCACCTTTTCCGCGGTCAGGCCCATGCCATAGGCGATGCCGACGTTCTCGTCGCGCGCGAACACGGCCGGGTTGAAGCTCGGCTTGTTGCCGCCCATCGGCACCAGGCTCATGCTCTCGGCGCCGCCGGCGATCATCACGTCTGCCTCGCCGACGCGGATCCGGTCGGCGGCCATCGCCAGCGCGGTGAGCCCGCTGGCGCAGAAGCGGTTGACGGTGACCCCGCCCACCGAGTGCGGCAGCCCGGCCAGCACCATCGCGACGCGGGCCATGTTCATGCCCTGCTCGCCCTCGGGGAAGCTGCAGCCGACGATGGCGTCCTCGATGACCTTCGGGTCGAGCGTCGGCACCTGCGCCAGCGCGGTGCGCACCGCGGCGACCAGCAGGTCGTCGGGCCGGGTGTTGCGGAACGCGCCGCGCGGCGCCTTGCCGATCGGCGTGCGGGTGGCGGCGACGATGTAGGCGTCCTGGACTTGCTTGCTCATGATCTCGTCTCCGTGCCTCAGTTGCGGACGGGCTTGCCGGTCTGCAGCATGCCGATGATCCGCTCCTGCGTCTTGGGGTGATCGAGCAGCGCGCAGAAGCGGTCGCGCTCCATCGCCATCAGGTACTCCTCGCTGACCAGCGAGCCCGCATCGACGTCGCCGCCGCACACCACCTCGGCGATCAGCGTGCCGATGTGGAAGTCGTGCGCGCTGATGAAGCCGCCGTCGCGCATGTTGGCGAGCTGGCCCTGGATGGTGGCGATGGCGCCGCGGCCGGCCACCGGGAACAGCGCCTTCAGCGGCGGCCGGTAGCCCGAGGCGGCCATCGAGCGCACCTGCTCGAGCGCGACGTACAGCAGCTCGTCCTTGTTGGGCACGATCACGTCGCTCCACAGCAGGTAGCCGAGCCGGCGCGACTCGATCGCGCTGGTGCCCACCTTGGCCATCGCGGCGCTGGTGAAGCCGTCGGTGGCGAACTTCAGAAGGTCGGCATTGGCATTGCCCGCCCCCGCCATCTCGGCCGCGCGGCGCGCGATGTAGGCCAGGCCGCCGCCGCCGGGAATCAGGCCGACGCCCACCTCCACGAGGCCAACGTAGGTCTCCATCGCCGCGACGCGGCGCGCGCAGTGGATCGCGATCTCGCACCCGCCGCCCAGGGCCAGGCCGCGCATCGCGGCCACCACCGGCACCTGGGCGTAGCGCAGGCGCAGCATCAGGTCCTGCAGCTTCTTCTCCTCGGGCTTGATGCCCTTGGCGCCGAGCTTCATGAACACCGGCATCAGGCTCTCGAGGTTGGCGCCGGCCGAGAACACGTCGTCGGGCGACCAGATCACCACGCCCTGGTAGCCCTGCTCGGCGATCTCCACGGCCCGGGCCAGGCCCTCGACGACGGCCGGCCCGATCAGGTGCAGCTTGGCGGTGATGCTCGCGATCACGATCTCGCCGTCCAGCGTCCAGACGCGGATCTCCTCGTTGCGGAACAGTTCGGTGCCGCTGGCCAGCGGGTTGGCGCCGGCCTCGCCCAGCACGCGCTCGGGGAAGTGCTGCCGCCGGTAGACGGCCAGCTCGCTGCGCGGCACGTAGGCCTTGCGCGCGGGGCTCCACGAGCCCTCGGCCGTGTGCACGCCCTTGTCGGGCACAGGCCCCTCGAACACCCAGTCGGGCAGCGGGGCCCTGGCCAGCGCCTTGCCGGCATCGATGTCCTCGCGGATCCACTGCGCCACCTGCAGCCAGCCGGCCTGCTGCCAGGTCTCGAACGGGCCCTGCTTCATGCCGAAGCCCCAGCGCATCGCCCGGTCGACGTCGCGCGCGTTGTCGGCGATGCTTTCCAGATGCACCGCCGCGTAGTGGAAGCCGTCGCGCAGGATCGCCCACAGGAACTGCGCCTGCGGGTGGCTGCTCTCGCGCAGCAGCTTCAGCCGCTCGGCGGGCGGCTTCTTCAGCATCCGCTCGACCAGCGGCTCGGCCTTGCCGCCCACGGGCACGTAGTCGCCCTTGGAAGGGTCGAGGCGCAGGATGTCCTTGCCGGCCTTCTTGTAGAAGCCCGCGCCGGCCTTCTGGCCGAGCGCGCCCTGCTCGATCAGCCGCGCCAGCACCGGCGGCGTCGCGAAGTTCGGGTAGAACGGGTCGGTCTGCAGGTGGTCCTGCATCGTCTTGACCACGTGCGCGATGGTGTCCAGGCCCACCACGTCGAGCGTGCGGAAGGTGCCGCTGGAGGCGCGGCCCATCTTCTTGCCGGTCAGGTCGTCGACCACGTCGTAGGCCAGGCCGAAGTTCTCGGCCTGCTTCATCGTCGCCAGCAGCCCTGCGATGCCGATGCGGTTGGCGATGAAGTTGGGCGTGTCCTTGGCGCGCACGACTCCCTTGCCGAGCGTGGTGGTGACGAAGGTCTCGAGCCGGTCCAGCACCTCGGGGCGGGTGTCGGGCGCCGCGATCAGCTCCACCAGCGCCATGTAGCGCGGCGGGTTGAAGAAGTGGATGCCGGCGAAGCGCGGCCGGATCTCCTCGGGCAGCACCTCCGACAGCCGCGTGATCGACAGCCCCGACGTGTTGCTGGCCACCAGCGCGTGCGGGGCCAGGGCCGGCGCGATGCGCCGGTACAGGTCCTGCTTCCAGTCCATGCGCTCGGCGATGGCCTCGATGACCAGGTCGCACTCGGCCAGGCGGCCGAGGTGCTCGTCGTAGTTGGCCTGCTCGATGAACGCGGCGTCCTCGGCCACGCCCAGTGGCGCGGGCTTGAGCTTCTTCAGGTTGTCGACCGCCCGGGCGACGACGCCGTTGGCCGGGCCCTCGCGGGCGGCGAGGTCGAACAGGATCACCGGCACCTTGCAGTTGACGAGGTGGGCGGCGATCTGCGCGCCCATCACGCCGGCACCGAGCACGGCCACCTTGCGCACGGGGAATCGGTTCACGGGGTCTCCTCGACGCGTCACTCGACGCGGATCCAGTGCTGGTTGCGATAGAACGGGCCGAGATAGCCGCGCACTTCGAGCTTGCGGCCGGCCTCCTCGACCTTCAGGCGCAGCCGGTACACCTTGCCGTCCTCGGGGTCGAGGATCGTGCCGCCGGTCCAGGCCTCGCCGTCGGCGCGAGCGCCGCGGATGATCTCGAGGCCGTCCACAGGCCGGTCCTTGCGGTCGTCGGCGCACTTGTCGCAGCGCGCGTCGGGCTTGGCCGCGGGGTCGAGGCGCTTCTCGATGCGGCCGACCAGCGCGCCGCCGCCGTCGCTGATGCGGACCAGCGAGCGTTCCTTGCCGGTCTTGTCGTCGATCGTCTTCCACAGGCCGACCGGGCTGCCCTGGGCGAGCACGAGCGGGGCGGCCAGCGCGCACAGCGCGGCGGCGAGGAACTTCTTCATGGCGGGTCTCCGTGTTGGGTTGGGGTTGGCTGCGTGGGTGCGGCAGGCTCAGAACAGCGCCTCGTCCATCGCCAGCAGGGGCGCGGCACCGCTGCGGGCGCTGCGGATCAGACCCGCGGTCTCGGGCAGCAGCTTGGCGAAGTAGAAGCGCGCGGTGGCGAGCTTGGCAGCATAGAACGGGTCGCCGCCGCCCTGGCGGTCGAGGGCGACGCGCGCCATGCGGGCCCAGAAGTAGGCGAAGATCAGGTGACCGCACACGCGCAGGTAGTCCACGGCCGCCGCGCCTACCTCGTCGTGGTCGCGGAAGGCCTTCATGCCGAGTTCGGTCGTGAGCTTGGTCACCTTGTCGCCCAGGTCGGCCAGCGGGTTGACGAACTCCTGCATCGCCTCGTCGGTGCCCTCGGCCTCGATGAACTCCGACACCAGGCGGCCGAACTTCTTCAGCTTGGCACCGTTGTCGCCCAGCACCTTGCGGCCCAGCAGGTCCAGGGCCTGGATGGTGTTCGTGCCCTCGTAGATCATGTTGATGCGCGAGTCGCGCACGAACTGCTCCATCCCCCACTCGCGCACGTAGCCGTGGCCGCCGAACACCTGCATGCAGTGGCTGGTGGCGATCCAGGCGTTGTCGGTCAGGAAGGCCTTGACGATCGGCGTGGTCAGCGCCACCAGGTCCTCGCAATCGCGGCGCTCGTCCTCGTCCTCGGTGTTCAGCGCCTTGTCGATCTGCAGCGTGGCCCACATCGCCAGCGCGCGGCCGCCCTCGGCGTAGGCGCGCGCGGTGAGCAGCATCTTGCGCACATCGGGGTGCACGATGATCGGGTCGGCGGGCTTGTCCGGCGCCTTCGGGCCGCTCAGCGAGCGCATCTGCAGCCGGTCACGCGCGTAGGCGACGGCGTTCTGGTAGGCGACCTCCGTCAGGCCGAGGCCCTGCATGCCCACGCCGATGCGCGCCGCGTTCATCATCACGAACATCGCCGGCAGGCCCTTGTGCGGCTCGCCGACCAGCGTGCCGATCGCGTCCTCCAGCACCAGCTGGCAGGTGGCGCTGCCGTGGATGCCCATCTTGTGCTCGATGCCGGCGCAGCGGATGCCGTTGCGCGCACCGAGGCTGCCGTCGGCCCCGACCAGGAACTTGGGCACGACGAACAGGCTGATGCCCTTGCTGCCCGGCGGCGCGTCGGGAAGGCGCGCCAGCACCAGGTGCACGATGTTGGGTGCCATGTCGTGCTCGCCGGCGCTGATGAAGATCTTGCTGCCGTTCAGCCGGTACGTGCCCGGCGATCCCGGCACCGGCTCGGCCTTCGTTCGCAGCAGGCCGAGGTCGGTGCCGCAGTGGGCCTCGGTCAGGCACATCGTGCCGGTCCATTCGCCGCTCACGATCCTGGGCAGGTAGGTCTTCTTCTGCTCCTCGGTGCCGTGCGAGAGCAGGCACTCGTAGGCGCCATGCGACAGGCCGGGGTACATCGTCCAGGCCTGGTTGGCGCCGTTGAGCATCTCGTAGAAGGCCTGGTTGACCAGGTGCGGCAGGCCCTGGCCTCCGTGCTCCGGGTCGGCGGCCAGCGCCGGCCAGCCGCCCTCGACGTACTTCGCGTAGGCCTCCTTGTAGCCGGCTGGCGTGTGCACGGCACCGCTGTCGCGGTCGTAGCGGCAGCCCTCGCGGTCGGCGCTGTGGTTGATCGGCGCGAGCACCTCGGCAGCGAAGCGGCCGCCCTCCTCGAGCACCGCGTCGATGGTCGCGGCGTCGATGTCGGCGTGCACGGGCAGCCGCTTCAGCTCGCCTGCGGCGTCCAGCAGCTCGTGCAGCACGAACTTCATGTCGCGCAGCGGCGGGGTGTAGGTGGGCATCGTCGGTTCTCCGGTCAGCGCTTGGAAAGGGGGTTCGGCCGCGCGGCGCGCACGGCGGCGCGCGGCGGGACGGGGGCGGGATCGGGTTCGGCACGCCAGCGCGCGAGCACGCCCGCGAAGCCGGCGCGGGCGCGGTCGAGCACGCCGGGGTTGCGCAGGAATCGCGCGTCGTGGTGCAGCGCCAGGATCAGGCCGTGGATCTCGAACAGCAACTGCGCCACGTCGGTGTCGGGCCGCAGATGCCCCTGGTCGACGGCGATGCGGATCGCACGCCCGAGCGCCGCCTGCCAGGCGCGCACCATGTCGACCAGGGCGTCGCGCACCGGGCCGGGCCGGTCGTCGAACTCGACCGCCCCGCTGATGTAGATGCAGCCCGAGTCGATCTCGACACTGACGCGCCGCACCCAGCGCTCGAACAACGCGGACAGCCGCGGCAGCCCGCGCGGCTCGCGCACCGCCGGGAAGAACACCTCCTGCTCGAAGCGGGCGTGGTATTCGCGCACCACCGAGATCTGGAGCTCCTCGCGCGAGCCGAAGTGGGCGAAGACGCCCGACTTGCTCATCCCGGTGACCTCGGCAAGCGCCCCGATCGACAGGCCTTCCAGCCCCATGTGGGACGCCAGCCCGAGCGCGGCGTCGAGGATCGCGGCGCGCGTCTGCCGCCCCTTGGAGGCGCCCGCGTCGCCCTCGCGCGGCGCAGCGGTGCCCCTGCGGACGGACTCAACGGCGGGCCGGCGCGCGGCGCGCGGCCCGGTCGCCGGCGGGCGCGTCGCGGCAGCCGCGGGCTTCGTGGCAGCCACGGTCGCGGCGGCAGGCGGGCGGGCGGCGGCAGGACGCATGTGGGTTCTCGTACGAACGGTCGTTCTATTTTCGACAATCCACGGGCCGTCCCGGTGACGAGGAAACAACGATTTATTAGGGTTGACCGCCTAATCCGCAGGCGGACGGCCGGTTGCCGCAGGCTGAACATCCGTCGATCGCGGGCAAACCCTGGGGCAATGGCCGGCGCGGTGCACCGCCTGCCCGCGTCTCAGATCTCGTCGTCGTCGGCGGTGTCGCGGCGCTTGGCCTCGGCCTCGCGCACGGCCTCCTGAAGCCGCGGCCGCAGGTCCTGCGCCTCGTCCATGAACTGCCCGGGCGACACGCGCGGCGCCCACATCAGCCAGGGCGGCGGCAGCGTCGAGGTGTAGAGCTCGGCGAACCAGCGGTCGTGCCGCTGCTGGTTGAGCGTCAGCAGCAGCGCACCGCCGGCCATCGCCGCCGCGCTGGCCAGCACCGCCAGCGCGCGGCGCTGCAGTGGCAGCACCACCCTCGCATGCGCCATCACGACCCACAGCACCAGGAGCAGCGAGACGCCGCCGGCCAGCCGCGACGGCAACGCCCAGCCGGACAGCGCCGCGCACCACGGCAGCACGAAGGCCGCGACCTCGATCGCCAGCGCGCCCAGACCGGCGATGCGCAGGTGGGCGACGAAGTCGAGCCGGTGCTGGAACAGCTTGCTCGCCAGCGCCCACAGCGTCGTCCACAGCAGCAGCGCACCCGGCACCGCCACCAGCGGCGCGATCCACTCCGACGGTCGGCTGCCGGGATCCAGCTCGACTGCGTGATCGACCAGCACCCACAGCCAGAACGCGATCGCAGCGCCGAGCGCCGGCCAGAGAGCGCCGGCGCGCGCCAGCGGACGCTCGGGCGCCAGCGCCTCGCCGGGGAGACGCAGCCGCACGCGGGTCTGGCCGAGGCCGAAGGTGCCGTCAGCGCCATCGAGCGCCGCACGCCCGCCCGGCGCGATGCGGCGCCGCCCCAGCTGGAGGCCGTTGATGCCGGGCAGCGCGACCACCTCGAGGCCACCGGCGGCGCCCGGCTCGACGCGCGCATGGTGGGAGGCCACGTGGGGGTCGTCGAGCACGAGGTCGTTGTCGATCGCCCGGCCCAGGCGCAGCGGCCACGACGACACCGGCAGCGAGCGGCGAACGCGCCCGTCGCGGTCGAGCACCTCGGCCAGCGCAAGCATCAGCGACCGGCCCCCGGCGCAGCCGGCGCGGCAACCAGGCCGAAGCCGTCGAGGTAATGAGCGGCCAGCCGTTGCGCGCCTTCCCAGCTGACGCCGTAGGCGTCGAAACGGCCCTGCGCGCCCACGGTGCTGTCGTCCAGCGTGGCCACCAGCAGCGACAGGTCGTGCAGCCCGGCGAGCCGGACATGGGCCCGCAGGCACATCAGCACCCGCAGCGGCAGGCCGTCACGCTGCACGTAGCGCTCGTGGCACTGCGGCGCCGTCCATTGCCGGCCCGGGGCGTCGAAGGCCTCGTTGCGGAAGCTGCGGGAGTAGCGTTCGGCGAAGCGCAGCGGACCGAGCCGGCGCCCGTCGTAGGCCTCGTGCCGCACGGACAGGTAGCCGGTCGCGAGGCGGTCGGCGACGAACACGCGGCTGTCCATCCGGCAATCGCTGCGCTCGAACAGCAGGCCGCGCGAGTCGGCCGGCGTGCTGCTGCCCCAGCAGCGCAGGAACCTCTCCTGCGGCACCGGGAGCCGGTAGCGGGCATGGCCCGACGGCTGCCAGGGCAGCCCGACGAAGGCGTCGACGAGCGCGTCCTGGTGCGCGAGCAGCTGCTGCGCGATCCGGGCGTGCATCGGCGCCGTCACCGGCGGCGCGTCGCGGGCGGCCTGCAGCAGCCGCTCGGCGAATGCGGCGGGCACGAGGAAGCTGACCTGCTCGCCGTCGCGGCGCGCCGCCACGTTGATGCCCACCACGCGGCCGGCGTCGTCGAGCGCCGGCCCGCCGCTCATGCCGGCGCTGAGCGAGCCGCCGAAGAAGATCGTCGGCAGGAAACTGCGCTCGACCAGCCCGTTGTACAAGCCGCCCATCACCGCGAAGCCGACATCCAGCGGGTTGCCCAGCGCGTGGATGCGCTCGCCGCGCTGTAACGGCTCGGCAGCCGGCCGGAAGGCCAGCGGCCGGCGGCCCGCGAGCCCCGAAGGATCGGCCACCTTCAGCAGGGCCAGGTCGTGCACGACGTCCACGTCGAGCAGCTGCAGCGCGCCCTCGCGCCCGTCCGCTCCGACGTAGGTGAGCCGGAACTGCGAGGGGCGCAACGCGAAGCGGCTGACCACGTGGTAGTTGGTGATCAGGTGCCCGGCCTCGCCGACCAGGAAGCCGGAGCCGACCGACGCCTGGCTGTCCTGCCCGCGCAGCAGCGTGCGCACCTGCAGCAGGCTCGCCTGCGCCTGGGCGAAGGCCTGGCGTCCGCCACCACCGCCGGCTGCCTCGGCCACGTCAGCCGCGTCGACCGATGAAGACGGAGGGGAACGTGGCGCAAGCGCGCCCGCTGGAGTGGCGGCAGAGAGGGCCGCGGAGAGCACGGCTGAGAGGGCAGCGAAGAGCCCAGCCGCGCACGCCCCCCCCGGCGCCGCGCGCGCCGACCGGACCGTGATCCCGCGGCACGCCATCGCGGCATTGTGGCCCACGACGGTGATGCAACGGCCCCGCGACGACCCCGGACGCAGTCGCGCAAGGCCTTCTTGCTATGCTCCGCACAGGAAGCCAACGCCATGGACGTGCTGCAGCTCGACATCTCCGGGCGCCCGCAGGCCTGGATCGCACCCAAGGAGGCCGCGGTGCTCTACGCGAGCGACGGCGTGGCCTGGACGCTGGGCCCGGCCTTCCACGTGCTGCGCGGCGGCATCCAGCGCAGCACCGGGCGGCAATCGCGCATCGAGGTGCACCCGATCGTCGCGGTGCGTGGCGCGGTGCCCAGCCGGGCCTGGCGCGTCGAGCCGGCACTGACCAACCCGAAGCTGTTCGCCCGCGACCGCCACGTCTGCGCCTACTGCGGAGGGCGTTTCCCGTTCGAACACTTGACCCGCGAGCACATCCGCCCGGTATCGCGCGGGGGCGCCGACGCTTGGATGAACTGCATCACCGCCTGCCGCACCTGCAACGGCCAGAAGGGCAACCGGCTGCCCGAGGAGGCACGGATGTCACTGCTCTACCTGCCCTACGTGCCCAGCCTGCACGAGGACATGATCCTGCGCGGTCGGAGGATCCTGGCCGATCAGATGGATTTCCTGCTCGCCTCGGTGCCGCGGAGCTCGCGGCTGCACGGCTAGCGACGACCGCGCCGGGCGCGTCCCGGCGCCGGCGCCGGGACTGGGGGAGCGGGACACAATCCGCCGGTGGAACTACTCGGCGTCCGACGCCTCCATACCGGAACACGAACTTCGCACCCGGAGAGACCGACATGACGAGAACCTTCACCTTCCGCGCGCTGGCCATCGCCTCGACCCTCGTGCTGGCCGCCTGCTCCACCACCAGCCCCGACGTCGTCTCGCGCGGCGACGCGCAGCGCATGTCCACCGTCGTCGACGCGGTGGTGCTGTCGACACGGCCGGTGGTCGTCGAGGGCAGCCAGTCCGGCCTCGGCGCCAGCGCCGGCGCGGTCGCCGGTGGCGTGGCCGGATCCGGAGTGGGCGGCAGCCGCGACGCGGTCGTCGCCAGCGTGCTCGGGGCGGTCGTCGGCGGCGTCGTCGGCAACGCCGCGGAGCGGATGGCCACACGCGAGGAGGCCCTCGAGATCCTGGTCCAGCTCAAGAGCGGCGAGCGGCGCTCCATCGTCCAGGCACGCGCCAGCGAGACCTTCGCCGCGGGCGACCCGGTGCTGCTGGTGACGACCGGCGGCAAGGTGCGGGTGACCAAGGCGCCGCCGCCGCCCGCGGCGCCGGTGGCCACCACGGCACCGCCGCGCACCTGACCTGGACGGCGGGCTCGACCCCGCCCCTCGGCCGCGGAGCGCGGCTATCCTCGGCAGCCTGCCGCTTTCGAGGACGACCCGATGACCGACGAGGACGGCGCACCGCTGCGCCTGCACTGCCGCTGCCTGGTGATCCATGCGCCGGACGACCTCAGGCTGGAGGAACGCACGTCCGGCGAGCCCGGCCCCGGGGAGGTGCTGGTGCGCGTTGGCTTCGGCGGGATCTGCGGCTCGGACCTGCACTACTTCCACGCAGGGGGCTTCGGCACGGTGCGCATCCGGCGGCCGATGATCCTCGGCCACGAGGTCGCCGGCACGGTGCAGGCTGTCGGCCCGGGGGTCACCCGGGTCCGCGCGGGCGACCGCGTCGCGGTGAACCCGAGCCGGCCGTGCGCGCGCTGCCGCTACTGCCTGGAGGGCCTGCCCAACCAGTGCCTGGACATGCACTTCTACGGCAGCGCGATGCGCGACCCGCATGTCGAGGGCGCGTTCCGCGACCTGCTCGTGTGCGACGCCGTGCAGTGCGAGCCGGTGGCCGACGGCGTGCCGCTGCAGCTGGCCGCGCTGGCCGAGCCGCTGGCGGTCGCGCTGCACGGCGTGTCACGTGCGGGGCCGCTGCTCGGCCGCCGCGTGCTCGTGTCGGGGTGCGGCCCGATCGGCGCGCTGGTGATCGCCGCCGCGCGCGTGCACGGCGCTGCCGACGTGACCGCCGTCGACCTGACCGACGAGACGCTGGCCGTCGCACGTGCGCTGGGCGCCGGTACCGCGGTGAACGCGGCGTCCGAGCCGGGCTGGACCCAGCAGTACGCTGCCGACAAGGGCAGCTTCGACGTGGTGTTCGAGTGCAGCGGCGCCGGCCCGGCGCTGCGCGCCGCGCTCGAGGTGCTGCGGCCCCGCGGCACGCTGGTGCAGCTCGGGCTCGGCGGCGACGTCACGCTGCCGCAGAACCTGGTCGTCGCCAAGGAACTGACGCTGTGCGGCAGCTTCCGCTTCCACGCCGAGTACGCGCTGGCGGTGCGCCTGATCAACGAGGGACGCATCGACCTGCGGCCGCTGCTCAGCGGCATCTACCCGCTGTCGCGTGCGCGCGAGGCGTTCGAGCAGGCGGCGGACCGCCGCCGGTCGATGAAGGTGCTGCTCGACTTCCGGGCCGAGGCCAGCCGGCCCGCCGCCCCGGACGCCGTCAGGGCTTGATGTAGACGTAGCCCTGGCGCGCCTGCAGGCGTGCGATCTCGCCGACGCCCGCCTGGACGACACCCACCTGCGCGGCCACCGCGTCGTCGCCGAGCCGGCGCGCCGCCAGCGTGTTGCGACAGACCTTGAACTGGACGCCGGCGGCCGACAGTTCATCGAGTGCGGGGGCGAAGGGCAGGCCGCCCTTGTCGACCGCGTCCTTCAGGAGCCAGTCGATGCCGCCGCCGTTGGCGACGACGACGATGCGCGTGGTCGGGTCGTCGCGCAGGTGGTTGCGAACGTTGGCCAGCAGGCCGCGCGCCTTGTCGACCTCGTTGATGTGGTACACCGCGCCGATCGGATCGCCCGGCGCGGGTGGTGCCGCCAGCAGCGGCTGCGCGGCCCCGATCAGGGCCGCGACGCACAGGACCGTCATCGTCTTCTTCATGGCCATCCTCCGCCGCGCTCGCACGGCCCGGCGATGGTTCAGACCCTAAGGCGCACGACGGCGGGCCGACTTGGCCTGGCTCAAGGGGAGCCGAGATCGGCGACGCGCGCCGCTCAGGAGAACCAGATCCGCCACAGGCCGACGACGACGTGGCCCCAGACCAGAGCGTTGAAGCCCACGAGCGTCAGCACGCGGCTGAAGTTCCACAGGGCCCGCGCACGCCGCATGCAGCCTTCCTCCCCCGTCACGGCGTACAGCAAGAGGTACAACACCGAAGGCACGAGCGTGCCCACGATCAGCACCCCCATCGTCCAGTAGAAGACAGGCATCGGTCGATTATGGCGGGCGTCGAGTTGTTCCGGCAGGTGCGCCGTGGCAGCCGTGCGGGGGTGAACCGCGTGGCGGCAAGGGGGCTTGGCGGGCCCGCCCGGGCCCGGGCCGGCGGCACGGCGTCGGCAGTGCGGTAGGCCGTGCTGGGTTCGAACCAGCGACCAAGGGATTATGAGTCCCCTGCTCTGACCACTGAGCTAACGGCCCGCCAGGGGCATTCTAGGGATTGCGCCTCAGCGCAGCGACAGCGCGTGGCCGACCAGCCGGGCGGTGATGTCGACGATCTGGATCATGCGGTCGTAGGGCATCCGGGTCGGGCCGATCACGCCCAGCGTCCCGACGACGCGGCCGTCGACCTCGTACGGGGCGGTGACGACCGACAACTGCTCGAACGGCACGACCTGGCTCTCGCCACCGATGAAGATGCGTACGCCCTCGGCCCGGCTGCTGACGTCGAGCAGCCGCATCAGGTCGGTCTTGCGCTCGAACACGTCGAACAGCCGCCGCAGGCTGCCCATGTCGTTGCCGAAGTCCTGCACGCCGATCAGGTTGCGCTCGCCGCTGACCACCACGTGGTCGCTGCTCTCGGCCAGCGCCTCGCTGCCGGCGTCGACCGCCGCCTGCATCAGCGCCGCGATCTCGCCGCGCAGCGCGTCGATCTCGCCCCGGAGGCGCGAGCGCACCTCCTCGAGCGACAGGCCGGCGTAGTGCGCGTTGAGGTGGTTCGTGGCCTCGAGCAGCTCGGCCTGGGTGTGATCGCGGGCGGTGAAGATCACGCGGTTCTGCACGTCGCCGTCCGGGGCGACCAGGATCACCAGCACGCGGCGCTCGCCCAGACGCAGGAACTCGATGTGGTGGAACACGCCGGCCTTGCGCGGCGCGCTGACGACGCCGACGTAGCTGCTCAGGCTGGACAACAGCGCGGCGGCCTGGGCGATCACCCGCTGCGGCTGGTCGGGGTGCAGCTGCTCGCGCGCCGCGACCAGCTCGGGCTCCACCGACTGCACGGCGTCCAGGTCGAGCGGCCGCGCGGTCAGCATGGTGTCGACGAACAGCCGGTAGCCGCGGGCGGTGGGCACGCGGCCGGCGCTGGTGTGGGGGCTGGCGATCAGGCCCAGCTCCTCGAGGTCGGCCATCACGTTGCGGATCGTGGCCGGCGACAGCTCCAGCCCCGACGCGCGCGACAGCGTGCGCGAGCCGACCGGCTGTCCGTCGGCGATGTAGCGCTCGACGAGGGCCTTCAGCAGGATCCGCGCGCGGTCGTCCAGCATGCACCGGATTGTACGGAGCACGCCCCGGGGGCATCCGTACGGGGGCCTCGCGCGGCGCAGACCCTATGGTGTAATGGATTCATGCCGGCACGTTTCCGTCACGCGGCGATCGTGGGCAAGTACCAGGCCCAGGGGATCCGGCCGGTGCTCGAGGAGATCGCGCACTTCCTCGTCGACCAGGGGCTCGAGGTCTGCCTCGAGCGCGACACCGCGCGGGCCACCGGCAGCGCCGACTTCGAGGCCCTGACGCCCGAGCAGGTCGGCCAGCGCTGCGACCTGGCGGTGGTGGTGGGCGGCGACGGGACGATGCTGGCCATCGCGCGCGAGCTGGCGCCCTTCCACGTGCCGCTGGTGGGCATCAACCAGGGACGGCTCGGCTTCATCACCGACATCCCGCTCGGCCAGTTCCGCGACGCGCTCGGCCCTATCGTGGCCGGCGACTTCGAGAGCGAGCACCGCTCGATGCTCACGGGCGAGGTCTGGCGCGACGGCGAGCGCATCTTCGAGGGCCTGTCGCTGAACGACGTCGTCGTGAGCCGGGGCGCCTCGGCCAGCATGGTGGAGCTGCGGGTCGACGTCGACGGCGACTTCGTCGCTAACCTGCGCGCCGACGGCCTGATCGTCAGCACCCCCACCGGCAGCACGGCCTATGCACTGTCGGCCGGCGGCCCGATACTGCATCCGGCGATCGGCGGCCTGGTCATGGTGCCGATCGCCTCCCACACGCTGTCCAACCGCCCGATCGTGCTGCCCGACCACGGTGAAGTCCGCATCGGCGTGGTGTCGGGCAAGGACGTGTCGGCCAACTTCGACATGCACAACATCGCCAGCCTGATCCTCGGCGACCAGGTCCGCGTCCGGCGCAGCCAGCACCAGGTGCGCTTCCTGCACCCGCGCGGCTGGAGCTACTACGCCACTCTGCGCCGCAAGCTCCGCTGGTACGAGGGCGTGGTCTAGGAGCGTGCGATGCTGCGCCGGCTGCTGCTGCGCGACGTGGTGATCGTGGCCGAGCTCGAGCTGGAGCTCGGGCCCGGTTTCACCGTGCTCACCGGCGAGACCGGCGCCGGCAAGTCGATCCTGGTCGACGCGCTGCAGCTCGCACTGGGCGGGCGCGGCGACGCCGCGCTGGTGCGCGAGGGTGCCGCCCGCGCCGAGGTGTCGGCCGAGTTCGACCTGCCCGCCACGCTGCTGCCCTGGCTGGAGGAATCGGGCTTCGAGGCGCCGGCCGGCCCCGACGCGACACTGCTGCTGCGGCGCACGATCGACGCGCAGGGCAAGAGCCGGGCCTGGATCAACGGCGGCGCGGCCACCGTCGCCCAGCTGCGCGAGGCCGGCGAGGCGCTCGTCGACATCCACGGCCAGCATGCCTGGCAGAGCCTGACGCGCCCGGCCGCGGTGCGCGCGCTGCTCGACGCGCAGGCCGGCATCGACCCGGCCCCGACGGCCGCCGCGTGGGCCGCCTGGCGCGACGCGCTGGCGCGGCTGGAGCAGGCGCGCCGGCAGCGCGACTCCCTGGAGCGCGAGCGCGAGCGGCTGCAGTGGCAGATCGGCGAGCTCGACCGGCTCGACCCCGGCGCCGAGGAGTGGCCCGAACTCGAGGCCGAGCACCGGCGACTCGCGCACGGGCAGGCGCTGCTCGACGGCGCGCGCGGCGCGTTGGCCGACCTGGCCGGCGCCGAGCGTGGACGCGCGCGCGAAGACGATGCCATTGCCCTCGTCGGCCGGGCGGCCGGCGCGCTGCGCGCGGTGGCCGCATACGACCCCGAGCTGGCCGCGGTGGCCGAGCTGCTCGGCACCGCGCAGGCCGAGCTGGAGGACGCCGCGCGCACGCTCGGTGGCTACCTCGGCCGCACCGAGCCCGACCCGCAGCGCCTCGCCGAGCTCGACGCGCGCATGGCGGCCTGGATCGCGCTGGCGCGGCGCTACCGCCGCACGCCGGCCGAGCTGCCGGCGCTGCGCGCCGGCTGGAAGCAGGAGCTGAAGTCACTGGACGCCGCGGCCGACCTCGAGGGCCTGGAGCGCGCCGCGGACGCGGCCGAACGCGCTTGGCGCGAGCAGGCACGGGCGCTGTCGCGGGCTCGCGCGAATGCGGCTCCGCGCCTGGCCGAGGCCGTGACGGCCGCGATGCAGCAGCTCGGCATGGCCGGCGGCCGCTTCGAGGTTGCGCTGGTGCCCGTCGACGAGCCACAGTCCTTCGGCCTCGAGACGGTGGAGCTGCGCGTGGCCGGCCACGCCGGCAGCACGCCACGCGCGCTGGCCAAGGTGGCCTCGGGCGGCGAGCTCTCGCGTCTCGCGCTGGCCATCGCGGTGAGCACCGCCGCGCGCGGCGGCGACGGCGCCACCGCGGCCACGCTCGTGTTCGACGAGATCGACAGCGGCATCGGCGGTGCGGTCGCCGACAGCGTCGGCCGCCTGATGAAGCAGCTCGGACGGCACGCGCAGGTGCTGGCCGTCACGCACCTGGCCCAGGTGGCCGCCTGCGCCGATCGGCACTTCGTGGTGGCCAAGGCGCTGCAGGGCCGGCAGACGCTGTCGTCGATCGATCCCGTCGAGGGCGAGGACCGCGTGGCGGAGATCGCGCGGATGCTGGGCGGCGGCACGCTGTCGGGCACGGCGCACGCGCAGGCCATGCTGGCTTCCAGCGCGGCGCCGGGCACGGCGGCCCGGACGCGGCGCTGAGGGAGGCCCGGGGTGACCGAGTGGGCCCCGCTGGCCGATCACGGCCGCCAGGAGGTGGTGCTGATCACCGGCATCTCCGGTTCGGGCAAGTCGGTGGCGCTGCACGCGCTGGAGGACGCCGGGTTCTTCTGCGTCGACAACCTGCCGCCGGAGCTGCTGCGCGAGTTCGTGCGCCTGGAGCACGAGCGCTTCACGCGCCGCGTCGCGGTGGCGGTCGATGTGCGCACCGCGGGCTCGCTGCCGCTGATCGTGCCGCTGATCCACTCGCTGCGTGCCGAGGGCATCAGCGCGAGGTCGATCTTCCTCGACGCGAGCAACGAGGCGCTGCTGCGCCGCTTCTCCGAGACGCGCAGGCCGCACCCGCTGGGCGCGGTGCACCCCGGCAGCGACGCGACGCGCGCCCTCTTCGAGGCCATCGATCTCGAGCGCCGCCTGCTGGCCGACCTGCGCGAGGCCTCCACCGTGATCGACACCAGCCAGCTGCGCCCCTCGCTGCTGCGCTCCTGGATGCGGTCGCTCGTGGGCGCACGCGCGGCAGCGCTGACGCTGGTGTTCGAGTCCTTCGCCTTCAAGCACGGCGTGCCGCTGGACGCCGACCTCGTGTTCGACCTGCGCGTGCTGCCCAACCCCTTCTACGTCCGTGAACTGCGGCCCCTCACGGGGCGCGACGCGCCGGTGGCGGCCTTCCTCGAGGCCCAGCCGGAGGTCGCCGACATGCTGACCCAGATCCACGCCTTCGTCGCGCGCTGGCTCCCCGCCTTCGAGGAGGACCACCGCAGTTACCTGACAGTGGCCTTGGGCTGCACGGGCGGTCAGCACCGCTCGGTCTACGCCGCGGAGTCGCTGGCGCGGCGCTTCGACGGCCGCTACGCCGCGCTGGTGCGCCACCGAGAACTGGACGGTCGCGAGTGAGCGGCGGCGCCCACGAGCCCCTTGCTCCGGGTCCGCAGGACAACCGCGCCACCGACGGGCGTGGGCCCGCGCCCGCCCTTCCCGACCCGCTGCCGCTCTTCCCGCTGCGCGCGGTGCTGTTCCCTCAGGGGCTGCTCGGGCTGAAGGTCTTCGAGGCGCGCTACCTCGACCTGATCGGCGAATGCCTGCGCACGCGCGCGCCGTTCGGCGTCGTCTGCCTGCGCGCGGGGCCCGAGGCGGGTGCGGCCGGTGCGGCCGAGGCGGTCGAACTGGAGGACGTCGGCGTGCTGGCCCACGTCGACGACGTCGATGCCGAGCACACCGGCATCCTGCGCGTGCGCTGCAGCGGCGGGCGGCGCTTCCGGCGCATCGGCACGCCGGTTCGGCGCGGCAACGGGCTGTGGGTCAGCAGCGTCGAGCCGCTCGAACCCGACGCGGTGCGCATGCCCGGCCCTGCGATGCTGCCCACGGTGGGGGCACTGGCCGAGGCGATCCGCAAGCTGCGACATCAGGACCGAGTGCCATTCTCCGAGCCCTACCGCCTCGACGACGCGGGCTGGGTGGCCAACCGCTGGTGTGAGCTGCTGCCGGTGCCGCTGGCCGCCAAGCAGCGTCTGATGGCGCTGGAAGACCCGGTCCTTCGGCTGTCGATCGTCGACGGCTACCTGCGAGACAAGAAGGTCGTCATCGGGCCCTGAGCGGCACCGGAATCCGCGTTTTCCACCGCCGACTGCAGCATGCGCCTGACCGGCGCGGGCAGGCCCAGCGCGAGCGCCGCTGCAGGCTCGAACCACGCACCGCCGTCCACCGCGAGCACCTCGGGCAGCCGCGCCCGCGGCGGCAGCGTCCAGCGCACCGGCTCGAGCGTCCAATCGAAGTGCGTCAGTGCGTGCTCGATGAGCGGCAGCCGCTCGCCCCGGCCGGGCCAGCGCGCGCTGGCTGTTTCCAGGGCCTCGGCCGACTCGAACTCGGCCAGGCTCCACAGCCCGGCCCACACGCCGCGGCCGGGCCGCTGCACGAGCCACCAGCGCCCGCCCTGCACCAGCCACAGCAGCGCGTGACGGCGCGTGCCGCGGCGCGCGCGGCGGGTGCGCACCGGGTACGCCAGCGGCCGGCCCTCGCGCTGCGCCACGCACGTGGTGCGCAGCGGACACCGGGGGCACTTCGGGTCGCGCGTGGTGCACAGCGTCGCGCCGAGGTCCATCAGCCCCTGCGTGTAGATGTCGATGTCGCGCTCGGGCAGCAGCGCCTGCGCGGCTGCCCAGAGCTCGCGCTCCGCCGCCGCGACCGACAGGTCGCCACCGAAGCCGAGGGCGCGCGCCAGCACGCGCTTGACGTTGCCGTCGAGGATCGCCACGCGCTCGCCGAAGCAGAAGGCAGCGATCGCCGCCGCGGTGCTGCGGCCGATGCCGGGCAGCGCGGACAGCGCTGCCGCGCTGCCCGGGAAACGCCCCCCGTGCTCGGCCACGACGACCTGGGCGCAGCGATGCAGGTTGCGCGCCCGGCTGTAATAGCCCAGGCCGCTCCACAGCGCGAGCACGTCGTCCAGCGGTGCGGCGGCCAGCGCGTGCACGTCGGGGAAGCGGGCGAGGAACCGCTCGTAGTAGGCGATGACCGTGACGACCTGGGTCTGCTGCAGCATCACCTCCGACAGCCAGACGCGGTAGGGGTCGCGCGTTCGCTGCCAGGGCAGATCGTGGCGCCCGGCACGGCGCTGCCAGCGCTGCACCCGGGCAGCCAGCGACGGGCCGGAACCGCTCAAGCGATCGCGCCGTGCAGGGCTGTGCCTGTCTCGGCCGCGGGTGCCGAGGCCTCGGGCGCGGGGAGCGGGACGGGAACGACAGGCCCGCCAGCGGCCACCGCCAGCGCGGCGGTGATGCCCGCATCGGCGACGCCCTCGATGCGGCGCTGCACGTGCGCAAGGTGCTCGTCCTGCTGCTGCACCTCGACGATGCGCTGCTCGAGCTCGCCGGCGGCGGACTGCACGCGCTGCAGCGTCTCGCGCCGGCGCGCGAAGCCGCGGCGGCGCTCGCGCAGCTGGAGCTCGACCTGCCCGCTGGCCGCGCGGCTCCACAGCTCGATCTCGCCGAGCGCGTTCTCGAAGGCCACCCGCAGCTTGGCGAGCAGCATGCGGCGGAACTGCTCGGCGAACCCCGGCGTCGACATCCGCCAGGCCTGTCCGAGGCCGAAGTAGCGGCCGTAGCTGTCCTCCAGCAGGCTCAGCTCGGCCTGGTACGGGCCGAGGACAGGCATCGGCCCGAGCGTGAACGCGAAGCCGAACTCGGCGTTCAGTGTGCCGAAGCCCGCCTCGAGCATGCGGCCCATCTCATCGGTCTGGGCCTCGGCGTGGCCCAGCGCGTCGCGCAGCCGCTGCATCAGCTGCGCGAAAGCGCCGCGGCCACCGAGCACGAAGGGACGGCCAGCCAGTGCCGACTGCATCGCGGCGACCTCGGCCCGCAGGCGCTCGCTGCCCAGCGTGGCGGAGATGCCACGCAGCATCTTCAGCTGCACCGCCCGCAGCGCCGCCAGGCGCGTCGTGCAGCGCTCGAACTCCTCGGCTTCCGAGTCGACCCGCTCGACCATCAGCCGCAGCTTGGTGCCGCTCTTGCCGCGCAGGCTGCGCAGCTCGTGGAGCTGCTCGGCCACCTGCCGTCGCCGGTCGGCCAGGCGGCCGAGGCCGCCGTGTCGCATCTGCCGCAGCACGCTCACCGTGCCCTGCACGAGCACATCGCGGCGCCGCGGCAGCAGCTCGGCCGCCAGCGCACGCTCGAGCGGCGGCAGGCGGCTCGCGGCCAGCGCATCGGCATCCGATCCGCGCTCGACGCGGGCAGCAAGTGCGGCGCGTGCGCTGACGGCGAACACCCGTTCCGCAGCCACCTCCAGCGTGCCTGCGGCCAGCAGCCGCTGCTGCTCGATCTGCGCGGCCACCTGGGGCGGCGTGGCCAACGGGTCGGCCAGCGTGTCGATCTTGTTGAGCACGACGAACCGCTCGAGGCTGCGCGCGCCGAGGTGCTCGCGCCAGATCCGGAGGTCGGAGCGCGTGACTCCGGTGTCGGCGCCCAGCACGAACACCACCGCATGCGCGCTCGGCAGCAGGCCGAGCGTCAGCTCGGGCTCGGCGCCGATGGCGTTGAGGCCCGGCGTGTCGATGACGACCAGGCCGCGCTGCAGCAGCGGGTGCGGGTAGTGGATCAGCGCGTGGCGCCAGGCCGGCACCTCGACCAGGCCATCGGGCCCGGGCTGCGGGTTGTCGTCGGGGCGCTCCGGGTCCCAGAACCCGAGCGCGGCCGCCTGCGCGACGGCCACCCGCTGCGTGCGCGTGACCGCGGCCAGGGCCTGGGCGAGCGAGCGCGCGTCGCCCGGGTCGAGCGGCAGGTGCTGCCAGGCCTCTTCGCGGCCGCGCACCTCGGCCAGCGACAGGCCCTGCAGCCGGGTCTCGATCGGGAGCAGCGAAAGCCGCGGCAGCGCGCCGGCGTCCCAGCGCAGCTCGACCGGGCACATCGTCGTGCGCCCGGGCGTGGCCGGCAGCACGCGGCGGCCTGCGTCGGCGAAGAAGATCGCGTTGATCAGCTCGGACTTGCCGCGCGAGAACTCGGCGACGAAGGCCACGACCAGCCTGTCCGAGGCCAGTCGCTCGCGCAGTGCCCCCGCCGCGGCGGCGTCGCCGTCGTCCAGCAGGTCGGCCTCGGCGAGCGCCCGGCCCAGTTCGACGACGTGCCGGTCGAGCACCGCCCGCGACGCGGCCAGCGAATCGAGGCTCGAGGTGATGGCGCTGGATGCGTGTGGAGGCACGGGCATCACGACCGCAAGGGGTGCGGCCGACTCGTTGACGGACCATCCTATCGCAGGGCCATCGGCATCGAAGGCCGAATTGGCAGGCAAAGGCGGCACAGGTCCGCAGACCGTGCGTTCTTGCTGTAGCCGGACGTATCCGTCCTGGCTCAACGTTTCTGGCACGCCGGGCAGAAGAAGGTCGAGCGCTGGCCCTGCACGATGCGCCGGACCGCAGCGCCGCAGCGAAGGCAAGGCTGGCCGGCGCGCCCGTACACCGCGGCCTGTGCCTGATAGGCCCCGGCCGCGCCGTGCGCGTCGCTGAAGTCGCGCAGCGTCGAACCGCCCAGCTCGAGCGCGCGGCCGAGCGTCGCCCGCAGCGCGGCGAGCAGGCGCGCGGCGCGTGGGCGGCTGATGCGGTCGGCCCGCAACGCGGGGTGGATGCCTGCCGCGAACAGCGCCTCGCAGGCGTAGATGTTGCCGGCGCCGACCACGACGTCGCCGGCCAGCAGCACCGACTTGACCGCTGCGCGCCGGCGGCGCAACGCGGCGTGCAGCGCCAGCGGCGTCAGCGCGGGGTCGAAGGGCTCGGGCCCGAGCCGCGCCAGCAGCGCGGCGGCAGGCGTGACGTCGAGTCCCCGCGAGAAGACCACGGCGCCGAACCGGCGCGGGTCGTGCAGGCGCAGCGTTCCGCGGTCGGTGACGAGGTCGAGGTGGTCGTGCGGTCCAGGCGGCGCCGGGCCCGCGCCCAGCAGCGCCAGCGACCCGGACATCCCCAGGTGCCACAGCAGTCCGCCCGGCTCCCGCCCGTCCGCCGCCAGCGGCATCCAGAGGTACTTGCCGCGCCGCTGCACCGGCCCGACCACGCGGCCGGCCAGGTCGGCCGGGGCGCACCCGAGGGGCCAGCGCAACGGCTTGCCCAGGCGCAGCGCGAGGACGCGCGCGCCGCGCAGCGGGACGTCGATCGAGCGCCTCACGACCTCGACCTCGGGGAGTTCGGGCATCGGTTCATTATGGGAGAATGAGGGTCTTCCCGAAGCCGCATGCCGATCTCCGTTGCCCCGTCGACGCAGCCGCTGCGCTCCATAGCGTGCGGCGCAGCGCTGCTGCTGTGCGGCTGGCTCGGCGCCGCACCGACGTCCCGGGCGCAGGACGCGCAGGCGGCGGGCGGAGCGGAGTCCGTGACACCGCCCGTCAACTCCGCGCTCGACGCGCCGCTGTTCTACCAGCTGCTGATCGGCGAGCTTGAACTGCGCGGCGGGCAAGCCGGCAGCGCGTACGAGATCATCCTCGACGCGGCGCGCCGCACGCGCGACGAAGCCCTGTTCCGACGCGCTGTCGACATCGCACTGGCAGCCCGCGCGGGCGACCAGGCGCTGGCCGCCAGCCGCGCCTGGCGAAGCGCACGCCCGCAGTCGCTCGACGCGCTGCGGGTGCAGCTGCAGATCATGGTGGCGATGAACCGCTCGGCCGAGATCGGCGAGCCGTTGCGCGCTCTGCTTGCCCTGACACCGGCTGCCGAGCGCGGCGCGACCATCGCGTCACTGCCCCGTTTCCTGCAGCGCGCCGGCGAGCCGCGCGCCATCGCGACGCTCATCGAGGACGCGACCCGCCCGTACGCCGACGCGCCCGGCACGCGCACGCCGGTGCTGGTGGCGGTGGGACGCGCCTGGCTGGCCGCGGCGGATCCCGCACGCGCGCTGGCGCTGGCACGCGAGGCCGCCGCGCTGGAGCCGGCAGCACCTGGCCCGGCACTGCTGGCGATGGAATTGGTGCGCGACCGCCCAGAGGCCGAGTCGATCGTCACCGCCCACCTGGCACAGCCGCAGGCGGAGCACGCGCTGCGCCTGGCCTGGGTCCGCGTGCTGACCGGCGCGCAGCGCTATGCCGACGCGATCGCGCAGCTCGAGATCGCCACGCGCGCGCAGCCGCAGGACCCGCAGCCCTTCCTGACGCTCGGCGCGTTGCACCTGGAGCTGCGGCACCCCGAGGAGGCGGACGCCGCGCTGCGACGCTTCGTCGAGCTCGCCGAGAAAAACCCGCGGGCACCAGCGGCTGCAGGCGCCCCGGACGAAGACGACGAGGACGACGGCCCGACCCCGACCGACCGGGCGCTGGTGCAGGCGTGGTTGATGCTCGCGCAGGCCGCCGAGCAGCGCGGTGACTTCGCCGCCGCCGAGCGGTGGCTGGCCCGCATCGACGACCCGCAGCGCGCGCTCGACGTGCTGACCCGGCGGGCCTCGATGCTCGTCCGCCAGGGGCAGCTGGCGCAGGCACGCGAGCTGGTGCGCTCGGCGCCCGAGCGGCGACCGGAGGACGCGCGCGCCAAGCTCGTCGCCGAGGTCTCGCTGCTGCGCGAGGCCCGGCGCTGGCAGGAAGCCTACGAGCTGCTCGGCACCGCGGTGCAGCGCTTCCCGGACGACGGCGACCTGCTGTACGAGCAGGCGATGATGGCCGAGAAGAGCAACCGCATCGACGATATGGAGCGGTTGCTGCGCCGGGTGATGGTGCTGCGGCCGGACAACGCCCACGCGTACAACGCGCTCGGGTACTCGCTGGCCGATCGCGGGCAGCGGCTGGACGAGGCGAGGAAGCTGATCGTGCGGGCGCTCGAGCTCGCGCCTGGCGACCCGTTCATCACCGACAGCCTGGGCTGGGTCGAGTACCGGCTCGGCAACCGCGAGGAGGCGCTGCAGCTGCTCAGGCGCGCCTGGGACGCCCGGCCCGATCCCGAGATCGGCGCGCACCTCGGCGAGGTGCTGTGGTCCCTCGGGCGAAAGGACGAGGCGCGCAGCGTGTGGCGCGACTCCCGGCGCCGCGACGCCGCCAACGAGGTGCTGCGCGAGACGCTGGCGCGGCTGCGCGTGGACCTGTGAGCGGCGCGCGGCGCGCCGCGGCGCCAGCGGCGCGGACACTGACGGCGCTGCTCGCGTTGCCGCTGTTGTGGAGTTGCGCCACGCCGCCCGCCGTGGAGCCTGCGCTGGGGGCCTGGACGGCCGGCCGGCTCAGCCTGCGCGTGGAGGCCACGCCTTCGCGGCCGGTGCAGAGCCTGACGGCCGCATTCGAGCTGCGCGGCAGCGATCGCCGGGGCGAGCTCCGCCTGGTCGGTCCGCTGGGCGCCCAGCTGGCCCAGGCCCGCTGGCAGCCCGGGACGGCCGAGCTCGCCACCGCCGACGGGCGCTGGGAGTTCACCGACCTCGACACGCTGGCCGAGCAGGCGCTCGGCGAGCGGGTACCCCTGGCCGCGCTGCCCGACTGGCTGGCCGGCCGGCCCTGGCCGGCCGTGGCCCACGCCGCCAACGCCGCCGGCTTCGAGCAGCTCGGCTGGCAGGTCGACACGTCGCGCCACGCCGAGGGCCGGCTGGCGGCGACCCGCGCCGCACCGCCGGCCGTGACGCTGCGCGTGCAGCTCGACCGCCCCCCATCCGTCCGCCCCCCTGCCTGATGCCCCTCTCGGCGCTGTACGACCTTCCCGCCCCGGCCAAGCTGAACCTGTTCCTGCACGTGATCGGCCGCCGCCCCGACGGCTACCACCTGCTGGAGTCGGTGTTCGTGCCGATCGACTGGTGCGACCGCCTGCACTTCGAGCGCCGCGACGACGGCGCGCTCGCGCGCCACGACCTCGGCGCGCCGCTGCCGCCCGACGACCTCTGCCTGCGCGCGGCGCGCGCGCTGCAAGCCGCCAGTGGCTGCCGCCTCGGTGCCGACATCTCGATCGACAAGCAGCTGCCCTGGGGCGCCGGCCTCGGCGGCGGCAGTTCGGACGCGGCCACGACACTGCTGGCGCTGAACCGGCTTTGGGGTCTGCGCTGGCCGCGCCCGCGGCTGGCCGAGATCGGGCTGGCGCTCGGCGCCGACGTGCCGTTCTTCCTCGGCGATGGAGCGGCCTTCGTGCAGGGCATCGGCGAGCGGCTGACGCCGATCGCGCTCCCCCAGGCCACCTATGCCGTGCTGAAGCCGGCCGCATCGATCGCCACGCGCGACATCTTCGGCCACCCGCTGCTCGAGCGCGGCACCGAACCCGTTATACTTGAAGGCTCTCTCGAGAGCAGCGCGCTGGGTCCGCTGATTCGGGACGAGGGCGCAGGAAGCGCCGCGGCCGCCTTCGGTCGCAACGACCTGCAGCCCCCGGCCGAGGCGGTGTGTCCCGAGGTGGCCGAGGCCGCCCGCTGGCTCGCGGCACGCTTCGGCAACAGCCGGATGTCGGGCTCGGGCAGCGCGGTGTTCGCGAGGGTGCGTGATCCGGTCGACGGCACGAGCGAATCGCCCAAGGCACAGGCCATGCAGCAGCGGCCCGCGCCGCTGCCCCCGGGGTGGACGATGCGCATCTGCCGCAGCCTGCCCCGCCTGCCCCTGGCAGACTGGGCCGGCGAGGCGGCCGCGGCGGGCTGATCGCCGGTCACGCGAGGTTTCGAGGGCGCCGCGACGAGCGGCGTCCGGTGTAGGGGAGTCGCCAAGCTGGTTAAGGCATCGGATTTTGATTCCGACATGCGAGGGTTCGAGTCCTTCCTCCCCTGCCAGACTCACTGACGCGACGCGGGCCGGCCAGCAGCCGGCCCGCCGCGTCTGTGCCCAGGTCCGCCCACTGGAGAGAGCTGCCGTGCTTTTCAACACCGTGGTCTTCACCGGCAACGCCAACCCGGTGCTGGCGCACGAGATCTCCGCCAGCCTGGGCGTCGACCTCGGGGCCGCTTCGGTGGGCCGCTTCTCCGACGGCGAGGTCACGGTGGAGATCCGGCAGAACGTGCGCGCGCGCGACGTCTTCGTCGTGCAGAGCACCTGCCACCCCACCAACGAGAACCTGATGGAACTGCTGATCATGGTGGATGCGCTCAAGCGTGCCAGCGCACGCCGCATCACCGCCGTGATCCCCTACTTCGGCTACGCGCGCCAGGACCGCCGCCCGCGCAGCACCCGGGTGCCCATCAGCGCCAAGGTCGTCGCCAACCTGCTCGAGACCGTCGGCGTCGAGCGGGTGCTGACGATGGACCTGCACGCCGACCAGATCCAGGGCTTCTTCGACATCCCGGTCGACAACATCTACGCCAGCCCGGTGCTGCTGTCCGACCTGAAGAGCCGCGCCTACCCGAACCTGGTGGTCGTCTCGCCCGACGTGGGTGGCGTCGTGCGGGCGCGGGCGCTGGCCAAGCAGCTCGGCTGCGACCTGGCGATCATCGACAAGCGGCGCCCGGCGGCCAACGTCGCCGAGGTGATGCACGTGATCGGCGAGATCGAGGGCCGCCACTGCGTCGTGATGGACGACATGATCGACACGGCCGGCACGCTGGTGAAGGCGGCCGAGGTGCTGAAGGAACGCGGCGCCAAGCGCGTGTTCGCCTACTGCACGCACCCGGTGTTCTCGGGCCCGGCGGTCGAGCGGATCGCCTCCTCGCAGATGGACGAGGTGGTGGTCACCAACACGATCCCGCTGACGCCGGCCGCGCGCGAGTGCCCCAAGATCCGGCAGCTGTCGGTGGCCTTCCTGTTCGCCGAGACGATTCGCCGCATCAGCGACGGCGAGTCGGTCACGTCGCTGTTCGCGGAGCAGAACAACAACTTCTGATTCCGAAGGAGTCCGCAGGGACGCCGGCGCGGCGGCCCTCGACGCGGGTGGGGCGGCCGCCCCGCCCTTTCACCACGGCGCCTGGTCGCGGGCGCCTCCACCTGGGAACGCAACATGAAATTCACCGCCTACGAGCGTACGCAGCAGGGGACCGGAGCGAGCCGCCGCCTGCGCAACGCCGCCAAGGTGCCGGGCATCGTCTACGGTGCCGGCACCCCGACGATGATCGAGCTCGATCACAACGCGCTGTACTTCGCGCTGAAGAAGGAGGCCTTCCACTCGTCGATCCTCGAGATGGAACTGGCCGGCGCGACGCAGAAGGTGCTGCTGCGCGACTTCCAGATGCACGCCTGGAAGCAGCAGGTGATGCACGTGGACTTCCAGCGTGTCGACGAGACGACGCGACTGCGCAAGAAGGTCCCGCTGCACTTCAGCGGCGAGGACAACTCGCCTGCGGTCAAGACCGACAAGTGCCTGATCAGCCACGTTGCCACCGACCTCGAGATCGAGTGCCTGGCGTCGCAGCTGCCGGAGTTCGTCGACATCGACCTGTCGGCCCTGGTCAAGGGCCAGAGCCTGCACGCGAGCGACCTGAAGCTGCCCGCCGGCATCAAGGCGGTCAAGCACGGCACGCTCGACCCCGTCATCGTCTCGGCCACCGTGCCCAAGGCCGAGGAGGAGGCTGCGCCCGCCCCGGTCGTGGCGGTGCCCGACAAGAAGGCGGCGCCGAAGAAGAAGGACGAGAAGCAGAACAAGAAGTGACCCTTCGGCGGGGGCGCCCGGTCGCGCCCTCCCCCCCCTTCGGCAGGCCTCACTCCGGTGAGGCCTGCGTCGTTTGCGGCTCCCGATAATGCGGCGCCATGATCCGACTCTTCGTCGGCCTGGGCAACCCGGGCACCGAGTACGAGGCCACGCGCCACAACGCCGGCTTCTGGTGGGTGGACGCGCTGGCCGACAGGCTGAAGGCGCGCCTCGCGCCCGAGCGCGCCTACCAGGGCCTGGTGGCACGCGTGACCCCCGCCAGCGCGCCGGCCGGGCCGGTGTGGCTGCTCGAGCCGATGACCTACATGAACCGCTCGGGGGTCTCGGTGGCGGGCCTGGCGCGCTTCTTCAAGATCGCGCCGGCGGAGATCCTCGTCGTGCACGACGAGCTCGACCTGCCCCCGGGCGAGGCCAAGCTCAAACAGGGCGGCAGCGCGGCCGGCCACAACGGCCTGAAGGACATCCACGCGATGCTCGGCACGCTCGACTTCTGGCGGCTGCGCATCGGCATCGGTCATCCCGGGCACAAGGGCGAGGTGCCCAACTACGTGCTGAAGAGGCCCTCGGCCGACGACCGCGAGGCCATCGACAAGGCGATCGAGCAGTCGCTCGGCGCCTCCGAGCTGCTGATCGAGGGCGCGATGGACAAGGCGCTGGCGCGCATCCACGCCCGTCCGCAACGCCCCAAGCCGCCGCGGCGCCCGCCGCCGCCCGCCGACGGCTCGCCGGAGCCGTCGGCGTGAGGGCGGTCGCGGCACTCCTGCTGGCCGCGGCGCTGGGGCCTGCAAGCGCGACGACGGTCTGGCGCTGCGGGCCCGAAGGCCGCCTCTATGCCGACACGCCCTGCGCCGACGCGCGTGCGGTCGACGTGTCCGACGCGCGCAGCGCACAGCAGGTGGACGAGGCCCGGCGCATCGCCGCCGCCGAGCGCAGGCTCGCCGAGCGCGCCACGGCCGACCGGCTGCGGCGCGAAGCCGCGGACACCGCCCGCAACGCGGCGCCGGTGAGCCTCAATGCCCGGTCGGCGGCGGCGACGGACCCTCGCCGCCCGCCGTCGACCCGTCCGCCGGCGACGAAGGGCAAGCCTGCGCGCCGGGTTGCGGATGCAGCCGACGGTACTTTTCGAGCAGCTGCTCCGGGGTCTCGACGAAGGCCGGATTGACCGGGATGCAGGCCACCGGGCAGACCTGCACGCACTGCGGCTCGTCGAAGTGGCCCACGCACTCGGTGCACCGGGCCGGGTCGATCTCGTAGATCCGCTCGCCAAGCGAGATCGCGTCGTTCGGGCACTCCGGCTCGCAGACGTCGCAGTTGATGCAGTCGTCGGTGATCCAGAGGGCCATGGTGAACTCGCGCGGGCTGCGGACCGCCGCCGGGGCGGGCGGCATGCGGGCTGGTCGGCTAGTTGGCGGCGGGCTGAGCCACGCGCTCCTGGAGCCGCTTCAGCACCGAGGGTGCCACGAACTTGGATACATCGCCGCCGAGCATGGCAATCTCGCGCACGAAGGTGCCGCTGACGAACTGGTACTGGTCGGACGGCGTCATGAACACGGTCTCGACGTGCGGCATCAGCTGCCGGTTCATGCCCGCCATCTGGAACTCGTACTCGAAGTCGCTCACCGCGCGCAGCCCGCGCACGACGACGTGGCCGCCCTGCTCGACGACGAAGTCGCGCAGCAGGCCGCGGAACGGGATGACTTCGACGTTGCGGCACGGCGCGGCGATCTCGCGCGCGATCTCCAGCCGCTCGGCGATGGTGAACATCGTCCGCTTGTGGTGGCCGGCGGCCACGCCCAGGATCAGCCGGTCGAACAGGCCGGCCGCACGCTTCATCAGGTCCTCGTGCCCGAGCGTCATCGGGTCGAAGGTGCCGGGGTAGACGGCGGTGAGCGGGCTGGCGATGGTCACTGCGCGGTCCTCCTGCGGGGCTGCCGGGCGCGGGCGCGTGGAGTGTAGCGGCCGGGCTCAGCCCACGCGCCGCAGCAGCGCGGCATGCACGCCCCCGGCGCGCAGGCTGCGGTGCACCTCGAACGCCGCGGGCAGCGGCCCGGGCGGCGCACCGCTCTCGACGTACAGCCAGCCGCCCGGCGCCACCACCGGCGCGGCGAGCTCCAGCGCCCGACCGAGCAGACCGGCGTCGAACGGCGGGTCGAGCAGCACCAGCTCGTAGCGGGCCGGCGCGCAGCGCGCCAGCCAGGCGAGCGCGTCGGCCCCTTCCACCTGCAGCCGCGCGGCCCCGAGGCGGGCGCGGCTGGCCTGAAGGCTGCGCACCAGCGCGGCGTCGCGCTCCAGCAGCAGCACCTCGGCCGCCCCGCGCGAGGCGGCCTCGAAACCGAGCGCCCCGCTGCCGGCGAAGGCGTCGAGCACGCGCCAGCCCGTCAGGTCCTGGCCGAGCCAGTTGAAGAGGGTCTCGCGCACCCGGTCGGGCGTCGGCCGCAGGCCCGGCCGGTCGGCCACCGGCAGCCTGCTGCGCTTCCACAGGCCGCCGACGATGCGCACCTCGCCCGGCGGCCGGCCCGCGGGACGAGCCCGGCCGCCGCCCGCCGCCGGCCTGCCGCCACGGACCGTCACAGGCGCACCGCGATGCCGTCGCGCGCCAGCAGTGCCTTGGCCTGCCCGACCGTGAACTCGCCGTAGTGGAAGATGCTCGCGGCCAGCACGGCGTCGGCCCCGCCCAGCCGGATGCCTTCGGACAGGTGCTCGAGCGCGCCGACGCCGCCCGAGGCGATCACCGGTACGGGCACCGCGTCGGCCACCGCGCGCGTCAGCGCGAGGTCGAAGCCGCTGCGGGTGCCGTCGCGGTCCATGCTGGTGAGCAGGATCTCGCCGGCGCCGAGCTCGGCCATGCGCCGCGCCCAGGCGACGGCGTCGAGGCCGGTGTTGCGGCGCCCGCCGTGCGTGTAGACGTCCCAGCCCGTGCCATGCGCGCCGGCGGCGCTGCCGGCACCGGCCGCGGCCTGGCCCGCCCCAGGCACCCGGCGCTTGGCGTCGATCGCCACGACGATGCACTGCGCACCGTAGCGCTCGCTCGCCTCGCGGATGACCTCGGGCCGGGCCACCGCGGCCGAGTTGAAGCTGACCTTGTCGGCGCCGGCGTTCAGCAGCCGGCGCACGTCGGCCACCGTGCGCACGCCGCCGCCCACCGTGAGCGGGATGAAGACCTGCGAGGCCACCGCCTCGATGATCGGCAGGATCAGGTCGCGGCCGTCGCTGGTGGCGGTGATGTCGAGGAAGGTGAGCTCGTCGGCGCCCTGCTCGTTGTAGCGGGCTGCGATCTCCACCGGGTCGCCGGCGTCGCGCAGTTCGACGAAGTTCACACCCTTGACGACCCGCCCGCCGGTGACGTCGAGGCAGGGGATGATGCGCTTGGCGAGCAAGGCGGTCCCGGCCTCAGCGTGCGCCGTTCAGCTCGTCGGCGCGGCGCTGCGCCGCGGCGAAGTCGAGCGCGCCGCTGTAGATGCTGCGCCCGCAGATGACCCCGTGGATGCCCTCGCCCTCGACCTCGCACAGGCGCTCGATGTCGGCGATGCCGGCCAGCCCGCCCGAGGCGTAGACCGGGATGCTGAGCGTCTGCGCGAGCCGCACCGTGGCCTCGACGTTGATGCCGGTGAGCATGCCGTCGCGCCCGATGTCGGTGTAGATCACGCCCTCGACGCCGTAGTCCTCGAACTTGCGGGCCAGGTCGGCCACCTCGTGGCCGGTGAGCTTGCTCCAGCCGTCCGTGGCGACCTTGCCGTCCCGGGCGTCGAGGCCGACGATCACGTGGCCGCCGAACGCGCTGCAGGCGTCCTTCAGGAAGCCGGGGTTCTTGACCGCCGCGGTGCCTATGACGACGTAGCCGATGCCGTCGTCGAGATAGCGCTCGATCGTGTCGAGGTCACGGATGCCGCCACCCAGCTGCACCGGGATGGCGTCGCCGACCGCGCGCAGGATCGACTTCACCGCCGCCTCGTTCACCGGCCGGCCGGCGAAGGCGCCGTTCAGGTCGACCAGGTGCAGCCGGCGCGCGCCCGCATCGACCCAGCGCCGCGCCATCGCCGCCGGGTCGTCGCCGAAGGTCGTGACGGCATTCATGTCGCCTTGCTGGAGGCGAACGCACTTGCCGTCCTTGAGGTCGATGGCCGGGATCAGCAGCATGGCTCGGGCGGAGCGGGGTGGTGGGAACCGGGGCGGGACCGCAGGTCCGGTGCCAGGCGACCGCCCCGGGGCGGGCCGGCTGCGGCGGCGTCGGCCCCGGCGGGACTCACGGTGACCAGTGCAGGAAGTTGCGGTACAGGGCGAGGCCGTGCGCGGCGCTCTTCTCGGGATGGAACTGCGTCGCAAAAATGTTATCCCGCGCCAGCGCGCTGGTAAAGCGCAGGCCGTACTCCGTCTCGCCGGCGCAGCAGGCGGGGTCGTCGAGCACGGCGTGGTAGCTGTGCACGAAGTAGTACCAACTGCCGTCGGGGATGCCGTTCCACAGCACGTGACGCTGCTGGTGCACGCGGTTCCAGCCCATCTGCGGCACCTTGCAGCGGCTGCCGTCGGGCTGCAGCCGGCCGTCGAGCCGGAAGCGCACCACCCGACCGGGCAGCAGCCCCAGGCCCGGCGTGTCCTGCTCCTCGCTGTGCCCGAGCAGCATCTGCATGCCGACGCAGACCCCGAACAGCGGCTTGGCGGCCGCCGCGTGCAGCACGGCCTCCCGCAGGCCTGAGTCGGCCAGCTCGCGCATGCAGTCGCGCATCGCGCCCTGCCCCGGCAGCACGACGCGGGTAGCGGCATACACCTCCTCGGGATTGGCGGTGACGATCACCTTCACGTCGACGTCGCGGGCGGCGTGCGCCACCGCCTGCGACACCGAGCGCAGGTTGCCCATCCCGTAATCGACGACGGCGACCGTGTCCACGGGCGCGGCGGCCTAGAGCGTGCCCTTGGTCGACGGCACCACGCCGACGCTGCGGGGGTCGGGCGCCAGCGCCATGCGCAGCGCCCGCGCGAAGGCCTTGAACACCGTCTCGCACTGGTGGTGCGCGTTCTCGCCCTTCAGGTTGTCGATGTGCAGCGTGACCAGGGCGTGGTTGGCGAAGCCCTGGAAGAACTCGTAGGCGAGCTGCGTGTCGAAGCCGCCGATCATCCCGGCCTTGAAGGGCACGTCCATGTGCAGGCCCGGGCGGCCGGAGAAGTCGATCACCACGCGCGACAGCGCCTCGTCCAGCGGCACGTAGGCGTGGCCGTAGCGCGTGATGCCCTTCTTGTCGCCCACCGCCTGCGCCACCGCCATGCCGAGCGTGATGCCGACGTCCTCCACCGTGTGGTGGCCGTCGATGTGCAGGTCGCCCTCGGCCTCGATCGTCAGGTCGACCAGGCCGTGACGCGCGATCTGGTCGAGCATGTGGTCGAAGAAGCCGATCCCGGTGGCCAGGCGGCTGGCGCCGCTGCCGTCCAGGTCGAGCGCGACGCGGATCCGCGTCTCCTTCGTGTCGCGGCGGACGTCGGCGGTGCGGTGCGGTGCGGCGGGGCTCACAGCGACTCCTTCAGGGCGGCGATCATCAGCTCGTTCTCCTCGGGCGTGCCGACGGTCAGGCGCAGGCAGTTGGCCAGCAGCGGGTGCAGGCCGGCGATGTGCTTGACCAGCACGCCGCGCGCCTTCATGCCCTCGAAGGCGCGCTTCGAGTCGGGCACGCGCACCAGGATCATGTTGGCCTCGCTCGGAAAGGCGCGAACTCCGGCGATGCCGGCGAGCCGGGCCTGCAGCGCGGCGCGCTGCCCGCGCAGCAGCGCGGCCTGGCGCGCGTACTCGTCGGCGTGATCGAGCGCGAAGCGGGCGGCCTCGGCATTGAGCACGCTCACGTTGTAGGGCGGCCGCACCTTGTCGACCTGCGCGATCAGCGGCGCCGCCCCGCACAGGTAGCCGAGCCGGACGCCCGCGAGGCCGAACTTGGACAGCGTCCTGAGCACGAGCACGTGCGGGTGGGCGGCCATGCGCTGCATCCAGGTGCGCGAGGCAAAGGGCTGGTAGGCCTCGTCGAACACGACGAGGCCGTTCTGCGCGCCCACGGCCGCCACGATGCGGTCGATCACGGCGTCGTCCCAGAGGTTCGCGGTCGGGTTGTTCGGGTAGGCCAGGTAGGTCAGCGCCGGCCGATGCCGTTCGATCGCGGCCAGCATCGCCGCCGCGTCGAGCTCGAAGTCGGCGGTGAGCGGCACGGCGACGAAGCCGAGCCCGCGCAGCTTCGCGCTCATCTCGTACATCACGAAGCCGGGCACCGGCGCCAGGATCGTGGCGCCAGGCACGTCGCAGGCCACCGACAGCAGGTCGATCAGCTCGTCGCTGCCGTTGCCGAGCATCAGCGCGCAGCCGGCGGGCAAGGCGACGAAGTGCGCCAGGTGCTCGGCCAGCTCGGCGATGCCCGCTCCCGGGTAGCGGTTGATCGCGACGCGGCCGAGGCGCTCGCCCAGCTCGCGCTGCAGCGCCTCGGGCAGGCGGAACGGGTTTTCCATCGCGTCGAGCTTCACGAGCCCGGCACTGGGCTGGATCGCGTAGGCGGCCATGCCCTGCACGTCCTGGCGCAGCGTGGCGGCGATGCGTTGCTCGAGCGTCGGGCTCATGCAGCCTCCGGGTCCGGCAGTTGGAGCACCATCTTGCGCTCGCCGTCGTCCACCTCGCCGGTGTAGGCGAAGCCCAGCTTCTCGTAGAAGCCGCCGGCGGCATCGGGCCGGTCGACGTGGCTCAGGCCCACCGCGGCATAGCCGAGCCGGCGCGCCTCGTCCACGACCCAGCGCATCGCCAGGCGCCCGTAGCCGCGTCGCTGGCGGCCCTCGTCGACCAGCAGCCGCCACACGTAGAGCTGGTTCGCGGGCTTCTCGTCGTCCTGGCGCGAGTCGTACAGCAGCAGCATGCCGACGACGGTGTCGCCGTCCAGCAGCGCCAGCGCGCGTCCGCGCGGCTCGTAGGCGACCTGCGCGAGCGAGCGCTCGGGCGGGGCGACCAGGCCGCGCTGTTCTGCCGCCACCTTCAGCGCCATCACCGCGTCGGCGTTGTCGCGGTCCACCGGCCGCACCGAGAACGAGGCCGGATCGGCCGGCGCGGCGGCGGGCGCGCGCAGCGCGTCATCCAGCCGCAGCTCGGCCGCCCGCGCATGCGCCTGTAGTCCCTCGCCGTAGGCCAGCTCGGCCGCGACGGGCCCGAGCACCTGCGCGCCGGCGGCGCTGACCTCGATCAGGCTCGAGCGCTTCTGGAAGTCGTACACGCCCAGCGGCGAGGAGAAGCGCGCCGTGCCCGAGGTGGGCAGCACGTGGTTGGGGCCGGCGCAGTAGTCGCCCAGGCTCTCGCTCGCGTAGCCGCCGAGGAAGATCGCGCCGGCGTGCCTGAGCAGCGGCTCCCAGCGCCGCGGCTCGCGCGCGCTCACCTCCAGGTGCTCGGGCGCGACGCGATTGCTGATCTCGCAGGCCTCCCCCATGCTGCGCGTGACGATCAGCGCGCCGCGGCCCTCGAGGCTGGCGCGGATCACGTCGCGGCGCGGCATGCCGGGCAGCAGGCGGTCGATCTCGCGCTGCACCGCATCCACGTAGGCGCGATCGGGGCTCAGCAGGATGCTCTGCGCCAGCTCGTCGTGTTCGGCCTGGCTGAAGAGGTCCATCGCGACCCACTCCGCCGGCGTCGTTCCGTCGGCGAGCACGAGGATCTCGCTCGGGCCCGCGATCATGTCGATGCCGACCTGGCCGAAGACGCGCCGCTTGGCGCTCGCCACGTAGGCGTTGCCCGGGCCGGTGATCTTGTCCACCGCCGGCACCGTGGCGGTGCCGTAGGCCAGCGCCGCCACCGCCTGCGCGCCGCCGATCGTGAACACGCGGCTGACGCCCGCGATGCGGGCGGCGGCCAGCACGAGGGAGTTCTTCTCGCCATGCGCGCCGCCGGGGTCGCCGGGCCCGCCCGCCCCGCGGACGGGCGTGGGCACCACCATCACGATCTCGCGCACGCCCGCCACCTGCGCCGGGATCGCGTTCATCAGCACGCTCGATGGGTAGGCGGCCTTGCCACCGGGCACGTAGATGCCCACGCGGTCGAGCGGCGTGACCTTCTGGCCGAGCAGCGAGCCGTCGCGGTCGCGGTAGCTGAAGCCGCGGCCGACGGCCTCGAGCTGCCGCAGGTGGTAGGCGCGCACCCGCGCCGCGGCGTCCTCCAGGGCGCGGCGCTGTGCCGGCGTGATGGCGTCGAGCGCGGCGTCGAGGTCGGTGGGGGTCAGCTCGAGCTCGCGCATCGACGCCGCCTGCAGGCCGTCGAAGCGGGCCGTGTACTCGAGCACCGCGGCGTCGCCGCGGCGCTGCACGTCGGCCAGGATCGCGGCCACGCGGGCCTCGATCGCCTCGTCGGCCTCGGCCGACCAGTGCCGCAGGCGGGCGAAGCCGGCCTCGAAGCCGGCGTCGGCGGTGTCCAGCCGCCGCAGCGCCACCGGCGCCTGCGGGCCCGGGCTGCCCGCGCTCACGCGGCCGCCCCCGCGGCGCGCGCCGCCACCGCCGCCTCGAAGCCGTCGATCAGCGCGCGCAGCGGCTCGCGCTGCAGCTTCAGCGAAGCGGGGTTGACGACCAGCCGCGCCGAGACGTCCAGGATCCGCTCGACCTCGACCAGGTCGTTGGCCTTCAGCGTGCTGCCGGTGGAGACCAGGTCGACGATCGCGTCGGCCAGCCCGGTCAGCGGCGCCAGTTCCATCGAGCCGTAGAGCTTGATCAGGTCGACGTGCACGCCCTTGGCGGCGAAGTGCTCGCGCGCGGCGTGCGTGTACTTGGTGGCGACGCGGATCCGCGAGCCCTGGCGCACGGCGCTGGCGTAGTCGAAGTCGCGCCGCGTGGCCACGCTCATGCGGCAGCGCGCGATCCCCAGGTCGAGCGGCCGGTACAGCGGGCCGCCGCCGCCGGGCTGTGCGGCGTGTTCGAGCAGCACGTCCAGCCCCGCCACGCCGAGGTCGGCCCCGCCGTGCTGCACGTAGGTGGGGACGTCGCTCGCGCGCACCAGCACGACGCGCAGGCCGGGCCGGTTGGTGGCGAGGATGAGCTTGCGGCTCTTCTCGGGGTCGTCGAGCACCTCGATGCCGGCCGCGGCCAGCAGCGGCAGCGTGTCGTCGAAGATGCGGCCCTTGGACAGTGCGAGCGTGATCATCCGAAGTGCTTTGTCGGTGCTCACGGCGGGCCACCTGGCTCGACGCTCCCCCCGGGGGCCGGGGCGGCGCGCGGCGGCTCCCCGCGGCGCACCGCAGGGAAGTTCAGTGGTGGTGGTGCGGAGCGGCGGCGGTGCCGGCCGCGGTGGCGGCGCTGCCCGCGGGCGCACCCCCCGCGGCGGGCGCGGCGGCGAACTCGGCGGGCGTGAGCGTCTTCATCGACAGGGCGTGGATCTGCTCCCGCATTCTATCGCCCAGCGCGACGTAGACGCGCTGGTGGCGACGCACGCGCGGCAGGCCTTCGAACTCGGCCGAGACGATGGTGGCGAAGAAGTGCCGCCCGTCGCCCTGCACCTCGAGGTGCGTGCAGGGCAGCCCGGCGGCGATGTAGCCGCGCACCTCGTCGGGGGTGGGCTCGGTCATCAGGCCAGGTCCTTCTGGCGCTCGACGATGCGCCCCGCGATGCCGTAGGCCACGGCCTCCTCGGCGCTCATCCAGTAGTCGCGCTCCATGTCGGCCAGCACCTTGGGCAGCGGGTGGCCGGTCTCGCGCGAGATCACCCGGGCGATGCGCTCGCGCACCTTGATGATCTCCTTGGCCTGGATCGCGATGTCGCTGGCGCGGCCGCCGGCACCGCCGGCGGGCTGGTGGATCATGAAGCGGGTGTTGGGGAGGCAGACGCGGCGCTCCCTGGGCGCGGCCAGGAAGATGTGCGTGCCCGCGCTGGCCACCCAGCCGCTGCCGATGACGGTGACCGGCGCACGCACGAAGCGGATCATGTCGTGGATGGCGTCGCCGCTCTCGACGTGGCCGCCGGGGCTGGACAGCAGCAGCATGATCGGCGCGTCGCTGTCCTGGCTGAGCAGGATCAGGCGCTCGCAGGTGGCACGCGCGACCTTGTCGTCGATCTCGCCGAACACCAGCACGAAGCGGCTGCGGAAGGCGAGCTGCTCGGCCAGGCTGCCGGACTTGTCGGACTTGTCGGCCTTGTCGCTGTTCTTGGCGTCGCCGTCGGCGTGGAAACCGGACATGGGAATCTCCCGCAGGAAGCTGTGGGGGCGATTATCGGGCGCCGTCCCGCCCCGCCGCGGCGCCGGGCTCACTGCCGCAGCTTGTAGCCGCTCTTCAGCAGCCGCAGCGTGAAGGCGGCGACGACCGCGAAGCTGGCGCCGACGATGGCCAGACTCAGCCAGGGCGAGGTGTCGCTCGCGCCGAAGAAGCCGCGCCGGAAGCCGTCGATCATGTAGAAGAAGGGGTTCAGGTGGCTCACCGCCTGCCACACCGGCGGCAGCGACTGCACCGAGTAGAAGACGCCCGAGAGGAAGGTCATCGGCACGACGACGAAGTTCTGGAAGGCCGCCATCTGGTCGAACTTCTCCGCCCAGAGGCCCGCGATCAGGCCGAGCGAACCGAGCAGCCCGGCGCCCAGCGCGGCGAAGACGAAGATCCACCAGGGCTCCCGCAGGTGCAGCGGCGCGAACCAGACGGTGACGAGGAAGACGCCCAGGCCGACCGCCAGGCCGCGCACCATCGAGGCGCCGACGTAGGCGAGGTACCAGGCCCGGTGGTCGAGCGGCGTGACCAGCAGGAACACCAGGTTGCCGGTGATCTTGCTCTGGATCAGCGACGACGAGCTGTTGGCGAAGGCGTTCTGCAGCACGCTCATCATCACCAGGCCCGGGATCAGGAAGCTGGTGTAGCCGACGCCCGGGAAGACCTCGACGTGGTCCTCGAGCACGTGGCCGAAGATCAGCAGGTACAGCACCGCCGTCAGCACCGGCGCCGCCACGGTCTGGAAGCTGACCTTCCAGAACCGCAGCACCTCCTTGCGGAACAGCGTGCCGGTGCCCTGCAGGCTCATGCCGGGGCCTCCGCGCCGCGCATGATCTCGACGAAGACGTCCTCCAGGTCGGCGCGGCCGATCTCGAGGTCCTCCACGCGCACGCCCGCGCCGCGCAGCGCCGCCAGCCGGGCCTCCACCTGGGCGGCGTCCTGCGCCTTGAGCTGCACGATGCGGCCGGTGACGCGCGCCTGCGCCGCGAGCGCCGGCGGCAGCGGGTCGTCGGTCTTGAAGCGCAGCATCGTGCTCGCGGTGCCGGCCAGCAGCGCCGACGTGCGGTCGAGCGCGACGACGCGCCCCTGCTTGAGCATCGCGATGCGGCCGCACAGCGCCTCGGCCTCCTCGAGGTAGTGCGTCGTCAGCAGCACGGTGTGGCCCTCGCGGTTCAGGCGCGCGATGAAGCCCCACAGCGTCTGGCGCAGCTCGACGTCGACGCCGGCGGTCGGCTCGTCGAGCACGATGACGGGCGGCTTGTGCACCAGCGCCTGGGCCACCAGCACGCGGCGCTTCATGCCGCCCGACAGCTGCCGCATGTTGGCGCCGGCCTTGTCGGCCAGGCCGAGCTCGCCTAGCAGCTCGTCGATCCAGGCGTCGTTGCCGCGCACGCCGAAGTAGCCGCTCTGGATGCGAAGCGTCTCGCGCACGTTGAAGAACGGGTCGAACACCAGCTCCTGCGGCACGATGCCCAGCGCCTTGCGCGCCGCCGCGAAGTCGGTCACGACGTCGTGGCCCATCACCCGCACCGTGCCCTCGGTGGCGCGCGCCAGCCCCGCAAGGATGGAGATCAGCGTCGTCTTGCCGGCGCCGTTGGGGCCCAGCAGCCCGAAGAACTCGCCGGCCTCGATGTCGAAGCTGACGCCGTCAAGCGCGCGCAGCGTGCCGCGCGCGCCGCGATAGGTCTTGCCGACCCGGTGGAACTCGATTGCCGGCATCCGCGCATTGTAGGAAGAGCGCGCCGGGTCCTGCCGGAAGGGCGCCGCGAGCCCTTCGCAGCCCGGGCGGCGCGCCGCGCCAGCGGACCGCGGTGCCGCACGCCGGCACCGGCGGGGTTGCCTGGCAGTACCGCGTCAGGCCGTGCTTGGCGCCTCGCGGCAGCGGCTCGGAGACTGCGGCCTCTCGCGTTGCCGCGCCCCTCGGCGCGCCGCGGTCCGAACCCCGAAGGAGCCCAACCTTGCAACCGTTCCCCCCACTTCGCACCGCCGCGGCCGCCCTGGCCATCGCAACCGCCCTCGGCCTCGCTGCGTGCGGCGGCGGCGGCGGCTCGTCCGACACCACCGCCCAGGTGCCGCGGCTGGACGAGTCGAGCTGCCCCTACACGCTGCACCCCAGCCAGACGCCCGGCACCGGAGTCCGCTGCGGCGTGCTCGTCGTGGCGCAGAACCGCAGCGACCCGTCGGGGCCCACCGTGCGCATCCCGTTCGCCGTCTTCAAGCCTGCGGTCGCGGGGACGCTGCCGCCGGTCGTCTACCTGACCGGCGGCCCTGGCGAGACCTGGAAGGACAGCCTGCCTGCCGTGCAGGCGGGCAGCAGCCCGGGCTTCGGCGGTGGCGCCAAGCTGCCGCGCGACGAGGTCGTGCTCGAGCAGCGCGGATCGATCGCCCCCACGCCGGCGCTGTCGTGTCCTGCTGTCGCATGG
>JADCGP010000020.1 GCA_020248915.1 Rubrivivax sp. | reverse complement strand
TACTTCTTCGCCTCGCCGCCGAACTTGGCCGCCAGAATCGTCGTGATCGCCGCCGTCAGCGTCGTCTTGCCGTGATCCACGTGCCCGATCGTCCCCACGTTCACGTGCGGCTTCGTGCGCTCGAACTTGCCCTTTGCCATTTCGTTGAGCTCCTGGCGGTTGTGCGATGAAAAGGTCTGCCGTGCGGCCTGCAGCGGGTGGTGCCCATGACGCGGATCGAACGCGTGACCTCTCCCTTACCAAGGGAGTGCTCTACCACTGAGCCACATGGGCGGCCGGTACGGGTCTGGCGACGTGGCGTCGGGCGGACGGGCCATCGACAGACCGGTAGCGGCAGCAGGTGTCTGTGTCGGGATGGGTGTCGGGGTTCGGATCGTGCGGTCGGCGCCTTCGGCTTCTGGAGCGGGAGACGGGAATCGAACCCGCGTCATTAGCTTGGAAGGCTAAGGTTCTGCCATTGAACTACTCCCGCGGCACAACCGTCTGCTCGTCGATCGCTGTTCCTCGCGCTGTGCCTCGGTGGGTCTGGACTCGCCGCCGCGCCCGGGTTGCCGCGCCTTGCGGCGGGCATGTGCCCCGCAGGCGCGACCGGCCGGTGCGGCCGCTCGTCGTGGTTGGTGGAGGAGGTTGGATTCGAACCAACGTAGGCGTAAGCCAACAGATTTACAGTCTGCCCCCTTTAGCCACTCGGGCACCCCTCCAGGGAGCCGATCATGATAGCACGGCGCGCGCCCGCGGCGAGGGGTACGCCGCGACGCGGCCGGAGTCGACGCCGCCGCAGGGCGCCCGCACTGACGCGGCATGCCACGCCGAATATGATGCGAGCGCTCGCTTACATCACATCACCCGGGCGCGACCAGTCGGGCGTCGGGCGGCCCCGCTCCGCCAGGAAGCGCTGCGCCTGGCCGAAGTGGCCGCAGCCGATGAACGGCAGCGGCGGCCGCCGTGCCGAGAGCGGTGACGGGTGGTTGGCGCACAGCACGAGGTGCGCCGGGCCGGCGCGGGCGATCCGCCCTGCCTGCGCCTGGGCATGCGCCCCCCACAACAGAAAGGCCTTTGGCGCCGGCGCGGCGGCCGCGGCCTCGACCACTGCGTCCGTCAGTGCCGCCCAGCCCAGGCGCGCGTGGCTGCCGGGCGCGCCGTCCTCCACCGTGAGCGCGGCGTTCAGCAGCAGCACGCCCTGGCGCGCCCAGCCCGCCAGCGAGCCCGACGCCGGCGGCGGCACGGCCAGGTCGCGCGCCAGTTCGGCGAACACGTTGCGCAGGCTGGGCGGCGGCCGCACCCCGGGGGGCACCGAGAACGCCAGGCCCTCGGCCTGACCGGGGCCGTGGTACGGGTCCTGCCCGAGGATAACCACGCAGGTGGCCGCCAGCGGGGTCAGCCGCAGCGCGCGCAGCGGGTCGGCCGGATAGACCGTCGCACCGGCGGCCAGCCGGCCGTCGACCGCCGCGCGCAGCGCGGCGCCGGTGGGCGAGTCACGCCAGCGCCGTACCAGCGCCCCCCAGTCGCCGAGGGCGGCGCAGGCGGGGTCGTCCAGCAGCTGCGCCAGCGGCTGGCGCAGCCGGTTGGGGGCTCCGAGCGGCGCGGGCGCCGAGCGCGCCCCGCTCACGCGAACAGCGCCGCCAGCGCCGCGCCCGGGTCGTCGGCGCGCATGAAGGCCTCGCCGACCAGGAAGGCGTGCACGCCGGCCTCGCGCATCCGCAGCACGTCGGCGCGGGCGAGGATGCCCGACTCGGTGACAAGCAGCCGCGGCGGCGCGACGCGGCCGCACAGGCCGAGCGTCGTCTGCAGCGACACCGCGAAGGTGCGCAGGTCGCGGTTGTTGATGCCCACCAGCGGCGTGCGCAGCGCGAGCGCGCGGTCGAGCTCGGCCGCATCGTGCACCTCGACGAGCACCGCCAGGCCGAGCCCGTGCGCGGCCGCTTCGAGGTCGCGCAGCCGGGCGTCGTCCAGGCAGGCGGCGATCAGCAGCACGCAGTCGGCGCCGAGGGCGCGCGCCTGGACGAGCTGGTACTCGTCGATGACGAAGTCCTTGCGCAGCACCGGCAGCGAGCAGGCCGCCCGCGCCTGCTCGAGGTGCTCGTCGGCGCCCTGGAAGTAGCTGGCGTCGGTGAGCACGCTCAGGCACGCGGCACCGCCGCGCTCGTAGGCGGCGGCGATCTCCGCCGGCACGAAGCGCTCGCGCAGCACACCCTTGCTCGGGCTGGCCTTCTTGACCTCGGCGATGACGGCCGCCCGGCCGGCCGCCAGCGCGGCGCGCAGCGCGCCCTCGAAGTCGCGCCGGTCGCCCCCGCGCGTGCGCGCCTCGGCCTGCTCGCGCCAGCTGGCCAGGCTGCGGCGCACGCGCCCGGCGGCGATCTCCTCGCGCTTGGTGGCCACGATGCGCTGCAGGATGTCGCTCATGCGGTGGACCTGTCTTCAGGAGTCGCGCAGCCGCGGGCCGCTGCGCTCGATGTCGAGGCGGCGTGAGAGGGTCGCAGCCAGGCGGTCGAGCGCCTCGAGCTGCGCCGTGCGCCGGGCGGGCACGTCGAGCAGCCGCGCGACGCGGCCGCGGTCGGCATGCCTCAGGTCGATGGCCACGTGCGCACGGCGCTCGCCGGGCGCGACCTGGATCGACCAGCCCGCGCCATCCAGCGCCACCGGGGCGTCGCGCGACGGCGACGCGGGTCCCAGCGGCTCGACGCGGCGCGCGGCGAAGTCCACGCGCCAGCCTCCGGCCACGCGGCGCAGCCGCGCGTGCAGCCACATCGCCACGCACAGCATCGCCAGCGCCACCCAGCCGAGCGTCTCGCGCCCGGCGAACGAGACCTGCGCCGCCAGCAGACCGAGGCCGAACCCGGCCGCCCCCAGCAGCATGCCCGCGGGATGAGCTTCCTCGCGCGGCAGCACCAGCGGGTCGGCGCTGCCGGCCTCGGCGGCGAGCCGGGCGAGGTCGGCCATGGGAGCGCGCCTCCGCTCTCGCTCAGGCGGGGCGGAAGCGGTTGGTCAGCGCCACCCAGGCGCTGAGCCGCGCCAGCGCCGCACCCGAGGCCACCGCCTCGCGCGCGCGCCGCACGCCCTCGGCCACGTTGGCAGCAACGCCGGCGCAGTACAGCGCCGCGCCGGCGTTGAGCAGCACGACGTCGCGCACCGGGCCGTCCTCGTTGGCCAGCGCGCGCTGGATGCAGGCCACCGACTCCTCCTTGTTGGCCACCCGCAGCACGCGCGAGTCGTACACCGGCAACCCGAAGTCGCTGGGATGGATGTGGTACTCGCGCACCTCGCCGTCCTTCAGCTCGCCCACCAGCGTCTCGCCCGACAGCGAGATCTCGTCCATGCCGTTCATGCCGTAGACCACCATCACGTGCTCGCTGCCCAGGCGCTGCAGCACGCGCACCTGGATCCCGACGAGGTCGGGGTGGAACACGCCGAGCAGCTGGTTCGGCGCGCCGGCCGGGTTGGTCAGCGGCCCGAGGATGTTGAAGAAGGTGCGCACGCCCAGCTCCTTGCGCACCGGCGCGGCGTGCTTCATCGCGCTGTGGTGGTTCGGCGCGAACATGAAGCCGATGCCGGTCTCGGCCAGGCTGGTGGCCACCTGCTCGGGCGTCAGCTCGATGTAGGCGCCCAGCGCCTCGAGCACGTCGGCGCTGCCGCTGGTGGAGCTGACGCTGCGGCCGCCGTGCTTGGCCACGCGGGCGCCGGCGGCCGCCGCGACGAACATGCTCGCGGTGCTGATGTTGAAGGTGTGGGAGGCGTCGCCGCCGGTGCCCACGATGTCCACCAGATGCGTGCGGTCGACCACCGCCACCGGCGTGGCGAACTCGCGCATCACCTGGGCCGCGGCAGCGATCTCGCCGATGGTCTCCTTCTTGACGCGCAGCCCCATCGTCAGGGCCGCGATCATCACCGGGCTCATCTCGCCGCTCATGATGCGGCGCATCAGCGCCAGCATCTCGTCGTGGAAGATCTCGCGGTGCTCGATGACGCGCACCAGGGCGTCGGTGTTGGTGATCGGCATGGCGGTGGTCTCGCGGCGCGGCGTCCGCCGCGCGGGGACGCGGACGGCCAGCAGTGTAGCGACGCCGGCCGCGGCGCCGCTCAGGCGCGGCCGGCGCGCAGGAAGTTGCGCAGCATCGCGTGCCCGTGCTCGGACTCGATGCTCTCGGGGTGGAACTGCACGCCCTCCAGCGGTGCGGCCGAGCCGGCGAGGCTGCGGTCGCGCACGCCCATGATCGTGCCGTCCTCGCTGCGCGCGCCCACCTCCAGGTCGGGCGGCAGCGTGGCCTCGTCGATGGCCAGCGAGTGGTAGCGCACCACCGTCACGCGCGCGGGCAGCCCCTCGTAGACGCCGCGCCCGTCGTGCGCGAGCACGCTGGTCTTGCCGTGCATCGGCGCCGGCGCCCGCACGATGCGGCCGCCCAGCGCCGAGCCGATGCTCTGGTGGCCGAGGCACACGCCCAGGATCGGCAGCCGGCCGCGGAAGCGCCGGATCGCCTCGACGCAGACGCCCGCCTCGGCCGGCGAGCACGGCCCCGGCGACAGCACGATTCGGTCCGGTCGCAGCGCCTCGATGCCGTCGGGCGTGATGGCGTCGTTGCGCACGACGCGCACCTCCTCGCCGAGCTCGCCGAAGTACTGCACCAGGTTGTAGGTGAAGGAGTCGTAGTTGTCGATCATCAGCAGCATATACGCTCTAACCCTTTGATTTCATTGGATGTTCCGGGGAGCATCCTGATTCGGTACCCGCTTTGATACCCGCTTTTTGCGACGCTGGCGAGGCCGGCGCGCGGTGCTGGGTGGGGACGGAAGGCGCCTGGCTCGCGAAGGAGGGGCGCGTAGGGGTGGTCAGGCTGATGGCTTGCGCCAACGCCAACCGGAGCGCGCTGCGGTGATCGGACGGATCGCAGACATGTTTGCATTATGGCCGCGGTGCGCGGCTCCTACTCCGCGACCGGGCAGGTTGCTAGATAAGCCTCGCGATTGGCGTTGTCTAGTAACCCCGCCCTCGTTGTCTAGTAACCCCTGCCGTCGGTGAGCGGACCAGCTCTGCCGAAGTGTCACCCCGCCGGGGAAATGTCTCGCGTCAATGTATGCCGCGACATTGGCCTGGCTGATGCGCCCAGCAAGCTGCAGCTCAACGCACTCAAGCATCCCAGTCCTCGTGCCCGAGTGGCGCCGCGTTCAGCCGCTTCTGCGTCGCCGCCCAACGCGGCAGGTGACGATTCATGAGCGCAACGAAGCGCTCGCCGTGGTTGGGCTCGGCCAGGTGCAGCAGCTCGTGCACGACGATGTACTCGACGCACTCGACCGGCTTCTTGGCCAGCTCGGAGTTCAGCCAAACGCGGCGGCTGGCAGGGGTGCAGCTGCCCCACTTCGTCTTCATCCGCTTGACGCCCCAGGCGCTCGCCTGAACGCCGAGCTTGGCCTGCCACGTCGCGAACATCGGTGTGACCACATGTAGCTGGTGACGATGGCGCACCTGCCCTTCAGCTCGGTCTTCGCGAACAGCTCGTAGAACTTGCACGCCTCGTAGATGCTACCGGCCACCAGCATCGCGTTGCCGTGGCCGTCCATCAGCCGTGGCCGGGTGCTCATGTCCAGCAGGATGTCGGCCACGATCTTCTCCAACCGCGACTGGCTGGAGAGCACACGTTGCATCGTGCCCCACTTCTGCTTCAACTGCGCCTTGGCCAAGTCGTTCAGGCCCTTGGTCTTGGCCTCGAACCACTCGTCGATCCTCTTCTGCGCGGTGATGGACTGATCGATGTCCCGCGCCTCATAGCGCAGGTCGAGCACCACACCCTCACGCACCGCCTGGTCGAACTTGTAGGTGTGGATGTAGCGCCCGAAGACCTCGATGCTGCGCGCCTTGTCGGCCTTCAACAGCGGTGTGCCGGTGAAGCCGATGAAGAGTGCGCTGGGCAGCAGCCCTTTCATGGCCTTGTGCAGGTCACCGCTTTGGGTCCGGTGGCACTCGTCGACGAAGACATGCAGGTCGCCCTGCGCTTTCCACCCTGGGGGCACCCTGCGCAGCGCCTCGACAAAGGCCTTGGTGGCCGCCGCGCCATCGTCCCCGTCGTCATCGTCCTTGCCGCCGAACTTGTGCACCAGCGTGCAGATCAGCGACTCTTCGGCCTGGCCGAGCGTCGCGATCAGATCGGCCCCGCTCTTCGTGCGGTAGATGTTCTCGCTGACGCCGAGGAACACCTTCTCGATCTGCTCGTCCAGCTCGGTGCGGTCGGTGATGATGAGCACGCGGGCACCCGAACGGTTTCGCGGATCCACGTGGCCAGCCACACCATCGTGAGCGATTTGCCGCTGCCTTGGGTGTGCCAGATGATCCCGCCCTCGCGCCGGCGGATGAACTCCTGCGCTGCCACCACGCCGAAGTACTGGTTCTGCCGGCACACCTTCTTGATGCCGGCATCGAAGACGATGAAGTCGTGGATCAGCGGCAGGAACCTGTGCTTCGCGCACAACTGCAGCAGGTGCCGATCCAGCAGGTTGGGCTCGTCGGCGAACTCGCCGGTCTCCTCCACCCACGAAAGCCAATACCCTGAATCCGTGACCCCAGAGCCCGCGACAGCCTGGCTGGCGCCGATGGCATCGAAGATCGCGGTTCATCGTCCATTTGGGGCCGCAGCGCGGCTGCCGTGGTGCCTGGTGCGGCCGTCATGACCTCGCCGATCGCGCT
>JADCGP010000002.1 GCA_020248915.1 Rubrivivax sp. | reverse complement strand
CGACGCAGAAGATCCGGAAAACGACGATCTGCCCACGCCGATCGAAGTGCAAGAACTGTTCAGCAATCGTATGGCTCAGCTGGTGTCCAAGTCACTGGCCCAGAAGATGTTCGGGGCCTGAGCAGCCACTCGCCGCGCCGCCCTGGCCGGGCAGGGCGGCGACATCCGCACAAGTTCCCGGCTTCAAGTAACGCAACCAAAAGGGGCTAACCATGAGACTCGACGGTTTGTTTGGCATTGGCGGAGGCAGCAGCCCCCTGCAGGGGATTGGCGCGCTGCTCAGCAGCCTTGGCGGCACGGTTGGCGGCGGCGCCGGCCAGACCATCGACAAGGTGGGCCAGGGCTTCGGGATCTTCAGCGGCTTCCTGAGCCTGTTTGGCAAGGCCGCGGCGGGAGGCCCGGTGGGCTTCTTCACCGGGCTGTTGGGTTTCGCCCAGCAGGCGATCGGCCTCTTCGGCGGCAAGAAGACCTGAGACCGCCGACGTCAACCTGGCAGGCGCGCGCATGACCACTTCGACTGGGAAATCATCGAGGAGTCGTGCGCTCGACACGAACGCAGGGGCGAGGCGCTTTCCGGCCGCGCTGTGCTTGGCGCTTGTCTTGTGCCTGGGTACCGTACCGCCGGCGTCTGGGCAGGCAATCCCGTGGCGTCGCGCCAATATCGACTTGCAGGCCTCCAACGAGCCGCTAAACGTCTTCCTTGCGCGCATCGTCACCTGGCAGGGCATCTCGGCGTCGATCAGCGCCACGGTGGCCAGCGGCCGCGTCAACGGGCGTTTCCGCGGACCGGCCGAGACGATTTTCCGGGACCTTGCCGATACCTACGGCCTCACCTGGTATTACGACGGCAGCACGCTGCATGTCGCCAGCCTGAGTGAGAACGAGTCACGTCTGCTGCAGGTGCCGCCCCACGACCTACCGCGGGTGGAGCGTATCCTGCGCGAGATGCGGCTGGAAGACAGGCGCTTCCCACTGCGCATAGATGCCACCGAAGGAACGATCTATGTCGGCGGCCCGCCCAAGTACGTGGAGGTGGTGTCAGGAATCGTCGATGCGGTGGCTCAGGCCCCGAGCCGTCCGGCCTCGCGCTTGGAAACCCGCGTCTTCACGCTGCGACATGCCCGGGCAGCCGACACCGTGGTGGGCATCGGTGGGGTCGAGACCACGGTACCGGGAGTGGCGCGCGTTCTGGCGGTAACCATGGGGAACGCTGAGCCGAGGCAGACCGAGTCGAGGACGCTTCCACGCACCGTGCCGGGTCTGCAGGGCACGGGTCTCGTGTCCATTGGCAGAGGGCAGCGGGGCGCGGAGCCGCCTTCCGGTACGGCCGCGGCCTCCGGCGCCGGTGCAGAGGCCGGTGTCGGAGCCGACCGCGGGTCTGCTAAGAGCGTGCCGCGGGTCAGCGCCGATCCGGGCCCGAGCGCATCCGAGGTGCGCGCGTCGTCGGTCACGGCCGACTTACGCACCAACTCGGTCATCGTGCGCGACGTCGGGGACCGCATGCCGATGTATGCGGACATTATCAGGCAACTCGACGTCGAACTGCCCATGGTCGACATCGAGGCCACCGTCATCGACGTCAGCGGCGGCAAGAGCGAGCAGCTGGGCATCGACTGGCGTCTGCACGGCAACAAGGTCGATATCTCGTCGTCGCCGAACGGACTGGCCGGCACCGGCCGGGAGCCTCGCAACAGCGCCAACGACCTCCTGTTCGGAGGTGGGCTGGCGTCGGCAGGCCGCGGCCTCATCGGCACCGTGGTGCTTGGCAACGAGCGCAGCTACCTCCTCGCGCGCATCAATGCACTGGCCGAGTCCGGAGACGCCCGGGTCGCCGCCAACCCTCGCATCATCACCCTGAACAATCATGAGGCGGTGCTGCAGAGCACCAGTGATTTCTTCGTTCGAGTCGCCGGACGCGAGCAGGTGGATCTCTTCCAGGTCTCCACGGGGCTGACGCTGCGTGTCACGCCGACGCTGGTGGACGACGCCGGAGGCCCGCGCTTCCGGCTCGTGGTGAAGATCGAGGACGGCAGTAGCGGTGGCAGTTCCCAGGTGGACCAGATCCCGGTGGTCAGCCGGCAGGCCATCTCAACGCAAGCGGTGGTCGGTGACGGCGAGAGCCTGTTGATTGGCGGCTACGTTATCGAGGAGCGGCGCGACGGCAAGACCAGCGTGCCCGGCCTGTCGAGCCTCCCGATCGTCGGCACCCTGTTCCGCCAGACGTCCACGGAGTACAGGCGCGTCGAGCGCATGTTCCTGATCACGCCGCGATCGGGGCGTCCGTCGCAGGTGCCGCGCGAAGCACCGACACCGTGAATCAGAACGCATCGACCCAGGTCGCGGCCGAAGCACCCGGACCGCGACCGATCCTGCGTGTCCTGTCCGGCCTGAACGCGGGCGCGCAGTGCGACCTGCACGAGGACCGCGTGCTGGTGGGCAACATCGAGGGCGAGTGCGACATCGTGCTCGATGTGACGCGCCCGGAACGGCATGCGTGCCTGGTGCGGGCATCGTCTGACGGATGGACCGTGCTCGCCATCGCGGGTGACCTCTGGGTCGAGCGCGAGTATGTGCCGCCGCAGCACACCTGCCCCATCGCGCCCGGCCTGGTCATCACGATCGGGCGGGTCTCGTTCGGCGTCGGTCATGCCGAGCTCGTCGATTGGAACTCGCTGGCACCGCCGGCCGACCTGCAGCGTCCAACGGCCGACGGCACGCTTCCCCATGCGGCGCTGCCCGCCGCGCCGCCTCCGGTCACACAGCGCTGGCAGGCCCTGCGGTTGGCCGCCGGCCTCGGCCTCGGTGCGCTGATGGTCAGTGCCGCCGCCTCGTATGTGTCGCAGGCGATCACCTCTTCGACTCCCAGCGCCAGCGACGTCGAGGCTGCGCTGCAAGCCGACAAGGCACAGCTGGCCGCGCTGCCATGGGCCCGCGAAGTGGAGCTGACCTCCCACCCGGAAAGACCGGACCGCGTACTGCTCGAGGGCTATGTGCAGAGCCAGGAACAGTTGACGGAGCTGGCAGATCGGCTGCGGGCGCTGAGCGCGAACCCTCGCGCTGAGATGCGCGTGGTTGCAGTGGAGACCCTGTCGGACGACCTGGTGCGCCGCTTCGAACTCAAGGAAGGCCCATACAAGCTGCGCTACACCGAAAAGGGGCACTTCAGGCTGGCCGCCTCCCAGGATGAGATGCCGCGGCGCGACCGACAGGCCCGCATGGCGCTGCAGGAATTGCCCGCCGTGCGGTCGATGTCGGTACACGTGGAGCAGGCTCTCGACCCGGACGGCAGGCCGCTGGTGGTGCGTTACAGCCGCTCGGCTGATCGCCCCGGCGACATCGAGGTCGACAATCTCGACACGGCGCTGGGCCTGCGCCGCTACATCGTCACGGAGATGCGACTTGGTCCGCTGCCCTCCATCGTGCTCGATCAAGGCGGGCGCTTCTTTCCGGGAGCCAGGCTTCCCGATGGTTCGATCCTCCGCGCAGTGCATCCCGACCGCCTCGTCGTGAGCCCCATGCAGGGCGGGGAGCGGATCGTGACCTTGCCCGATGCGCCGACGAGCCCCGCACCGGCATCCAACCGTACTCCGGCGCAGCACGCACAGCGACGTTGAGCGCGCGATCCAGCGCGCGATAGGGCCTCCAGGACCCGCAGGGCGGCCATGCAGTAGGCCTCGGAGCGCACGCTCGAATCCATGCACACCGACCCTCCGGTGGGCGCCTTCCGCGCCCCGATGGAGCGGCATGGACGGCCGCGAGCGCGCAGGCCCGGGGCGCGTGCGCAGGAAATCGGAGCAAACACGCCGCAAAGTGCGGCGTTAGACAGTTCGCTCCGGCGGAAGAGGGTCTCCACCGCCAAAAGGGCCTTGAACAAGCCGCGCCGATGGCACGAGCGCAAGCCTTGCCGAATCGGAGACCAGCACCTTTGGAAAGAAAGCACAGGAGTTCACAAATGGGCATTACTGTTAACGACAGCGCGGGTACGACGTTGGGCGACAAGGCCACGGATCAAAAGACAGAGATGGCGGCCATGGTCACGGATATCGCCGACCCCACGAAGACGGCGCAGCACTTGCAGAAGATCACCGACAACGCGAACATGATCACCAACCTGGGCAAGGCGCTTTCCGCCAAGCAGCGGTCCGACAAAGCAGATTGGGCCTGATGTAACCCACCGTCCCGCGGTGGTTGCCGCGGGACGGAGTCCCCAATTCAACAAGCCTTCCGTCACCGCTCACCATGCAACCCGAAGCCATCTCCGCCGTGCGCTGGGCCTTGTCGCCCGGTACCGGCAAGGGTGCCGCCGAGGCTCCCTTGCAGCCCGCCTCGAGCCTGACGGGTTCGGGTGCACACCTCATCCTGAGCGTACCGTCGGTGCGCGATCCCTCTGTGCAGGCCTCCCTCAGCGTGCGCAGCATCGGCGAGAGTTTCTCGCATGGCATGCGCAGTTCGTTCACCGCGCAGCCTATGGCAGACATGGTCGCGGCCACGAAGAAGGGCGACATTGCTGCAATGACCGTGGCCCTGGTCAGGGTGACCGATGCGGCCAACAGTGCGCACCTGCTCACGAAGATGGCATCGCAAGTCAACAACGGCATCAAGACGCTCACATCGCAGAGCGGTTGAAGCTCAGGACCTGGACCGCTTGCCATGCTTCAGCAGCCCGAAGATCCGACCGGCTTCGCGGTGATGCGAACTTTGCTGATGCTGGCGACGCTGCTGTTGGCAGGGTGCACGCAGCAACTGCACGGCGACCTGACTGAAGGCGCGGCCAACCTCGTCGTCGGTGCCTTGCGCAGCGAAGGCATCCGCGCCGAGAAGAAGCCTGCGGGCGAAAGCACCTGGCGCGTGAGCGTCCCCGAAGACGAATTTGCGCGCTCGGTGCAGATCCTGAAGCGGCGCAACCTGCCGCCGCAGCAATTCGACGGGCTCGGTTCCGTGTTCCGCAAGGACTCTCTGGTGTCCACGTTGACCGAGGAACGCGCGCGCCTCATCTACGCCATGTCGCGCGAGCTCGAGCGCACCCTCTATGAGATCGACGGGGTCATCGTTGCGCGCGTGCACCCGGTCATCCCGCCGAGCGATCCCTTGAACCCGAAGAAGGTCGCGTCCTCGGCGGCGGTGCTGGTGAAGTACCGGCCGGGCGCCGAGATCGCAGGCAAGGAAGCGATGGTTCGCTCACTCGTGGCGGCTGGCATCGAAGGGCTGTCCTACGACGACGTTCGGGTTCACCTGGTGGCCGCCGAGGTGCAGCCGATTGCGCCCGATGCGCCCTCGGTATCTCGCGCCCTGCCGCCCATGTTCTGGGGCATCCTGGGCGTGCTGACCGGGCTGCTGCTCCTGAGCTACTTTGCGTTGACTTGGCGCAACGGTGCGACAGTGCGCCTGGACGAGCTGCGCGGCCGCCTGTTGCGCCGGGGCAAGCCTGCAGCGGGCTCGCCTGCCGGCCAAAGCGCCTCACAGTGAGCAAAGTGACTAAAGACGAGGGCGGCTCCGCCGCCACCGAAGTGGATGTCGGGCGCAGGCTGATGGCGTTCAACTGGCTCACTGCCGGATACGCGCACCGCGACTGGCTCGGCCCGTGGGCGGACCTGCTGGATTCTCGAAGCCGTCCGAGTCTGCGGCTGCTGCGCCGTGTCTCGGTCATGTTGCTCGAGCGTCACGACCTGATACACCGCTTCGTTCGCGATCCAGGTCGACATGCTTGGCTGCTGGAACCGCATTCCCGCCTGGTGCGGATGGCCGAGGCGCTGGGCACCGCGATGCTGGGAGGCTGGGTGCGCGGCAGCCTGCAGCGCCAGGAAGTGGCCTTGCAGAACAAGGTACTCGGCCCGCAGCGGCGAGCGCGTTCGCTGCAGTGGGCGCATACCCTCAAGGCGCTCCCCTACCCGGGAGGCGGCGGGTGGGCGGTGCCGCTGACCGGCCAAGCTGCGGTGGTTCGACTCGGGGTGTCGTGCCTGGTGGCCTTGCCCGAGGCGGGCAGCGGCGCAGCCGAACGGACGGCGATGCGATTCCCGCTCGGCACGGTGGCTCCCCTGCGGCTCAGCGACGCGCAACGCGACGAGGCGCTGGCCCTGCTGCACGGCGCGAGCGAGGATTGGGGAGCGGCAACGTGAGCCTGACGTTGGTGAAGCGCGACGGGTCCATGGCGCTGGCAGTGACCGGCGGACGCATCGACCGCAGCGCGTTTCGCCTGCTCGGATCGGCAGAGGCTCTGTGGGCCGAAGCTGCGGAATCGGCGGCCCGGATGCGGCTGGTGGCCGAAAGCGAAGCCGCAGTGCTGCGCGAGCAAGGCCGTCAGCAGGGTTTCGCACAAGGCCGCGCCGAGGGAATTGCGAGCGTTCTGGGTACCCTCGAGATCGAAGCGGGCGTGCGGGCGCTGTTGTCGGAGCGTGTGGTCGCGCTCGTCGAGCACTGCCTGAGAAACATGCTCGGCAGTTTCGACGACGCAGAGCTGTTCCGGCTGCGTATCCGGCAGCTCGCCAGGACGAGCCGCCTCGCCGGTGGAGCCCGCCTTCGCGTATGTCCGTCGCAGGCACACCTGGCGGCCGCCGCAGTGGCCGAGCTCGTACCGTCCTCGGGGGCCGAGACGGCCTGGCTGACCGTGGTGCCCGACGACGTCTGCGAACCGGACGCGCTCGTGCTCGAAACCTCGGTCGGATTCGTCGATGCCAGCCTCGAGCTGACGCTGGAGGGCGTGCGCGACATCCTCCGGCGCTCGATGGGTGTAGCCGCCGACGGCCTGCCTGCCTGAGCAACGCCGGCCGCTGCATGCGATCCGCCGCTGAACCCCCATGACCCACTCTCTCGAGACCGGCTTCGAATCAGCTGCTGCCACCCCAGTCCAGCGGACGCTGAATGGCCGAGTCCTGCTGGGCGAGATCGACCGGGCGCTGGGTCAGGCGGTCGGCCTCGTCGGCACGGCACGGCACGAGCGCGGCAAGGTCAGGCTGGCCGTGGGCACCCTGGTCCGGGCCAGCGGCGTCCGCGCCGAGGTGGGCGAGATCTGTCGCCTCGTCGACCCCGGCGGCGGGGCCGAGCAGCGAGCCGAGGTCATTGGCTTCGATGGCGACGAGGTGCTCATGAGCCCGATGGGCGGGCTGGAAGGCCTGTCGAGCTCGACGCAGGTGATCGCAACCGGGCGGCGGCATGCGGTGGCCGTTGGCGATTTCCTACTCGGGCGCGTCGTCGACGGCCTGGGCGAGCGCTTCCTTGACCAAGGTCCGCCGGCGCCAGCCGACGCGCGGAGACAGCCGGTGTCGACCGGAGCACCACCGCCGCTGACCCGCCGGCCGATCGAGCACGCACTGCCTTCTGGCATCAACGCCATCGACGGTGTGCTGACCTGCGGCGTGGGCCAGCGCATGGGCATCTTCGCGCCCGCCGGCTGCGGCAAGAGCACGCTGCTGTCGATGCTGTGCCGCAATGCCGAGGTCGACGTCGTGGTCGCGGCGCTGGTGGGCGAGCGCGGCCGCGAGGTGCAGGACTTCATCGACGATGCGCTCGGTCCGGCCGCGATGCAGCGTGCCGTGCTGGTGGTTGCCACGTCGGACCGTCCCGCCACCGAGAGGCTGAAGGCTGCCTATGTCGCGACGTGCTATGCCGAGCACTTCGCCTGCCGCGGGCAGCGGGTGCTTCTGCTGGTGGACTCCGTCACGCGGCTGGCCCGCGCCGCGCGCGAGATCGGGCTGGCTGCCGGCGAGCCGCCGGCGCGGCGAGGCTTTCCTCCCTCGGTGTTCGCTGCGCTGCCGCTGCTGTTCGAGCGCGCCGGCAATCTCGCCCGCGGCTCGATCACCGCGTTCTACACCGTGCTGGAGGAGTCGGACGACGGCATGGATCCGGTGTCGGAGGAAGTGCGCTCGCTGCTGGACGGGCACGTCGTGCTGTCGCGCAAGCTCGCTGGCAAAGGCCATTACCCCGCGATCGACGTGCTGCAGAGCACCAGCCGCCTGTTCGACCGCGTGGCCGACGACGCACATGCGGCGGCAGCCCGCCGGCTGCGGGAACTGCTCGCCAAGTACGACGAGGTCGAACTCCTGCTGCGCATCGGCGAGTTCCAGCGCGGCGCCGATGCAGAGGCCGACTTCGCGGTCGAGCGCCGACCCAACATCGACCGATTCCTGCGCCAGCCGCGCACCTCGGTGGAGGACTTCGCGGCCACGGTGTCTTCGCTGAAGGCGGCGGTGTCGTGAATACGACCCTGAAGCTGCTGAAGCTGCTGAGGCAGCGGCGCGAGGCGCGGCGCGACAGCGCCGCCACCGCAGCACTGCGATGCGAGCGGCGGCTGGCGCAGTCGCAGCAGGAGGTCGCACGGGCGTTGACTGCGCTGGGGGTGGCTCGAGTCTGGCGCGAGGCCGTGCTCGGAGGCCAGGGGAGCCCGTCCGGAAACCTGGGCGAGGGCCTGATGCAATCCTGCGAGGCCCTGGTGCTGCAACGGCTCGATGCGGTCAGTCAGGCCCGGCAGGCGGCCGAGAAGGCGCGCAGCGACTGGCAGGAGGCGCGGAGGCTCTGTCGCGAGTGCGAGCAGGCGTGCCTGCGCACGGTTGAGCTGCTGTCGCAGCGGCGTCTGCTCGAACAGCAGGCCGCCGACCTGCGCGAGCAGGTCCAGGACGAGGAGCTTCGTCTCTCCACGCGGCCGGGTGTCCGGACGGCCGTTCCGGCGCGCCACTGAGATGGAGGAGCTCCAGCCCAGGGAGACCGGCCCGCAGCGCCCGTCGCGGACCCGCCTGTTCGCGTCGCTCCCGCGCTGGTCGAGTGCGGCCATCTCGCTGCGAAACCGCGCGTTCGCAGCCGATCCTCTGATTCTGTCCGACGACCGCATACTGATCTGGCAGGAGTCCGGCCTGGTTACGCCCAGCGGCGAGCTGGTCTGCGCCGTCGGACAGTGGAAGCTGTCGGTCGCCGCAGACAGCCTGTGGCGACTGGAGCCGCGGCTCGAGGCCCTGGAGACCTTTGTTCCGGCCGACACCTGCTCGGCTCTGGTCGAGAACGCGCTCGATCCGATGTTGAATGTGCTCGAGCAGTTGGTGGGAATTCCTCTGGATCCCGGCCACTTCGTGCGCGGCCGGCAGATCGACGCCGATCCTTCTGAGGTCAGTGTGGGCTTCGTCATCCTCGAGCGTACTCTGCGCCCGCTGCTTCGCGGCTGGGTGAGGACCAGCCCCGACATCTGGCAGGCCATGGACTTCGCGCGGGCGCCCTCGCTGCCCTTGCGTCGCATCGGCCACGTGCCGGTCGCGCTGTCGTTGCGCATCGGGGGCTGCAGGCTGCCGCTCGCGGACGTGACGGCGCTGCAGGTCGGCGACGCGCTGCGCCTCGCGGTGCCGGCCGTCGCCGCCGACCAGTCCCTGCCCGTGTACCTGACCGACGGCGGAGGCGGCGTCGGGGCCGGGTTGCGCATCAACGCCCGCGTCGCGGGAGACCAACTCGTGCTGGAGACGAACGTGGACACTTCCCCCATTCCAAGTGCACCGCCTGGCGAATCGGGCCCCGCGGTCGACAGCGTCGAACGCCTCGCGGACATCGAGTGCGACGTGGCCTTCGAGATCGCCACGCTGCGCATGACGGTGGCCGAGGTAGCCCGGCTGCGCAATGGACAGGCGCTACGAATGGGCAGGCGGCTGCAGGAGCAGCCGGTCCGCATCGTGGTGAATGGCCGGATGCTGGCGCGCGGCGAACTCGCAGCGGTCGGCGACGAACTCGTCGTCGTGGTTACCGACACGAGCCGACTGCCGGTCGTCTGAGCTCCACCGGGTCGTTCGGGAAGGTGCGGCGATGGGTGTGCCCGATCCGGCGGTAACGATACCGCTGCTCTTCGTTCTAGGCCTGCTGCCGGTGGCGGTGGTGATGCTCACCTCGTACACCAAGATCGTGGTGGTGTTCGCGATCCTGCGCAATGCGCTCGGCTTGCAGGGCGTGCCGCCCAACCTGGTGACCAATGGTCTAGCCCTGGTGCTGACGTGGTACGTCATGTACCCGGTGGGGTTGCAGATGCTTGCGGCAGTCGATGTGGACCCGAAGAATCCGCAGTTGCCGGCCCTGTCGACGATGAAGGTCCTCGACAAGGCCAAGGAGCCGCTGCGCGGCTTTCTCGACAAACACGCACACGAGCGGGAGCGCGTGTTCTTCGCCGACGCGGCCCGTCGCCTGATGGGCGAGGAGACGGCCGCACAGATCGCGCCGAAGGACTTCGTGATTCTGGTGCCGGCGTTCGCGGTTTCCGAGCTGACCGAGGCCTTCCTGATCGGCGTGCTGATCGCGCTGCCGTTCCTGGTCGTGGATCTCGTCGTGGCCAACGTGATGATGGCCCTGGGTATGCAGATGATGAGTCCGACCATGGTTTCACTGCCTCTCAAGCTGCTGCTCATCGTGCTGCTGGACGGCTGGACACGGCTGGCACATGCGCTGGTGCTGACCTACCGCTGAGCGATCGTGGCCGCCATCCCGCCTGCCCTGCCTGCCTGCAGGAGTCTTCGATGACGATGGACCCGGAGGCGATCAGCGCCGTCGCGCGCGAGGCGATCCTGCTGACGCTGATCCTGTCGGCTCCGCTCGTGGGTGCCGCGGCAGTGGTGGGACTGCTGCTGGGGCTGCTGCAGGCGCTGACGCAGCTGCAGGACCAGACCACCGCCTTCGCGGTGAAGCTGCTGGTCGTGATGGGCTTGATGCTGGTGCTGATGCCATGGCTTGGCGCCATGGCCTTCGGCTACGCGGAACGGACGTTCACGATGATCTTCGAGCTGCGATGAACCCGCTTCTCGCCGATCCGGCCCAGCTGCTGTGGACTCTCGGCCTGACCAGCCTGCGCGCGGCCGTGGCATTCGCGCTGCTACCACCGTTCGCCGCGGCGATCATGCCGGCCATCGTCAGGATGCCCTTGGCTCTGGCAATCACCTTCCCTCCGGCCATGATGGCGCTGCACAACCTGCCTCCCATGCCTGACTCGCTGCCCGGGCTCGTGCTGCTGATTCTGGGTGAGGGATCAGTCGGCCTGCTGATCGGGCTCGGCCTGGGTGCCTTCTGCGCGGGCCTGCAGGCCGTCGGCGAGATCATCGACCACCAGACGGGCCAGACCTTCACGCAGAACATCGACCCGGTGCACGGCAACAGCGTATCCATAACTGCCCAGTTCCTTGAGAGGGTGCTGTTCGCGGCGCTGATGTCCGCCGGGCTCCTGCTCGTTCTGGCCGACGTGCTGTATGTCTCGTACCGGATCCTGCCGGTGGGCGGTGGTTGGGGCGGCCTCCAGCCGCTGGCGGTGCTGGAGGCATCGAATCAGGCCGCGCGCCTGTTCGCGCTGGCGATCTTGCTGGCCGGACCAGTGGTTCTCGTGCTGTTCGTCGTCGACATCAGTCTTGGCCTGTTGAACCGGGCGGCGCCGCAGCTGAACGTGTACCAGGTCACGCTGACGCTGAAGTCGATGCTGGGGCTGGCGGTGCTGGGTGCTGCGCTGCCCCTGGTGCTGGAGCGCGTCCTGCGGGGCATGTTCGAGGTGTCTTCGGCGCTGATGTCGCTGCTGCAGCGCGTCGGGGGCTGATGCGTGTCCGAATCAGCCGCAGAGAAGACCGAGCAGGCCACCCCTCGCAAGCTCGAGAAGTCGCGCGAGCAGGGGCAGATCGCCAAGAGCGAGGATCTCGCCGGGGCACTGTCGGTGCTCGCGGGCATGCTGGCGACGATGGCGCTGGTGCCGTGGTTCGCGCGCGAGGCGGCAGACCTGTTCCTGGCGATCGAGCGCTCGTTTGATCGACTCGATCATGCAGCGATGAAGGCACTGTGGCTGGAGGGCATGAAGCTGGTCGTTGTAGCGTCGCTGGGTCCGATGCTGATCGCCTCATTGGTTCACAACTTCGGCCTTTGGCTGCAGACGGGCGCCGTCCTGAGCTGGGATCCGGCCATGCCGAAGCTTGAGCGCATGAACCCTGCTGCGGGATTCAAACGGCTGCTGTCGACGCGCTCGGTGGTGACACTCGCGCAGCTGCTGCTCAAGACGGCGATCGTCGGCGCGGCCGTCACGCTGGTGTGCCTGCGGATCGTGCCCGACGCGATCCGCGTGATCCTGGCGGACGCGAATGCGGCGCTGGCCGTGGCGGGCTCGGGACTGATGCACCTGATGCTCTGGTGTGGCGGGTTGTTCGTCTTGTTGGGGGCAGCTGATCTGACGTACCAGCGCTGGCAATTCCTGCGCGACCAGCGCATGACGCTGCAGGAACTGCGCCGCGAGCTGCGAGAGGACGATGGAGATCCTCAGGTCAACGCTGCGCGCAAGCAAGCCGCGATGGAGCTGCCCTGGGAGGAAGTGCTCTGCTATCTCCGCTACGCATCCGTTGCCCTCACCGATGGCAGCGGTCGGCTGGTGGCCGTGATCTACCGTCCCCAGAGGGACACGAGCCCGTTGTTCCTGCTGCGGGCCCAGGGCTCCCAGGGTCGCCAAGCGGCCGATGCCGCACGCACCTGGAAGGTGCGCCGATTGCACGACGACAGGCTCGTCGACGCCCTGTTCGCGAAGGCCCGCACCGGCAACGCCGTGCCCGAACCCCACGCGTCGGCCATCCTCGCGTTCCTGGCGCGCACCAAGCCATGAGAGGACTCGTGCGCGCCGAATTACGGTCCGCTCGATCGGTCCCTCGAGTGGACGGCCGAGCCCGCTCAGCTTTGCCCAGTGCGATCTCAACCAGTATCTCGTGACATGAACTCCTCGATCGGAACTCCCGGGCCTGCGGGCCCGAGCCGCGTGCCGGCCGACCTGGCGCTGGCTGGCCTCGTGGTGGCCGTCATCGTGATGATGGCGCTGCCCCTGCCGCCCTGGTCGCTGGACATGCTGGTGGCCGTCAACATCTCGCTGGCGGTGGTGCTGCTGCTGGTGGCGATGTTCATTCCCACACCGCTGGCCTTCAGTTCCTTCCCCGCGGTGCTGCTGGTCACGACGCTGTTCCGCATCTCGCTGAACGTGGCCACCACGCGCCAGATCCTCCTGCACGCGCATGCCGGCGACATCATCGACGCCTTCGGCCGGCTGGTGGTGGGCGGCAGCCTGGTGGTCGGTCTCGTCGTCTTCCTCATCATCACCGTCGTCCAGTTCATCGTCATCGCCAAGGGCGCGGAGCGTGTGGCCGAGGTGAGCGCGCGCTTCACCCTCGACGCGATGCCCGGCAAGCAGATGAGCATCGACGCCGATCTGCGTGCCGGTGTGCTGTCACAGCAGCAGGCCGTGCAGCGCCGGCGCGAACTGGTGCAGGAGAGTCAGTTCTATGGCGCAATGGACGGCGCGATGAAGTTCGTCAAGGGTGACGCCATTGCCGGCATCGTGATCGTGCTGGTGAATCTGCTGGGCGGCATCGCGATCGGCACGCTCGCGATGGGGCTGGGTTTCGGCGCGGCGGTGCAGAAGTTCTCGGTGCTGTCGATCGGCGACGGCCTGGTCACGCAGATCCCGGCGCTGTTCGTGTCGATCGCGGCGGGCATTGCCATCACACGGTCGGAGAGTGACGGGGCCGCCAGCCTGGGCGACCAAATCGGTCGCCAGCTGGGCAGCCAGCCGCGAGCGCTGGCGCTCGCCTCCGGCGTGATGGCGCTCTTCGCCGTGGTGCCGGGTTTCCCGACAATGACCTTCCTGATCCTGGCCGGGTTGCTGGCCGCCACGAGTGCAGCCCTTTCGGCGCGCGAGCGCCGAGTGATGGCCGGAGTGGCCACGCTCCAGGTGTTCAGCGCCGCCCGCGAAGGAGACGGGACGCCGGTGCTGCTGCAAGCCGGTCGGACGACCGACCTGCCGGCATCCAGCTTCCGGCTCGAGCTCGGCAGCGCCTTGGCCGCGCGCCTGGGCGCACCTGCGCTCGATACCGCCTTGCGCGCCGAGCGGGAGAGACTGCGTCATGATTACGGCATCCCCTTCCCGGGCCTGGCGCTGCAGATCGTCGATTCGATGCCGCCCGATGCCTGTGCCGTCATCGTGCAGGACCTGCCGGAGGCCCGGTTCGAACTGCCCGAGGGCGTGGCGCTGGCGATCGGGCAGCCCGCCGCCGACGCTGACGGCGAGGGCGCCCCGCCGGAATCCCTGCCGCCGGCCAAGCTGTTCCCCTCGGCGCGGTGGGTGAGGAGCGAGCAGGCGCCCGCGCTGCGGGAGCAAGGGGTGACGGTGCTCGAGGCCGCGGCCATCGTCGCACGCGGTGCGATCGCCGCCATCCAGCGAAATCCGGCCGCGGCCCTCGGCGCGCAGCAGGTCCGGCAACTCGTTCGCGAGGCGGAGGCACGATTCCCCGACCTCGTGCGCGAGGCTCAGGGCGTGCTGCCGCTGCCCAAGATCGCCGACCTGATGGTGGCGCTGGCACGCGAGCGCGTTCCACTGACCGACTTCACCGGCCTGCTGCAGGCGGTCCTGACCTACGCCCCGGCCGCGAGCGACCTGCATACGCTGTACGAGCAGGTGCGCAAGGCCCTGGCGCGCAGCATCGTCGCGCGCCAGATCGCCGGGTCGGGCGCAGAGGACCTGCCGGCCCTCAGGCTGGACCCTGGCATCGAGTCGGCTCTGCGCACCGCGTTGGTCGTGCAGCCCGACGGCCCCGTTCTGGCCGTCGAGCCGCAGCAGCTCGAGGCATTCCTGAAGGCGATCCGCCAGGGGCTGACCCATCCCGACCTGCAGCGCGCGCCAACGCTGCTGCTGCCCGTTGATCTGCGCCGCGCGGTCAGCCGGCTGATGCGAGGCGCCCTCCCGGAGGTCGCCTTCGTCTCGTTCGACGAACTGCAGGCCAGCGAGCGCAGTCCGCGCCTCGTAGCAACTGCGTCGCTTCAGGCGCAGAATTAGAAGAGATCCTCGACCAGTCGGGGCCACACGCCCTGGGGTGGCGCGCCCGAGCGGGAAGAGCCGCCTGGCGCTGCCTCCCTCAGGGGTGCAGGTAGCGCTGCGCGGTGCAAGCGGTGCGCTGTGCGGAGCGATCGATCACGGATCGGTGTCAAGCGCTGTGACATCCCTCCGCCGGGCCGGATCGACCTGACATTGGCTTGGCGACTTCGCCGTGCACTCCGGCGCCGTGCCTGCGGCGCCCCAGCGCAGTTGACGCCTGTCGTCCTTGCAGCGAACCAAGGTGCTCAATTCGACGGAGCCTCCCGGAGCAGGACGGCGAGACGGTCCGCCCAGGCTCGAGATGCCAGCCCGGTGCCCGGCTCAACCCGCGTGCGGATCGTCCACCCGCGGCCACAGCGGCCGGCTCACCTGCGTGTAGGCCAGCGCCCGCATGTCCATCGAGCCCGTGCCGGGGGCGGCGACGTAGACGATGTCGTCGGCCACCGGCAGGAAGCCGGCGTGGAAGTGCTGGGTGGACTTGACGACCAGGCCGCGGCAGCGGGCGATGTCGAGGCCGGCCGCGGTGAAGCACTCGGGCGAGAAGCCCTGGGTGCGGTGGTCGTTGACGACGATGTCGACGGCGTCGTGCTCGTGCTCGCCGATGCGCAGCCAGGCCAGGTTGCCCAGCGGCGCGTCGGCCTGGCCGAAGCGCTGCCAGGCGTCGTGCGCCAGGCCCATCACGGTGACCTGCGCGTCGACCGGGTCGCCGGAGGCGGGCCCGAGCTTGCCGCCGATGCGCAGCGCGAGCCGCGCGCCGGGGCCGGCCTCCAGCGCCGACAGCGTGGCCTGCGGGTCCCAGAACGGCGCGATGGCCACGCCGCCCAGGCGCTCCTCCAGCAGCCGGCGCAGCACGAAGGTGGAGTCGCCGGCCGCGCCGACGCCCGGGTTGTCGGCCGTGTCGGCCAGCACCAGCGGCCGGGCGCCGCGGTGCCCGCGCAGCCTTGCCAGCGCCTGGTCGACGCTGGCAAAGGGCGGCGCGAGGTCGGCGCGCAGGTCCCACAGCTCGCGGCCGAGCCGGCCGGCCAGCGCCTGCGCCCGTGCGCGGTCGGCGTCGGCCACCACCAACACGCGCATGCCGACCTCGGGCGTGTCGCCCCACGGGAAGCCGTGGCCGAGCGACACCGACAGGATGCCGTCGTGCCCCTCGAGCGCCTGCATCCGCCGCACGAAGCCGCTCAGCGGCTCGCGCGTGGTGGGGAAGATGCCGAGGATGCGGCAGTCGTGCAGCGCCATCACCGGCCGGGTGCGGCCCGCGAGCGCGTCGACCGCGATGCGGAACAGCTCCTCGGCGCGCTCGGTGACGTCGACGTGCGGGTACTGCTTGTAGATGACGATGGCGTCGGCCGCGGCCACCTTCTGCTCGGTGAGGTGGCAGTGCAGGTCGAGCTCGGCGCCCACGAACACGTCGGGCCCGACGAGGGCCCGCACGCGGGCGAGCAGGTCGCCCTCGGCGTCGGGGTAGCCGTCGGCGATCATCGCGCCGTGCAGGTTGAGCAGCACCGCGTCCACCGGCATCGCGGCGCGCAGCCCGTCCAGGATCTCGTCGCGCAGCGACTCGAACGTGGCCCGCGTGGTGTTGCCGGCGGGCGCGGCGAAGGCAGCCAGGCCCTCGGCCACGTCCCAGCCGAGCGCGCGGGCGCGCTCGCGCCACACGATCAGCGGCAGCCCGAAGACGTTGGGCTTGTCGCCGTGCTGTCCGCCGCGCACGAGCATCGTGCGCCGGAACAGGTCGAGCCCGGTGGGGATGGGCGAGAACGAGTTGGTCTCGGTGCCGAGGCAGGCGGTGTAGATCCGGGTGGGCATCGGTGGGCGGCCGGGTCGGGGGAAGGGGGGCGGAGCATAGGCAGTCCGCGGGCCGAGGGCAAGGCCTGGCGCGGGGGCTTCGGTCGCCGTTCCGGCACAGGCCATCGCGGCGGACTGATCACCACGGCCGACGCCCGTCCGCGGGCACGCAGGTCGGCCAGCCGGTAGCGCTCCACCAGCAGCCGGCGCTCGGGCGGCAGCGTGGCCACGTGCTGCGCCAGCATGGCCTCGACCATCGCGCGGTAGCCGGCCTGGCGCTCCATGTCGGTGTCGTGGAAGACCAGCGGCGGCTCGTCGCGGATGCGGGGCTGGCCGCCGGACTCCACGGTGAGCTTGGTGTACTCCTTCAGGTGCGCCGACTCCTGCTGGGCCTTGCGGATGCGCTTCAGGTTGTGGCGCCTCATCTCCTCGTCGGCTCCGGCGAGCACGAGCCGCTTCAGGTCGATGGTCTCGTAGTAGGCCTCGAGCACCGGCAGATCGGCGTAGCGCGCCATGTGCCCGCGGTAGCTGCGCGCCGCGGCCCGGGCTGCCTCGCGGCAGTCGGGCGCGTCGAAGCCGTTGGCGCGCCCGGCGATGACGAAGCTCGCGGCGAGCCGCGCCACGTCCCATTCCCAGGGCGCCACCGACACCTCGTCGAAGTCGTTGATGTCGAACGCGAGCCGCCGCTCCGGCGTGGCGAGGCCGCCGAAGTTCAGCAGGTGGCAGTCGCCGCAGGCCACGACCTGCAGGCCGGCCGACGGGGCGAAGGACGGTCGTGCGCCATCACCGACGCCGCGCCGCGCGTCCGGCTGCCAGCGCGCGAGCGCGTCGCGCGGCACGCGCTCGCGCAGCGCCTTGCCGGCGGCGCGGCGCTCGGGGTGCGGCGCGGCGTGCGATTGCCGGGGCAGCTGCGCCGGCGGCCCGGGGGCGACTTCGGTGCGGCGTGTGCGGGGCGCCCCGGCGCGGCCTGGGCGGCCTTCCTTGCCATAGGCGGGCGCGGCACGGACAGGCCCCTGCGAGACGGGGGGCTGTGGCGGGTCTTCGATGAGGCGGCCATGGGGCCTTACGGGGGGCATGTGTGGGAGCGGGCGGGCGCGCCGCGCCGCGCCGGGGCCGGAAGCTTAGGCGCAGGGAGCCGCACCGCCAAGCGCTCCGCTGTCCTCAGAAGCGAAACGCGACGCCCACCAGGCTGATCCACGCCCCCTTGCTCTCGACGAGTGGGCTGCCAGAAGCGGGTCCGAGCAGGCGTCGGTAGGCGATGTCGGCTACGAAGTGCCATGGACCGGTCAGCTTCGCCTCGACGCTGACCTCGAGGGCGGCGCTCTGCCAACCTGCACTGGGCCGGTAGACCGCGTAGCCGCTTGCGGCGCCCTGCGCGGGCGAGATGCCATAGAAGGCCCGCATCTGCCGGCCGTCGGCCCACATCACGGTCGGCAGCAGCGTCACCGCGATGCCTGGCGCCGGCTCGAGCGGCAGCAGCAGACCAAGCAGACCGACCGTGCCCTGCGCGCTCTGGCCGAGGTCACCGCGGCCTTGCTCGACCGGCGTCGACAGCTGCGCAAACATCGGCACGCCGAACACCGTGATCCAGCCCTGCACGCCTGCATCGACGGTCGCCCGGACGCGACCCAGACCGCGCAGCCGGCTGCTGCCGTCGTCGCCGAGCAGCGCCGGTTCACGGTCGCGCCGCCCGTACCGGTAGCCCAGCATCGCCCCTGCGCCCCAGGCGTCGACGTCGCCCAGACTCCATCGCAGCTGCGGGCCGAGCGGGCCCAGACCCACAGCCCCGCTGTCGAGTTCGAAGCGACCCCAGCGGTCGGAGCGCCATTCGCCGCTTACCCAGATGGGTGCCCGCACCCTGGCCGTGCCGGCTCCGCTGTAGTCCGCTTGCCAGCTCAACCCGGTGCCCAGCTCCAGCCTCCAAGGGCGGGCTTCGGGTGCCGCGGCGAGGGCCGGCGCGCCAGCGAAGGCGAGCGCAGCCAGGCCGAGCGCCGCGAGGCGCTTCGACATCAACGTTCCCCCCTTGCTCATCGCGTGCCGACCCGTGGCCTCGGCGACGCCCGCTGCCGCGCCGGTAGCCACCGCGACCCCACCGTTCGGACCGACCATGACAGCACCGGGTCAGGCGGTAGGGAGGCCGAACGAGGAGGTCATGACCGCATCCCAATGCTCTGCGATCAGGCCGTCCTGGAAGCGGAAGCAGTCGGCGGTACGAACTCCGAACTCGGAACCGTCGGCGAGAGTGCACCTGAAGCTATGGAGAACCATGGCGCAATCATCCTGCTCGATCGCAAAGTGAGTCTCGATCCTGATCGCCGAGGACAACTCGAGCATCTGGCCGAAGTGTTCGCGCAGGCTGTCCCGGCTCCGCTCCGCCATCGCGGTGTGCGACACATAGCCCGCAGCGACATGCCGGTCGATCGAACTCAAGTCGCGAAGCTCGAAGACGGAGCGGTAGAGATCGAAGACGGCAAGTGCCTTCGATCCGCACTTCGCGATGGCGCTCCGCTCCAGGGGCGCAGACAGACAGACCAGGTTCATGGAAGCATCTCCTTTCGATGGCGGGACGGGGATCTGACCGCAAGGTCGCGGCAGTCGGGCGCGTGCGGGAAAGGGGTGGGCGAACCGGCGCCAGGGCCTGCAGCGGCGGTGCGCTCTGCCGCGGGGTACGCCTGCACGAGACCCAGGTGCGGAACGCACTGAGAGGCAACGGGCTTGCCTCAGCCTACCGCTCGGGTCGGGACGACGTTGGGTGCCTGGCAGCGCGCAGTCGGGGTCGACGGCGTACGCACAGGTGTTGATGGACTCGAACACCTGCAGCCGCGTCAGACGGATGGCGCACTCCGCGTGCATCGGGTGGAGGAGGAAGGCGGATCGCAGCATCGAGGAAATGAAGTGCGCCGAGCCGCACATCGGCGTTGCCGGGATCTCGATGTCCCAGATGCCGCCCACGTCGCGATGGCGCTCGCAGCGGTCGCAGTCGACTCCGAAGACCATCGGGGCGCGCGCGACCGCCGCGCCTGCAGGACCGGCCCCCGCGCTGCAGGCCCTCATCCACTTCGCGGGCGGCCTCGTCCATCTCTCCATCTTCCGGCTACTCGGGCTGAAGGACCGACGGGGCGGAGGCCGACGGCGTCGCTGCCCTCGGTCCTGGCTCAATGGTCCGAAGCGGGATCTATCGGTGCACCACGCCGGGCAGCACGCAGAGCATCTCGTAGAGCAGGTTCGCGCCCAGCAGCGCCGTGTTGCCGCCCGGGTCGTAGGACGGGCACACCTCGACGAGGTCGGTCCCGATCAGGTTGAGCCCCCGGCAGCCGCGCACGACCTCCAGGGCCTGCGGCACGCTGAGGCCCCCGACTTCCGGCGTGCCGGTGCCGCCTGCAAACGCCGGGTCGATGCCGTCGATGTCGAAACTCAAGTAGCAGGGCGTATCGCCGATCACGTCCCTGACGCGCTGCATCAGCGGCTCCAGGGAGCGGTACCAGATCTCGTGCGCCGGAATGATCGTGAAGCCCTGCGACCGGGGCCAGTCGAAGTCGTCGGCCGCGTAGCCGGTGCCACGCAGTCCGATCTGGAACACCTTCGTGCCCTGCAGCAGACCCTCCTCCACCGCGCGCCGAAAGGGCGTGCCATGGGCGAGCGTCTCGCCGAACATGGTGTCGTTGACGTCGGCGTGCGCGTCGACGTGCACCAGGGCCAGCGGGCCGTGGTGCCGTGCCGCCGCTCGCAGGATCGGCAGCGCGATGGTGTGGTCGCCGCCCAGGGTGAGGGGCCTGCAGCCGGCGGTGAACACGTCGGCGTAGAACGCGCTCACGATGTCCATCGACCTTGCGATGGAGTAGGTGTTGATCGCGACGTCGCCGAGGTCGGCGACCTGCAGGCTGTCGAAGGGTGCTGCGCCGGTGGCCATGTTGTAGGGCCGGAGCAGGGCGGACTCGGCCCTGATCTGGCGTGGGCCGAAGCGCGTGCCGCTGCGATGCGAGGTTCCGGCATCGAACGGAATGCCGATGAAGGCCGCATCCAGTCCGCGCGGCGAGGTCGCCGCAGGCAGGCGCATCATGGTCGCGATGCCGCCGAAGCGAGGCATCTCGTTGCCGGACAGGGGCTGATTCTTCGTGGTCATGGAAGGGCCTGGTCGATGGCGGCCGAGAAGAAGGGCGGGCTGGTCGGGTGCAGGCGGTGCTCGCGCGTCGACCCCCTAGGCCGGCTGCAGCCGCAGCGCGAGCGCCAGCAGCTGTCGGTCCTCGCCCCAGGGGCCGGCGAGGCTCAGGCTGATCGGCAGGCCGGCCGACGAAGGCCGCAGGGGCAGGGTGACCACCGGCATAGACAGGTGGCTGATGGCGTCCGCGTTGCGGTAGACCCGCCGAACGACCTGGTCAGCGGCGTCAGGCGCGGCATCGAGCGCATCGATGCGGGGGGCGAAGCCCGCCGTCGTCGGGTAGGCCAGGGCCTGCAGCCCGCGCTCGGCCAGCAGCGCGCGCATGCGTTGCATGCAGCGCCGCCGTTGCCGCATGTGCTGCAGGTATGCCGCCTCGCTGGGCGCGCGCTCAGCGCCACGCAGAACCGTGTCCGCGAAGGCCTGCCTGACGTCGGGAGAGGCGATCTGCTCCGCGAGCTGCTCGACGCTGAGATCGATCGCGTAGCGATCGAGGTACTCCAGGAGGCAGAAGTAGTTCTCGTAGGCGCAGTGCGCGTAGGAGTGCCGCTCGGCGGCCTTCAGGGCGAAGTCGAGATCGACGCTGACGACCTCGACCCCTGTTGCCTCAGCGTGCTGCCGCCATTGCTGCAAGCGATGCCGGACCTCGGGTGCATCGCTGGCCGAGATGCCCTGCGGATCCACGCCCACCCGCGGTCGAGCGGGCCACGGAAGCGCGGTCTCGGCGGTGATGATGGCGTCCAGGTGGGCGACCATCGCGAGCGATCGGGCCATCGGCCCGATCGTGTCGCGGCTCGGCGCCATCGGCAGTTGCCCGTCCTGCGGGTAACGCCATTGTGTGGGCCGAAGGCTGCAGATGCCATTGAAGGCCGCGGGAATGGCGAGCGAGCCGCCGGCATCGGTGCCCAGCGCAGCGTCGCACAGGCCCAGCGCCACGGCGACCGCGCTGCCGCTGCTGCTGCCGCCCGGCACCAGGGCCGCATCCGCCGAGTTGCGCGGAGTCCCCCAGGCGGGGTGGATCCCGGTCACGCCATAGGCCAGCTCGTGCATCTGGGTCTTGCCCAACACCACGGCACCGGCGGATCTCAGGCGGGCCACGACGCTGGCATCCCGCGGCGGGATGAACCGCCTCAGCGCCGGGGTGCCCGATGTGCACGGCATGCCCGCGACGTGGATGTTGTCCTTGACGCCGAGCACGCAACCGGCCAGCGGTGCCGCATCGTCGATGTGGACGGCCTGGGCGCGTGCAGCGGCGGGCTCCAGGTAGACGAAGGCCCGCGCAGCATCGCGCTCGATCCGATCGATCGCCGCCACGACGGCGCGCGTCGAACGCGATCGGGCGTCGTCGGACGAGCCTGCGGCCGCACTCACTCGGGCTGCTGCTGCGTGATGCAGTGGATCGAGCCGCCGCCCAGCAGGATCTCGCGCGCCGGCACGACCAGGACCGGCCGCTCGGGAAAGAGCCCCTGGAGCGTGGCGCGCGCAGACTCGTCGCGCGTGCCGTAGCCGGGCATCACGATGGCCCGGTTGGCAATGTAGAAGTTCACGTACGAGGCGGCAATCGGATCGCCGACGCGCCGCCCGTCGAGCCAGGGGCCGGCGTCGAGCCCGTCCAGATCCTCCGCCTGCACGAACATCGGTTCGGGTTGATGCAGGCGGTGCACCTCCAGCGCGCGGCCCCGCGCGTCGGTGGCACGGGCTAGCACCGCGTGGACCTCGCGGCAGACATCGAACTGGGGGTCGGCTGGGTCGTCGACCCAGGTCTGGACGACCACCCCGGGCCGCACGAAGCAGGCCAGGTTGTCGCAGTGGCCGAGCGTGACGTCGTGTCGAAGACCGCGCTCAAGCCAGATGACCTTGCGCGCGCCCAGGTGGCTGCAAAGCACCGACTCGATCTCCTGTCGCGAACGACCCGCGGTGTTGCGCGCCGGATCCAGCAGGTTCTCGGCCGTCACGATGAGCGTGCCCTGACCGTCGCTGCAAAGGTTGCCGCCCTCGGCGACCAGATCGCAGACGTAGCGGTCCATCCCCTCCAACTGCGCGATCTTCCGCGGGACGAGGTCGTCCAGCTGGTAGGCGACCGGCAACCCATGGGCCAGACCGGCCCAGCCGTTGAACGCGAAGTCCACCACCCGCACCTCTCCGCGCGGGTGGCGCACGAAGCACGGACCGCAGTCGCGGATCCACATGTCGTCCGTGGAGAGCTCGATCACCCGGACCTGCGGGGGCAGCATCCGCACGGCGTTGTCGAACTGGCGCGCCGACACGCACACCGCGACCGGCTCGCCTTGCGCGATAGCGGTCGCGATCCGCACCAAGGCGCGCTGCGCCGGCTTCGCACCCTGACGGAAGTACTCCGTGCGCTCGGGCCAGACCAGCCAGCAGCGGCGGTGACGTTCGAACTCGCCGGGCATCGAAAAGCCGTCGTAGGCTGGTGCGGAGTCGAGTGTCTTCGGCATCGTGGCGCTCGCGTGGCAGGGGCTTGGGCAACGCGTCAGAACTGCTGGGTGATGCCCAGATGGGCGCGGCGGATGTGTCGATCGGCTGGCCCCAGTGGCGCCTGCACGGCGTCGCCGAAGGCCGCGAAGAACGCGGCGGCGCCCGCGCTGGGCCTGGCGGTGGCAAGGCCTGCATAGACGATCGTGCCGCTGCGCGGCTGCCACTCGGCCAGGAGATTGGTCTCGGAAGCCAGGTCCCGCTCCGTACTCCCGAACTGCGCGGGCTGGTCCCACTGGAAGCGGTAGTGCAGGAGGTAGACCCTCAGCCCGCTGACGGGCTGCAGCTGCGCGCCGACGGAGCGCACGCGGAGATTGCTGTTGAAGGCAAAGCCCTGGCCGACGATCTCGCCGTGCACCGTCGCGCCGTAGTTCCTCGCGGCGTTGCTGCCGAGGAACATCGGATCCCACGACCGGTCGATGTCGTCGGTCGGGTCGGCGTCGCCCGAGTAGCGTGCCGCGCGTGCCAGCAACCGTGGCCTCCAGGGCCAATCGTCGAACGCCCAGCCGATCTCGGCGTTGTAGGCGCGTGCATCGACGCGACGCCCGGCCGTGCCGTTGCTCTGCCGGGCCAGTTCGGCGAACACGCTCAGCGATGGCAGGCCCGGGGCTTCGAACATGCCCGCGCGCAGCGAGGTGACGCGCAGCCCGGAGCGATGGGCGCCCAGGGTGTTGGGGTCGCCAGGGTACAGACCCGCCTCCTCGGCCTTGTGCACCTGCATGTGCAAAAGGCCGACGTACTGCATGCGCTCTTCGTACTTGAACCGTGCGTTGTCGCCGCCGTCGAACCACTCGACGTTGATGCCGCGGAAGCGGGTCCGAGGCAGATCCAGGCCGGCGACGTCCTTCTGGCTCGAGCGGTTGCCGAGCGCGAAGACGTCGATCCGCACCGGTGCGGTGTTGATGCGCAGTGTCATTGGACCGGCGAAGGCGACGCGCGGGACCAGCCAGCTGGCCGCCTTGCGGCCCGCGTTCACCGTCCCCTGGCCGACCAGCAGGGAATCGCCGACGGTGAACTCCTGCGGACCCGCGGTGACCTCGAGGGCGTTGTTGCCCAGGCTCGCGAAGGTGCCGCCCGAGCGCCAGCGCAGGTACGCTTCCTCGACGGCGATCTTGGACGGTCGTCCTGCGGTGAACGAGTACACCTGGGCGTCGCCCGAGCCCCGGGTGGCTGCACCCACGGCCGTCAGTTTGGCCTCGACAACCCCCGCGCCCGACGCTGCGGAGAGCTGGAACCCCGGCCGGACCGCAAGCTCCGTCCACGAGGCGTGCGGGCCGATCACGCGGCTCGGGGCCCGGTAGTCGGGTGCGCCGGCACCGAAGTTCGCGTTGCGCACGTCCAGTACTGCGGCGCCCCACCACAACTCCGGCTTGAAGCCCATGGCCGACTGGGCGTGCGCCCGGTCCGCCAGCAGGGCCAGGGGAAACACCGCGGCGACGAGCCATCGGCAGGTCGCCCGGTGCGCGGCCGTGGCGGGTTGTCCGTGGATCGCGGTCGTCATGGGGGAGGCTCCTTGCCGGCGCGCGGCGCACTCAAAGTCCGAGCGGACGAACGGGGTTGTCGGCGGTGCCGCAACGCGTCACCTTGACGGGGTCCAGGCGTGTCATGCGCTCGGTGTGGCGGATGAAGCCCACCCGCACCGTGAGCTCCAGCAGCTCACCCTTGGACTCGAGCGACACGTTCGTGTAGGAGCCGCCGTCGCGCGAGTCGTAGACCCAGCCGCTCACCCAGCGTGCATCGGACTCGCGCTTGAACCCGCCCATGTAGACCTGGTTGCACAGGGGCGCGCTCCGCAGTGTCGGATTCGGGTTCCTCGTGTCTCGATCGTCGGGCCTGAGTCCCTGCGCCTGCACGAGGCGCCCGCAGAGCGTGGTGCCGCAGGGAAGGATCTCGGTGACGTCCCTTCCGTCCTGGCTGAGCCACAGGCCCAGCAGGCCCGGCGCCGATTGAGCCACGGAGGATCCGCTGAGGACGGCCAGGGAGAGTAACGCGCGGGCGCTGAATTGGAGGTGGGGTTTCAAGGGCCGTCTCCTCGGATGTGGTCTGGGCGAGCGCGCGCGGCAGCGACGAATGGCCCGCGGCGGAAGCGGGGCAGCACAAGGACGGCCGCGAGGCCCAGCAGTCCGGCAGCGAGGGCTCCGCTGAACAGCGCCGCTGACTGAGTTGTCGTGGCCAGCAGTGCGGTCGTCACCAGCGGGCCCGTGCCCTGGGCTGCGAGCAGCGCGGCGGTGGACAGGGCGACCGAGTCACCCGTGCTGTCGAGCCGCGCCAGCAGAGACTGCAGCTTTGGAACGATGGCGAAGAAGCACAGCCCCTGCACCACGAAGAGCGTGCCCAGGACCGTGCCGTTCGGTGCGAGCACATACGCCGCACAACCCGCCGCCTTGACCGCGATCAGCAGCCGGGCCGCTCTCAGCGTGGCCTCGGGTCGCCTGACCAGATAGCACGCCGCGGCGCCCAACGGAGTCACCAGAGCGGACAGCAGCAGCAACTGCAGAAGGCTCTGCCCCGTCACACCCAGCGGCTGTCCGTAGAGACTGAGGAAGGGGTAGAGCATCGAGTCGGCCAGGCCGACCGCGAACAGCGCCGCGATGATCCGCAGCTCGATGACCGGCGGCTTGCGCAGGCCCCAGCTCCTGACCACGACCGCCGCCGGTTCGGGGAGGGGCAAGAGCGCCAGGGCCGCTGTCATGCACGCCAGCGTTGCCGCATGCACCAAGGCGACTGCACCGGGGCCGAACTCACCCAGCACCCACTGCGACAGCAGGAACACTGGCACACCGATCAGCGTCACGCCGATGGTCAACGCGCCGGCCATTCGCTGCGGTTCCAGCGCCAAGGGCAGCAGGGTGGAGATTCGCCCGAGCACCAGCCCGGAGAGCAGTCCGGCCGTGGCACGCAGTGGAATGATCGCTTCAGGGGTGGCGGCGGAAGCGGCCAGTGCGTACAAGCCGGCCGATGTCGCGGCCAACGCGGTCAGCAGTCGCTTCCCCAGCCTCAGGGGCTGGATCGAGAAGACGCCTGCGCCCAGTGCGACGCAGAGTATCTCCAGGCTCGTCGTCAAGCCGGCATGGGCTTCGCTCATGCCGACGCCCCCCGCCGCCTTCGTCGCGCGCCATTCGTCGACGAGCGCCGGCGCCAGGATGCCGCCGAGCTGGCCCATCGCGATGCCGACCAGAAGCACGACGAACACGACGCCCGGTCCGCCGAGCACCCGCTGGCTGCCCGACACGGTCGTGGCGCCAATCTCCGAGGGGGCGGCTGGCAACGTCACGACGGCTTCCGAGGCGCGCGACCCTTGGCCGACGGTCGACGTGTCGCCGAGCTCCGGGAAGCGGTGCCCGGGTCGGCGGCGTCGGCGCTCGTGAGGCCATATCGCTGCCGGAGGAGGTCTGCGCACGCTCGCTGTCTCGCCTGCGCGTTGCGCTCGGAGGACAGGCGCTGCAGGCCGCAACCGTCGCTCATGGCCAGCAGGATCGAGGCCTCTACGCGGGGACTCGCCAGCGGCTCGGACAGGGTCCTGGGTCTCGCGGCCAAGTGCTCGGCGATCAGCGGCGCGATCAGGTCGAGGCAGCGCTCGTACCACTGCGCGTGCAAGGCAGACAGATCGGCGCGCTCGTGGCTGTACGCCATGAAGTGAAGCAGCTGGAGCATCTGCTCGTTCTGTGCCTTGGAGCCGTCGCCCACCAGGTGGTGGATCAAGGCGGACAGTCGCGCTGCCGCGTCCCGTCCGCCCTGAGTCACCAAGGCGTGCAGCGCGGCGACCTCTTCGTTCGCCCCGGTGGTGAACGCGAAGGCCACGATCTCCTCGACGCTGTCGAAGTAGTGCATCGGCAAGGCGGGGCTGACGCCGGCCTCCTTGGCCACGGCGCGCAAAGTGGCGCCATGCGCGCCGACCCGCGCGATGACTCTCTGGGTTGCAGCCGCCAGCTTGAGGCGGACCTCGTCGTGATCGACGATCTTGGGCATTCGGTCACCTCGGCTTCAGTGAGACGTTCCGCAGCACGGCGTCGGCCAGCGCCTGAGCGATGGCGGGTTCCAGGGCATGGCCGGCGTCAGGGATCGACTCGAGCCGTGCGCCTGGGATCCGGCGGGCCAGGTCTGCACCGTGCGCCGCAGAGAAGAAGGGATCCTCGCCGCCCTGCAGTACGAGAGTGGGACACCCGACGGCCCCCAGGCGTGGCGCAACGGGTTCCGACGTGAGGACGGCATGCAGGTGGCGCGCTACACCCTCTGGCCGGTAGGCGCGCCGGACCGATGCCTGAGCCGCCTGCTCGAGCTCGCTCTCGGGTTGGCCGAACACCGGGCTGCGTGTCAGTCGCAGCAGCTTCAGGAGATCGCCCACGGCCCTGGCCTCGTCCGCGGCCCGGCTGCAGCACCCGAGCAGCGCAGCAAAGAGACTGGGCGGCGGCAGCGGCAAGGACTCGACGCCGCTCGTGCTGAAGAGGAGCGTCATCGACAGGACGGCTTGCGGGTGGGCCAGCGCGAGGGCCTGCGCGACTTGTCCGCCCATCGAGTAGCCGATGACGTGGAAGCTCGGCACCCCCAGGCTGTGCGTGATGGCGCGGACGTCCTCGGCCATGTCACCGAGGGTATACAGCGCCTTGTGCTTCGAGGGCAGGCCCAGCGCGATCAGGGCCAGTTCCTTGGCACTGGGCAGGCTCAGATGATCGAGGTGGTCGCTGAGCCCGGTGTCGCGGGCGTCGAAGACCAGCAGCGGATGACCCTGCGCCGCGAAGGCCGGGGCCCACGCCTCGGGCCAGTGGTCGAGCTGGTCGGTCAGCCCGCCGATGGCGACGATGGGGGGCCGGTCGCGCGGACCGTGCCAGGCATAGCAGAACCGGCCTCGTTCAGTCTGTACGGTCGTTGCCATGTGAGTCAAGCGTCCTGGTGGCGAAGGGCACGTGCGTAAGCCTGCGCCACGCGTTGCGTGAAGTCGTGGTGCATGCGATCCCAGAAGGGGCAGTAGGGGCTCGGCTCGGCCAGCAGCGAGCGCCGGGCGGACTGGATCGCCTCGCAGATGCGCGCGTCCTCGCTTCCCGCGGCGACCATGGCTTGCGTGACGAGCAGGCGCGTCATCTCGTGCTCGTCGCTGCAAGCGGCCTCGGCGAACAGCGTCCAGGTGCGGCTGCGGGTGGCGTGCGGCCCGAGCGGCAGTGCGATGGTGACCACGATGTGGTCGCGCATCACAGTGAAGTGCAGGCTCGGGTAGAGCGAGACGATCAGGCAGCCCTGGCGGCCCGATGCATTGCGCCACGGCAGCAAGGGCAGGCCCGAGTCGCCGTAGGCCGCCAGGGCCGCCTCGGCCCCGAAGCCCAGTCCGTACAGGCCGTCGTCGCAGATCTCCTCGAAGGTCTTGCGTCCCTGGGCATCCACGCGGGGCACCTCGGCCGCGGCCTTGTAGAGGCGGTGGACGAAGCCCTCGTGGTAGACGTTGATGCACGTGTTCTCGAACAGGGTCTTCCAGTTGGCGGCCGTGTCGACGGATTCCATCGGCCCCGTTGCAGCCGCCAGGGCGTCCTCCGCGAGATCCGGCACGCGCTGGCGGAGCGGCCGGATGTAGATGTCGAAGGGTGGTGCATTGCCGCCGAGGTCGACGAAGACGACGCCGCACCAGACGGCGCTGCGGATCCGGGCCAGGTTCTTTCGGCCCAGCGCGACATCGCGGGCAATGGCATCGGGGCGGCCGTTCCAGAACGGTGCTGCAAGCAGACGGCCGCTCAGGTCGAAGCGCCAGCCGTGGTACGCCGACACGAGCTCGGCTGTGCCGCGGACGGGATCGATCAGAACCGGACAAGCGTCGTAAGGCGAGAGGTTGTGGAGCACCGCGATGCTTCCGTCGAGTTGCCGCACGACCAGCAAAGGCGTACCCAGCGCGTCGATCGGCGTCGCATCGCCGGGCTGGGGGGTGTCGGCGGCGAACGCGAGCGCCATCCACCCCGCCCCGAACACCCGACGGCGCTCCGCCTCGAAGAAGATCTCGTCGGTGAAGGCGCGCGGGGGCAGCGTGCGCGCCTGCTCGATCGGCTCGGCGATGCGATGCAGTTCCTCGCGTGTGAGCGGAGGCGTCACGCACTCCGACGGGTCTAGAACGGGCGAGAAGGGGGGGTGGCGACTCGACACTGCGGAAGTCCGATGGCAACTTGCGAGGAGAAGAGGCTCGGTGGTACAGTTCGTTTATTGTTGAGCACCTGCATAAAAAAAAGCCTAGGGTCTTCCCGCGGTCGTCGACCGGCAGTCCTCGTACGTGAAGCCTGGGCGACTTGGAGTCGGAATCAACCTTCGAGAGGTGAGCGTGGTGAGCAGTAGGCTGGATGTCATCGTCATCGGATGCGGCTTCTCGGGCCTGGCCGCCGCACGTCGGGCCGTCGAAGAGGGCGCCCGGGTGCTTGCGCTCGAAGCGCGCGACCGCGTGGGAGGACGCGTCATGTCGCGTTCCGCGGGCGGCACCGTCGTCGAGCTCGGGGCGCAATGGGTCGGCCCCGGACAGCTGCAGGTCAAGGAACTGGCGCGCACTTTCGGCGTGGCCACGCAGGATCGGCCCAGCGGCGGCGTCGACCTCCACTACGACCTTCCAAACGGGAGCGCGGAGCCGGTCAACATATCGGACCAGCCTCCGTTCGACCGCAGCGCCCTCGGGCTGGTCGTCTCGGAGCTCGATGAATTGGCCGAAACGATCGACGTGCATGCCCCGGGGGCCTCCGACGAGGCGCGACGGCTCGACACGATGACGGTGGCCTCGTACTGTGAAGCGCGAATGCCTGAGAAGGCCCGCCCACTGGTCCACGCCGTCTGCGAGGGATTCATCGGCGTCCCGGACCAAGTCTCGATGCTGCACGCCCTCTTCTACGCGAAGGCCAACGGCGGCTTCCTGTCCCTGATGGGTTTAAGCGCGGAGCCGCACGACAGCGAAGTCTTCCCGGAAGGCGCGTCCCTGCTCGCGGAACGGATGGCGGACTCGCTGTCGCCCCGGGTACTGACGGGCCGTCCTGTCACCCGTGTCGCGCAGACAGCCGCTGGCGTCGAAGTCGCCACCGCAGACGGGACGACCTGGTCGGCAGGCGCTGTCGTGGTGGCGTTGCCACCCGCGGTCGCGGAGCACATCCGGTTCGAACCCGACCTGTCTGCCGGCCGCACGATCCTGCAACGTAGGTATCTCACGTCGAGCGATCTCAAGTTCCAGATCGTCTACGACGCGCCGTTCTGGCGCGAGGCCGGTTGCTCTGGAAGCGTGATCGGCCCAGGCCTCATCGCCTTCGACGGATCGACCTCGAGGACGCGGGGCGTGCTGACGGGATTCTTCGGCGCGTCCGAATCGGTGCGCGTGTCGCAACAGGACTCCGCCACCCGCAAGGAGCTCATCTGCCGGCGGATGGCCCGCTTCTTCGGGCCGCGCGCGCTGCAGCCGCTGGCCTACGAGGACCACTACTGGCTCCTCGAGCCCTTCAGCCGTGGCTGCGTCGCCGCCCCGCCGCCGGGCGTCTGGTCGCAGGTTGGTGCGTACCTGCGCAGCCACGAAGGCCGCATCTTCTGGGCCGGCGCTGAGACCTCGGTCCACATGCCCGGGCAGATCGAAGGCGCCCTGCTGGCGGGACAGGCCGCCGCCAAGGAAGCCCTGGGCAGGATCGGCTAGAGCGCACCCGAGGGCAACCCCGCGTGAGCGCTGACCGCATCACCCACGCGCGCTGCGGCGACGGTGCCTCCTCAGGGTCATGCCGCCTGGACGCCCGGCCGCCTGGCTGCCGCCTCAACACCCCCCGGCCCGCGCCTCAGCCGTCCGCGCCTCAGCCGTCCGCGGCCGGCGCCGCGAACTCGGCGCGTATGCGGGCGCCCTGGGCGTCGAGCGCCGGCGCCTCGGCGAAGGCCGCCGGCTCCCACTCCACGCCCCAGGGTGAGGCGGGAAGCTCCACGGTGCGCCCCTGCACCGGCATCGGCCGCGTGCGCAGCTGCGGGTGCTCGACCAGGTCGTGCACCGAGTTCACGTTGCCGTAGGCGGTCTGCGCCTCGGTGAGCCGGTCGATCGCCTCGCCGCTGGCGAGCGCGCCGAAGACCTCGGCCACCACGCCGTCGACGAAGGCGCGGTGGGCCACGCGCGCGGCGTTGCCCGCGCAGCGCGGGTCGTCCAGCAACGCGGGCCGGCGAAGCACGAGGCGCACGAAGTCGCGCCACTCGCGCTCGTTCTGGATCGAGATCACGATGTCCCGCCCGTCGGCGCAGGTGAAGGCGCCATAGGGCGCGATCGTGGGGTGCTTCAGCCCCACGCGCTCCGGCGCCTTGCCGCCGTAGCGCGTCTGCAGGTAGGGCACGCTCATCAGTTCGGCCGCCGAGCCGAACAGCGACACCTTGACGCCCGAGCCGCGGCCGGTGCGCTCGCGCTGCAGCAGCGCCTGCTGGATGCCCACCAGCGCGTTCAGCCCGGCGCTGATGTCGCACAGCGACACGCCGATGCGCCCGAGCGACTCGACGCCCCGGCCCGGCGCGCCGCTCACCGTCACCAGCCCGCTCTCGGCCTGCACGAGCAGGTCGTAGGCCTTCAGGCCCTGCTGGCTGCCCTCGTCGCCGTAACCGCTGATGTCGCAGGTGACGAGCCGCGGGTGCCGCTCGCGCAGCGCCGCCGAGCCGAGGCCCAGCCGCTCGGTGGCACCGGGCGCGAGGTTCTGCAGGAAGACGTCGGCGCGCGCGATCATGCGCCGCAGCAGCGCCAGGTCGCCGGGTTCCTTGACGTCGAGCGCGATCGACTCCTTGCCGCGGTTGATCCAGACCCAGTAAGACGACTCGCCGTGCACCGCGCGGTCGTAGCCGCGCGCGAAGTCGCCCTCCTTGCGCTCGACCTTGATGACGCGCGCGCCGGCGTCGGCCAGCCGGCTGCTGCAGTACGGCGCCGCCACGGCCTGCTCCAGCGCCACGACCAGCACCCCGTCCAGCGGGCGCGGGGACGGCGGGCGGCGGCTCGGGTCGGGGGTGGGCATGGGGCTCCGTGGGCGTGCTGGGGCCGATTGTGCAAACTGGCCGCGACGCGGCCACGGCACGACCGTGTCGCCGCCCGGGAGTTCGTGCACCCAGCGGCAGAAGATGCAGGCGCGCGCCCGTCGGGTGCACACGGACCAGCCACTTCGGCACGCTGCGGGCACCGGGGCGCGGCATCGATACCGGAGCGTGGAAGGGTTCAAGATCCGGGCTGGCGCGCTCGTGGAACACGGGGCGCTGCAGAGCAGCCCGGGGATGCCCTTGCCGCTGGCGCATGGCCCGACCGACCGGGGAGTGTCGCGATGCGATTGCTGGCCAACACCACCTCGCCCTTCGTGCGGATCGCGCGGGTGGCGCTGACCGAGAAGGGCCACGACCCCGAGGTCGTGCTCGTCGATCCCTGGGCGGACGACCCGCCGCTGCGCGCCGCCAACGCCGCCAACGCCGCCAACGCCGCCAACGCCGCCACCCGCGTGCCGACGCTGGTGCTGGACGACAGCACGCCGCTCGCCGAGGCCATGCTGATCGAGCACTGGCTCGAGGCCACGCGGCCCGCCCCCGGCTGGGCGGGACTGGCGGGCACGGCGGAGCGGGCGGCCGGTGTGCTGTCGCGCGGGCATCGCGATGGGCGCGATCGAGGCCGTGGCCTCGATCATCACGCGCAAGGTCACCGCACCGGTGCCCTTCGACGAGACGCCGGTGGGCCTGCGCCGCCGCCGTAGCATGGTCGAGGGCCTGCGGCGGCTGGAGGCGGCCGCCGATGCCATCGGCAGTGCCGACGCAGGCGCGCCCGCGCTGGATGCAATCACCGCCGTGACGCTGCACGACTGCCGGCCGCCGCGCTTCGGCGACCAGCCCCGGCTGCCGCCGACGCCGCGCCTGCGGGACCTGGCCGCGGCGTGGAACGCGCGGCCGTCGTTCGCGCGAAGGCGGCCCTACATCCCGGGCTGACGGTCCCCCGCCGGCACGAACCGCGGCAGGGTCGCCTGCGCGGCAGCGGGGTCGAACGACTCGCCGCGGAAGAGCCGCGGGTAGTGGAACTCGCGCAGCGCGGCGTGGAAGGCGCGCACGCGGTCCTCGTAGGCCAGCGATGCGCGCAGGTCGGTGCCTGCCAGCGCCTGGAACGCGCGCTGCAGCAGTGCCGGTGGCGCGACCAGCGCCACCCGGCCGGCGAGCCGGTCGCGTTGCAGCCGGCCGGCCCGGTAGGCGGCGGAGAGCGGCTCGGTCTTCTGGTCGCCGACCTGCTGGAAGGCGTAGTACCACTTCCACTCGAACGGCCGCTCCACGGCCGCGTCGGCCGCCCACTGCGGGTGACGCTCGACGAAGGCCGACATCGTCGCGGCCTTCGGCAGGTCCCAGGCGTCGTTCACCGCCTCGCGCTGGGTCATGACGATGTCGGCGCCGCTGGGCAGCGGAATCGCGCGGTCGATCGCCAGGCGGGCCGCTGCGGGCACCACCACCGCCAGCACGATCCACAGCGCAAGCAGCGTCGCGAGGATCACGGGCGCGGCCTGTCGCCATGCCGCGAGCGCGGCACACACGGCCGTCCAGAACACGAGGTAGGCGGCGAGCAGGCCGCAGGCGGCCAGCACGGTGGCCGCTCCAGCGCCGGCCAGCGTGCCGGCCACCGCCAGCGGCAACAGGGCAGCGGCCAGCACACCGCAGGCGCGCAGCAGGGCGCGCAGGCGCCACAGCGCGGCGGCGTCGCCGGCGGTGGCCTCCAGCAGGTCGTGCCGGCCGGCGGCGCGTTCGGCGGCCCGCAGGTCGTGCAGCAGCGCGATCAGCACCAGCGGCAGCACGAAGGCGGCCAGGAAGGCGAAGTCGAACCGCCCCACCAGGGCCAGAACCGGGTTGCCGGCGTCGCGTTCGTGGATCTGCCCTTCCAGCGCGAGCAGCCGCACGCGGTGCTTCCACGCCGCGTGGTCGCGCTGGCCCAGCGCCGCGAACGCGAAGGCCGATGGCGGATCGTAGGTCAGGTGGAAGACGTGGTACGCCGCGCTGCCCCAGTCCTTCTGGGACTGCAGGGCCTGGATGCGGTCGGCATCGTCGGCCTGCACCAGCCGCGCGATCGTGGCACGCTGCTGCTTCACTTCCGCGAGTCCGGCCGCCACCGCCAGCGCCGACAAGGCGAGCGCCACCAGCCACCACGCCCAGACCGCGCGTTCGCGGAGCGCGAACCCGGCCTCGCACTGCAGGGCGGCCCAGGGGCCCGGTGCGGCGGGCCTCGCGTTCATGGCGCGAGCCGCCGGCCGGCCCAGACTGCCGCCGCGGCCAGCGTGGCCAGCCACGCAACCAGCATCAGCCACGGCGGAACGGCGCGGCCGATGCGGGCAACGGGCACATCGGGCTCGAAGCGGAAGCGTGCCAGCAGCTGCCAGTTCGCGGCATCCACGCGCGTGCGCCGCTCGGCCGCGCTGTCGCTGCTGCGGCGGATGTCGTCGGCATACGCCAGCTGCTCGGCATGCACGCGATTGAGGCCCTGCACGAAGCCGTAGCGCAGCGCCTCGGCCTGCTGCAGGAAGCGGTGATGGTGCGCGAGGTCGGTGCCGGCGATCGCCCGCGAAGCCTCGGCCACCGCGACCAGCGGCGTGAACCAGCCCGCGCGCGCCAGCACCGCGGCCTGCCGCGCCTCGGCGGCGCGCTGCGCGTCGGCGTGGCGGTTGAGCGTCACGGTCAGCCTGCTCTCCGCGAACTGCGCGACCACGCCGCGCAGGTTGACCGGCAGGTCTTCCGCCCGCTGCACGCCGTGGCGGGCCAGCAGGTCTTCGCGCAGGCGGGCGAAGGCCGGGTCGTTCGCGTTGTGGCCGTCGCCCAGCCGGCGCAGCTCGGCCAGCATCACGAGGTCGGTCTCGATCTTGCCGGGCATCGGCGCGATGCGCGCGGCAGCGCTCACGGCCACCGCGGGCAGCACCAGCGCCAGCACGACCCACAGCGTGACGAGTGCGGCCAGCACCGCGGCGCGCCGACGCAGCAGCGCCGAGACCAGCAGCGACAGCGCTCCCCAGCAGGCCAGGTACAGGCCGTAGGTGGCCACCAGCGCCCCCGCGGCAGCCGGGCGTTCGCCCTGTGCCACGGCCAGCATCGTGCCCAGCGCAAGCGGCAGCAGCAGCAGCACGGCCGCCGACAGCAGCGCCAGCGCCTTGCCCGCCACCAGCACCGTGCCCGGCACCCCCTGCGCCATCAGCGCGCCCAGCGTGGCGGCCTCGCGCTCGCGCGCGAACAGGCCGTGTCCGAGCAGGATCATCAGCAGCGGCCCGAACCACTGGTACACCAGCGCCGGGCTCAGCGTGTCGGCGCGGCCGAGGTCCGCGCTGGCGGCGGTGGCGGCGAACATCGCCGTGTTCTGGCGGTGCCCTTCGAGGAAGATCGACTGCCCCGTCACGGGGTCCAGGCCCGGGTCCAGTGCGGCCAGCGGGGCCGGCGTGCGAAAGACGTAGTGGCCGTAGTGCACCATGCGGTGCGGATGGCGGTCGGGCTGGGCACGGAAGGCTGCTTCGGCCTCGACCTGGTGGTGCAGGCGCTCGGCGCGCTCGGCCTGCATCCCCAGTGCGGTGACCCACGTGGCCGCCAGCAGCAGCCCGACGACGAGCAGTGCGCCGGCCAGCGCCAGCCGCGAGCGCAGCCACCAGCGCCACTCGCCGGCGGCAACGACCAGCACCGGTCTCATGCTGCGGTCCGTGCCGCGAAGGCGCGGTGCACGGTCTCGGTGTCGATGCGACCCGCAGGGGGCGCCGCGAACTCGGCCACCAGCCGGCCGGCATGCAGCAGACCGATGCGGTCGGCCACCTGGCAGGCGCCGTACACGTCGTGCGTCACCATCAGGATCGCCTTGCCGGCGTCGGCCAGGCCGCGCACCAGACGGTGAAACTCGTCGATGGCCATGGGATCGAGCCCCGATGTCGGCTCGTCCAGCAACAGGATCGCCGCATCGCGCAACATCGCCAGCGCGATGGCCACCTTCTGCCGCATCCCCTTCGAGTGGCCCTTGAGCGCCAGGCCTCTGGCGTCCGCGCCGAGCGAGACGCCGTCGAGCGCCGCCTCGATGGTTCCCGCGTCGGGGCGCATCCCCGCCAGCTGCAGGAAGTAGCGCAGGTTCTCGCGCGCGTCCAGGTGCTCGTACAGCGAGGCCGCCTCCGGCAGGTAGGCGATCGCGCGGCGCGCCGCGGCGATGTCGACGCCGACATCGCGGCCGGCCACCAGCGCGCGGCCGCCGGACGGCGCCAGGAAGCCCAGGAAGGTGGACAGCGTCGTGGACTTGCCGGCGCCGTTGCCGCCGAGCAGGCCGTAGACCTCGCCCGCGGCCACGCCGAAGCCGATGCCGGCGAGCACCTCACGGCCGCCGCGCCGCACGCGCAGCTGTTCGGCCTGGAGTTGCATCGAGTGAGCCTGCGCCGCGTTTCAGAACCGCAGCGCGATCGACGCGCGCACGCTGCGCGGCGGGCCCGGTTGCACCCACAGTGCAGAGAAGGAGTTCGTGTAGTGGGTTGCGTCGAAAAGGTTGTCCAGGTCCAGCCGCAGCGTCGTGGAGCGGTTCAGTTCGAGGGCGGCGAAGGCTCGCGCCACGGTGTAGGACGGCAGCATGAAGCGGGTGGTGAATTCACCGGGCCGCTCGCCGACGTGCAGCACCCCGCCGCCCAGTTGCAGCTGGCGGGCCGCCAGCGGCAGCGTCCGCACGAGCTGCAGGCTGAGCGTGTGGCGCGGCACGTTGAGCAGCCGTGTGCCGGCGGGCACCGGCACGCCGAAGTTTGCGTCGTTGAAGGTGTTGGCGGTCTTGGCGTCCACGTAGGCGTACGACACCCACACCGTGATCCCGCGCGCGAGCTCGCCTTGCAGGACGAGCTCCAGGCCGCGGCTGCGGGCGCGGCCGGCTGCCGCCAGCGTGAACGCGCCCGGGTCGTCGACGACCAGGATGTTCTCCTGCCTCACCTGGAACACCGCCAGCGTGCCTTCGATGGCGCCTCCTGCGAGCGCGAACTTCGCGCCTGCCTCCACCGATGCGGACTGGTTCGGTTCGAAGCCCCTGCCCCCTGCGTCGACGCCCGACAACGGGCGGAAGTTCTCGCCATAGCTGGCATAGAGCGCCAGCGTGTCGGTGGCCAGGAACACCAATCCGAGCTGCGGACTCACGCGGGTGGTGCCGAGCGCCGACACGCGGCCGGCCGCACGGTCGTCGAGCGTCTGCTCGTAGTCGTCGTAGCGGGCACCCACGCGCAGCTGCAGGCGGTCGCTCAGGTCGATCTGGTCCTGCACGAACAGGCCGACGGCCTTCTGCGTCTCCACCCGGTTGGTCAGCGGCGTCGGGTTGGGCAGCGGGTGGCTGCCGTACACCGGGTTGAAGACATCGATCGCCTGCTGCTGCGCCGGGCTGGGGTTGCTGGCCAGCGTGGGCGCACGGGCGCGCAGGAACACCTGGTCGTTCTCGAAGCGGTCGGCATCGGCGCCCAGCATCACGCGATGCCGCAGTCCGGCGAGCTGGAAGCGGCCGGTGACCTCGCCGCGCAGGACCTGGTAGGTGGCGTCGTAGTCGCGGAAGCGGCGCTGGCGCGTGAGGGTGCGGCCGTCGACGAGCAGGCGCTGGCGGTTGGTGGCCAGCTCCGCCTCGGTGGAGAAGCCTTCGAGCGAGGTCCTGCGGTGGGTGAAGCCCAGCAGGGTGCTCCAGTCGCGGCTGAAGTCGTGCTGCAGCTCGAACTGGTGACCCAGCACGCCGGCCTTCATCGGCCCGTCGCCGGGCTCGCCGAGGAAGCGGCTGTGCGGGATGCGGCCGAGCTCGCCGCCGATCGCCAGCACGCCGCGGTCGAACGGGATCTCCTGGCGGCTGTACTCGAGCTCGTACACGAGGCTGCTCCGCGGGCCGATGCGCCACGCCAGCGAAGGGCTCGCGCCGTGCTTGCGCGTCTGCACCGTGTCTCGGAAGCTGCCCGCATCCTCGGCGAATCCGACCACCCGCACGGCCACGGTGTCGGCCATCGGCGCCGTCCAGTCGGCGTCGACGCGGTAGGTGTCGAACCTGCCGGCGGACAGGCGCAACTCGCCGGCGGTCCTGAACGTGGGCCGCTTGGTGACGAGGTTCACCGTGCCGCCGGGCTCGCCGCGGCCGAACAGCGCCGCGCGAGGGCCCTTGAGCACTTCCACCGTCTCGATCCCCGAGAGGTCGCGCGGGCCGCCGAAGCCGCGGCCCGCGTTGAAGCCGTTCACGAGGTAGTTGCTCGGCAGGTTCTCGTCGCCTACGAAGCCGCGCAGCGCGAACGCGTTCCACAGGCCCCCGAAGTTGTTCTGCCGCGCCACCGATGCCGACAGGTCCAGCGCCCGGTCCAGGCCCACGGCGCCAGCGGCGCGCAGTGTCTCGGCATCGATGGACTGCTCGGCCTGCGGCGTCTCCAGCCGCCTGAAGTCGCCCTGGTAGGCCTGGCGCTGGCCGGCGACCGTGACGGTCTGCGCGCGCACGCCGGCGCTGCTGTCTTCGGCCCGGGCGGGCAGGGCGAGCGTGGTGGCGGTGCACAACAGCAGCGCGGCGCGTTCGTGGCTCTTCAATCGGGACCTCGGGCGTGGGGGAGGGCGGTACAGCGGGTGCGGCGCCGGTCCCGACCCGGGGCGCACGCCGCGGATCAGATGATAATGGGTTCTCAGTCGCGACTGCGTGCCGGCACGGCGGGCGGTGCGCCTGCAGCTGCGTCACCGCCATCGTCCCGGTGGCGATGAGACGGATGACCGAGAAGCTCATGCCGCCCAGGCTGCAGGCGCTGATGAAGGCCCGGGCCGGGCGCACGCCGGAGGCGATCGGGGAGCGTTTTGCCGAGATCTCCGACCCGTGGACGCTGCACGAATACACCGACGTCGGCGGCTCGACGCTGAAGTTCCTTCGCAAGGCGGCCGCCGACGCGGGCGTGGACCTGTCGGCCCCGTGAGCGGGTGGCGTGGCGCATGATGGCGCCTGCGCCCGGCCGGGCGGCTGCCCGCCGGGCACCCCGATGAGCGCTGCCCGACCCCAGACATGGCCATCGCCCGACTGCTGATCGCCAACCGCGGCGAGATCGCCATCCGCATCGCCGCTGCAGCGGCCGAGCTCGGCGTGTCCACCGTGTCGGTGTACGCCGAGGACGATGCGCGCTCGCTGCACCGGTTCCGCACCGACGACAGCGCGCCGCTGGAGGGCAGCGGGCCGGCGGCCTACCTCGATGCTGCTCGGCTGGTGGCGGTGGCGCGACGGCACGGTTGCGACGCGGTGCACCCCGGCTACGGCTTCCTGGCCGAGAGCGCCGCCTTCGCCCGCGCCTGCGAAGAGGCGGGGCTGAACTTCGTCGGGCCAGCGCCCCGGGTGCTCGAGCTGCTGGCCGACAAGGCGCGCGCGCGCGAGCTCGCGCGCCGCCTCGGCGTGCCGGTGCTGCCCGGCTCGGCAGGGCCGGTGACGATGGACGATGCGCTCGCCTTCCTGCACGGCCTGGGCGCCGGCGCGGCCATGGTGATCAAGGCGGTGGCCGGCGGCGGCGGGCGCGGCATCCGCGTGGTCGCGACGGCGGACGAGGTCGCACCGGCCTGGCGCGCCTGCCAGGCCGAGGCGCGCCAGGCCTTCGGCGACGACGCGCTGTTCGTCGAGCGCTTCCTGCCGCACGCGCGCCACGTCGAGGTGCAGGTCGTGGCCGACCGCGCCGGCGGCGTCGTCCATGCCGGCGAGCGCGAGTGTTCGCTGCAGCGGCGCCACCAGAAGCTGGTCGAGCTCGCGCCCAGCCCCGGCCTGGCGCCGCGGCTGCGCGAGCGGATCACGGCCGCCGCGGTGGCGATGGCCCGCGAGGCGGGCTGCTCGAGCCTGGTCACGTTCGAGTTCCTGCTCGACGGCGAGCGGATGCGCACCGCGCCCGAGGACGCGCCGTTCGCCTTCATGGAGGCCAATCCGCGGTTGCAGGTCGAGCACACGGTGACCGAGGAGGTGATGGGCATCGACCTCGTGCAGGCGCAGCTGCGCATTGCCGGCGGGGCGACGCTGGCCGAACTGGGCTTCGGGCAGGCGCGCTTCGAGGCGGCCGACGGCTTCGCGCTGCAGGCCCGCGTCAACCTGGAGACACTCGGCGAGGACGGCCGCGCCCTCCCGGCCACCGGCACGCTCTCGGTCTGCGAGATGCCGGCGGGCCGCGGCGTGCGCGTCGACGGCTGCGGCCACGCCGGCCACGTGGCCAACCCGCGCTACGACAGCCTGCTGGCCAAGGTGGTCGTGCACGCGCGGACGCCGGACCTGTCCGTGCTGCTGCACAAGGCACGGCGCGTGCTCGCCGACTGCCGGGTCGAGGGGGCGGCGACGAACCTGGCGTTCCTGCAGGCCCTGGTCGCGCGCCCCGAGATCGCCGACGGCAGCCTGCACGTGCGGCTGGTCGACGAGCGGCTGCCCGAGTTGCTGGCCGAGGCGTCGCGCCTGCAGGCCCGGCCCGCGGCGCGGCCTGCCGCGCCGGACCCGGCCGAGCCGCATGCGCAGGGGCGCGTCGACGGCGCCGACCCGCAGCCGCTGGAGGCGGGCTGCGTCGACGCGCAGGCACCGATGCCGGGCACGGTGGCCGAGGTCGACGTGGTGCCGGGGGACACGCTGTTCGCGGGCCAGACGCTCGCCGTCATCGAGGCGATGAAGATGGTGCACGCCATCACCGCGCCGGCCGGCGGCAGGGTGCGCCACGTGCTGTGTGCGCCCGGGCAGGTGGTGCGGGCGCGGCAGCGCCTGTTCGTCATCGAGCCCCTCGAGGCGGCAGAAGGCACCGGCCCGGCCGCGGTGGCGGAGGCCGACCTCGACCGCATCCGCCCCGACCTGGCGGCGATCCTCGAGCGGCGCCGCCTGGGCCAGGACGCGGCGCGCCCGGAGGCGGTGGCGCGCCGGCATGGTGCGGGCCGCCGCACCGCGCGCGAGAACGTCGACGACCTGTGCGACCCGGGCAGCTTCGTCGAGTACGGCGCGCTGGCCATCGCGGCGCAGCGCCGCCGCCGCAGCGTCGACGACCTCGCGCGCCACACGCCGGCCGATGGCATCGTGGCCGGCATCGGGCACGTCAACGGCGCGCGTTTCGGCCCGCAGGCCAGCCGCTGCGCGGTGCTCGCCTACGACTACACGGTTCTGGCCGGCACGCAGGGCCACCAGACGCACCGCAAGAAGGACCGCCTGCTGGAGATCGCCGAGCGCGACCGGCTGCCGGTGGTCGTGTTCTCCGAGGGCGGCGGCGGACGGCCGGGCGACATCGACGTGCTCACGGTCGCCGGGCTCGAGGTGGCGTCGTTCCACTACCTCGCGCGGCTCAGCGGGCTCGTGCCGCTGGTGGGCATCAACGCCGGCTTGTGCTTTGCCGGCAACGCGGCGCTGCTCGGCTGCTGCGACGTCGTGATCGCGACCCGCGACTCGTCCATCGGCATGGGCGGCCCGGCGATGATCGAGGGCGGCGGACTCGGCGTCTACCGGCCCGAGGAGATCGGGCCGATGTCGGTGCAGGTGCCCAACGGCGTCGTCGACATCGCGGTCGCGGACGAGGCCGAGGCGGTGGCCGCGGCCCGCAAGTACCTCGGCTACTTCCAGGGCCGCCTGGACGGCTGGCAGGCGCACGACCAGCGCCGGCTGCGCGCGCTCGTCCCCGAGGACCGCCGGCGCACCTACGCCGTGCGCGCGGTGATCGACGCGCTGGCCGACCTCGACAGCGTGCTCGAGCTGCGCGCCGCCTACGGCCGCAGCATCGTCACCGCGCTCGCCCGCATCGAGGGCCACCCGGTGGGCATCCTGGCCAGCGACCCGATGCACCTGGGCGGCGCGATCGACGGGCCGTCGGCCGACAAGGCTGCCCGCTTCATGCAGCTGTGCGACGCCCACGACGTGCCGATGCTGTCGCTGTGCGACACGCCGGGCTTCATGGTCGGTCCCGACAGCGAGCGCACGGCCGTGGTGCGGCGCTTCGCGCGCCTGTTCGTCACCGGGGCCAGCTCGACGACGCCGCTGATGGCCGTGGTGCTGCGCAAGGCCTACGGCCTGGGCGCGATGTCGATGCTCGGCGGGCACTCGCGCGTGCCGCGGTTCACCGTCAGCTGGCCCAGCGGCGAGTTCGGCGGCATGGGCCTGGAGGGCGCGGTCCGGCTCGGGCTGCGCAAGGAGCTCGCCGCGATCGCGGACGAGGCCGAGCGAGAGGCGTTCTTCCGCAGCCAGGTGGCCGCGGCCTACGAGTTCGGCAAGGCGGCCAACGCGGCGTCTCTGTTCGAGGTCGACGAGGTCATCGACCCGGCCGAGACGCGCCGCTGGATCGCCGCCGCGCTCGCCGCGCGCCCGGCACCCGCACCGCGCAGCGGCAAGAAGCGCAATCACGTCGACACCTGGTAGAGGCCGGTGCCCGCGGCCGGCCGCCGCGGCCCGGCTGCGCGCCTTCAAACCGTGCGGCGCACGGCCACGTCCGGCGGTGACGGCGCTGGGGTACAATTGTGGTTGTGTGCCGTGTTTCTGCTCTCTGACCGGCACCTGTGGCATGACACGGTCTGCGGCCGCCCCGGCGCCGCGCACTGCTCCTCTCCGACCGGCCCCACCGGTCTTCGCGGTCGTCAGCTCCATCCAGCGGCGAGCGCACGTCCCGGTCCCACCTTCCTCTGACCGGTGCCCCGTCGGCCTTCGGGCCGGCCCTTCCCGCGGTCCCGTGCGACCGCGCCTCCCCCGGCGGCCTTCGTGGTCGCAGTTCTCTGCGCGGCCCCGCGGTCGCGTTCTCTCCCGCATTTGCTCGCGCCTCGGGCAGCCCGGCCGGCGCATCTTCATGACCCTCGAATCCGAACACAGCCTGAATCTCGGCAACTACCTCGTCTCCCCCCTCGTGCGCCGCACTGAGGGCGGCCGCTATGCCCCCTCGGTGTCGATCCGCAGCGGACGCGGCACCTCCACCCACGACCGCGTGCTGCGATTCCACGCGCGGTTCGACGACCGCGACGGCGCCCGCGCCTACGCCGTCGAGCAAGGCATCGCCTGGCTCGGCCGGATGTCGCAGTCGCAACGCTCCTGAAAGGCGATCCCGATGGCCAAGGAAGAACTGATCGAGATGCGCGGCCGCGTCGAGGAGGTCCTGCCGGACTCGCGCTACCGCGTGATCCTGGACAACGGCCACCAGATGGTGGCCTACACCGCCGGCCGGATGCGCAAGCACCACATCCGCATCCTGGCCGGCGACAACGTGTCGCTGGAACTCTCGCCGTACGACCTGACCAAGGGACGCATCACGTTCCGCCACCTCGACAAGCGGCCGCCCTCGGCGCCGGGCGCACCCGGTGCACCCGGCGGCGCGTCGGTGCGCCGCTCGCGCTGAACGCGGCAACGGGCGCGAGCCCCGCCGCGGATCCTGCACTCATCCACTCACCCACCCACCCACCCCCACAGCGCATCCCCGGGCGCCGCCGAGCGGCGGCATCCGGCGCGCATTCCCTCCCTGACCCGAAAGGCAATTCCATGGGCAACAAGCTCTACGTCGGCAACCTCTCCTACTCCGTGCGCGACGAGGACCTCCAGCAACACTTCGCCGCCTTCGGCGCGGTCTCCTCGGCCAAGGTCATGATGGACCGCGACAGCGGCCGCTCCAAGGGCTTCGGCTTCGTGGAGATGGGCTCCGACGAGATGGCGCAGGCGGCCATCCGCGGGATGAACGGCAAGTCGGTCGACGGCCGCGCCCTCGTCGTCAACGAGGCGCGCCCGCGCGAGGAGCGTCCTGGCGGCTTCGGCGGCGGCGGCGCGCGTAGCGGCGGTGGCGGTGGCGGCTACGGCGGTGGCGGTGGCGGCTACGGCGGCCGGCGCGGCTACTGATCTGCCGGGGCTCCGCCGCTTCAGGCGCATTCAGGCGCCGCGTGCATGCGCGGCCACGAAGCCGCGCACGGCCTCGAGTAGCGCCTCGGGCTGGTCGCGCTGCGGCGCGTGCCCGCAGCGCTCGAGCTCGAGCAGCCGCGTGCCCCGCACCGCGCGCGCGATGCCGCGGATCTGCGCCATCGTGCCGTACTCGTCGTCGACGCCCTGCACCGCGAGCACCGGGCAGCGGATGGACGCGATCTCGGCCTCGATGTTCCACGACGCGAAGGCCGGGTCGAGCCAGGCGTCGTTCCAGCCGAAGAAGGCGCTGTCCGGATCCGCATGGTGGCGCCCCAGGCGCTGCTTCAGGTCGCCCTCGGCGTAGGCCGTGCGGGCGCGGCGGATGCTCCGCAGCCCGACCTCCTCGACGAAGATGTGCGGCGCCAGCACGACGAGGCCCGCCGTCGCATCGACGAAGCGCGCCGCGTGCAGCAGCGCGATCGAGCCGCCGTCGCTGTGGCCGAACAGCCAGGGCGGCGTGCGTGCCGCGTCGATGCCCAGGGCCTGCAGCAGCGCCGGCAGCACCTCGTGCGCCTGGCGGTGCATGAAGTCGGGCAGCCAGCGCTCGTCCGACGCCCGCGGCGTGCTGCGTCCGTAGCCCGGACGCGAGTAGACCAGGCCGCGCGCCCCCAGCGCCGCGCACAGCCGCTCCGGGAAGTCGCGCCAGGCCGACAGCGAGCCCAGGCCCTCGTGCAGGAACACGACGAGCGGCGCTGGAGCCGCCTGCGCGCCCCCGCGTGCGCGTTCCGGCGCGTGGCCATGCCCCCGGTCTTGCGCGTCGTCGAGTCCGCCCGCATGCGCCACGCCCTCGGGCGTCCCGGCCGCGCCGACCCAGGCGCACTCCACCTGCACCGTGCGGCCGCGCCACACCACCGGCACCCGCATCGGTTCGCCGCAGTTGCGGCTGGCGGGCGGGCCGGGTACTGGGGGCAAGGTCGTGCGGGGCTCTTCGGACACGGCTGGCGGCGGCTTGTCGGCGCACGGGGTATGCAGTATCGTGCTCAAGAGGATCTTGGCGGCGGAAAAGCTCGATGTCAAGCACGATAATGCATCAAGACAGGGCCTCCGAAGGCCCGGCGGGCGTCGGCGCGGTGCTGCCGCAGGCACCCGACGAGGGCCGCCACCCCTTCCTGTCGGCACTGGGTGAGCGCGTACGCGCGCTGCGGTCGCGTCGCGGCATGACGCGCAAGGCGCTGGCGGCCGCGGCCGACGTCTCCGAGCGCCACCTGGCCAACCTCGAGTACGGGGTGGGCAATGCGTCGATCCTGATCCTGCTGCAGGTGGCGCAGGCGCTGCAGTGCACGCTGGCCGAGCTGCTGGGCGACGTGACCACGTCGTCGCCCGAGTGGCTGCTGCTGCGCGAACTGCTCGACGGCCGCGACGAGGCCTCGCTGCGCCGGGTGCGGCTGGCCGTCGCCGACCTGCTCGGCGCCGGCGCCGGCGGCGGCGCGGTCGCGCGCCGCTCGCGCATCGCGCTGGTGGGCCTGCGCGGCGCCGGCAAGAGCACGCTCGGCTCGCGGCTGGCGGCCGACCTCGGCTTCCCGTTCCTCGAACTCAGCCGCCAGATCGAGCAGTTCGCGGGCTGCACCGTCGACGAGATCCAGGCCCTCTACGGCCAGAACGCCTACCGCCGCTACGAGCGGCGCGCGCTCGAGGAAGCGATCCAGACCTACCCCGAGGCCGTGATCGCCACGCCCGGCGGCCTGGTGTCGGACGCGTCCACCTTCCAAATGCTGCTCGCCCACTGCACCACCGTGTGGCTGCAGGCCTCGCCGGAAGACCACATGAGGCGCGTCGTGGCGCAGGGCGACATGCGGCCGATGGGCGGCGTCGCCGCCAGCAAGGAGGCCATGGACGACCTGCGCAGCATCCTCGCCGGCCGCGCCGCCTTCTATTCGAAGGCCGACTTCCGCGTCGACACCAGCGCGCAGCCGCTGGAGGAGACCTTCGCGGCCCTGCGCAGGATCGTGCGTGAGTCGCTCGGCCTGGAATAGGCATCCCGTGCCGTCCGGCGGTTGCGCCTTCCCTGGCATAAGCAATATCATGCGTGACAGCCAGATTCCAGAGGCGGCAATCCGCTGCATCTCCTGGAGCGTCCGATGACCACCACGCCCCGCGTCGACTACCAGACCGACCCCTCGCGCTACCGCCACTGGAAGCTGCGCCTGGAGGGGCCGGTGGCCACGCTGGTGGCGGACTTCGACGAGAACGGCGGCCTGCGGCCCGGCTACAAGCTCAAGCTCAACAGCTACGACCTGGGCGTCGACATCGAGCTGGCCGACGCGCTGGACCGCATCCGCTTCGAGCACCCCGAGGTCCGCACCGTGGTCCTCACCAGCGCCCGCGACAAGGTGTTCTGCTCGGGGGCCAACATCTTCATGCTCGGCGTGTCCAGCCACGCCTGGAAGGTGAACTTCTGCAAGTTCACCAACGAGACGCGCAACGGCATCGAGGACAGCTCGCGCCACGACGGCCTGAAGTTCCTGGCCGCCGTCAACGGCGCCTGCGCCGGCGGCGGCTACGAGCTGGCGCTGGCCTGCGACGAGATCGTCCTGGTGGACGACCGCTCGAGCGCGGTCAGCCTGCCCGAGGTGCCGCTGCTGGGCGTGCTGCCGGGCACCGGCGGCCTGACCCGCGTGACCGACAAGCGCAGGGTGCGGCACGACCTGGCCGACATCTTCTGCACCAGCGTCGAGGGCGTGCGCGGCCAGCGCGCGAAGGACTGGCGCCTGGTCGACGACATCGCCAGGCCCGCGCAGTTCGCGGCCAAGGTGCAGGAGCGGGCGCTCGAGCTGGCGCGCTCCAGCGACCGGCCGGCCGGTGTGCCGGGCGTCGCGCTCGTCCCGCTCGAGCGCACGATCGAGACCGACGCGCTGCGCTACCCGAACGTGACGGTGGCGATCGACCGCGCGCGGCGCACGGCCACCTTCACGGTGCGGGCCCCGTCGCGCCCCGTCGAGTCCGAGCCGGATGCGATCGTCGCCGCCGCAGCCTCGTGGTACCCGCTGGCGCTGGCGCGCGAACTCGACGACGCCATCCTCGAGATGCGCACCAACGAGACCGGCATCGGCACCTGGCTGCTGAAGACCGAGGGCGACGCCGCCGCGGTGCGGGCGATGGACGCGGTGCTTGCCGCCCGGCGCGACCACTGGCTCGTGCGCCAGACCATCGGCCGCCTGCGCCGCACCTTCGCCCGGCTCGACGTCAGCAGCCGCAGCCTGTTCGCGCTCGTCGAGACCGGATCGTGCTTCGCCGGCAGCTTCCTCGAGCTCGCGCTGGCCTGCGACCGCATCTACATGCTGGCGCTGCCCGACGACGCCGCGCGCGCGCCCCGGCTCGCGGTCGGCGAGGCCAACTTCACCCTGTACCCGATGATCACCGGCCAGAGCCGGATCGAGCGCCGCTTCCACGGCGAGCGGGCGGCACTCGACGCGATCGGCGCGCGCCTGGGCGAGGCCCTCGACGCCGACGCCGCGCTCGCGCTCGGCCTGGTGACCAGCGCCCCCGACGACATCGACTGGGCCGACGAGACGCGCATCGCGATCGAGGAGCGGGTGGCGATGAGCCCCGACGCGCTCACCGGCCTGGAAGCCAACCTGCGCTTCAACGGCCCCGAGAACATGTGGACCCGGGTCTTCGGGCGCCTGAGCGCCTGGCAGAACTGGATCTTCCAGCGCCCCAACGCGGTCGGCGACAAGGGCGCACTGAAGGTCTACGGCACCGGGCAGAAGTCCGCCTTCGACTGGAACCGCGTCTAGGCATCAACGGAGCAGCCATGAGCACCATCGACTACGCGCAGAAGATCCCCAACAACGTCAACCTGAGCGAGGACCGCACGCTGCAGCGCGCGCTCGAGCAGTGGCAGCCCAACTACCTGTCGTGGTGGCAGGACATGGGCCCCGAGGGCAGCCAGGGCTTCGACGTCTACCTGCGCACCGCGGTCAGCGTCGACCCGCAGGGCTGGGCCCAGTTCGGCCACGTCAAGATGCCCGACTACCGCTGGGGCATCTTCCTGAACCCGGCCGAGAAGGACCGCAAGATCCACTTCGGCGACCACAAGGGCGAGGCCGCGTGGCAGGAGGTGCCGGGCGAGCATCGCGCCAACCTGCGCCGCATCATCGTGACGCAGGGCGACACCGAGCCGGCCTCGGTGGAGCAGCAGCGCCACCTGGGCCTGACGGCGCCCAGCCAGTACGACCTGCGCAACCTGTTCCAGGTCAACGTCGAGGAAGGCCGCCACCTGTGGGCGATGGTCTACCTGCTGCACAAGTATTTCGGCCGCGACGGCCGCGAGGAAGGCGAGGCGCTGCTGGCGCGCCGCAGCGGCGACGAGGACAACCCGCGCATCCTCGGCGCCTTCAACGAGAAGACGCCCGACTGGCTGAGCTTCTTCATGTTCACGTACTTCACCGACCGCGACGGCAAGTTCCAGCTGTGCGCGCTGGCCGAGAGCGCGTTCGACCCGCTGGCGCGGACGACGAAGTTCATGCTCACCGAGGAGGCGCACCACATGTTCGTGGGCGAGTCGGGCGTGAGCCGCGTCATCCAGCGCACCTGCCAGGTGATGAACGAGCTGAAGACCGACGACCCGCAGAAGCTGCGCGCCGCCGGCGTGATCGACCTGCCGACGATCCAGCGCTACCTGAACTTCCACTTCAGCGTGACGATCGACCTGTTCGGCGCCGACCAGAGCAGCAACGCCGCCACCTTCTACTCGAGCGGCCTGAAGGGCCGCTACGAGGAGGGCAGGCGCACCGACGACCACGTGCTCAAGGGCGCGAGCTACCGCGTGCTCGACGTGCAGGGCGGCCAGGTCGTCGAGCGCGAGGTGCCGATGCTCAACGCGCTCAACGAGGTGCTGCGCGACGACTACATCAAGGACTCGGTGGGCGGCGTCGAGCGCTGGAACAAGGTCATCGAGAAGGCCGGCATCCCGTGGCGCCTGACGGTGCCGCACAAGGCCTTCCACCGCAACATCGGCACGCTGAAGGACGTGAAGGTGGCGCCCGACGGCCGCGTCGTCGGCGAGCAGGAGTGGAACGCCCGCGTCGCCGAGTGGCTGCCCACCGACGCCGACCGCGCCTTCGTCGCCAGCCTGATGGGCCGCGTCGTCGAGCCGGGCCGGTTCGCCAACTGGATCGCGCCGCCGGTGATGGGCATCAACCGCCAGCCGGTCGACTTCCAGTACGTCCGCTTCAACTGACCGGGGCCGCACCGCGATGGACGCCGTGATCGAAGGGGTGGTCAAGCAGCACCTGATCGACCCCGAGATCTGCATCCGCTGCAACACCTGCGAGGCCACCTGCCCGGTGGGCGCGGTGACGCACGACTCGCGCAACTACGTCGTCGATGTCGACAAGTGCAACTTCTGCATGGCGTGCGTCCCGCCGTGCCCCACCGGCAGCATCGACAACTGGCGCCTGGTGCCGCGTGCGCGCGCCTACTCGGTGGACGAGCAGCTCGGCTGGGACGTGCTGCCGGCGGAGCTGCCGGCGGGCCAGCTGGCGGGGCAGCTTGCCGAAGGCGGCCTGGCGTCCGCCGCCGCGGCGGTGGCCGAACCCGCCCAGCCTGCGCCCGCCGCGCAGGCCGGGCTCTTCCACAGCGCGCAGTACAACGCCACCCTGCCGCCCTGGTCGGCCGCGCACGCTTACACCAACCTGTACGGCCCCAAGGCGGCGCACAAGTCGGTGACGGCCACCGTCGTCGGCAACCACCGCGTCACCGAGGTCGGCCGGCACGGCCAGCCCGACTACGACACCCACCACATCGTGCTCGATTTCGGCGCCATGCCCTTCCCGGTGCTCGAAGGGCAGAGCATCGGCGTCGTGCCGCCGGGCCCGGACGAGCACGGCCGGCCGCATCACGCGCGCCAGTACAGCGTGGCCAGCCCGCGCAACGGCGAGCGGCCGGGCTACAACAACGTGTCGCTCACCATCAAGCGCGTGCTGGAGGACCACCAGGGCCGCCCGGTGCGCGGCGTGGCCAGCAACTACATGTGCGACCTGAAGCTCGGCGACAGGGTCGAGGTGATCGGGCCCTTCGGCACCAGCTTCCTGATGCCCAACCACCCGCGCAGCCACGTCGTCATGATCTGCACCGGCACCGGCAGCGCGCCGATGCGGGCGATGACGGAGTGGCGGCGTCGTCTTCGTCAGTCCGGCAGGTTCGAGGGCGGCAAGCTGATGCTGTTCTTCGGCGCGCGCACGCAGGAGGAGCTGCCCTACTTCGGCCCGCTGCAGAACCTGCCCAGGGACTTCATCGACATCAACCTCGTCTTCAGCCGCACGCCGGGGCAGCCCAGGCGCTACGTGCAGGACGCGATGCGCGAGCGCGCCCCCGACCTGGCGCCGCTGCTGGCCGACCCGGATGCCTTCTTCTACGTCTGCGGCCTGAAGGCGATGGAGGAGGGCGTGGTGCTGGCGCTGCGCGACATCGCCGCCGGCGCCGGCCTGGACTGGGACACCGTGGGCAGCGCGATGAAGCGCGAGGGCCGCCTGCACCTGGAGACCTACTGATGGGCACGACCGGCACCTGGCAGTCCCTGCGCATCACCACGCGCGCCCCCGGCGTGGCGCAGGTGACGATGGCGCGGCCGGAGGTCTTCAACGCCTTCGACGAGACGATGATCGGCGAGCTCGGCGCCGCCTTCGTCGCGCTGGAGTCCGACGCCGCCGTGCGCGTGATCGTGCTCGCCGGCGAGGGCCGGCACTTCAGCGCCGGCGCCGACCTGCAATGGATGCAGCGTGCCAGCGAGGCCTCGCGCCAGTGGAACCTCGACGACGCGCGCCGTTTCGCGGCGATGCTCGCGCGCATCGAGTCCTGCCCCAAGCCGGTGGTGGCCCGCCTGCAGGGCGCTGCGCTCGGCGGCGGCGTCGGCCTCACCTGCGCCTGCGACGTCGCCGTCGCGTCCGAGGGCGCGAGCTTCTCGGTCAGCGAGGCCAGGTTCGGCATCATCCCGGCGGTGATCGGCCCCTACGTCACCAACGCGGTCGGCAAGCGCCAGGCGCGCCGGCTCGCGCTGACCACCGCCCGCATCGGCGCGGCCGAGGCGCTGGCGGTCGGCCTGGTGCACGCGGTGGTGCCCGAGGCCGGGCTCGACGCCGCGGTCGACCGCGTGGTCGCCGACCTGCTGGTGGGCGCGCCCGGCGCGCAGCGCGAGATCAAGGAGCTGTTCGCCCAGCTCGAGGTGGGCCCGATCACCCCCGAGGTGCGCGAGCTCACCGCGCACACCATCGCGCGCGTGCGCGGCGGCGACGAGGCCCGGGAAGGCTTCGCGGCCTTCCTGGCCAAGCGGCCGGCGTCCTGGGTGCCCGAGGCATGAGCGCCGCTGCCACGGTGGCAGAAGGGCGCGGCCCCGACCTGCGCGGGGCGGCGCTGCTCGTCGTCGGCGCCGGCATCATGGGCGCGGGCATCGCGCAGGTGGCTGCGCAGGCCGGCCACCGCGTGTGGCTGCACGATGCGCGGCCGGGGGCCGCTGCGCAGGCGCGCGGCAAGCTCGCCGCCACGCTCGACGGCCTGGTCGCCAAGGGCCGGCTGGCCGCCGATGCCGCCGCCGCCGCGCTCGCGCGCATCGAGCCGATCGAGCAGCTCGCGCAGGCGCGCGAGGCCACGCTCGTGGTCGAGGCCATCGTCGAGAACCTGGAGGCCAAGCGCGCCCTGTTCCGCGAGCTCGAGGCGCTGCTGCCGGCCCACGCGGTGCTCGCCACCAACACCTCGTCGATCAGCGTCACCGCCATCGCCAACGGCCTGGCGCGGCCGCAGCGTCTGGCGGGCATGCACTTCTTCAACCCGGTGCCGCTGATGAAGCTGGTGGAGGTCGTCTCCGGCCTGCAGACCGACCCCGGCGTGGCCGCGTCGATCTTCGAGCTTGCGCGGTCCTGGGGCAAGGTGCCGGTGCACGCGAAGAGCACGCCGGGATTCATCGTCAACCGCATCGCGCGGCCCTACTACGCCGAGGCGCTGGCGCTGCTGCTGGAGCAGGCCGCGACGCCGCAGGTGCTCGACGCCTGCCTGAAGGCGGCCGGCTTCCGGATGGGGCCGTGCGAGCTGATGGACCTGATCGGCCACGACACCAACTTCGCGGTCACGCAGTCGGTGTACGAGGCCAACTTCCTCGACAAGCGCTACCAGCCGAGCCTGGTGCAGCGCGAGATGGTCGACGGCGGCCTGCTCGGACGCAAGAGCGGGCGCGGCTTCTACGCCTACCCCGAGGGCGTGCCGCCGCTGCCGGTGCCGGTGCACGAGGCGCCGGTCACCGCGCGCGAGGTCGTGGTGCACGGCCGCTGCGCCGTGGCCGATGCGCTGGAGGCCGCGGCCGCGAAGGCGCTGGCGCCGCAGGGCTGGGGCCCGGCGCGCGAGCGCTCCGGCGGCTGGACCGGACTGGCGATCGACGGCGCGCGGCTCGTGATGACCGATGGCCGGCCGGCGCACGTGCTGGCGCGGCAGGAGGGGCCGGGCTCCAGGGCCGGCGCCGACGTCGCTGTGTTCGACCGCGTGCTGCAGCCGGCAGCGCTGGCTGGCAGCGCGCTCGCCTACGCCGTGGCCCCGCAGGCTTCGGCCGCGTGGCGCGCGCAGGCCGGCGCCTGGCTGGCCGCGCTCGGCGTGGCGCCGCTGGCGGTGGCCGACACGCCCGGGCTCGTCGTCGCGCGCACGGTGGCCATGCTCGTCAACGAGGCCGCCGATGCGGTGCAGCAGGGCGTGTGCACGCCCGACGCGGCCGACGCGGCCATGAAGCTCGGCGTCAACTACCCCGCCGGCCCGTTCGAGTGGCTGGCCGGCTGGAGCATCGACGGCGTGCTGGGCGTGCTGGGCGCCCTCGACGCCGGCTACCGCGGCGAGCGCTACCGTGCCAGTCCCTGGCTGCAGCGCGGCGGGCACGCGTGCTGAGAGGGCGGGAGACGGACATGGGACGCATGCGTCGGCCGATCGCCACGGCCTGCCTCGGGGCCGCGGCGGCGCCCGCCCGCGCAAAGGCCCGGCAATGAAGTTCGCCGAGTTCCACGCCGGCCAGGTGATCGAGGCCGGTCCGTACGAGCTGACCGAAGACGAGCTGCTCGCCTTCGCGCGCCAGTGGGACCCGCAGTGGTTCCACGTCGACAAGGAGGCCGCAGGCCAGGGCCGCCACGGCGGCCTGATCGCCAGCGGCTGGCAGACCTGCGGCATCGCGATGCGGCTGGCGGTGGACAAGGCGCTGGCGGGCAGCGAGTCGTTCGCCTCGCCCGGGCTCGCCTACGTGAAGTGGCGCCACCCGGTGCGTGCCGGCGACCGGATCTGGCTCAAGGCCACGGTCATCGAGACGCGGCGCTCGGGAAGCAAGCCCGGGCTCGGCATCCTGCGCTGGCGCTGGCAGCTCCACACCCATCACGGCCACGAGGTGCTGGACCTCGAGGCCACGAGCCTGTTCGACCTCGGCGCCGCCGGCGGCGCCGACGGACCGAGCGACCCCCGGACCCCGGAGACCCCGCGATGACCCACGCCTTCGTCTGCGACGCGCAGCGCACGCCCTTCGGCCGCTACGGCGGCGCGCTGAGCCCGGTGCGCACCGACGACCTGGGCGCGGTGCCGATCCGCGCGCTGATGGCCCGCAACCCCGAGGTCGACTGGGCCGCGGTGGACGAGGTGCTGTTCGGCTGTGCCAACCAGGCCGGGGAGGACAACCGCAACGTCGCGCGCATGAGCGCGCTGCTGGCCGGGCTGCCGCAGGAGGTGCCGGGCGCCACGATCAACCGCCTGTGCGGCAGCGGACTGGACGCGGTGGGCAGCGCCGCGCGCGCGATCCGTGCCGGCGAGGCGCGGCTGGTCGTCGCCGGCGGCGTGGAGAGCATGAGCCGCGCGCCCTTCGTGATGCCCAAGGCCGAGAGCGCCTTCAGCCGCGCCAACGCGGTCTTCGACACGACGATCGGCTGGCGCTTCGTCAACCCGGCGATGAAGGCGCGCTACGGCACCGACTCGATGCCCGAGACGGCCGAGAACGTGGCCGCCGAGTTCGGCATCGGGCGCGACGCGCAGGACCGCATGGCGCTGGCCAGCCAGGCCAAGGCGGTGGCCGCGCAGCAGCGCGGGTTCTTCGCCGCCGAGATCTGCCCGGTGACCATCCCGCAGAAGAAGGGCGACCCGGTCGTCGTGGCGCAGGACGAGCACCCGCGCGCCACCAGCCTGGAGGCGCTGGCCCGGTTGAAGGGCGTGGTGCGGCCGGACGGCACGGTCACGGCCGGCAACGCCAGCGGCGTCAACGACGGCGCGGTGGCGCTGCTGCTGGCCGACGAGAAGACGGCCGCGCGGCACGGCCTCGCGCCGCGCGCCCGCATCGTCGGCATGGCCACCGCCGGCGTGGCGCCGCGCATCATGGGCATCGGCCCGGCGCCGGCCACGCGCCGGGTGCTGGAGCTCACGGGCCTGGGCCTGGGCCAGATCGACGTGATCGAGCTGAACGAGGCCTTCGCGGCGCAGGGCCTGGCGGTGCTGCGGCAGCTGGGCCTGGCCGACGACGATCCGCGCGTCAACCCGAACGGCGGCGCGATCGCGCTCGGGCATCCGCTGGGTGCCAGCGGTGCGCGGCTGGTGGCCACGGCGGTCAACCAGCTGCACGCCGGCGGCGGCCGCTACGCGCTGTGCACGATGTGCATCGGCGTGGGGCAGGGCATCGCGCTGGTGCTCGAGCGCGTCTGAGCCCGGGCGGCTCAGGCCGCCGCTGCAACTGCCCCGCCGGCGGCTCGCGCCGCCGCGGTCAGTGGCCCAGCCGGCGGCAGATCTCGAGCGACAGCGCGCTCTGGTTCAGCGTGTAGAAGTGGATGCCGGGCGCGCCGCCGGCCACCAGGCGCTGGCAGAGCCGCGTCACCACGTCCAGGCCGAAGGCGCGGATCGAGGCCGCGTCGTCGAGGAAGCCCTCCATCTTCAGCGCCACCCAGCGCGGGATCTCGATGCCGTCGCGGGCCGCGAACTGCGCGATCTTCGCGTAGTTGTGGATCGGCATGATGCCCGGCACGATCGGGGCGGTGACGCCGAGCGCGCGCACCTCGTCGACGAAGTGGAAGTAGGCGTCGGGGTTGAAGAAGAACTGCGTGATCGCGCTGTCGGCGCCGGCCTTCATCTTGGCCGCGAAGTGCTCGAGGTCGCGCCGGGCGTATCGCTGCTGCGGGTGGTACTCGGGGTAGGCCGCGGCCTCGATGTGCCAGTCGGCGCCCTGCGTCTGGCGGATGAAGGCGATCAGGTCGGCGGCGTAGCGGAACTCGCCGGCCACGGCCGTGCCGCTGGGCAGGTCGCCGCGCAGCGCCACCAGGCGCCGGATGCCCTGGGCGCGATAGGTGTCGAGGATCTCGCGGATGCCCTCGCGGGTGCTGCCCACGCAGCTCAGGTGCGGGGCGGCCTCGTGGCCCATCGCGGCGATGTCCCTCACCGTGGCGAGCGTCTTGTCGCGCGTGGCGCCGCCGGCGCCGTAGGTGACGCTGAAGAACTCGGGCTTCACCGCGGCCAGCTCGGCCACCACCGTCTTCAGCTTCTCGCTGCCGACGGGCGTGTTGGGCGGGAAGAACTCGAAGGAGATCGGGACGGACATGTCGCACCTCTCGTGACGCGACGGCCCGCGCGCAGCGCCGGGCCAGGATCGAGCGGACGCCGCGGGCCCGGCTCCGCCGGCCCGCTGGCGTCGCCCCCGGGGGGAAGCGGCGAAAGCCGCTTCGGGGGACTCAATACCTGTAGGTGTCGGCCTTGTAGGGCCCCTGCTTGGGCACGCCGATGTAGGCGGCCTGCTCGTCGGTCAGCTCGGTGAGCATCGCGCCGACCTTCTTCAGGTGCAGGCGCGCGACCTTCTCGTCCAGGTGCTTGGGCAGCGTGTAGACCTTGCCCACCTCGTAGAAGTCGCTGTGCGTGAACAGCTCGATCTGCGCGATGGTCTGGTTGGCGAAGGACGAGCTCATCACGAAGCTCGGGTGGCCGGTGGCGCAGCCCAGGTTGACCAGACGGCCCTTGGCCAGCAGCGTGATCTTCTTGCCGTCGGGGAAGACGACGTGGTCGACCTGCGGCTTGATCTCGTCCCACTGCAGCTTCTCGAGGCTGACGACGTCGATCTCGTTGTCGAAGTGGCCGATGTTGCAGACGATGGCCTCGTCCTTCATCGCCGCCATGTGCTCGTAGCGGATGACGTTCTTGTTGCCCGTGGCGGTGACGAAGATGTCGGCCTTGTCGGCGGCGTACTCCATCGTCACGACCTTGTAGCCCTCCATCGCGGCCTGCAGCGCGTTGATGGGGTCGATCTCGGTCACCCACACCTGGGCCGACAGCGCGCGCAGCGCCTGCGCCGAGCCCTTGCCGACGTCGCCGTAGCCGGCGACGACCGCCACCTTGCCGGCGATCATCACGTCGGTGGCGCGCTTGATGGCGTCGACCAGGCTCTCGCGGCAGCCGTAGAGGTTGTCGAACTTGCTCTTGGTGACCGAGTCGTTGACGTTGATGGCGCGGAACATCAGGCTGCCCTTGGCGCTCATCTCGTTGAGGCGGTGCACGCCGGTGGTCGTCTCCTCGGTCACGCCGATGATCTGGGCGCTCTTGCGGCTGTACCAGGTGGCGTCCTGGGCGAGCTTGGCCTTGATCGCGGCGAACAGGATCGTCTCCTCCTCGCTGCCCGGGTTGGCCAGCACCGACGGGTCCTTCTCGGCCTTCTTGCCCAGGTGCATCAGCAGCGTCGCGTCGCCACCGTCGTCGAGGATCATGTTCGGGCCTTCGGCGGCGCTGCCCTTGGGGCCGAACTCGAAGATGCGGTGCGTGTAGTCCCAGTAGTCGACGAGCGTCTCGCCCTTGTAGGCGAAGACCGGCGTGCCCTTGACCACCAGCGCCGCGGCGGCGTGGTCCTGGGTGCTGAAGATGTTGCACGAGGCCCAGCGCACGTCGGCGCCGAGGGCCTGCAGCGTCTCGACCAGCACCGCGGTCTGGATCGTCATGTGCAGGCTGCCGGTGATGCGTGCACCCTTCAGCGGCTGCCGGGCCACGAACTCCTCGCGGATCGCCATCAGACCGGGCATCTCGGTCTCGGCGATCTTGATCTCCTTGCGGCCCCACTCGGCGAGCGAGAGGTCGGCCACGGCGTACTGGTCGGTGTGAAGGGGCTTCAGGACGGCGTTCATCGTTGCGGGCTCCGGAGGTTGGAACCTGCCTGACGCGGTCGGGAGGGGAGGACTGGATCCACTCACCCGCGACGGCGACGTCGGGCAGGTGAGCGCGGTTGCAAGGGGAGGTTTCCGAGCCTGGCCTCTGCGGAGGTTGCAACGCTCCTCGGAAGCGCTGCATTGTAGCGGCGGGCGCCGCGCCGTGCCGGCCCCGGCGCCCGCCGGGGCTTCAGGTGTTGCTGGCCGGCGTGAATTCCTCCGCCCGCCCGGCCACCAGCGCCGCGCGGCCCACCAGCAGCGGATCGACGGTGCCGAGCACCGGCAGGTCCTTGTTGCGGTAGGGCATCCGGTGCAGCAGGTAGCGCATCGCGTTGAGGCGCGCGCGCTTCTTGCAGTCGCTCTTGATCACGGTCCAGGGCGCGTCGGAGGTGTCGGTGTGCAGGAACATCTGCTCCTTGGCCGCCGTGTAGTCGTCCCACTTGTCCAGGCTGGCCAGGTCCACCGGGGAGAGCTTCCATTGCTTGAGCGGATGCGCCTGGCGCTCCTTGAAGCGCCGGCGCTGCTCGGCGCGGCTGACCGAGAACCAGAACTTGAACAGGTGGACGCCCGAGCGCACGAGGTGCCGCTCGAACTCCGGGCACTGGCGCATGAACTCGTCGTACTCCTGCGGCGAGCAGAAGCCCATCACGCGTTCGACGCCGGCGCGGTTGTACCAGCTGCGGTCGAACAGCACGATCTCGCCGCGCGTGGGCAGGTGCTCGACGTAGCGCTGGAAGTACCACTGCCCGCGCTCGACCTCGCTCGGCTTGTCCAGCGCCACGACGCGCGCGCCGCGCGGGTTGAGATGCTCCATGAAGCGCTTGATCGTGCCGCCCTTGCCGGCCGCGTCGCGGCCCTCGAACAGGATCACGACGCGCTGGCCCGTCTCCTTGACCCAGGCCTGCAGCTTGAGCAGCTCGACCTGCAGCCGGTACTTCTGCTTCTCGTAGCTCTTGCGGGCCATCAGGTTGCGGTACGGGTAGCCGCCTTCGCGCCAGCCCGGTGCCAGTTCCTGGTCGGGGTCGATCCCCGGCACGGCCGGCTCCTGGCGCGGCTCGAACAGCAGCCGGCGCAGCGCGCGCGCCTCGTCGGGCGACGCCCCCTCGACCAGCGCGCGCACCTCGCGCAGCCAGTCGCCGGGCGGGCCGTCGCCCAGGCCGGCGCCGGCGGCGTGCCCTGCCAGCACGTCGCCCAGCGCGAGCGCGGTCACGGTCTCGTGGCGCGTCGTCGCGCGGGCGACGCGGTCGCGCTCCAGCGCGGGGGCGTCCAGCCGCGGCGCCACGTCGCCAGCGGCCACGCTGCGCGGCCGGCTGGCCGTGCGCGCCGGCTCCGGCGTCCCGCGTCCGGCGCCGCGGCCCGCGCGCTGCGGGCCGACGGCGCGCGCCGGGCGTCCCTTGCGCCCTGCGCCAGTGTCCGGGGCGGTGTCGGCGGGGGCGGCGCGGCGGGGTGCTGGGGCAGAATCCTTACGCATGGGGCAGGCCTCGTGACGGAACGGTGACGGCATGATCGGCAGCGTGCCCGCGGCGCCGCTTGACCGCGGTCAAGCAGCGCCGGCCGTGCGGCGGCCGCGCCCGTGGAGCGAGGTCCCGCGCGCGCAGCTGGCCGCGGTGGCGCGCCTCGGCGGCCTGATGACCGACATCGACGACACGCTCACGCGCGACGGCGCGATCGAGCCAGCGGCCCTGCACGCGCTCGGGCAGCTGCGCGCGGCCGGCGTGCCGGTGGTGGCGATCACCGGCCGGCCGCACGGCTGGTGCGAGCCGCTGGCGGCCACGTGGCCGGTGGCCGCGATCGTGGCCGAGAACGGGGCGGTGGCGCTGATCCCCACGGCCGCCGGCGTGCGCACCGAGTTCGCGCAGGACGAGGCCACGCGGCGGCGCAATGCCCAGCGGCTGGCGGCGGCATCGGCGCGCATCGTCGCCGCGGTGCCCGGCGCGACGCCGGCGCGCGACAGCCCCGGGCGGCTCACCGACATCGCCATCGACCACGCCGAGCATGCGGCGCTCGACGACGCGGCCATCGCGCGCGTGGTCGCGCTGATGCGGGCCGAGGGCCTGACCGCCACCGTGAGCTCGATCCACGTCAATGGCTGGTTCGGCAGTCACGACAAGTGGAGCGGCGCGTGCTGGATGGCGCGGCGCCTGTTCGGCCGCGAGCTCGCCGCGGAGGCCGCGCACTGGGTCTACGTCGGCGACTCCACCAACGACCAGGTCCTGTTCGACCGCTTCGCGCTCGCTGTCGGCGTGGCCAACCTGATGCACTTCGCCAACCGGCTCGAGGTCTGGCCGGCCTACCTCACCGAAGGCGAGCGCGGCCAGGGCTTCGCCGAGGTGGCCGCGGCGCTGCTGGCCGCACACGCCGGGCCTGCCCGGCCTGACGGGATCGCCGGGCCTGCCCGGCCTGCCCAGCCTGCGGGGCCTGCCGGCGCCGCGGCGCCCGGCGCGACATGAGCACGCCGCCGCACGCCGCGCCGGGCCCCTCGAGGCGCGCCGCCCTCGGCGCCGCGCTGGCGCTCGCCTTCGCCGCGGCGGTGTCGCTCGGGCTGGCGCGCTTTTCCTACGCGCTGCTGCTGCCGCCGATGCGCGCCGACCTCGGCTGGAGTTACGTCACGGGCGGCGCCATGAACACGCTCAATGCCGCCGGCTACCTGCTGGGCGCGCTGCTCGCGCCGCAGGTGCTGGCGCGGCTGGACGCGCGCACCTGGATGCTGGCCGGCGGCTTCGGCGCCGCGCTGCTGCTGGCCGCCCACGGGCTGGCGCGCGGCGACGCGGCGCTCGGGCTGCTGCGCCTGGCCAGCGGCGTGGCCAGTGCCGCCAGCTTCGTCGGCGGCGGGCTGCTCGCGGCGCGGCTGGCCGGCGCGCAGCCCGAACGCGCCGGGCTGCTGCTGGGCATCTACTACGGGGGCGTGGGCCTGGGCATCGTCGGCTCGGCGCTGCTGGTGCCCGCGCTGGCCGGGGCGCAGCCGGCGGGCTGGCCGCGGGCCTGGCTCGGCCTGGGTGCGGCGGCGCTGCTGGCCACGCTGCTCACGCTGGCCGGCACGCGCACGCTGGTCGCGCCGCCGGCCCGCAGCGCGGTCCGGGTGCGCTTCGACGCGCGGCGCTTCCTGCCGGCCCTGGCCGGCTACGCGCTGTTCGGCGTGGGCTACATCGGCTACATGACCTTCGTGATCTCGCTGCTGCGCGAGCAGGGCCAGACGGCGGCGGTGACCACCGCGTTCTACGTGCTGCTGGGCGCCGCGGTCGTGGCCTCGCCCTGGCTGTGGGCCGGGCTGCTGCAGCGCCACCGCTCGGGCCGGCCTCTGGCGCAGCTCAACGCGCTGCTGGCGCTGGCCACCGTGCTGCCGGTGCTGTGGCCGGCCCAGCCCGGCGTGTTCCTGTCGGGGCTGCTGTTCGGCGCGGTGTTCCTGTCGGTCGTGGCCAGCACCACCGCGCTGGTGCGGCACAACTGCGCGCCCGCGGCCTGGCCCGCGGGCATCGCGGCCTTCACGATCGTGTTCGCTGGCGGGCAGATCGTCGGCCCGGTGCTGGTGGGCCTGGTGGCGGACCGGGCCGCGCCCGGGGGCGGTGCCGACGCCGCCGGTGGCCTGGAGCTGGGCTTCGTGGTCAGCGCCGCGGCGCTGGCGCTGGGCTCTGCGCTGGCGGCGCTGCAGCGTCCGCTGCCGGCGCCTGCGCAGCCTGCAGCGTGAGGCCGAGCCCGAGCCGCCGCCACATCGCCGCCAGCGCGAAGAAGCCGAGCACGAACAGCAGCGAGCCCCACCACTCGGTGACGTTCTCGACGCGGCCCTTCCACGGGTCGCCCAGCACCACGGCGACGAAGGCGTTGCCCAGCCCCAGCGCCACCAGCGTGGCGGCCAGCACCAGCATCGCGCGCTCCAGCGTCGCGGGCAGGTGCAGCGTGCCGCGCGCGGCCAGCTGCTGCACCGCGCCGCCGGCCAGCAGCAGGCACAGGCACGTGAAGCCGAAGTAGACGACCGTGCCGTACTGCCGCAGGAAGCGGTAGGCGGCCCCCTCGGTGCCGAGGAAGGTGGCGTAGACGACCAGCGCGACGGCGGCGGTCGCGCCGAGCGGGGCGAGCCAGCGCACGCCGCGCGTGGGGCCGAGCTCGGCGCGCAGCCAGCGCGCGGCCAGCAGCCACACCAGGCCCTGCAGCGTGGCGGCCGGCACCATCGCGGCCTGGAAGATCAGGTTGGGCAGCCCGACGCGCGCGGCGCGGCTCACCGACACGCAGCCCTCGAAGAACGGGTTGCAGGCCGGGATCAGCTGCTGCTGCGTCGACACCGCCCAGGCCGCCAGCGCGCCCACCAGCGGCAGCAATCCGGCCAGCAGCGCCAGCGGCCAGAGCGGCATCACATCGACATCGCGGCGGGGATCGGCGTGGATGGGCCTGGGCACCGCGCCATGCTGCGCGGCGCGCGCCGCAGCGTCAATCCGACGCCTGCGGTGCCCCGGACGGCGCGGGGCATTCGCCGCCGGCGCCCAGCCGCATCGGCAGCGATGGATCGAGACCCCGCAGCCGCAGCCGTACGGTGACCAGCTCGCGCGGCATCAGGCTGCGGTCGAGCAGCCAGCCGCGCGCGGTGCGCTGCAGGCCCGGCGAGTCGCCCACCGAGATGTCGAGCCGGTCGTCCAGCCCGGGCTCGAACTCGACGCGCAGGCCGCTGAGCGGCGCCGGCCAGGCCAGGCCGTCGCTGTCGGCCGGGTGCAGCAGCAGTTCCTCTTCCCACTGCACGGCCAGCAGCGGACCCGGGTTGCCGGCGGCCGGCAGCACCAGCCGCTGCAGCAGCGCCGGATCGGCCCCCGGGTCGATCTCGACCACGAAGACCCCCTGCTCGCGCAGAAGCCGCCGCGTCAGCGGCAGCTCGAACGGCGGCTCGGACGGCTGCTCGACCAGCGGCTCGACCAGCGGCTCGACCGGCGGCTCGACCGGCGGCCCGGTGGCCGCCTGCGCCGCGGCAGCCTGCGGCGGCAGCACCTGCACCTGCAGCCGCGTGGCGCCGACGCGGTTCCAGTGGTGCCACTCGTAGGTGCGCGCCGGAGCGAGGCGGCCCGGGAAGCCGGCCAGCCGCAGCGGCACGTAGCGCGTCGTGCGTCTCAGGCGCAGCCGGCTCAGGCCGAGCGCATCGACCTCCAGCCGCAGCTTGCCGTAGTGGACGCACACTTCGTCCATCAGGTAGGTGTAGCCGGCGGTCTCGGCGGCGCGCCGCTGCAGGGCGGCGGCCACGCTGGCCGGCAGCTCGTGGGCGGCCGCGTGCAGCGCGTGTTCGATGCGGCGCGCCAGCCGCAGGCGCTCGGACTCGACGCCGCCGATGTCGGGCAGCTGCAGCCGCGGCCGCCCGAGCACGAAGCGCAGGGCGTGCAGCAGCGCCACGGCGATGCGCAGGTCCACCGGCCGGCCGGATCGGATCTTGTCCAGCGCCTTCGGCGTGCACTCGCCGGCGCGGGCCAGCCGGCGCCCGTTGGCGCGCAGCGCGGCCAGGTCGCGCGGCGCGCCGGTGCGGTCCAGCGGCAGCCCGCCGGCGGGCAGCGCCGCGTCGCAGAACGCCTTCAGCAGCGCGAGCAGGTGCAGCAGTGCGGTCTCGCGCATGCGGTCGCCGTCGGCGGCCGCATGCGCGTCGAGCCAGAGCGGCCTGCCGGCGGCAGCGGCCTCGAGCTCGCGCTCGACGGCCTCGTCGAGCCGGGCGGCGAACCGCTCGACGTCGAACTGCACCGTGCGCCGGCGCCGCAGCGGCGGCTGGGGCGCCGCGGGGGAGGAGGAGGGCATCGGGCGGGAGCGGCTCTCGCGTCCGGTCGGGGGCCGCCCGGACTGCCGAGGGCGGGGCTGGGCCGGGACGATCGCGATTCCGCGCGGCCGCCGCGGGCGCGCGCCGGCAGGATCCTCCCGTTTCTCTTCTGCGCCGAGATCTACCACGGAACGCCTGGCAGGCACATCCGTCCGATCGATGATGAACGGGCCGCCGCAGGCTGCCGCCAGAGAGGCTGTGAACAAACCCGACACGCCCGCCGCGGCGTGGCCCGGCCTCCCGCGGGCGTGCCGCCGGCACCGGATGGGCGCGACCGAATCCGTCCGTCGGCGGCTCAGCGGCGCGGCACGAGGAAGCCGGCGATCCGGTCGAGCTCCTCGTCCAGTGCCGCGCCGAAGCCGCGCTCGCGCGGTGCGCGGCCGCTGACGTAGCCGAGCTGCGCCTGCAGCGCGCCGTCGCGCCAGGCGAGGTTGCCCCAGCCGACGACGCGGTCGCGCCACAGCAGCGGCAGCGCGTAGTAGCCGCGCACGCGGGCGGGCGCCGGCACGTAGGCCTCGAAGCGGTAGGCCCAGCCCCACAGCAGCTCGAAGCGGCGCCGGTCCCACACCACCGGGTCGAAGGGCGCCAGCAGGCGCACGGCCGCGGCCTGGGCCCGCTCGGCGTGGCGCGCCGCGGCCGGGTTCTCGCCGGCCGGCCAGAACCAGTCGACGCCGCCGACCCGCGCCGACGGCAGCCGGCGGCGGGCGCGGTCCAGCGCGTCGCGGCGGCGGTCGGTCCACTGCGGGGCCGCGGCGCGCAGCCACATCACCAGCTGCGACAGCGTCGGGCCGGGCAGCGGCGCGTACAGCGCCACCACCGCGTCGACCAGCGCATCGAGCGCGGCGTCGGGCGCGGGTGCGTCGGCGCGCCGCTCGTGCGCGTCGTGCACCGCATAGCAGCGGACGCCGCCCTCGCGCCGCGCCACGCGCAGCAGGCCGCGGTAGTGCATGCCGTCCAGCAGCTGCGTGCTGGCGCGCGAGCTGCCGCCGAACCAGTTGCGCGCGCGCCCGTGGGCGAACTCGGCATCGACCTCGGCCGGGTGCGCCACGCCGCGCCCGCGCACGAACTCGCGCACCGCGTGCGCCTGCGCCCAGCGCGCCTTGGGCCACGGCGTGCGCGGGGTGCGCGGATGCATCAGCGCGTGCAGCGCGGCCGGCACGAAGCCGTAGTTGACGAAGAAGTCCTCCTCCAGCCCGAGCCGCGGGTAGCGCGCCTCGAGGTCGCCGGCGCGGTAGCCGGCCACGCGCAGGCGCAACGTCAGGTCCTGCGCGCGCGCGGGGGCGCGGATCGGGTCGGCCTGCACGAAGCCGAGCCGCGCCACCGCCTGCGGCAGCGTGGTCGGCGGGAACAGGCTGCGCGCCACGGCGTGGGCCCGCAGCGCGTCGAGCGTCAGAGCAGGCGCTTGCGCAGCCACGTCACCAGCAGCTCCGAGGCCACCACGACGGCGAAGATGACGAGCAGGATCAGCGCGACGCGCTGCCACTCGAAGGTGTCGATGGCCGCGTTCATCGCCATGCCGATGCCGCCGGCGCCGACCAGGCCGAGCACCGACGACTCGCGCACGTTGATGTCCCAGCGGAACATCGCGATCGCCACGAAGGCTGGCTTGACCTGCGGCCAGTAGCCGTACAGCACGCGGCTGGTCCAGCTCGCCCCGGCGGCCGTGAGGGCCTCGATCGTGCCGCGGTGCGACTCCTCGATCGCCTCGGACAGCAGCTTGCCGACGAACCCGATCGAGCGGAAGGCGATGGCGCAGGTGCCGGCCAGCGCGCCGGGCCCGAACACCGCGACGAAGAACAGCGCCCACAGCAGCGTGGAGGTGCTGCGGGTGGCCACCAGCACCAGGCGGGCGAGCCAGTTCACCCATGACAGCCGCACGATGTTGCGCGCCGCGAGGAAGCCGAAAGGCACCGCCAGCACGAGCCCGAACACCGTCCCCAGCAGCGCGATGGCCAGAGTGTCGAGCAGTGCCGCGTGCACGGTCTGCGCGCCGGTGTTGCGCGGCGTGACGTAGAAGGCCCAATCCACCGGCCACATGCGCACGAACAGGTCCTGCACCTGCGCAGGCGCGTCGGCCAGGAACTCGGGAATCACGTCCACCGTGCGCAGCGAGGCGACGATGGCGGCCACGCACAGGAAGTAGGTGGCAAAGCGCGCCAGCCGCTCGGCCGGCGTGAAGCGCCGCCACTCCCGTGCCGCGCCCGCCGCGCCGGCGGCGGCCGGGACTGCCGCGTCGCTCACTGCCGGAACACCTTCTTCACCGCCAGCTGCAGGGCCTCGCCCACCATGATCAGCCCGATGATGCACAGCAGGATGCCGAGCACGTAGTCGTAGTCGAAGCGCTGGAAGGCCGCGAAGAGCGTGCCGCCGATGCCGCCGGCCCCGACGAGGCCGACGATGGCCGAGTTGCGCAGGTTGCTGTCGGCGAGGTAGGCGATGAAGCCGATGAAGCGGTACAGCACCTGCGGCACCACGGCGAACAGGAGCACGTTGGCGAAGCTGGCGCCGGTGGCGCGCACGGCCTCGATCGGCTTCATCGAGATCTCCTCGATGGCTTCGGCGAACAGCTTGCCGACGAAGCCGATGCTGGCCACCGTGAGGGCGAAGATGCCGGCAAGTGCGCCGAAGCCCACTGCCTTGACGAACACGATGGCCACGATCACCGGGTGGAAGGTGCGGCACACGGTGATGACGAAGCGGGCCGACCAGCTTACCCAGCCCGGCATCAGGTTGCGTGCCGCGAGCAGCCCGAGCGGCAGCGACAGCGCCAGGCCGAGGGCGGTGGCCAGCACGGCGATCTGCAGGCTCTCGGCCAGCCCCCTAACCAGCTCGCGCTCGGGGGTGAAGATGGGCGGCAGCATCCGGTCGAAGAAGCGCTCGGCGTTGGCCAGGCCCGTGACGAAGCGCGCCCACGACGGGTCGATGCGGCTGGCCGCCCAGGCGGCGAGTACCGCGAAGACGATCCAGCCGATGCGCTCGGCCCGGCTCATCGCGAACGGGCGCACGTGGCCGGGCAGGGCGCGCGGGCTCGCGCTCGGCTCCATCACTGCAGCCAGTCCTCGCCGCCGTAGATCTGGCGCAGCATGTCGTCGCCGAGGCCCTGCGGCGGGCCGTCGTAGACGACCCTGCCGCCGCTCATGCCGACGATGCGGGACGCGAAGCGCCGCGCCAGGTCGACGTCGTGCATGTTCACGATCACCGGGATGCCTTCGCGCCGGGCCACGCCCTGGAGCAGCTCCATGATCTCGACCGAGGTCTTCGGGTCGAGCGAGCTCGTCGGCTCGTCGGCCAGCAGCAGCGCCGGCTCCTGCATCACCGCGCGCGCGATGCCCACGCGCTGCCGCTGGCCCCCCGAAAGCGAGTCGGCGCGCGCGTTGGCGAACTCCTGCAGGCCCACGCGCTCGAGCAGCGCCCAGGCGCGCTCGAGGTCGGCGCGCCCGAACCTGCGCCGCCACGCCGCCCAGGCGCTGGTGCGCCCGAGCACGCCGGTCAGCAGGTTCTCCATCACCGTCAGCCGCTCGACCAGGTTGTACTCCTGGAACACCATGCCGATGCGCGAGCGCGCCCTGCGCAGCGCGTCGCCGCGAAGCGTGGTGAGGTCGGTGCCGTCGAGGCGGATCGCGCCCGCCGTGGGTTCGACCAGCCGGTTGATGCAGCGGATCAGCGTGCTCTTGCCGGTGCCGCTGGGGCCGATGATCGCGGTGAGCGCCGCTCCCTCGAAGGCGAGGTCGATGCCGGAGAGCACCGGCTTGCCGGGCACGTAGCTCTTCGCGAGCCCGGCGAGCTCGAGCCGCGTCGGGCGGGGCGTGGCCACGGGACGCTCAGCGCGCCGCGCTCACTTCTTGGCCTGCTCGGCGGCCACCTTGTCGACCTCGCGCACCACCGCCCACTCCTTCTGGTACGAGATCGGCACGAAGCGGTCGGCACCGTCGAAGTCCTTCTTCATCGAGTCCGGGAAGCGGTAGTCGGTGAAGCACTTGACGATCTGCTGCGCCAGCGCCGGGGCGAGGTCGTGGGCGTGGGCGAAGGACGAGGTCGGGAAGCGCTGGCTGCGGTAGATCACGCGGAAGTCGCCTTCCTTGACCTGCCCGCGGTCGGCCATGCGGTCGAAGACGTCGCTCGCCACGTGCGCGGCGTCGTAGTCGCCGCTGTTGACGCCGAGCACGCTCTGGTCGTGCTTGCCGGAGAAGCGGATCTCGTAGTCCTTGCCTGGAGCGAGGCCCTGGGCCGGCAGCAGCGCCAGCGGCGCGAGGTGCCCCGAGTTCGACGACGGCGAGGTGTGCGCGACCTTGCGGCCCTTCAGGTCGGCCACGGTCCGGAACGGGCTCGAGGCCTTGACGATCGTGATCAGGTTGTAGCCCTGGTAGCCCTTGGCGTCGCCCTTGACGGCGAACGGGATCGCGCCGGCCTTGTTGACGGCGAACACCGTGGGCCCGGTGGAGAAGCCCCCCACGTGCAGCCGGCCCGAGCGCAGCGCCTCGATCTGCGCGGCGTTGTTCTGCACCTGGAAGAACACCACGCGCTTGCCGGTGCACTGAGCCAGGTGGTCGGTGAAGGGCTTGAAGATGTTCTCGTACTTGGCCGGGTCCTCGACCGGCGTGTAGGTGAACACCAGGGTCGACGGGTTCTTCAGCCGTGCCGGATCGGTGGGCGTGTCGGCGAGCAGGTCGCGGTTGGCGTCGCAGTAGATCGGGTCGAGTTCGCCGCGGTTCGGGCAGGCGTCCTGCGCCAGCGCGGGGGCGGCGGCGAGGGCCATCACGGTGGCGGCGAGCAGGGGCGTGCGCATGCGGTCTCCTCGGATTCTCGGGGTTCGTGAGATACCGGGACGAGTGTAGGGGGCCGTGCGCGGCGGCGCATCGGGATTGGCGCGGGTGGCCGGCCGCGGGGCTGCGGGGCCCGATGCGACGACGGGCGACTTCCGTCGCCCGTCAAGTCAGCCGCTTCGCGGTGGATTACTTTGGTTCCGACCCGGGGCTCGGGCCCCTTAACTTCGGCCTGCGGCCGAAGTTAGTCTTCACCGGAGAACGGGCAAACCGCGCGCTCTGCGCGCAGCGGCCTTACAGGCCGGCAGCAGCGCGCAGCGCTGCTGCTTTGTCCGTTCTCTCCCACGTGAACTCGGGCTCGTCGCGGCCGAAGTGGCCGTAGGCGGCGGTCTTCTCGTAGATCGGGCGCAGCAGGTCGAGCATCTGGATGATGCCCTTGGGGCGCAGGTCGAAGTGCTCGTTGACGAGTTGCGCGATCTTCTCGTCGGGGATCACGCCCGTGCCCTCGGTGTAGATCGTCACGTTCATCGGCCGGGCCACGCCGATCGCGTAGGCCACCTGCACCTGGCACTGCTTGGCCAGGCCCGCGGCGACCACGTTCTTGGCCACGTAGCGCGCCGCGTACGCCGCCGAGCGGTCGACCTTGCTCGGGTCCTTGCCCGAGAACGCGCCGCCTCCGTGCGGGCAGGCGCCGCCGTAGGTGTCGACGATGATCTTGCGGCCCGTCAGGCCGCAGTCGCCCTGCGGGCCGCCGATGACGAAGCGGCCGGTCGGGTTGATCAGGTAGCGCGTGTCCTTCAGCCACTCCTTGGGCAGCACCGGCTTGATGATCTCCTCGGTGACGGCCTCGTAGAACTCGGGCTTCATCTTGTTGCCCAGGCTCCACTCCGGCGCGTGCTGGGTCGACAGCACCACCGTGTCGATCGAGTGCGGCTTGCCGTCGACGTAGCGCATCGTCACCTGGCTCTTGGCGTCGGGGCGCAGGAAGGGCATGCGGCCATCCTTGCGCAGCTGCGCCTGGCGCTCGACGAGGCGGTGCGCATAGTAGATCGGCGCGGGCATCAGCACCGGCGTCTCGTCGCAGGCGTAGCCGAACATCAGGCCCTGGTCGCCGGCGCCGGTGTTCAGGTAGTCGTCGCTGGCGTGGTTGACGCCCTGGGCGATGTCGTTGCTCTGCTTGTCGTAGGCGACGAGCACGGCGCAGCCCTTGTAGTCGATGCCGTACTCGGTGTTGTCGTAGCCGATGCGCTTGATCGTGTTGCGCGCCACCTCGATGTAGTCGACGTGGGCGTTGGTCGTGATCTCGCCGGCCAGCACCACCAGGCCGGTGTTGCACAGGGTCTCGGCGGCCACGCGCGAGCGCGGGTCCTGCGCGAAGATCGCGTCGAGGATGGCGTCGGAGATCTGGTCGGCCACCTTGTCGGGGTGGCCTTCGGAGACGGATTCGCTTGTGAAGAGGTAGTCGTTCGCCACGGTAGGGTGCTCCACGGTTGGAAGGGCCGGCTGCGTCGTCGCTGGCCGGTGCACCGGGAGTCGCGGCGAACGCTTTAGCGGATTTGTTGAAGGCGCACCACACGCACACGGCGTGCGGCTCGGCCTCCGGCGCGGCTCGCTACGATGCAAGGCCCCGCGTCGCCCCGCAAGTTGTCCTTTAACTCGGCGACGGGCGCGATTATACGAACCATGCCGACCCTGCTCCGCTGGCTTGCACGTCGACCGCTGCGGCTTTTGCACGCGCTCGGCGCCGCGCTGGGCTGGCTGGTGTGGCTGCTGTCGCCGCACTACCGGCGCCGCCTGGCCGCCAACGCGGCACTGGCCGGCGTGGGCGGCCGGGAGCGCCGTGCCGCGGTGGCCGAGGCCGGGCGCATGAGCCTGGAGACCGCGCGCCTGTGGCTGCGCCCGCCCGGCGCGCCGCTGCCCGACCCCGTGCAGTGGGAGGGTGCGGCGCTGCTCGAGCAGGCGCTGGAGTCCGGCCGCGGCGTGGTGCTGCTGACGCCGCACCTGGGCAGCTTCGAGGTCTGCGCGCAGGCCTATGCCGAGCGCTTCGGCGCGCGCCAGCCGCTCACGGTGCTGTACCGGCCGGCGCGCAGCGCCCTGCTGCGCGAGCTCGAGGAGACGGCGCGCGCGCGGCCGCACCTGGCCACCGCGCCGGCCACGCTGGCCGGCGTGCGCCAGCTGCTGCGCGCGTTGCGGCGCGGCGAGACGATCGGCCTGCTGCCCGACCAGGTGCCGCCCGAGGGCATGGGCGTGTGGGCGCCGTTCTTCGGCTGCCCGGCCTACACGATGACGCTGGCCGCGCGGCTGCTGCGCCAGAGCGGGGCACGTGCGCTCGCCATCTGGGGCGAGCGGCTGCCGCGCGGCGCGGGCTTCCGCGTCCGCGTCAGCGAACTGGCCGAGCCGCTGCCCGAGCCCCCGCCGGCCGACGAGGCCGCCGCCGCGCTGGCCGACGCCACCGCGATCAACCGCTCGATGGAGCGGCTGATCGCGCTCGCGCCCGCGCAGTACCTGTGGGGCTACCACCGCTACAAGCACCCGCGCCAGGCATGAACGGTCTCGCCCGCGCCGGACTCGCGCTCGCCTGGCTCCTGCAGTGGCTGCCGCTGCCGCTGCAGGCGGCGCTGGGCACCGCGCTCGGGCGGGCGCTGCACGCGCTGGCGCCGGGCCGGCGGCGCGTGGCGCTGGCCAACGTGGCGCTGTGCCTGCCCGAGCTCGACGCGTCCGCGCGTGCGGCGCTGGTGCGCGAGCACTTCGCCTGGCTCGGCCGCACCCTGGTCGAGCATGCGCTGCTGTGGTACGCGCCGCGCGCCCGGCTCGAGCGCCTGATCCGCGTCGAGGGCGACGTCGGCTACGCCGAGCGCAGCGAGCGCCCGGTGATGTGGCTGGTGCCGCACTTCCTGACGGTGGACGTGGCCGGCGCCGCCACGCAGATCTTCCAGCAGCGCACCGTGTGCAACGTCTACACGCCGCAGAGCAACCCGGTCATCGACGCGGCGCTCAAGCGCGGCCGCGGCCGCTTCGGCCGTGCCGAGATGTTCGCGCGCTGGCAGAGCGCGCTGCCGCTGGTGCGCGCGATCAAGCGCGGCAGCGCCTTCTTCAACCCGAGCGACATGGACTTCGGGCTGCGCGACGCCGCCTTCGTGCCCTTCTTCGGCCAGCCGGCGGCCACGCTGCTGGCGCCGTCGCGGATGGCGCGCTCGCTGGGCATGGTGGTGCAGCCGGTGGTGGGCGAGATCCTGCCCGGCGGCGCCGGCTACCGCGTGCGCTTCCTCGAGCCCTGGACCGACTGGCCCAGCGACGACCCGCAAGCGGACGCGGCGCGGATGAACCGCTGGATCGAGGGCGAGATCCGCCGCAACCCGGCGCAGTACCTGTGGGTGCACAAGCGGTTCAAGACCCGCCCGCCCGGCGCCCCTCCGGTGTACTGACGGCCGCCGCCAGCCCCGCCCCGGGGGCGGTGGGACAATCGCGCCCGATGCGGCTGGCCTTCACCAAGATGCAGGGCGCGGGCAACGATTTCGTCGTGCTCGACGGCATTCGCACGCCGGTGGCGCTGACGCCCGAGCAGGTGCGCCGCCTGGCCGACCGCCGCTTCGGCGTCGGCGCCGACCAGGTGCTGGTGGTCGAGCCGGGCGCGGCGCCGGGCATCGACTTCCGCTACCGCATCTACAACGCCAGCGGCGAGGAGGTCGAGCACTGCGGCAACGGCGCGCGCTGCTTCGTGCGCTACGTGCGCCGGCGCGGCTACACCGCCAGCCGCAGCGTGCGGGTGCAGACGGTGAACAACGTGCTCGAGCTGCTCGAGCAGCCCGACGGCGGCGTGACGGTGGACATGAACCGCCCGCGCTTCGACCCCGCGCAGGTGCCGTTCGACAGCGCCGGGCTGCAGCCGCGGCGCGCCGGCCCGGGCGCCGGCTTCGAGCTCTGGCCGCTGGCCGACCTGGACGGCCCGCAGGTCGAGGTGGCGGTGCTGTCGATGGGCAATCCGCACGCCGTGCTGCGCGTGGACGACGTGCGCCTCGCGCCGGTGGCCACGCTGGGGCCCCGCATCGAGGGGCACGCGCGCTTCCCGCGCCGCGTCAACGTCGGCTTCCTGCAGGTGCTGGCACCCGACGAGGTGAACCTGCGCGTGCACGAGCGCGGCGTCGGCGAGACGCTCGCCTGCGGCACCGGCGCCTGCGCGGCCGTCGTCGCCGGCATCCGCCTGGGCTGGCTCGGCCGCCGCGTGCGCGTGCACACGCGCGGCGGCGAGCTGCTGGTCGAGTGGCCCGACAGCGCCGACGACAGCGCCGCCGTGCTGCTCACCGGCCCGGCCGAATTCGTGTTCGAAGGAGAGATCGAGCTGTGACGATCGAGGGCATCACCGAAGCCGACATCGCGAACTACCTGGCGCAGACGCCCGGGTTCTTCGAGCGGCACGCCGAGCTGCTGGCGGCCATCCAGCTGACCAACCCGCACGGCGCGCGCGCGGTGTCGCTGCAGGAGCGGCAGATGCAGATGCTGCGCGAGCGCATCAAGGGGCTCGAGCACAAGATCATCGAGATGATCCGCGCCGGCCAGGAGAACACCGGCCATGCCGACCGGCTGCAGCGCTTCACGCTGGCCGTGCTGCGCACCAACGACGCCGCGATGCTGCCGGGCGTGATGGTCGAGACGCTGAAGGACGAGTTCCTGATCCCGGCCGCGGCGATCCGCCTCTGGGGGCTGCCACCCGAGCACGCCGGCGCGCCCTTCGCGCAGCCCGTCGGCGACGACCTGAAGGCCTTCGCCGGCAGCCTGGCGGCGCCGTACTGCGGCCTGAACACCGGATTCGAGGCCGCGCACTGGCTGGCCGGCTCGGTGCGCTCGATGGCCATCGTGCCGCTGCGCCACGGCGGCGGCCGCGGCGGCGCCGTGTTCGGCCTGCTGGTGCTGGGCTCGCCGGACGCGACGCGCTACACCTCGGACATGGGCACCGAGTTCCTCGAGCGCATCGGCGAGCTGGCCGGCGCCTCGCTCGCGCGGCTGCGCGGCTGAGGCGCGGGCCCGACGCCACCCGCCACCGGCCGCGCGATGACGGCCCTCGCGCCCACGCTGCAGGCCTTCGTCGACCACCTGGCGGTGGAGCGGCGCCTCGCGCCGCGGACGCTGGCGATGTACACCGAGGCGCTGGCGCGGCTGCAGGCGGCGGCCGAGGCGGCGCAGGTGGAGCTGCGCGCGGCGCAGGTGCACCACCTGCGCGGCTGGGTGGCGCAGCTGCGCGGCCGCGGGCTGGCGCCGCGCAGCATCGCCATCGCGCTGGCCGCCTGGCGCGGGCTTTACCGCTGGTGGGGTCGGCAGGGCCTGGTGGCCGCCAACCCGGTCGACGGGCTGCGGCCGCCGAAGGCACCGCGTCCGCTGCCCAAGGCGCTGTCGGTCGAGCAGGCGGTGGCGCTGGCCGGGCACGAGCGCGACGACACCCACCCGCTGCTGGCCGTGCGCGACCGCGCCATCGTCGAGCTGCTGTACGGCTGCGGGCTGCGCGTGGCCGAGGTCACCGGGCTCGACGCCGAGGCCGGCCCCGCCGCGGCCGGCTGGATCGACGTGGCCGACGCCACCGCGCACGTGCTCGGCAAGGGCAGCAAGCGGCGCAGCGTGCCGGTGGGCAGCAAGGCGCTCGAGGCGCTGGCGCCGTGGCTGCAGGCGCGGCCGCAGCTGGCGCGGGGCGACGAGCGCGCGCTGTTCGTCAGCCGGCGCGGCACGCGGCTGTCGGCGGGGCAGCTGCGGCTGCGGCTGGCCGCGCAGGCCCAGCACGCCGGGCTGCCCACGCACGTGCACCCGCACATGCTGCGCCACAGCTACGCTAGCCACCTGCTGCAGAGCAGCGGCGACCTGCGCGCCGTGCAGGAGCTGCTGGGCCACGCCAGCATCGGTACGACGCAGGTCTACACCAAGCTCGACTTCCAGCACCTGGCCAAGGCCTACGACGCGGCGCATCCGCGGGCGCGCCGCAAGAGCTGACCGCGGCGCCGCTGCGGCGCCCCGCTGCCGCTGCAGCGCACGCCCCCGTGCCCGGAGCCGCGGGCCCGCCAGGGCGGTGCGGGCCGCACGGCCGCGATGCTGCTGCCACCACGCTGTCAGCAGCCCCGGCGCAGCATCCACCGCTCCTGCCACCGGGCCGCGCGACGCGGTCCACCCAGACGAAGGAGCCCTGCATGTCCACCGCCCATACCGCTGCCCAGGTCACCCCCCAGACCACCCCCCAGACCATCCCCCTGTCGGCCGTCACCTGGTTCGAGCTGCCCGCTCGCGACCTCGATCGCGCCCAGCGCTTCTACGAGACGCTGCTCCAGGTGCGCCTGCGCCGCGAGTCGATGGGACCCGTGCGCACGCTGGCCGTGTTCCCGTACGCCGCGCCTGGCGTCGGCGGCTGCCTGATGAACGCGCCCGATCTCGCCCCGGCCGCCGACGGTGGCGGAGCGCTGGTGTACCTGGACACCGGCCGCGCCGGGCTCGACGCGGCGCTGGCGCGGCTGCCCTCGGCCGGCGGCCGGCAACTCGGCCCCAAGGTGACGCTGCCGGCGGGCATGGGCGAGTTCGCGCACATCGAGGACAGCGAGGGCAACCGCGTCGGCCTGCACGCCGACGCCTGAGCCGCGCGACCCCGCCGCACCCCCCGGGCCGCTGGACCGGCCACACCCGCCGGCCGCCGGCCCGGCTGCACCCGGGCATCATCGAAACATGCGCCGTGCCGACCGCCTGTTCGACCTCGTGCAGCGGCTGCGTGCGCGCCGCGGCGCCACCACCGCCGAGCGGCTGGCCTCCGCCCTCGAGGTGTCGGTGCGCACCGTGTACCGCGACATCGCCGACCTGCAGGCGCGCGGCGTGCCGATCGAGGGCGAGGCCGGCGTCGGCTACCGGCTGCGGCCCGGCTACACGCTGCCGCCGCTGATGTTCACGCCGGCCGAGGCGCAGGCGCTGGTGGCAGCGGTGCGCATCGCGCAGCCGCGGCTGGACGCCGCGCTCGCTGCCGAGGCCGAGCAGGCGCTGGGCAAGCTGGTGGCGGTGCTGCCCGCAGATGCGAGGGCGGCCGCGGAGAGCCTGGCGCTGTTCGCGCCCGACGCCGGCATCGGCGACGCCCACCGAGCCACGCTGCAGGCGCTGCGCGAGGCGGTGGCGTCGCATCGCGTCGTCGCGCTGGAGTACGCCGACGCCGGCGGCCGTCCGAGCCGGCGCCGCGTGCGGCCGCTCGGCTGCTTCTTCTGGGGCTCGGTGTGGACGCTGGCCGCGTGGTGCGAGTGGCGGCAGGCCTTCCGCGCCTTCCGCATCGACCGCGTGCGCGGCATGCAGGTGCTCGACGAGACCTTCCGCCCCGAGCCCGGCCGCACGCTGGCCGACCTGCTGCGCCAGGTGCGTGGGCGGCCCGGCGATCCTTAGCGCGCGCCCGCAGCCCGCCGCGGCCCGCTGAGACAATGCGCGGCGATGAAAGCGATCCGGCTGCTCGAAGGCAAGGAGCGCAGCCTGCTGCGGCGCCACCCCTGGGTGTTCGCGGGCAGCGTGGCGCGCGGCAAGGCCGACCCGGGCGAGACCGTGCGCGTCGAGGCCCACGACGGGCGCTTCCTGGCCTGGGGCGCGTACAGCGGCACCAGCCAGATCCGCGTGCGCGCGTGGAGCTTCGACGAGGCCGAGCGCATCGACGACGCCTTCTTCAAGCGCCGCGTCGATGCCGCGCTCGCGCTGCGCCGGCGCCTCGCGCCGGCCAGCGACGGCGTGCGCCTCGTGCACGGCGAGGCCGACGGGCTGCCGGGTCTGGTGGTCGACCGCTACGGCGACGTGCTCGTGGCGCAGTTCCTCGCCGCCGGCACCGAGCGCTGGAAGGGTGCGCTGGCCGACATCCTGCTCGAGCGCACCGGCTGCACGCGCCTGTTCGAGCGCAGCGACTCGGGCGTGCGCGCGCTCGAGGGCCTGGAGCCGGTGGCCGGCTGGCTGCGCGGCGCGGGCGCCACCGAGCTCGAGATCCGCGAGCACGACTGGCGGCTCACGCTCGACGTGGCCGGCGGCCACAAGACCGGCTTCTACCTCGACCAGCGCGACAACCGCGCCGCCTTCGCGCGCTGGGTGCGGCAGTTCGGGCTGGCCGACGTGCTCAACTGCTACTGCTACACCGGCGGCTTCACGGTGGCGGCACTGGCCGGCGGCGCCGCGCGCGTGACCAGCGTCGACTCGTCGGCGCCGGCGCTGGAGCGCCTGGCCCGCCACGTGGCGGGCAACGGCTTCGACCCCGCCCGCAGCGAGGCGGTGGACGCCGACGTCAACGGCCACCTGCGCGCGGCGCTGAAGGACGGGCGGCGCTTCGACGCCATCGTGCTCGACCCGCCCAAGTTCGCGCCCACCGCGGCCCATGCCGAGCGCGCCGCGCGCGCCTACAAGGACATCAACCGCCTGGCGCTGAAACTGCTCGCGCCGGGCGGGCTGCTGCTCACCTTCAGCTGCTCGGGCGGCGTGGGCGCGGAGCTGTTCCACAAGATCGTGGCCGGCGCGGCCATCGATGCCGGCGTGGACGGCGCGATCCTGGCGCGGCTCGAAGGCGCGCCCGACCACCCGCCGACGCTGGCCTTCCCCGAGGGCGAGTACCTGAAGGGCCTGGCGATCCTGAAAGCCTGAGGCGGCGGGCCTCGGCGCCGGGCCGCCGGCCTGCGGCGTGGCACGGACCCTCGATGGCCGGGCCGCCGCCGGCCCGTCAGCGCGACGCCGTGCCGCCGGCCGCCGCCGGCCGCCGCAGCACCAGACGCGGGTCGAACTTGGCGCGCTTCACGGCGAAGTAGGCCTTCACGTTGCGCACGTTGGCGTCCTGCGTGAACAGGCGCTGCACCAGCGCCTGGTAGCCGGCCATGTCGGCACAGTGCACGACGAGCACGAAATCGGGGCCCGGCGACACGCGCCACAGCTGCTGCACCTCGGCATCGGCCGCGGCGCGCTGCTCGAAGGCGTCCAGGTGCTCGGCGCCCTGGCGGTCGAGCGAGAGCTCCACCAGCGCGGTGAGCCCCGCGCCCAGGCGGCCGGGGTCGAGCAGCGCGATGCGGCGCTCGATCACGCCGGCGTCCACCAGGCGCCGCACCCGGCGCAGCGCCGTGGCCGGCGAGGTGTGGGCGGCGGCGGCCAGTGCCTGGTTGGTGAGCGAGGCATCGGCCTGAAGCAGCTCGAGCAACCTCAGGTCGGTGGGGTCGAGGTCGATGGCGGAAGAAGATTGCAAGAACTTGGTTGTTTTGGTTGATATGGGATTCACTATGTCACGATCGACCGAATCGATCAAGGAGGGCATTCATTGGGCAAGCTAATTGCACACACGTGCGCCTAGGATGCCGGCCCACCGAACCCGCGGAGGACCCTTCCCATGTGCGGCATCGTCGGCGCGGTCAGCACGCGCAACATCGTCCCGATCCTGATCGAGGGCCTCAAGCGCCTGGAGTACCGCGGCTACGACAGCTGCGGCGTGGCGGTGCACCAGGGCGGGCGCCTGCGCCGGGCGCGCAGCACCGCACGCGTGGCCGAGCTCGAGGCCAACGTCGCGCAGGAGGGCGTGGCCGCCGGCACCGGCATCGCGCACACGCGCTGGGCCACGCACGGCGCGCCGGCGGTGCACAACGCGCACCCGCATTTCAGCGGCGGGCCGGGCATCAAGCTCGACGCCACCGAGGCCGTCTCGGGCCGCATCGCGCTCGTGCACAACGGCATCATCGAGAACCACGACGACCTGCGCGCCGAGCTGCGCGCCAGGGGCTACGTCTTCGCCAGCCAGACCGACACCGAGGTCATCGCCCACCTGGTGCACAGCCAGTACGACGGCGACCTGCTCGAGGCCGTGCAGCGTGCGCTGCCGCGCCTGCGCGGGGCCTACGCCATCGCCGTGTTCTGCCGCGACGAGCCGCACCGCGTGGTGGGCGCGCGCGAGGGCTCGCCGCTGGTGGTGGGCGTGGGCGCCAAGGGCTCGGGCGAGAACTTCCTGGCCAGCGACGCGATGGCGCTGGCCGGCGTCACCGACCAGATCGTCTACCTCGAAGAAGGCGACGTCGTCGACCTGCAGATGGGCAAGGTCTGGATCAGCCGCGCCGAGGCGTCGGCCAACGGCGTGCGCTTCCAGCCCGTGGAGCGGCCGGTGCGCACCGTGCACGCCCACAGCGGCGCGGCCGAGCTCGGGCCCTACCGGCACTACATGCAGAAGGAGATCTTCGAGCAGCCGCGCGCGCTGGGCGACACGCTGGAGGGCGTGCAGGGCATCGGGCCCGAGCTCTTCGGCGACGGCGCGCAGCAGGTCTTCGAGGCCGTCGACCGCGTGCTGATCCTCGCCTGCGGCACCAGCTACTACAGCGGCAGCGTGGCGCGCTACTGGCTCGAGGCCATCGCCGGCATCCCGACCACGGTGGAGATCGCCAGCGAGTACCGCTACCGCGCCAGCGTGCCCGACCCGCGCACCCTCGTCGTCACCATCAGCCAGAGCGGCGAGACGGCCGACACCCTCGCGGCGCTGAAGCACGCGCGCGGCCTGGGCATGGAGCACACGCTCACCATCTGCAACGTGGCCACCAGCGCGATGGTGCGCGAGTGCCGGCTTGCCTACATCACGCGCGCAGGCGTGGAGATCGGGGTGGCCAGCACCAAGGCCTTCACCACGCAGCTCGCGGGCCTGTACCTGCTGACGCTGGCGCTGGCGCGCGTGCGCGGCCGCCTGTCCGACGAGCAGGAGGCCGCCGAGCTGAAGGCGCTGCGCCACCTGCCGCTGGCGCTGCAGGCGGTGCTGGCGCTGGAGCCGCAGGTCATCGCGTGGAGCGAGGAGTTCGCGCGCAAGGAGCACGCGCTCTTCCTCGGCCGCGGGCTGCACTACCCCATTGCGCTGGAGGGCGCGCTCAAGCTCAAGGAGATCAGCTACATCCACGCCGAGGCCTACCCGGCCGGCGAGCTGAAGCACGGCCCGCTGGCCCTGGTGACCGAGGAGATGCCGGTGGTGACCGTGGCGCCCAACGACGCGCTGCTCGAGAAGCTGGAGAGCAACATGCAGG
>JADCGP010000019.1 GCA_020248915.1 Rubrivivax sp. | reverse complement strand
GGGGGGGGGGGGGGGGGGGGCGGCGGCGGCTTGGCCGCAGGCGCTGGACGGCGCGGCGCGCCGCGGCCCTTACGTGCTACGGCGCCGGCACGTTGCGGCGGGCGACCCAGAACCTCGCCCCCTGCGGCCCATAGCGCTCCGCGTGCGGCACCCCGGCGCCGAGGTGGAAGGTATCGCCGGCACGCAGAACGCGCGGCGCTTCGGCCCCGATCGCCAGCGTCAGTTCGCCGGCCACCATCAGGACGCTGACGTCGAACGGATGGCTGTGGGTGTCCAGCACCGTGTCCGGCGCCCAGGAGCGCTCGAGCACCTCGTCGTAGCCGGCGGCGTTGAGCAACTGGCGGAACTGCGGCAGCGAGATCGACACCTGGTCCATGGGAAATGCGGCAAGGCGGATCCGATGGAGGATAGCGCGGCTCTCAAGACAGGTTGTGGGCAGGCCGATGACCACGTATCGCGGTGCTGCGGGGTTGGATGACGCCCGGGGCCCGTGCTTACGGAGCTTCCATGGCCGCCTGGATCGACACCACCACCGCTCTCGTCGGCGCGTTCCGCCGGCCGTCGCCGGCCCGCCTCTCTCGCAGCGCGCTGGTGGCCCGTCTGAGCCAGCCCGGCCTCGACCCGGCGCGGCGCCGGCTGCGTGCACTGCTGCTGCGGTTGCCCGACGAGCGCCTGCGCCAGGGGCTGGGGCTGTCCGATGCCGACGTCGCCGCGCTGCGCGCCGCTGGCCTGGCGGACCCCCATGGGCAGGGCGGCGCGGTGTCCGCCCCGGGCCGCGACGCAGCGACTGCGGCGCCCGGCCGGTCCGTTGCGGCCGCTGCGGCCGACACCGCCCTCAGCGCCGTACCTCCAGACCCGTGGCGGTGAACTTCAGCCGATCGGGCCGCACGCCCAGGACGGTCTCCAGCGCCGCGCCGGCCGCCTCGCGATAGGTGGCGAGCAGCGTGCGGTCGTTCTGCGCCACCGCGACGGTGTAGCCCATCAGCGGCAGCGTGGCCATCAGCACGAACGACTCGTACAGCTTCTGCTGTTCCGGGTCCTTCAGCGCCTTGAAGTTGTCCAGCGACCCGAACGCCGCATCGCTGTTGGCCTGCAGGTTCAGCAGCGCGGCCTCGCTGGGCTCGAGCCCGTGGTGCACCATGTAGCAGACACCCACCAGGTAGGCGAAGGCCATGGCCACGTTGTTGGGTCGACCCAGGCGCCGGGCCTCCGACTCGAAGGCGCCGAAGCCCTGGGTGAACACGTCGACGAGCTCCTTCACTTCGGCCGGGTTGGTGCTCAGGCTCTCCGCGAAGCCCTGCACGAGGAGTCGCCGCGGTTGCGGGCGGAAGGTGGTCTGCGGAGCCGCCGGCACCAGCAGGCGACCCCCGGCGGCGGCAGGCGCGGCCTTCACGGCGGCGCCCACCTGGTTGACGGCATTCAGCCGTGTCTGGGCGTCGCGCACCAGCGCCGCGTTGGTGTGAATGCTTAGGTAGGCGTTCATGTTCGCGATCGACATGACGCTCGGTGCGCCGAACGAGTTGAACTGGGCGCTGGCCGGCCCGCAGGCCAGGGTGGCGGCAAGGACCAGCGGGGCCAGGGCCGCGCGGCAGCAATGCATGGGGTCTCCTTCGTCGACGGGGTGCCGGTGTGGCACGGAATCGCGCGACGGACGATGCGTCCGGCACGCCTGCGACGAGGTTCTATCGCTGCCGACGTGACGTCAGCGTCGCTCCGCTCGGTCACGCTGGCGCTCGGGCCGGGGCGGCGGGTGGCCGGTGGCGGCCCTGGGCGGGCCCGGGCGGCTCAGGCGGCGACGGAGACCCGGTCGCGGCCTTCCTGCTTCGACCGGTAAAGCGCCGCATCGGCGCGCGCGGTGAGCGCCGCCGCGTCCTCCCCGGTGCGCCAGTGGGCGACACCGCCGGACAGCGTGATCGAGCCGATGCAGTTGCCGGTCGAGCGCTGGCGGATCTGCATCCCCTTGGCCTGCTCGCAGATCGACTGGGCCACGCGGAGCGCCTCGTCGCGGTTGGCACGCGGCAGCAGGAAGGCGAACTCCTCTCCGCCGCAGCGCGCGGCGCTGGACTGGTGCCTCGTGGCCGCCTGGCGCAGGATCTGCCCCACGCCCTGGATGACGAGATCGCCGACCATGTGGCCGTGCTGGTCGTTGACGCGCTTGAAGTGGTCGATGTCGAACATCAGCAGGCAGGGCGGCTCGTGCTCGACGTGGTGGCCGCACAGCACCTCGGCCAGCCGGCGGTCGAAGCCGCGCCGGTTCATCACGCCGGTCAGCGGGTCGAGCAGGGTCTCGGCCCGGGTGCGGTCGAGTTCCTCGCGCAGCCGGTCGATCTCGCGGCGGCTGCCGGCGAGCTCCTGCTGCAGCGAGCGGATCGACGCACTGGCCTGGGCCGTCGCGCGCGCGATGCCGGGGAGCCGCTCGGCCAGGGACTCTACGCTGGAGGCCTCGAGCAGGTCGTTCAGCGAGTCGAGCTGCGCGCCGAACTCCCCGGCGTGGTCGCCGGCCTGCGATGCCGAGCGCTCCAGCCGCTGCATCGTCTGCTGCAGGCCGAGCCCCACGCGGGCCACGTCATCGGCGTCGGGCGGCGCGATGTGGTCGCGGTACAGCCGCACCACCGCTTCGTCGTCCAGCGGCGCGGTCTTGCCCTCGCCCTGCAGCAAGGCTCGGCTGAGCCCGGGGTTGAGGCCGGCCACGTGCTCGTACCACACCGCGTAGCACAGCGGGTCGAGGGCGGCCGGGTTCTTGCCCATGCCTGCCAGGGCGAGCCGAAGCAGCTCGGCGCTCCGTTCGCGGGACTGGGAGTAGCGGCGGGACGCTGCAGCGGACATCTGTGTGACCTCGGTGGACGAAGCCCTCCTCGGGCGGGGCGGCCGGGACGCGGCGGGAACGGCCAGGCCTGCCGCGCGCTGCCCTGGTTTTCGGCAGCCGGCGCCGGGGGAGCAGAGAATTCGTGCACGGCGCCGCCCTGCCGCCGCAACCCGGCCGCGGTGCCCGCCGCGCGAAGGGCGCCCGCGGACAGCGCTCGGGGGGGGCGACCGGCCCGAGCCGCGCGGCTCAGGTCGCGAGTGCCGCGAAGGCCTCGTCGACGACGCCCAGCGTGTGGTCCACGTCGGCGTCGGTGTGCGCGATGGAGATGTAGAACTTCTCGTTCGGGTTCACCAGCAGTCCGCGCCGCAGCAGCTCCATCGCCCAGCGCCAGCCGAGGTCCTTGTCGGCGGTGGTGAGGTCGGTCCAGGTCCTGAGGGGCCGGCGGTCGGTGAAACGGACGCCGAACACCGCGTCCTCGCCAGGCGCCTGCACTGCGAAGCCGTGGCGCTCGCCGGCGGCGACGATCCCGCGGCGCAGTCGCGAACCGATGCGGGCAAGATGGTCGTACACCCCCGGTGCGGAGAGCGCATCCAGTGCCGCCACGCCCGCGGCGGCGCAGATCGGATTGCCGTTGAGCGTGTTCGTCGCCCACACCACCTCCGACTTCGGGCGGCTGCGCGCATCGAGCACGGCCAGCACGTCGGCGCGCCCCGCGATGGCCGCCAGGGGGTAGCCGCCGCTGATCGCCTTGCCGTAGGTCGCCAGGTCGGGCACGACGCCGTAGCGCTCCTGCGCACCGCCCCATGCAATACGGAAGCCCGTCACGATCTCGTCGAAGATCAGCACGATGCCGTGGCGCGCGGTGGCCTCGCGCATCGCCTGCAGGAAGCCGGGTTCGGGCAGAAGGACACGCTGCAGCGGCTCGATGATCACGGCGGCCAGCTCGTGCGCGTGGCGCTCGATCAGCTCGAGCGCCGCCTGCGCGTCGTTGAACGGCGAGACGAGCACGTAGTCGGCCAGCGCCGCCGGCACGCCGACCGAGTCGGGCAGCGCGCGAGGGTAGGGCGAGGGCTGTGCCGGCACGGTGCCGAACAGGCCCCAGTCGTGCATGCCGTGCCACGCGCCCTCGAACTTGAGCACCTTGGCGCGGCCGGTGCGCGCGCGCGCGATGCGCAGCGCATAGTAGGTCGCCTCGGTGCCCGAGCCCGTGTAGTGCACGCACTCCGCGCACGGGATGGCATCCACCAGCCGTCGCGCCAGCTCGATCTCGGGCTCGTTCAGGAAGAAGTACGTGCTGCCCTTGTGCAGCCTGCGCTCGACCGCCGCCGCCACACCCGCATGCCCGTGTCCGAGCAGCACCGGTCCGGAGCCGAGGTGGTAGTCGATGTACTCTCGCCCGGCGATGTCAACGACCCGGCTGCCTCGCCCGTGGTCGACGACCAGGTTCAGATCGGCCGGCAGCACGAAGAGGCCCGTGCCGCCGCCAGCCAGGTAGCGCGAGGCGTCGGCGAGAAGCTGCTGCTGGCGGATCGTTCCGTCCCCGGGAAGCGTCATGGCGGCGGGCTCCTGCGATTGCGTCCAATCATCGTACCAAAGCCGCGCCCGGGCGCCCGGTGTGCCGGACGCGGTCGCCGTCCCTCGGGCAACGCCGGCGCCGTGCTGTCCGGATGGTCCCGGCGAAGGCTGCGCCGCGGTCGGTGTCGCATCCACGCGCCGCTCCCACGCGCTGCACAGCCTCGGATGCCCTCACCACGCGATGGTGATCTCGTTCACGAAGTTGTCGGCCGCGTGCGCTCTCGGTGAGCCGCAGCCCGTGTGACCGAGGCGGACGCCCCGCCTCGCCTCGCTTGCATCGCTTATCGTTCGGCACCCGTCGCGCAGTGTCCTGCGTCCTGCCCCGCGCCGGCCGCGGTGCTGGCACCGCGCGGGATGAACGCGGATGGCGAGTGACTTGACAGGCGTGGTGCTGATCCTGGGCGGCATGGCCCGCGTCGATGCCGATGGCCAGCCGCTGACGCTGGAGCGCAAGGCGGCGGGCCTGCTGGCGTGGCTGGTCCTGGAGGGGCCCGCGCCTCGCGAGCGCATCGCGTCGCTGCTGTGGCCGAACGGGTCGGCCGAAGCGGCCCGCAACAGCCTGCGCCAGTTGCTTTTCCGGCTGCGCAAGGCCGCCGGACCGGGGCTGCTGGACGCCGGCGAGGCACTCTGCCTGGCGCCGATGGTCAGCGTCGACGGCGGTCGCGGCGAGCCCTTGCTGGACGGACACGACTTCGCGGACTGCCCCGGGTTCGACGATTGGCTGCAGGCCCGGCGCGAGCACTGGGCGGCCGATGGCCTCGAGCAGCGGCTGCGCGAGTGTGATGCGGCTGAAGCGCAGGGCGATCTCGCGCGGGCGGCCGACCTGGCGCGGGCGCTGGTCGAGCGCGACCCCCTGGGCGAGCCGGGCCACCTGCGCTGGGCGCGGGCGCTGTACCTGCGCGGCGAGCGTGACGCCGCCCTTCGGGCCCTGGCGGGCTTCGAGCAGCGCCTTCAGGACGAGCTCGGGGTGACGCCGACGCCCCGATTCCACGAGTTGGTCGACAGCCTGCGTGCGCAGCCCGCATCCGCCCGTTCGCCGTTGGATCCTTGCGTGCCCGTGACCGTGCTGCGCCCGCCGCGGCTGGTCGGACGGGAGAGCGCACTCGGCAAGGTGAGGCGTGTGCAGGCCGCAGGCGGGATCCCGCTGATCGTCGGCGAGCCGGGGCAGGGCAAGTCCCGCCTCGTGGCCGAGCTGCTCGGGGCGGGCGAGCGGGTCGCCTGCGCGCGGCCGTCCGATACGGCGCTGCCCTACGCCAGCCTGGCGCGGTTGCTGCGCACGGTGGCGGCCGACTGGCCCGAGGCGCTGCGTCACGCCGAGGCGCCAGCCCTGCGGCCGTTGTTGCCCGACCTCGTACCGGGGCCGGGGCCCGACGCTGCCGCGCGCGAGCGTGCCAGCCCGGTCGCGGCCGCCGAGATGACCCTGGCGCTCGCGCACCGGCTGGGTCTGGCTGGCGTCTGGCTCGACGACCTGCAGTTCTTCGACACCGCGTCGCTCGAGGCCCTGGAGGTGCTGCTGGATGCGTCCCGGCTGGCCGGCCTGGCCTTCGGCCTGGCGCGCAGGCCGGCCGAAGGCGGCGCCGCGCTCTCGGCGCTGGTGGAGCGCCTGGGCGCCCGCGGGCGCCTCGTCGAGGTGGTGTTGCAGCCGCTGGACGACGCGGGCGTCGAGGCGTTCGTCGACAGCCTCCGGCTGGGTGGCGTCGATGCGCGGGCGCTGGCGCCGCCGCTGCGGCGCGCCACGGGCGGCAACCCGCTGTTCATGCTCGAGACCCTGAAGGCCGCCTTGCTCGAGGGCCCTGACGCTGGCATCGACCCCGCCCAGCTGCCCCGGCCCGGCTCGGTGCTGACCCTGATCCAGCGGCGCCTCACCCGGCTCTCCGCGGAGGCGCTTAGCTTGGCGCGCATGGCGGCCCTGGCAGGGCAGGACTTCGATGCCGACCTGGCGGCCGAGGTGCTGGATCGGCCGCACCTCGGGCTGGCCGCGGCCTGGACCGAGCTCGAGGCGGCAGGGTTCCTGCGGGACCAGGTCTTCGCCCACGACCTCATCCTGGAGGTCACGCTGGCCGGCGTGCCGCAGGCGATCGGCCGCGCGGTCCGCCGCCGCATCGCCGCTGCGCTGGAGCGGCGCGGCGGCGAGCCCGCGCGGATCGCGGCGCACTGGCTCGAGGCGCAGGAGCCCGCGCGCGCCGCGCCGCAGCTGCGCGCCGCGGCCCGGCGCGCCGAGGCATCGCTGCGCTACCGCGAGGCCTGCGATGCGTTGACGCAGGCGGCGTCCTGCCACGACACGGCCGGCCAGGGTCGCGAGGCCTTGCTGGCGCGGCTGGAACTGGCCGACCTGTGGACAGAGTCCGGAGACTCCGCACGTTCGCTGGCGCAGCTGCAGGCCCTGCAGGACGTGCCGGCGCAGCCCGATGACCGCCTGCGGGTCGCCTACGAGACGGTGCGGTCCCTGTGCTGGTTGGGCAGGCCCGAGGAGGCGGCGCGCCAGGGCCTGCAGCGCCTCGCCGATCCCGATCTGGTGGAGTCCGCATCTGCGCGCGCGGTGGCCCTGCTGCGCAACGCCGTGGCCGACGCCTTCATCGTCCACGGTTGCGCCGAGCCGGCACTGGAGCAGCTGGAACTCGCGGGCGCCTACTACTCGTCGGCCGGCGACCCCCAGGAGTCCGGATGGCATCACAGCAACGTGGGCAACGCGCTGCGGCGGCTCGGTCGCTATCAGCGCGCAGGCGAGCACCTCGGCCAGGCGCTGGAACTGGCGCACCGGACCGGGCGCCTGCGCATGGTGGCCGGCGTGCTGCACGTGATGGCCGGCGTGGAGCATGACCGCGGCCGAATGCTGCCCTCGCTGGAGCGGGCCGAGGAGGCCCGGCGCATGATGAAGGCCGCAGACGGCGCCGATGCGCCGTTCTCGCGGGTGCTGGACATCGTCGTCGCGCGTGACCTGGTCCAGCTCGGGCGCCTGGGCGCTGCCTGCGAAGTCCTGGATGCGCTGCGCGGCAGCGCCGACGCCCTGCCTGCGGCGTGGTCCGCCTTCCTGCACGCATGGCGGCTGCGCGCCTGGACCTGGGCCGGACAGCCGGAACGCGCGCGAGACAGCGCCGCAGCGCTTGCCGCCGAGCCGGCTTCGCCTGCCATCGACCGCGTACGCGCCGTGCTGGCGCTGGACCTCGCTGCGCTGCAGGGCGCGGGTGCGCCCGAGGCGGCGCTCCAGAGCGTGCCGGAGCCGATGCTGGCGGCGGTCGAGCCGGAGGGGCTGCGGGTCGCACTCCATGCCTGGCGCAGCCCTCTGTCGGCACCGGACCTGGACGTGTGGCGCACCTGGGCGAGCGAGCACGGGGACGACGGGCTCGGGCTGATGGTGGAGGTTGCCGCCTGCCGTGCGGCCGCGCGTTCCGGTGACGCTTGGCAGGCCGAGCGGGCGGGCAGCGCGGCCCTGGCTGCGTTGGGGCGGGTCACGGTGCCGGGTCTGTACCGTCCCACGCTGTGGCTGTCGGTCGCCGATGACCTGCGCGAAGCGGCCCCCGAGGTCGCCGCGCGTGCGCTCCGCGACGCTTCCGACTGGATCCACGCGATCGCCCGCCACCAGCTCCCCGCCGGGATGCGTCGCGCCTTCCTCGAGCGCAACCTCGTCAACCGGCGCGTGCTGAGCCGGCACACCGCTCCCCAAGAAGCCTGATGGCGGCCTGATCGGTGGCCTGATCGACAGCCACCGCCTCCGCCGTGCCCAGGCGCCAGACACCGTCGCGGTGGGTGCGATGCCGGTGGGCCCGGGTGCCCGTAACGGCGAGATAACGGCCCCCCCCTAGATTCCATCAGCCCCGTCCCGGGGCGGAGATGGAGTCATGGATCGACCGACGCAGCTTGCCGGTGACCGTGCACGCGAGCATCAGCGCCCGGCGTGCGCCGAACTTGCCGGCGGCGCGGCACCCGCCGCGGCCGCGGCGAGCCTTCGCGCGAGGCGCTGAGCATGGACGCCGAGATCGCAAGGGCCTTGTCGGGAGCGCTGGCGCGAGGCGCGATCACGGCGATCCTGGTGGGCGCGTTGCTGCTCGCGGCAGGGCGCTTCGGCCGCAGGGCAGCCGGGTTGCTCACCGGGCTGCCCACGGTCACCGGCCCGGCCATGCTCTGGCTGGTCTACGACCGTGGCGAGGCGTTCACCGCGGCGGCCGCGGTGAGTGCGGTGGCCGCCGCCATCGCCTGCGCGACGTTCGCTCTCGGCTACGGACTGGCCAGCCGGAGTCGCCGGCCTCCCTCTGCCCTGGGCCTGGCCGTGCTGGCCGGCCTGCTGCCTTTGCCGTGGATGTCGACCCTGCAGTGGCCGCTTGCGCTCTGGCTGCTCGTCGCCTCGGTCGTGTGCCTGGCCTGCCAGGGCGCGCTCGGGGCGCTGCGCCGGATGGATCATCGCCCGTCCCGCCCGCTGCCGCGCACCGGGGCCCGGTCGGTGCCGGCCGGGTCGGTGCCGGCCGGCCGCGGCTGGCTGACCGCGGCACTGGTGTCGGGGCTGGTGAGCGCGCTTGCGGCAGTGGTCGCCGTGGACGTGGGTCCGTTCTGGACGGGCCTGCTGATCTCGCCGCCGCTGCTGGCGGCCACCGTCGCCGTCGAGTTGCATCGCCGGCCTGGGGGTGCCGAGGACACGTTGGGATTCCTGCACGGCTACGTCGCCGGCCTGCTGGTGCGCGGACTGTTCGTGGCCGCCTTCGGTGCGCTGCTTCTGCCTGCCGGCACGACCGCGGCCTTCGCCACCGCGCTGGCGCTGACCGTGCTGGCGGGATGGCTGCCGCGCGTGGGCGCTGCGCTGCGCCCGACCCTGTTCGCGGCGGCCGTGCGGCCCAAGGCCTGATCCGGCCAGGCAAGCGCGCTGGGTTCCGGCCCGGAAACGGATCCGGGCCCGCCAGGAACCAGGGCGGGGCATCGCGCCAGGGCCCCGACCGAACCGGGTCGCCACTGGCGGAACGCCGCCGATGGCGTACAACTGCGGCATCGCTCACCGCCGGCGGGTCTTCCGCCCGAAGCCATGACTGTCGAAACGTCCGAACCGAACGCCGCGCCGGTGCGGCGCGCGGCGCTGCCGGCGGCGCTGCTCGAGCTGGTGGTCAAGGACCGCGTGCACCTGGGCAACCTGGCATACGCTCGGCGGCTGGAGGCGCTGGCCCTCGTGTGGTGCGCGCTGCCCCGCGCGCCGCGCGACGAGCGGGGCATCAACGAAGCCCTGCGGGACGCGCTGGCCGGCGCGGCTGCCTTCCTCGCCACCGACCACGTGGAACTGCGCCGCTGGCTGGTCGACACGGGCCTGCTCGCGCGCGACGGCTTCGGCCGCGTCTACGAACGCACGGCCTTCGGCGCGCTGCCGCCGGCCGCGCAGGCCGCCGTGGCCACGCTGCAGGACGTCGGTCACGCGGAGCTCGACGCCGCGTGCAGCGCCGCGCGCGCCCAACTCGCCGAGCGCAGGGCCGCGCGGCGCGCGACGTGGCAAAGCCGCGATGCGGCGCCGGTCGGGCCGGCGGCGGCCCGCTGAAGGGTCCGGTGCTGCCGCGATGAACGAGGACCCCGACGAGATCGGCATGCGCCTGGCCCTCGACCAGGCGCACAACGCGCTGCTGGTGGGCGAGGTGCCCGTCGGTGCAGTCATCGTGCGCCGCGACGAGGCCGGCATGCACGTTGTGGCCACCGGCTACAACCGGCCGATCACCACGCACGACCCGACGGCGCATGCCGAGATCGTGGCGCTGCGGCACGCGGCGACGCTGCTGGCCAACTACCGGCTGCCCGACTGCGAGCTGTATGTGACGCTGGAGCCGTGCGCGATGTGCGCCATGGCGCTGATGCACGCACGCCTGCGGCGCGTGGTGTTCGGCGCCCGCGACCCGAAGACCGGCGCGGCCGGCTCGGTGGTGGACCTGTTCGCGCAGGACCGGCTGAACCACCACACCGAGGTCGTGGGCGGCGTGCTCGCCGGCCCGTGCGGCCGCGTGCTGAGCGACTTCTTCGCCGAGCGGCGCGCGCAGCTGCGTGCCGAGCGCGCGGCGCTGGCGCAGCTCGGCGACGGCAACGAGCCTGCGGACGCCTCCGAGGCGTCGAAGGACTCCGCCCCGATCCCGGCCGGCGAGGCATTGGAGCTGCCGCTGGTGCCGCCTGCATCCGGGTCCGGGGCGTGACGGCGCTGCGGGTCTTCAGCCCCTCCGGCGTCGTGCGCGAGCCGGCGCGGCTGACGCTGGCCGTGCGTCGGCTGCGGGCGCTCGGCTTCGAGGTCGAGGTGGACGCGGATGCGCGTGCCCGCCGGCAGCGCTTTGCCGGCAGCGACGAGATGCGGCTGGCTGCGGTGCACCGCACGGCGGCGGCCGCGCCGGCCGTGGCACTGGCCTCGCGGGGCGGCTACGGCCTGACCCGGCTGCTCGATGCGGTGGACTGGCGCCGCGTGGCGCGCAGCGTCGCGGCCGGCACGCGCTGGGTCGGCCACAGCGACTTCACCGCGCTGCACTGCGCGCTGTTCGCGCGCACTGGCGCGCCGGGCTGGGCCGGGCCGATGGCCGTGGGTGACTTCGGCCGCCCCGACGATGAGGGCGGCTTGGACGACGTCACCGCCGGCTGCTTCGCCGAGGCGATGCGCGGCGAACTGGAGGCCGTGGGCTTCCGCACCGAGGACGGTTTCGACGGGCTCGCACGGCGCGGCGTGCTCTGGGGCGGCAACCTGGCGATGCTGTGCTCGCTGCTCGGCACGCGGCACTTCCCGGCGCCGGCGCGTGTCAAGGGCGGGCTGCTGTTCCTTGAAGACATCAACGAGGCCCCGTTCCGCGTCGAGCGCATGCTGCTGCAGCTGCTGCAGGCGGGGGTGCTCGGCAGCCAGCGCGCCGTGCTGCTCGGCCGGTTCACGGCCGCCGCAGCCAGTGCCGGCGACCGCGGCTACCGGCTCGGCGACGCGATCGCGCACCTGCGCGGCACGACCCGCGTGCCGATCCTGACGGACCTGCCCTTCGGGCACGTGCCGACTCTCGTGACGCTGCCCTTCGGCCGTCGTGCCGAGCTGCTGGTGGACGGCCGGCAGGCGCTGCTCGGGTGGGGCCGGTGAGCGTGCCGGCGGCTGCCTAGAATCGCCCCACTTTGCGTGGGGTCGACTTCTCCAGGGCGGGCCTGCGGCGCCGCGTGGCCGCCGGCCTGGCGGCGGCCCTGGCGCTCGCGCTGCCGGGCTGCGACAACAGCCCCTGGCCCGACGGTGCATCCGCGACCAACACGCTGTTCTCGGCCGTGGTCGAGAACTCGCCCCGCCACCTCGACCCGACCGCCTCGTACTGGTCGAACGACACGCCGTTCACCTACCAGATCTACGAGCCGCCCTACGGCTACCACTACCTGAAGCGCCCGTTCGAGCTCGTGCCCAAGAGCGCCGCGGCCGTCGTGCGCCCGCGCTATGTCGACCGCGAGGGCCGCCCGCTGCCCGACGACGCGCCGGCCGCGCTGGTGCACGAGAGCATCTACGACGTGCCCATCAGGCCGGGCATCCGCTTCCAGCCGCATCCTGCGCTGGCGGTGGACGCGCAGGGCCGCTACCGTTATCACACGCATCGTCCGATGGCGCCCGGCGAGCTGGGCTCGCGCCGCAGCCCGCTGGAGTTCGAGCACCAGGGCACGCGCGAGCTGGTGGCCGAGGACTTCGTCTACGCGCTCAAGCGCCACGCCACCACGCGCGTGACCACGCCCATCCTCAGCCTGTTCCAGGAGTACGTGGTCGGGCTCAAGGATTACGCCGCGCTCGTCAAGGCCGAGGACGCCCGGATGCGCGCCGGCCTGCTGGCGAGCAGCCTCGACAAGCCCTTCCTCGACTTCAGGCGCTGGCCGCTGGCCGGCGCCAGTGCGCCCGAGCGCCACCTGCTGCGCATCCGCATCCACGGCAAATACCCGCAGTGGAGCTACTGGATGACCACCACCTTCCTGGCGCCGGTGCCCTGGGAGGCCGACGCGTTCTATGCGCAACCCGGCCTGGCCGCCGCCGGCCTGAGCCTGGACCGCTGGCCGCTGGGCACCGGGCCGTACATGCTCACCGAGTTCCTGCAGGACCGGCGCCACGAGATGCGGCGCAACCCGCACTGGCGCGGCGAGACCTACCCCTGCGAGGGCGCGCCCGGAGACCGCGAGCGAGGTCTGCTGGCCGACTGCGGCAAGGCGCTGCCCTTCATCGACCGCATGGTGTTCACGGTGGAGCGCGAGGCCGTGCCGCAGCGCGGCAAGTTCCGCCAGGGGTACTACGACGTCGAGGTGTTCGAGCGCACCGACACCGGCATGGACTACCTGGTGGCCATGCAGGACAGCGAGGACGTGCGCCGCGAGTACACCGCCAAGGGCTTCCGGCTCGACCGCGGCAGCGACGTCGGCAGCTACTTCATCGCCTTCAACATGCTCGATCCGGTGCTGGGCGATGGCGAGGAGGGCCAGCTCGCGCCCGAGCAGAAGGCGCGCAACCGCAAGCTGCGGCAGGCGCTGTCGATCGCCATCGACTGGGAGGAGTACAGCCGCATCTTCCCCAAGAAGGCCGGCGACACCGCGATGGGCCCGATCCCGCCCGGCATCTTCGGCAGCCGCGAGGGCACGCCCGAGGGCGTGAACCCGGTGACCCACGTCTGGCGCGATGGCAAGGCGGTGCGGCGTCCGATCGCCGAGGCGAAGAAGCTGCTCGCCGAGGCCGGCTGGCCGAACGGCCGCGACGCGCGCACCGGCAGGCCGCTGGTGCTGAACTACGACTACTACGCGCCGCCGACGCCCGACCGCAAGCCCGAGATCGACTGGGTCGTGCGCCAGTTCGCCAAGCTCGACATCCAGCTCGAGGTGCGTGCCACCGACAACAACCAGTTCCAGGACAAGGTGCGCAAGGGCAGGTACCAGGTGTTCTGGCTCGGCTGGCTGGCCGACTACCCGGACGCCGAGAACTTCCTGTTCCTGCTGTACAGCAAGAGCGGCAAGACGCGGTTCGACGGCGAGAACACCTCCAACTACGCGAGCCCCGCATTCGACCGCGTCTTCGAGCGGATCAAGTCGATGGAGGACGGCCCCGAGCGGCAGGCGCTGATCGACGAGGCGGTGCGGATCGTGCGCGAGGACGCGCCGTGGACGATGGGCTTCTTCCCCTTTGCCAGCGCGGCCGCGCAGCGCTGGGTGCACAACCAGAAGGCCGCCATCCTGATCCGCGACCACGGCCGCTTCCTGCGCCTGGACGTGGCCGACCGCGTGGCCGCCCTGCGCGAGTGGAACCGGCCGACCTGGTGGCCGCTGCTGCCGCTGCTGGCCGCGCTGGCCGCCGTCGCGGCGCTGGCGCTGCGGGCCTGGCGGCGACGCGACCGGCTCGACGCGCGCGGCCGCCCGGTGTCCGGTGCGGCGGACTGAAGGCGGCCTGACGATGCTCGCCTTCGTGCTGCGCCGGCTCGGCTACGGGCTGCTGGTGCTGGCCGGCGTGAACCTGGCCACCTTCGTCCTGTTCTTCACCGTCAACACACCCGACGACATGGCGCGGCTGAACCTCGGCGGCAAGCGCGTCACCCAGGAGGCGATCGAGAAGTGGAAGGCCGAGCGCGGCTACGACAAGCCGCTGTACTTCAATGCCCGGGAGTCGGGCGCGAAGACCGTCACCGAGACCATCTTCTGGGAGCGCTCGGTGTCGCTGTTCGCCTTCGACTTCGGCCGCGCCGACGCCGAGACCGCCGGCGACATCGGCGACGAAGTCGCCACGCGGATGTGGGTCAGCGTGCAACTGGCGCTGCCGCTCTTCGTGCTGCAGGTGATCGCCAGCACGGCCTTCGCGCTGCTGCTGGTGGCCTTCCGCCACTCGCGGCTCGACTTCTGGGGCGTCGTCGCCTGCGTGGTGATGCTGTCGATCTCGAGCCTGTTCTACATCATCGTCGGCCAGGTCTTCTTCAGCCGCGTCCTTAAGCTGGCGCCGTTGTCGGGCTACGCGCCGGGGCTGGACGCGGTGAAGTTCCTGCTGCTGCCGATCCTGCTCTCGCTGGTGGCCCGCATCGGCGGCGAGGCGCGGCTGTACCGGGCGATGCTCCTCGAGGAGATCGGCAAGGACTACGTGCGCACCGCGCGCGCCAAGGGCCTGGCCGAGCACCTGGTGCTCGGGCGCCACGTGCTGCGCAACGCGCTGATCCCCATCATCACCAGCGCCGGTGGCTACATCCCGATCGTGTTCCTGGGCAGCCTCGTGTTCGAGAGCTTCTTCGGCCTGCCCGGTCTCGGCGCCTACGTCATCGAGGCCATCGGCAAGCAGGACTTCGCGGTCGTGCGCACGATGGTGTTCATCGGCTCGGTGATCTACATCGCCACCTACGTCGCCATCGACATCGCCTACACGTGGGTCGACCCGCGCGTGCGGCTGGGCTGAAGGACGGCGCGCATGCCCAGGTTCGTGCTGCTTTGGACCGACGTCGCGCTGTGGGCGATGGTGGCGGTGGTCGTCGGCTACGGCGTGGCGGTGGCGCGCGACGCGGCGCGCCGCGCCACCTGGCGCAAGGTGTTCCGCGACCCGGCCGCGCTGGCCTCCAGCGTGGTGCTGCTGGCCTGCCTGGCCGTGGCGCTGGCCGACAGCGTGCACTACCGGCCGCTGCTGCCGCCGCCGGCCGGCGTGCCGGACGCGGCCCCGGCCTACGACCCGCGCACGCGCTCGCTGCTCGACCTGCTGCTGGCCGACCTGGTGGCTGCGCGCGAGGCCACCTACTCGCTGCCGCTGGCCACCCACGGCTTCACGAAGGAAACGGTGGAGCAGGGCGGGCAGGAGGCGCGCGTCGCGCCGCGCCTGCAGTTCGGCGGTGCGCACCTGCAGGACCCCGGCCGCGACTGGGCCGCCGACGTCGCGCGGCGCGCGCTCGCCGGCGCCGCCGCCGGGCTGGCCGCCGCGCTCGCGCTCGCCGCGCTGTGGATCGCCTGGCTCGCGCGGCGGCGGGGCGCGCCGCCGGCCGCCACCGCGCGGGCCGTGCTGCGCGGCCAGGGCGAGATCCCGTGGCGTGCGGCACTCGCCACCGTGGCCGTGCTGGCGCTGCTGTCGGGCACGGCCGCCGCGCTGTCGGGGCCCTACCACCTGCTGGGCACCGACATGACCGGCAACGACGTGCTCTACCAGAGCCTGAAGAGCCTGCGCACGGCCTTCGTCATCGGCCTGCTGTCGACGGTGGCCACGCTGCCGCTGGCCGTCGTGCTCGGCATCGTGGCCGGCTACTTCCGGGGCTGGGTGGACGAGGCCGTGCAGTACCTGTACACCGTGCTGTCGTCGGTGCCCAACGTGCTGCTGATCGCGGCCTGCGTGCTGATGGTGCAGGTCTTCCTCGACCAGCACCCCGAGCTGTTCGAGACCGGCGCCGAGCGTTCGGACCTCAAGCTCTTCCTGCTGTGCGTGGTGCTGGGCCTCACCGGGTGGGCCGGCCTGGCGCGCCTGGTCCGCGCCGAGACGCTGAAGCTGCGCGAGCTCGAGTACGTGCAGGCGGCCGACGCGTTCGGCGTCGGCCCGGCGCGGATCATGGCGCGCCACGTCTTCCCCAACGTGGCGCACCTGGTGCTGATCGTCACCGTGCTCGACTTCAGCGCGCTGATCCTGTACGAGGCCGTGCTCACCTACGTCGGCGTCGGCGTCGACCCGTCGATGCACAGCTTCGGCGGCATGATCAACCTGGCGCGCACCGAGATGAGCCGCGACCCGCTGGTGTGGTGGAGCTTCGCCGCTGCCTTCGGCTTCATGGTGACGCTGGTACTGGCCGCCAACCTGTTCGCCGACGGCGTGCGCGACGCCTTCGACCCGCGAGGGCGCAAGCCTCGGCGAGGAGCCAATCGTGCGCAACGTAGTGACAGATGAGGATACAATTTATCATATAGACTGCAATAAATTGTCCACAATGGAAGTTTCCATACGTGAATTGAAGTCACATCTGTCGGCGATTGTCCGCCGTGTCCAAGCCGGGGAAACAGCGATCGTGACCTCGCACAGCAAGGCCGTGGCCCGGCTGGTGCCGCCGCCGCCCACGGGCGACAGCGACACTGACCGGCTGCTTGCGTCCGGCCTGATCTCGTCCCGACCGCGACCCGGCGGCCTCCTGCGCGGGCCGCGGCTGCCGCTTCCCGCCGGCTCGGGGACGTTGTCGGATGCGGTGATCGAGGACCGCGGTTGAGCGACTACCTCGACAGTTCGGCGGTCGTCAAGCTGATCGTCGACGAGCCGGGGAGCGACGGCCTTTGGCTCGCGGTCGGCGGGCTGACCGTCGCCAGCTGCCGGATCACGTTCGCCGAGGTGAGGGCGGCGATCGCCCGGCGCGAGCGCGAATCGCCGGCAACGGCATCGCTGTGGCAGGCGGCGCGCGAGCAGCTGCCGGCGTTGTGGCAGTCGATGCAGGTGCTCGATGTCACGCAGGCGCTCGTCGAACGGGCCGGCGAACTGGCCGAGGCTTTCGGACTGCGCGGCTACGACGCCGTGCAGCTGGCGGCGGCCGACGGCATGTCGCGCGTCGTCGGGCCACCGCTGAGGTTCCACAGCTTCGATCGTCGGCTCAATCGCGCGGCGCGCGTGCTCGGATTCCAGCTTCCAGCCGAGGCACCGTCGTGACTGCGCTCATCGCAGTCGACCGGCTGACCGTCGAGCTCGAGTCCGACACGGGCCTCGTGCGCGCGCTCGACCAGCTGCGCCTGACGCTGGCGCGAGGCGAGACCTTCGCCCTCGTGGGCGAGAGCGGCTGCGGCAAGAGCATGACGGCTCTGGCGCTGATGCGCCTGCTGCCCGAGGCCGGCAGCGTGCCGGCCGGCGAGGTGCGCCTCGGCGGCCGCGACCTGCTCGCGCTGCCCGAATCGGCGATGCGCGCGGTGCGCGGCGGCCGCATCGGCATGATCTTCCAGGAGCCCTCGACCAGCCTGAACCCGGTGATGACCGTCGGCGACCAGGTGGTCGAGGCGATCGAGGCGCACACGCCGCTGCGTGGCGCCGCGGCCCGGGCCCGCGCGCTGGAGTGGCTGCGCCGGGTCGGCATCCCCGAGCCCGAGCGCCGCATCGACGACTACCCGTTCCGGATGAGCGGCGGCCAGAAGCAGCGCGTGATGATCGCCGTCGCGCTGGCCGCCGAGCCCGAGTTCCTGCTGGCCGACGAGCCGACGACTGCGCTCGACGTGACGATCCAGGCCCAGATCCTCGCGCTGCTGCAGGACCTGCAGCGCGAGCGCGGCCTGGGCCTGCTGCTGATCACGCACGACCTCGCGGTGGTGGCCGGCATGGCGCACCGGGTGGCGCTGATGTACGCCGGGCAGATCGTGGAGGTGGCGCCGGCCGCCGAATTCTTCGCGGCGCCCAGGCACCCCTATGCGCAGGCGCTGCTGCGCGCGCTGCCCGACGCGACGCGTCGCGGCCTGCCGCTGGAGGCGATCGCGGGCACGGTGCCGGCGCTGACGCAGCGCTTCGAGGGCTGCCGCTTCGCGCCGCGCTGCGCGCAGGCGATGCCGCGCTGCCGCGAGGAGCCGCCGCAGCTGCTGCCCGAAGACCGAGCGCACCGGGTGCGGTGCTGGCTGGGCGACGGTGCGGGTGCAGCCGCTTTCTCGGCAGGGCCGCCGCCCGCCGTGGTGCCGCGCGCTGCGGGCGAGCCCGCCGTGGCGGCGCGGGACCTCGTTCCGGCTCGGCCCGCGGAGCGCGCTGCCGGCCCGGTTGCCGGCCGTGTTGCCGGCCCCGCGCCATCCTCCGGCGCCGCGCCGCCCGGGCCCCGTGGTGCGCCGCTGCTGGACGTGCAGGACCTGCGCGTGCGGTTCGTGCCCGCAGGTTCGCCCTGGCGTCGGCGCGGCGGCGGCTTCGAGGCCGTCGCCGGCATCTCGTTCTCGATCGACGCGGGGCAGACGCTCGCCCTCGTGGGCGAGTCCGGCTGCGGCAAGACGACCACCGGCAAGGCCATCGTGCAGCTGCTGCGGCGCCAGGCCCGGATCGAGGGCCGGGCCCTGCTCGACGGGCGCGACCTGTTCGCGCTCGAAGGCGAGGCGCTGCGCGCGGCGCGACGCGACGTGCAGATCGTGTTCCAGGACCCGTTCGCCTCGCTCGACCCGCGCATGCCCGTGCGCGAGCTGCTCGAGGAGGGCCTGCGCGCGCTCTGCCCCGAGCTCGACGCCGCCGGCCGCGGCGAGCGCATCGCCGCGCTCGTCGAGCGCGTCGGGTTGCGTCGCGACGCGCTCGACCGCTTCCCGCACGAGTTCTCCGGCGGCCAGCGCCAGCGCATCGCCATCGCCCGCGCGCTGGCCGTGCAGCCGCGGCTGCTGGTCTGCGACGAGCCGACCTCGGCGCTCGACGTGTCGGTGCAGGCCCAGATCCTGAACCTGCTGCGCGAGCTGCAGGCCGAGCTCGGGCTGTCCTACCTCTTCATCACCCACAACATCGGCGTCGTGGAGGTGCTGGCGCACCGGGTGGCGGTGATGCGGGGCGGGCGTCTGCTGGAGCAGGGGGATGCCCTGCGGGCCCTCTCGAAACCCGGCCACGCCTACACCCAAGAGCTGTTGCGCGCCGTCCCGCGGGTCGCTGGCGGAGAGCCTGTCCAGGGCTTTCCGCGGCCCTGACTGCGGTTTTGGGCCTTGCACCCCCAGGGCTCGAAGACCGCAAGAAGAGAGCGGTTTCTGTTGCGAGATTCCAACAGGCTGCAGCGAGCAGGCCTGCGGTCGCCGCCGGGCTGGCCGCTCGCGCTGACATGGCGTGTCTGCGAAAAAGTATGGAAGTCCTTGAAAAGAAAGAAGTTTCTTGGATTTCTTCGGCGTCGTTAGGCCCGGCCCGTACCCGCGGCTACCTGGCCTAGCGTACCTTCATGGAATGTACCGACCGGGCAAACAAGCCCGACCCGGAAAACTATAAGCCTGCGCGGGGCGTGCTGTACCCGGATGACGGGCCAGGCCCCGCCGACTGTTTCTGGCCTTATGTTTGAGGAGCGAACAAGCGATGTTCAAGAGAACCAAGGTGACGACCGCTGTGCTCACAGCGCTGGGCGGTGTGCTCGCAATGACCTCGATGCCCACCTGGGCCCAGGAGCCCCAGGTCGTTCAGATCACGGGGTCCCGGATCCTGAGATCCGATCTGCAGGGCACGACCCCGGTCGTCTCCATCAACCTGGACACGATGGGGAACATCGGCGCCGAGAACTTCGCCGACATGGCGACGCAACTGCCGCAGTTCGCGCCGTCGTTTGGCAGCTCGCGCACGCAGTCGACGTTCTCGGGCGTGGCCACTTCGGGCCTGAACACGGCCAACCTGCGCAACCTGGGCTCGGCGCGGTCGCTGGTGCTGATCAACGGTCGCCGTGCTGCTGGCGGCACCTCGACCTCCACGGCGGTGGACTTCAACAACATCCCGACCGCGAACATCGAGCGCATCGAGATCATCACGGGGGGGGCTTCCGCCGTCTACGGTTCCGACGCCGTGGCGGGCGTGATCAATATCATCACGAAGAAGAACCTCGAGGGCGTTGAGATCGGTCTCAGCTACGGCGAGACATCTGAGGGCGACAACAAGAACCCGAGCGTCTCGATGGTGGCTGGCGGCAAGTTCGGCAGCAAGGGCCGCGGCATGCTGACCCTGGAGTTCGACAAGCAGGGCCGAGTGAGTTGCCGGGACCGCTTCATCTGCGCCGAAGACTTTCTCTGGGTGTCCCCTGCAACCCAGGTGCGCGGCCCATCTGCCTACTCTGGCGTCGGCCTGGGCGGCCGATTCTTCGTTGGGGGCAACAGCTTCGTGCGCCGCAATGGCAGTTTTACCGACGGCAACGGAGCGCTGATCCCCTTCAGCGTCACCATCGACGGTTACAACCGGAATGCCGACCGCGACATTGCGATCCCGACCAAGCGGATCCTGGCCGCGGCGGAGGCCGAGTACGAGATCACCAAGGGCGTGCTGGCATTCGGCGAGTTCAATTACGGCGAGACCAACATCGAGTCGGTCTTCGAAGGGCATCCGTTCCAGTCCAACCAGCCCGGCAGCCGCTTCGGCACGCTGAACCCGAACATCCCTCTCAGCAACCCCTTCATTCCGCAACCGCTGCGCGACGCAATCACGGCCTTCAACGCGGACCCGGTCAATGCCGCCTCGCAGATCACCGAACTCGTGTGGTGGCAGCGATTCAACGACGCCGGTGGGCCACGCGGCGCCGACAGCACGCGGCAGATGCGGCGCGCTGTGTTCGGCCTGAAGGGTGAGCTCGACAGCCTCGGGGGCTTCGGTCGCAACTTCCGCTGGGAGCTGTCCCACACGATGGGGCGTACCACGGTGAACCTGAACACCGAGGGTCTGGTCAACACGTCCAACCTCTACAACGGCCTGCGGGTCGAGGCGGACCCCAACAATCCCGGGCAGTTCCGCTGCGTCGATGCCGGCGCGCGCGCTCAGGGGTGCGTTCCGATCAACCCCTTTGCCGACTACACGCCAGCCATGCGCCAGGCTCTGCGCATCGGCTCGATGGCCATCGGCACCAGCTCTCTGAACGACACGTTGCTCACCCTCACCGGCACCGTTGCCGACCTGCCGGCTGGCGCGATGCGGGCGGCGGTCGGTGCGGAGCGGCGCACCTTCTCCGGTTTCGCCGACCGAGACGTCGTGGTCAACAACGCGCTGGCCACGGGCAACCAGATCAGCGACACGGACTTCGCCAAGACGAGGACTGACGAGATCTTCGCCGAGGTGCTGGTTCCGGTGCTTGCCGACAAGCCGTTCGCGCAGTCGTTGACCCTGGAGGGCGCGGTTCGCAAGTCCGACACGGACAAGAGCAGCTACAGCACCTGGAACTTCGGTGGCGACTGGGAGCCAGTCTCCGGTCTGCGATTCCGGGCGAAGCAGGCGCGTTCGGTGCGGGCTCCGCTTCCCGGAGAGCTGTCCGGTATCGCGCAGACCTTCGCCGTGGTCCAGGATCCCTGCACCCAGGCTCGCCGCAACGCCAATCCGACCCGCGCTGCAAATTGCCTGGCCGATGGCGTGCCGGCGAACTACACGCCGCCGCAAACGGTCGAGCAAAGTGTGGGGGGGCTGACGGGCGGCAACGCGAACCTCAAGCCCGAGGAAGGGGATACGCTGACGTTCGGTGTCGTTTGGACGCCTTCGTTTGCGAAGGGGCTGTCCGTGGCCGTCGACCGCTTCGAGATCGACGTCGAGAAGATCATCACCACCGTCTCGCGCCAGATCGCGCTCAACACCTGCTACGACACGCCGGACCGCAAGCTTTGCAACGTGGTCACGCGAGGCACCAACGTTCAGGTTCCGGGCGCCAACTACGTGCTTACCGCGGTCAACGAGCAGCTCGAGAACGTTGCCGTGCTGAACGTGGCCGGCTGGGACATCGACCTCCGATACAACCGTGCACTGCCCGGCGGCTGGGGCGACCTCAACCTTGGCCTGCTCACCACGATCTACGACAAGGCGTCGTTCACGACGGTTGGTCTGCCGCTGAACCTGCTGGGGCAGGCGGGTGGCTCCACCAGTGACCAAGGGTGGATCAAGCTGACCGCCAACGCCAACATCGGGTGGAAGCTCGGCAACTTCAACGCGAACTGGAACATCCGCTACATCGGGTCTGCCGACATGGCGGCGACCGGGGTCAACAACGCGACAGGCGCGACGAACACGACGACGACCGCCGGCTACCCGAAGATCCCGGCCCACACCTACCACAACCTGCGCCTGGGCTATCGACTCGCGAAGAGCACCGAGATCTACGGTGGGGTGACGAATCTCTTCGACAAGAAGCCGCCGTTCTTTGCGTCGGGCTCGTCGGGCACGCAGGCACTGGACACGGTGCCCGGGTACTACGACGTGTTCGGCCGCTCGTTCTTCGTGGGCGCGCGGTTCAAGTTCTAAGCAGCCGGTTTCCGAGGGGGTCTCGGCCCCCTACTGCGACGGCGGGCCGCGGCCCGCCGTTTTTCGTTCTGGGGCCACGCTCCGGTGGCGCCCCACGCCACAAGAGTGTCCACTCAGCGCGACACACGGGCTTTCCTGTAGGGCCTTTGGGGTGCCCGCCAACAACAATGAAATCCGTGCGCGCGGTGTGGGTATGGCTCGCCGCGGCTGCTCGAGTGGAATCGACCAACATTTCCGGAGGGATCACATGTTCAGGAAGTCCAGTGTGAACGTCGCGGCGGCGATGCTCTTGAGCGGTGTCGGCTTGGCCGCAGGGACGGCGGCGATGGCGCAGCAGGGCCCGGCTTCGGACCAGCGCGTCGAGATCACTGGCTCGGCCATCAAGCGCATCGACGCCGAGGGCGCGCTCCCGGTCCAGGTGATCAGCCGTGAGGCCATCGCGCGATCGGGCGCGACGTCCATCGCCGACCTGATCCAGGCACTGCCCGCGATGCAGGGCTTCACCAACGAGGGCACCTCGGTCGGTGGCGGTGGCAACGGCTTCTCGGGGGCCTCGATCCACAATCTCGGCGAGACCTACACCCTGGTCCTGCTCAATGGACGGCGTCTCGCCCAGTTCGGGGGGCAGGTGCTGACCGGTGCCCTTGCCGGCATCGACCTGACACGATCCCGGTTGCAGCCATCGAGCGCATCGAGATCCTGACCGACGGCGCCTCGGCCCTGTACGGTGCCGACGCGATCGCGGGCGTGGTGAACTTCATCACCCGCAAGGACGCGGTGGACGGCACCATCACTGCAGGGTATGCGGCCCCGAGCAAGGGCGGACAGGGGTCCACGGTGTCCTTCTTCAAGGGCTTCGGCGATTTCAGCAAGGACGGGTTCAACGTCGTGATCGCCGCCAGTGCGGACAGGCGCAAGAAGCTGGCCTCGGTCGATCGGGAGTTCGCCAAGACCGGCGTCCTCAACTTCCAGCTCAACGGCAACAACGTCACCTTCTTCAACGGGTCGCCGCGCGGGATTCCCGCGAACATCAACGCGAGTGACGGATTCCTGGTCAGTCCGTTCTGGGTCCAGAACCGCCGCTGTCCCCCGCAGCACGTCGAGCTGGCCGAAGGGTCTGCGATCGGCTCCGGTTGCTACTACGACTACGTCACCCAGCTCGAGATCCTTCCCGAGCGGGAGCGGACGGCGCTCTACACCAGCGGGCGGCTGAGGCTCGGCGCCGACCACTCGCTCTTCGGCGAGGTCCTGGCCACCAGGACGTCCAACACGAACCGCATCGCACCGCCTCCGGGCGAACTCAGCATCAACAGCAGTTCACCGTTCTGGTCCACGATCATCGCGGCCGACCCAGGTGCCTCCGGCGACGTCGTCGTGCCCTACCGCGTGGCCGATGTCGGCAAGCGTACGCAGAAGGACACCACGAAGGCCACGCACCTCGTCCTGGGAGCCGAAGGCCTGTTCGCGGGCTGGGACTACAACGCCGCGATCGTCCGGTCCGAGAACAAGCAGGATTCTTCGCTGCTGGACGGCTACGTCCGACTCAACGCCTTCTTCGACACGCTCGACAGCGGGCTCATCAATCCGTTCGTCGCGCCGGGCAACCAGTCCGCAGCGGCGCTGCAGGCCTTGCGTGACACCCGCATCCTCGGCTTCTGGGAAGGCGGCGACTCGACACTGACGATGCTCGAGGTCCGCGGCAGCCGCGAGATGATGAAGCTCGGCGGCGGACCGCTCGTCGTCGCAATCGGTGCCAGCGGTGCCAACGAGAAGTTCCAGAAGCGCGCATCGGACATCGCCCGTGGGATCGGCGACACGCGCTTCGGCGACTCTGCAGCGATCGTCCCCTACAGCGCCGACCGTGACCTCAAGGCCGTGTACGCGGAGCTGAGCGCGCCCGTCTCGAAGTCGGTCGAGCTCAGCGGATCCGTACGCTACGACGACTACTCGGACTTCGGCTCGGCAACCACGGCCAAGGGCATGATCAAGTTCCGCCCGATGCGCGAGGTGCTGCTGCGCGGGTCGCTGGGCACAGGCTTCAAGGCGCCCACGGTTCCGCAGGTGAACGCGGCGTTGCAGGAGTTCGGCGTCACGAGCGGCAACTACACCTGCAACAACAACAATCCGGGCGATCCCCTGCGCCAGATCGCGGTCAGCCTCGGTGCGGCCTGCCCCGTGGGCAACGTGCAGTACAACGTGTTCGCCGGAGGCAACAAGGACCTGCAGCCCGAGAAGTCGCGGCAGTGGACTCTCGGCGTGATCATCGATCCGATCCCCAACGTCTCGGTCGGCATCGACCTGTGGCAGGTCAAGATCAAGGACGCGATCAGCTCGGTCGACGAGAGCCAGATCTTCGGCGATCCGCTGCGTTGGCGCTCGCTGTTCACGACCTATCGGGATCCGGGTACCGGCCAGGTGCTTCTGGCGATGCTGTCCTCCAACGGAAACCTGGGCGAGAGCCTGCAGCGCGGTATCGACGTCAGCGCGAGCGCCACGTTGAACATGGGCTGGGGCAAGGTGCGGCCCACCCTGGACCTGACCTACATGCTGAAGGACGCATACCAGCTCGAACGCGGCGGGCAGTTCTTCTCGAGCATGGCCAGGTTCGGGGCCAACGGTGCCGTCACGTTCCGCACGCAGGGCCGGCTGAAGGTCGAGGTCGACTACGGCGCCTGGTCGCACACCCTGTCGTACAACTTCAAGTCGGGGTACAAGGACCAGGCGTACACGGCGGCCGATTTCGCCGTCTTCGACCCCGTGACCTTCACACCGTACGCCTATAACGGCACGGTGAAGAGCTACTCGACCATCGACTTCCAGACGCGCTGGAAGATCAACAAGACGTTCTCGGCCACGCTGGGCGTGCTCAACCTGGCCGACCAGGATCCGCCGCGTTCGCTGAAGTCAGCCGGTGGCGGGCAGCAGATCGGCTACGACGATCGCTACTACGACCCGCGCGGCAGGACCTTCTACGTGAAGGGCGAGGTCAGGTTCTGACCTGGAAGCCGGTCCCGCGGGGACTGGCTTTCGAGACTGCGGCCCACGCTCGTGGGCCTCTTCTTCCTGTCGGGCAGGCGTATGGGCGGCCCCTACTTCGGCGCCAGCCGGATCGCCCCATCCAGCCGGATCACCTCGCCGTTGAGCATGTCGTTCTCGACGATGTGCCGCACCAGCTTGCCGAAGTCGGCCGGCGTGCCCAGGCGGCTGGGGAAGGGCACGCTCGCGGCCAGCGCGTCCTGCACCTCCTGGGGCATGCCGAAGAGCATCGGCGTGCCGAAGATGCCGGGGGCGATCGTCATGTTGCGGATGCCGGTGCGGGCCAGGTCGCGCGCGATCGGCAGCGTCATGCCGACCACGCCGCCCTTGCTGGCCGAGTAGGCCGCCTGGCCGATCTGGCCGTCGTAAGCCGCCACGCTGGCAGTGCTGATCAGCACGCCGCGCTCGCCGGTGGCCTCGGGCGCGTTCTTCGACATCGCGTCCGCGGCCAGGCGGATCATGTTGAAGCTGCCGATCAGGTTGATGTTGATCACGCGCGCGAACTGCGCCAGGGGGTGCGGGCCTTCCTTGCCCACGGTCTTGACGCCGATCGCGATGCCCGCGCAGTTGACGAGGCCCATCAGCTTGCCCATCGTGGCTGCAGCGGCCACCGCGGCCTGGCCGTCGGCCTCCTGGGTGACGTCGCACTTGACGAAGCTGCCGCCCAGCTCGGCGGCGACGGCCTGCCCCTTGTCGGCCTGCAGGTCCGCGATGACGACCTTGCCGCCGGCGGCCGCCAGCGCCCGCGCCGCGCCCTCGCCGAGGCCCGATGCGCCGCCGGTGACGAGGAAGACCTTGCCTGCGATATCCATGGGTGCGTTCTCCTGTCCGTTCCTGCTGGGTTCGGTGGTGCTCAGGCGCCGAGGGCGGCCAGCGCGCGGGCGGTGATCTCGTCGACGCTGCCGGTGCCGGAGATGCGCTCGTAGCGCGGCGCCATCGCGTCGCCGCGGCCCGCCCACTGCGAGTAGTAGTCCACCAGCGGGCGGGTCTGGCTCTGGTAGACCTGCAGCCGCTTGCGCACGGTCTCCTCCTTGTCGTCGTCGCGCTGGATCAGCGGCTCGCCGGTCGCGTCGTCCTTGCCTTCGACCTTCGGCGGGTTGAACCTGACGTGGTAGGTGCGGCCGCTGGCCACGTGCACGCGGCGGCCGCTCATGCGCTCGATGATGGCCTCGTCGGGCACGTCGATCTCGAGCACGACGTCGAGCCTGACGCCGGCGGCCTTCATGGCCTCGGCCTGCGGGATCGTGCGCGGGAAGCCGTCGAACAGGAAGCCGTTCGCGCAGTCGGGCTGCGTGAGCCGTTCCTTCACCAGGCCGATGATGATGTCGTCGCTGACTAGGCCGCCGGAGTCCATCACCTTCTTCGCCTCCAGGCCGAGCGGCGTGCCGGCCTTGACGGCCGCGCGCAGCATGTCGCCGGTGGAGATCTGCGGGATGCCGAAGCGCCGGCAGATGAAGGCGGCCTGCGTGCCCTTGCCGGCGCCGGGGGCGCCCAGGAGGATCAGTCTCATCTCGTTCCTCGGTGGGGTGGTTCGTGGCGCTCGTGGCGGCGCCTCGGTGCCGCGTCGGGGCGGCTGGCCGATTATGGCCGCCGGCCCTGCGTCAGGCTGACGGGGTGGCCACTCGGGCGAAGAGGGCGCGCACGCGCGCCAGGTCCTCCGGGGTGTCGATGCCGGGCCCCGGGACGGTGGCGCTCACGTGCACGGCGATGCGGTGGCCGTGCCAAAGCACGCGCAGTTGCTCCAGTGCTTCGGTGGACTCCAGCGCCGCAGTCGGCAACGACGGAAAACGCCGCAGGAAGCCGGCCCGGTAGCCGTAGATGCCGATGTGGCGCAGCGCCGGGGCCTGGGCCGGTGCCACCGGCGTGCCGCCGGGTCCGCCGTCGCGCCACCAGGGGATCGGCGCGCGCGAGAAGTAGAGCGCCCGCCCGAAGCCGTCGAGCACCACCTTGACGACGTTGGGGTTGCGGTACTCGTCGGCGTCGTGGATCGCATGCGCGGCGGTGCTCATCACGCAGTCGTCGCGCGCGGCCAGCAGGGCTGCGCAGTCGCGCGCCAGCGCCGGGTCGATCAGCGGCTCGTCGCCCTGCACGTTGACGACGACGTGCGAATCGTCGAGCCCGAGCAGGGCCGCGGCCTCGGCCAGGCGGTCGCTGCCGCTGGCGTGGTCGGTACGGGTGCGGACGGCGTCCACGCCGTGCGCCCGGCAGGCGGCGACGATGGACTCGTCGTCGGCGGCAACCACGACCCGCTCGGCCCCGGCCGGCCGCACCCGCTCGGCCACCCGCACGACCATCGGCTTGCCGCCGATGTCGGCCAGCGGCTTGCCGGGCAGACGGGTCGACGCGAGCCGCGCCGGGATCAGCACGGTGAATCGCGGCGCGGCGCCGCTCATGGCCCGCTCATGGCCGGCTCACGGCCCGGCCTCGGCCGGGGACGCAGCCGGCGGCTCGGCCAGGCTGCGCGCCTCCTCCTCGAGCATGACCGGGATCCCGTCGCGCACCGGGAAGGCCAGCCGGTCGGCCGGGCAGCGCAGTTCGAGGAGGCGGCCGTCGTCGCCATGGCCCGCTTGCAGCGGCCCCTTGCAGATCGGGCAGACGAGCAGGCTGAGCAGGCGGTGGTCGAGGCTCATGGTGTCGGGGCGGCCGGGCGTGGGGAAGGGGCGCCCTCGGAGCGCGACAGACGCGCGACGAGCGCGTCCACGAGTGCAGCGGGCAGCGCCAAGTCTAGCGGCACGACCCACACGGCCGTCGCGTCGGCTAGCGCGGGGGGCAGCTTGACGGCGTCCTTCTCGGTCGTGAGGACCACGGTGGTGCCGGGCGGCCAGGGCAGGCGGTCGTAGCGCGCGTGGTCGGGCTGCGGGCAGGGCTCGAAGTCGAGGCCGGCCTCGCGCAGCGTGGCGAAGAACTTCTGCGGCGAGCCGATGCCCGCCAGCGCCAGCAGGCGCTGGCCGCGCAGCGCCGCCAGCGGGCGCGCCGCCGCCGCGTCCGAGCGCCACCAGGCTGCCAGCGGCAGAGCGTCGGTGGCCCGCGGCGTCGCGTGGGTGCCGGACAGGTGGGTGCTGGCCCGGTCGGTGGTGTAGAGCACCTCCCAGTGCGGCGGCAATTGCGCGGGCACCGGCTCGCGCAGCGGACCTGCCGGCAGCAGCAGGCCGTTGCCCTCGCCGCGGCTGTCGAACACGACGAGCGCGGCGTCTGGCGCCAGCGCGCGGTGCTGCAGTCCGTCGTCGGCGATCAGCACGTCGACCTCGGGGTGCGCCGTGCACAGCGCGCGTGCCGCGTCCACCCGGCGCCGTCCGACCCAGACGGGCAGGCCCGTGCGGCGGCTGATCAGCAGCGGTTCGTCGCCGACGTCGCGCGCATCGTCCGACGCGTTGACCGCGCGCGTGATGCCGGCGTCCCGGCCGTGGCCGCGCGAGACCACTCCGGGGTGCCAGCCTCGCGCGCGCAGCGCCTGGGCCAGCGCGATCACGACCGGTGTCTTGCCGGCGCCGCCAGCCACCAGGTTGCCGACGACGACCAGCGGCACCGGGGCGCGCGTCGCCCCGCGCAGGCGCCAGCCGAGCCGGTGCATGCGCACCAGCAGGCCGTAGAGCCAAGCGAGGGGCACGAGCAGCCATGCGACGGGCCCGGGCCGGCTCGCCCAGGCCTGTCGGCCCCACGCCGCGAGCAGGCGCTGCGACCAGGCCGATCGCTCGCGCGCCGGCACGCCCTCGTGCGCGGCCACGGCGGCTCAGCGCGGCGCGGCGGGCGCGCCCTGCGCGGCGAAGGTCAGCCGGGGCAGGCCGGCGCGGCGGGCCGCGTCGAGCACGTTGACCACCGACTGGTGCGCCGCCATCGCGTCGGCCGAGATGATCAGCATGACCTCGCTGCGGCCGGCCGCAGCGGCGCGCAGCTCGCTGGCCAGCAGCTCGACGCTACGGCCCTCGACGGGACGCCGGTCGATCGCGTAGCGACCATCGGCGGCCACCGCGACGATGATCTCCGCGGGCCGCTCGCGCATCTTCTCGGCGTCGGCCGCAGGCAGCGTGATCTGCAGCTCGGTGAAGCGCGAGTAGGTGGTCGTCAGCATCAGGAAGATCAGGATCACCAGCAGCACGTCGATGAACGGGATCAGGTTGATCTCCGGTTCCTCGGGGCGGCGGCGGCTGAACTTCAAGGGGCCCTCGATGCGGCCTGTCGGGTCCGCGTCAGGTGCGCACGGCGAAGCGCATCAGATGCGGCACCATGCGCTGAGCCGCCACCTCGAGCATCAGCTGGAACTCGTCGACGCGACCGCGGAAGTAGCGGTAGAACATCAGCGCCGGGATCGCGATGATCAACCCGAAGGCGGTGTTGTAGAGCGCCACCGAGATGCCGTGGGCGAGCTGCTGGGGATTGCCTCCGCTGCCCGCCGTCGTGGGCGCCTGCGACCCGAAGATCTCGATCATGCCGATCACCGTGCCCAGCAGGCCGAGCAGCGGCGCCGCGGCGGCGATCGTGCCCAGGGTGTTGAGATACCGCTCGAGCCCGTGCACGGCAGTGCGCCCGGCGTTCTCGAACGCCTGGCGCAGCTGCTCCTCCGTGATGCGCGGGTCGGCGATCACGCTGCGCACGCCGGCGGCGAGCACGCGGCCGAGCACCGAGTTCTGCGCCAGCTTGTCGACGACGTCGGTGCCGGGCAGGCTGGTGCGCGTGACCGCGAGCACCTCGTCGATCAGCGCCGGCGGCGCCACCAGGGGTTGCCGCAGGTGGTACAACCGCTCGAGCACGAGGGCCAGCGCGACCACGGAACAGGCGATGAGCGGCCAGATCGGCCAGCCGGCGGCTTGAATGATCGAGAGCAATTTGCGACGGCCAGGCAGGCGTTGGACGATGACGGCGGCGCGCCGGCAGGGTGCCGCTAGAAACTCGGATTATGGGCCAAGGCAGCAGGCTGGCGGCCGGCCGGGCACCGCCTGCGTGCAGCCCCGGCGTTTGTGGACAACTCTGTGGGCAAGCTGCGGGCCCGCTCGTCGCGGGGGCGTGCCCGGCGCGCCTTGGCGTTCCGAGCACGTCGGACGACAGTCGTTTTTCTCCATTAGATCAGATAGTTGCACGAATGTATCTGAGTGATTTCGGTGCTGCGACCGGTTTCCCGTGCACCGGCGCGGCTGTGGGCATCCCGGCCCGCGCCGTTGCTGGCTGAATTGCCCGTGCATCCGGCTTCGGGCGCGTCGCAGCAAGCTACCGGACCCGGGCGGGTGTGGACGGTCGGTGCGCTGTTGCTGGCCACCGGCGATGCGCTGGCGGCCCGGTTCGGCGCCGTCGCCGTGCAGGGCGAACTTTCCGGCTTCGCGCGCGCAGCCAGCGGGCACTGCTACTTTGGACTGAAGGACGGCGCCGGCGGCTCGGCGCTGCTGCGCTGCGCGATGTTCCGGCGCGCTGCGGCGCTGCTGGACTTCGCGCCGGCCGACGGCCAGCAGGTGGAGCTGCGCGGGCGTCTCGGGGTGTACGAGGCGCGCGGCGAGCTGCAGCTGGTCGTCGAGTCGATGCGTCGCCTGGGGGCCGGGGCGCTCTACGAGGAGTTCCTGCGCCGGCGTGCGCGCCTGGAGGCCGAGGGCCTGTTCGACGCCGCCCGCAAGCGGCCGCTGCCGGCCTTTCCGCGCCGCATTGGCGTGGTCACGTCGCTCGCGGCGGCGGCGTTGCGCGACGTGGCCATCGCGCTCGCCCGGCGGGCACCGCAGGTCGAGGTCGTGGTCTACCCGGCACCCGTCCAGGGACCGGATGCGCCGGCCGCGCTGGCCGAGGCGCTGCGGCTGGCGGCGCAGCGCGCCGAGGTCGACCTGCTGCTGCTCGTGCGTGGCGGAGGTTCGCTCGAGGACCTGTGGGCCTTCAACGATGAACGGGTCGTGCGCGCGGTGGCCGCGTCGCCGCTTCCGCTGGTCTGCGGCGTCGGCCACGAGACGGACGTGACCCTCGCCGACCTTGCCGCCGACCTGCGCGCCCCGACGCCAACCGCGGCGGCCGAACTGGCCGCGCCTGCGGCGGCCGACCTGCTGCAAGGCCTGGACGTGCTGCAGGCGCGGCGCCGACGCGCTGTCCAGCGCGCGCTGGACGGAGCGGGGCAGCGCCTGGACAACCTGGCGCTACGCCTCGGGCAGCCCGCGCGGCTGGTGCTGACGCAGCGCGGGCGGCTCGACGCCCTGGCGCGGCGCCTGGCGCTGGCGCCGGGCCCGGCCCTGGCGCGCGGGCACGAGCGGGTCGCCCTGGCGCGGCTGCGCCTCGGACAGGTCGCGGCGCTGGCGCTGCAGCGCCGGCACGCCGCGCTCGAGTCGGCAGCCGCCCGGCTGCAGGCGCTCGACCCGGCGCGTGTGCTCCAGCGCGGCTACGCGTGGGTCGAGGACGCCTCCGGCCGGCCGGTGCCGGGCGTGGCGGCGCTGCAACCGGGCCAGAGGGTGCAGGCGGTCTGGGCCGACGGCCGTGCCGCCGCGCGCATCGAGGAGGTTCAGCCGCAGCCGCCCGGAGCGGCCGGCACGCCTTCGCCCCCGCCGCCCGCGCGGCGGCGGCGCGGCGCCTAGAATCCGCGCCCGTCTGTCACCGACCCCCGCATCCGAGGACCGCATGGAACACACGCTGCCGCCGCTGCCCTACGCCATCGACGCGCTCGCCCCGCACTACAGCAGGGAGACGCTCGAGTTCCACCACGGCAAGCATCACAACGCCTACGTGGTGAACCTGAACAACCTCCAGAAGGGCACCGAGTTCGAGAGCATGACGCTCGAGGACATCGTCCGTAAGTCCTCCGGCGGCGTCTACAACAACGCCGCGCAGATCTGGAACCACACTTTCTTCTGGAACTGCATGAAGCCCGCCGGCGGCGGCGAGCCGACCGGGGCGCTGGCCGCCGCGATCCAGGCCAAGTGGGGCAGCTACGCCGCCTTCCGCGAGGCCTTCGTCAAGAGCGCGGTCGGCAACTTCGGCAGCGGCTGGACCTGGCTCGTGAAGAAGCCCGACGGCACGGTGGACATCGCCAACACCGGCGCTGCCGGCACCCCGCTGACCGGCGCGGACAAGGCGCTGCTGACGGTGGACGTGTGGGAGCACGCCTACTACATCGACTACCGCAACCTGCGCCAGAAGTTCGTCGAGACCTTCCTCGACAAGCTGGTGAACTGGGACTTCGCGGCGAAGAACTTCGCGGGCTGAGAGCCCGTCGCCGCCCCCGGCCGTCCCGGCACGCGGGGCGGTGCCGGGGCGGCGGCTCCGGCACCCCGGCGCAGCCATGCGGCTGCGGGCGCCGGGCCCGCAGGCCGGGCGGAGGGGCGCGGGCGCCTCAGCTGCCGAACGGCGCGCCGCGGAGCCTGAAGCCGGCCTGGATGCCGCGCTTGGCGAACCAGCCCCGGCTCATCTCGAGCGCAAAGCGCACCGGTCGCGTCGAGCAGTGCGAGCGCTCCGACAGGGGCTCCATGTCGGCCAGGTTGACGATCGTGCCGTCGTCGGCGATGAACGCGATCGTGATCGGCACCAGCGTGTTGCGCATCCAGAAGCAGCGCACCCCTGCCGAGTCGTTGACGAACAGCATCCCCTCGTTGCCCGGAATCTCGCGGCGGCCCATCATGCCGACGGCCTGCTGCTCCGGCGTCACCGCGAGCTCGGCCTGGATCACGTGCATTCCCGCCTGCAGCGGCACGGTCGGCAGCCGCGGCTGGGGGCCGGTCTGCGCCGCGCTCGCGGCGGCGGCCATGGCCAGGCAGGCAGCCAGCGCGGCGCGTGCGCCGCGCGAGAGGGTGGGACGGGGATTGACAAAAGTCATTCGGGGTCCTTGCTGGTGCCTCTAGATTACCTCGCCGCGACCGTGCCCGCCGGGCCCGGCGCGGCTTGCCGCTGGCCACCGCCAGCGGGTCCAGAGAACCCCTGGCCCGTTCAACGATGACCGCCGCGATCGCCGACCCCCGCCGCAGTGCCCCGCACGTCGCCTTGCCGGGTGCTGCCGCCGAGGGCATGGCCGATGCCAGGCCGGCCCTGTCGCCTGCCGGAGCCGTGACGGCGGCCGCGGGCACCGCGGACGGCGCGTTCGACCTCGCCGCCGTCGACGATCCGGTGGAGCAGGGGCGATTCACGCGCTGGATCCAGGGCCCCGACGGTCACCGCCTCGGCGAGTCTTCGCTGCAGCTCGCCGGACTGCACTGCGCGGCCTGCGCCGGCACTATCGAGGAGGCGCTGCGGTCCGTGCAGGGCGTTCAATCGGCCCGCGTCAGTGCCGCGGTGCAGCGCGCCAGCGTCTGCTGGGATCCGGCCCGGGCCCGCGCCTCCGACCTGATCGGCGCCGTGCGCGCCGCTGGCTACGAGGCGGTCCCCGACGCGGCGGCGCCGGCGCGTGCGCTGCGGCGGCGCGAGGCGCGCCAGGCGCTGTGGCGCCTGTTCGTCGCCGGCTTCTGCTCGATGCAGATCATGATGATGGCCACGCCCGGCTACGTCGCCGGGCCGGGCGACCTCGCGCCGGACATGGCCCAGCTGCTGAACTGGGGCAGCTGGCTGCTGGCGCTGCCGGTGCTCGCGTTCTCCGCGACGCCGTTCTTCGCCGGCGCCTGGCGCGCCGTGCGCACCCGCCGCATCGGCATGGACGTGCCGGTGGCGCTGGGCGTGGCGATCACCTTCGTCGCCAGCACCGGGGCGACGTTCGCGCCCGGCGGGGCCTTCGGGCACGAGGTCTACTTCGACTCGCTGTCTATGTTCGTGGCTTTCCTCCTCTGGTCGCGATGGGTGGAGATGCGCGCGCGCCACCGCGCCGCCGAGCAGCTCGAGGCGAGCCTGGCGCGCCTGCCCGAGACCGCGGCGCGTGTCGGACCCGACGGCGCTGTCGAGACGGTGGCCGTGCACCGGCTGCGGCCCGGCGACACGGTCCGGGTTCCGCTCGGAGCGGCATTCCCGGCTGACGGTCGGCTGCTCGACGCCGCCACCGAGGCCGACGAGGCCTTGCTGAGCGGCGAGTCGACCCCGGTTCCCAAGCGTCCCGGCGACGAGGTCGTCGCCGCGAGCCTGAACCGCGGCGCGCCGGTGACCATGCGCGTCGAGCGCGTCGGCAACGACACCCGCTTCGAGGCCATCGTCTCGATGATGAAGAGCGCCGCGCTCGAGCGGCCGGCGGCCGCGCGCTGGGCCGACCGGTGGGCGGCGCCGTTCCTGTGGACCGTGCTGCTGCTGGCCGCCGCGGCAGGCGCCGTGTGGAGCGTCGTCGACCCGGCGCGTGCCGTGTGGGTCACCGTGGCCGTGCTGATCGTCACCTGTCCCTGCGCGCTGTCGCTGGCGGCACCGGCCACGCTCGTGGCGGCCACGCGCGCGCTGGCCCGCTGCGGCCTGCACCTGCAGCGGATCGACGCGATCGAGCGGCTGGCGGCCGTCCAGCAGGTGTTCTTCGACAAGACCGGCACGCTGACGCTGGGCGTGCCGCGGCTGCGCGAGATGCGCGTGCTGCCGCCGGGCGGCGTCGGTGCGCCCGACGCCCTGCTCGCCGCGGCCGCGGCACTGGCGCGCTGGTCGCAGCACCCGCTGGCGCGTGCCGTCGCGGCGGCGGCGCCGGCCGGCGTGCCCGCGCCGGCGCTGAGCGACATCGTCGAGGTGCCGGGCCGCGGCCTGTCTGCGGTGGAGGCTTCGGGCTGCCGCTGGCGCCTCGGCGCACCGGTATGGGTCGCTGCCGGGCGGGACGACGCCGGCGGCGCTGGGGATCCGGCGCCCAGCGAGCCCGGCAGCGGCGGGCAGGCAGCGTCGGGGCCGGCGAGGCTCGTGCTGGGTTGCGAGGGGCGCGTCTGCGCCGAGTTCGAGTTCGAGGAGGAGCCGCGCGCGGGCGCGGCGGCGGCGGTGGCCGCGCTGCGGGAGGCCGGCCTGCACGTCACGCTGCTCTCGGGCGATGCCCCCGACCGCGCGCACGCACTGGCCGCGCGCCTGGGCATCGACGACGTGCTGGCCGACGCGCGGCCGGCCGACAAGCTCGCCGCCGTGGAGGCGGCCCAGCGCCAAGGACGTCGGGTGGCGATGGTGGGCGACGGAGTCAACGACGCCCCGGTCCTCGCCCGCGCCGACGTGTCCATCGCGATGGGCGAGGGCGCACTGGTCTCGCGCGCGCAAGCCGACGCGGTGCTGGTCTCCGACGACCTCGGCGCCCTCGTGGCCGCCCGCCGGGCGGCGCTGCGTGCCGTCGGCATCGTGCGCCAGAACCTGGCATGGTCCGCCACCTACAACGCCGTCTGCATCCCGCTGGCGCTGGCGGGCAGGCTGCCGCCCTGGGCGGCGGGCATCGGCATGGCGGCCAGCTCGCTGCTGGTGGTCCTCAACGCGCTGCGCGCGTCGCGTTGAAGCGTCGGGGGCTGCCGATGGACATCCTCTGGCTGCTGATCCCGCTGTCGGCGGTGCTGGTGCTCTTCATCGTGGCCGTGTTCGGCTGGGCCGTGCAGCGGGGTCAGTTCGAGGACCTGGACGGCGAAGCTGAGCGGATCCTGACGGAGGACACCCCTCGCGATTGACTCCGGTCAAGCGGCCGGGGGCCGGCACCCCGAAGAATCGCCCGATCGACGATCGATCGTCTATCGAGTGAGGAGAGAGCCGATGGCCTTGCCAAGCAGCAGCACCGGCGCCGGGTCGGAGGGCCTGTACAGCGACACCGTGGTCCGCCTCTTCGCCCTGGCCGCCGTGCTGTGGGGCGTCGTGGGGATGCTGGTGGGGGTCGTCATCGCGGCCCAGCTGGCCTGGCCGCAGTTGAACCTGGGCATCCCGTTCCTGAGCTACGGCCGGCTTCGGCCGCTGCACACCAACGCGGTGATCTTCGCCTTCGGCGGCTGCGTGCTGTTCGCCACCGCCTACCACGTGGTGCAGCGCACCTGCCAGACGCGGCTGTTCGCGCCCGGCCTGGCGATGTTCACGTTCGTCGGCTGGCAGCTGGTCATCCTGGCCGCGGCGATCACGCTGCCGCTGGGCATCACCAGCGGCAAGGAGTACGCCGAGCTCGAGTGGCCGATCGACATCGCGATCGCCGTCGTCTGGGTCTCCTTCGCCATCGTGTTCTTCGGCACCGTTGGCACGCGCAAGGTTCGCCACATCTACGTGGCCAACTGGTTCTTCGGCGCCTTCATCATCGCGGTGGCGCTGCTGCACATCGTCAACAGCGCCGCGGTGCCGGTCGGCCTGTGGAAGAGCTACAGCGCCTACGCGGGCGTGCAGGACGCGATGATCCAGTGGTGGTACGGCCACAACGCGGTCGGCTTCTTCCTGACCGCCGGCTTCCTGGGGATGATGTACTACTACATCCCGAAGCAGGCCGAGCGGCCGGTGTACAGCTACCGGCTGTCGATCGTCCACTTCTGGGCGCTGATCTTCACGTACATGTGGGCGGGCCCGCACCACCTGCACTACACGGCGCTGCCCGACTGGGCGCAGAGCATCGGCATGCTCTTCAGCCTGATCCTTCTCGCGCCGAGCTGGGGCGGGATGATCAACGGAATCATGACCCTGAGCGGCGCCTGGCACAAGCTGCGCGACGACCCGATCCTGAAGTTCCTGATCGTCAGCCTGTCCTTCTACGGCATGAGCACGTTCGAGGGCCCGATGATGTCGATCAAGACCGTCAACGCCCTGAGCCACTACACGGACTGGACGGTCGGGCACGTGCACAGCGGCGCCCTCGGCTGGGTGGGCCTGATCAGCATGGGCTGCCTGTACCACCTGATCCCGCGCCTGTTCGGCCAGCGCAACATGTACAGCGTCAAGGCCATCGAGGTGCACTTCTGGGTGGCCACCATCGGCATCGTGCTGTACATCGCGGCGATGTGGATCGCCGGCGTGATGCAGGGCCTGATGTGGCGCGCCACCAACCCCGACGGGACGCTGGTCTACACCTTCGTCGAGAGCGTGAAGGCCACCTTCCCGTACTACGTGATCCGGCTGCTCGGCGGCCTGCTGTACCTGGGCGGGATGCTGATCATGGCCTGGAACGTCGTGATGACCGTCCGCAGCGGCGAGCCTGCCGCCGCGCCGATCCCTCGCGTCACCCCGGCCCACGCCGTCTGACCGCCGCGCAACCGCACAGGAGCCCCGAGCCATGGCTGCCAATGCCAACCCGAGCGGTCACGAGAGGATCGAGACCAGCAACTTCCTGATGATCGTGCTGATCCTGGTGGCGGTGGCCATCGGGGGCCTGGTCGAGATCGTGCCGCTGTTCTTCCAGCGCAGCACGACGCAGCCGGTCGAGGGCCTGAAGCCCTACACCGCGCTGCAGCTCGCCGGGCGCGACGTGTACATCCGCGAGGGCTGCTACAACTGCCACTCCCAGATGGTGCGCCCGTTCCGCGCGGAGGCCCTGCGCTACGGGCAGCTGTCGGTGGCCGGAGAGTTCGTCTACGACCACCCGTTCCAGTGGGGCAGCAAGCGCACCGGCCCGGACCTGCACCGCGTGGGCGGCAAGTACAGCGACGAGTGGCACCGCGTCCACCTGCTGAACCCGCGCGACGTCGTGCCCGAGTCGAACATGCCCGCCTACCCCTGGCTGGCCACGGCGGCGGTGGACGCCGACGACATGGCCCCGCGGATGCGGGCGCTCAGGGCGGTCGGCGTGCCTTACTCGGACGCCGAGATCGCCAAGGCGGCCGAGGACGTCAAGGGCCGCACCGAGATGGAAGCCCTGATCGCCTACCTGCAGGTGCTCGGCACCGCGCGCAAGTGAGGGGGACCGATCGATGGACGTGAACGACCTCCGCATCGCCGTGACCGTCGCGGGCCTGGTGCTCTTCATCGCGCTGGTGCTCCACACCTGGAGCCGGCGGCGCAGCGCCGACCACGCGGCGGCAGCTGCGCTGCCCTTCACCGGCGACGAGCTCGCCCGACCGCAACAGCCTGCCCGAGGAGAACGAGGTGAGTGATTTCGTGAGCAGCGGCTGGGCGCTGTTCGTCGCCGTGACGACGGTGCTGTCCCTGGTGGCCTGCATCGCGCTGCTGGTGATCGCGAGCAGGCGCCGGGTGATGGCCGACGACAACACCACCGGCCACGTCTGGGACGCCGACCTGCGCGAGCTGAACAACCCGCTGCCGCGCTGGTGGATGTGGCTCTTCGTCGCGACCGTCGTGTTCTCGGCGGTCTACCTCGCCTTCTACCCCGGCCTGGGTTCGAATGCCGGGTCGCTGAAGTGGACCAGCCAGGGCCAGTTCGAGAGCGAGCAGGCGCGGGCGCTGGAGCGGATGGAGTCCGTGTACGCGAAGTACCGGGCGATGACGCCCGAGCAGCTGATGGCCGATGGCTCCGCAATGGCCATCGGTCAGCGGCTGTACCTGAACCAGTGCTCTCAGTGCCATGGTTCCGACGCGCGCGGCAGCAAGGGCTTCCCGAACCTGGCCGACGCGGACTGGCTCGGCGACGGCACGCACGAGTACGTCGCCAAGGTCATCAAGGAGGGTCGCAACGGCGTGATGCCCCCGATGGCTGCCGCGGTGGGTACGTCCGAGGACGTGCGCAACGTCGCCAACTACGTGCTGAGCCTGTCGGGCAGCCCGCACAACGCCGCGGCGGCGCAGCTGGGCAAGCCCAGGTTCGGCACCTGCGCGGCCTGCCACGGCCTCGACGGCAAGGGCAACAAGGCCATCGGCGCTCCGAACCTGACCGACCGCATCTGGCTGCACGGGTGGGGCGAGCAGGCCGTGGTCAACGCCATCACCAACGGGATCAACAACGCCATGCCGGCGCAGGGACGCCTGCTGACGCCCGACCAGGTGCAGGTGCTGTCGGCCTACGTGCTGAGCCTGTCCAGGCCGACCGCCGTCGCGGCCGCCAAGTGAGCCGCTAGGCTGCGCCCGCGGGCTGCCGGTGGACGCGCGAGTGGAACAGACCGGACCTGCGGTGGCTGCCGCAGGCGCCAGCGCCGTGCCGCCTGCGGGCGAGGACGTCCGCGAGGAGATCGTCTCCCTCTACGTCAAGCAGAAGAAGATCTACGCCCGGGCGGTTTCGGGCTGGTTCGCCCGCTGGCGCTGGGCGACGGTGTGGGCGACCCAGCTCGTGTTCTACGGGCTGCCGTGGCTCGAGTGGAACCAGCGCCAGGCCGTGCTGTTCGACCTGGCGGCGCGCCGGTTCTACGTGTTCGGCGTGGTCCTCTACCCGCAGGACTTCATCTACCTCACCGGGCTGCTGATCGTCGCTGCCTACTCGCTGTTCCTGTTCACCGCGGTGGCGGGCCGGCTGTGGTGCGGCTACGCGTGCCCGCAGACGGTGTACACGGAGATCTTCATGTGGATCGAGCGGCGCCTGGAGGGCGACCGCGCCCGGCGCATGAAGCTCGACGCCGCCCCCTGGGGCGCGTCCAAGGTGCTGCGCAAGGGCGGCAAGCACGCGGTCTGGATCGCCGTCGCGCTGTGGACCGGCTTCACCTTCGTCGGCTACTTCACGCCGATCCGCGAGCTCGGCGCGTCGGTGCTCGGCCTGGGGCTGGGGCCGTGGGAGACGTTCTGGACGCTGTTCTACGGCTTCGCGACCTATGGCAACGCGGGCTGGATGCGCGAGCAGGTGTGCAAGTACATGTGCCCCTACGCGCGATTCCAGAGCGCGATGTTCGACCGCGACACGCTGATCATCACGTACGACGCCGGGCGCGGCGAGCCGCGCGGCACCCGCGGCCGCAAGACCGATCTGAAAGCGGCCGGGCTCGGCCACTGCATCGACTGCGGCCTGTGCGTGCAGGTCTGCCCGACCGGCATCGACATCCGCAAGGGACTGCAGTACGAGTGCATCGGGTGCGCGGCCTGCATCGATGTCTGCGACGGCGTGATGGACAAGATGCAGTACCCGCGCGGCCTGGTCCGCTACGACACGCTCAACGGCCTGCGCCAGCACCTCAGCCGCGGACAGGCGCTGCGCCGCATCCTGCGGCCCCGGGTGCTGATCTACTCGTCGATCCTGGTGCTGATCGTGGCCGCGCTGTTCGCCGCGATCGCGCTGCGCACGCCCTTCAAGGTCGACGTCGTGCGCGACCGCGGCGCGCTGGCACGCCAGGTCGAGGATGGCTACGTCGAGAACGTCTACCGGCTGCAGCTGATGAACGCCACCGAGGTGTCGCAGCGCTACCGCATCACCGCGCGTGGCATCGACGGCCTGGCGGCCGACGTCGCCGCGGCCGTCGAGGTCGGCGGGGCGCAGGCGCGCTGGGTTCCGGTGGCCCTGCGCGTGCCGCCAGGCCCCGCCGCAGTCGCCGGGCCCGGGTCGCACCGGGTCGAGTTCGTCATCGAGCAGCTGCCGCCCGCACCCGGGGCGGCCACGCACCAGCTGGTCGAGAAGTCCACTTTCCTGGTGCCCCGCTGAAGACCGAGGAGCCGAACATGTCGAGGACGACCGAGACCCACACGACGCCGCCGCTGCCCTGGTGGCGCGTGCGCATGCTTTGGCTGGTGCTGGGAGGACCCGCTGCCGTGGTGGTGGCCTCCTTCGCCACGCTGGCGATCGCGATCCTCAACCCCGACCCCGTGCTGCAGCGGCCGGTCGCGGCTACTGCGTCCGAGCAGCCGGCGGTGCAGGCCCGCAACCACGCGGCCGCTCCGCGGCCTTGAGGCGGCGGCGGGCCGCACGTCTGTCATGAGCTCCCCTTTGCGCTCGCTGGGAAGCGTCATCTGGCCTGCCTTCCTCGGGGCGGCGGGCCTGGAGGCGGTGGTGTTCTCGATCGTGGACCCGAAACAGCCGCACCTGCCGGGGGGCATCGGTCAGGAGCTCGGTACTCTGGCCGTCTACTCGATCGCGTTCTTCGTGTTCTGGGCGATCGTGGCCGGCGCCTGCGCGCTGACCCTGATGCTGGAGCGCAGCGCCGAGGCGGTCAACGCCGAGGCGGACACCGACCCGCTCAGCAGTGCGGGCCGTTGACGAGGGCCTGCAGCGCCGGGGCGTCGAGGACGCGGATCTGGCGCTGGCGTACCTCGAGCAGACCGTCGTCCTGGAACTTGGAGAAGGCGCGGCTGACGGTCTCCAGCTTGAGGCCCAGGTAGCTGCCGATCTCCTCGCGGGTCATCCGCAGGACGAGCTCGCTGCCCGAGAAGCCGCGCGTGGCCAGGCGCTGGGTCAGGTTCAGCAGGAAAGCGGCCAGCCGCTCCTCGGCGCGCATGCTGCCCAGTAGGAGCATCACGCCGTGGTCGCGGACGATCTCGCGGCTCATGATCTTGTGGAACTGGCGCTGAAGGTCGGACAACTCGCGCGACAGGTCCTCGAGCTGGTGGTACGGGATGATGCAGACCTGCGAGTCCTCGAGCGCCACCGCATCGCAGGTGTGGCGGTCGGTCCCGATGCCGTCCAGGCCCAGCAGCTCGCCCGCCATCTGGAACCCGGTGACCTGCTCGCGCCCGTCCTCCGAGGCGACGCAGGTCTTGAAGAAGCCGGTGCGCACCGCGAAGAGCGACCCGAAGGCCTCGCCAGCGTGGAAGAGGGCGTCCCCCCTGGGCACCGTGCGCCGGATCGCGACGAGCGAGTCCAGCCGTTCGAGCTGCTCGTTGGACATGCCGACCGGGAGGCACAACTCGCGCAGGTTGCAGTTCGAGCACGCGACCTTGAACGGCTCGATCCGGATGGGCGGAGGCACGGCGGTCATGGCGTTTTTCTACTCCCTTTGGCGGACACAGTACCACATTGTTCGCCGTCCCCTCCCGCGTGTCCCCCCGCTTGAGACAGATCAAGCGCGGCCGACGGGGCCTTGGCACAGTGCCGGCATGATCACGACGACGAACCCTCCGGCGCCGGTGCTGACCGACGCGATGCTGCGCCGGCTGGATGTTCCCGGCCCCCGATACACCTCCTACCCGACGGCCGACCGCTTCGTCGAGGCTTTCGGCTCCGCGCAGTACCGGCAGGCGCTGCGCCAACGCGCCGAGGGCGCCACCGTCGGCGGCACGGCCCCGCTGTCGGTCTACGTGCACATCCCGTTCTGCGAGTCGGTCTGCTACTACTGCGCCTGCAACAAGGTCATCACGCGGCACCACGACCGCGCACGCCCCTACCTTGACGACCTGCGCCGCGAGGTCGAGCTCCACGTCGCCGAACTCGGCCGCGGCCAGCCGGTCACGCAGCTGCACTTCGGCGGCGGCTCGCCGACTTTCCTGTCCGACGACGAGCTCGATGAGGTCATGACGCTGCTGCGCGGGGCCTTCCGCCTGCCCGAGGGGGCCGAGGTGTCGATCGAGGTCGATCCGCGCACGGCGTCGCCGGCACGGCTCGGCCGGCTGCGCGAGATGGGCTTCAACCGCATCAGCTTCGGCGTGCAGGACTTCGATCCGCAGGTGCAGCAGGCCGTGCACCGGATCCAGAGCCACGAGAGCGTCCGCGAGCTCGTCTCCGCGGCGCGCGGACTCGGCTTCGAGTCGATCAACACCGACCTGATCTACGGGCTGCCCCGCCAGACGCCCGAGTCGTTCGCCCGCACGCTGGCGCAGATGGCCGAGCTGCGGCCGCACCGCATCGCGCTGTACGCCTACGCCCACCTGCCGCAGCGCTTCAAGCCGCAGCGCCGCATCGAAGCGGCCGAGCTGCCGAGCGCCGAGCAGCGCATCGAGATGCTGCGCATGGCCATCGCCGGGTTCATCGGCAACGGCTACACCTACATCGGCATGGACCATTTCGCCCTGCCGGACGACCCGCTGGCGGTGGCCAAGCGCCAGGGGCGGCTGCATCGCAACTTCCAGGGCTACACGACCCAGCCCGACTGCGACATGATCGGCTTGGGCGTGTCGTCGATCGGCCGCGTGGGTGCCACCTACAGCCAGAACGCGAAGACGCTGGCCGAGTACCACGACGCGCTCGAGCAGGGCCAGTTCCCGATCGTGCGCGGCCTCGCGCTGACCCGCGACGACCTCGTGCGCCGCGCCGTCATCATGGCGCTGATGTGCCAGGGGCGGGTCGACGTCGAGTCGATCGAGCTGGCGCACCTGGTGCGGATGCGCGAGTTCTTCGCGCCGGAGTTCGAGCGCCTGCAGGCCCTGCGCGACCTCGGCCTGGTGGAGCTGAGCGACCGCGCCATCCAGGTCACGGCGCTGGGCTGGTTCTTCGTGCGCGGCGTGGCGATGGTGTTCGATCGCCACCTCCAGGCCGACCAGACCCGCGAGCGTTTCTCGCGGATCATCTGAGCCGCGATGCCTCGCGCTGCCCGCTCCCCTGGGCCCGTCGTGGCCGATGGGCACGCCGACCCTGACGCCGAGCGATGGACGCCGCGCTGATCGGCAGCGCAGCGCTGCTTGGCCTGGCCGGAGCCCCGCATTGCACCGCCATGTGCGGTGCGGCTTGCGCGGCGGCCAGCGGCCGCGCGCGCGGCTCGGGCCTGGCGTTCCAGGCCGCGCGTGTCGGCGGCTACGCCCTCGGCGGGGCGGTCGCTGCAGCCAGTGTCGGGTCGCTGCTCGCGCTGGCGCAACTGGCGCCGGCGCTGCGTCCGCTGTGGACCCTGTTGCACGTTGCGGCACTGGCGCTCGGCGTCTTCCTGATGTGGACCGGGCGCCAGCCGGCCTGGCTGGCCGCGGTCGGCCGCCGCCCGCAGCCGGCCGCTGCGCCTGCCGGCTGGCAGCGCGTCCAGGGGCCGGCGCGCGCCGCTCTGGCAGGAGGCCTGTGGATCGCCTGGCCCTGCGGGCTGCTGCAATCGGCACTGCTGGTGGCTTCGCTCACCCAGGGCGCGGCGGGCGGTGCCGCGGCGATGGCGGCCTTCGCGGCAACGTCCTCGCTCGGGCTGCTGTGGGCCCCTTGGGTCTGGGCCCGGGTCGGCCGCGACGGCGCCGTCACCGCCGAGCGCTGGACGGTGCGCGCCGCCGGCGCGATGCTGCTGGCGGGATCGGGCTTCGCCCTCGGCCATGGTCTGTGGAGCAGCATCGCCGCGTTCTGCGGCATCGGGTGAGCAGCGGGGCGCCCGGCGCTGCCCCGACGTCAGGCCGCCGACAGCCCCTCGCCTAGAATCGAGAGCGGTTTGCAGTCGGAGAACAGCCCGCCGGTGGCGGCATCCTGGAGACGTACCCAACATGTACCAGCACATCAAGGTGCCCGCGGCCGGGCAGAAGATCACCGTCAACGCGGACTTCTCGCTCAACGTGCCCGACCAGCCGGTCATTCCCTACATCGAGGGCGATGGCACCGGCATGGACATCACGCCGGTGATGATCAAGGTGGTCGATGCGGCCGTGGCGCGCAGCTACGGCGGCAAGCGCCGGATCCACTGGATGGAGGTCTACGCCGGCGAGAAGAGCACGCGTGTCTACGGCCCCGATGTCTGGCTCCCGGAGGAGACGCTGCACGCCGTGCGCGACTATGTCGTCTCGATCAAGGGCCCGCTGACGACGCCGGTGGGCGGCGGCATCCGCTCGCTCAACGTCGCGCTGCGCCAGGAACTCGACCTCTACGTCTGCCTGCGCCCGGTGCGCTACTTCAAGGGCGTGCCCAGCCCGCTGAAGGAGCCCGAGAAGACCGACATGGTGATCTTCCGCGAGAACAGCGAGGACATCTACGCCGGCATCGAGTACGAGGCCCGCACCGACAAGGCGAAGAAACTGATCGACTTCCTGATCAAGGAGATGGGGGTCCGCAAGATCCGCTTCCCCGAGACCAGCGGCATCGGCATCAAGCCGGTGTCGATCGAGGGCACCGAGCGCCTAGTGCGCAAGGCGATCCAGTACGCGATCGACAACGACAAGCCCAGCGTGACGCTCGTGCACAAGGGCAACATCATGAAGTACACGGAGGGCGGCTTCCGCGACTGGGGCTACGCCCTGGCCGCGCGCGAGTTCGGCGCCCAGCCTATCGACGGCGGCCCGTGGTGCAAGTTCAAGAACCCGAAGACCGGCCGCGAGATCGTCATCAAGGACTCCATCGCCGACGCCTTCCTGCAGCAGATCCTGCTGCGTCCCGCCGAGTACAGCGTGATCGCGACGCTGAACCTCAACGGCGACTACGTCTCCGACGCGCTCGCCGCGCAGGTGGGCGGCATCGGCATCGCGCCGGGCGCGAACCTGTCCGACTCGGTGGCGATGTTCGAGGCCACGCACGGCACCGCGCCCAAGTACGCCGGCAAGGACTACGTGAACCCGGGCTCGGAGATCCTGTCGGCCGAGATGATGCTGCGCCACATGGGCTGGGTCGAGGCCGCCGACCTGATCATCGCGTCGATGGAGCGCGCGATCCAGAGCAAGAAGGTCACCTACGACTTCGCCCGCCTGATGGAGGGCGCCACGCAGGTGTCCTGCTCTGGCTTCGGGCAGGTGATGATCGACCACATGTGATCTCGCTCCACGGCGTCTCATGACGCCCCGTAAGCCCCTGATTTTGTTGAAGAAATCAGGGGCTTCGTCTTTTCAGCACGTCTCACGGCAGACCACGAAATCCCGCCATTTTGGAGGGGAAATTGACGGGAGACGGGGCCCGAAACGGCCCAAATTCCTCCACTTGGAGGTGGCTGAAAAGTGTCGGGAGACGACGCATGCGACTGAGCAACTACACCCTCACGCCCACTCGGATCAACAACGCCAAGGCGAAGGCGCGGCTCTACAAGCTAAGCGATGGCGGGGGGCTTTTCGTCGAGGTCAGCACGACCGGCCAGAAGACCTGGCGCTACCAGTACCGATTCGCCGGCAGCCGCCGAGACGTCAAGATCGGGCGATACCCGGAGATCGGGGTGGCCGACGCCCGGGCGCGGCACTTCGAACTCAGGTCGCTCTTGGAGCGAGGGGTAGACCCCGCCGAAGTTCGTCGCCAGGAGACTGCGGAGCGTCGGCAGCAGGCGAAGGACAGCCAGCCCGCTGCCGACCAGTTCGAGGCGTTCTCCCGGCGCTGGATCCGGGAGCGCCTGATGACCAGGTCCGAGACCTACCGGAACCAGATCGAGTCCCGGCTCGAGCGCTTCGTATGGCCAGCGATCGGCGAGAAGCCGCTGGGCGGCGTCCGGCCCGCCGACGTGCTCGCGATCATCGAGGACTTGAGAGGAACGCCGAAGACGGCGGAGGGCGTCAGGCAACACATCCAGCAGATCTACAACTACGCGATCCAGAAGCTGCTCGTCGAGGTCAACCCGGCCTTGCCACTGCGAGGCGTCATCGAGGTGCCTGCTGCCGAGCACCACCGGCATCTGACCGAGCCAGAATTGGGCGCCTTCTGGCGATCGGTGGCGAAACAAGGCGCGCACTTCGTGACCATCGCTGCCGCCCGGATGCTCATGTACACGATGTGCCGCAAGTCAGAGGTATTGCGAGCCCGGTGGCGCGAGTTCGACCTCGAGCGGGCCCAGTGGGACATCCCGGCCGAGCGCATGAAGATGAAGGCGCCGCACCGTGTCTACCTGTCCCGGCAGGCACTCGAACTCCTCGGGCTGCTGAAGGCATTCGGCTCCGAACCGCAGGCCTACGTGTTCCCGTCGGTACTTCGTGCTGCGGTGCCGCTCGGCGACGCTACGCTGAACCACTTCTTCAAGCGACTCGACTTCGGCGTCCCGGATTTCTCGCCCCACGGAACCCGAGGCACGGCGGCGACGCTGCTTCGCGAGCACGGATTCAGCCGCGAGGTGGTCGAGCTGCTTCTGGCGCATGCCGAGCGTAACAAGGTGACGGCCGCCTATCACCATCACGAGATGGCTGACGAGCGACGACGTGCGCTTCAGTACCTCGCGGATCAGATAGACAGGGTCGCTCAAGCTGCCCCCCATGGATCGACAGTCGCTGAAGCAAGAGACTCGACAACTGCCAACGTCTAATCTGGCGCACAGCGTCGCAACTTGAAACGGATCTCTGGCTGTGCGGTAGATGGAGTAGTACGCTGCGCCAGGGCACTGGTTCCGTCTTGGACTGGCACGACCTCTATGCGAAAGACCGTCTTCCTTGCGCTCGTTCTACTTGGCTGCGCGGCCGGCCTGCTGGCCTCCGTGAAGGACGATTGGGCCACGCGAGTCGTCCTGTCCCTGATCGGCGCACTGGTCGGAGCCGCGGTGGGAGGTGCGCTGACTCATCGATCCGGCATCAAGCGTCGTCCGGAGCTGGAAGACGCCATTCCTGGGATGGGAACTTCGACGGCCGATATCGCAGCCAACTACTGGCGGGACAGGGGCCACCCGCCGCTCATGAAGCCACCATCGCCGCCGCCGGATCAGCACATCCACGATCCGGATCGGCTGGCCTGACTACCTTCGCTTCAGCAGGTCCTTCACTGCGTCGGCAGCGCCCTCGGCGGACTCCTTGGCATCCGCAGCTACTTGCTTGGCGGCGCGCTTGAGCAGTGATTGCCCTGCAACCAAGGTTCCATCCTCGCTTCGCCCGGCGTCGGCAGCCGAGTTCAACGCGCCGCTCTGTTGCTGAACGCCTTCGCGGATCCCCTGGCCGCGCCGTGAAACTGCGTCACGGACTGTGCCGGGCACGCTCGGTGGAGGTACAGCGCCAGATGGCAGACCGGGCTGGCGAGCGACTGCAGCATCGCCAGTGCGCTTCACGCTCTCGATATCTGGGCCCTCGGCCAGCTGACTGGCCTGCCGCGCATGTTGCGTCCTGAGGGACTCAAATGACAGCGGCACGGCAGTACCGTCAGAGAGAGTCCGGTTCGGTCCGAGTGACTGCCTGGCAAGCTCGGCCTCCATCAGGGCACGGGCGGCGGCACTCGTGCCACCGTACTGCTCGGCGTACCGTGTGAACATGGCGAGGTTGTGCGGGTCCTGGGCAATGTCGAGCGCGATCACCTCACCCCGTTCATAGGCTGCGCTCACGCGCTCCGCATAGGCGCTCCGATCTGAGAGACCGGCCTCGGCGCGCGAACTCCGGGTAGAGCTCGAGTTCAAGCGTGAAGACAGTTCACGTGCCTCGCGGGCGTCAGATGCGACAACCGACGCGAAGCTGGAGTCGCGGGACACTCGGTCGCCGAACTGCTTGAACTCGGCCAACTGCTCCGAGGTCAAGGCGCCCAGTACCCTCTGCTGGTCTGCCGTAAGCCCCGCCAGGTATCCCTTCTCCGCGTTGGCGGTTGCTCGAGCGCCGGCAACTGGAGTGGAGACACCGAGATGACCAGCGGCGCCGAAGGCGATTCGTGCAACTTGCGATTGGCTCATCCCCGTGCTGTCGGCGACGCTCCGCGTGATCTGGTCCAGCCGGTTCAGCGTCTGCCCCAACTGCTCGAAGCTGCTGGACGTCGACCCCGTGCTGCTCCGCGATGACTTCAGCTTTGCCAAGCCCTTGGTGAAAGCCTCGGACAGCACCGCCGAACGTTCGGTGCTGGCAGCGACCGCCTCGCTGCGGGCTGCGTCGACCTGGCGGCTGGCGTCCTGCATGTCCTGTTCGCTCACGCGCATCGAGACGACCCGGGACGCGTAGCCCTGGTTGCGCAGCAGGCTCACGGCGGTCCGGCCGGTCAGCATGTTCGACGAGAAGGTGTTGCCGCTGATGTCGTTCTGCCAGTTGCTCATGAACGCGGACGTCCGGTTCGGCGCGAGCCGGATCTGGTCCATCGAGACATTGCCCATGCTCAGATTGCCCGCGGCGGCACCTGCTGTTGCGCCGGCCACCATCGACTGCAGGCCTGAGAGACCGCCCACCAGCGCGGTGCCAAAGGTCTCCATCCGCTTGAGCGCCGCCCAGGCGATGAACGGGATACTGATCGCCAGGTAGCCGACCACGGCTTCGCCGGAGATCGCCCGGGAGTAGATCGTCGATGCCGTCTGCAGCGACAGAGCCTTGGCGCCGCTGCCAAGGTCGGCTGCTGCCGCGAGGTCGTAGGCGGCGTAGATCGATGCCATGTAGTTGAGCACGGCATACAGCGGCGGCCAGAGCTGGATCCAGATCAGCACCGCGGCATAGCCCTTGAAGGCCAGCATGGTCTCGCGCCCGCTGGTCAGCAGCATCAGCAGGACGAGCAGGGGGAACAGCGCGTAGGTGATGGCCTCGATCACGTTACGGAACACGGGCAGCGCCTGCTCGGCGACCTTGCCGGCGTTCAGCCAGGCCGCGTTCTGCTGCGCCACGGACTGCGCCCGTCCGACGGCCAGCACCATGGCCGCCGGGTCGTTCACCTTCTGACCGATTATGTTGCTCGTGTCGTTGATCGCATTCAGCACTGCGTTCTGGCGGATCAGGTCGGCCGCCGTCGCGGCCGCGGTCGCGATGCTGTTCTTCAGGTAGGCCTGCTGGATCTGCCCGGCGATGGCGGCATTGGCGGCCGCCGCCGGCAGCGTCGGATTCAGCTGGAAGGCGAGCTTGCCCTGGATGCGGATCAGCTGCGCCGGCAGCCGGCCGTTGAGGTTCGTGTAGGCGTTCGGGCAGGTGTCGACGGTGATCGAGCCGCCGGCGCTGGTCAGGGTCGTGAAGCGGGCCGGGTTGGGCGATGCCATCAGCGCCCACACGTCGTCCGAGCTCGAGAACGTGCCCGGATCGACCGTGCCGTCGATCAGGTCGTACATCGTGCAGTTGTGGATGAAGTTGACCAGGTCCGTGCGGAAGTTCGGATCCTGGAAGGCGACGCCTCCAGTCTCCCGGATGAGGCGGTTGCCGAACATCAGGCCGTTCTTCTCGTAGCTCAGTTCGCTCGGCAGGGCGCCGACGCCCGGGATGACCTGGAAGGCCGTCTCGAACAGGCCCGTGAGCGTGTGCCCGACCGTGCTGGTGACACTGCCGAGAAAGGCAACGCCGAACGGGACGTTGGCCACCACCTTCACGGCGGATCCGCCGGTCTTGTCGACGACGCCCACGGTCACCCGCGGCACGATGAGGACGGAGAACACCAGCAGCACCGTGGCCAGCCACTTCCAGCCCTGCAGCTTCTCAGGCGCGAAGGCGTAGGCCACCAGCGCCGCGATGAACCCGCAGAAGGCCACGGCGGCGACCGCCGCCATGTAGTCGCCAGAGCCGTGGATGGCTGCCGCAGCGTTGAAGATGCCGAACAGGCTGTCGGCGTTCTGGTAGGCGTAGATCTCCCACATGCGTCGCTCCTGGGGATTGGCCCGCCTTCGGGTTGCTGGCGCGGTGCCCGCGGAATCGGTCCTGCCGCCCGATATGTCAGCGTGCCTGGAAGGCCGCCTGCTGCCCCAGCATGTCCATCACGTGCTGGGGCATGCTCGAACGCAGCTGCCGCTCGAGCTGCTCCAGGTGGCTGGATACCGCCCGGAACGAGCCGACCTTCTGGTACAGCAGGTTCTTCTCCTGCGACAACTGAAGCAGCATGGCCTGGGCCCGCTGCCTCACCAGGTTGGCGCGATCTCGCTGGGTCTGCTGCAAGGTGTAGTCCTTGTCCAGTGCCGCCATGCCCACGCGCAGGTTCCGCTCCAGGAAGACGTAGGCGTAGTCGGCCGCGATCACGTCGCGGTACTGCGCGATCAGGCTGTCGGACAGCCCGGAACCGGGGATCGTCGCGCCGATCGAGAGCATCTTGTAGACCGGCTCGGTGGTCTGGTTGACGAAGCCGACCTCCGCCGAGTTGTTCGGGATCGCCGTGCGTGTGGCGATCTTGTCGGCGATCGAGCGCATCATGGTCTCGACCCGGGCGGTGAAGGGCGTGTGGGTGTAGCTGGTGTTCAGCGTCACCACGTCGCAGTCGGTGTAGTTGTTGCACCGGAGCAGGTGCTGCGTGACGTTGGTGCCGGTGCCCGCCGCCTGGCCGTACAGCAGCTGGCTGATCGAGGAGATCGTCGGCGCCACGGGTTCGGGGTCGCGCGCCGCATCCTCGGGGTAGAAGATCACCGTGCCGACGATGCTCATGATGAGCTCGCGCTCCTGGTCGTCGAGGTAGGTGCCGGTGCGCTGCAGCGCCTTCCAGGTCAGGTTGCCGACGAAGGGCGCCTTGTTGCGTATGTTGGCGTCGCCCGAGGATCGGGCCGAGGCCAGGATGCCGGGGCGGTCGGTCGCGCAGCGGCGGCGCGCGGCGTCCCGATCGGTCTCCAGGCCCATCTCGATCGCCAGATCGGAACAGGCCTCCTGCGAGCTGAAGCCTGCTGCCTCGGCGGCCGTGCTGACGATGGCCTTTGCGGTCTCGCAGGAGTTGATGCGCGCGTTGTTGATCCAGGTCTCCAGACCCTTGGCCCACTTGGTCAGCCCGCCCAGCAGCGGCGAGACCGACTCCAGCGCCAGCTGGAAGGCGATGCCCGGCAGCGCAGCCGTGATGTTGCGCAGCATGTTCTTGAACTCGGCCGCCGAGATGTGCGAGAAGGAGCCGCCGAACACGTCGATGCCGCCGCAGCCGGCGCGTGCGCTCGGAAACTGGATCGCCGCGAGCTGGTAGACCTTGTTCGGTGCCCGCATGAACAGGCTGCCCCCGGTGTAGGTGTTGAAGGTCTGGCCGCGGAACGCCCCCGGTGCGGTGTAGTTGCCGATGGCGCCCAGGCTGTTGAACATGTTGTTCACCTCGGTGTTCAGGTCGCCGGCCCGCAGTGGCGCGGGGCCGACGGCGAGGGCGGAGCAGCACAGGGCCACCACTCCAGCGCGGTGCAGGGACCGGTCGGCGTCGGTTCGCTTCATCGGGGGCTCCTTTGGATCTCAGTCGGCGCCGGTGCAGGCTCACCGTCTCAGCGCTGTTGGGTCAAGCGGGCCTGGGCCTGCAGGCCGCCAGTCGCGCCCACGAACGGTGTGGCGGCGCTGTCGGGTGAGGCCGTGACCATCGAGATGCGCTCGACCAGTTGCGCCTCGGACAGCACGCCGAAACCGATCGGGGTGATCTTTCCGGTGAAGGGTTGGGCGAGGTAGACGGCGGGAACCTGGCTCACCCGCAGCGTGGTGGCGATCCCGTTGTCCCGCCGGGCGTCCGCGAAGCCGGGGATCGGGCCACCGTCGACGCTGATCGCGACCACCTTGATGCCGTGTCGGGCCTGGAAGGCCTCGAGCGTCGGCGCGAATGCATGGCAGTAGGGGCAGTCGCTGCGGAAGAAGAAGAACAGGACATGGTCGCGGCCCAGGGCACTGATGGACTGGCTGCGCTGGGTCGTCTGAAGCTGGTCGAACACCTCCAGCGCTTTCGCGTTCACCGGACGTCCCTGGAGCGTGGGGTCGAGTTCCGGGCTGGCCCATGCGATGCGCTGCGCCACGTCGGCAAAGGTAGATGCGCGCGACACCACCTGGGCCTCCAGCTCCATGTAGCGGCGTACGTTGGCTTCGGTCGGCCGCATGATGGCGATGTGCCGGCGCTCCTCGAGGGCCTTCTGCAGGCGCTCGAACTCGACGATCTCGGGAGGCTTGGGGGGCGAACGCCGGGGTGCAGTGGCGGCGCTCGATGCCGGTGCGGCCTGCCGCGGTGCGGAAGCCGGTGGTTCGGACGGCGGTATCTCCGGCTCCTCGTAGAAGTGCCAGCCGCGCCAGTTGTCGGACCAGTACTGCCGTCCGGGGTCCTGAGGCTGCGCAAGGACTATCGTCCCGCTGCCGACCATGACAACGAGGCAGAGTGCGTGCCGAGCTCGGCGCGAGGCAGGGCGGCGCAGCGTCATGGGCGCCGCCTCACGACAGCGACCGCGGCGGCTGGCCGTCGCGGCAGTAGTTGATGCCGAAGTCGATGGTCTGCCGCCGCGGTGCCTGCACGCCGCCAGCGCCGTAGTTCGGCAGCTGCACGCCGTCTTGCCAGATGCGCACGTTCAGGCGACCGCAGCCGGGCTGGGCGTAGCGCTTCTCGGTGCTTACGTCGATGTAGATCGGCGTCGTGGCGTTGAAGCGCTTCGAGATCGCGTCTGCGACCTCACCGACCAGGACCCCGTGGGCCTTGCCGTCGGGTGCGTCCAGGGCCGACAGCATCAGCTGCTTGGCATCGCGGACCGGCAGTCGTTCCTGAGCCATGGCAGCGCTGGCGATCAAAGCGCACGCGAGACCGACCAGAACGGTGATGGCCTTCACTGGCACTTCCCCTGGCCGTAGTAGCAGGTGGGCACGCGGCTGGCGCTGCCGGCCTGCAGCGCGTTGACGTTCGGCAGGGTCGGTACCAGCGACGCGTAGAACTCCGACAGGTCCATCGCCGCGAAGTTGAGCGTCTGCAGCTGCGCGACGGTGAAACCGGAGCAGTCGGCGTTCTGCGCGCCGCCCCAGCCCTTGCCGATCTGCGCGCGGCCCTGTTCATTGACGATGCGCGCCAGCATCGAGTTGAAGCAGCACTTCGAGGTGGTGTGCTCGACGCAGGACACGCACACGCCCAGGACCCGGAAGCACGATGAACACCAGGTGCCGATCGTGTGGCACAGCCTGGCGCCTTCCTTCATCGCCAGCTTCCCCTCGTCCTCGTTGCAGGACATCATCGAGAGGACGATGTAGATGATCACCGCGATGGCCAGCGTCCACGGGTCGAAGGCCACGACCAGGCTGTCGCCGGCATACACGGCCACCGATCCGGCGGGCAGGGCGGCGCCGTTGACCGCCACGGTCACGCCATAGGTCGTGAACGTGCCGCTGAAGCCGCCACCCATCAGCAGCGCCGAGATGCCCTGGTAGATGAACTGCTGATTCTGCGAGTTCATCAGCACGTCGAAGACCAGACGCGAGCCACCACCGAAGATGCTCTGGTTCGTCATGCCGGCGCCGGCGCCGTCGGCGTAGCAGCAGTTCTTCAGCAGGCGGTCGCGGCAGCGGTTCTCCTCGCCCTTGAAGACCTGCATGCGGTCGGCGTCCAGGTAGATGCCCGCCTCGCGCCCGGCCTCGAGCATCGACATGCTTCGCGCAAAGTCGGGGTCGTTCGGCGCGCCGATGTCGAAGCAGTTGCCGCTCAGGCAGAAGACGTTGGTCGGGCAGTTGCTGGTGGTGGTGACGGTCTCGGCCGGCACCGGGCAGCTGTAGCCGTCCTCGAACACCTCGCACACGCCGGTGACGGCGTTGGTCTGCCGACAGGTCGACGATTGCGGCGTGCAGCCTGCTGCCACCAGCGGTGCGCACTGGTCGGCCGACGCACCGCCGCTGCACGACATGGTGCTCCGGTACTCCCAGCAGTCGCGGGTGACGGCCACGCCGTCGACGACCTTGGTCGCCGGGCCATCGGTGCAGACGGCGGGCGTGGTCGTGGAGCAGCGACCACCGGCGTCCAGGGTAGGGCACTGGTCGTCCCAGCGGTCGGTCTCGGTGACGGTGGTGGCTGGTCGCGTGTAGGACAGCCGCATCGTGGGGATCGGGCCGAAGGCGGGGTTGGGCGCCCAGCCGATCACGGCCCGGTCGGCGTCGATGTTCCAGTAGGTGCCGGCCACGGTGCCCGTGATGTCGATGCCGGCATAGGGCGTCCAGCCGGGAGCGGGTGCGTAGCACTTCGTGCCGTCCAGGGCGGTGGTGGTGCAGCCGCTGTCGCCCTGGCAGACGGTGTCCTGGATGTTGTCCCCGCTCTGCGTGCCGGCGCGGCAGGAGGCGTAGACCTTGAGGAAGGGCTCGACGCTGGTGCAGCTGTAGCCGGAGTCGCCGCCACCCGTGCAGACCTCGGCGCGCTCCGGGGCCACCATCGCCGTCAGGCTGCAGGTCGATCCGCTGCAGTTCTTGTCGGCCACCCACACGGCCGTGCGGATGGGCTGGCCGTCGATCATCGAGTACGAGGTGTCAAGGACCGACACGATCTGCGGAAAGACGACCGGCGTCGTCATGTCCACGTCGAAGAAGCTGAGCGGATTGCCGTCCTGGGTGACACGGAAGTGCTGCGTGGTGACGGCGCGGTCGGGCAGGCACTGCACGTCCAGACCCGTGCGGCCGGAGGCGGCGTGGGCGAACCAGTCGCCCGGGTTGCAACTGGTGGTCCGCGTCGTGCTCACGGTCAGGCTTCGGCTGCAGCTGTAATTGCCGACGCCGACGTAGCGCAGGCAACTGCGTGGCTGCATGCCGGCGGGCACCGGGGTGACCGTGGTGGTGCAACCGCTGTAGTAGGCGGCCAGGCTGCCCAACTCGGCCGACGGCGTCCGGCCGATCGCGCGCGCGGCAGCGACGGCAGGGTCATCGACACCGATCGTCGGGCGCGGTGTGTTGGCCGAGGAGAAGGCGCCACGCTGCGCCTGGCAGAGCGGGTCGCTCGGGGTCAGTGCACAGGCAGACAGCCTCGCGCTGCCCTGCGAAGACAGGTTGGGCTGGCGGTAGTAGCTGCGCTCAGGAGGGGTGGTCGTGTAGCCCGGGACCACGGCGGTGGCGCCCGGGGTGGTGACGTTGCCGCGGGCAATCGGGTTCGCGGCCTGGCCGGCGGCGACCCCCTCCTCGTGCGGGCCGGCCACGGCGGCGGTCTGCGTTGTCAGGAAGCAGACGGCGGTGATGCAGGCGACGAAGCGGCGCCACGGCGAAGCGCGGTGCGCCGCAGAAGGCGGCGGGGCGGGACGGTGGCTATCTGGGCCGGGCGGGGTGGGTAGGGGCACGCCCCATCGTCAGGGGTGGTCCGGTCGGTGTCTCGGGGAAACGGCGTGCGCGAGGGCGGGGTTTCGAGGCTGGGCAGACGTTGGGCGGACGGCTGTTCCGAAGCGTGAGGTGACCTTCGCCGCTGGGCGGCGAATTCACGCTGGTCGGTGGGATTCGGTCATAGGTCTGCTTGGCTCAGCGCTGGCCTAAACGGCGGCAGTTCAGTGTGGTGCGGTTGTAGACCTCCATCGAGCCGGAGGCCAACGCGCCAACGAACGCCCTGACGTCATCTGCTACTTCTTCCCAGCCTAAAGCTACCCTGCGGTCTCGCTGCGGCCGCCAGCTAATTTGCCTCGTAGGTCACCATCGTCACTTTGAAGCCGTTCTCCTGCACGAAGGTCTGTTCGTAGACGGACTCGGGCTGGTCATCGGCGCTAGGCTGTTCGGTGAGCCACCAGTACGCGTCCATTTCGTGCCATTCGTCGGGGTCGCTGGTCGCTGCCTTTGCCGGGCTCTTGGAGGGGAGCTTGTCGCCCTTCTTGACGCTGAGCCGCCTTGAGAAGTAAGGGCTCCAGACCGAATAGCGAACGACGTTGTCTTTCGAGAAAACGACAGCGCAGGGGTACTCATTCAGCTCAACGACCCGGCGCGCCGTCATTTCCATGCTCGTCTCGAACTCGTCTCGCAGCGTCAGTACGTGCGCGAGTTCGGGGTCCCTGAGCCGCACCAGGCGCGCTTTCACGAGCGGCGCCGGCATTAGCATCTCCGCTGAGAACTGGTTGGCTTGAATCTCCCAGTCCTTGTTGGTCCGCGAGCTGATGTCCTCAGTGGTGCACTGAAAGCTCGCCTGGCGATGCCAGGGCAGCAGGAAATGTCCCAGCTCATGGCCAATGGTGAAGCGTTGCCGTGGGCGCGGGCTGCGACTGCTGTAGAAGATAGCGCCGTCGGACTTTGTGGCGTTGGTAAGCAGCGCGCCTTCAAAGCCCTCGCTGTCGAACGCTTCAATCTTGCTAATGCCCGCATGCTCGGCAAGCAGTTCCAGCGGAACAGGGACGGGCAGTTGCGGGTTCTGCCGAAGGATTTCAGCGACTATTTGTTCAGGCCGAACCAGGTCAGCGAGCTCAATGAGGTCAAGTTGAACCATCTCCCGGGACCTTCTTGCTTTTGAAGACCTGGAGAGTTTGCTTGAGAATGTCGCGTTCCGTGTCCGAAAGCGATTTGAAATCACGGAAAAACTGTTGGGCCTCGGCGTCGTTGAGCGTCGCGTCCGCGTTCGCATCGGCCAAGAAGGTAACGGGCACAGAGTAGTGCGCGGCTAGCTTCTTCAGGAGGTCGATGGAGGGGTTCTCGCTGTTCCCCTTCTCGAGTTGCCAGACATGCGTCTTGGATACCCCTACCGCGGTCGCCACCGTCTGGAGGGACTCGCCCTTGCGCAGCCGCAACTCAGCAAGCTTGGCGCCGAGAGACATCTAGAAACCTCGCTACACGCCCCATCGGCGTTCAGCGGACCATTCTACTGAAAGAACGACCTGTTCCACAACAGTTGACGGCGGCCTTGTCGTTCACTTAATATGACGACTCGTTCATGAAGGAGGCCTCCATGGCTGGAAAGAACCAACACGTTGTCCCTCACGGGGACGCCTGGGCAGTCAAGGGTGCGGGCAACACGCGCGCAACGTCTGTCCACGACACCCAAAAGGAAGCAGCAGACGCTGGTCGCCGCATCGCGGAGAACCAGGGCTCGGAACTCGTGATTCACCGGCCCGACGGCCGCATCCGCGACAAAGACAGTCACGGCCACGACCCGTTCCCACCGAAGGGCTGATGTGACCGAGTCCCTGGACTGTTACGGCCTGGAGCTGTTGGGCGCCGATGTTGCGATGGCCACGCCTGCAGCGCCGGGCGTCGACTTCGCGCAGCTCCAGGGCGGGGCAGGGCGGGCGGCGGCCCGAACTGGATGCGTGTACGAGCGCCACATGTGAGCGCGGACTGAACCCAAACCGGACGGCTAGCTGCCAGATAGTGCGATGAATCGAGACGACAACCTTTCCCGCGCGGTTCGCAATGTCACGGCAGCCGCGTCCGCACGCTTCACGTACCTGGCCGAAGCCATAGCGAGGGCGTTCGAACCTACCGCCACCCAGCTACAGGAGCTTGAGCGGGCCTACAACGCCACGGGCGAATACCTCATCGAATGCGCGGAGTTCGACGGCTTGGTGACCCAGGTGCACGCGCAGGGGTCTCGCCAAATGGGCACCATCGTTCGACCGATGGATCCGCAGCGCGAAGGGTTCGACATCGACCTGGTGGTCAGGCTGTCGAAGGATGCTCTGGAGCGCTATGGCGCTCCAGGGGGTGCAGCGTTGTTGCTTGAGCATCTGTACATTGCATTGAAGCGCTATGCCGACCGGCACGGCCTCGGTATCGAGCGGTGGGAACGATGTGTGACCCTCATCTACGCGGGTGGCATGCGAGCCGACTTCGCGCCGGTTATTGATGACCCGTTGCACACGCTCGAGTACGGCGAGCACCACGGTCGCATCCCCGACCGTGAACGGAGGAGCTACCTCTCAACCAACCCGAGAGGCTACTGCCTTGGGTTCGATGTGGCAGCCAAGGTTGCACCGGTCTTCCGCTTGTCTGAAGCGTTGACCGCAAACTTTGCTGAGGCACGCAAGGTCGATGTGGAGCCGCTGCCCGATGCGGAAGAGGTGTTCGCACGCCTCCTGAGCCGGTACGTCCAGCTGGGAAAGGTTCATCGCAACATTTCGTTTGGTGACATCCCGTCCGGCAACGATTTGGCGCCGACGTCGGTGTTCCTCACGAGCCTTTTCGCCAAGGCCTATGCCATCTTGGCGCGGCAGCCGCATGACGGTCCGCTGGACCTGTTTTTTGACATCGTCGAACTTGTACCCAAGCTCTTCGAGCGCGAAATTATCCAGTACGGCGGCGAACGCTGGATCCTGATGAGCCCGTTCGCGCAGAACGACAACTTGGCGTCGTCAATGAACTCATCGCAGCGCCAGCAGGCGTTCTCGCAGTGGCACGCGAAGTTCGTTGCGGACCTGGAAGCGTTATTGGGTGCCGTGGAAGGCAACCACGGGCTCGATGCGGTGACAAAGGCGGTAGAGGAAGCGTTCGGGCCACGGGCCAAACTGGCAGTGCTGCAACACAGCGCGCAGCGGCGGGAGGGGCATCGCACGCTGCAGCGCGCCGGATTCGTGGTCGCTGGAACTTTGCCGGTAGTCACACCGGCACGTGCGCACACGTACTTCGGTGGTCCGACAACGTGATGCCACCGCTCCGCGTGCCAAATCTAGCCCAGCGTCACGCTGAGCTGAAGGCGCTGGAGTGGCCGGAATCGACGTTGGAGTTCGTACAAGGGCGCGCACTGCGCTTTGGCTTCAAGGTGGCGCCGACGCCGCTATCACGTGTTTACCGGTGTTCGCTCAAGCTCTATGCGGCGAAGTCGCCCGAACTATTTGTGCTGGACCCGGACCCGAAGGCGGTCGCTGTGGGTCGGGTCCTGCCACACACCTACCCGCACGACGGAGCTGGGACCAAGCTGTGCCTGTGGCTCCCGAAGGCACGTGAGTGGTCCGCGCAGATGCGGCTCGACGAGACCTACCTCCCATGGGCCGCCGAGTGGCTCGACTACTTTGAAGAGTGGCTGGTGACCGACGTCTGGTCTGGCGGTGGCGCTCATCCTGAGATGAAACCCAGAAGATGGGCGCGGCGCTTTACCCTCAGGCCTGCCTGCGCCGAGCACTCTAACAAGCACACAGAACTACGGGAGGCAACGCATGGCTAGTGAGCATCGAATTGACATCGAGCAGAACAGGCCCGAACGGCTGGAGCTGCTGCGTGCGCAGCGCCTGTTCTATGCCCGGGCGAAGCTGTACCAGAACCTGTTTACTTTCATGGCGCTCTTGCTGCCCGCAATCGGCGTGCTCTTCGGGGCAAGCGTTCCAGCGATCCAACCGTTCCTGGGCTTGGGGTCAATTCTTGTCCTCCTGCTCGAGGTGGGAGTCATTTCACGCAGGCAGCGCGAGGACTGCAAACGCGGGGCCAAGGTGCAGGAGCAGTTCGACACCGAGGTGCTGCAGTTGGACTGGAACCGCCTTGTGGCGGGCAGCCGCGTCGATGCCGAGGAGGTACATGAAATCACGGCCGGTCCGATGTCTGACGCCGAGAAGACTCGCCTGAAGAATTGGTACGAGCCCGTGTTCTCCAAGCTGCCGTTGCCAGTAGCACGGCTGCTGTGTCAGCGCACTAACGCCGCATACGACATGCGGGTGCGCAAGATCTACTCGGGCATCTTGCTGAGCGTCGCCGTTCTCTTGGTTGTTGTGCTGACTTGCATCGGCCTGCATCAGGGCCTCACGGTCAACGAGCTCATCCCGACGATGTACCTGCCTGCGCTGCCCTTCGTGGCCTTCGTGCTGCGCGAGCATCGCAAACAGGGCGACACCATCGAGACCCTGACAACGATAAAGGCCGAGGTGGAAAAGGCGTGGGACAAGGCGCTTGATGGAGCCTCGGCCGCTGAGCTGACCGTCACAGCGCGTGCGCTGCAGGATGCCATCTACCGGCACCGGACAAGCAACCCGCTCGTGTTCGACTGGCTCTACAACCGGCTGCGCAAGCGCAGCGAGGACGTCACCCGCCACGCCGCTGAAAGGCTCGTCGCCGAAGCGCAGCATAAGCTGAACATCCCGAAGGTGGCTGAATGAAGTTGCACCAGCACTTCAAGGTGTTCCTTGAAGACCACGTGAACCTGAACAGTACGCGGCTGGGCCTCCTGGAGAGCAGCATCGTTGCCGTCGAGAATGCAGTGCGAGCACTGGCCTGGGGTCCAAAGATCGTTTCGTTCGCGCCGCAAGGTTCCTGGGCCCATGAGACCATCATCAAGCCGCAGTCAGGACAACCCTTCGATGCGGACCTGCTTGTGTTCGTGGAGGCCAAAGCGGGCTGGACTCCGAAGGACTACGTCAACGTCCTCGCGACTCAGTTGGGTAACCTCCCCGCGTACGACGGCAAGGTTCGGCGCTTTTCGCACTGCGCCACGATTGAGTACGCTGGGGAGCGCAAGATTGATGTGGCGCCCTGCGTGGTGAACCGGCTCTACCCGGGCCAGTATGAGGTCTGCAACCGCGTCACCGACCAGTTCGAAGCCTCCGCCCCCTTGGCATATACCGAGTGGGTCAACGACAAGAATGGCGTCGCTGGCGGAAACGACTTGAAGAAGGTCACCCGGTTGTTGAAGTACATGCGGGACATCAAGGGCAACTTCACCTGCCCGTCGTTCTTGCTGACAACGCTGATGGGTATGCAGGTTTACGAGAGCGACAGAAACTGCGCGCAGTTCGCTGACCTGACGACGACGCTGAAGACTCTGGTCGGACGCCTGGATGATTGGCTGCAGGCCCGGCCGACAGTGCCGGTGGTGCAGAACCCCAAGCTTCCTCAGGAGGACCAAGCGAGCGGCTGGGGGGAGACCCAGTACGCCAACTTCAGGGACAAGGTGAACCTGTACCGCGGCTGGATTGACGATGCGTATGCGGAGGCAGACCTCGACGAGAGCATCGGCAAATGGCAGCGGGTCTTCGGCGACAACTTTGCGGCCGGCGAGGCAAAGCGGGCTGCCGAGCAAGTCAGTGAGGCGACGACCGGCTGGGCCTCGGTGCTTGGCGGGCACTTCCAGGACTTGGTCGAAAGGGTGAAGGCGCTCGGTGCTGCCGCGGTGCCCGCGAAGCTTCGTCAACTTCCGCACGTGCATCGGCCGACATGGCGCAGAGCCTCCGACCAATACACCGTACGGGTCAGCGCCGAGCTGCGGACTGGAAGGTATGGGGCCACCGTGAGGCCCCTCCATTCAGCTGAACCACTGCAGCCCGACTATTGGGTCCGATTCACGGCCACTGGCAACCACGGTATCCCCTTCACAGACGACTACAAGGTCCAGTGGCGGGTGGCGAACACAGACAAGGCTGCATCTAGGGCGGGGGCGCTTCGCGGTGACTTCTACGCCTCCGACGACGGTGCCAGTCGGTCAGAGCGGCTGCAGTATCGCGGCGTGCACTTCGTGGAGGCGTTCTTGATTCGCAAGCGGGACAACCGTCTGGTTGGACAGTCCGACCCCTTCTACGTCGTCATTGAATAGCGGCCAAACCCGGTCGAATCACGCACATCAACAACACATTGGGCAGGGCATGTTTAGCTTCTCTGACCTAGAGCGCCGAGCCGATGACCGACGTATTCGCATGTCCGACGACGATCCGGCCTGGCTAGCCCTGGGGCACCAAATGGCACTGCCGAAACTGACTGAACCGCATCTCGCGGTCAGAGCTGCCGAAGCGAAGCCCATCAGCGAAAGGCCGAGAGCGCGAACGAATTTCGCATGGCTCGCCTGGGTTCGAGCAGGGAGTCTTGGAGGGGTTGGAGACAGAAAATTCCGATCAGTTCGGCCTGACCTATCTGGCAGCTCAATGAACACGCAGCACCTCAAGCTGCAATGGGATTTGAGCGACCTGTATCGACACCTCATCACCCTCGCGTTTGCCCAACATGGTTCTGCCCAATGGGGCTTCGCAGCTGATGACCCGAACGAGCTGTGCGCCGCTGAACAACATTCAGCGGTATGTTGCTGGCTTTGGACGTGAACAGCTGTGGGAGTAGCGTCTACCGCTTTGGACGAACTGAACCTTTGGTGCCTCGATTCAGGTGCTGCAGCGCATACTCCAGAGTCACATCTCCAGCAACCTTGAGAAACTGCGGCGACGAGCCACACACGCGGGATGCACACGCTTCGGTCCCGGCGCCGTCGGTGGCCAAGACGAAGGTGGGTGTCCTCGTGATCCCATAGCGGTCGAATGCTTCAGGATCGATCTGAACGGCAACGCGGCGGCTGCCGATCAGAGCCTGCATGCGGGTCACCGTGTCGCGGATCGATCCATCGACCAGCCCCCGCAGCACGAGCGTCGCGCCCGCCCGAGCGGCTTGGTCGACCAGCCGTTGGAGCGTCGCCTCCGGAATCGCGAAGCTCGCGAAGATCAACACCTTCGGCCCTGCCTTGCCAGGCCTCATCGCAGCCGCCTGCGCGCCGCTCTGCAGGTCAAAGCCCTTGGATATGGCTTCGAGGTCGATGGGCGTGCGGGTCACCGGCTGCGGCAGGTTCTCAATACGCGGTGCGGCTGGAACCGGCACCCGAGCCAGCTCAGCCTCGGTCGGCATCCGATGCTGCTGACGCGCGCGCTCGATGTCGGCCTCGGTGACGGTGGTTGGCGTCGCCGGGGCACCCAGCACGCTGCCGGCAAGAAGGAGCGTGGTGACCCCCGCGCCGAGCGCCCGACCGATGGGCGATGCCCCGTCAGTAGCCCACACAGCAGTTTCTCTTCCTAAACAGCATGAACGCGAAGTCTTCGCCGCGCACCGGGTACTCCTTGCCGGCGCCCCAGACGATGGTGCTGCGGCCGAAGGGCTGGCAGCAGCGGCCGCCGTCCTTGGCGGTGTTGGCCACCGGGTAGGTCAGCTGGGTCTTGTAGGCGGTCTTGTCCATGGCCGGCAGGAAGTAGGGCCCGCACAGGCCCGGTCGGCCATGCCAGCCCCAGGCCAGCAGCTCTCGGTGCATCTTGGCGGTCAGACGCTGCGCGATGAGGGCCGCCGTTCGCACCCCGCCCATGTGGTACGGCACGTGGCCATCGAACGGGTAGATGCCGCCCTGGCAGCCTGCGCACCAGAACATCTCGGCGATGCCGAAACCCGCGGTCGCGGCCACGCAGTCGGCCGCGCAGGCCGCCACCGCCACCGGGTTGGCGAACAGCACGGCCTCGGGGTTGAGGATGAGGGTCAGCTCGTCGTCGTTCCACAGCGGGTCCACCTCGGTCAGGTAGGCCAGGTCGAACGAGCCCCGCTCCAGGCACGGGAAGTCGGTCACCACCTCCAGCCAGTAGAGAACCGGGTTCACGTAGAAGTGCGCCTGGTAGAAGCTGCCGCCGTCGCCATCGCCTTCGGGGCGCGTGAACCGTGCCGCCGCCGGCGCCGGGATGCCGGGGTCGAGGTCGATTCCGCCCAGAGACGCCAGGCAGAACGGCTTGCGCACGGCCTCCACGTGCCGGGCCGGCTCCCAGAACCCGATCGACAGGCCGATGGTGGGGTTCACGCCGCAGCTGCAGACCGGGTTCGACGGGTTGGGGATGTCCTCCTGCCCATCGAAGTTGGCGATGGTGGCGCTGCCGATGCTGATCGGCAGGATGCAGCTCCAGCAGATCTCGGTGATCGGGTTGGGGAAGCGGCCGGTGCAGGTCAGGCTGTCGGCGGCCTGCGCGGGCGCCACCCAGGGCAGGGCAGCGAGCAGCACCGCGCGGGCAAGGACCTGGCCGGCCCATCGGCGAAGCGCGGGCATCCTCGGTGCGGCAAGCCAGCGGAAAAGGGAGGGCAGGGTGGTCATTGCACGAGCACCTCGTCGACGCGAAGGCGCAGGCCTTCCTGCGAGACCAGGGCGGGCACCTGCCTGATGCCGAAGCGGCGGGTCAGCGTCCCCTGCTGGTCGTAGTACACCGGCACGCGCCAGGCCTTCATCAGGTCCAGGTACGAGCCACCGGTCAGGATGGGTTTGACCTTACCGTCGTAGCGCGCGATCAGCTCGCGGGCCCGAGCGACCTGTCGTCCGTCACGGGCATCGAAGAACAGCAGCCGCTTGGACAGCGACACCACCTCCAGCGGGTTCTTGCGCGTCCCGGCCGGGAACAGCAGCCTGCCCTGCGCATCAACGATGTTGCGGTCGAGCGTGAAGGTGGGATCGATGGTCCAGGACCGTGCAGTCTCGGTGCTTCGTACGCCCTCGACCGGAGCGGGCTGGCGCACGGCGGCCACACCGCGGTTGCGGGCCTCGTCGATCAGACGCTGCAGTTCACCCGTACGTTCCTTGTCGCGCAAGCGTTGCTGGATGAAGTCCAGCAGGTGGGGCTCGGCAATGCCGTAGGTCGGGCCGATGGTCCCCAGGTCCACTGCGTGGGTGGCCGTGCTCAGGATCGTGGCGACGGCCACCAGCAGCGACCGAATGACGCGCGTCGGCGGGCTGGTGCAACCTGCCTGAGGCAGTGGCAGTTCAAACTTCACCTTGCCGCCTTTCGGGTGCATGAGACCTGCTCGCCCAGCCGCGTCAGCCCTGGCCCGTCCTGGAGGTGGCTGGCCCGGATCATCGCCATCAGCAGCGGATCGCCGTCTCCTTCCGCCATCGCCTGTCGCAACTCGCGGCTCGAGAGACTCCGGCGGCACCGGCGCTCGTGCGCCTGGAGATAGGCCTGCGCCCCTTGGTGCGCCGCGGGCGAGATCTGCTGAAGCAGCGCAAGGTAGTCGGCCATCGGCACGTCGCCCGTGACAGCCGGCTCGGACGATGTCTGCGCCAGCGCTGGCAAGGCCGTGGCGAACGCGGTCAGGGCGACAAGGGAGGCCAGCGAGGCCAGGGAGGTCGATCGGGCCACGTGACGGGGCACCGGCCAACGCAGCTTCGGGTGCGGATCCACGGCAGCCCCTCAGAACAGCGGCACCACGGTGCCCAGCACCTGCTCGGCTCGAACGAGCCCGCTGCTGCGGTAGCGCGAGTCGAACGAGTCCGGGCCGGTGCCCTGCACGTAGTAGTGGCCCGGCGGGATCACCGTCGGCGCAATCGGCTCCAGCGGGCGCCGGTCGAAGGCCTGGGCCTTGGCCGTGCCGACGACGACACCGTTGACCGACACCGTGCGGTCGGACACCGTCACCACGTCGCCCGGCAGGCCGCGCACGACCTTGAAGAACGGCTGACCGTCCAGCCCGGGGTACGCGGTCCGCGCCTCGCCCGCGAACGAGAAGATGACGAACTCGCCGCGCTGCAGCGGATGCTCGCCGTGCTGCAGCCATGCCACCCGGTACGGCAGGCTGCCCGTCCAGTTGAAGAGGACCGGCACCCGCGGCGTAGGGTCGATGAAGAGCCGCGTGTAGGCGAAGGCCCAGATCGCGAAGACGGGCAGGTAGAGGTACCAGCGTCGCCGCATGTGCGCCGTAAAGTCGATGGCCTGGGTGCGAAGGCTGCGCTTCATCGGGCCTCCTCGGGGTCGTTCCTGTGGGGTGTCTGGGGATGGCCCAGCTTCTGCTGCAGCAGTGCCGTCAGATCGACGGTCCGCGGTGTCCGGCCGGCCACGGCGCTCTTCAGAACCACCAGGCAGGCGCAGTCGCGCGGCAGTTCCTCCAGTGCGGCCGGCAGCCGCTGCGAGAAGCTCCGGGCCAGCGCGAACGCCTTCTCGCGGTCGGCATCGGTGGTGGCGCGGGTCAGGAGCTGGGTGAACTCGGCCTCCTTCTGCCGGTACACCTCGCCGACATCGACCACGCCGACCCGCTGGGCTGGGCGCACCACCACGCGGTCGTAGGCGGCCAGCGTGCCCAGCACGATCAGCAGCGCGAATGCCGCGTGCAGGAGGATGGGCGCCACGCCCACGGGCCCGGCAAGGGGCTGCTGGGGGTTCGGGCCCGCACTGGCGCTGGCGTAGACGTCCATGGGGGCCTCGCCTGGGTCACACCGCGTGACCGCGCCGCCGCAGCAGCTCGGTGATCGCGTCGTCGATGCTCAGGCCCTGCGCCCGCAGCTCGTCGATCGGGGCGTTGTCCTCCAGCTTGTTGGAGAACAGCAGGTGGGTCGCCGGGTCGAGGATGTTCCGCGCAACGCCTTCGCCCACCGGCGACGAGATGTAGACCTCCGAGAAGACGCCCGGCTCCGTGCGCAGTGAGTTGAGCAGTCGCTTCTTGGGCTCGTCCATCGACAGCCGCCCCTTGCGGTCGAGCATCTCGATCGACTCGGGCTTCTGCCGCAGCAGGAACACCCAGTCCGAGCAGTTGAAGGCCGCCTCCATCTGGGCCGAGCCGTAGTAGTCGTCGGCACTCTGCGTGGCCGTGCCGAGCGATCCGCCGTACTTGCGGGCGCGACGCGCGGCTTCCTCGACCACGGCCGCCTTCACGGGGTCGTCGGCGCCGATGTCGCCCAGCTGCTGCTTGAGCTCGTCGATGAAGAGCACCTTGCGCCGGTTGCGCGTCAGGTACATCTCGCCCGTGATCTGGTGCAGCAGCAGGATGTTGACGACCGCATGCAGGTCGGGCCGGCGCTTCAGCTCCTCGTTCTCGATGACGACGAAGTCGTTGCCGAAGTCGATGTTGTTGCGCCCCTCGAAGAAGCGCTCGTACTGGCCGCCGCGCGCGTAGGGGTTCAGCATCACGGCCAGGTCGCGGATGCGGGGGTCCTCGCGCACGCCCAGCTCCTCGATGGTGCCGGCCTTGAAGGCGTCGCGAAGCGCGGTCACCGTGAGCGCGTTGCCGTGCTCGCGGAACAGCTTGATGACCATCGCCGAGATGGCCTTGTACTGGACCTCGTCCAGTGGCCGGGACATCGAGGCCATCTTGGAGATGGCCGGCACCAGCATGTCGATGTCCTCGTTGATGTCGACGATGTGCGTGAACGGGTTGAGGCAGATGTCGACGTCGGGCCGGAACTCGATGTACGTGCCCTTGGCCTTGCGGCACAGCTTCTCGAAGGACCGGCCGAGGTCGAGCATCCACACCTTGGCGTCGATGGCGCGATAGGACCATGCCATCTCGTTCATCAGCACCGACTTGCCGGACCCGGGCGCACCGATGATCGCGAAGTTGTAGTTGCCCAGGTCGTTGTCGAAGATGTCCAGCGTCATCAGCTGGCCGCGCCGGCCACCGAAGACCAGGGCTGGCGTGCGCGTGCCGCGCCACTCGGCGATCAGCGGTGCCAGGTGGATGGCATTGGCCATCGTCTTGCGCGAGACGCGGCGCATCTTGGCCAGGTCCTTGTGGAAGGCCTCCGAGAGCGTCATCGGCAGGCTGGCCAGAAGCGCCTGCCGGTGCATGTAGACATCGGCGTTGAGCTGGAAGCCCCGTCCGCGCCAGATCGCGTTGGCGGTCTCCTGGGCGGACACGGCCTTCTCGGGCGGCGAGAAGATCGCCAGCTGGTGGTACAGGCTCACCAGGCTGCTGCCCACGTCGATGGCGTTGGCCGCCGCGGTCCAGTCCTGCAGCTTCTTGCCCACGTCGGGCATCACCTCGGCCATCTTGCTGCGTGCGTTCTGGGTCGCGCGCACGTGGTTGGCCGTGACCACGGACTTCATGACGTTGGGGTCGAGCACGTGCACGCCCATGGTCAGCAGGAAGGGCGCGCTGTACTGCAGCGCCGGCTGCATCAGGTCGCCGATCAGCGAGCCCATCTGCCACAGCGCGAAGCGCTCGGGGAAGGACTTGATCGAGTAGAAGCGTGCTTCCAGCGATCCCTCGTGGCCCTCCTTCCAGAGGGTCAGGCCGGCAGGATGCGGGTCCTGGATGGTGTCGAAGTCGACGATCTGGTCGCGGATCTCGCGGCCGTCGTCGTAGTGGAGGTTGGGGGCGTCGGTCTGGGAGACGCGGTCCGGGTTGGTGAACAGCGCACACCAGTTGATCAGGTCCGCGGCGTCGCAGACACGGCTGGGCAGCGACGCCGAGCGCAGCGTGGACGCCATGGACTCGCGCAGCGCGACCAGCTCGTCGCGCCGGGTCAGGTCGCCGGCCTGTTCCACGCCGCCGGGCACCGACACGCTCATCATCAGCCGGAAGTCGCGGATCGTGTAGTGGAACCCGGTGGTCAGCGACTGCTGCGCGCCGTGCAGCAGATGCCCCACACGCTGCCGCGCAAGGCGGTGGAACAGGTTGTCGTTGCGCGCCGGGCGACCCCAGTGCTTGGCCTTGTCGGCCTGGTCGGCATCCTCGACGCGCAGGTTGGCATAGCGGCGCAGCTGTTCGCGGATGTGCGGCGATGCGAACAGGTGGAACTGGATCCCGGTGGCTGGCGGGCAGGTCGAGTACAGCGAGATCAGCACCTCGGCCATGCGGTCGTCGGCACCCGACTGCGGCATCAGCTCGAGCATGAAGCCCAGGCTGTCGCGGTTGACGAAGAGCTTCTCTTCGGCGAGGTAGGCCGAGTACGGCAGCCAGGACGCGAACTGTTCGGCCGGCGTGTCGGGAGGCAAGCCCAGGCCCAGCCAGCCCAGGCTGCCGGGGCCGGAGCGGCTGCCGCCGGGAGAGGCGGCGGATCGGGTCGAAGTGGTCTGGGCGAACGGAGTGGGCATGGCGCGTGCCTCGCAGGGGTTGCCGGAGAAGGTGTCAGGTCAGTCGTTGGGTTCGTTGCCACGCGGATCGACGGGCATCTGCGGTCGGCCCGCCGGAGGTGTCAGGCCGGGCAGGGACAGCGAACCACTCGGTTGATCTGTCCGACCGGATTGGTTCGATGTCCTGGGGTCGCGCGATTCGGTGGCGCCGCCGGCAGGACGTGCGGTTGCGGGCGGCGGAGGGCGCAACGGTGCGTAGGCATCGCGGATCTGCCGCTGCGCGTGCTCGACGAGCCAATGGCCGTCGTCGACCCGGACGTAGACGTAGCCCTGGTCGTGGAGGTCGCGATCGGCGTCTTCCCAGGGCTTGAACCAGAGCCGCAGGATGCGGGCCGAGGACCGGAGCGGCATGGCCGTGGGCGAGGGCGGCGACGATGGCGAGACGGCGATGCGGGAGGCCGCCGCGCCTGCAGCGCCCGCCGTGGCTGCGCCGGCGATGCCCTCCGTCGCGCGCGGGGCTTGCGGCGTGCCTGGGTTGGCACCGGCCGTTCGCCGCTGACTCGGCAGGTTGTTCTGCACGGCATTGGCGTAGGTGCCGGAGACGGAGTCGCAGGTCACGCCGTCCGGGGCCTTGCAGGCGTAGCTGGAACTGCCGCTGAGACCGCTCATGCTCATGCAGCCGCTCAACATCCAGGCCAGCAGCACCGACGCCGCGGCCAGTCCGGTGGCTGGGGCAGCACGCGATGTCGGAGCTGCGTGGAACACGACGGCGGACTTCTTCATGGCTTGCCCCCCGCCACCTGCGACACCTGCTGGAGGCGCGCGAGCAGCACGGTCCGGCCGACGTAGCCGTCAGTGCGAGTGCCATCCGCCCAGACCAGGGTGGGCGTGCCCTGGACGGCGAGGCGTTGCGCGAGCGCGAGGTTGCGGTCGAGCGGGTTGTCGCACTCCGGGGCACGCGGGGCTGCCGGGTCGCCCGCCGGCCTGAGCAGCGAGGTGTCGCCCTCCAGCATGAACTGGTGCCAGGCCTTCTCGCGGTCCGCCGCGCACCAGATCGAGACCGGGCGCGCGCGGCCCTGGAAGGGCACGAGGAAGGTGTAGATCGTCACGTCGTCCAGGCCGGCGAGCTCGGGCTCGAGCCGGCGGCAGAACGAGCAACCGGGGTCACTGAAGACGGCGATGCGACGGTGCTCGTTGCCGCCGCTGCCTCGCACGGTCTTGATCGCGTCCGCCAGCGGCAGCTGGTCGAAGGCGATGGGTGCGTCTGGAGCCGGCACGCGGTCGGACTGCGCTAAGGGAACGCCCGCGCCGGGCGCCTGCCCGGCCTGCGCAGCGCTGGCGGCCGCGCGTGCCAGTCTGGGGCCGGTGAGGTCCTGCATCGTCTGGGTGTCGAAGACCCGGCCGAAGATGAAGTAGCGCGGATTCCGCGGCGACACGTAGGCCACGTTGCTGTTCATCCAGACCTCGTACAGGCCGGCCACGGGCGAGCGCTGCACCTGCGTGAACTGGGTGCCGGGGTGCGCCTTGCGCAGAGCGGCCAGCAGCCGCGCCTCATCTGCGGCAGCGGCGCCGGCGTGGCCTGCGGCAAGGGCCACCAGACCGGCCATGAACCAGGCCGCGGGCCGGAGATGCCAGCCGGGAGCACGCGGGGCGGGGGAGGTAAAGGCGAAGCCTGGCGAGGGCTTGTCAGTCGTTGGCATCGTCGGGGACCTCCGGGTTGCTCGGGCGAACTGCAAGGGGCGCGGCGGCAGCGGCGCTCATCGGCACGTCGATGCGGACGCCCTTGGTGATGACGACATCGATCTCGCGACCGGCGTCGACCTCGATCACAGGGAAGGTGTTCTCGGCCAGCTTGATGTAGTACTGGGCGAGCCGGTCGAGGGCGCGGCCGACGCCGGTGCCGAGCCCGGCCCGGTAGGCGTCGGCGCCCGAGGCGCTGGTGATCGTCCCCAGCGGCGAGGTGCTGACGTTGGTGGACGAGGTCGCCAGGCCCTGGCCGATGCCGCTGACCACGCCAGCCAGCAGGGCGTTGGCCAGCATCTGGCCCTGCTTGGTGACCAGCCGGCCGCGCATGCCGACCTTGCCGTCCTCGCCGTAGACGCTGCCCTGGATCTTCACTTCCAGGGTCGCGCCGTCGGCGCGCACGCACGACAGGTTCTCGGTGCGGAGGTAGGCCCGTTCGGAGCTGATGTCGCCGTAGCCAGCCGCGATGACGAAGCACTCGCGGTACTCGCCACGGAAGCGGTTGGGCAGCACCGCGTTGTCCGACAGGCGGATCAGTACAGGGTGGGGGTTGGACTGCGCCTGCCCGCCGGTGGGTGCATCCAGCCCGCCGAGCAGCGTGCCGCGCGTGAAGCTCACCGGCAGCCAGGTCGACACCGTCCGAGGCTCGGCTGCCGGTGTGCCGGCGCGCTCCGAAGCGCTGCCGCTCGTGCCGACGACGCCTTGCATGCTGCGATCGACCAGCGTGACGCGGCTGATCGCAGGTGCAACCGGTGCCGCCGGTGCGGGGTCGGCCGTCGGCAGCCCCGGCATGCCCGCCGGCAACTGTCGGCCGGCCGTGCCCGGGCCGTAGGTCGAAGGGAGCGGCAGGCTGGCCGCCGGCGGCAGCCCGGTCGGCGTCGTGCCGGCCGAGACCGACGGCAAGGCGGGTGGGAGCGGTGCAGGCACGGGCGGAACCGGGGCAGCAGCGGGGGCCGGAGCGGCTGCGCCCTGGGCCGCCTGCGTCGCCGAGGTCAGGCGCTGTTCCAGTTCCGCGAATCGCTGCATCGTGCGGGCCTCGAAGGCCTGGCGGTCGCGGTTGAGCCGGGTCTGCTCCTCGCGCTCGCTCTCGTACTGGGCGAGCTTGCTGCCTGCGGTGCCTACCCACTGGTCCACCGGGTTGACCTGCTGGCCTGGCGGCATGACGCCGATGTTGGTGACCGGCCCTGGCGAGCCGGCGGCGGGCTTGCGAGAACCCGACGACGACCCAGTGTCCGTGGACGCGAAGATCAGCCACAGCAGGCCCACGCCGGCGGCGACGATCACGCCCAGCAGCGCGAACTGGCGCTGGCGTGGCGTCATCCGCTCGGCCAGTTGCGCGCCGAAACGGGTGGCCGACTGGCGAAGGGCGCCAGCGGATGGGGGCAGGGGCGACACCATCACTGGCCTCCGCGGCGGATGACGAAGACGTTGGTGGTCTCGCCCGGGCGCAGGTTGTGGTGCTCGACAGCCACGGCCAGCACCTGTCCGCCCGAGGGGCTGTCGGGCCGGTCGAACTCCTGCTCCGCCAGCACCATCACGGCCTGGCTCACGTTCTGCAGCAGGTACTTCTCACCCACCAGACCCCGGCCCTCGTAGCGCCGCATCAGCGAGAACCTGGCTTCCGCCCAGAGCTGGATCGGCTGGTTGAGCTCGTCCACACGGATGTCGGGCGGCACGCGGTCGGACGCCATCGCCAGGAGCAGCGTCTTCAGCCCCCGGATGTGGTTGGGGGCGGTGCCCAGCGGTGTCTGCGAGCCCGAGGCGCCGGTCGGTGACTGAATCGCCTGCAGCGCCCGCTGGCCGGGGTCGCGGATGACGATGGTGTCGGCCGGGGTGTCCGCCTTGCGCAGCACCAGCGTGTAGGTGGCGTGCGCCGACGAGATGAACAGGTTGACCGGCTTGGGGGAGTCGCCGACCGGGCGGATGTAGATCTCGCCCTTGTCGCGGTCGCACTCCAGCACGATCTCTCCTGCCGGATTCACGGCCGGCAATGCGGCAGCGGGCGGTGCACCGTTGCTGCCGCTGGAAGACGGCGCGGCGGGGCCGCAGTTGCTGGAATGGATGTTGCCGAACACGTCCGTGATCGCGGCGCCATCGATGCGGATGCGCGTGGGCTCCTTGATCGACAGCACGGCCTCGACGGCCACGCCGTCGCGGGCGTCCAGCACCTGCAGCGCGGTTGCCGGCGCTGCGGCTGCGAGCAGGCCTGTCAGGGCCGCCCATGCGGCGACCGAGCGGAAACAACGGGGTGTCAGGCAACCGCGCGCCGTGAACACCACCGCTGCCGGGGCGGCGTGGCGACGGCGCTGCGGCCGGGAGTCACGGCGCGGCATGGGTCACCTCCTTGAAGGTCTTCAGGTGCATCCGGCCGCCGCTGTACGCGAAGCCCACCTCGTAGGCCTTGGCGTCGTTGGCCGTTTCCAGGCCGTTTACCAGCGTGCGCAGCCGGCCGCGGACGACGACGGTCTGTGCGTCCTCGCTGGGCACCAGCTGCTGCGGCATGAAGAAGGTGCTGGCGTTGATGCGCTTCAGCCGCGCCGCCTCCAGCTCCTGGCGGGTCTTGAGTTCGCCGTGCTGGTCGGGCTCGACATAGCCGAGCAGGATGTCCTTCTTCCAGTCGATGGAGGCCGGCGTCACGTCCAGCACCAGCCAGGCGATGAAGGCGCCCATCTGCTCGAGGTACTCACTGCTGGCCTTGTCGCGCGAGACCCAGAAGGACTTGTTGATCGACGGCGGCACGACGACGGTGCGCACCGTGCCCAGCAGGTTGAGGATCACCACCAGGGCCAGCACGTGGGCGGCTGCCAGCAGGCCCACGGTGAGCGCCAGGCCGCGGTTGCGGCGGCGCATCTCCTTGATGTCCCCGTTCAGGCGTTCGAAGTCCATGGCGCTGACCTTCGAGTCAGCCGACCATGCGCCGGATGTGCGACGGCGGCGTGGCGCGCATCGCCGTCAGCGGGCTGGTGGGCAGGTGCCAGTACAGCCAGTGCACTGCGAAGGCCGGGTGCTTGTCGGCCTTGATGCGGGCGATGGCGCGCGAGGTGAGGGCGCCGGCGGCCAGGCACAGCGCGAAGGAGAACTTCGAGCCGGACATGTAGCCCATGAACAGCCCGAAGAGCAGGGGTGCGGCGACGTCGACGTCCCAGAAGCCGATCTTCCACTGGTCGTCCAGGCGGCGCGGGATGTAGGTGTCGGCGTGCATGCGGGCCTCCTGCTCGTCGGCTGCGCGCGCGTCAGATCACCGCACCCATGATCGCGCCCGCGATCACGAGGCCGACCGCGGCGAAGATGGCCAGCCCGACATAGAACAGCACCGGGCCGAAGTTGCGCAGTGCGGCCAGCGAGATCAGTGCGACCACGAAGCCGACGAAGCCGACCAGGGCCTTGATGCCCGGCCCCAGGCTCGCGATCTGCGTCAGCGCCGAGGTGAGCGGGCCGGTGATGCCGGTGAAGGCGACCAGGTCGAGGGCGTAGCCGGGAAAGGCGACGCACAGGCCGAGCGCCATCAGCGCGAAGAGCGAGACCGGCGACAGCAGGCGCTTCGAGCGGCGGCTACCGGCGAAGTGGGCCGTACTGGGGTCGTCGACGCCGTCGGTTGCGAGGGAGCCCGTGGCACGGGCGGGATGGACAGAGGCGAGAGCGGTGTTCATGGGAGTCCTCCGATGGTTCAGGGCTGGGAGACGAAGGTGGATGGCGGTGGCGGTCGGGTCGGGTGCGGGTGATCAGCGGGTCGGTGGCAGGGTTCAGGGAAGTGCGGGTAAGGCCGGGTGGGCAGATAAGGGTCGGGCGACTGCAGGCGCACTACAGGTCGGAGGGAACACGCCAGAAGGCGATCTCGACCCGCCGGTTGCGCGCACGGCCCTCCAGGGTGTCGTTCTCCGCGGCGTAGCAGCAGACGCCGCGTCCATCGACCTTCACCTCCGCGCCAGCCAGGTGCGGGTGGCGCGCCTGGAGGTACTGCGCGACCGCAGCCGCGCGCTGGCGGGCCAACAGGTCGTTGGCAGCTGCAGGTCCGACGTTGTCGGTGCGGCCCCGGATGTCGATGCGCCGGATACCGTCGCCCTTTGCCGCGGCATCGATCGAGGCACGGGCAGCGGCCGTGAGCACCGCGCTCCCGAACGAAAAGCTCACGACGACCCCGGACACCAGCGGTTCGCCCGCGTCCTCGGGCCCGATCGCGGTTCGCTGCGCAGGGGGCAGCGGTGCCTCGGGTCCGGGGATCACCAAGGTCTCGCCGGGGCTCAGCGACTGGGCGATGACCGCATCCGAGCCCGGGGTGGAGTCAGCTCGCGCTTCAGCCGCTGCTGCACGCGGCGGATCGACGGCCAGCGTCTTCGGCGTGACCACGGGGCAGGCGGGCGGCACGCACGTGGCGAACCGAGCCTGGCGGCCGTGGTCCAGCTGGGCGATCGACAGCCCAGCTGCGGCGTGATTCGAAGCGGCGGGCGGTTGAGCGGCCTCTGGCCGTGAAGGGAGGGCGCCAGTTCGGGGTGCGCTGCACGACGACGCGGCGCCAACGGCCATCACCGCGAGCACAGGCACGGCCAGAAGCCGAAGCGCACGTCGCGTCATGGCGCCACCCTCGCAGCCAGGAGGATGGGCGCCGGTCGCGCTGCCTGCACAGGCCGCTGCGACGTCGCCGCGACGGGACGGGAAGCCTCGCCACTGGCGGAAGGCAGCCGGCGGTAGACCTTCCAGGCGTAGGTGGCCCGCGCCGCCGTGCAGGCCTCGCCCTTGAGCTGGCTGCAGGCGGCGTTGTAGGCGCCGACCGCGTTCCAGGAGGCACCGTGCCGAGCGAATGCGTCGGCCAGCAGCCACGCGCCGACGTGGATGTTCGTGCAAGGGTCGTAGAGCTGCGCCTCGCTGATGCCATGCCGCGCCAGCGTCGGAAGGTGGGAGCTGTTGATCTGCATGAGCCCGATGTCGTAGGAGCCCGTGCGCTGCAGATGCGATCGGTTCACGGCGCGCGGGTCGAGGTTGGACTCGACACGCGCCACCGCGACCAGCAGGTGGGGCGACAGCCCGTAGCGCTGCGCCGCCTGATCCCAGCAGGCCTGGGCCTGCAACGGCGCCCAGCCGGTGGCGAGCGCTGCCAGCAGCCAGGGTCCGGGCATCGGCCTGGTCAACGACCTTCGCGCGGGGAACAACAGCGGCACCTGCATGGATCGACCCGTGACGTCTTTGGGGGACAGGGCGACGCCGTTCCTGTCGGCCAGGCGTGGCCGAGTGCGGGGCGTCGAGCGACGGGTGCGGACCGGCGAACCGGTCAGGGTCGGAAGCGGGTGTGGAGCGGGTATTGAGCGGGTATCGAGAGCGGGTCTACGGGGAGGCAACCTGCGGCGCGTGTGGTGCGAAACCCCAGCACCACCGCGCCGTCACCTTTCGCCTCATCCGGGGCGGAATGGGCGCCCGCGCGCGGCTCGGTCGGCCATGTTCAGCCGGGCCTGGCGCAGCACCAGCGTGTCGGCGCCCTCGTGCTGGCGGCACAGGGCCACGCAGGCCGTGGTCAGCTGGTCGAGCTGAAACTTGGGGTTCGGATGGCGGTTGGCCGGCGAGCGCTGCACGGCCAGCAGCAGCTCGTACTGCGGGCGCCACATCGACTCGCGGCGCCTGGGCGTCAACGGCGGGCGCAGCACCAGCTGCGTGCCCAGGAAGTCGAAGATCCGCGCTGGCGCGTCATCGTGCAGGAAGACCAGCGACACGCAGGCGCTGATGAGGTCCGGGAAGCGGAAGGTCGGCGAGACGTTGCCCTCGCTGCGCAGCACCGTGAACAGCCAGTCGTGCTCCTCGAGCCAGAGCCGGGTCTCGATGGTCTCCGGGTGTTCGCTGTCGTGGGTGCCGGAGCCGGCCTGGCCAGCCTGGGTGGCGACGTCGCAGCGGGCAGCGGGCAATGCAGAGTACATGGCGCGGTCCTCGTTCGGTGACTTCAGGATCTGAAGGCCGTGCTCTGTCGAGCGCGTGACCGAAAGGGTAGGAGCCGGCTGCCGCCGCGGCGCCGCGGAATGGCGCGTTTGCGAGGGGGGTTTCGGGGTCTGGAGTCGAACCCTCGCGGGTACGGTCCGCTTCCGCGATCATGGTGGCCTGGCGGGTTTCTGTGCATCTTCGACCAAAGTGCACTTGCAGATAGTGCAGGATGTGAGTTACGATGGCGGTATGTCGTTTGATGCACTTAGAATCGTGCTTGCCGACGTGGCCCATCTTCAGGCGGGCTACCCCTTCCGCACCACGGTCGAAGAGGTGCCGGGCGGCGACGTGCACGTGATCCAGATGAAGGACGTCGGCCCCGAGCTGGGCGTCGACTGGTCCGCCGTCATGCGCACCCGGCTGGCCGGGCGCAAGCAGCCCGACTGGATCGTCGATGGCGACATCCTCTTCGCCGCCAAGGGTGCGCGGTTCTACGCGGCCTGTGTCGGCGCGGCCTTGCCCAACGCCGTGTGCGTGCCGGCCTTCTTCCACCTCAGGGTCAGGCCCGAGACTGCGCTCGACCCCGAGTTCCTGGTCTGGCAGATCAACCAGCCGCCGTGCCAACGCCAACTGCTGCAGGCCGCCGAGGGCAGCAGCCAGCTCAGCATCCGCCGCGCGGTGCTCGAGCAGTTGGTGCTGGCCGTTCCACCCATCGCCGAGCAGCGCCGCATCGTCGCGCTGGCCAGCCTGGCGGTGCAGGAGCGACTAGCCCTGCAGCGACTCATCCACAACCGCGAACAGCAGCTCCAGGCCATCGCCGAAGACCTGAGCGCTGAAGCCGGATCACACTGACCGCAGGACACCGCATGAACGACCTCGCAACACCCCAGGCCGCCGTGAGCCAGGACGACATCAACGCCGCCGTGTGGGCCGCCTGCGACACCTTCCGCGGCACCGTGGACCCGAGCATCTACAAGGACTACGTCCTCACGATGCTGTTCCTGAAGTACGTCTCCGACGTCTGGCAGGACCACTACGACCACTACAAGGCCCAGTACGGCGACCACCCCGAGCTGATCGCCGAGATGCTGAAGAACGAGCGCTTCGTGCTGCCGGCCAGCGCCAGCTTCTACGCATTGCATGCGCTGCGGCACACGCCGGGCAACGGCGAGCGCATCGACAAGGCGCTGCACGCCATCGAAGAGGCCAACCTCGGCAAGCTGCGGGACGTCTTCCAGGACATCAGCTTCAACAGCAACAAGCTGGGCGACGAGCAGCAGAAGAACGACATCCTGCGCCACCTGCTGGAAGACTTCGCCAAGCCAGAGCTGAACCTGCGCGAGAGCCGCGTCGGCCAGCTCGACGTGATCGGCAATGCCTACGAGTTCCTGATCAAGAACTTCGCCTCCACCAGCGGCAAGAAGGCGGGCGAGTTCTACACACCGCCCGAGGTGTCCACGCTGATGGCCCGTCTGATGGAGCCACAGGCCGGCGACGAGATCTGCGACCCCACCTGCGGCTCGGGCTCGCTGCTGATGAAGTGCGGCCGGCTGATCCGCCAGCGCACCGGGGCGCGCAAGTACGCGCTGTACGGGCAGGAGGCCATCGGCAGCACCTGGGCGCTGGCCAAGATGAACATGTTCCTGCACGGCGAGGACAACCACCGCATCGAGTGGGGCGACACCATCCGCAACCCCAAGCTGCTGGACGGCGCGGCCAGCCTCAAGCACTTCGACATCGTCGTGGCCAACCCGCCCTTCAGCCTGGAGAAGTGGGGCTTCGAAGGCGCCGAGGCCGACAAGTTCAGCCGCTTCCGCCGCGGCCTGCCGCCGCGTACCAAGGGCGACTACGCCTTCATCCTGCACATGGTCGAGACCATGAAGCCAGGCTCCGGCCGCATGGCCGTGGTGGTGCCGCATGGCGTGCTGTTCCGCGGTGCCGCCGAGGGGCGCATCCGCCAGAAGCTGATCGAGGAGAACCTGCTGGACGTGGTGATCGGCCTGCCCGAGAAGCTGTTCTACGGCACCGGCATCCCGGCCGCGGTGCTGGTGCTGCGCAAGCACAAAGCCGACGACAAGGTGCTGTTCATCGACGCCAGCCGCGACTTCGAGGCCGGCAAGAACCAGAACGTGCTGCGCGAGGCTGATCTGCAGCGCATTCTGGACACCGCCGCCGCCCGCCAGCCCGTGGCGCGCTATGCCCACCTGGCCACGCCGGCAGAGATCGCCGAGAACGACTTCAACCTGAACATCCCCCGCTACGTCGACACCTTCGAGGAAGAGGCCGAGATCGACCTGATGGCGGTGCGCCGCGAGCGCGAGCAGTTGAAGGCCGAGCTGGCACGGCTGGAGGTGCAGATGGACGCGTACCTGAAGGAGCTGGGCTATGAGTGAGCCGTTGCCCCTGGTCCCGGCCGACGGTGCCGGCGAGTTCGTCCTGTACACCACCGAAGACGGGCTCACACGCATCGAGATGCGCGCCGAGGGTGGCACGCTGTGGCTCAGCCAGGCCGCAATCGCTACCCTATTCCAGACCACGCCGCAGAACGTCACCCAGCACGTCAAGGCCATCTACGCCGAGGGCGAGGCCGATGAGCCGGCAACCTGTAAGTCCGGCTTACAGGTTCGCCAGGAAGGCGGGCGGGAGGTCAGGCGCACCGTCCGGCTCTACAGCCTGGAGGTCATTCTGGCGGTGGGCTACCGCGTGCGATCGGCCAGAGGCACCCAGTTCCGCCAGTGGGCGACGGCGCACCTGAGTGACTACCTGGTCAAGGGATTCGTTCTCGACGATTCGCGCTTCAAGGCGGGCGGCGACAGCGTGTACTTCGACGAGCTGCTGGCGCGCATCCGCGACATACGCAGCTCGGAGAAGGTGTTCTGGCGCAAGGTGCTGGACATCTATGCCACCAGCGTCGACTACGACCCGAAGAACGACCTCTCCAAGCAGTTCTTCGCCACGGTGCAGAACAAGATGCACTGGGCCGTGCACGGCCACACGGCGGCCGAAGTCATCGTGGCGCGGGCCGACGCAGCCAAGCCCAACATGGGGCTGACCAGCTGGGAAGGCGCCCGCCCGCGTAGGCAGGACGTTGAGATCGCCAAGAACTATCTCGGCCCGGACGAACTGGACGCGCTGAACCGCATCGTCAACCTGTACCTCGAATTCGCCGAGGGCCAGGCAATGCGCCGTCGCCCGATGACGATGGCGCAGTGGATCGGCAAGCTGGACGACTTCCTTCGCATCATGGACCGTGACGTGCTGGGCCATGCAGGCAAGGTGAGCCGCGAAAAGGCGCTGGCCATGGCCCATGCCGAGTACGAGCGGTTCCGGCAGGTGCTGGACGAACTGCCGAGCCCGGCAGAGAAGGACTTCCGGGCGGCGGCAGACCTCACGCCGCTGGTGGAGGTGGAAAAGCGCGGTCGCAAGTCGCGCAAGGGGGGTGGCGATGTTGCCTGATGGATGGCACCGAAGCACGCTGGGCGAGATCGCCCGAATCACGTCCGGTGGTACGCCGGATCGATCCGAGCCAAGCTACTGGGGCGGCTCGGTCCCTTGGGTGACCACGGGCGAGATCCAGTTCAACACGATCACTGACACGGCCGAGAAGATCACCGAAGCTGGCCTGAAGAACTCGTCGGCCAAGCTGTTCCCGCCGGGTACGCTGCTGATGGCGATGTACGGGCAAGGCAAGACGCGCGGGCAGGTTGCGAAGCTCGGGATTGAGGCGTCCACTAATCAAGCCTGCGCTGCTATCTTGCTCAAGGCCGGTCACGACCCGGACTTCTACTTTCAGTACTTCACATTTCAGTACGACGCGATACGCGAGCTCGGAAATGCCGGCACTCAGCAAAACTTGAGCGGCGGAATTCTGAAAGGTGTGGGTGTGCCCGTACCGCCAATCGACGAGCAACGGCGAGTCGCTCAAGTGCTCGGCGCCTGGGATGAGGCGATCATCAAGGCTGAGCGACTCCTGCTCGCTTCGCGGCGGCGAAACAAGTCGTTTGGGACTTCGCTGCTGTCTGGCCGGCGTCAGCTTAGGGGCAGGTCCGACCCCTGGCGCTACATCGACTTCGACCAGATGTTCGAGCGTGTACCGCGGAAGAACGCTACTGGCAACGACAACGTGCTGACAATCTCGGGTGAGCACGGTCTCATAAGTCAGCGCGACTTCTTCAGTAAGTCGGTGGCCAGTGCGGACCTCTCCGGGTACACGCTATTGCATCGTGGGGACTTTGCCTACAACAAGAGCTACTCCGCTGGCTACCCAATGGGCGCTATCAAGCCGCTGTTGAAATACGACGCTGGCGTGGTCTCAAGTCTGTACCTGTGTTTTCGCCTGCGCGCAGGCGTGGACGCCAGCTTTGATTTCTTTCGGCACTACTTCGAAAGCGGACTTCTCAATGAAGGAATTGGCGGCATTGCGCAAGAGGGTGCCCGCAACCACGGGCTTCTGAATGTTGGCATCGGCGACTTCTTCAAGCTACGGCTGCATGTTCCCGAAGCAGATGAGCAGCGCGCGATCGCCATTGCCCTCAATACGTCGGAAGCCGAGGAGCAGTTGCAGTTGCGGCGCCTGGGTGCGTTGCGAGAAGAGAAGCTGGCCTTGATGCAGCAGCTACTTACCGGCAAGCGCCGCGTCCGCCTTCCAGCCACAGAGAGCACTGGATGACCGCCGCGCCCAAGACCCAGGAGCAGTACGCGGCCCATCTGCCTGCATTGCACCTGCTGTGTAACCTCGGCTGGAACTTCCTAACCACAGCCCAGGCCCTCGCGATGCGCGGCAGCACCCGCGAGGTGCTGCTCCGGTCACGCCTGGTCGAAGTGCTGCAAACTCGCCGCTACGAGTACAAGGGCCAGTCGTTCCCGCTGTCCAGCAGCGGCATCGAACAGATCGTGCGCGAGCTGTCCGCGCTGAGCCTGGCCGAAGGGCTGCTGCCGGCCAACGAACGGCTGTACGGCAAGCTGGCGCTGGGCATCACGGTCACCGAGTTCATGCCCGATGGCAAGAAGCACCAGCCGACGATTCCGGTCATCGACTGGGCTGATCCGGCCGCCAATCGCTGGGACGTGACCGAAGAGATGGAGGTGCTCTCCGCCCAGGGAACGCACCACCGCACGCCAGACGTGGTGTGCTTCGTCAACGGGCTGCCGCTGGTGGTGATCGAAGCCAAGCGCCCGGAGTCCACGCACGTCGGCAAGTCGATGGTGACCGAGGGCGTCAGCCAGCACCTGCGCAACCAGCGGCCCGACGAGATTCCGCAGCTTTTCGGCTACGCCCAGCTGCTGCTGGCCGTGAGCCAGACGGAGGGCCGTTACGGCACCACAGGCACCGCCGCCAAGTTCTGGGCCCGCTGGCGGGAAGAGGAGTTCGATGCGGCACACATGGCCGCGACCAAGAACGCGGCGCTGCCGCCGACGGCGCGTGCCCGGCTGTTTGAGGGCAAGCCTGCGGCCCTGGTCAGCTACTTCGATGCGCTGTGGGCGCAGCCCATGGAGCCCACCGACCAGGACCGCCTGCTGGTCAGCCTGCTCACGCTGAGCCGCCTGCTGGAGTTCCTGCGCAGCTACGTGCTGTTCGACCGCAAGGTCGGCAAGATCGTCGCCCGCTACCAGCAGTTCTTCGGCATTCGGGCGCTGCTGGCGCGCATCCAGCAGCTTAGGCCCAATGGCGGGCGTGAGGGTGGTGTGGTGTGGCACACCACGGGCTCAGGCAAGAGCTTCACGATGGTGTTCCTCACCAAAGCGCTGCTGCTGGTGGACGCGCTGGCCGAGTGCCGCGTGGTGGTGGTCACGGACCGTGTGGACCTGGAAGGGCAACTCTCGCGCAACTTCATCTCGGGCGGTGCCTTCGGCTCGGCCATCGCATCCCTGAAGGATGGCGAGAAGAGCCGCGCGATGACCGGCCGCGACCTGGCGCGCCGCATTGGCAGCGGCACCGAGCGCATCACTTTCACGCTGGTGCACAAGTTCAACTCGGCGTCGAAGCTGCCGGAGTGCCGCAACCCGTCAGCCAACCTGATCGTGCTGGTGGACGAAGGCCACCGCAGCCACGGTGGCGAGACGCACGAGCGCATGAAGAAGGCGCTGCCGCGTGCGGCCTACATCGCCTTCACCGGCACGCCACTGCTGAAGGACGAGAAGACGTCCAACAAGTTCGGCCCGATCGTGCATGCCTACACCATGCAACGGGCCGTGGAAGACGAAACAGTGGCGCCGCTGTTGTACGAAGAACGCGTGCCCGAACTGACGATCAACGAAGAGGCGGTCAACTGCTGGTTCGACAAGATCACCGCGGGCCTGAGCGATGCACAGCGTGGTGACCTGAAGAAGAAGTTCGCGAAGAAGGGCGCCATCTACGGCGCGGCGGGCCGCATCGAGTTGATCGCCTGGGACATCGCCACCCACTTCAGCGAGAACATCAAGAAGCTGGACCTGGGCCTGAAGGGGCAGGTGGCCACCGACAGCAAGCTTGACGCCATCCGGTACAAGCAGGCGCTGGACGATACGGGCCTGGTCACCAGCGCCATCGTCATCTCGCCGCCCGACACGCGCGAGGGCAATGCCGAGGTGGACGAGGACAAGCTGCCCGAAGTGCAGAAGTGGTGGAAGCAGACGGTGCTGGCCCACGGCCTGGACGCCGAGACCTACGAGAAGCAGGTGGTGGCCGACTTCGGCACCGACGACGGGCCTGACCTGCTGATAGTGGTGGACAAGCTGCTCACGGGTTTCGACGAGCCCCGCAACACGGTGCTCTACATCGACAAGCCGCTGAAGGGCCACAACCTGATCCAGGCCGTGGCCCGCGTGAACCGGCTGCACGACGACAAGCGCTATGGCGTGCTGGTGGACTACCGCGGCATCCTGAAGGAGCTGGACACCGCAATCCGCGCATACCAGGACCTGGAGACCCGCACCCAGGGCGGCTTCGACCTCGCTGACATCGAGGGGCTCTACCGCAACGTCGACACCGAGTACAAGCGCCTGCCCGGGCTGCACGACCGCATGTGGTCGTTCTTCAAGGGCGTGGCCAACAAGCTGGACCGGGAGCAGTTCCGACAGGTGCTGACGCCCAGGTTCGTGAAAGCACCGGACGGTGAGGAGTACGACGAGCGGCAGAAGCTGCGCGATGACTTCTACGCCGCGGTGACGGCCTTCGGACTGTGCCTGCAGACGGCGCTGTCGAGCCGCAGCTTCTTCGAGGACAAGAGCTTCTCGGAAGCGCAGATCGCCCGCTACAAGGCCGACCTGCGTTTCTTCACTGAGCTGCGCATGACGGCGCGTCGTGACGCGATGGAGGTTGTGGACTACAGCGCCTATGAAGAGCAGATCCGCAAGCTGGTCGACAAGCAGGTGATCGGCAAGGAAGTTCGCGAGCCCGAGGGTGTGTACCTGGTGCACCAGCTGGGCCAGGCCGAAAACCCGAAGGACTGGTCGGAGGAGAAGACGCGCAACGAGACCGACCTGATCCGGACCCGGCTGCGCAAGACCATCGAACAGGAGCTGGCCGACGACCCCTACGCACAGAAGGTGTTCGGTGAATTGCTGCGCCAGGCGATCGCCGAGGCCGAGGCCATGTTCGACCACCCGCTGAAGCAGTACGCATTGTTCAGGGACTTCGAGGAGCAGGTGACGTCGCGCCAGCCGCCTGGCACGCCCGACCTGTTGGCGGACAAGCCGCACGCCCGGGCCTACTTCGGCGTGCTGCGCCTTGTGCTGGGCGATGGCGCCGTGGAAGCGATGGACGACGCGGCCCGCCAGGCCCTGGTGGCGCAGGCGCTGGAGATCGACGAGGTCGTGCGAACGGCGGTGGCCGAGAACTCGCTCAGCCCGCAGAGCATCGAGGCGGCCATTCGCAAGGGGCTGCTGCCGCTGCTGTTCGGCAAGCTCGGGCTGGACCGGGCCAAGGAGGCTGTCGAGCAGATCGTGCAGATCACCCGCCTGGGCCTCGGGAAGGCGCAATGACCGACGGGGTTGTCGATCAGCTCGCCAGGGCGGGCCGGTTCAGCGTTCGCTATGGCGAGGAAGTCATCGCCTATGCGCTGAGGTTGCAGCCTCAGCGCCAGCCGTCAAGGGTGGCCATTCATGTGGAGGCCAGCGGGCGTGTCCTGGTCGATGCGCCGGTGGGCGCCACGCACGCCGCCGTGGCGCAGGCAGTCAAGAAGCGCGCCGCGTGGATTGCGCAGCATGTGGCGCAGGCCAAGGCCCGGCTGGAGCACGTTCGCCACCGCGACTACACCAGCGGTGAGACCGTCCACTACCTCGGGCGCCGCTACCGGCTGCGTGTCACCGTGGATCCCTCGGCGGCGGCGTCCTGCCGGCTGCGCGGCGGCTTCCTCGAGGTTACCGTCCATCGCCGAACTTCACTGGACGTGCAGGCCGAGATGTCAGAGTGGCTTCGTCATCGGGCCAGCGAAGTGCTGCGCGAACGCCTGGACACCATTGCCGCTGGACTGCGCTGGGTGCAGGTACCGCCGCCGATGCGCCTGCAGTGGATGCGCGTGCAGTGGGGCAGTTGCTCGCCGCATGGGCGCATCACCTTGCACCCCGCCTTGGTGCAGGCGCCGCGAGACTGCATCGACTACGTCGTGCTCCATGAGCTGTGCCACCTGGCAAGCCATGACCACAGCGCCAGGTTCTACCGGCTGCTTGACCGGCACATGCCGGGCTGGCGTGCCGTCAAGGCGCGGCTGGATGGCATGGCTGAGGACCTGCTGCGGCAGTAGCCGCGAGCGATAAAGAGGGAGGCCAGGGGATGCAAGACGCGGACGAGGACTTCAGCATGCTGCTGAAGTTTCCGCCTGACTATCCGTTGGCGGACTTGTATGTGCTGAGCGAGCGACTGGCCGCCACCGAGGTGTGTGTGCCAGGTTATGTGCCGCCACCCGTAGGTTTGTTTCACCCCGATGGGTACTTCTACGACCAGCACATCGAGCGGTCGAAGACCATCCTGATCCCCGACCGAAACGTGGTGTCCCGGATGGCCCAGCTGGCACGCGGGCGCCGTGTCGAGGCGGATCAGCAGGTCCGAACGGCTGCCGGCCTTCTGGCGTTTGCCCAGTGCCTCGACATAGAGATCGAGCCATCGGTGGCATTCCACGAGCTTGCGCACACAGCCGGCAACGAGGCGGCATGGGACGAACTGGCTTGGTTTCGGTCAGCCGATAACGCCAGGGTGCACGATGTGATGGACCTCGCCTTGGGCCGTGGGGATCAGCTCCGCGCGCCAGGCCCGCCGCGCGAGGTTCAGAAGCACGACCTCGCGAAGCCACTCAAGCGCTGGAACCGAAACTACATCATCGCGTTGAAGGTGATGGATCTCGAGATGCAGGATCTGAGGCCCATCGAGCGGGTGCTGCGCCTGCTGGATTGGATGAGAGACGACTTCATGTTCGGGGGGCATGCGGCCATGCTGGCCAGCGTCTACTTCGCGCCCAACTCGCCACCGAAGCGCCGGGTCTTCAAGGACAAGAACTCTTCCGATCGCGAGGCAGCGATCGCAGGCGCGCGCAATGCGGCTTGGGATCTGACGCACCTGAGCGAGTTCGTCCGCAAGGTGAACGAGGCCGGGCCCGACGGGCGACCACGGTTCCTGTTTGCCAGCTTCGACCGGCACCTGCGCTTGATGGCCAAGCTGCTGTTCGACTGTGCCACTGAGATCTCTTCGGCCGATGTGCTGCCTCAGGCCCTCTCGAGTTGGTGGTCGGAGACGGACGCGCGGCGAATTGCGGCGACGATCACCGGACACTTGGAACGCATCAACTCGGCCGAGTGGCGCGCCAAGACCTCGCCAGAGCCCGACTTCATCAACCGCATGATTGCGCGGGGCGAAGAGGTGGTGCGCGCAGCAGCAGTCAAGCCGAGGGGCTAAGCCCTGCGGTGGAAGTTGGCCAGCGCCAGGGCTGCCAGCGCCGCGACACCCACGGGCACGACCGGTATCAGCAGCGGAGGCATCGTCACTGGAATGACGAGCGCTACGACGGCTGCGCACGCAGCGGTGATGGCCAAGCCTGCGAACAGCGCGAAGAGCTCGGGGTCGTGGTGCCTGAACTCCTTGGCCTTGATCAGCCGGACGATGCCGCCGTCGACCAAGGCCGCCAACGCGCCGACCATCAACCATGGCAGCCACTCGACCATGGCCGATGCACGAAACGCAGCAAGGAGAACCAACGCATCGATCGCGCGGAAGTAGCTGTTCCCGAACAGCCGCTGGTTGACGGAAGCCATCTCCCGCGCCACGGCGCCGTCCACACCGCTCGCCGCCGACGCACTGGCTATCGGGGGCACAGGGGTGGCCTCTCGTGCCGCGCCCTGTAGGCCCAGCGCTCGGTCGAGGATCCGCAGCGCGGGCGCCTCGCCCCAAACCGCTTCCATCGCCTGGTGCTCGCTTCGAATCTGCGCCAGGAACCGTTTCGGCGGATGCGCCGAGGGCAGGTAGAGCACCAGCACCAGCAGGCTGAGCAGGGCGGCGATGCTGACCGCGCGGATCATGACGGTTGCCCCGTCATCGCAGCTGGAGTCCGGATCGCCTTCGGTGGCTCCGAACGTGTTGCTCTTGGCTCATCCGCATCCGGGTCGAGGATCGGAAACCGCCCCTTGATGATCCGCCCGCCCGACACGGAGGCGAAGTACTGCAGGTTGGGCAGCTTGCCCAGCACGTCGGCCGGCACCATCTCCTCGAAGCTCTCGGTGAGCTGCGTCGAGTAGCTCGACGAGAAGTCGCCCAGGTGGGCGTCGGCACCGCTGCTCAGGCCCACGCGCACCGAGTGGATCGCGGTCTTGCCGAAGGTCTCGACCACGAAGTCCTGCGTCGGCCGGTCCTTGGAGCGCAGCGCGATCAGGTTGTTGAGGTTGCCCAGCGCCATGCGCGCCGCGTCTTCGCTGCCCAGCCGCTTGGCCAGGTCGGCCAGCGTCTGCATCGCACAGGTGGTGAAGATGCCACCCTCGGCGCCCTTGTTCAGGATCTCGATCAGCGGCTGGTTGATGACGTTCGACACCTCGTCGACGAAGAGCGAGATGCGCCGGTAGCCGCCCAGGTTGTAGCGCATGCCCGCACGGGCGGCCAGGTCGGCCAGGGCCAGTGCGCCGATGGCGGTGGCGACCGACGGGTCGGGCAGGGAATCCAGGCACATGTACAGCACATGCCCGGCGCGCTCGATCTTCTCGAAGTTCATGATCGGCCTGGCATCGCCGGTGTCGAAGGGGTCGGGCGACAGGCTGCGGCCGAGGTCGCCCGAGGTCAGCATCGAGAGCACCGGCAGCAGGTTGGCCGTGATCTTCTGGTAATGCTCGCGGTTGTGGCGGAAGGTGCGCACCTGGGCGTCGAGCACCTTGTTGCGCTGCGACTGCGGGACGTGGTGCTCGTAGAAGGCGACCAGGGCCAGCAGGTCCGCACTGGCCGCCTCAGACGGGCGCTTCATGTTGCCGCGGTGCGCGTCGTGAAGCAGCTTCTTCATCTCCGGCTGGTCGCGCCAGCCGGCGCCCAGCAGCCGCTCGTAGAAGCGGCGAAGCGTCGCTTCCAGCACGGGCTCGATACCGCCCTCGATGTACTTGGTGAGCTTGACCAGGTTCGGCCGCTCCTCCAGTTCCACCAGGCCCTGCACGACCACGTTCACGGCGTCCCAGCCGAAGGCGGAGAAGGCGCCGGCAGTGTCCGGCGGCATGATCGACTGGATGCGCGAGGCGATCTCGGTGGGCTTCTGCCAGTTGAAGGTGAAGTCCAGGCGCACGCCGGCTTCAGGAAAGGCGGGGTGGAACTCGAGGAAGGTGTCGGGCTCGCGCCAGTCCTCGCAGGCACGCTGGGTGACGCGCTTCAGGCGGCGGCTGTTCTTGGGGTCGATGACGATGACCACGTCGCCGCGACGCACGGCCTGCGTCACCAGGTTGGCCAGCGCTACGCCCTTGCCGGACTGGGTGGTGCCTACCAGCAAGGTGCCGCCTTCGAAGTTCTGCAGCGGCCGGTGCAGGGGCACCTCGCGCGGCTCGACGCCATGGATGTAGGGCAGGCCGATCTCGGCATCGGGTTGCGGGCGCGCGTCGTAGCCCAGCACCTGCAGCAGGCGGGGCGACACGGTGAACTCCCGGTAGTCGACCTTGGCCAGTTCGTAGAGACGCTGCGAGTGGACGGGCCGCCACTCGAAGCCAAAGCCCAGGAACACCGCGTCAGGCTTCTCCGTCCAGCGGGCGACGGCCCGTGTGCTCAGCACCTGGATGCCGCGGCCCGAGAGCGAGGCGCGCAGCACCAGGGTGTGAACGCCCTGCGCCAGCCGCAGGACGCCCATCGCCAGGCAGAACGCGGCGATCGGGAGTGCGAGCTGTCGCGGGAGCAGGCCCAGCCCGCCGGTGACCGCGAAGAACAGCAGGGCGGATGCCCAGACGGCGGCGGCGTATACCTCGTAGGCGCGCCGCCAGGGCATCTCGTAGCGGCGCATCAGCATTTCAGGGCTCCTCGTGCGCGGCCGGCTCGAAGGCGGCAAGGTCGAAACCATCGATGCAGGCTGGGGCAACGACCAGCCCGATGGTCGGCTCGCCGCGGAAGTCGGCCGTGACGGTGGCCGGGCCATCCCGCCTGGCATGCACCAGCAGGCCGACATCGGCCAGCGCCCGACTCGCCAGCGCAGGCTGCACGCCACGCCGTTCCAGTTCAGCCAGCGGCACGAACAGGCCGGCCGCGACGGCCGCGGCGGCCGCTGCGTTGCCCGGCCCGTTGAGGGTGTTGACGATGGCCGCGAGGGCATCGCGCACGGCCGGGTTCAGGCGCATGGGTGCGTTCAGCTTGAAGGTGGGCGCCGCGGCCGGCGGCGGGGAGGGCGGAGGGGGCGGCGACGGGACTGCCAGGTCGGCAACGGCAGCAGGGGGCGGTGCCGGGGTATGTGAAACCGGCGGCGGCGGGGATGTGTGAACTGCCGGTGATGTGGCCACCTCGGTCGCGTCGAGCAATGAGAACTGGGTGCCGGGCGGCGGTGCGGGAGCTGGCGCCGGTGCAGTCGTTGGCGCCTTCTGGGTGGTCCGAGTGGCGCCAGGTGGGCAGACCAACGAGATGGCCAGTGGCTCGGCCGGCGGCGCGACGCCATGCAGCAGGATCGCCGGCGATGCCAGCTTCACAGCCTCCGCGGCGGTCTTCAACTCCGGCGGCAAGACGAACCAGGTCGAGGCGCCGTCCGGCTGCCGCGCGAAGACTCCGGCCTCCAGCAGCAGATCGAGCATCGTCTCAGGCGCCTTGGGGATGCCGGCCAACTGATCGGCCTCCAGCAGTGCCTGAACATCATGGGCCGCCTGCGGCCACAGCAGGAACAGCCCGTCAGGCCCCAGCCAGGCCCGCGATTTCTCCCGATTTGGAAACCAGCTGGGACTGCCGGACGTCAGCCGGCGCATCGCGTCGACCAGGTAGCGCTCGAGGTGAGAGCCGAATTGCGGCACGCCATAGCGATCGGCGTTGGCCTGCAGGTTCCGATCGATCACCAGCGCGAGCGAACGACGCACCAGAGCGTCGAGGACGTTGTGGTCACGGTAGACCGGCTGCCCGCTGATGCTGGACAGGAGGTGCGGGACGATGACGCTGTTGTCCTGCGCCAGGTACTGGAGCGTGGCTCCAGGGACGACCAGGGGAAGCGCGAACAAGCCCAGGCCGCGCGACTCGGTGGCGTTCGGCCGCCAGCGAACGAAGTAGCGAGTGGCACTGCGCGATGCCAGCCAGTCGCCCAGGGGGACGAGGAACTGCGGCCACTCGCCGCCCGCCTCGTCGGTCACGATCAGGTGGCTGAGCACCCGGTGCAGTTCGCAGCACAGGCCACCGATGAAGGTGGCCAGGCGCCAGCGCGGTTCAAGCTGGCGGCGCGCCGAGATCGTCGACCGTCCGGAGAAGATGTGCGCGTCGGTGCCTTGCAGGCTGTAGAACGCCACCTCCAGCCCGAGATTCAGCAGGCCGGCGGGTGAGCTGAAGTAGTTGTCGGCGGTGGCGGGCAGCAGGTGGACGTAGCCGGCATAGCGCTGGAGCAGCGGCTGCACCTCGGCGTCGAAGGCGTCGCGGGACAGGCCGAAGCACAGGCGGATGCGGCTGACGAGGTCGTCGGCCGATGCGAGCAGGTCAGCGACAGGCAGGGCGGCGAAGCCCGGGTCGGTGGCCGGGAAAGCTGCGAGCGAGGCTGGGGACGGCATGGCGGGGGCAGACGAGTGCTGCCGGCCATGCTGGCACTAAAGGCAGGGGCGTGAGCGGCGAAAGGAGCGGCCTGGTCGCGGGTTATCGGGGTCAGCCGCCTCGTGGACCGGGAGCGCAAATGAGTACACACATACCGCACCACGTGCGCTCTGCTGATGGCGAGTTGAAGGTGAGGCGGTCCGAGCCTGCGGGTCACGCGCGACAATTCGCCTGTAGGATGAAACCTCTGACTTGATGAGGGCGGCCATGGCGAAGTCCAAGGGCGACGGATCGCCTCGTGGGAAGCGAAAGACTGAAGTGCCGGGGCAGGCTCTGGGTTATGGCCTTCAGTACACGCGGCTCACACAACTGCTCTTGCAGGCGCCTGAGGGCAGCTTCTGCAGCATGGAGGTGCTCGACGACGTAGCTGAGCAACACCCGAAGAAGGGCGTTCGCCTGATCCAAAGCAAGAGCGCCCTGACCGCGAATCCGGTCTCAGACCGCGCCAAGTCGCTCTGGAAAACCCTGTCGAACTGGATCGAGGCATCGGCCGCCTGGGATCTCGACCTCGAGAGAACGATTTTCGAGGTATACGTCTCCCGCCCAGTAGGGGGAGCGATTGTTCAATCGTTCGCGGATGCCGATTCGCTTGAGGCTGCCCGTGCAGCGATCTCTCAGGCGCGAGTTGAACTGTGGGGCGAAGCGCCTGACTTTCCACTTAAGAGTGAGGTGGCCGAAGACATCGCTCCATATGTCGAGCGCGTGTTCAGCGCCGACTGTGCCCGCGTGGCGCAGATCATCCGAAATTTTCACCTTACCTGCGGGAGCGGCAGCCCGCAGGCCGATGTCGAAGCCATTATCCGAAGTGACCCAGTGTCTGCGTCCAAGGTCAGGGATATTGCCGACCACATGTGCGGTGTCGTAAAGCGTCGGGTGGACGAGCAGCTTGAAGCCGGGCGGCCGGCAGTCATCGGTCGCGACGAATTCGCTGGCTGGTACGCCGCCTTTGTTCGCAAGATCGATCGCGACACAGTGCTACTCAGCCGGGCAAGAATGCCCAGCGAGGCGGAGGCCCGTGGTCTGATGCCAAAGGTGTTTGTACAGCAGTTGGAGATCATCGGCCTGTCGTTCGAGGACAAGTTGGAGGCTGTTAGCGACTACCTGATGGCCGCGGCAGACCGGACGGAATGGGCCGTGCGAGGCGAAGTGGACGAGACATCGTTTGACGATCTGGATTCGGTCCTGAAGCGCAACTGGAAAAACAAGCGGCGCGCAGGAAGCATCCAGCACGTGGGTAAGGCGGAAGATCTTCAAGGGCAGGCGCTGTATTCCGACTGCATGCAGCTCGACGTGCCTGTGCAGGCCATGGAGCCGCCAGACCATTTCATCCCAGGCTGCTTGCATCGCTTGGCCGACGACATGTCGATCGGTTGGCACCCCACCTACGAGCAGAAGCTCAAGGTCAAGAGGGCAGCCTGACGATGCTGGCGCGGGAGGCGCAGAACGTTCAGAACCCCGCTTTGGGGGCTGCCGTTCTTTGGCGCTTTTGCTGCGGCTTCGTCGAGTCGCACCCCGACAGTGACGCTCCACGCTTGCCACTGCTCTTCCTGGTACTTCCTATCGTCTTGCATCAGTCGACGGCAGAGCTTCTTAGGCGCACGCGATCAGCGTCCGGGCTTCGCGCTTACGCCGCCAAGTTCGGTGACTCCGCTGTCTCCAAGCAAGACGTCCTGCTTCAGATCCACGGTCGTGCGGTTCGCTGGCGTCGCCTAAGCCTTCAGTCGATCGAGCTGGCGTCCGCCGGGCGGCTGATCTACCTGTCCGATGCGGGAGATGTCATCCCGCTGTCGCGTACCAAGGCACGAGCGATGCCCGACGAAGTGAAGCAGCTCCTGATGGATGCGGAGAAGCTCGGCAAGTGGTGCGGTCAGCTGACGCTGCACGAGGTGACAACAACGCTGAAGGTGAAGCTCTAATGTTCCTGCAGGTCCGCGAGATCGTACTTTGGCCGCGCAATGCTGAGTTCAAGCCCAGACGGCTTCCGTTCGAGCTCGGAAAGGTCAACGTCATCAGCGGCGCGTCGCGCACGGGCAAGTCGGCCGTCATTCCCATCATGGACTACTGTATGGGGGCCGGGACCTGCGCCATTCCAGTTAACACCATTCGCAAGCACTGCGAGTGGTTTGGCGTTGTCGTAGCCACCGCGCAGGGAGACAAGCTGCTTGCCCGCCGGGAGCCTGGTGCTCAGCGCAGTACGGACGACATGTTCTTACTGGAAGCAGATCGGATCACCGAAATTCCTCATCGCGTCGCCAAGAACATCAACGCTGATGCCGTGAAGCGACTGCTCGACGAACTAGCGGGCCTGTCCAAACTGGACTTCTCGGGTGGAGATGACTCGACGGGTTTCGATGGGCGCCCAAGCTTCCGTGATCTGGCAGCGTTCATGTTCCAGCCGCAGAACGTGGTTGCCAACCCGGACGTCTTGTTCTTCAAGGCCAACACCTACGAGCACCGTGAAAAGCTGCGGAAGATCTTCCCCTACGTTTTGGGTGCAGTGACGCCTGCCCTCATGGCGAAGCAGTTTGAGCTCGGACGTGCTCGTCAGGAGTTGCGGCGCAAAGAGCGGGAGCTGAAGGACGCGAGAGATGTATCGGCACGCTGGCTCGCCGATCTGGAGGCCAAGTTCGGCGAAGCGCAGGAGCTTGGGCTGACGGAACGACCGGAGCAAGAGCTATCGCGGGGACAGATGATCGAGCGCCTCGAGGAAGTGGTGGCCAGGACGGACCTGACACTTGCGGTGAGCACGTCCACAATCTCCGACGCGATGACCGAGCTCAGCGGACTCAACGTCGAGGAGCGTGAGGTTTCCCGTGAGCTAACTACCTTGCGGCACCGGCTCGAGGAAATGAATCGCATGCGAGCCGGCGCCGATCAGTACGATGCCGCGATCACGCTCCAGCGCGGGCGCTTGCAGCTCTCGAGTTGGCTGATCGAGCATACGGATGACCATGCCGACTGCCCCATGTGCGGCAGCCACACCGACTCTGCAAAGGCGAAGCTCCACGCCTTGTCTGCGCGACTGCGTGAAGTCGAGGCCGAGGCAGGTGTCGACAAGGAAGTGCCGGCCGCATTCGATCGGGAACTGCAGCGCGTGACCACAGAGATTGGCCAGACCACGGAGAGGCTACGGTCTGTGCAGATCAGAAAGCGTGCCTTATCGGGACGTTCCGACGAGGCGCGGCAGCGTCAGTTCGCGGCTCAGCGTGCCGAGCGATTTGTCGGTAACCTTGAGGCGGCTCTTGATCTTCATCGGCGCTTGGGCAGTGACAGCGAGTTAGTCGAGGAGGTGGCTCGATTACGGGAACTGGTGCATCAATTGGAGGGCGAACTGCGCGAACAGGACGTCGAGTCGCGCAAGCGCAGAGTTCTGGCTGCAATCAACGCCAATGCGGGCAGGCTGCTGCCGTTGCTCGATGTCGAGAGTCCGAACGATCCAATCTCCCTGGAGATCAACGACCTAACGATAAAGGTACATGGCGCAGATCGAGATGACTACCTATCAGAAATCGGTAGCGGTTCCAACTGGCTGGCCTACCACCTAGCAATACTCTTGGCGCTTCACCAATACTTCCTCGCGCAGCGCAACAGCCCTGTCCCTGCCTTGCTTGTGCTGGACCAACCGAGCCAGGTGTATTTCCCCAAACGAGTGGTGACGCGAGTTGAAGAAGAGGAAGTAGACGAGGAGGAACCGCGCCTACGCGACGAGGACGTTGACGCCGTCCGTATGGCTTTCGATGTCATGGGCAAGGTGGTGCTGGGCGCCAAAGGACAACTGCAGCTCATCGTGCTCGACCACGCGTCGCAGGATGTCTGGGGCGATGTCGCTGGTGTTGTCGGTCTTCCAGAGTGGCGCAACGGGGTCAAGCTGGTTCCCATGGAATGGCTAAGCGTCAGCTAACCGGCGCGGCCAACTCATGGCCGCGCAATTTGTCGACAACAGCTGTGTTGGGAGGGTTGATGTACGCCTGCGATCTTGATCCATCCGTCTATCGCGGTCGCCGGCTCGGGTGCCTGTGAACGGATGGCACGCGTTCCCTGCGAGCCCGTATGGGAAACGCCAAGGCATTGCAGTTTCAGAAAGACCTCGAGGACGGATACGCTGCAGACGCTCGATGGACCTGCTGCATGCCATTCTCGAGGTAGTCCGGTCAGATGCTGGTCAGGTGCTCTCGAGCCGGCCGTGCGGCCAGCCATGCAAAGAGACCTGGCGCGTCAGCACGGCTGTCACTGAGCGCCTGGGCTGCCTGCGCCCGCCAAGCGAGATCGCCGGGCTCGTGGAAATCCCTGCGGAGGTCTCGGACGGTGACTAGCGCCTGGTCCGCCCAACGCCGGAAGTCGTCAAGGTCCCAATGAGCGACGCGGCCCAAGTGTGGCATCGCTCCGTCCTTAGCCTTCTTCGCCGGCGTGACCAGGACCGGTTGAATCTGCGCGCCGGCTGATGCTGGCACATGTTCCCGCATCCAATCGGGATGCGAAGCGGCTTGGCGCGCCTTGGTGGCGTCGATCACGGACGTTTCACCCTTAGCGTTTGCATGATCCTCAAAGACCAGCGCTATGTTGCCGACTATCCACCAAGGGTCAGGGGATGCGTCGTCCTCCCGCTTGCCCGCATTGAAGCCCAGGTGCTCACCCAGTAGAACTTGGGCTTGCTCGAAAGTCTTGCCGTCCTTTAGGCCCTCGCGGATTGCGTTCTCGCGAGCAGAGAACTCGCGGTTGTGTAGCGTGCCCAGCTTGACGAGTTGTGCTTCCAATTGCTCAACCTGCAGCAGCAGCGTACCGTGGCCGACTTCTTCGGGTGTTGGCGTTGCTGCTGCGCCGCCGCGGGCCAGCCCGATGAGCCAGGGAATGCCGGCGGCGGCCTCCTTAGCCTTACGGTACTGGGTGCGTGCATGCGCGTCGAAACCTGCTTCCCCTGCGGCGGCAGCTGCCTCGGCCGAAGTGCCAGCCAAGTAGTGCCAAAGCGCGCGGTAGCCGCGCAAGGCTGGGTCGGTGAGACCGCCTAGGACATCGCGCGCAGCATCGTAGGCCTTGGTGTAGTCCTCGTTCCACATGGCTGTCTGCCACGCAATCTCCTGAGCTACGACCGCCTCCAACTGATCCATGGCGGGGAACTTGGCCTGCGCCGCAGCTTCGCGCGCATCGAGGATGCCCTGGTTTGCTTCTTCCCAGTCCTCCTCGTGGTCTAGGAAGATGGCGAAGTTGTCGAGTAAGTCCTGCGCCTTGACCCTGGTCGACTGGTCGACCCCGAATTCCAACTCGGCCTGCAGTTCAGGATGGAAGAACGCCCGACGCTTGCGATCGGTCAGGTAGGCCGGCAGTTCGTCGCCGGTGATCACGACAGCCGAGTAGTCGTTCAAGCCGCGCGTGCAGCGTCCGATAGCCTGCAGCACGCGCGTCTGGATACGCTCATTGAACAGCAGGTTCGCTCCCATGCGGTTGATGAGAAAACGTTCTTGCAGATTGGTGGTCCGGGACAGGCCCTCCACAAAGAGCAGCCTGCAGTCGTCATCAGGAAAGTCTATGCCGTCGTAGCGGTTTGCGATCACGGCGACCGCATGAGCAGAACTGGTGAAGCCGGTCTTGCTGACCTCAAGATCGTCGGCCGTGAACACCGGGTACTTCAGATGTTCCGCCACGTCCCTGCTCACTGCCTCGGCGTCCAGCTTGTTGGGAGTCAGCACGAGGCTTCGACAGGCCTTGCGCATCAGGTCGCGCCGCAACTGCAGCGTTTGATCTTCGGTGAGTGATTTTTCCGGAAACATGAAAAAGCGCCTTCCGATGCCTTGCCGGTCCCACCCTTCTGGGATGGGGAGGCGCTTAATCCGGGGGCGTCCGGTGAGTCGCTCGAGGTCTCCACCTGCCCCCAGCGTGGCGGACATGAAGATCCGCTGTTTTGCGCCGGCAAACGGACCGTGGGACCAAGTCGGAGGGATCAGTGGTCGCAGCATGATCTCGCTGGACGAGACATACAGCTGGCATGCATGGAGGTGGTTGGCCAGCATGCGCCACGCATAGCGATGAGCCGAATCTCCGACGTTCGCGGTGATGTTGGCCCGCAGTTCGGCCGCGATTTCGGTCAGCAGGTGGCCAGGAATCTTGTCGACCCAACTAATGTCGTCGACGCCTTGCCAGTCTCCGGTCAGGCGGGTGTAGTTGTGCGGCGGAAGCACTGCCTTGAGCACGCTTGCCATGGCAGTGAACAGCGCTTCGTCATCCGGTTCGAACCGGCTCACGCGCAAGGTCCACTGGCTTGCCATGTAGTTTTCGGCGGCGTGAGCATCATCAATAATGATGATGTCCGGGTTGTCGAAGAACGGGTTGGTATTGAAGAGGCTGTTGTACGTTGTAACGGCCACGCGGTCGCCGTCCTGGTACGCAGTCTTTGCCTCCGGGGCGTAGTTCTTGATCTTTCCCGTGAAAGGCTCAACGGTCAGACCATACTTCGACGACGCTTCCTCAGCGACCTGGTGAACGAGTTGCCGGGTAGGACAGAGGTAGACGATGCGTTCGCGAAACTTGCGCCGCCGCCACTCGGCAAGCAGGAGACCAACCAATGTCTTGCCGCTGCCCGTTGGCAGTTGAAGCGCTACATCCGGCGCATCCAGTGCCTGTGCGACGTAGTTGCGCAGCACCTGGCCCTGATGATCGAACAAGCTTGCGTGCTTGCGTCGTGGGAGATCGCGGAACAGCCGGTCGGGACTTTCTGGAACGGCAGCGTGGGTAGTCGGCTTCTTAAATGCCATGAGAGATAGACCCTTGCAGAAGCGTTCGAGCGCGAGCAGTGACTCACCGACTCACGACGCGTGATCCACATGGTAAGGGCAACACTGAGGTCGCGACGGCGCAATAGGCCGCACTGCGGCGGTATCGAGGGGATCGACGTCGAACATCGATCCGGGACAGCGCCTCGGTGGCGGCGACCTGCCGCGAATGCTTGGAGATCCGAAGCTGAAAGGCGCCAATCGCTGCGTTGCTGTCAAGACCGCGACGGTGAAGTGGTGTTTCGTCAGTCGGTTCTACAGGTCATCGCTGATGTTTAGCTGCCAAGGAGGGCTCGATATGCCTGGTCGAAGGGCCGGATTCCACCTGAAGCAGGACGAGCATTCCAAGCTGCTCCGAAGTCGGCACCGCCAACGGCCAAACAGGAAACGCCCCCTGCACCCGCGGGTCCGTCCCATAGCGCTGCACCAGTTTGCAGAAAGGACAGTGGTCGTTCGAGCGTGCCACGGAGCCGTAGGCCGCCAGGAACTCGCTGTGGCAGGTCGGGCAGGTGACGAGCGAGAAACTTCTCGTGTCGGTGAGCCACAGGCCGTCCGTGTGCGCGGCCAGATCGAAGGCGCGGTCGAAGCTGATGCGGTGCGGCGGCTGGCAGATGCCGATATATCGGCGGTAGGCGCCGACGAGAGCTTCACCCGCAGGAAAGTCGGCGTCTCGCAGACGGCGGTACAGGGCCGTGACGATCGAGGCCTCGGCGCGGTGGAGCAGGTTGGCGCCGTGGTACCACTCGGGGGAGTCGGGCGAGCGCCCTCGAGGCACGGCCATGCGGTCCGGGAAGAGCAGGCGCAGCGCCTCGCGGGGCGGCAGGCCCGTCAGATGACCGATGGTGCGCACGCGTGCACCGCAGGCCGCACAGGCCTTGGCCAGCGCCAGGGCGCGCAGTTGGCGATCGACCCGCGACTGCATGGCGTTTGACCCGGCAACTGAGCGTCAGGCTGCCGGACTGGCCGTGACATGGCGGGGGGCGTGGACCGCGGCCAGCGGTCGCACCAGCGGCAGCGGCGTGTCGAGCAGGCTGACCAGGTCGCGGCGCGGCGGGAAGAGCGTCGCGTCGCCCAGGTTGGCCACGATGGCCATCAGCTGCTGGACGCTCATGGTGCCGAGCCGCTCGGCCTGGGTCGCGTCGAGCGCGAAGCGGCAGCACGCGGCCGTGCGGTCGTGGAGGATGCCGTCGCGGATGGTGAGCAGCAGGGTCAGGTTGGCGATCTGCACATCGGAGAGCTGGACCTGGTTCATGGTGAGTCCTCGCGTGGGGACCACGAGCCCGTGCAGGGCAGGGTGGAGGGGTTGGTCGGTGGATGCGGGTCGTGTTGCGGTGGCTGAAGGAATGGTTCCGGCGCTGTGCGGCCAGCATAGGGTGGGCGAAGGGTCGACTTCAATGGTCGGCGCGGGCCTGTGCATCTGCTTACCGAATTGCCACTCCCAAGCCCTGGCGAATTCCGGCGAATGCGTGAGCGCCACCGCATGAAGCGATGTGCGGCGTGAACGACGCCCTTGTCGGGGCGTCGTGCAACGTCGGCGCCGGCCCGGTCGGCGAACGGGGTTGCCCCCGCTCGCCGCCGTGCCGGACTGCCTGCTCAGGCCGTGCTCAGATCGCTTCGGCCAGGCCCTTCCACTCGGCGGTGCCGAGCTCGATCAGCTTGCCGCCCAGCGCCTCGAACTCCGTGGCGCGGTCGTAGTCGTCGATCTCCTGGCTGTAGTGCGTCACCGCATTGACCAGCCCGTAGCCCGAGAGCTCGCCCTCGGTGATCAGGTGCCGCAGCACGCCTGAGCGCTCGACGTCGTTGAGCGTGTAGCGCTGGGCCAGAACCTCGACCGTCTTCACCGGGTCGCCGACGAGGGGGATCTTCAGCGTCTTCTGCAGCTTCTGCGCCGTCTGCCGGAAGCTCGCTTCCGACACCGCCGCCTGCACCACGTCGCGCACCTTCAGGAAGAAGGCCTTGTCGTCGGCACGCAGGGTGTCGTCCTGGTAGACCTGCAGGCCATCGTCCTCGGTGCCGAGCGAACGGCCCACGTGCGTCTTGCGCAGCGATCGGTCGGCCGCGATCAGGCCGTTGCGGCAGACCAGCCGGTACAGCAGCGGCTGCACCGACAGCGTGCCCTGGCCGACCTCCGAGTTCGAGATCACCACGCCGGCCTGCACCACGTCGCCCGGCGCCATCTCGTAGGTCAGGCGCGAGGTGATGCACTTCAGGTACATGCGCGTCTCGGTCAGCTCGACCGACTCGAAACGCACGTCGGGCAGCTGCTGCAGGATGGGCAGCACGCTCTCGGCGAGGTCGAAGTTGTCGAGCCGGCGGTAGCGGTCCGACAGCACCGCGCGCACCTGGCCGTCCAGGGTGCGCAGCATGCGCCGGTCGTCCTCGCTCTGCAGCCAGGTGTTGACGTTACGGTCCAACAGCACCGGTTGCTCCTCGCGCATGCGCTCGAAGTACGAGTGCGGGATCTTCAGCTTGTCGGCCAGCTGGCGGCGCGCCAGCGGCGTGACGCCGTAGCGCACCGGGTTGCCGGCTTCGTTGACGATGATGTGCGTCTGGCCGTCGTCGCCGGTGCTGTGATGCACCAGCTGCGACGGCACGATCAGGTCCTTCTTCGAGTGCATCTGGCGCTCCAGTTCCTGGGCCAGGCTCACGAGGGTACGTCCGCTCTTCATGACTTTCTCCAATCGGGTTGGGGTGGGTGAGAAGCGGGGACGGCACGGCCCACATCGGGGCACGGGTCCCCGCAGTGGGTTGACGACAACAACTCGCCGCATGCAGCGCGTCCTGGGTGGATTGGCGATGCATCGGCAAGGCAGGGGCGCGACTTTGGTGACACGGGTGTCGCCATCGGTCGCGCGGGATCTCCAGGGCTGCCTTCGTGGCGCCGGGAGGCGTCACCTGGTCTGGCAGCTACCAGTCGGGAAACGACGAGGGGAGCGAACCGGCCGCATCGCCGACGGCGCATGACCTTTTCGCCGGCACCGGCAGGTCGTGGCGCAGGGCATGCGCCGACCCGTCCAGTGCCGCTGAAAAAGCGGGTGCGGCCCGCCGTGGCTCGCCGCACCCCAAGCTTCATGACCTCTGCCTCAGCCACCGAGGGCCACCCGGTTGCCCGAGGCCCGGTCGGCCGACGACGATGCGGTCGCTTGCCCCCGGCCCTGGTCGGGGCCGGTGGCACGCTGGCACCACACATCGGCCCAGTCCGTGCCCGCATGGCGCGGCACGAACACCCGCACCTGGCGCGGGCCGGTGGTCCTCTCTTCCCGCTTCAGCCGCCGCGCGAGCGCGTAGGCGAAGCACTGCCCAGCGAAGTCACCACCGGCGTCGTTGTCCGCGTAGATGCAGACCTCGCGCACGGTGTCCGGCACCCAGAGCTTCTCCAGGTTGCCCGCGCTGATGCCGGCCCACACGGGCTTGCCGGTGGCCAGGTGCACCGCCAGGGCGGTCTCGATGCCTTCGCACAGCGCGAGCTGCGCGCCGGCGTCGAACAGCCGCACGGCAGCACCGTGGATGCCCGCGGAGAGCACCTTCTTCGCGTCGGCGGCGTCGAGCTTTCGGCCGTCGCGCAGGTAGGTCCGGTGCAGCGTCACGGCCTGACCGTCCGGCGCCTGGATCAGCGCCAGCATGGCTGGGTAGGCCGCGATCTGCCGCGACTTGCCGTCAGCACCCTTCTCGAAGTAGCCGAGCGACGGGTGGAACCGCAGCACCGGCGGATGCCGATGCAGGGTCAGCCCGCGTCCGCGCAGGTAGCGGTCGACTTCGTCGCCGGCCACCACCGGCCGCGCCTCGTCCCAGATGCGCTGCACCAGCCGGCGCATGCGCTCCCCCGATGCCGCTGGGGCACCGGCTTCGCAGGCGGCCGCCGCCGGCAGTATGCCCAGGCAACGTTCCACCTCGCACAGGGCGGCATGGAAGTCCACGCCCCGCACAGCCTGGAGCAGCTTGAAGCCGCCCCCCGGGCCGCACTGCCGGCAGTGGTAGTTGCCCTCGCCGAACTTGTCGGTGTACTGGAAGCGGTCGGTCCCGCCGCAGGACGGGCAGGGCCCGTTGCGATGCCGGAGGATGCGCTCCTCGATGCCGGCCGCAGCCAGCACCTCGCTCCAGCGCCCGTGCGCGCGCTGCTTCACGGCGTCGATGCGGGCCGCGTAGTCAGCGTCCTGCATGGGCTCCTCCGCCTGCCGCTGCGTGGTCGACCAGATCGACGGTGTGCCCGGGCGCGAGACCCACGCCCACCGTCAGCTGGAAGGTCTTGCCGTGGAGCAGCGGGTACTTGCCCAGCCGCAGGGACTGCAGCAGCGAGTCCAGCGTCTGTACCGGGTCCACCGCCCGCAGCAGGCGCAGCAGATCGGCCAGCGCGTCACGGTCGGCGTCGCGGTCGGCATCCAGGAACTGGTCGTGCTCGTCGGTAAACGAGGACAGCTGTTCCACCGGCGCGCCCGTCGTCTCGCCGTCGGGGATGTACAGGTTGCCGTCGTGGCAGACCCCGGCGTCGCCGACCAGCGTCTCGTCGTCGCCGACGCGCACGCGAACCTTCTCGCAGAGGATGACCGTGGGCCAGACCCAGCGGCCCTCCAGCGCCGTGCGCAGCTTCTCGCCCACCGGCGTCACGCGCTGACCCTCTTCCTCGAGGAAGCGGACGTGGCGCATCACCCAGTGGTCGGCATGCACGCCGATCCAGTCGAACACCAGCCAGCCGCGGGCGCGCGCCATCATCCAGCGCGGCGCGTTGTCGTCGCCCACGTCGTCCAGGGCCACCAGCTGCACGGCACCCGACTCGATGGCCTCGCGCGTAGGCGCGGTCGGCACCGTCGTCAGATGGCGGCGCTCGCCATGCTCCACCTGCACCGGGTAGCCCGACACCAGGCTGCACAGCTCCGCCGGCAGCGTGCCGAGGTCGTTCAGCAGGTCGAGGTGCCCCCAGCCCCGCATGACGCCGTAGTAGGTGTCGATGAAGTGGCGCGGCGGCAGTTCGGCCTTGGCGATCTCCAGCGTGCGCCGCCAGCAGGCCTTCAGCTCGGTGTCGATGCGCTGGCGCTGCACGTCCTCGTCGATCAGGCGGTCGCGGTCCGGCAGGCGCGCCATGAACTGGCGCGAGTCCAGGTGCACGACGTTCACGTCCTCGCGTGTTGACCAGGCCGGCCGCAGCACGCAGAAGCCCTGCAGGAACACCCAGGTGTCGTGGGTGTACCGGCCGTCGCGGGTGCCCGCGAGGTGCACGGCGCCGATGGCGCTGGCCTGGGTGGCCAGGTGGGCCTCGGCCATGGCGCGCTTGAGCGGCTCGCCGTTGAACCACACCGGCACCGGAAATCCGGCGCACAGTTCTTCGACGCGCTGCGCAAGGTCCGGCAGGTCGACGCCGTGCAGCTCGACCCGGGTGCCTGTCACCGCGTCATCCAGGGGGCGCTCCTCGACCTCGACCATTGCCTTGGCCAGTGCGGCCGCGGTGTCGATGTCGACGCGGCGTCGGCCCGAGGCCACCACGCAGCGCGAGGCGGCGTACAGGCACTTCGAGAACCCGACGCCGAAGGGGCGCTCCTGCGTGCAGGTGTCGGCGTCCCAGCCCGACTCGTGGAAGCTGAGCAGCTTCTGGAAGTCGTCCAGGCCGTGGCCGTCGTCCTGCACGGTCAGGATCCGTGCCTGCGGATCGTGGTCGATCCGGATCAGGCGCGCGCCGGCACGGCGCGCGTTCTGCAGCAGCTCGGACACCAGGGTGAACCGGTTGCTGAAGGCATGGCGCTGGTTGCGCAGCGCGCCTTCTTCGTTGATTCGGACTTGGATCTTCATCGTTGACTCCTTCGGGGGCATCCCGATCGGGGGAAGAACCGGCGGACGCACCCCTGGCGGGATGCACCCGCCGGGGTGTGTGGGCCGGTCAGCGCGGATCGGTGCCCATCAGGGCGTCGTGCGGACCGGAGGGGTGAACAACTGGCCGGCGGCCTGCGCCTCGACGAGGCTGTGCTCCAGGAACTCCCAGAGCTGCAGGTGCTGGCGACTCAGGACCTCGCCGTCGTGGCCGAGGCGCTCGACCACCGGCCCGGCGGCATGGCCACCGGATTCGGTGAGCGGCTGCCAGTGGACGCGGTAGACGAGCCGGTCGGCACCGGCGATGACGAAGGTGCGGCCGGACCGACCGGTCAGCACTTCGCTCTCCTTGACGAGGTACTCGATGTCCTCGGGCGCCTGCACGGACAGCAGGCGCACGCGGCCGGGAACCAGGCGTGCATCGGTGTGCATGGCGGCTCCCCTCAGTGCCGGGTCAGCCGCATGGGCTGGTCCGACGCAGCGTCCGGGACGCAGGGCGCCTCCGGACGGGTGCCCTCGATGGGGCGGGCCACCGGCGGGCGCCCGGTGGGTCCCCCTTCCGGGAGGGTGTCGTCGCCTGCGAGCGGCAGGATGCAGTCGGCGCCGACCTGCTGCCGGACTTGCTCCATCAGCAGGGCGTCTTCGTAGTCCATGCGCCCGGTGATGCCGTAGGCGACGACGATCGCCAGCAGGCAGAGGGCTTCCTTGAACGTGAGCATGGTGAGTTCCTTCGAACGGATGGGCGCGTGCCGCCGCGGGCTGACCGGATCGGTCGGCGCGGCCCGAGGCACGGCGCCCGGGGTGGGCGTGATCACGCGAACAGGTCGCCCTGCACGGACATCTGCTTGAGCTGCTCGTTGATCCACTGGGGATTGCGGGTCAGCCGGGCCTCGACCCATTCGGGGTGGGTCGCCACGGCCTCGCGCACCCAGCCGGGGTAGCGGGCCAGCGTCGCGTGCAGCCAGGGCCGCAGCCCATGGCGGATGCGCTCGCGAACCTCCTCGGCGTCGACGAGTCCGCAGTACGGGATCGGCGACAGCGGGCTGCAGCCGACCACGCGCAGGCAGTTCACGAACGAGAACGGCAGGCCGTCCTTCTCGCGTTCGGTGAACACCCAGCGCAGGGTGTCGAGCTTCTCCTCCAGCGGCGTGGACGGGTCGGCCAGGTGCCGGATCTCCTGCAGCAGGCGCCAGTGCAGCAGGACGATGTCGTCCTCGCTCCACTCCTCCACCCACTCTTCGCAGGTGCTGCCCGGTGCGCCGGTGGCGCTGTCTGTGCCGGCATCGTCCTGGAGATCCAGGCCGGCCGGGATGTCGAACGAGGCGTCGATGACGAACGGGATCGTCGTCGAGCCGAGTCGGGCTCGGTTTGCGTCGAGGCTTGCCGTGTGTGGCGAGCCGACATGGGCGCCGGCCTGACGGCAGGCGTTGGTGCTGTGCATCGTGGACTCCTTGGATGGGAAGGGAGACCACGTGCACCCCGTGGCGGGGGCGTGGGCCCCCATGCGGGTGACGGTTGGGTGATGTGGCGCCGGCCGCCTTGCGGGCTGGGCCTGGAACTCCAGGGCTGACAGGGTTCAGTGGCGCGCGCGAGCGCGGTGATCGGTGTCAGCGTCCGATCGGGGGGACATCGGCGAGAACAGGACGAGCCCGGGAGGCAAGGGCGCGGTCGGTGCGGCGCTCGAGCGGATGCGCTCGGCACCTGGTCGCAGCCCTTGCCTCGAAGGCCCGGCCTGAGAGCGAATGCCCCGGCGTGCCTGATTGCTTGCGCGGTCCTCGGCACGGCGATGCACAGGGGCACCCGACGGAGCGACACCGCAACGGGTGTCCCCCATCGGTGGGGCGTGCATCACCGCGATTCGATCGTCCCCATGGGTGCCTGTGCGACCTGCACGGGCACCCACGCGGGGGATCAGTTCAGGAAATCTCCAAGGCTTGCCGGGTCTGGATGCAGGGCCAGCTGCTGCATGGCGCAAAGGTAGGTCGCCGTTTCCGCCCGGTCAATGGGACGATGCCCGTCGCCACGCAACTGATCGCGAAAGCGCCCCGACGTGCCGGGGCTTTCGCGTGGCAAAGGACCGTGCGCGTTCGGAAGATGCCATCGACCCCGTTGTCAGCACAAGGAGCCGCGGGCATGGCCAATGTCGAGATCGTGAAGGTGGACCAGGGCGGCGCCAACGCCCGCATCCTGGCCCGCGAAGCCAAGGTCGACTTCCGACGCGTCGAGGCGGCCAGCCTCAAGATCGCCACGCGGTTCAGCAGTGCCGAGGGCAAGCGCATGTTCGTGCGGATGTTCAACACCCTGCAGCTGAACATGCATTTCATCTCGGTCATCGCCCGCACCCGGCTCGACCACGAGGACATCGGCAGGATCGAGACGGCGCTGCGCGGCAGGATCGATGCCGCCACCGCCAGCCTGAACGAGGCAATCGATGGCGCCGAGGCGCTGTTCAAGGCCCACGGCATCACCAGCCTGGCGTCCTACGACACGGTGCCGCTGGACGTGGACGTGCGCGTGCTGTCGTCGATCAGCCGCCGATTCCTGGAGGTGCTGGTCAAGCTCGACCAGCTGATGCCGCTGCTGCAGACGCTGGAGATCCACGAGGTGGTGTCGGCGCAGGCGGTGGACACGCAGCGTGCGGGGCTCAAGCGCCAGGTGCGCGACATCGCCAACGGCGCGCGCAGCTTCGCGACGGGCCTGCGGCGGCGCATGAACGCGCTCGATGCGCGCGCTATTGCGCCCGACGATGCCCAAGGGCCTGACGATGCGCATGGTGCCGCCATCGGCGAAGCCGTCGATTCGACGACCGGGGCACCGGACGGACCCGCAGATCCCCCACCGTCAGCGGGCCGCGACGTGGAACTGCTGCCTGCGCCGGCGGCAGTCGCTGCAGTGGCGGAGTAGGCGGTGGAATTGCAGGCCGTCCGATGTCTCTCCCAAGCGGCGGCACCCACCGACGCTTGCGCGGGCAATCGGCGCGGGCGTGTTGCCCGTGAGCGGTGCGGACGCTACCGTGTGCCCAGGCCATGGGCTGCCCGCAGAGGCACGTCGGCGCCACCGTAGCGCCGATCACCCGTTCAACGGGCGAATCGCCCCGGGCCTCCACCCGCATCGGGTGGCGTCGCAGTCGATACCTGCCTCGTCCAACGTCGGCACGCTGCCTCCGGCGTGCCGGCCATTTCCGGCGGACCCGCCGTGCCCCGCTCGGCGACCGAACGTAAACGGTGCCGGATTCGGCCCTCCGCGGCAACGAACGCGCGGACCCGTACCGCTTGGCGGTCGGCATGCACCCCCAAGGGGGTGGCGATCGAATCACACCGAAGAGGGCCCTCGGCAGGGGCCCTCTTCGGAAGGCATCTTCATCCACCGCGCGAACGGAACGCCCGCGGTGGTCCAGGAGTCGAGCGTTCCCGGGCGGCTGGCGCGTTTCCTGACCGAGCGCCGTCGCAGCAGAGCAGGTCATGACCTTTGCCGGCTGCATGCCGATGAGAGGCCGATCATGCCCCGCGTTTCTGTTCCCGCCGCCCCGTCGGCGGATTCCCCGGCCGCAGCGCCCAGTGCTGCGCTGCCGGATACCGGCTTCCTGCGCCAGCCGCAGGTGCTGTCCTTCGTCCCCATCTCCAAGTCCACGCTGTGGCGACGCGTGCATGCGCGCACGTTTCCGGAGCCGGTGAAGCTGTCCGAGCGCGTGACCGTCTGGCGCGCCGAGGACATCCGCCGCTGGATCGAGCAGCAGGGGGTTGCGTCATGAGACACCTGGAAAGGCGTCGGACGCATCGCGCTGCACGCGGTAACGCCTCGGCAACACGCCGGCACGCGTGCGCGGGCACATTCATGGCGCAACGTGGCGGGGCAAGGCGTCGCCCTGGAGGCGAACGCGACAGCGCCCGGCGTGTATCGGTCGCGAAACGACTGGTCACACGGTGGTCTCAGGTTCGCGCGTTAGACGCTGAAACGCCGTGCGCGTGCTCGGACCGTGCCGGGTTCATGCCGTCGACATCGAGGGAGCGGTTGGTGCGGAGCGACCACGGCGCCGCGCCGGGCCTGCGTCCATCGGTGGTTCCGTCGTCCAGGGAGTAACAACAATGGAAGACGATCCGGAAACAGCCGGCGATCGCCGGCAGACATTGCAGACGATCCAGATGCTTCGCGAGGTGATCGACGGCGATCCCTACGCGACCGTGGCGCAGCGATGGGGGCTGTCGCGTTCGGCCGTCGACCGGCGCATCAAGGGGCTGGCAGTCCAGCTCACGCAGGCGGTGGGCGTCGATGGCCTGCAGGAGAGCAGCGCCGCCTTCGTGAAGCGCCTGCGCATGCACCGCGACGCGATCCTCCAGGCGCTGGAACACTTCGACCCTGCGCAGGTGAGCTCCCAACGTGAAGCCCGCGTGCTCAAGCCCGACGAGGTCGACCTCGGGGCGCGCCGCGTGCGCAGCCGATCCACGCGGCCCCTGCATGACCTGGCGCTCTACTACCTGCCCTTCGCGACCGGCTTGCGCCCGCTGGAAGTCGCGCGCCTGACGGTGGGCGACTACCTGCTGGAGGACGGCAGTGTGCGGCGAGAGTCGAGGGTGCGCGCCGATGTCGCGATCAACGGCAGGGACCGGCCGCTGTTCTTCAGCCACCGGCGTCTGGACGAAGCGCTCGGCGCTTACCTCGACGAGCGGCTCCGTGCCGGCCACGGGCTTGGCGCCGCCGAGCACTGGCGCGGCCTGGATCCGCACGGCCCGCTGTTCCTGGGCGCGGAGGGCGAGGTCTATCCGATCACGCCGAACGGCGGCGAGGGCCAGAACCGCTACGTCTGCCGTCCCTTGCTGGAGATCTACCGCAAGATCTTCCGCCAGGCCGACATACCCGGTCTGTGCACGCAGTCCGCACGGCTGACCCTGATGTCACGGATGTACGAACGCGGCGCCGACGAGGACCAGGTCGGGCTGGTGCTGGGCATTGCCGATCGAAGTGCCGTGCGCGAGCAGCTGCCGAGGCCGCGACCCGAGCTGGCCAAGGTGCTCGAGGAGCTGGCGTGACACGGCGCGCCGGCTGAAGGGTTGCAACGGCGATGGAGTCGGGGAAGGAGTCGGGGGTGGACGGGCAGCGCTTTGCGATCGGTGGGCGCTTGGTCGACGCCGACGACCCGCAGCTGCAGGACCTGCTGGCCCAGGCCTACGAGGCGCCGGGCCGGCCGCGCTGCCTGTGCGTGGCCGGCGGCGTCGAGATGTACGTCGCCTTTCATCGCCACTTCCAGATCAAGCGCATGCCCGAGACCGGGGACCGGCACCACCCCGCCTGCCCGAGCTACGAGCCGGGGCCTGCGATGTCGGGCCTGGGCGAACTGGTCGGCGAGGCCGTCGTCCAGCTGGATCCGGCACGGGTGGAACTGCACGTGGACTTCCCGTGGGCGCGTGTACCCAGGCGGCCTGGGGTGAGCCGCGAGCCTGCTGAGCCGTCGGAGGTCGGCCGCACCCGTCGCCGGATGAGCCTGCGGGCGCTGGTGCACTTCCTGTTCGAGCGGGCCGGCTTCAACCGCTGGTCCCCGGCCATGGCCGGGAAGCGCAACCAGGCGGTGCTTCACAAGTACCTGATGCAGGCCGCCGAGGCGATCCAGGTGAAGGGCGAGCCGCTGTCGAACCGGCTTTACGTGCCGGAAGCCTTCAGCGAGACCGCGAAGGCCGAGCAGGCTGAACGGCGGCGTGCCCGGCTGTCGGTGCTGCAGCCGCATGACGGGCGTCAGCCGCTGGCGGTGGTTCTGGGCGAGTTCAAGGGCTGGGAGTCGGCACCCGCTGGCGCGCGCATCTGGATCCGCCACATGCCGGACGCCCCCTTGCTGGCAGACGCGCGGACTTGGGCGCGGGTGCAGCGCGGCTTCGCGCCACTCTTCGAGGCGCTTGACTCGGACGGAGGGCGAGGGCTGCGTCTGATGCTGGCGGCGCTGATCCGGGCCCGCCGGGAGCACACCTACGAGATCGACCTCGCCAGCCTGATGCTGACCAGCGAAGAGTGGATTCCGCTGGAGGGTGTGCACGAGGCGCCGCTGGTTCGAGCGCTGGTGGCGCAGGGGCGGCGGTTCGTGAAGCCCATGCGGTTCGACGCGCGATCGGTGGCCGGGTTCGCGAATGCCATCCTGCTGGACGTGGGCGCGGAGCCGGTCGACCTCCATGTCGTCAGCGGCTTCATGGGCGAGGCCGAACAGGGTGCCAAGAGAAGGGCATTCGAGACCGCCCGGCCGAGGTCCTGGCTCTGGTTGCCCGGCGAGGCCATGCCGGTCCTGCCTGGCCCGTCGACGAGGCTCACCGTTGGAGCGGCGGCATGCAGGTCGCATGCAGGCCCGACAACCGTCCGACCGAACCCCGCAGGCCGGGGTCCTGACTGACGATCACGATGACGTTGGCCAGGATCAGCGAGAGCAGGTTGCGGTTCTGCAGCACGGACGTCAGCTTTCCTGGCGGGTAGCCACGCAGGGCGTGGACGACCAGGTGGACACCACCGTGCACGAACGAGTGCATCACCTTGACGGTGCCATGCAGTCGCTTCAGTTCGGTGGCCGCCGGGCCGGCGACCGCACCGATGGCGTCGATCATGGCGGGGATCGGTGGCCCCATCTGGGGTTCCGAGAGTTCGCCGTCCGGCACCGGCGCGGAGAACTTGTCCAGCCAGTCCTCCTTGGCAGCGTGAAGCACCCAGGCGGCACGGACAACCGCCTCGAACTGCAGGCGGATCAGGCTGAGTGCGGTTCCCGTCAGGCCAGCTTCGATCAGGACCCGCTGCGCGATTGCATGCTCGATCGCCGAACGACAGAAGGCCAGACAGATGGTCGAGCGTCGGGACGACGTGTTCCAGCCGGCTCGAAGCAGTGCAAGCAGATCATCGTCGAAGGCCTCGGAGGCGGCGAGTACCCGCCGCAGTTCCTCGTCGTCTATGTCTGCGTTGTCTTGTGGGCTTGAGGGCGACTCGGCGTGCATGGGGGGGACGGGTTCGGGCGATGCGATTGCACGGGACCATGGCGTGCGGACCGAGTCGCATCATGGCATCCGGACGGCACCCGGGGGTTGAAAACTCGGGTCGAGGCGGGACGATGGTTCGTCGGAATCCCCCGACGCCCACCGAGGAACGCCGATGGCCTCTTCTCCATCCCCCGATCCCCGGCCCGCCGTCGTGCTGCACGGCGGGCCCACCGCTCTGCCCACCCTGCTGGGCAACGGTACGAACGGAACGCCCCGCCTGCCCACGGGCGGCAAGATCCGCGCGGGCATCAAGGTCCTGACCCGCCGGGCCGCCGAGGTGCCGCGTGCGCAGGCGATCTACGACCAGGGCTTGAACCAGGGCCAGTCGTTCGACCAGATCGAGCGTGCGCTGGCCGAGGCCTGCCCTGAGCTCAAGAGCCCGCTCGTTCCACGCAACGTGCCGTGGTTCACCGTGCGCGCCCAGGACTTCCCGAACCCGGAACTGGCGACGCAGATCCTCGACCTCCATGGCGAGGACCGCGGCGAGGGCCGGCGCCTCTACCGCTTCCCGGTGGTGTTCCCGACCGATCGCTGGCAGAGCGTGATGCCGCATGAACTGGCGACCTGGGGTGCGCAGGACAAGCGCTTCTGGTCCGAGTATTCGACCGACGGACGGTGGCGCCACTGCATGACGCACGCACCGGTGCCGGTGGACGCGACGGGGCGCCGCACGGTGCGGCTGTTCGGCGGCCGCAAGGCGATCCCGCGCGAGGACAACGGTGGCCTGTGCCAGCCGGAGTGCTGCCCGGAGTACCAGCAGCGGCAGTGCAACCTCACCGGACGCTTCCTGTTCTTCATCCCCGGCATCCGCTCGATCAGCGCCTTCGAACTGCACACGCGCAGCTTCTACGCGATGAATGCGGCGATCCGCACCTTCGAGACCGTGGCGTTCCTGCGGGGCGGCCGGCTCGCCGGATTCCTGGACCGCCAGGGCACGCCGTTCTACCTGACCAAGCGGCTGATGGAGGTGGCGCACATCGATGACCATGGACGGCCTGTCCGCGTGCCGCAGTGGATCATCGAACTGGAAGCGCCGGTCGACGTGGCGACGCTGATGCGAGAGCAGGACGATCAGGACACCGTGCTCCTGCAGGCCGATGTTGCCGCCCGCGTGCTCCAGGGGCACCGGGCGGACGCTTCCTCGACGCCTGGGAAGGGGCCGGAGTCCGTCGACGAACCTGTGGCTGCGAGCGACTCCACGGCAGACGGCATGCCACCCACGCTGGAGCATGTGCTCGGGCGGCTGGCCGCGATGGGCGTGCCTGCGCAGACCTGGCTGCGCTACGCGGCCACGCGCTGGGGTCCTGGGTGGAAGCTCAATCCGCAAGGGCGGCAGCGGGCCTTCGGCGAGCTGGAGCGCTTCCGGAACGATCCGAAGGGCTACGCGGACAAGGTCAACGTCGAACTGCAGCAGGTGGCATCGTGAGCGCGCCGGGACGACTGCCAGGCGGAACCGGTGCGCAACGCGTGGAAGTGCCGCGCAGCCCGGATGGGCGTCCGCGAGCGCACGGTTCGCACCGTCAGGCGCATCGCTTGCGGGTGGTGCACCTGTCCGACCTGCACTACGGGCCGCGCCATCTGGAGGAGGCCGATCGCTGCTTCTCGGCGGCCGTGGACCGCGCCATCGAACTCGCCGTCGATGTGGCCGTGATCTCCGGGGATGCCACCGATCACGCCCTGGACCTGCATGCGCCCGCGGCACTGCGGCTGCTGGCGCAGGTGCGGCGGCTTGCCGACCATTGCCCGGTGCTGATGCTCCAGGGCACGTGGTCGCACGAGCCGCCCGGCACGCTGTCCGTGTTCAGGATGCTGGGAAGCCGCCATCGAGTGTTCGTCGCGGACCGGATCTGTCAGGTGGCGTTGATGGGCAGCGCATCGCCCCGGGACCTGTCGGTGACCGATGCGGCTGCCGCCGACCTTTGGCTCGCGTCCGAAGGCCCGCGATTCGCAGAGGTGCCGCCTGGCGCCAGGGCAGTCTTCACCTGCATTCCCTCGATCAACAAGGCGGCCGTCGCGGCAGCAGTCGGCGCCACCGCTGCCGCCGAGGCCCAGGGCGAGCAGCTGGCCCAGCTGCTGCAGGGCTACGCCGGCATCCAAGGCCTGGCCCGGGCTGCCGGCGTGCCGACGCTCGCGGTGTCGCATGGCACGGTCTTCGGTTGCGTGACCGAGCACGGCGTGCCGATGGCCGGGTTCGACCACGAGTTCACCACCGGGGCGCTGTTCAGCACCGGCGCGCAGGCCACCTTGCTCGGCCACATCCATCGGCACCAGGCCTGGACGCAAGGGGAGGGCGAGCGGCGCCAGTGCATTGCCTACGCCGGGTCGATCGGTCGCTTCCACCACGGTGAGCAGCGCGACAAGGGGTTCCTGCTGTGGGAATTCGGACCGGACGGGGTGGACTGTCGCCTCGAACCGACTCCTGCGAGACGGACGCTGGACATCGTGTTCGAGGGCCGACCCGACATGGACCAGTTGCGAGAGGCGGTTCGCGCGCAGGAACTGGCCGGCGTCAGCGTGCGGGTCCGATGGACCGTGGCCGACGAGGACCGGCACGAGGTGGACCGCGGTGCCATCGAGCGTGCCCTGTCCGGCGCCGCCGATGTCCAGCTCGAAGGGCGGATCGTGCCCATGGTGCGCACCCGCGCGCCCGGCATCTCGCAGTTCGTCAGCTTGGCCGACAAGGTCAGGGCCTGGGCCACGGCGACGGACGTCCACGCACCGCCGCTGCTGGAGTGCCTGGAGAGGGTGACGACGACCGAGCCCGAGGACATCGTCGCGGAGGCCCTGGCGCCGCAAGCCGACGAAGTTTCGGGATCTGACGCTTAGGGAAGGTCTGCAAAACCTCGGGCCGATCCGCGTAGCGTGATCGGTCGGCACGGGCGACGATCTCGGCCATGAAGCAGCTCGGACTTGGCCTGAACCTGTCGACCAAGAGGACGCGCAAGCGCGAGTTCCTCGATGAGATGG
>JADCGP010000018.1 GCA_020248915.1 Rubrivivax sp. | reverse complement strand
TCCACGGTGCGCGAGCAGGCGGCCAGGTGCAGTGCCAGAACGCACCACAGCACCATCTGCGCCGGTCTGCGGGCGCGGTGCAGCCAGACGCTGCGCCATGTGGGTGCAGCAAGCCCCGCCCGCGTGTGGCTGTCGCAGCGGGTCGAATCCGATCGGTCCATTTCAGCGCTCCCTCAGGCTGCGGTTCGCGGTGTCCTGCAACGGACTCAAGAGGAAGTCGATCACCCGCCGACGCCCTGTCTTGATCTCGGCCGTGACGGCCATGCCGGGCGCGAGCTTCACGCTCCTGCCGTCGATGTCCAGGCCCGCGCGTTCGAGCCGCAGGGTGGCCGGGAAGACGGCGCCGCGCTCGTCGTCGTTCACGGCGTCGGCGCTGACCCAGGTCACCGCCGCGGGCACGGTGCCGTAGCGCGTGAAGCTGAAGGTCTCGACCTTCACCTCGGCGGGCTGGCCTGCATGGACGAAACCGATGTCCTTGTTGTCGATGACCACCTCGGCCGTCACGGCGGCCGCGTCGGGCACCACCACCAGCAGCGTCTGGGCAGGCGTGACCACCCCGCCCGCGGTTCGCACGGCGAGTTGCTGCACCGTGCCGGCCACTGGCGCCACGAGGCGCGTGATGCGCTCGCGGTGCGCGGCCTTCGCGCCCTGCTGCCGCAGCTGCGCCAGCTCGAGCTCGGCCCTGGCCAGGCGGTCGGCCAGGGTCCGGCGCACCTCGGCCAGATAGGCAGCACGGGTGCGCGTGCTCTCGGCAAGCGCCGCCTGGGCTTCGGCCGTGCGTGCCTGCTGTGTGGCCAGGTCGCGTTCGAGTTCCAGACGCTCCCGGGTGCGGTCTTGCCCCGCGTGGCCAGAGACGAAGCCCTGCGCCGCCAGCGCCGTCACGTCGGACTCGCGCTGGCGCGCCAGCGGCAGCAGCGTCTCGACCTTGGCCAGCGCCTCGCGGGCCGTGGCGCCCTCGGCGCGGCGGCGTGCGATCTCGGCGTCCAGCCGCAGCAGCCGCGCACGGATGTCGGCCCACTCGGCCCGGGTCTGGGCGTCGCCGGGCGCGGCTGCGTAAGGCGCTTCCGGCAACTGCGTCGGGGCGGCGGCCTCTGCTGGCGCGAGGGCCTTCGCCAGGGCCTCGGCCCGTCGGGCATCGGCGCGCGCAGCGGCGGCCTGTGCCTGCACCGCCTGGTGGTCGGCCACGGCAGCGGTGGGGTCCAGCTCGATCAGCACGTCGCCCGCGCGCACGCGGGCGCCGTCGCGCACGTGGATCGCCTTCACGATGCCGGCCTCCAGCGGCTGGACGACCTTGGTGCCGTCGCTCACCACCACGCGACCCGGCGCCACCGCCACGATGTCCACCTGGCCCAGGATGCTCCAGGCGAGCGCCGCGGTGAACAGGGCCATGATCGCCCACATGGCTCGCCTCGGCGCGGGGTGCACCGGGGTCTCCTGCAGGGCCAGCGCCGCGGGCAGGAAGGCCGCTTCGTCGGCGCGGCGGCGCGGGCCGGCGAGTTCGTGGCGTGCGGCCCAGGCAGCGGCAAGGACGGCCTTGTACCGGCCGAGCAACTGCAGGGCCGGCCGCGCGTGCGCCGGGGCAGAGGAGCCGCCGGCGGCGGAGGTGTGCGCCTTCATGCGGTCCGCTCCGGGCCCGGCCCTGCGGCGGCGGTCTGCAGCATCCACAGTCGGGCATACAGGCCGCCCCGCCGCAGCAGCGCCTCGTGGGTGTCGGCCTCGACGATGCGGCCGCGATCCAGCGCGAGGATGCGATGGGCATGGCGCACGGCGCTCAGCCGGTGCGCGATGATGACCACGGTGCGGCCCTTGCAGATGGCGGCCATGTTGGCGTGCAGGACGGCCTCGCTTTCGTAGTCGAGCGCGCTGGTGGCTTCGTCGAGGATCAGGATGCGCGGGTTGGCGAAGAGCGCCCGCGCGATGGCGATGCGCTGGCGCTGTCCGCCCGAGAGTCCGGTGCCGTGCTCGCCGACGAGGGTGTCGTAGCCCTGCGGCAGCTCGCCGATGAACTCGTGCGCGCCGGCGAGCGTGGCCGCCTCGATCACTGCGGCCAGCGGTGCCGCCGGGTCGGCGATGGCGATGTTCTCGCGCACGCTGCGGTTGAACAGGAGGTTCTCCTGCAGCACCACGCCCACCTGGCGGCGCAGCTGTGCGGCGTCGACGAGCCCGATGTCGATGCCGTCCACCAGCACGCGCCCTTGCTCGGGCGTGTACAGGCGCTGCACCAGCTTGCCGAGCGTGCTCTTGCCGCTGCCGCTGCGGCCGACGATGCCCAGCACCTCGCCGGCGCGGACCTCCAGGCTCACGGCACTCAGCGCAGGCGGCCCCTCGGCCCGGTAGCGGAAGGTGACGCCTTCGAACGTGATGCGGCCCTTCAGTGGCGGCAGCTGGGCCACCGCCTGCGGCGGCAGCTCGGTGCGGACATCGAGGATGTCGGCCAGCCGGCGCATCGACAGGCCGGTCTGCTGGAAGTCGGTCCACATCTGCGCGATGCGCATCACGGGCTGCGCCACGCGGTTGGAGAACATCGTGAAGGCCACGAACATGCCCACCGTGAGTTCGCCCGCCATCACCGCGTGGGCACCGAACCACAGCACGGCTGCGGTGACAAGCTTGCCGACCAGGCTCACCGATTCGTGTGCAGCGGCTGCGAGCGTCTGGGTGCGGAAGGCAGCCGACACATAGCCGGCGAGCTGCTGGTCCCAGCGGCGCGCGAACACCGGCTCCAGCGCGCCGGCCTTGACGGTGGGCGCGCCGGCGATGCTCTCGACCAGCAGGGCCTGGTTCTCGGCGCCGCGGGCGAACTTCTCCTCCAGTCGCCGCCGCAGCACAGGCACCACCAGCAGCGACAACAGCACGTACACCGGCACGCTGGCCAGCACCACCAGAGTCAGCTTGACGCTGTACGCCAGCATCACCGCGACGAAGACGAGCGAGAACGCGACGTCCAGCACCACCATGAGCGCCTGGCCGGTGAGGAAGCTGCGGATGTTCTCGAGCTCGCGCACGCTGGCCACCGAGTCCCCGACGCGCCGGCTCTCGAAGTAGGCCAGCGGCAGGTTCAGCAGATGCCGGTACAGGCGCGAGCCCAGCTCGACATCGATCCGGCTCGTGGTGTGGGCGAAGACATGGGTTCGCAACACGGTGAGACCGCTCTCGAACAGCATCACCAGCACCAGGCCGGCCACGAGCACGTCGAGCGTGCCGAACCCGCGATGCACCAGCACCTTGTCCATCACGACCTGGAAGAACAGCGGCGTGACCAGCGCGAAGAGCTGGAGGAAGACACTGACCAGCAGCACCTCGCCGAGAAGCCGGCGGTGCCTGACGAGGCTGGGCACGAACCAGGAGAAGTCGAACCCGGCGAGTTCGCCGGCCAGCGCGGCCCGGCTGGTGATCAGGATCAGCTGGCCGCTCCACTGCGCGACGAAGCCTTCCAACGGATCGATCCGAGGGCCCTGTTCGCTCTGCGCGCCGAAGCGCTGCAGGAGCACGCGCCGGCCGTCGCACTGCGCCAGCACGACCACGCTCCCATCGTGCATCAGCGCCAGTGCCGGCAGCGGGGTCAGCGAGAGCCGGTCCGGCTGCGTCCGGACGAGCTTGGCCTGCAGGCCCAGGTGTCTGGCGGCCAGCCGGATGTCCTGGGCGTCGGCCCGGTCGGTGCCGGAGCGGGCCAGGTGATGAACGAGCGCGGCCGGGTCGGCCGGCACGTGATGCAGACGCGCCACCACGGCGAGCGCCTGCATGGCCTGCAGCAAAGACCCGCCGACGCCAGGGCTGCCGGGCGCACCCGGCTCGCGCAGTTGCTCGACGCGCTGAACGCGCTGAACGCGCGCAACGACGCGCGCGGCGCCGCGCACTCCGCCGGAAGCGTCATGGGTTGCTCTCCCTTCCCCTGCGGCCCCTGCTTCCGGCGCGCGGGAGATCCCCGAACACCGGCCTGGGCCACCACCGACACACGTTCCGTCGGGCCATGGTATGCCGCAGCGCCGCGGCTCGGGGCGAGACGTAGCCGGAGAGTTGCCGATGACACTCGCGGAAACACCTCGGGTCGGCGCCGTGCAGCGGCCCGATACAGGAGCTCGTTCGGCCCGGGGCCGGTGCGGCGCTGCCGGCAGGTCGATTGCGTGGCCGAAGAGGCACCGCACTTCGCCGGGCGGCATGCGGCCTGCACGGGATGCCGATACCTCGCGACGCGAAACACCAGCCCCGGCCGTCGCCTCCGGGAGCGACCGGCGCGGCCCGCACCGCCGCGCGAAGGGCCCGGCTGCCGCGATCTCGAACGCGCCGCCCCCGCCCGCCGCAGGTGCGGGCCCCGCCCTACCCCCGCCCTACCCCGGTTTAACCCCGCCGCATCCCGGCCAGCATCTCCTGCGAGCCTGCGGCGAGGAAGCGCGCGTCCGAGCCCAGCGTGACGAAGCGGTAGCCGGCGGCGATGCGCGCGGCGGCCACGTCGGGACGGCCGTTGTGGATGCCCGCCACGACGCCGTGCGCCCGCGCGCGCTCGGCGATGTGCACGATGGCCTCGGCCACCTTCGGGTCGACGTCGTCGAACACCGGCCTGCAGCCGAGCGACAGCGACAGGTCCGACGGGCCGACGTAGATCGCGTCCAGCCCCTCGACCGACAGGATGGCGTCGAGGTTGTCGAGCGCCTGCGCCGTCTCGACCATCGCGAAGCGCACGATCGTGCGGTCGGCGTGCTGGGGGTAGTCGGCGCCGGCGTACAGGCTCGCGCGCACGGGGCCGAAGCTGCGCGTGCCGTGCGGCGCGTAGCGGGTCCAGGCGACGAAGCGCTGCGCGTCCTCGCGCGTGTTGACCATCGGGCAGACCACGCCGTAGGCGCCGGCGTCGAGCGCCTTCATCAGGATGCCCGGCTCCAGCCACGGCACGCGGACGACCGGCACGGTGGCGGTGGTGGAGATGGCCTGGAGCATCGCGACCATCGCCTGGTAGTCGACCACGCCGTGCTGCATGTCGACCGTCAGGCTGTCCCAGCCCTGCTGTGCCATCACCTCGGCGGCGAAGGCGCTCGGGATCGCGAGCCAGCCGTTGACGGCCGGCTGCCCGGCGGCCCACAGCGTGCGCAGTCGGTTCTCTCTCATCGGCCCGGCTCCTCGGTGGCGTGGCTGCGGCGTGGCACGGCCGCGTGACTTCGGCGTGGCGCTGCGGCATGGCAAGGCGGCATGGCAAAGCGGCAGCGCGGACGGACGATAGCGCCTTGACAGCCCCTGGCCCATCCCGGAGCATCGTTGCGCAAAGCCCTGCCCGGCCCCCACGACCACGACGCCGCGCGATGACCGCCCCCCGCCCGCCGCGCTGGCACCGCCTGCTGCTCACCGGGGCCGCAGGCGCGCTGGGCCGCGTGCTGCGGCCGCGGCTGGCAGCGCACTGCAGCGTGCTGCGGCTGAGCGACATCGCGCCGCTGGGTTCCGCGGCGCCCGGCGAGGAGCTGCGCCCCGCGGCGCTGGAGGACAAGGCCGCGACGACGGCCCTGCTCGAGGGTGTCGATGCGGCGCTGCACTTCGGCGGCATCAGCACCGAGCAGCCGTTCGAGGCCGTGCTGCCGGCCAACGTGCTGGGCACCTTCCACGTCTACGAGGGCGCGCGCCTGCACGGCGTGCGCCGCGTCGTGTTCGCCAGCTCCAACCACGTCACCGGCTTCCACGAGCGCAGCCGCACCGTCGGGCCGCTCGATCCGCCGCGGCCCGACGGCTACTACGGCATCAGCAAGGCCTGCGGCGAGAGCCTGGCGCAGTTCTACTTCGACCGCTGGGGCATCGAGACGGTGAGCCTGCGCATCGGCTCGTGCTTCGCCGAGCCGCGTGACCGCCGCATGCTCGCCACCTGGCTCAGCCACGACGACCTCGGGCGCCTCGTGCTGGCCGCGCTTGCGGCGCCCGCGGTCGGGCACACGGTGGTCTACGGCGTGGGGGCCAACCGCGACACCTGGTGGGACGACGCCGCGGCACGCCGCATCGGCTTCGTGCCGCGCGAGGGCAGCGAGCGCTTCCGCGCCGCGGTCGAGGCGCGCGAGCCGCCCGAGGACCCGTCGTCCGCGGCCGCGCAGCGGCAGGGCGGCGGCTTCGTCGCGCTCGGCCCGTTCTGAACCTTGCCGCGGGACAATCCCCACGCCGCCCGATGAGCCACGCCGACTTCACGCCCAGCCTGCGCCTGCCCGACCCGCGCATCGAGGTGCTGGACGAGCGCGGCCTGGGCCTGCGCCTGCTGTCGGGCACGGTCGAGCGGCTCTTCACCGGCTGCCACTGGGCCGAGGGGCCGCAGTGGTTCGGCGACGGCCGCTTCCTGCTGTTCTCCGACATCCCGGGCGACCGCATCCTGCGCTGGGACGAGTGCAGCGGCACGGTGAGCGAGTTCCGCCGGCCCTCGCAGCACGCCAACGGCCTGGCGCGCGACCGCCAGGGCCGGCTCGTGGCCTGCGAGCACGGCACGCGGCGCCTGACGCGCACCGAGTACGACGGCCGCATCACCGTGCTGGCCGACCGCTACCGCGGCAAGCGGCTGAACTCGCCCAACGACGTCGTCTGCCGCAGCGACGGCAGCCTGTGGTTCACCGACCCGCCGTTCGGCATCCAGGGCTGGTGGGAAGGCGAGCCGGCCGAGCCCGAGCTGCCGCACGGCCTGTACCGGCTCGACCCCGGGCACGGCGAGCTCACGCTGCTGGCCGACGACCTGCAGGGCCCCAACGGCCTGGCCTTCAGCCCCGACGAGCGGGTGCTGTACGTCGTCGAGAGCCGCCGGCGGCCGCATCGCTGCATCTGGGCCTGCGACGTGACGGGCAGCGGAGCCGGCACGCGGCTGGCGAACCGGCGCCTGTTCGCCGACGCCGGCGGGCCCGGCGCGTACGACGGCATCGCGGTGGACACGCAGGGCAACGTCTGGTGCGGCTTCGGGTCCGACGGCTCGCCGGGCGCGGACCTCGAGGCGCTGGACGGCGTGCGCGTCTACGGCGCCGACGGGCGCCCGCTGCTGCACGTGCACCTGCCGGAGCGCTGCGCCAACGTCTGCTTCGGCGGCGCGCGGAACAACCGGCTGTTCATGGCCGCGAGCCACTCGCTGTACGCGCTGCACGTCAACGCGCGCGGCGCCGTCTGAGCCGGGCGCTGGCGCGACACGCGGGGCGGTCGGGGCGGCGCCGGGGCCGCCCGCGCTGCCCGCGCTGCCCGCGCTGCCCGCGCTGCCCGGGCCTACTTGACCAGCGTCACCGGCACGTCGGCCAGGTGCACGACCTTGGTCGCGACGGACCCGAAGGCCAGGTTGCCCAGCGCGCCCATGCCGCGCGAGCCCATCACGATGCCGTCGACCTGGCCCTCGCGCGCAAGGCGCGCGATCTCGACCGCAGGCTCGCCGATGCACAGGTGCACGCGGTGCCCGACGCCGGCGGCCTCGAGCCGCGCCCGCGCGTCGGCCACCACGGTGGCGGCGTGCTCGAGCTGGAGCTTGCGCAGCTGGTCGGGCGTGATGTGCAGCAGCAGCACCGGCGAGTCGGCCTCGCGCTGCACGTGCACGAGGTCGATCTCGCTGCCGATGCGAAGGGCCACGTCGAGCGCACGCCCGGCGGGGCCCGAGCCGTCGAACGGAACCAGCAGCCTCCTCATCGCCCACCCTCCAGGTCGGTCGGGATCATCGCAGAGCGCGGCCCGCGTCCAGCCGCGCACGCACCCCGGCCGCGGCGTCCGGGGCCGCGCCGCGCAGCAGCTCGGCGGCCAGCGCGGTGAAGGCCGGGCTGCACTGGATGCCGTAGCCGCCCAGCGCCGCGGCCCAGAACAGCCCCGGCACCGCCGGGTCGAAGCCGAGCACCGGCTCGCCGTCGGCGACGAAGCTGCGCAGCCCCGCCCAGGTGCGGCGCGGGCGCCGGATCGACAGCGTCGTCGCCTGCTCGATGCGGTGGATGCCGAGGGCGATGTCGTACTCCTCGGCCACCACGTCGTGCGCGTGCGTGGGGTCGGCGTTGGCCGGCGAGCCGAGCAGCAGGCCGGCCTCGGGCTTGAGATACCAGCCCTCGTCGATGTCGATCACCGCCGGCCAGTGCGCGATGGCCATGCCGGCGGGCGGCTCGAACACGAAGGCGCTGCGGCGCCGCGGCTCGACGCCCAGCGGCCGCGCGCCGGCCAGCGCAGCCACCGCGTCGGCCCAGGCGCCGCCGGCATCGACGACGACCGCGGCGCGGAAGCCGCGGCCATCGGCACAGCCGATGCGCCAGCCGCCGCCCTCGCGTGCCAGCGTGTCCACCCGCGCGTCGCAGGCGAGCACCGCACCGGCGGCGCGCGCGCCGCGCACGAAGCCCTGCAGCAGCGCATCGACGTCGATGTCCTGCGCGTCGGGGCTCGCCACCGCCGACTCGCAGGCCTCGGGCCGCAGCACGGGCACCACGTCGCGCGCACGGGCGCCGTCGAGCAGATCCACTGCGCCGCCCTCGGCCCGCAGCGTGGCGGCGAGCGCGGCGGCCTGCTCGCGCCGCTCGGGCGGGGCGACGAACAGCACGCCGCGCGGCGCGAGCAGCGGCACCGCCGCGAAGCCCGCCGGCGGGGCGTCGAAGAAGCCGCGGCTGGCGCGGGTCAGCTCGCGCACGGCGGGCGGCCCGTAGGCCGGTGCATACAGGGCCGCCGAACGGCCGGTGCTGTGGCTGCCGGGCGCGGCCTCGGCCTCCAGCAGCAGCACCCGCGCATGCGGCGCCAGGTGAAAGGCGATGCCTGCGCCGGCGATGCCCGCGCCGACGATGGCGACGTCGAAGTGATCGTTCATGCCGCCCGGCGCCGCGGGGCGCACCGCGCCCCGGCCGCCGCCTCGCTCTCAGCCGATGATCGACGCGGTGGCCATCAACTCCTCGAACAGCGCCATCGAGACGGTGCCCGAGACGCTGTACGGGTCGAGGGCGGCGCGCTCGCTGTACTTCAGCAGCAGCGCCGGGTTCAGCCGCGACATGTTGACCTGGCCCATGCTCCAGCCGGCGAAACGCCGCTCGCCGATCTCCTGGTAGCACAGCAGCTCGACGTCGGTGTGGCGGGAATCGGCCGCGATGCGGTTGTACAGCCGGTTGACCGGGCCGCGGCCGCCCTCGAGCACCTGCATGAAGATGCCCTCGCTGAAGCACAGCACGCCGGTCACGCCCAGCGGCTGGTTGTTGGCCTTGCTCTTGCGCAGGATGGTCAGCAGCTCCTCCTGGTCGACGGCAGGGACGGCACGGCTGGCATAGAGGAGACGGACGAGCATCGGGGGCTTTCTCGGGCGGGCTTCACTGCGCCTTGCGCGGCAGCAGCGACAGGAACTCGCGCCGCAGGTTGGCGTCCTTCAGGAACGCGCCCCGCATCACGCTGTTGACCATGGCGCTGTCGGTGTCCTTGACACCGCGCCAGTGCATGCAGAAGTGGTCGGCCTCCATCACGATGGCCAGGCCGTCGGGGCGCACCCGCTCCTGCAGCTCGTTGGCGAGCATCGTGACCGCCTCCTCCTGGATCTGCGGCCGGCTCATCACCCAGTCGGCCACGCGCGCGTACTTGGACAGGCCGATCAGGTTGCTGTGCTCGTTGGGCATGATGCCCACCCAGATGCGGCCGAAGATCGGGCACATGTGGTGGCTGCAGGCGCTGCGCACGCTGATCGGGCCGACGATCATCAGCTCGTTGAGCCGCTCGGCGTTCGGGAACTCGGTGACCGAGGGCATCTCGCGGTAGCGGCCCGAGAACACCTCGTCGATGTACATCTTGGCCACGCGCTGCGCGGTGTCGCGGGTGTTGTGGTCGCCGTCGGTGTCGATCACCAGCGCGCGCAGCACCTCCTCCATCTTGACCCGCACCTCGGCCTTCAGCTCGGCGAGCTCGCCCTCGCGGATGAAGGCGGCGATGTTGTCGTTGGCGTAGTAGCGCCGGTCGGCGGTGACCAGCCGGTAGCGGATGCGCTCGCTGGCCGGCAGGCGGGCGAGCTCCTCCTCGCTGCGCAGCAGGCGCGGCGGCGGGACTTGGGTGGGTGTCGACATGGCGGCGGGCTCGGGGCAGTCGGGGGGCCATTGTGCAGGCGAGCCGCAGGGCCTTCAACCGCGCACCCGCGCGGCGGCGCCGCTGCGCCCGGGACGGCCCCAGGCGGCTCCGGGCGGCCCCGGGCGGCCGCGACCCGCGCGCGCACTAGACTTCGCGGACGTGAGCGACCGCAACCCTCCCGGCAGCGCCGGCGGCCCCGCGCTGTGGCGCCTGCTCGACCAGGTGGCCGACGCGGTGTCGGGGGTGCGCGCCGGGCGCTCGCTGTCCGACCTGCTGCCGCGGGTGCCCGTCGAGCTGCGGCCCGGCACGCAGGCGCTTGCCAGCGACGTGCTGCGGCGTCTGGGCGGCGCCGTCGAGGTGCGCGCGCGGCTGGCCGCACGCACGCCGCCGCCGGCCGTCGACGCGCTGCTGCTCGGCGCGATCGCGCTGCTGTGGCCGCCACCCGCGGGCCAGCGCCAGGCCTACCCCGACCACACGCTGGTCGACCAGGCGGTGGCGGCAGCGCAGGCGCGCACGCCGGCCGCCGCGGGCTTCGTCAACGCCGTGCTGCGGCGCTTCGTGCGCGAGCGCGACGCGCTCGTCGCCGCCGCGCAGCGCACGCCGGTGGGCGCGTTCGACCACCCGTCGTGGTGGATCGAGAAGCTGCGGCGCGACTGGCCGCAGCACTGGCAGACGCTGCTGGCCGAGGCCAACCGCCGCCCGCCCTTGGTGCTGCGGGTGAACCGCCGCAGGCGTACCGGGGCCGACTACGTGCTGCACCTGGCGGCGCTCGGCCTGCGCGCGACGCTGCTGCCCGACCCGGGCGGCGGCCCCACGGAGGGCAGCTGCGCCGTCTGGCTGCACGAGCCGCGCCCGGTACACGAGCTGCCGGGGTTCGCCGAGGGCGAGGTGTCGGTGCAGGACGCGGCGGCACAGCGCGCCGCGCCGCTGCTCCTGGGCAGCGGCGAGCAGGCGCTGCAGCCCGGCGCCCGCGTGCTCGACGCATGCGCGGCGCCGGGCGGCAAGACCGCCCACCTGCTCGAGCTGGCGGACCTGAGGCTGCTGGCCCTGGACAGCGACCCGGCGCGCCTGGCCCGCGTCGGCGATAACCTGCGCCGGCTGCGCCTGCAGGCCGAGGTGAAGGCCGGCGATGCCGCCCAGCCCGCAGGCTGGTGGGACGGCCAGCCCTTCGACGCCATCCTGCTCGACGCGCCCTGCACCGCCAGCGGCATCGGACGCCGCCACCCCGACGTGCGCTGGCTGCGCCGCGCCGACGATGTCCACGCGATGGCGCGCATCCAGGACCAGCTGCTCGAGGCGCTGTGGCCGCTGCTCGTCCCGGGAGGTCGGCTGCTGTACGCCACCTGCTCCGTGTTCCGCGACGAGGGCCAGCACCGGATCGACGCGTTTTTGCAACGCCACGGCCCCGGCGGGGTGTCCCTCGTGCCCGGCTCGCCGGGGCACCTGCTGCCCGTGGCCGACAATGTCCGGACCGTGGAGCGCGCCCTGCCCGCCGAGGACGGGTTCTTCTACGCGCTGCTCGCCAAGAACTGACGGCCCGAACCCGACCACCCCGACGCCCTGCGATGCACGCGCTGCCGGTCTGCCGTCGCTCGCCGCCGATCGGGACGCCACCCGGGACGCCACCCGGGTCTGCGAAGTCCGCACCCGGGCTCGGGCTGCATGCGCTGCTGCTCGTGCTGCTGCTGTGGGCGGCCTCGTGGCTGCCCGTGCCGGCCGCGGCCCAGGGCGTCGAGCTCGCCACGCTCAAGTCCCAGCGCACCGACGCCGCGCTGCAGCTGGACTTCGCGGTGCGCATCACGCTGCCGCGCGCCGTGGAGGAGGCGCTGCAGCGCGGGGTGCCGGTCTACTTCGTCGCCCAAGCCACGCTCTACCGAAACCGCTGGTACTGGCGCGACGAGCGCATCGCGCGCGTGAGCCGCTCGTGGCGCATCGCCTTCCAGCCGCTCACCGGAGGCTGGCGCGTCTCGCTCGGCGGGCTGAGCCAGAACCACGGCACGCTGGCCGAGGCGCTGGTGGCGGCCAGCAGCAGCAGCAGCTGGAAGATCGCCGACCTGGCGCAGCTCGACGGCCGGGGCCACTACGTCGAGTTCGGGTACCGGCTCGACACCTCCCAGCTGCCGGGCTTCGTGCAGATCGGTCTGGGCGGGCAGGACGAGTGGAACGTGCGCGTGGAGCGCACGCTGTGGGTGGACTAAGCGGATGACCCGCGGCGCCCGCTGGGGCTGGGTCGTCGTCGCGGTGGCCTCCACCGCGGCGGCGCTGGTGCTGACCTTCGTGCTGAGCTTCGCCACCCCGGGCGGCTTCTACGAGCGGCACTTCGTCTGGCTGTTCCGGATCAACGTGGCGGTGGCGCTGCTGCTGCTCGTGGTGCTGGGCTACGTGGCGGTGCGACTGCTGGCGCGGCTGCGCCAGGGCAAGTTCGGCAGCCGGCTGCTGCTGCGCCTGGCGGGCATCTTCGCGCTGGTGGGCCTGCTGCCGGGGCTCGTCATCTACACCGTCAGCTACCAGTTCGCCACGCGCAGCATCGAAGCCTGGTTCGACCTGCGCGTGGCCGGCGCGCTGGACGCCGGGCTGGCGCTGGGCAAGGGGACGCTGGAGGCGCTGTCCCAGGACCTGGTGGCCAAGACGCGCGTGGCCGCCGAGCGCGTGGCCGAGACCGCCGAGCCGACGATGCCGCTGGCGCTGGAACGCGTGCGCGAGCAGATCGGCGCCCTCGAGGTGGCGCTGCTCGGGCCAGGGGGGCAGCCGCTGGCGCTGGCTGGCGCGGGCCGCGCTGCGGTCACGCCCGAGCGGCCTGCGGCGCTGCTGCGGCAGGCGCGCGCCGGCGGGACGGCGAGCCAGGTCGAGGGCCTGGACGAGGACGCGCTGGCCGCCGGCGTGCAGCCGCGGCTGCGCGCACTGGCGCGCGTGGCCGGCACCCGGATCGCGCTGGCCCCGCCCGAGGAGCGCTACCTGATGGTGGTGGCGCCGCTGCCGCGGCCGCTGGCGGCCAACGCGCTGGCGGTGCAGGCCGCCTACAGCGAGTACCAGCAGCGGGCGCTGGCCCGCGAGAGCCTGCGCCGCATGTACGTCGGCACGCTGACGCTGGCGCTGCTGCTGGCGGTGTTCACGGCGGTGCTGCTGGCCATCGCGCTCGGGACACAACTGGCGCGGCCGCTGCTGCTGCTGGCCGAGGGCGTGCGCCAGGTGGCGCGCGGCGACTACACGGCCAAGCCGGTGTTCGAAGGCGGTGACGAGCTCGGCGGCCTGACGCGCAGCTTCGCCGACATGACCGCCCAGGTGGCCGAGGCGCGCGAGCAGGTCCAGCGCGGCATCGTCCAGCTCGAGGGCGCGCGCACGCGGCTGCAGACGATCCTGGACACGCTGAGCGCCGGTGTGATCGTGTTCGACCGCGATGGGCGCATCGACGTCGTCAACCCGGGTGCGGCGCGCATCCTGCAGCAGCCACTGGAAGCCCTGCACGGGCGGTCGCTGGCCGACGCCGGCGGCCTGGGCACGTTCGCCGCCGAGATCGACCAGCGCTTCGAGCTGCTGCGCGCGAGCCCCGAGCCCGGCGAGCGCGACCAGTGGCAGGAGAGCCTGGAGCTCGCCCGCGGCGACGGCGCCCGGCTGACGCTGCTGGTGCGCGGCGCGACGCTGCCCGGCGCGGCCCGGCTCGTCGTCTTCGACGACATCACCGACATCGTGTCGGCGCAGCGCAGCGCGGCCTGGGCCGAGGTGGCGCGCCGCCTGGCCCACGAGATCCGCAACCCGCTGACGCCGATCCAGCTGTCGGCCGAGCGGCTGCAGGCGCGGCTCGAGAACAAGCTCGACGCCGGCGACCAGGCGCTGCTGCGGCGCAGCGTGGCCACGATCGTCGCCCAGGTCGGCTCGATGCAGGCGCTGGTGAGCGAGTTCCGCGACTACGCGCGGCTGCCGGCCGCCCAGGTGCGCCCGCTCGACCTCAACGCGCTGGTGACCGAGGTGATGGCGCTGTACGGCCAGGCCATCGACAACGGGCTGCTGTCGGTGCGCACCGAGCCCGGGCTGCCGCGCATCCTCGGCGATCCCTCGCAGCTGCGCCAGGTGGTGCACAACCTGGTGCAGAACGCGCTCGACGCGGTTGCCGACCGCCCGGACGGCCAGGTGGAGGTGGCCACGTCGTCGGCCCGCGGCCACGGCGGCGAGCTGCGCGCGGTGCGCCTGGCGGTGCTGGACAACGGCCCGGGGTTCCCGGACAAGGTGCTCAAGCGCGCCTTCGAGCCCTACGTCACGACCAAGGCCAAGGGCACCGGCCTCGGGCTGGCGGTGGTGCGCAAGATCGCCGACGAGCACGGCGCGCGGATCGCCGCGGTGAACCTGCGGGCCGACGACGGCGCCGACGCGCCGGTGACCGGGGCGCGGGTTTCGCTATCATTTTCGCGGTTCGTCCCCGAGACGGCCGCAACCCCCGAGCCCGCCGCACACGCGGGCACCCCGACACCCGACACCCCGCCCGGCCGCGCGGCGCCCCGCGCCCGCACGCAGTGAGGCCCACCCGGCCGCAGCCCCGTTCATGGCAACCATCCTGGTCGTAGACGACGAGCTGGGCATCCGCGCACTGCTGTCGGAGATCCTCACCGACGAGGGGCACACGGTGGAGCTGGCCGAGAACGCGGCGCAGGCGCGCCAGGTGCGCGAGGCGCTGCGCCCCGACCTCGTGCTGCTGGACATCTGGATGCCCGATGTCGACGGCATCACGCTGCTCAAGGAGTGGGGCGCCACGGCGCAGCTGACGATGCCCGTCATCATGATGAGCGGGCACGGCACGATCGACACCGCCGTCGAGGCCACCAAGTACGGGGCGAGCGCCTTCCTGGAAAAACCGATCACGCTGCAGAAGCTGCTGCGGGCGGTGGACCAGGCGCTGGCCCGGCCGGGTGCCGGGCGCGGCGCGGCGCCGCCGGCCGGCAGCGGCGGCAGCGGCGGCGGCCACGCTGGGGGCGCCAGCAGCGACGACGACGATCCGGAACGCGGCCTCGCGCCGCGCCTGGGCCCCTCTGCAGCGGCCGATGCAACGGCGCCCCCCTCCGTCCAGGGGCCGCTGGCCGAGCAGAGCTTCGACCTCGACCGGCCACTGCGCGAGGCCCGCGACGCGTTCGAGAAGAGCTACTTCGAGTTCCACCTCGCCCGCGAGGGCGGCTCCATGACCCGCGTGGCCGAGAAGACCGGGCTCGAGCGGACCCACCTGTACCGCAAGCTCAAGCAGCTGGGTGTGGACCTGTCGCGCAGCAAGCGCGGCGGGCACTGAGCGCCGCCGGCGGCGGCTATACTGCGCCCCCCGCCGGCCGCCCGCGTGCGCCGGCTGCGGCCTGGTAGCTCAGTTGGTAGAGCAGCGGATTGAAAATCCGCGTGTCGGTGGTTCGATTCCGCCCCAGGCCACCAGTCAAATCAACAACTTAGCCCGGCCCAACCTGCCGGGCTTTGTTGTTTCTGGCCCCCTTACAGACCATTTACAGACTGCGGCGCGGGGTTTCGGGCCATCCGGTGCGCGCTGGCGGGCCCCAGAAGCGACGAACCCGGCGCAGCGGCCGGGCGGGGCGCTGGTGCCTCAAGAGACTTGATTGTCTTTCCCGGCCCGGACCCCGACCGGGCGCCAGTGGCGGCCCTTCGCCGCTTGTTCCAGCCGCACAGCCTCGCGCCTGTGCCGAGGCAACCCAGTCACGTGCGCGATCTGGCGCGGGTCCATCGGTGCGGGTGCAAGCCCACGACCGCAAGCGGCTTGAGCAGCTGTGCCGCTACATCACGCGGCCGGCGCTGTCGGACGAGCGGGTGCAGCTCAACGCCGCCGGCCAAGTCGAGCTCAGGCTCAATACGCCGTGGCGCGATGGAACGACCCACCTGGTGCTGAGGCGGGACGCAAACAGTCCCGTGGACTGTTTGCGCCAGCCGAAGGGCCCGAGCTTTGCGAGGGCGCGGCCTGCAAGGTTGAGCCCGCTGGAGTTCATGCAGCGGCTGGCCGCGCTGGTGCCGCGGCCGAGGTTGCGCCTCATGAGGTTTCGTGGGGTGCTGGCACCCAACGCCAAGCTGCGCCCGCTGGTGGTGCAGCCCGGGCCGCAGGTGCAAGAGGCGGACACCGACGCCGCGGCGCCCGCCGAGTGCGAAGTCGAGACGGCCCAGGCCCGACCGCAGCGCATCAGCTGGGCGCGGCTGCTCGAGCGGGTCTTCGACGTCGACATGCACACCTG
>JADCGP010000017.1 GCA_020248915.1 Rubrivivax sp. | reverse complement strand
GGCGCTGGGGCATGATCGGCGCGTGCAGTCCTTCGCCGCGCTGTACGAGCAACTCGACGCCAGCACCGCCACCGGCGACAAGCTCGCCGCGCTGGCGCGCTGGTTCGCCGCCGCACCGCCGGCCGACGCGGCCTGGGCGGCCTACTTCCTGGCTGGCGGCAAGCCGCGCCAGGTGGTGCCCACCGCGCTGCTGCGCGCCACGGCGTGCGCACGGGCCGGCATCGACGACTGGCTGTTCGAGGAGTGCTACCAGGCCGTGGGCGACCTGGCCGAGACCATCGCCCACGTGCTGCCGCCGGCTGCGGCGGCCAGCGATGCCGGCCTGGCGCACTGGGTCGAGCAGCGCCTGCTGCCGCTGCGCGGGCTCGATCCGGGCGCGCAGCGGGCGCACCTGGACGCGGCCTTCGACGAACTCGACGCGGCCGGCCGCTTCCTGCTCGTCAAGCTGATCGGCGGCGGCTTCCGCGTCGGCGTCAGCAGGCTGCTGGTGCAGCGGGCGCTTGCGCAGGTGGCGGGCATCGACCCCAAGCTCGTCGCCGAGCGCATGATGGGCTACACCGAGGCGCGAGCGCTGCCCACCGCGGCGCGTTACCTGGCCCTGGTCGCCCCGGCGGCCGGCCCTGCGGCGCAGCGCGGCTCCGGTGCTTCAGCCGATGCGCCCTGCGGCGTGCCGGAGGGCGGCGGCCAGCCCTACCCGTTCTTCCTCGCCCACCCGCTGCAGGCCGAGCCGGCCTCGCTGGGCCCGACCGGCGACTGGCTGCTGGAGTGGAAGTACGACGGCATCCGTGCCCAGCTGGTGCGGCGCGGCGGCCAGGTCTGGATCTGGTCGCGCGGCGAGGAACTCGTGACCGAGCGCTTCCCCGAGGTGATGGCGGCGGCGCGGTCGTTGCCGGCGGGCACGGTGCTGGACGGCGAGCTGCTGGTGTGGCCCGCAGGCGCCGCGGCGCCGGCGGCCTTCCAGGCGCTGCAGACGCGGCTGAACCGCAAGACGCTCGGGCGCCGGCTGCTCGAGCAGGCGCCGGTGGTCTTCGTTGCCTACGACCTGCTCGAGGAGGCCGGGGCCGACCTGCGCGCCCGGCCGCAGCGCGAACGGCGTGCCCGGCTCGAGAGCCTGCCCGGGCTGGCCGCCGGCACCGCGCTGCGCCTGTCGCCGCTGCTCGGACCGCACGACTGGGACGAGGCCGCGGCGCTGCGCGCGCAGTCGCGCGAGCGCGGCGTGGAGGGCCTGATGCTCAAGCGCGCCGACTCGCGCTATGGCAGCGGCCGCACCAAGGTCGAGGGCCTGTGGTGGAAGTGGAAGGTCGACCCGTTCAGCGTCGACGCCGTGCTGGTCTACGCGCAGGCCGGGCACGGCCGCCGCGCCAGCGTCTACACCGACTACACCTTCGCCGTCTGGAGCCGGGCGCCGCGCGACGCCGCCGAGGTGCAGGCCGTTCTCGAGGCCATCGGCCGCCGCGAGCCGGCGCCACCCCGGGACGGCGACGCGCTGCAGCTGCTGCCCTTCGCCAAGGCCTACTCGGGCCTGACCGACGCCGAGTTCAAGGAAGTCGACCGCGTGATCCGAGCCACCACGCTCGAGAAGTTCGGCCCGGTGCGCAGCGTCGCCCCGAGCCTGGTGTTCGAGATCGGCTTCGAGGGCATCGGCCCGAGCCCGCGCCACAAGAGCGGCATCGCGGTGCGGTTCCCGCGGATGCTGCGCATCCGGCGCGACAAGGACCCGGCGCAGGCCGACACGATCGAGTCGCTGAGGGCCCTGATCGCGGGGTGACCGGCGGTCGATCGCGGGATGGCCCGCGCCCGCTACAGGTGCTCGATCGAGCGGGCGTAGTAGGCGAGAAGCCCGGCCTCGGACGGCAGGGTGCGGTACAGGCCTCCCGACTCGGCCACCAGGTGCCGCAGCGTCAGCATGCGCAGCCCGGCGCCGACCGCGTAGTCCCAGTCGCCGCGCGGCAGGTACACCTGTGCGCCGCGCGAGCGCAGCCGCTCGACCTCGGCACCCACGCGCGACTTGATCTCGAACTCGCTGAGCGCCACCGGGCCGCTGGCCAGCAGCACGCGCGCCACCAGCGGCACGGGCAGCACCGGGATCAGCCTGCCGACGGCCGCCATCAGGTGGTTGCCGAGGGCGGCCACCTCGCGCACCCGGTCCTCCTTGGACAGCTTGCGGAAGTCGAGGCCGCGCTCGGCGCAGTAGGCCCGCACCGACACCGGGCTGCCGAAGTTCACGCAGGCATAGCCGAAGCGGTACCAGCGGCTGCGCAGCGCCAGGCCGACCTGGGTGCCGGCGAAGCGCAGCGTCGTGAGGGCGGCCGCCAGCGGCCCGGGCCGCCGCGCCTCGCCGTTTCCGGCGAGCAGCTGGGTGCGGTCCTCGAGCACGCGGTCGTAGTTGAGCCCGAGCGGGATGAAGACCAGGTCGCGCCCGCCGTCCGGCGCGAAGCCGCGCAGCATGTAGTCGAGCACGCCGAATCGTGGCTCGCGCAGCGCGCCGTCGCGCGTCAGCCCGCCCTCGGGGTAGACGGCCTGCGTGACGCCGGCCTCGGTGGCCATCGCGATGTAGCGCTCGAGCACGCGGCGGTACAGCGCGTTGCCCGAGCCGCGCCGCACGAAGTACGCGCCCATCGAGCGGATGACCTGCTGCAGCGGCCAGATGCGCGCCCACTCGCCCACCGCGTACGACAGCGCCGCCTTCTCGGCGGCCAGGTAGGCGGCGAGGACGTAGTCCATGTTGCTGCGGTGGTTCATCACGAAGACCACCGTCGCGTCGGCCGGCACCGCGGCGAGGCCCTCCTCGTCGGAGTAGCCAATCCGCACCCGGTACAGCAGCCGGCTCACGCGCTTGCCGATCCAGTAGCCGATGCGGAAGTAGAAGTAGGCGTTGAAGGCCGGGACGATCTCGCTGGCGTAGTTCTCCACCACCTGCTGCGCGACCTCGCGCGGCATCGACTGGGCCTCGGCGAACTCGCGCGCTGCCTGCTGCACCTTGTCGTCGAAGACGAGGCGGTCGATCAGCGCCCTGCGGCTGGTCTGCTGGAACGGCCGGATCTGGATGCGCAGCCGCGTGCCGACCTCGTCGAGCACGCGGTTGGCGCGGCTGCGGATCAGCCAGCGCACCGACGGCAGCAGCAGACGGTCGAGCAGCGCCCACGCCGCAAGCAGCGCCAGCAGCAGCGCCAGCCACAACGGAACGGCAATGGTCGTGCTCAACTCGCTGTCGCCTCCTGCCTCGCTGCCGGCCTGCCGCGCCCGCGGCGCGGCGCGCGTGACGGCCGCCGGAGTGTGTCGCCCCGGCGGCCCGGTGTCGAGCGCCGCGTCACCGTCGCCGGGGTCCGCCGCCAGCCCCTGCGGCTGCCTAGGGGGCGAGTTCGACCGTCGCTTCCAGCCCCGGTGCGGCATTGCGGAACCGCAGCTCGCCGCCGTGGGCGCGCGCCACGGCGCGGCACAGGTACAGGCCTAGGCCGACCCCGCCGGTGCTGCGCTGCCGCGTTGCATCGGCGTGGTGGAAGGCCTCGCCCAGCTGCGCCAGTCGGGTCGGATCGACGCCGAGGCCGCGGTCGCGCAGGACCAGCCGCAGCCGACCGCCGGCGGACGAGGTCGTCACGCAGGGCGGTGCGGCATCCGGGCCGCCGTGGCGAAATGCGTTGTCGATCAGGTTGCGCAGCAGCAGCCGGATCCGGGCCGGGTCGAGCATCGCGTCGGGCAGCGCCGGGTCCAGCCGGAGCTCGAGCGCCGCCCCCGCGAACGCCCCGTCGACCACCTCGCGCACCAGGGCATTCAGGCTGCAGCGCTCGCGTTGGAGCGCGGCGTGACCGGCCGCCAGGCGCTCGCTTTCCAGCAGGTCGCCGATCAGGTCGCGCATCGCTCCCAGGTCGCGCAGCAGCGCCTCGCGCGCCTCGCCGCCCGCCACGAGCTCGGCGTTGACGCGGGCCCGCGTCAGCGGCGAGCGCAGCTCGTGGCTCACCGCCAGCAGCAGGCCCCGCTCGGCCTCGAGCATCGCCCGGATGTCCTGCGCCATTGCGTTGACCTGGGCGGCGAGGTCGCCGAGTTCGTCCTGCCGGCGCACCGGGATCGGCACCTCGAAGGCGCCCTGACCGAAGCGCTGGGCGCCGGCGCGGATGTCGTCCAGCGGCCGGAACCGGTGGCGGACGAACGCATAGGCCGCGGCGGTGGCCAGCAGCAGCCCGGCCAGCGTGAGCCAGCCGATGGCGCGCGGCCGCTCCTCCCAGGCGCGGTCGCCCAGGCCGAAGCGGATGCGGTGACCGTCGGCGGTCTGGCGCTCCAGCAGCCGGGCGTCCTCGTCGTCCGCATTCGTGCGGCACAGCTCGAAGCCGTCCATCTCGGGCAGCATGACGTCGAGGATCACCGCGTCGTGGCCGACGCTGCGCAGCCGCTCCAGGCCCTTGCCCGGACGGGTCGCGCTGTCGAGCTGAAGATCGAAGCGCCGCAGGCATTCGGCCAGCGGCGGCGCCAGCAGTTCGTCGTCGTCGATCAGCAAGATGCGCCGCACGGCCTCGATGCTCCCACGCCCGGGCCCTGCCACAACGCGGCGACGTGGCCCGGCGGGCGCGTGGTCCTCCGACCTCAGGAGCGCGAGCGGCCATGACCGCGCTTGTCGAGCCACTCCCGCAGACGCGCCTGCTGCTCGGGGCGCAGGCTGTCGTAGAAGTCGGCGAGGGCGCCCACGGTCTGCGGCGTGTTGCCACGCAGTGCGTCGGCGTTGCGGTCGATCCACGCCTGCGCACGCCCGCGGTCGAAGCGCTCGCCGCCCAGCATCGCCCGCAGCTCCGCGCGCGGGTCCGCGATGCCGCCGGCCAGCGCGTCGCGCCGCTCGCGCAGGCGGTCGAAGGCCAGCCCGAGCTTCACCCTCGGGGCGTCGTCGAGCTGCAGCTCCTTGCCGGCACGCTCGATCAGCCGGGCACGCCACTTCGCCGCATCCTCGGCGCGGAGCGGCGCCGCGGTCCACTCGTGATGACGGTGCCCGCAGCCGGCCAGGCCGCCGGCCAGCGGCGCGCTGGCGGCCAGGCCGATCAGGCTGCGCTTGATCGAGGTCTTCATCAGGACTCCTCGGCCCGTGCCAATTGCTGGTTGGATGTCCCATCGTGCCGCTGGCGGGCCGGGCGGTCCTTTCGGCGCCGTTTCGGCGCGTGTCGTTTTCTATCGTGCAGGCCGTGCCTCAAGGTCACGCATCGGCTGCCGATACCGCTCGTAACGACCGGATCGGAGCGGAGTCGCGGCACACCTGCAGACCCGCGCGCCATCCGGTGTCGGGCGTGCGAGGGCACGCTGCAAGCGCACCCGCGGTCCAGGTTCGCGGGGCGGTACATCCAACCACAGCGCCAGGAACGGGAAGCACGGTGAACAGTATCCGCAACATCTTCGGCACCGCCATCGCGGTGATGGCCCTTTGCCTCCTGATCCTGCTCCTCGCGGTCTGGCGCATGAACGCCGCGGCGTCCGACTCTTCGGCGGCCGAGGCGCGCCGGACGCTGTCGCTGCAGCTCGCCGACGAACTGCGGCAGAGCTCCGACGACCTGACGCGTCTGGCCCGGACCTACGTGGTCACGGGCGATCCCAAGTGGGAGGAGCAGTACTTCACGGTGCTCGACATCCGCAACGGCAAGAAGCCGCGCCCGCCGGGCTACGAGAAGATCTACTGGGACTTCCTCGCTGCCGGCCAGCAGCCGTCGCACGCGGGCGCCGCGACGACCAAGCCGCTGCTGGAGATGATGAAGGACGCCGGCTTCACGGAAGCCGAGTTCGCCAAGCTGAAGGAGGCCGCCGCCAACTCCGACGACCTGGTCAAGACCGAGACGGTCGCGATGAACCTGGTCAAGGGCCTGCGCGCCGACGACAAGGGCCAGTTCGTGCTCAAGGGCGAGCCGGACCGGGCGCGGGCGACGGCGATGATGCACGACCTCGCCTACCACCAGTACAAGGCGAAGATCATGAAGCCGGTCGACGAGTTCCTCGCCATGCTGGACGAGCGCACGCGGCTCGAGGTGGCGGCTGCCAACCAGCGCACGCGCAACTGGTTCCTGGCACTGGCCATCGCGGCGGTGGGCATGGCGGCGATGGCCGTGGCGCTGCTTGCCTGGATCATGCGCTGGCTCAACGCGCGGCTCGGGGCCGAGCCTTCCGTGGTCATGCAGGTCGTCAACGGGGTCGCGGACGGACAGCTCGACCAGCCGCTGCTGGCCCGGCCGCAGCGGCCGGGCAGCGTGATGCAGGCGCTGGCCACGATGGGCGGCAAGCTCGGCTCGACCGTGCGGCAGGTCCGCGCGGGCGCGGACAGCGTCGCGTCGGCCAGCCAGCAGATCGCGCTCGGCAACAACGACCTCAGCACCCGCACCGAGCAGCAGGCATCCTCGCTGCAGGAGACGGCCGCGTCGATGGAGCAGCTCGGCTCGACCGTCAAGCGCAACGCCGAGAGCGCGCGCGTCGCGGCCGACCTGGCACGCGAGGCCACCGACGTGGCCAGGCGCGGCGGTCAGGTGGTGGGCGAGGTGGTGCAGACGATGCAGGGCATCACCGAGAGCTCGCGCCGCATCTCCGACATCATCGGCACGATCGACGGCATCGCCTTCCAGACCAACATCCTGGCGCTGAACGCCGCCGTCGAGGCGGCGCGTGCCGGCGAGCAGGGACGCGGCTTCGCCGTCGTGGCGAGCGAGGTGCGCAGCCTCGCCCAGCGCAGCGCGGAGGCGGCGCGCGAGATCAAGGGCCTGATCTCGACCAGCGTGGAGCGCGTCGAGCGCGGCACGACGCTGGTCGACCAGGCGGGCACCACGATGAGCGAGGTCGTGGCGTCGATCGGGCGCCTGAACTCGCTGGTGGGCGAGATCAGCCAGGCCAGCACCGAGCAGAGCGCGGGCGTCGCCCAGGTCAGCGAGGCCGTGACGTCGATGGACCGCTCGACGCAGCAGAACGCGGCGCTGGTCGAACAGAGTGCCGCGGCGGCCGAGAGCATGCGCCAGCAGGCACAGACCCTCGTCGCGGCGATGGCCGGCTTCAGGCTGGCCTGAGCGGCCCCGGGGGCCGCCCGGGCCCCCGGCAGCCGAGCGGCCGCGCTCCGGAAGGCGCGCGCCGCCCAAGCCGGCGGCCACGCCGGCTTCCGCAGCGGCCGGCGCGCCTCAGGGCGCCGGCGCGATCGTCCGCTCCATCTCCAGCCGCAGCCGCACCGCGGCGCTGCGTTCGTCGACCTCGACGTCGCGCCAGGTCAGCATCCGTCCCTGCGCCACGGGGCGCAGCAGCTTCACGCCGTGGGCCAGGCCCAGCGGCAGGCCGCCCTCGCCGCGCAGCGCCAGCGAGGCGGACGCCGGCTGCAGCGTGCCCACCACCGTGAAGCCGCCCTCGCCGTCGAGCACCTCGCCGGGCCGCAGGTCGCGCTTGGCGGAGGCCACGACGTCGGCCTTCCAGTGACTGGCCACGCCGGTGGGCTCGCGCCGCAGCACGACGCTGGCCACGCTGTAGCCGACCTCCAGGCCGATCAGGTGCCAGCGCTTGTACAGCGTGAAGTAGCGCCCGCTGGGGTCGGTGTGGGCGTTGTACTCCTCGAAGCAGTGGCGGACGTAGTCGGTCTCGCCCTCCACCGTGACCCAGACGCCCATCCGGATGTCGTACGGGATCGTGCGGCCGTCGGGCTCGAGGCTGCTGATCACCTCGACCATGCCCTTCTTCTCCAGCACGCCGCCCTCGCTGCGGGGACGCGTGACGAACGGGATGTCGGCCACGCTGGCCGGCGGGTACCGCAGGCCGCCCGAAGGCACGTCCAGCCCGGTGGCGTTGGCCACCGCGGTGCTCTCGATGGCCGGCTTGCTGCCGTCGAGGAAGCTGTTGAACATCTTCGGGTTCAGACCCCCGCGCGCGGCCTGCTCGGGCGTCAGGCCGTAGTTCGCCCACACGGTGTCGGGCGTGCTCTGCGCGAAGTGGGGCAGCCACTTGTGCCCGCGGCCGGCCGCCACCACCGGGAAGCCGCAGGTACGGGCCCAGTCGACGAGGTCGCAGATCAGCGCTGGCTGGTCGCCGAAGGCGAGGCTGTAGAGCACGCCCGCGGCGGCCGCGCGGCGCGCCAGCAGCGGCCCGCAGAAGGCGTCGGCCTCGACCGTGACGTTGACGACGTGCTTGCCGTGGGCGAAGGCCTCGAGCACGTGGTCGACTGCGTGCACCGGCGCACCGGTGCTCTCCACGACGACGTCGATGGCCGGGTGGCACACCAGCGCGCGCCAGTCGTCGCCGACGTGGGTGCGGCCGTCGGCAAGGGCGGCATCGAGGCTCGGCGCGGCCGCGCGCTCGACCGCCCAGCCCACACGCGCCAGGTTGCGACGCGCCGCCGCGGGGTCGAGGTCCGCGATGCCGACGACGTGCACGCCGGGCGTGCGCGGCACCTGTGCCAGGAACATGCTGCCGAACTTGCCGGCGCCGATCACGCCGACGCGGATCGGCCGGCCCTCGGCCTGGCGCTGCAGCAACTGCTGGTGCAGGGACATGGTCGCTCCTTGGCCGGATTCCCCCCGGCGGCGCGCATTCTGCGCCGAGCCGGGCCAGCGGTGGCCGCCGCAGGCGGCGTGGCCGTCCGCGGCAGGCCGCGGCACAGGCGGTTCAGGGCACTTCGGCGGACTGTCCGTACCCCTCGGGCTTGCTCTGGGCCCAGACATTGCGGCGCAGCCGCGACCCGGTGGCAGACCCGGCATCGCGGTCTCCGTCAGCAGGTCGGGAAGCGATCAGGAAAGCCGTGCGGGGCGCGGGTAGATCCAGGGCGCCAGCCAGCGCGTCAGGCGCGGCATCAGCCACCAGGTCAGCAGCGCGATCTCGATCGCGATGGTGAGCAGCAGGCGCAGCCAGGACGGCCAGCCGGCGAGCAGGACGCCGAGTGCACCGCCGATCGTCAGCACGAGCAGGTACACCACGACCACCATGACCAGGGCCATACGCCAGCGCACGGGTTGCGGCACCACCGCGCCGGCCGGCGGGCCGAACCAGAACTCGAGGCCGGTCAGTTCGCGCCATGCCGGGTCGGCCTCGACGTGCGGCGCCACCTCGGCGAGGAAGGCGGCGCGGCGCGGCGAGGCCTCGAAGGCGCGCAGGTCGGCCACGCGCGCGAAGCGGAACACGCTCGTGTACTCGGGTGGCACCCCGGCGGCCGGGCGCTGCGTGGTGGCGCCGAGGTAGCCGCCGAAGGCCGTGCTGTCGGTTTGCAAGCCGGCCAGCGCCGCCTCGTAGGCGGCTTCGTGGCCGCGCCGCACGCGGCGGGTGACGACCACGGTGACGGGGCCCTCGGCCGGCACTGCCGCTTCGGCTGCCCGCGACGGCGGGGCGACGTCGCGGGCAGGGTCGCGGGCGGGGGGACTCGTCATGACGGCTCCGGGCCGGTGAGCCGCGTTCAGCGGCCCAGCGCCTCGATCACCAGCCGTGCCGCCGCCGCGCCCGAGCACTGCTGCTGGCCGGTGACGAGCCGGCCGTCGCGCACGGCGAAGGCGCGGAACTTCTGGTCGACGACGAAGTTGGTGTCGGGAATCTTGCGCGCCTCGTCCTCGATCCAGAACGGCTGGATGCGCTGGCCGACGAAGCTGTCGGCGAAAGCCTCCTCGCTGTTGGCGAAACCGGTCCAGGTCCTGCCCTCGACGAGCAGTCGGCCGTCCGTGAGGCGCGTCTTCAGCAGCGCGCAGGTGCCGTGGCAGACGACGGCCAGCATCTTGCCGGCCTCGTAGGCGGCCGCCAGGAAGCGGTGCAGCGGCTGGTTGTCGATGAAGGTCACCATCGGGCTCTGGCCGCCGGCGACGAAGACCGCGTCGTAGCGGCCCAGGTCCATGTCGGCGAGCCTTGGCGTGGCCTTCAGCATCGCGGCGTGGCGCGGCGAACTCAGGAACCCGAGGCTCACCAGGTCGTGTGCGGAGTAGCCGCTCTCGTGGCGCGGGTCGCTGTAGCCGTCGAGCAGCAGGTCGCCGCCGTCGGGGCTGCAGACCTCGACCTCGTAGCCGGCCTCAGTGAACTCCCAGTACGGGTGCGTGAACTCCGCCGCCCAGAAGCCGATCGGCCAGCCGGTGGTGGGGCTGGTGGCGGGGTTGGCCAGCACGAAGAGGACGCGGCGCGGCGTGGCGCGGGCGGGGTTGACGTCGGTGCTCATGATGGGGCGCGTGCGGTGAGTTGCGATGGGCGGTATCGTGGCGTTGACTCCGAAAACTGCCAATACACTCGGAAAAAACATACCGTTGTCAAATGGAGCAACAATGAGATTCAGCGACCTGCAGGCCCTCGACAAGGTCGTCCAGGCCGGGAGCTTCACGGCGGCGGCCGGGCTGCTGGGCACCGACAAGGCGCGGCTGTCGCGCACCGTCAGCGCGCTGGAGCGCGAGCTCGGCACGCGGCTGATCGAGCGCAGCACGCGGGCTCTGCGCCTCACCGAGACCGGGCGCGAGGTGCTGGAGCGCGCGCGCGGCATCCTGGCCGCGGCCGATGACCTGGAGCGCTTCGCGCGCTCGCTGAACAACGAGCCTCGCGGCATGCTGCGCCTGAGCTGCACGACCGACTTCGCGCTGATCGCCGCCAACCGCTGGATCACCGGCTACCTGCAGCGCTGGCCGCAGGTGGCCGTGGACGTGGACTTCACGCCGCGCCTGGTCGACCTCGTGCACGAGGGCTTCGACCTTGCCTTGCGCGTGGGCGTGCTGGAGGATTCGACGCTGACCGCGCGGCGCCTGGGTGCGATGGCCTACGGTCTGTTCGCGAGCCCCCGCTACCTGGCGCGCGCCGGCCTGCCGCATGACCTCGACGCGCTGCGCGGGCACGAGCTGCTGATGTTCGCCACCGGCGCAGGCCGCAGCGGCTGGGAGCTGCAGGACGCGGCCGAGCCGCAGGCACGGCCGCTGCGGGTGGACGGGCCGACCCGCGTGCGATCGGGCAGCGTGACGCTGCTGGTGCAGGCCTGCATGAGCGGCCTGGGCATCGCGCGCCTGCCGCTGGCCGTGGCGGCCACGCTGCCGCCAGGGCAGCTGCAGCCGGTGCTGCAGCGGTGGACGCCGGTGCCGGTGGCGGTGCACGCGGTGTTCCCGAGCAGCCGCTACCTGGCGCCGAAGGTGCGTGCCTTCATCGATCACGCCGTCGAGCACTTCGGCCTCGACGACAGGCCTGCGCAGGCCTGCTCGCCCGGGGCCGCTCCGGCCGCGGCCGCAAGGCGCGCCGGTCAGGCGAAGCGGAAGCTCACGACCCCGAGCGGGCCGTAGTCGGCGTGGAAGGTGTCGCCGGCGGCGCCGGCCACCGGCCGGGTGAACGAGCCCGCCAGCACCACGTCGCCGGCCTCGAGCCGCTCGTCCCAGGGGGCGAGTTTCGCCGCCAGCCAGGCGATGCCCTGCGCGGGGTGGCCCAGAACGCCGGCACCTAGGCCGGTCTCCTCGATGACGCCGTTCCTCGACAGCATCGCGCCGGCCCACCGCAGGTCGATCGCGTCGGGCCGCACCGGGCGGCCGCCGAGCACGATGCCGGCGTTGGCGGCGAAGTCGCTGATGGTGTCGGTCACCTTGCGCGGTGCCTTGGTGACGCGGTCGAACTGCTCGATGCGGGCGTCGATGATCTCGACGGCCGGGCTCACCCAGTCGGTGGCCGACAGCACGTCGAACACGGTCACGCCGGGGCCTTCGAGCGGCTTGCCGAGCACGAAGGCGAACTCGACCTCGACGCGCGGCGCGATGAACCGCGCCGCGGGGATGTCGGTGCCGCCGGCGAAGAACATGTCGTCCATCAGCGGCGCGTGGTCGGGCTCGGTGATCTGGCTGGCCTGCTGCATCGCGCGGGAGGTCAGGCCGATCTTGCGGCCGCGGATCCGCCGGCCGTCGGCCTGCTCGAGCCGGACCCACTCGCGCTGGATGGCGTAGCCGTCCTCGAGGGTCATGCCCGGGTGGCGGACCGAGAAGTGGCCGACGGGCGTGCGCGTCTTGCGGGCGCCGTAGAGCTCGCGCGCCAGTGCGGCGATGACACCCGGGGGCAGGGTGGTGCTGGGCATGGCGGGGCCGGTCGTGGCGTCGATCGCGCGGCGGCGGCTAGCGGCCGGCGAACAGCGGGTGGATCGAGCTGAGCTTGGCGTCGAAGACCTCATGGCCTTCGTCGATCTGCAGCGTGAGTCCGAGTGCGCGCTCGTCGAAGCGGTTGCCGAAGTGCGCCCGCGCCGTGGCCACCAGGGCCTCGCCCACCTCGCGCTGCACCGTGGCGCTGCGCCCGCATGCCATGCGCAGGTTCAGGTAGACGAAGGCGTAGTCGCGGCCGTCGGGCGGGCTGCCGTCGGCCACGGCGGCGTGGGCCGCCGGGTAGGCCAGCACGCGTGTGCCGCCGGGCGGGAACACCGGCCTGCCGGCCTCGTCGCGCGCGGCGAGCATCGTGTCGGCGAGCGCGCGGCACAGCGCCGCCATGTCGGTCTCGGCGTCGAGGTTCCTGGTGTACAGCAGCACGAGGTGCGGCATCGCTGGCGTCCCCCGACCGCGTTCAGAGCCGCGCCGCGGCGCGGTGGGCCTCGAGGTAGCCCTCGGCGCGCGAGGCCACCGGCCCCGGCACCGCCGCGCCGTCGTTCGGCCGCACCGGGAACACCGCGTTCACCTGGCCGGTGCCCGAGGCGCCGAAGTACGGCGTCACGATCTCGGCCGCGCCATCGTAGCCGCTCCAGCCGAGCGCACCGAGCAGCATCGCCGTGTCGTGCATGAAGCCTTCGCCATGGCCCTTGGCCGCGTACTCCGGCAGCATCCCGCAGAACTCGGCCCAGCGGCCCGCCTGCCACATCGCGAGCACCTGGCGGTCGAGCGTCTCGAGGAACGGGCTCCACACGCGGAAGGCGAACTGCGGCGCCAGGCCGTTCTGGGCGAAGCGGTGCGACAGCGAGCCGCTGGCGAGGAAGGCCACCGTGCCGTCGTAGTGGTGCTCCACCGCGCGGCGCAGGGCCCAGCCGAGGCGGGCGCTGTCGGCGAGGTAGTGCGCCATGCACAGCGCCGACACCGAGACGACCTTGAAGTGCCGATCTGCGTTCATGTATCGCATCGGCACGATGGTGCCGTACTCGGGCGCCAGCGACGTGGCGTCGTGCGCCAGCGTCTCGACGCCCAGTTCGCAGGCCGTGCGCGCGAGCAGCTGCCCGAGCCCGGGATCGCCCGGGAAGGCGTAGGGCAGGTTGGCGATGAAGTGGGGCAGCTCGTTGCTGGTGTAGCGCCCTTCGAAGACGGGGGCGCAGTTGACGTGGTAGCCGGCGTTGACGAGCCAGTGCGTGTCGAAGACGACGATCGTGTCGACGCCGGCCGCGCGGCAGCGGCGGCCGATCTCGGCGTGGCCGTCGATCGCGTCCTGGCGCGTGCCCTGGCGCGGGCCGGGCAGCTCGCTCAGGAACATCGACGGCACGTGCGTGATCTTGGCGGCAAGCGCGAGCGTGCCCATCGGGCCGTCCTTCAGCGGCGTCCCGCCGGGGGCAAGGCGCCGCAGGCGCCGCGGCGGGCCGTCATCAGCGCCCCCAGTGCGGGATAGGGTGCGTGCCGTAGGACACGCACACGTTCTTCGGCTCGAGGAAGACCTCGTGGCTCCACTGCCCGCCCTCGCGGCCGATGCCGCTCGCCTTGGTGCCGCCGAAGGGCTGGCGCAGGTCGCGCACGTTCTGGCTGTTGACGAAGCACATGCCGGCCTCGATGCGGCCGGCCACGCGGTGCGCGCGACCGACGTTCTCGGTGAAGACGTAGCTCGACAGCCCGTAAGCCGTGTCGTTGGCGATGCGCACCGCGTCGTCCTCGTCGTCGAACGGGATCAGGCAGGCCACCGGCCCGAAGATCTCCTCGCGCGCCACCTGCATCCGGTTGTCGACGTCGGCGAACACGGTCGGCTGCACGAAGTTGCCCGCGGCCAGCCCGAGGGGCAGCGTCGGCGGCTCCAGCCCGCCCGCGAGCAGCGTGGCGCCTTCCTCCAGGCCCAGCGCGATGAAGCGCCGCACCTTGGCCAGATGGTCGCGGCTGATCATCGGGCCGACGATCGTCGCGTCGTGCATCGGATCGCCGACCTGCAGCCGCGAGGCGCGCGCGGCAAACTCGCCGGCGAAGGCCTGGTACAGGCTGCGCTGCACCAGGATGCGGCTGCCGGCGGTGCAGCGCTCGCCGTTGTTCGAGAAGGCCATGAACACGGCCGCGTCGAGCGCGCGCGTCAGGTCGGCGTCCTCGAACACGACGAAGGGGCTCTTGCCGCCGAGCTCCATGCTGAACTTCTTCAGTCCGGCCTCGGCGACGATGCGCCGGCCGGTGGCGGTGCTGCCGGTGAAGGAGATCGCGCGCACGTCGGGGTGGCGCACCAGCGGCTCGCCGGTCTCGGGCCCGAAGCCGTGCACCACGTTCAGGACGCCCGGCGGCACCCCGGCCTCGAGGGCCAGCTCGCCCAGGCGCGCCGCCGTGAGCGGCGACAGCTCGCTCATCTTCAGCACCGCCGTGTTGCCGAAGGCCAGGCACGGCGCCACCTTCCAGGTGGCCGTCATGAAGGGCACGTTCCAGGGGCTGATCAGCGCGCACACCCCCACCGGGTGCAGCAGCGTGTAGTTCAGGTGCGTCGGCGTCGGGTAGGTGTGTCCGTCCACGCGCACGCACATCTCGGCGAAGTAGCGGAAGTTGTCGGCGGCGCGCGGGATCAGCTGCCGGCCGGTCTGCGCGATCGGCTGCCCGGTGTCGGCCGTCTCGACGGCCGCCAGGTCGGCGACGTGGGCCGTGATCAGGCCGGCGAGCCGGTGCATGATCTTCGCGCGGTCGGCCGCCGGCGTGGCCGCCCAGCCCGGGAACGCCGCCTTGGCCGCTGCCACGGCCAGCCCGATCTCGGCCGGCCCGCCGCGCGCCACCTCGGCCAGCACGGCCTGGGTGGCCGGGTTCAGGGTCTCGAACTGCTCGGTGCTGTCGTGCGCACGGCCGCCGATGAGATGCCGGATGTGCATGTGCGTGATCGCTCCCAGGTCCTCAGCTTGCGGGCGGCGGCTCGTCGACGACGACGCCGAGGAGCCGGCCGATGCCCTCGATCTCGCAGCTCACCTCGTCGCCGTCGCGCACGTCGCAGACTCCCTCGGGCGTCCCGGTCAGGATCACGTCGCCCGGCGCCAGCGGCATGAAGCCGCTGAGGAACTCGATCAGCGCCGGTATCCGGTGCAGCATGTTCGACGTGCTGCCCTGCTGCGTCAAGGCGCCGTTGACGAAGGTGCGCAGCGCGAGCGCGTGCGGGTCCGCCACCCGCGAGGCCGGCACGAGCCAGGGCCCGAGCAAGGTGGCACCGTCGCGGTTCTTGGCCCGCAGGTTGGGCCGGAGCCAGTTCTCGAGGTGGTCGCGCACGGCGTAGTCGTTGGCCACCGTGTAGCCCGCCACGTGGGCCATGGCCGCGGCCGCGCTCACCTGCCACGCGGGACGGCCGATGACCACCGCCAGTTCGCACTCGTAGTGCATGAAGCGCACGCCGCGCGGGCGCTGGGTGCGGGCGCGGTGGCCGGCCAGGCTGCCGGCGGTCTTGAAGAACACCAGCGGCTCGGCGTCCGCGGGCCGGGCGAGTTCGGCCGCCAGCTCCTGAGCGTGCGCCGCGTAGTTCAGCCCGAGCGCGATCACGGTGCCGGGCTGCACCGGGGGCAGCCAGGTCACATCGTCCTCGGCCAGGATGCGTCCGTCGGGCAGCACCAGGCCGCGCGGATGCGGGCGCGCCAGGTGCACCGCATCCTCGTGGAAGACACGCGCCACGCAGTCGGGCGTGGTCATCGGACACCCTCGATGGCGAACGCGAGGCTGCCGAGGCCCGGGGCATCGACGCGCACGCGCTGGCCGGCCCGGGCCGAAGGTGCGCCCTCGGGCACGCCGACGAGCACGACGTCGCCCGGCTGCAGCGTCGTGAACGCGGCAATGTCGGCCAGCAGCGCGCCCGGGCCACGCACGAAGCGGGCCATGTCGCCGTGCCAGGGCGGCCCGCCGTCGACGCGGACCTCGAAGGCGGCAACCGGCTCCGGCAGCGCGGCCACCGGCACCCCGAGCCGCAGCGACCCGACCGCGGCACGCGCCCGCACGGCCGGTCGGTACCAGCCGCCGGTGGGCAGGGTCAGGTCGACGGCCAGGCCCCACGCGGCCACGGCCCGCCGCGCGTCCGTAGCGCGGGTTCCGGGGCCGATGCGCCGGCCGATGATGCAGGCCAGGCTGGGGCCGACGATGACTTCGGCCGCACCTGCCGGCAGAGTGAAGGGCGCGTCGGCAGCAGCCCAGGTGTGGCGCGGCTTGACCGCGAGCACCGGTGCCTGCGGCGGCCGCTGGTAGGGCGGTGCGTGGGCGGCGCGCCCGAGGGCGTCCAGCGTGGCGGCATCGTTGAGCACGGCCACCAGCACCGTGCCGCTGCACCGCCAGGGCGCCGCGGGCAGGTGGGGCAGGGCGTCGAAGCCGACGTCGGGCAACGGCTGCATCAGCCGGCCACTATATCGATGCCCGCGCGGCGGGCCGCGCGGTCGGTGCGACGGTGGCCCCGTCGTGGCCCGGCAGCCCGGGTGCACACGGCGCCGCAGTCAGGCCGCGCTCAGGCCGAAGCCACCTCGTGGCCGCCCATCAGTTCGAGCGCGCGCACCAGCGCCGAGTGGTCCTGGGCCGCGAGCCCATGGGCCGCGCACACCTGCATCAGCTGGGCGGCACCGGCCGTCTGCGGCAGCGCCACGCCGAGCGCGCGCGCGCCCTGCAGCGCCAGGTTCAGGTCCTTCTGGTGCAGCTCGATCCGGAAGCCCGGGTTGAAGGTGCGCTTGATCATGCGCTCGCCATGCACCTCGAGGATGCGGCTCGACGCGAAGCCGCCCATCAGCGCCTGGCGCACCTTGGCCGGGTCGGCGCCCGCCTTGCTGGCGAACACCAGCGCCTCGGCCACCGCGGCGATGTTCAGCGCCACGATCATCTGGTTGGCCACCTTGGTGATCTGTCCGGCCCCCACGGCGCCGACGTGGGTGATGTTCCTGCCCATCAGCGCGAACAGCGGTTGCACGCGCACGAAGGCCGCCTCGCTGCCGCCGGCCATGATCGTCAGGCTGGCCGCCTTGGCGCCCACCTCGCCGCCCGAGACCGGCGCGTCGACGTAGTCGCACCCCAGCGCGGCGATGCGGCGCGCGAAGTCCTGCGTCGGCAGCGGCGCGATGCTGCTCATATCGACCACGGCCTTCCCGGCCCCGCCGTCGGCCAGGCCCTCGGCCACGCCACCGGCCCCGAACAGCACCTTCTCGACGTCGGGCGTGTCCGGCACCATCGTGAAGATCACGTCGGCACGGCGCGCGACCTCGGCGCCGTCGGCGCAGGCCACGGCGCCCGCCTCCAGCAGCGCCGGCGGCACCTTGCTGCGGGTGGCCACGAACAGGTCGTGTCCGGCCGCGCGCAGATGCCCCGCCATCGGCGTGCCCATGATGCCCAGTCCGATCCAGCCGAGTCTCATCGTCCTCTCCTCTTTCCGTCGCGTCGTGTTCAGTCAGCGCGGCCCATCTGCCGGCGCGCCTGCTCCAGCCAGCCGAGGCCGTCCTCGGTGCGGCCGGCGGGCTTGTATTCCGCGCCGATGAAGCCTTCGTAGCCGATGCGCTGCAGGTGCGCGAACAGGAACGCGTAGTTGATCTCGCCGGTTCCGGGCTCGTTGCGGCCCGGGTTGTCGGCCACCTGGACGTGGCCGATGCGGGGCAGGTGCTTCGCGAGCGTCGCCGCCAGCTCGCCCTCGTAGCGCTGGGCGTGGTAGATGTCGTACTGCACGAAGGCGTTGTCGGCGCCGAGCTCGTCGAGCACCGAGATGGCCTTGGCCGTGTTGTTGAGCCAGAAACCCGGGATGTCGTAGTTGTTGATCGGCTCGATCAGCAGCTTCAGGCCCGATGCCCTCAGCGCCGCCGCGGCGAAACGCAGGTTGGACACGAAGGTGGCGCGCAGCGTCGCCTCGTCCAACCTGGCCGGCGCCTTGCCGGCCAGGCAGTTGAGCTGCGGCACGCCGAGCACCGTCGCGTACTCGATGGCCTTGGCCACGCCGGCCCGGAACTCCTCCACCCGCGCCGGGTCGCACGCGATCCCGCGGTCGCCGGCGGCCCAGTCGCCGGCCGGCAGGTTGTGCAGCACCATGCGCAGCCGGTTCGAGACCAGCCGGTCGCGCACCACGGCGGCCGGCGCCTCGTAGGGGAACTGCACCTCGACGCTGAGGAAGCCCGCCCGCGCGGCGCGCTCGAAGCGCTCGAGGAAGGGAACCTCGGTGAAGAGCATCGAGAGGTTGGCGGCGAAGCGGGGCATGCGGTGTCTCCGTTGTCGTTGTCGAGGTCTTGCGGGGGTCAGGGCGGGCCGCGCGGTCAGTCCAGAAGCCCGGCGAGCTCGAGGCCCTGGCGACCCTCGGGGTGACGGCAGTCGATCTCCTCGAACTCGTTGACCTTGTCGATCTCGGTGCCCATCGCGATGTTGGTCACCTTCTCGAGGATGCATTCCACCACGACCGGCACGCGGTGCTCGCGCGCCATGGCCTGCGCCTGGCGCAGCGAGGACTCGAGTTGCTCGGGGTCGGTCACGCGCAGCGCCTTGCAGCCCATGCCCTCGACGACCTTGGCGTGGTCCATGCCGTAGCCCTTCAGCGCCGGGTCGTCGACGTTGATGTTGTCGAAGGCCAGCTGCACGCAGTAGTCCATCTCGAAGCCGCGCTGGCTCTGCCGGATCAGGCCGAGGTAGCTGTTGTTGACCAGCACCACGACGATCGGCAGCTGGAACTGCGCGCCCACCGCCAGCTCCTCGATCAGGAACTGGAAGTCGTAGTCGCCGGCCAGGCCCACCACGGTCTGCGTCGGGTCGGCCGCGGCCACGCCCAGCGCGGCCGGCAGCGTCCAGCCGAGCGGGCCGGCCTGGCCGCAGTTGATCCACTGGCGCGGCTTGTAGACATGCAGGAACTGCGCGCCCGCGATCTGTGACAGGCCGATCGTCGTCACGTAGACCGTGTCACGGCCGAAGGCCTTGTTCATCTCCTCGTAGACGCGCTGCGGCTTGATCGGGATCTGCTCGAAGTGCGTCTTGCGCAGCATCAGCCGCTTGCGCTCGGCGCAGCGGAAGGCCCAGTCGCTGCGGTCGGGCAGGCGGCCTGCGGCCTTGCGCTCGCGCGCCACCTGCACGAAGAGCTCGAGCGCCGCCCGGGCGTCGCTGACGATGCCGAAGTCGGGGCTGAAGACGCGCCCGATCTGCGTCGGCTCGATGTCGACGTGCACGAAGGTGCGGCCCTTGGTGTACGTTTCGACGCTGCCGGTGTGGCGGTTGGCCCAGCGGTTGCCGATGCCGAGCACGAAGTCGCTGGCCAGCATCGTCGCGTTGCCGTAGCGGTGGCTGGTCTGCAGGCCGCACATGCCGGCCATCAGCGGGTGGTCGTCGGGGATCGCGCCCCAGCCCATCAGCGTCGGGATCACCGGCACGCCGGTGAGCTCGGCGAACTCGACGAGCAGGTCGGCCGCGTCGGCGTTGATGATGCCGCCGCCGGCCACGATCAGAGGCTTGCTCGCGGCGGCCATCATGTCGAGCGCCTTCTCGATCTGCCTGCGCGTGGCCGCAGGCTTGTACACCGGCAGCGGCTCGTAGGTGTCGATGTCGAACTCGATCTCGGCCATCTGCACGTCGAACGGCAGGTCGATCAGCACCGGCCCCGGACGGCCGCTGCGCATCAGGTGGAAGGCCTGCTGGAAGGCGCGCGGCACCTGCGCCGGCTCCAGCACGGTGGTCGCCCACTTGGTCACCGGCTTGGCGATGGCCTGGATGTCGACCGCCTGGAAGTCTTCCTTGTGCATGCGGGCGCGCGGCGCCTGGCCGGTGATGCACAGGATCGGGATCGAGTCGGCCTGGGCCGAGTACAGGCCGGTGATCATGTCGGTGCCGGCCGGGCCGCTGGTGCCGATGCACACGCCGATATTGCCGGCCCGGGCGCGCGTGTAGCCCTCGGCCATGTGGCTCGCGGCCTCGACGTGGCGGGCGAGGATGTGGGCGATGCCCTGGCGCTCGCGCAGCGCGGCGTACAGCGGGTTGATCGCCGCGCCGGGCACGCCGAAGGCCTGCGTGACGCCTTCCTTCTCCATCACCAGCACCGCAGCCATCGCGGCCTTCATCCTTGCCATCGCGCGCTCCTCGCAAAGGTGTGAATCGACAGGCGCAAATGCTCGCGGCCGCGGGGCGCCGTGTGAACGGCAGCCGGTGGATATGAGTCATTCCGTGGTGGAATGGCGGAGTGACGCCCGGTCTGCACTCCTTCCTCCCGCGCCCGCGCCCGCGCCCGCGCCTGCCGCGTGCCCCGGCCTGGCGCGTTCTGCTGCTGGCGGCCGCGCTCGTGGTCGCGCACGGCGGGCACGCCGCGCCCGCCCCCGTGGACGACAGCCTGGAAGCGCGCCTTGCCGCGTGCACCACCTGCCATGGCCGTGAGGGCCGTGCGGCGCCCGACGGCTACCACCCGCGCATCGCCGGCAAGCCGGCGCAGTACCTGTTCCACCAGCTGCTGAATTTCCGCGACGGGCGCCGGCACTACGGCCCGATGGTGGCGCTGCTCGAGCCGCTGCCCGATGCCTACCTGCGCGAGATCGCGGGCCACTTCGCGGCGCTCGAACTGCCCTACCCGCCACCGCCGCGCGTCGACGTGCCGCCTGCGCTGCTCGAGCGCGGCCGGCGACTGGCCCTCGAGGGCGAGGCGACCCGCCAGCTGCCCGCCTGCGCGGCCTGCCATGGCGCTGCGCTGACCGGCATGCTGCCGGCCACGCCCGGGCTGCTGGGCCTGCCGCGCGACTATGTCGCGGCGCAGCTCGGGGCCTGGCGGGCCGGGCAGCGGCGCGCCCACGCGCCGGACTGCATGGCCGAGATCGTGCGCCGGCTCGGCCCCGGCGACGTGGCCGCGGTCAGCGCCTGGCTGGCCGCGCAGCCGGTGCCGCAGCCGGTGCGCATCGAGGCGCCGACGGCGGCTTTCCGCGCGCCGCTGCGCTGTGGTGCGGCCGAGCAGGGGCGATGATGAGGCGCCGCCGCTTCGTCCGTGCGGGCGCGACGTGGCTGATCACCATCGGTGCGCTCGTCGGTGCCGTGTTCTGGCTCGACCGCCTGCCGGCCGGCGATGCCGCGCCTGCGGCCCCTGCGGCCGTGGCCGAGGCGGAACTCGTCGCCCGCGGTGCCTACCTGGCCCGCGTGGCCAACTGCGCGGGTTGCCACACCGCGCGTGGCGGTGCGCCGCTGGCTGGCGGCCGCGCGCTGGCCACGCCCTTCGGCGTCGTGTTTGCCGGCAACCTGACGCCCGACCCTGCCACCGGCCTCGGCTCGTGGAGCGCCGACGACTTCTGGCGTGCGCTGCACCTCGGTCGCGGCCGTGACGGTCGGCGCCTCGTGCCGGCCTTCCCGTACACCGAGACCACGCGCATGACGCGTGCCGACAGCGACGCGCTGTTCGCCTGGCTGCGCACGCTGCCACCCGCCAGCGTGCCCGCACGGCCGCACGAGCTGCGGGGGGTGTACGGCACGCAGCTCGCACTGGCCGCATGGCGGGTGTTCTTCTTCCGCCCGGGCGTCTGGCAGGACGACCCGGGCCGCAGCGCCGAATGGAACCGCGGCGCCTACCTCGTCAACGGTGCCGGCCACTGCGCCGCCTGTCACGGCGGGCGCAACCTGCTCGGCGCGGCGGGCGACGACTTCGCCGGCGGCTTCCTGCCCACCGGCGAGGACTACGCGCCTTCGCTCGCCCGCGCCGACCAGGCCGGCGTGCACGACTGGCCGCTCGAGGAGGTGATGGCGCTGCTGCGCTACGGCGCCGCGCCGCGCGGCCGCGCCACCGGGCCGATGGCCGAGGTGGTGCGCGGCAGCACGTCCCACCTGAGCGACGCAGACTTGCGGGCGATGGCGGTCTACCTGCAGTCGCTGCCGCACGAGGCCGCGCCGCCGCGCCGGCCCATCGAGCGCGACGAACCCGCCCGCGAGCATGCCGCCCGCGGCGCGCGCGTCTATGCCGACCACTGCGCCGCCTGCCACGGCAGCACAGGCGAAGGCGGCGCCACGCCCGACGGCCGCCTCGTGATCCCGGCGCTGGCGGGGCAGCGCGCGGTCACGCTAGACCCGCCGGCCAACCTGGTGCGCAGCATCGCCCACGGCGGCTTCGGCATCGCCAGCGCGCGCGAGCCGCGGCCCTGGGGCATGCCGCCCTTCGCCCACGTGCTGAGTGACGAGGAGATCGCGGCCGTCGCGACCTTCCTGCGCCAGGCCTGGGGCGCGGACGCGGCACCGGTGAGTGCGCCCGAGGTGGCACGCTGGCGCGGCCGGGCGCTCGACTGAGCCGCGTCGAACCCTGCTGCAACGAGGAGAGCCCGATGGACACCGTGGCCGGCATGCACCTGTTCATCCGCATCGTCGAGACCGGCAGCTTCAGCAAGGCGAGCGCCGGCCTCGGCATCACCCAGCCCACGGCCACCAAGCACATCGCCGCACTGGAGCGGCGGCTGAAGGCGCGGCTGTTCCACCGCAGCACGCGCGGCGTCACACCGACCGAGCTGGGGGCGGCCTACTACGACAAGTGCAAGACGATCGCGCGCGAGCTCGAGGAGGCCGACAGCCTGGCGACGCTGATGCACAGCCGCGTCCAGGGCGTGCTGCGCATCAGCACCTCGGTGGCCTTCGGGCGCCGCGTGCTGACGCCGCTGGTGCTGCGCTTCATGCAGCAGCATCCGGGGCTGGCGGTGGACCTGGGTTTCGACGACCGCTACGTCAATCTGGTGGAGCAGGGCATCGACGTCGCGATCCGGATGGGGCGCTTGTCCGACTCGCAGCTCGGGGCGCGCTACCTCGGCCTGAATCCGTGGGTGCTGGTGGCCGCGCCGGCCTACCTGGCCGGGCATGGCGAGCCCCGCGGGCCGGCCGACCTGGCGCAGCACCGGGCGCTGATCTACAGCACGGTGCAGGGCGACGACCGCTGGCATTTCACGGGTGCGCAGGGGCGCACGGTCAGCGTCGACGTGCGCGGCCCGCTGCGCAGCAACAACCTGTCGGCGCTGCTGGCGGCCACGCGCGCGGGGCTGGGGCTGGCGGTGCTGCCCCGCTACGTGGCGCACGAGTCGATCGAGCGCGGCGTGGTGCGGCCGCTGCTGGAGGACTGGGCGCTGCCGACGCAGGAGATGCACGCCGTATACCCCTCGCCGCGCCTCGTGCCCACCAAGGTGAGCGGCTTCGTCGGCTGGCTGCAGGAGCAGTTCGACGGGCCATGGTGGGCGCGCGGCTGAGGCCGGACGGCGCGGCCGGGCCGCCGCCGTTTCGGCCGGCGCCGCGCCGTCAGGCCGTGGGCAGCCGGTAGTCCCGGAACTGATCGCGCAACCTGTTCTTCTGCATCTTGCCGGTGGCGCCGAGCGGGATCGCGTCGACGAAGACGACGTCGTCCGGGGTCCACCACTTGGCGATCTTGCCCTCGTAGAAGGCGAGCAACTCCTCCCGGGTCACCTCGGCCCCCGGCTTCTTCACGACCACCAGCAGCGGCCGCTCGTCCCACTTGGGGTGACGGGCGGCGATGCAGGCGGCCATCGCCACTGCCGGGTGCGCCATCGCGATGTTCTCGAGGTCGATCGAGCCGATCCACTCGCCGCCGGACTTGATGACGTCCTTGCTGCGGTCGGTGATCTGCATGTAGCCGTCGGTGGTGATGCGGGCGACGTCGCCGGTGGGGAACCAGCCGGCGCCGTCGGCATCGGCCACCAGCGGGTCGCCGCCCTCGCCCTTGAAGTAGTTCTGCAGGATCCAAGGGCCGCGCACCAGCAGGTCGCCCGACTCCTCGCCGCCCCAGGGCAGCTCGTGGCCGGCGGCGTCGACGATCTTCATGTCCACGCCGTACACCGCCCGGCCCTGCGTGGCCATCACCGCGAAGCGCTCCTCCTGCGTCTGCGCCAGGTGCCGGGCCTTGAACGCCGCGGCGGTGCCGATCGGGCTCATCTCGGTCATGCCCCAGGCGTGCAGCACGCGCACGCCATAGTCGTCCCAGAACTTGCGGATCATCGCTGGCGGGCAGGCCGAGCCGCCGATCGCGGTGCGCTTCATCGAGCTGAACTTCAGGCCGTTGGCCTCGACATGGGCGAGCAGCCCCTGCCAGACGGTGGGCACGCCGGCCGAGACGGTGACCTGCTCGCTCTCGAACAGCTCGTACAGCGACTTGCCGTCGAGCGCGGCGCCAGGCAGCACGAGCTTGGCCCCGGTCATCGGCGCGACGTAGACGATGCCCCAGGAATTGACGTGGAACATCGGCACGACGGGCAGGATCGTGTCGGTCGCCGAGCAGCCCAGGCAGTCGGGGAAGGCTGCCGCCATCGCGTGCAGCACCGTGCTGCGGTGGCTGTACAGCACCCCCTTGGGGTTGCCGGTGGTGCCGCTGGTGTAGCACAGCGAGCTCGCGGTGTTCTCGTCGAAGCTCGGCCACGCGTAGCGGTCGTCCTCGGCCTCGACGAGGTCCTCGTAGACCAGCAGGTTGGGGATCTTCGCGGCAGCGTCGGCAGGCAGGTGGGCGCGGTCGGTCATCGCCACCCAGTGCTTCACCGTCTTCGTGCGCTGCGCCACGGCCGCCACCAGCGGCAGGAAGGTCAGGTCGAAGAACAGCACCTGGTCCTCGGCGTGGTCGGCGATGTAGACGACTTGGTCGGGGTGCAGCCGAGGGTTCAGCGTGTGCAGCACCGCGCCGCTGCCGCTGACGGCGTAGTACAGCTCCATGTGGCGGTAGCCGTTCCAGGCGAGCGTCGCCACCCGGTCGGCGGGCTTCACGCTCAGCCGGGCGAGCGCCTTGGCCATGCGGCGCGCGCGCGCGGCCAGCTCCCGGTACGTGGTGCGGTGGATGTCGCCCTCGACGCGCCGCGACACGACCTCGCGGTCGCCGTGGTGACGCTCGGCATGGACGATCAGGGACGAGATCAGCAGCGGCAGCTGCATCATCTGGCCGTTCATGGCTCTCCTCGGTGTGGCGCGGCCGGTGCCGCGATGGCCGCTGCCCGGCGGCCGAAGGCGCAGATTCTGCGTCAAGGCACCGTTGCGGCGGCGGCGGTCCCCGCCCGGGTCGGGGGCATGGCGGCGATCGTGGCCTCGAGGGCAGCAATGTCGACTGGCTTGGACAGGTAGGCGTCCATGCCGGCCGCCAGGCACTGCTCGCGGTCCTCGGGGCGCGCGTTGGCGGTCATCGCGACGACCGGCACCCGGGCCGCGGGGCCATCGAGCGCGCGGATGGCGCGCGTCGCGCCGGGCCCGTCCAGCCCGGGCATCTGCATGTCCATCAGCACGAGGTCCGGCGGGTCCTCGGCCACCGCGCGCACGGCCGCGCCGCCGTCGCCGACGATCCGGCATTCGTGTCCGAGGCGTTCGAGGACGGCGCGCACCAGAACCTGGTTGACCGCGTTGTCCTCGGCCACCAGCACGCGCCGCCGTGGGGCCGCGGGAGCGGTCGGTCGCAACGCGGCGGCGTGCGTGGCGCGGGGCGTGTCGGGCGGCTCGGTCATCGGCAGGCGCAGCACGAACGTGCTGCCTTCGCCGAGCCGCGTCGAGACCTCGATCGTGCCGCCCATCAGCTGCACGATCTGCTGCGCGATCGCCAGCCCGAGGCCCGAACCGCCGTGCCGCCGCTCGGCCGAGTTGTCGCCCTGGGTGAAGCGCTCGAACAGCTTCGGCAGCAACTGCGGCGGAATGCCGATGCCGGTGTCGCTGACCTCGATCGCGAGCCTGGCGACCGAGCCGGCGCTGGGGGGCGCCTCGACGCGCAGGCCCAGCCGGATCCCGCCGCGGTCGGTGAACTTCAGCGCGTTGCCGAGCAGGTTGAACAGCACCTGGCGCAGCCGCACCGGGTCGCCGGACAGGCGGCGCGGAACCTCCTGCCCCACCTCGACCGACAGCGTCAGCCCCTTGGCCTCGACCGGGCTGCGCAGCATCGCCACGACTTCGTCGACCACGCGCCGCGGCTCGAAGGGCAGGTCGGCCAGCTCCAGCCGGCCGGCCTCGATGCGCGACAGGTCGAGGATGTCGTTGATCAGCGCCAGCAGCAGCTCGCCGGAGCTTCGGATCAGTTCGGCGTGGGCTCGCTGCCGCGCATCCAGCGCCGAGCGCAGCAGCAGCTCGTTCAGCCCCAGCACGGCATTGAGCGGCGTGCGGATCTCGTGGCTCATGTTGGCCAGGAAGCGCGACTTCGCCTCGTTGGCCTGCTCGGCGGCCGCCTTGGCCTGCGCCAGCTTGCGCTCCGCGGCCGACACGTCGCGGTAGATGCTGACCGTGCCGCCATCGGGCGTGCGGCGCTCGAAGGCGTGCACGAAGACGCCGTTGCCCAGGTCCTGCTCCCAGCTGCGGTCGGCCGCGCGGTGCAGGCCCACGCGCATCTCGATCCAGGCCTGGCGCGCCTCCTCGCTGTCTCCCCGCACCCAGGCCTGTGCCGCGGCCGCCTCGGCCAGCCGCCGGAACGGGACCCCGGGCGCGATGACCTCGCGCAGCCACGGGAACAGCTCCAGGTAGCGACGGTTCCAGTGCACGACCCGCTCGTGGCGGTCGCACAGCAGGAAGCCTTCGGCCATCGAGCCGAGCGCCTCGTCCAGCGCCGCGGTGGAGTGCGCCAGGTCGTGGCGGGCCTGCGCCAGGCGCAGCAGTTGGCCATGCGCCAGGGCGCCGGCCGCCAGGGTCAGCGCCACGAAGGCGAGAGCGACGACCACGATCGCGCGGCTGTCGTGCCGCCACGACGCCAGCCCCTCGGCCAGCGGCAGGCTCACCGTCAGCACCAGGTCGCCGGTGATCGTCGGTCGTGCCGCGAGCATGGCCTCGGTCCCGCCCGGGCGTGCGGGGCCGCGCCAGGCGCGGCCGTCGAGGGCCTGGCGGGGCAGTGGCGCCGGCGGGTCCGCTTTCTCGGACGAGGCGTTGGCAGCGGGGTCGGCAGCGGGGTTGCCGGCCGGGCTGGGGGTGGACAGGGACCCCAGGGTGAGCAGCAACTGCCCATCCCCGCGCTCGAGGGCGAACTGCCGCGCCGTGGCCTGCGGCTCGGCGTCTGCGGTCGCCATCCGCAGCGGCGCGACCGGGATCTCCGCCACCAGCAGCACCGGCCCCGACAGCGATGCCGCGCCCCGCGCCGCCAGCAACACCGGACCGGCATGGCCCACGCCGGGCACCGGGTCAGACACCACCAGGGTGTCCCGGTGTCGCAGCGCCTGGGCCGAGAGGGCGGCAGGCAGCCGCATGCCGTCGCGTTGCGTGCCCGGTCCGGCCGCGCGGAGCAGGCGACCGTCGGCGGTCACGATGGCGATCTCACTGACCAGGACACTGTGGGCGTTCACTTCGTTGAGTGAGCCCCGCAGCAGCTCGTCGATCCGGTCGGGCCCGGTGGCGGGCGCCGCCGCCAGGGCCCGCGCCAGGGCAGCGAGTTGCAGGTCGACGCCGAGCAGCCCGCGGTTCAGCTCCACCTCGGCGCGGCTGATCACGCGCTCGGCGCGCAGCTCGAGCTGCGCCAGGGCTTGCGTGCGCCCGTGCAGCACGAGCATCAGCGCGGCCGCGGCGATCGCCGCGACGAACAGGCCCGTCCCAGCCCAGAGCAGGCCAGGCAGCGAGGTCGGTGGTCGGCGGGGCATCGGTTGGTGCGGTATGCGACGCACCAGGGGACGTGGCGGCCTGCCGGCCCGCGGGCTGCCTGTGGGCGCGGCGCGACGGCGACCGACGGCAGTCGCGCGGCGCGTGTCGGGTTTTCGGCGGCCGGCAGCCGGCCTGAAGCGGCGGCGTGCCGGCGTTCCGCAGCGGGGCCGGGCAGGCCGCCGCAGCCGGGGGGCGCTCAGCGCCGGGCGGCGTCGAAGGCCTCGTCCGTCGGCACCTGGAGCGCGGTGGCGAGGTGGTTCGTGCGTGCCGCCAGCGCGATGATCGCCATCAGCTCCGCGTGCTGGGCGTCGGTCATGCCGCGCGCGCGCGCCGCGGCCGTGTGGGAATGCACGCAGTAGCCGCAGGCATTGGCCACCGAGACGGCGATGTAGACCATCTCCTTGGCCAGCGGGTCGATCTGCGTGGGGCTGGCCATCAGGCGCTTGACGTCGGCCCAGGTGGCCTCGAGCAGTGCGGCGTCGAACGCGAGCGCGCGCCAGAAGTTGTTCACGAAGTCGGTCCGGCGCGTGACGCGGATGTCGTCGAAGACGGCCTTGACGCGCGGATCGGCCTCGGGGTCGACCGGGGGGCGGACGGTGCTCATCGGCGGCGCTCGCGAAGCCTGGCGGAGAGGGCATTGTGGCGCTCGACCAGGCGCGGCAGGTCGAGCGTGGCCAGCTGGCCGTCGCGCACGACGACGCGGCCGTCGACGACGGCCAGGTCCGCCCGCGGCACCTGGCACAGCAGCAGCGCGGCCACGGGGTCGTCGCCGGTCCCGGCAAGGCCCGGGTCGTCCAGGCGGACGGCCACGAAGTCGGCCGCCATCCCGGGCGCGAGCGCGCCGATGTCGTCACGGCCGAGCACGCGCGCACCGCCGAGCGTGGCGATCTCGAGCATCTCGCGGGCGCTCATCGCCGTGGCTCCGCCGGCCACGCGCGCCAGCAGCAGCGCCAGCCGCGCCTCGGCCAGCAGGTGCGAGCTGTCGTTGCTGGCCGAGCCGTCCACCGCCAGCGCCACCGGAACGCCGGCGTCGCGCAGCGCGCGCACCGGGGCGATGCCAGACCCGAGGCGCATGTTCGAGCCCGGGCAGTGCGCCACACCGGTGCCGGTGCGGGCGAAGGCGGCGATGCCTGCCGCGTCGAGCTTGACGCAGTGCGCGTGCCAGACGTCGGGGCCGAGCCAGCCCAGATCCTCGGCGTACTCCGCGGGCGTGCAGCCGAAGCGCTCGCGCGTGTAGGCGATGTCGCTGTCGTTCTCGGCCAGATGGGTGTGCAGGTGCACGCCGTGGCGGCGCGCGAGCGCGGCGGCCTCGCGCATCAGGCCCGTGCCCACCGAGAACGGCGAGCATGGCGCGACCACCAGCCGTGTCATCGCGAACCGGCCCGGCTCGTGCCAGCGCGCGATCAGGCGCTCGGTGTCTGCGAGGATGTCGTCCTCGCGCTCGACCACCTCGTCCGGCGGCAGCCCGCCCTGGCTGGCGCCCACGCTCATCGAGCCGCGCGCGGCGTGGAAGCGCAGCCCGGCGGCGGCCGCGGCCTCGATGCTGTCGTCGAGCCGCGTGCCGGCGGGGTACAGGTAGTGGTGATCGCTGCTGGTCGTGCAGCCCGACAGCAGCAGCTCGGCGGCCGCCAGCTGGGTGCTCGCGTGCATCATCTCGGGCGTCAGCCCGGCCCAGACCGGATACAGCGCCCGCAGCCAGTCGAACAGCTCGGCGTCCTGCGCCGGGCGCAGCGCGCGCGTCAGCGTCTGGTAGAAGTGGTGGTGGGTGTTGACCAGGCCCGGCAGCACCACGCGCCCGGACGCATCGAGGCACTGCGTGTGCTCGCCCAGCAGGCCGGGGGGCAGGTCGGCGCTGCGGCCGACCCAGACCACCTCGCCACCGCGCGCAGCCAGTGCGCCGTCCTCGATCTCGCGCCGCGCGGCGTCCATCGTGACCAGCACTCGGGCGTGGCGCAGCACCAGCGTGGCCGGGCCGGCGCGGGCCGCCGCTGCAGACGGAGAGGCTTCGCCCGGGTCACGGGCGCCATCGCCCGGCAGGGCCTGGATCGTGGTCATCGCGGACTCCGTCTGCAGGTGGCGCCAGCCAGTTCGACGGATCCTAGCGGACCTGAGCGACCGCCATCCCGTGCCCGGCAGTGGGCAGGCGGCGTCGCGCTGCGCACCACGCCGAGCCCGCGCGGGGTGCTGGCGCACCAGGGCGAAGCGCCGCGCCCGAGGCTGGTGCAACCCATGAGGGTGCGGCGAGCACGGAACTTGCAGAATAGGCGGCTGCGCCGTCGCCGACGGCCCCTGTCCTCCAACCGACCGCCCCACCCACCGGAGCCTCTCCATGATCCCGACGCTGGCCTCCCTGACCCGCCGCGCCGCGCTGGCCGCCGCACTGCTCGCCGCGCCCGCGCTGGCCCTGGCCCAGACCCCGATCAAGTTCCAGCTCGACTGGCGCTTCGAAGGCCCGGCGGCGCTGTTCCTCGCCTCGGCCGCCAAGGGCTACTACAAGGCCGCCGGGCTGGACGTGACGATCGACGCCGGCAACGGCTCGGGCGGCACCGTCACGCGGGTGGCCTCGGGCACCTACGACATGGGCTTCGCGGACATGGCCGCGCTGATGGAGTTCCACGCCAACAACCCCGACGCGCCCAACAAGCCGATCGCGGTGATGATGGTCTACAACAACACGCCGGCCGCGGTGCTGACGCTCAAGAAGAACGGCATCTCCAAGCTGTCCGACCTGAACGGCAAGAAGCTCGGCGCCCCGGGCTTCGACGCCGGCCGCCGCGCGTTCCCGATCCTGGCCCGCGCCAACGGCCTGGCGGCGCCGAACTGGACGTCGATGGACCCGCCGCTGCGCGAGACGATGCTGGTGCGGGGCGACATCGACGCCATCACCGGCTTCTCGTTCACGTCGATCCTCAACCTCGAGGCGCGCGGCGTGAAGACCGAGGACATCGTCGTCTTCCCGTACGCCCAGCACGGCGTGCGCCTGTACGGCAACGCGATCATCGTGAGCCCCAAGCTGCTGCGCGAGAACCCGCAGGCCGTGCGGGCCTTCCTGTCGGCCTTCCTGAAGGGGGCCAAGGAGGTGATGGCCAACCCCGACCCGTCGATCGAGTTCGTGAAGGCGCGCGACGGCATCATCAACGTCGACCTCGAGAGGCGTCGCCTGCGCATGGCCATCGACTCCGTCGTCGCCAGTGCCGACGCGCGCGCCGAGGGCTTCGGCGTGGTGGTGCCGGGGCGGCTGGCGCTGATGGCCTCGCAGGTCTCGGATGCCTTCAACACGCGCACCCGCGTCGACCCGGCCGCGGTGTGGACCGACCAGGTCCTGCCGCCCAAGGCCGAGCTCAACATCCTGCCGCCGGCCGGCAAGAAGTAGGCCGTGGCCTTCGTCGACTTCCGCAACGTCTGGCTCGCGTACAACGACGAGCTGCTCGCCGCCGGCCACTACGCGGTCGAGGACATCTCGCTGCAGGTGGAGGAGGGCGAGTTCATCGCCATCGTCGGCCCGTCGGGCTGCGGCAAGTCGACGTTCATGAAGCTGACGACGGGCCTGAAGATGCCGAGCAAGGGCTCGATCACCATCGGCGGGCGGCCGGTGACGGGCCCGCTCAAGATCAGCGGCATGGCCTTCCAGGCACCGAGCCTGCTGCCCTGGCGCACGACGGTCGACAACGTGCTGCTGCCGCTGGAGATCGTGGAGCCGTACCGCTCGAGCTTCAAGAGCAGGCGCAAGGAGTACGAGGCGCGTGCGCGCGAGCTGCTGAAGAGCGTGGGCCTGGGCGGCTACGAGGACAAGTACCCCTGGCAGCTGTCGGGCGGCATGCAGCAGCGCGCGAGCATCTGCCGCGCGCTCGTCCACGAGCCGAAGATGCTGCTGCTGGACGAGCCCTTCGGCGCGCTCGACGCCTTCACGCGCGAGGAGCTCTGGTGCGCGCTGCGCGACCTGCACGCGGCCAAGCGCTTCAACGTCATCCTGGTCACGCACGACCTGCGCGAGAGCGTGTTCCTGGCCGACACGGTCTACTGCATGAGCCGCAGCCCGGGCCGCTTCGTCGTCAAGCGCGACATCGACCTGCCGCGCCCGCGCGACCTCGAGGTGACCTACACGCCCGAGTTCACCGACATCGTGCACGAGCTGCGCGGCCACATCGGGGCCTCGCGCAAGCCGGTGGGCAACCCCGCCGCGGCACTGCCGCAGTGAGGGGCAGGCGATGAAGAGCAAGACCCTGGAGCGCTTCTCGCCGCTGATCCTGCTGGCGGCGATCCTGCTGCTGTGGGAGCTGGTGGTCCGCCTGTTCTCGATCCCCGAATTCATCTTCCCTGCGCCCAGCCAGATCGCACAGCAGTTCGGCGAGTTCAAGGGCCCGCTGCTCCAGGCGGCGTGGAAGACGTTCTGGGTCACGATGGTGGGCTTCGGCATCAGCATCGTCGTCGGCGTGCTGATCGGCTTCCTGATCGGCAGCTCGCGCATGGCCTACAACGCGATCTACCCGCTGATGGTGGCGTTCAACGCGGTCCCCAAGGCGGCCGTGGTGCCGATCCTGGTGGTGTGGTTCGGCATCGGCCTCGGGCCGGGCATCCTGACGGCCTTCCTGATCTCGTTCTTCCCGATCACGGTCAACATCGCCACCGGCCTGGCGACGCTGGAGCCCGAGCTCGAGGACGTGCTGCGCGTGCTCGGCGCGCGCCGCTGGGACGTGCTGGTCAAGGTCGGCCTGCCGCGCTCGATGCCGTACTTCTACGGCTCGCTGAAGGTGGCGATCACGCTGGCCTTCGTCGGCACGGTGCTGGCCGAGATGACGGCCGGAGACTCGGGCATCGGCTACCTGATGCAGAGCGCCGGCAGCCAGCAGCGCATGTCGCTCGCCTTCGCGGGCCTGGTGACCATCGGCGCGATGGCCATGGCGATGTACGAGCTGTTCAGCTGGATCGAGATGCGCACCACCGGCTGGGCGCACCGGGGTTCGCAGGCCATCTGACCAGCCGATGACCGAGACCCAGGTCGTCGCGGCGCTGCGTCGCGCCAACGCGGTGGCGCGGCGCGCGCTCGACGCCGGGCATCACCCGTTCGGCGCCGTGCTGGTGGCCGCCGACGGCCAGACGTTGCTGGTGGAGCAGGGCAACGTCGACAGCGTCAATCACGCCGAAGCGGTGCTGGCGCGCGACGCCGCCGCGCGGATGGACGCGGCGACGCTTTGGGGCTGCACGCTGGTCACGACGGTGGAGCCGTGCGCGATGTGCGCCGGCACGCAGTACTGGGCCCACATCGGCCGCCTGGTCTACGGCATGAGCGAGCGCCGGCTGCTCGAGATGACCGGCAACCACGCCGAGAACCCGACGCTCGACCTGCCCTGCCGCGAGGTGTTCGCCCGGGGTCAGAAGGCGATCGAGGTGGTCGGGCCGGTCGCCGCGGTGGAAGAGGAGATCGCGGCCCTGCACCGCGACTTCTGGCGGCGGCGCTGAGCGGCTGGACGACCTGGATCGCGCGGCTTGGCCCGACCGCCTCGACTGCCTCGACTGCCTCGATCGTCCCCCGCACCGATCGGCTCTGCTGTCCCCGACACCTTGACTGCCTCGACCGCGACCGCCCCGGCCCCGGCCGAGCCCACCTCCACCTGGCACGGCCGCCTCGACCTGCGCTACCGGCGCGAGGGCGCGCGCACCGTCTCGCACGACCGCCACGAAGGCCCGCTGCGCGTGCTGCAGGCGCTGTACCCCGAGGGCGAGGGCATCTGCCATCACGTGCTGGTGCACCCGCCGGGCGGCGTCGTCGGCGGCGACCGGCTCGAGATCGACGTGGCGCTCGGCGCCGGCGCGCACGCGCTCGTCACGAGCCCCGGTGCGACGCGCTTCTACCGCGGCGGCGGTCGCCATGCCGCGCAGACCGCGCGGCTCGTGCTCGCGGCCGGCGCGCGGCTGGAGTGGCTGCCGCTGGAGACCATCGCCTACCCCGGCTGCGACGCGGCCAACGCGGTGCAGTTCGAGCTCGGCCCCGGCTCGGCGCTGCTCGGCTGGGACGTGCTCGCGCTCGGCATGCCGGCGTCGAACGCGCCCTTCGACCGCGGCTGCATCGAGCAGCGCCTGTGCTGGCCGGGGCGCTGGCTCGAGCGCGCGCGCATCGACGCCGGGGACGCACTGCTGCTCGACGGGCCGCTCGGCTTCGACGGCCAGCGCGCGCTCGGCACGCTGTGGCTGGCTGGCGCCGAGCCCTGGCCGCCGCAACTGCGAGAGCGGCTGCTGGAGGCCGCACGCGAACTCGCCGCCGCCTCGCTGCTTGCGGCGCGCTGCGGCGTCACGCCCCTGTTGCCGGCCCTGCTGGTGATGCGCGTGCTCGGGCCGCGCGTCGAGCCGGTGTGGCAACTGCTGCGCGCCGTGAGGGCGGCCTGGCGCGACGCTGCCTGGGGCCTGCCCGAGGCGCCGCCGCGGGTTTGGCGCACGTGACAAGCCGTGAAGCCGGGGACAGCGAAGTCTCCGCGGGTGGCACCCAAGTGATGGCCGCATGGTCTTCGCCTGGATTGCCGCCTGGAGATCGGCGCGTCATCCCGGCGTCGGGATCATCGGGCGACAATGCCTTCATCATGCGCGCTCGACGACTGCCTGCCTCCGGAGTTTCGCCTGCGCCGGTGCGCGCCATGGCGCTCGTAGTGGCCCTGGGGCTCGCACTTGCCGCAGAGCCCGCCGCGGCGCATTCCGAGTTGCGCGCGACCGTGCCTGCGAACGGTGCGCGGCTTGCAGCCTCGCCGCCGGCGCTGGAACTGACGTTCAACGAGGACGTGCAGCTGACCGCATTGCGGCTGCTCGATGCAGCTGACAAGCCGATTCGTCTGGAGCGCAAAGCCGCTCGCGAACCGCGCCGTGCCGAGCGGGCGACAGTCCCTGCGCTGACCCCGGGCGCTTACCGCGTCCTCTGGGCGGCGATCTCGGCCGACGGACATCCCATCACCGGCAGCTTTCGCTTCGAGGTTGCGGATGCCACGGGGGCGCCGGCTGCGGAGAGCGCCGGGCAGAGCAAGGCTGGCGGACGATGATCCTCGAGTACCTGCAACCCGAACCGAGCCCGTGGGATGCGCTGACAGTCGTCGTGCGCGCCGGCTACTACGCGGCCACACTGACCGGCGCCGGCTTGGTGCTGTTTCTGGCGCTCATGCGCGAGCGGCTGAGCGCGGCCGAACATCGGTCGACGCTCGACCTGCTGCGCATCGCGGTGATCGCCGGGATCGCCCTGAGTCTGCTCGCACTGGCGCTGCGCGCGGTGGTGCTGTCGACCGAAGGCCTGCCGGGCGTGGCGCGCTGGGATCTGTATCCGACGATCCTCGCCAGCCGCATCGGCGATGCATTCTGGTTGCGCGGTGCCGGCCTGCTGTTGCTGCTTGCCGCATTCGCCCGCGCGAACTGGGCGCTGCCGATGGCGGCGATCGGTGCGTTCATGGTCGTTGCCTCCTACGTGATGATGGGGCACACCACGCTCTACCGCCCGCGCCAGGAACTGGTGGCCCTGGTGCTGGTGCACCTGCTGGCGGTGTCGTTCTGGGCCGGCAGCCTGCTGCCGCTGGCGCGAATCGCGCAGCGCGAGGACGCAGCCTCGGCCGCGTCGGCGATCGAGGCCTGGTCACGCGTGGCGTTGCGTGCGGTCATCGTGCTCGCTGCCGCGGGGCTGCTCGCCGCCTGGTTTCTGGTCGGGCGCTTCGATCTGCTGGTCACGTCGTGGTACGGCTGGGGCCTGCTGGCCAAGGTCGGCGTGGTCAGCCTGATGTTCGCGCTCGCCGTGCGTCACAAAGCTTCGCTGGTGCCTGCGGTGGCCGCGGGGCTGCCCGGGTCGGGCACGCGGCTGGCGCGATCGATCCGCATCGAATTCGTGATCGCGCTGCTGGTGTTCTACGCCGCCGCCGAGATGGTGTCGGTGCACCCGCTGGACTACGGACATCGCATCCCCGCAAAGTGAAACGTGGGCCGAGTCGAACCCACCCCACCCACCCGACTGCGCACGGGAGCTTTCAGGACTCTCCATTCGACGGGACTGATCGGTGGACGGGCGGGTCGCCGACTTCGGTGCGAGTCAACCGAACCGCGGGAGCAGGCTGCCTGCAGCCCGCGCAGTATCGACGCAAGACTCCCCGCGTCAGCGCCGGCATCATGAAGATCGGGAACACGCTGAGCGCGATATAGAGCTCCACACCGGGATGACCCACGAGCGCAGGAGCGGCCATCACCCACGCCAGCGTCACGTTGCGATTGCCGCTGACGAGCCCGACCGTCACGGCCTCCGCGCGCCCCCACCCTGAGAACAGCGCCAAGCCGAGTAGCTGGAAGCCTGCGTTCACAGCGAAGGCGAGCAGCAGCATCCCGGCCACGAGCTGCGGCTGTGCCAGTACGGTGTGCTGCATGCCTCGCATGGCTCCAAGCGCCACCAGCAGGAGGCCAACGACGGCGAGCCCGGTCATTGCCTGCGGATTGCGTGCGACGAAACCGCCGGCGTAGCGACGCAGGAGCGTTGTCACAGCGGCCGCCGCGCCAATGATGCAGGCCAGCCGAAGTGTCATCTCCCAGGGGTTCATGTGGAGCTGCAAGTTGCCGGCAAAGGCCGCTATCGGCGGCAGGTACAACGGCGCCAGCAGCGTTGCGAACACGGTGGCCAGCAGCGCGAGCACGGGGCTCAGGCCAAGCATTGCCGCAATGGTAGCCGCGCTACCGACGGGGGGCGCGAGCATGCAGATGAGAAAGCCCTGTGTCACGTCCCCGGGCAGTGGCACCACTCGCGCGATCAGGATCGCGACGGCCGGCACGCCGAAGGTGGTCCAGGCCAGTACGATGGCCAGCGAGCGCGGTCGCGCCAATGGCACCTTGAAGTCGTCCAGGCGCACCTTCATGAACGCGCCCAGGGTGAAGGTGAACACCGCAAAGCCCATGAGTGGCCGCGCCCGCTCTGCAAGCGGCGGCACCAGCAGCCCGACCAGCACGCCGAAGAACAGCACGGCAGGCCCACGCCGGCCAGCGAAATCGAGCACCTGGGTCAGGACGTTCATTGGACGCTTCCGTCGCTTGGGTTTCGCGCCGCACAGGCGGCGGTGCGCCAGGGAGGAAGCCGTCGACTCGTCCGCGATTCAAGTCCTGACGTGCGCCCGGGCCGCTTCCCTCTCATCGCCAATACGTGGCGGAACGGCCAGTCCGGACACCGAAGTGAATACTCGACGTCCGCCAGCGAGAACAGCGACTCCTATATGCATGGCTCTCGTCCCCCGCACCTTCAGCGCGTACGCCCGAACACCGCCAGCCGCATCGCATCGACTTGCTGCAGCCGCTGGCGCACCAGCGTCGCGGTCGCGTCCAGGCCGATCGCGGTCGGCTCGATCGCAGCGTCGCGGTAGCGCTGCACGAGCTCCGGCTCGCCAAGCGTCTCGATCAGCCAACCGTTCAGCCTTGGTGCGTGCGCCGCCAGCGCCGCCGCTGCGAACAGGAACAGTCCGCCGTAGAACTCCTGGCCGGCGAGGCCCAGCTCGCGCGCCGTGGGCGGCTCGCCCGGCAGCGGCAGGCGCGCGTCGGTCAGCGTCGCCAGCGCGCGCAGCCGCCCGCCCTTGAGCTGGGCGAGCACGGCCGGTGTGGGCGCGACGGCGAATTGAATCCGCCCGGCCAGCAGATCGGGCATCCAGGGGTCACGATAGGGCACGTGCTGGGCCTCGATGCCCGCCGCGCGGGCCAGGCGCGCCGACAGCAGGTGGCCGGTCGAGCCCTCGCCGAGAGTGGCGTAGTTCAGCGGTTCGCGGCGCGACCGCTCGGCCAGCGCGGCCAGCGTGCGCGACGGGCCGTCGCTCGCCGTGACCACGACCCAGGTATCGCGGTTGACGGCGCCGACCGGCACGAAGTCGACCAAGGGGTCGAGCGCGCGGCGGTTGCTGTTCAGGTGCGAGTACGCCACGTGATCGAGGCCGCCGAGCAGCAGCGTGCCGCTGTCCGGGGCCGCCGCCAGAACCGCGTCGGCGGCCAGCGCGCCGGCGGCACCCGGGCGGTTGACCACGATCCCCGGCAGGCCGGCACGCCGGGCCAGCGGTTCGATCAACCAGCGCGCGATGAGGTCGGGCTGCGCACCCGGCGGCACCGGCACCACGAGTTGCAGGCCACGCAGCGCGACGGAGGCGTTGGCACCGGCGCCGGTCGCCAGCCCGGCGACCGGCGCCAGCGCGGCGAGCTGCAGCAGGCGGCGGCGAGACAGGGTCGGGCTCATCGGTGACTCCGGGTGCGGGATCGGTGTGGATGGCGCCATGGTGGGCAAGGCGACGCCGCGCGGCAATACTCACGGCCGGCAACGTCGCATCAGCAAACTGCTGATGACCCTCCCCCGCCCCGGCCGGACCCACGCGTCCGGCACTCTCGTCGCAGGAGCGCTCCGATGGCAATCCACAAGCTGCGCGGCCTTCAGTACCTGGTGGCCGTGGTCGACCACGGCGGCTTCAACGCCGCCGCCCGTCACCTCGGCGTTGCGGCGCCTTCGGTGCACCGGCTCGTGCAGGCGCTGGAAGCCGAGCTCGGCCTGCCGTTGATCGACCGCTCGACGCAGCCGCTCAAGCCGACACCGAGCGCCGCAGCCTACGTCGAGCGCGCGCGGGCGCTGCTCGACGAGCTGCGCGAGCTCGACGCCGGCCTGCGCGACCAGAGCCACGCGCCGCGCGGAACCCTCGCCATTGCGGCGCATGGCGTGGTGCTGCAGTTCGTGCTGGCCGAGGCGCTGCCGCGCTTCCACGCCCGCTATCCCGAGGTCCGCGTCGAGCTGTTGGACGCCGGCTCGAGCCGCGATCTGGCCCGCCTCGGCACCGATGCGCTGCTGCAGTTCGGCTGGCCCCCGGAGCAGGACGCGATCCTGCGCACGCTGGCCGAGACGCGCTGGCTGATCGCGGCCACGCCGGCCTACTGGGCGCGCCACGGCGTGCCCGCGCACCCGTCGGATCTGGCGCGCTGCCCCTGCGCCCTTTACAAGACGCCCTCTGGCGAGGTGATGCGGCGCTGGGCCTTCGAGCGCGGCGGCGAGCGCGTGGAGGTCGGTGTCGACGGCTGGCTGGTCAGCGACAGCCGGCCGGCCCTGGACGCGCCGCTGTACGGCGGCCAGCTGGCGGCCCGCATCAACGACCTCACCGCCCACCCGGGCCTTGCCGATGGCACGCTGCAGCCGGTGCTGCTGGACTGGCACGCACTGAACGCGCCGCCGCTCAGTCTGCTGGTGCGCCGTTCGCTGGCGCGCCAGCCGCGCATGCGGGCGTGGGTGGACTTCCTGGTCGAGACCGCCGAGCGGCTGACCCGGCAGCGCCTGCCCGCCGGGCTGCCCCCGGTGCCGGTGTCGACGCGGCCGGACTGGTGGCGCAGGCGGGTGGCCGCAGCGTCGCGCCGCGCCGTTGCGGCAGCGGGACGCTGAGGCGCGCCGAGGCCGCGCCCACGCGCACAGGCCGTGCACCGGCGCCGTGGAGCCGGGCATCGGCATCCGCAGCCCTGTTGCCGATGCCGCGGGCGGCACCACGCGATGCCGCCGTGCACCGGACAACCAGCGCGCTGCGCGTTCGGGGGCTCGCCCTTGGGGCGGCCGGGCGGGCTCGTGCAACCGGGGCCGAGCCGGTGCCGCGGCGCCCGGATCGGGGGGTCAGCGCCCCGGCGGCGGGAAAGCTTCCGTCCGCTTGAACACCGCGCTGTCGTTCAGGAATCCGACGTTCTCCGCGTTGTGGCAGGCCATGCAGACGCCGCGCATGTTCTGAAACTCGGCGCGCATGCGCGAGGCGTCCTTGCTGGTGAGCGCATCGTGCATGTTCTGATAGGCGCCGCTCTTGAAGAACATGGCCTCGATGTTCTGCGTGCGTGCCGGACGCTTCATGCCCGAGGTGTTCATGCGATCTCGCATCTTCTCGAGGTGATAGACGCCCATCTCCCAGTTGCCCTTGGTGACGGCGATGTGCAGCTCCTCGAAGCGGTTGCCGATTTCCCACATGGGAATGTCGGTGCCGCTGGCCACGATCTGCAGGCGCCGGAACCGCTCGGCGTCGTCGTTGGCGTCGAGCAACCAGTTGTTCGACGCCGGCTTGACCTGGTCGGTCAGCCTCTTGTCTGCCTCGGGAAAGCGCGGCGGGTTACCCGTTGGCTTCACCACACTCTGCGCTGCGGTCACAGCCGCCGCGGCGCAGAGCAAGCACGACGCCGATAGTCGGATCGTTGAGTGCATGACGGTTCTCCTTGATGGCACGGACCGCCGGGTGTACGTCGGGCGGCTGGCGCCAATCTAGGCCGCCGAGCAGCCGCGCGGCGTCTTCCTTAAGCAGACTTCATGTGCCGGCCTTGTCCTGCCGCGGCGCCGTAGGATCGCGCACCATGCCGCCACGCGTATTGATCGTCGAAGACGAGCCCACCATCGCATCGGCCATGGCCGATGCGATGGCTGAAGCCGACTGCGACGTGACGCTGGCTGCGTCGGCCCGCGTGGCGCTGACACGCCTTGCAAACGAGTCTCACCACCTGCCGGTGCTGGACTTGAACTTGCCCGACCGCAGCGGATGGGATGTCCTGTACGTCGCGCGCCGCGATCGGCCGGCGCTGCTGGTCCTGGTGGTGACCGCTCGCGAGACGCTGCCCGACCGCCTGCGAGGCCTGAGGGAGGGGGCCGACGACTATCTGGTCAAGCCATTCGTGCTGGCCGAGCTGGTGGCCCGAGCGCAGGCCCTGCTGCGGCGCCAGCGGGTGATGCCCCAGGCGCAGTTGGCCTGCGCCGACCTGAGCCTGGACGTGATGAGCCGGCAGGCCTGGCGCGGCCTGCGGACCTTGGATCTCACCGCGCGCGAGTTCGATCTGCTGCATCTGCTCATGCGTCATGCCGGTCGTACGGTGTCGCGCGACATGATCGCGCGCGAGGTCTGGCGCCAGCCGCTGCGCGCCACCCCCCTGGACAACGTCATCGACGTGCATGTCGCGCATCTGAGGCGCAAGCTCGAAGCCGGCCCGGACTCGCGTCTGTTGCACACGGTTCGAGGTCTCGGGCTGCTGCTGTCGGAGCGGGAGCCCTGAGCGCGCCCTCGTCGCTGCGTGTGCGGTTCGCCGTGGGCATGGCTGCGCTGGCGATCGTGGTGCTGGCGGTCATGGCACTGGCGATGTATCTGGGCGCCGAGCGTCTGTTGCGCAGCGAGCTGGATCGACACCTTCACCGCGACCTCGAAGCTGCGGTGCATGCGCTGCGCTAGGACGGCCGGCGCTACACCTGGCGGGACACGATTCACCCCGAGGACGATCAGTTCGACACCGAGCCCGCCGTCGAGCTGTGGACGCCGCCACCCCGACTGCAGCTGCTGTACCGGCGCGAACCGCATGGGCCCGCGGGCGCGGCGATCGACCGCGCGCCCGGGTTGCCGCCGCCCACGCTCGGCTACCGCAGCGTGACGCTTGCCGGCGCGACCTGGCGCGAAGCGGTCGAGCGGCGCACGGTCGAGGGAGATGCCCGGCCGGTCTGGATGCGCACGATGCGCAGCGAAGCGCCGCTGCGGGCCGAGCTGGCGGCGCTGGCGATCCGGATCGGCGCCGGTGCCCTGGCCGGCGCGGTCCTGTGCGCCTGGCTGGCAGCTGCCTCGGTCGGCATGCTGCTATCGCCGATTCAGGCGTTGACACGGCGCATGCAGCGCATCAACACGAAGCCCGTGGAGGCCATGACCGGGCTGCGCGCGGAGCGCCATGCTGTCCCCGGTGCCGCGCGGCAGGCCACCGAGATCAAGGCGCTGGAGCGCGAATTCGACGCCATGCTCGACCGGCTGGCGCGCGCTCACCAGGATCTGGAGCGCTTTGCGGCAGACTGTGCGCATGCCTTGCGCACGCCGCTGACGGCCCTGCGCCTGAGGGGCGAGCAGGTGGGTCGGACGCTGACGGACGGCGCGGCGCGAGACGCCATCGCGGGCATGCTGGAAGAAGCGGACCGCATGTCGGTCCTCATTCAACGGCTGTTGCTGCTTGCGAAGGCAGCCGATGCCGACGGCACCGCCCAGACCGTCGCGCTCGATCTGAACGACATGCTCGGCGAGGCTCTCGAAACCTTGCAGCCGGTGGCGGAACAAAGAGGACTGGCGCTGCGGCAAGCCGATCGCCCGGCCAACGGCTCGGCCAGTGAACCGGCCGTTCGGGTCCAGGCGGACCCGGCATGGGTCAGGCAGGTGCTGCAGGACCTGCTCTACAACGCCATCCAGCACGCAGCGCCCACGGGCGCCCGGGTGACCGGTCGGATCTTTCGACAGGGTGACATGGGCGCGATCGAGCTGGTGGACGAGGGGCCCGGCATGCCGCCGCAAGTGCTCAGCCGCCTGGGCCTGCCGCCCTGGCCAGCCGCCCGTGCGGCAACGCCGCCGGTCGACGGCACCGCGACCCTGTCGACCGGCACCGGTCTGGGTCTGGCCATCGTCGCCCGGCTCCTCGCGGCACAGGGCGGCCGTCTCGAGCTGTGTCCGGCCGAACCGCGGGGCACCTGCGCCCGGTGCTGGCTGCCACTCGTCAAGAGCACGCCTGAGCATCCGGTGCAGCCCCGTCGAACGACCCGCGCCGGTTGGTCGGCCGGGTCAGAGCGCGAGCGGTAGTCAGGCGTGGCCGAGGGTTGCCCCAGGCGCCCCGGTCGGGGCGCAACGCGCTGCCGCGGCCGCGCGTTGCGGGGCGCGTCCGTCGCGCCCAGCTGGGCAGTCCGGGTGGACCACGCAGCCACGATGGACTGCAGCGCAGACTCTCTGAGCATCCCGGGCCCTTGACCGCGCCTGACGTTCCCGAAGTGCGGGGCGCGCCAGCGCTGCCGAGCCTTCGGTGCACAGCACCGCGTCTGCAGTCGGCACTGGCGGCAGCACCGCGGCCAGGTGCGCTGTGCGCTGTCCGGGCGCGATCTGGTCGGTGCGGGCGCCGGATGGGTCGCGCACGACGAGAACGATGTCGTGCTCGTCGGTCAGCTTCGCTTGGAGGCGCACCCGCCTGGGCCTGCCGCCCTGGCCGGCCGGGTGTGGGGCCGCCGAGGCTGCATCAGGGCTGACGGCCGGATGACGGCAGCGATCCGGCCGCTGACACGACCCGTCAGGCTCCGATCAAGCGGGCGCGGGCGAGCTGGCGCTGAGCCGGGCGGCCGTGAAGATCAGCGCGCCGTCAGCGCGCAGTACATCTGATTGCCCGCGCAGCGGCTGCCGTCGGGCGCGTGCCAGAGCGCCTCCAGGTCGGCGGCGTCGAAGTTGCTGACGCCCCAGTGGCGGATCAGCCTGTCGCGCCACAGGTCCTCGAAGCCGGCCACGGTCCCGGCCCGCGGTGCGGCGCCGCGCCAGTGCAGCAGGTCCAGATCGAAGTTCGCGCGGCCGAGCTGCTGCAGGCTGCGCCGGCACGCCGCCTGCACGCCCGCGCGCGACGCACGGTGCGCATGGACCTTCCAGACGACGAGCACCGCGTCCCGCGCCAAGCCACTGGCGGCCAGCGCCGCGCCCACCACGTCCTCGGCGCCGCCTGCGCCGCACAGCTCGGCGCTGTCGATCAGCCGGCAGCCAAGCCGCAGCGCATGCCCGACCGCGCACACCTCGTCGTCACGCGTGACCTTGCGGTCGCCCAGGCGGGCCGTGCAGAGTCCCGGCGCGGCCACGATCCGGGCGCCGCCAGCGAACGGGATGGTCTGCATCGGGAAGCGCTGGCAGAAGCGCGGCGGCGGTCGCCCGGTTCACGGCGCGATGACGGGCGCGGGCAACTCCCTGGACGAGGCCGGCACGTCGACGGCGGGCAGTGCCTGCGCGGCGGTCCACAGCGTGGGCACGGCCATCGCGGTGATGAAGCAGCTGGCGACCATGCGGATCGCCGCCTCGCGGGACAGCACGCGTCGCCGCAGGGCCGGCCGCGCCATGACCCACGCCAGCAGCAGCCCGCAGACCCCCGCCATGACCGCGATGCCGCCGAGCACGACCAGGGCGGACGCCGGTGCGGCACCGCCGCTCTGGCGCAGTGCCACCAGCGAGGCGGCGAAGAAGGTGGCCGTCAGCGGGTTGCTGGCCGCGGTGCAGTAGCCGGCAAGAAAGCGTTGCAGGCCCTCGCCCTCGGCGCGCCGCGGTGCCGCCGTCGCCGTGGCCTCTGGCCCGGTGCGCTTGTGGGCAATCGACCAGGCCAGACCGAGCAGCAGCAGGCCGGCGAGAAGGCGCAGCGTCGGGGAGCCGGTCTCGGCGCCCAGCACATCGCCGGCCGTCAGCACGGCCGCGGCGAGGGACACGGCACCCAACTGGATCCCGACCAGCATCGGCAGCGCGCCGCGCAAGCCTTCGGTGGCGGCAAGGCAGCCGATCGCGATCATGTTGGGACCGGGGGCAAGCAGCACCAGCAGGTAGCCGAACAGGAAGCTCGTCAGGCCCGGGCCCGGCAGTTCGCTCAGCATGGCCGCGCCGGGCATCTTGCCAACCGCGTCTGCTCTGCAGCGCCTCGGCGCGTGGCCGCATGGTCCCTCTTCATTGGGCAGGCCCTTGCCGGACGCGGCCGGTGTGCGCCGGCGAGCGCGGGAGTCGGCAGAGGCGCCGGGCGCCGGGCGCGGGGACGCGGCTGCGGTGCGGGCACGGTCATGCGCGAGGCCAGGGGGTGCACCGGCCAGACCGCTCGACGGCCCGTTGCGCCGCGGGCGAGAGCAGGCGGCCGGGGCTGTTGCTGACCTCGACCTGATCGTGCGCACTTTCGTCGGCGTGTTGTGCAGCGTCGATGCGCAGGAGCGGGCCGCGGGCGCCGGCAGTGGGCGCCCCGTCGCGCAGACGCTGGCAAGGCAGCAGCGCCGTGCCCACGGCCTCGACGCAGAACAGACCGCTGTCGCCCTGGCGTGCCAGCATCGACTGCGGCGGCTGCACGAGTTGCGGCGCCATCGCCGCACGGCGGCGCGGTGACATGCAGGTCAAGAGCCAACGCCGCGGCGATCAGCGGCGTCGAGGCCGGCACGCCGGCCCAGAACGGCCCGACCTCATGCGCGGCCAGCGCCGTCGTGCCGCTCATCGGGCTGGACACGCAGGAGGCGTTGCACGACTGGAGCGCCCGGCGGCGCGACGGCGGGGCGACGATGTCGCCGCCTGCCGAGGTGTCAGGAACCCAGGCTGCGCGCAGCATGCACACGGTCATCACGGCGCACAGCTGCAGCGGGCTGCCCGGCGCGCCCGGCCAGCCGACCGACACACCAGCAGCGGCAGCGGCAGCTGCACGAGGCTGGCAGCGCAGGCCGCCAGCCGCGCAACCACCGGGCCGAAGCGCCGGCCGGCGCGCACGTAGCCGACGGCAAACAGCCCGCACAGCGCGCTGGCGGCCACGCTGCCGAGCCCCGCCTCGGCGGCGAACCCGGCCCCATGTCCAGCGCGAGCCAGACGAGCGCGGGGCCGGTCACGGGTCGGCCGGCCCGCCAGGATGCCGGCCAGCCGCCGACCGAACAGCTGCGCCACCGCCAGCAACAGCGCCACCGTGGTGGCGGTGAGAGCAGCCTTGTAGGCCCTATCCATGGTCGGGCGTCTTCTTCGTGTGGTCTCGCATCGGGTTCAATCCGCAGTACGGAGCGGGCGCCCGAATGCGGACATGACGGGCGAGCGCCGACCGCCCCGGCCGACCGCCCCGGCCGACGGTGAGCGGGGCGCCTGGGCGGCGCGGCGCCGCCGCGCGCTGGCTTCCCGGCGTGTGAGCGCGCACTTGCTTCATGGCTCGAGCGCGCAGAGTCTCGGCAGCAGGATGGCGGCCGCGCACCCACGGACCGCCCGCGTCGCCGGCGTGACGACTCACGGGGGTCGGCCCGCCGCCGCAGCGCCGGGCGACGGCGCGCAGCCAGAACACACTGTTGGGAGCCGGACGGCGCAGGAGGCGGGGCAGGAGGCGGCCGGTGTGACAGTCGCCGCCCATGTCGCTCGTCATCTCGCTCACCACCGTCGACAAGCGCTTCGCCAGCGGCGTGCAACCGTTGACCCGGATCTCGCTCGACGTTGCCCCGGCCCCTTTGTCGCGCTGCTGGGCCCATCGGGCTGCGGCAAGACGACGGTGCTGCGCCTCGCCGCCGGACTGGAGCAGCCGTCGGGCGGCGCGCTCGCGCTCGGCGCGGCGCCGCCGGCCCTGTCCTATGTCTTCCCGGAACCGACGCTGATGCCGTGGGCCAGCGTGGCCGACAACGTGGCGCTGCCGCTGCGCATCGCGCGGCTGCCCGCGGCAAGGATCGGCGCGCGCGTGACGTCGGCGCTGGCGGCCGCGCGACTCGAGCGCTTCGTGGCAAGCTTGCCGGCGGAACTGTCGGGGGCATGAAGATCCGCGATCTCGATCGCGCGGGCGCCCGTCACGCGGCCCGATGCGCTCTTGGTGGACGAGCCGTTCGCCGCGCTCGACGAGATCAAGTGCCAGCGCCTGAATGCCGACTTGCTGGCGCTGTGGCCGGCGCAGCGCTTCACCACGCTGTTCGTCACGCAAAGCGTGTTCGGCGCGGCGTGCCTCACGCAGCGCGTGACCGTGATGAGCCTGCGGCCCGGCAGGATCGTCGCCGACATCGCGGTCGATGCGTTGTATCCGCACGCCGACGACTGGCGGCGCGACGGGCGCTACCACGCGCTGTGCCGCGCGGCCTCCGCCGCACTGCAGGCGGCGCCTGCCGGCGTGGCGGCCGGGACGACCGCCGCGGCATGACGATGAGCGATCGGCGGCTGCGTGTCGTCGTGCCCGCGCTGATGCTCGGCGGCACGGTGCCCGGCGGCGCGGTGCCCGGCGCCGTGGTGCCCGGACGGGAACCGCTGGTGCGAGCCGCGCAGATCCGCACTGCATCCTGCCGGCGCCGAGTCGCATCCGCGCACAGGAGTTTCAGACGGGCTTCAATCGGGGGCGTGCGCCACTTGTCTGCCCGAGTCGGGCCTGCGTGGGCGGCCGATGCCGGTCCGCCGGGCCTTGAACTGGCGCCCGGGCCGTTGCCTTGCCCCGACGCGCGCGCCCGCACCGTGGCTGGCGGCTGCGGATCAAGCTCCAGGTGGGTCAGGTCAGGATCTGCTCGACCAGCGGCCGCTCGAGGATGGCCGCGATGATCTTGAGCTCGCCGCAGCCCCAGTTCGGGCAATGCTGCATGTCGACATCGAACACGCGTCTTGGCAGCCGCGCCCGGCTGATGCGGTGCGGCGGGGCCTGGGCAGGCTCGGCTTCGCACTCTGCGGCGACCGCTGCTTCGGTGACCGCTTGCGGTTGTGCGGGCGGTTGCTGCGGCATCACCAGCGGGCGCCGCTGCGCGTTCTGCACCAGCACGCCAGGGAATCTGATGAGGCGCAGCTTCGGCCTCGGCTCCAGCGCCGCCGGCCGCTGCATGAACTCCGGCGGGCTCATGACCAGGCGCGTGGTCCCGTCGCGCCAAGGTGTCTTGAGCTTGAGCTCCACGTGCCCGGGAGCGTTGACTTGCACCCTCTCGTCCGCCAGGACCGGCCGCGTGATCTGGCGGCACAGCTGCTCCAGCCGCTGGCGGTCATGGGCTTCGGTCCGCACCGCGGCGTGCAGGCTGAAACCGTCGATGCCGGCGCGCAGCCCGAAGGCGATACGGCAAGTGATGGCCGCCGCCTGCAGCGGCCGCAGCGTGCGCGCCTCCTCGCCGTCGGCATCGGGCTCTGCCTGCCAGGTCTGCCCCATGTCCTCGACCAGCACGCCGCGGCGCGTCGGCATCTTCAGCAGCCAGGCGATGACGGTCTGCAGCAGCGCGTGGAGCTCATCGTCGGTGGGCGCAGCCGCCTCGACACAGCTCGGCATGCCGTCGGCCTCGCCGCGGCACACGCCATCCACCACCAGGTCGTGCAGGTGGATATCGAGGTTGGCGGCCGACCCGAAGCGCTGGACCAGCGTGACGGCGCAGCCCTGGTCTGGGGCAGCGCCCAGCCCTTCATCGTCCAGCCGATGGTGCGTGACCACCCGCTGCACCACCTGCAGCACCGGCGTCGTCCGCGCGGGCTGGGCGGCCGACGGCACGCGCAGCGTAATCGGCAGCGAAAGCACCCACTGGCGCACCGGTACCCGCGGGATGACGTGATCGACCAGGTGCGCCAGGGTCTGCGACATGCGCCGCGCGCCGCACGACATGGCGGCGCGCCGGTCGCGGCCGTTCCACGCGCCGTACCCGCAAGACCGGCACCTCTCTGCCTGGGTGCCGGCCTTCGTCGACCACTTGACCGAGGCCCTGGACGAACCGCAGGCCCCCCGCCTCCCAGCGACGGGCGCGAGGAAGAGCCCCGTCCCCCGTCGTCCGGCGGTCGGTGACCGTGGCTCCGATCGCTGGCGGCCCCGGCGACCGGGTCCGCGAGAGCGACGCCCCGGCATGACCGCGAGGCGGCCCTTGCCCTCACGGACCGCAGCGGCGCCGCCCCCGACCCGGTCCGCGCAGTGCGAAACTCCCGCCACCGCCGCTTCCACCGTCCTCCAGCCGATGAGCCCCGTCCTCCAGAGTCACATCGCCGGCCGCTGGCTCGGCCGCGAACCCGCCCAGCTGCTGCGCAGCGCCATCGACGGCCGGCCCGTCGCCGCGATGCACGCCGAGGTCATCGACTTCGGCGAGGCTCTGGCGCACGCGCGCAGCACCGGACTGCCGGCGCTGCTGGCGCTCGACTTCCAGCAGCGCGCCGCGATCCTGAAGGCGCTGGCGAAGTTCCTGCTCGAGCGCAAGGAGCCGCTCTACGCGCTGTCGTCGCAGACCGGCGCGACGCGCACCGACAGCTGGGTCGACATCGAGGGCGGCGCCGGCACGCTGTTCGCCTACGCCGGCGTCGGCGCGGGCGACCTGCCCTCGGGCAACGTGGTGCACGAGGGGCCGGTGGTGCCGCTGGGCAAGAAGGGCGGCTTCGCGGGCACCCACATACTGGTGCCGCGGCGCGGCGTGGCCGTGCACGTCAACGCGTTCAACTTCCCGGTCTGGGGGATGCTCGAGAAGTTCGCGCCCAGCTTCCTTGCCGGCATGCCCTGCATCGTCAAGCCGGCCAGCGCGACGAGCTACCTCACCGAGGCCTGCGTGCGGCTGATGCACGAGTCGGGCCTGTTGCCCGAGGGCGCGCTGCAGCTCGTGATCGGCGGCACCGGCGACCTGCTCGACCGCCTCGAGGAGCCCGATGTCGTCACCTTCACCGGCAGCGCGGACACCGCGGCCCGGCTGCGCACGCACCCGAACCTGGTGCGGCGTTCGATCCCGTTCAACGCCGAGGCCGACAGCCTGAACTGCGCGATCCTGGGCCCCGACGTTGCGCCCGACGACCCGGAGTTCGACCTCTTCGTCAAGGAGGTGGCGCGCGAGATGACGGTGAAGGCGGGCCAGAAGTGCACCGCGATCCGGCGCGCGATCGTGCCGCGCGAGCGGCTCGACGCCGTGGCTGCGGCGCTGCGCGCGCGGCTGGCCAAGGTCGTCGTCGGCGATCCGACGCTGGAGCAGGTGCGCATGGGCGCGCTGGCCTCGCACGCGCAGCAGCGCGACGTGGCCGAGCGCGTCGCCCAGCTCGCCGCCGGCAACGAGATCGTGTTCGGCGAGCGCGACGGCTTCGCCCCGGTGGGCGAGGGCGTGGCCCAGGGCGCGTTCTTCGCGCCGACGCTGCTGCTGTGCCGGGCGCCGCTTGCGAGCGACGCGGTGCACGACATCGAGGCCTTCGGCCCGGTCAGCACGCTGCTGCCCTACGACGGCGCAGGCGGCATCGACGAGGCGCTGGCGCTGGCCGCGCGCGGCCGCGGCAGCCTGGTCGGCACGCTGGTGACGAGGACGCCCTCGATCGCCGCGCAGGCGGTGCCGCGGGCCGCGGCCTGGCACGGGCGGCTGCTGTTGCTCGAGCGCGAGGCTGCGGTCGAGAGCACCGGGCATGGCTCGCCGCTGCCGTCGCTCAAGCACGGCGGCCCGGGGCGCGCCGGCGGCGGCGAGGAACTGGGCGGCCTGCGCGCGGTGACGCACTACCTGCAGCGCTGCGCGCTGCAGGGCTCGCCGACGATGCTGGCCGCGATCACCGGCGAGCACGTGCGCGGGGCACGGGTGCGCGAGAGCGAGGTCCATCCCTTCCGCCGCCACTTCGAGGACCTGCAGGTCGGCGACTCGCTGCTGACGCACCGCCGCACGGTGAGCGAGGCCGACATCGTGGCCTTCGGCGGCATCAGCGGCGACTACTTCTACATGCACTTCGACGAGATCGCCGCGCGCCAGTCGCCCTTCGGCAGGCGCATCGCGCACGGCTACTTCGTGCTGTCGGCGGCGGCGGGGCTGTTCGTCAGCCCGGCGCCGGGACCGGTGCTCGCGAACTACGGCTTGGACACGCTGCGTTTCGTCAAGCCCGTGGGCATCGGCGACACGATCCGCGCGCGGCTGACCTGCAAGCGCAAGGTCGACCGCAATCGCAAGGGACCGGACGGCGTCGGCCAGGGGGTCGTGGCCTGGGACGTCGAGGTCACCAACCAGGACGACGAGCTGGTGGCCAGCTACGACATCCTCACGCTGGTGGCCAAGCGCGTCTGAGCGCGCGCGCCCGCGCAACGGCCCGCTGGTGACGAGCCGCCACCGCACCACCGGCACGGTCGTCGCGCTCGGCGCGGCGCAGACGCTGGCCTGGGCGTCGTCGTTCTACCTGCCGGCGGTGCTGGCCGCGCCGATTGCGCGCGACCTCGGCCTGGCCGTGCCGACCGTCTTTGCCGCGTTCTCCGGTGCGCTGCTGATCGGGGCCCTGGTCGGGCCCGTGGCCGGACGCCACATCGACCGTGCCGGGGGCCGCGGCCTGCTGATGGCGACCAACCTGCTGTTCGCCCTCGGCCTCGCGCTGCTGGCGCACTCGCGCGGAGCGCTGGAGCTGGCCGTGGCCTGGTCGCTGCTCGGCGTGGCGATGGGCGCCGGCCTGTACGACACCGCGTTCGCGACCCTGGTGCGGCTGTACGGCGCCGCCTCGCGCAACCCGATCACCGGCATCACGCTGATCGCCGGCTTTGCCAGCACGGTGGGCTGGCCCCTCACCGCCGCGATGGCCGAGGCCTGGACCTGGCGCGGCGCCTGCGCCGGCTGGGCCGTGCTGCACCTGCTGCTCGGGCTGCCGCTCAACGCGATGCTGCCGCGTGCGGGCCGGGCCGAGGATCTGCACGCGGCGCGGGCCGTGCCGCCCGATGCAGCGCCCCCCGCGTCACCGGTCGCGGCGCCTGTCGCAGCCCATGCGGCCGGGAGCACGCCGCCGCCCTGGCGCAGCCTGCTGCTGCTGGCACTGGTGTTCACCGCGACGCGTTTCGTCGGCACCGCGATCGGTGCGCACCTGCCGGGGCTGCTGATGGCGCTCGGCGCGACGCTGGCCGCCGCGGTGGCCGTCGGGGCCCTGGTCGGGCCGGCGCAGGTCGCGGGCCGGCTGCTGGAGTTCGGCGTGCTGCGTCGCGTGCATCCGCTGCTGTCGGCACGGCTGGCCGCGCTGGCGCATCCGGCCGGCGCGCTGGCGCTGCTGCTGGCCGGCCTGCCCGCGGCGGTGCCGTTCGCGCTGCTGCACGGCGCCGGCAACGGCATGCTGACGATCGCCAAGGGCACGCTGCCGCTGGTGCTGTTCGGCCCGCAGGGCTATGGCGCGCGGCAGGGCTGGCTGTCCGCTCCCGGCATGGTGTTGCAGGCGCTGGCGCCGTGGCTGTTCGGGCTCGCGCTGGCGCACTCGGCGGCCGCGGCGCTGCTGCTGTCGACCTCGCTGACGCTGGCGGCGCTGGCCGGCCTGCTGCTGCTGCGCGTGCCGCCGCGATGAGCCCGGGCGGGGCGCCCGTGCCGGCGGCATCGTCCGCCCTCGTCGAGGTCCTGTCTGGCCTGACTTCGGGCAGGAAGGGTCGACCGCGCACGGGCAGCCCCCATCGCCGACAGCCTTGCCGCCGCGTTGTGCTGGCGCGCGCCCTTCGCGAGCCGCTTTCCCTGCGCAGCGGACCTGTGGCGCCGCGGCCTGGACGGAGGTCGCGCGATGGCGCCCGGGCAGGCCCGGCGGCAAGGGCAAATGAGCGGCCGCAGGCCTCCTTCTTGCCCGATGCGGCCGCAGCGGTCGGGCTAGGCTTGCTGCATGTCCGTGCCAAATCCGGCCGGGGAGTCGCCCGTCGCCGACTCCCCGGACACGCCCGCGCCGCGCCTCGCGCTGGTGGTCATCGCCAGGAACGAAGCGCGCGCGATAGAGCGCTGCCTCTCCAGCGCCCGGCCGTGGGTGGACGAGATGGTGGTCCTCGATACCGGCTCGACCGACCACACCGTGGCCCTGGCGCGCGCGTGCGGGGCCCGCGTCCACCACTTCGCCTGGGTCGACGACTTCTCGGCCGCGCGCAACGCCGCCCTGGCCCACACCGACGCGCAGTGGACCCTGGTCCTGGACGCCGACGAGTGGATCGAGGACGGCGCAGACTGCCTGTCCCGCAGCCGGCTGGGCGATGGGACCTTCATCGGCGTGGCCAGCATCCGCAGCACGTTCGAATCCGGCGGAGCCAGGACGAGCGCGACGAGTTCGATCTCCCGGCTGTTGCCGCGCGGCACGCGGTACCGCGGCCGCATCCATGAACAACTGCAGTCGAACCTGCCGCGCAGGAAGATCCCGCTGGTGATCGGCCACGACGGCTACATGCCCGACATGCTCGAGAAGAAGCGCGACCGCAATGCGGCGCTCCTCGCGCGCGAACTGGCCGACGACCCCGAGAGCGCGCATGTTCACTTCCACCTCGGCAAGGACCACGAGGTCTACGAGCGCTACGCACAGGCCTGCGACCATTACAGACGGGCCTGGGAACGCTCGACGCCGGGCGACGGCTTTCGCCATGGACTGATCACGCGCTGGATGCACTGCATGGGCCGGATCGGGATGACGCAGGAGGCGATCGACCTGGGCTGCGCGCAGATGGACCAGTGGCAGCACTCGCCGGACTTCTTCTTCGTCATGGGAAACCTGGTGCTGGACCTCGCGGTCGCCCACCCGGAGCGCGCGCACGCGCAGTTGCTGCCCCTGGCGCAGGCCTGCTGGGAGCGCTGCCTGGAGATCGGCGAGGCGCCCGGGCTCGAAGACAGCGTCGCCGGGCGCGGCAGCTTCCTGGCCGCGCACAACCTCGCCGTCGTGCAAGGCGGCCTGGGACACGGGCAGGGCGCCTAGGAACCTCCGACGGTCGGCTTGCGGCCCAGCGGCCCGGCGGCCCAGCGGCCCGGCCGCCCGGCCGCCCGGATGGGGCCGGAATCCGACGTCCCGGCCGCGGCTCGCGCGGCCTCGATGTCATGGGGTCGACCCGAAGTCCTCCGGCTGCGAGTCCGCCAGCCGCTCGCGATAGGCGTGCTCGAGCCCCACCGGCTGCACGGCCAGAGCGCTGAGCGGCACGCCCTGCAGCGCCTGCACCAGATCGGCCAGCGGCAGCGGCTCGGGCAGCAGCAGCGACAGCGCCTGCGGCGCACCCCAGTCGCGCACCGGCCAGCCGAGCGCGGCAGCGCGGGCGCGCAGTGCCGACGGGTCGGCCGTGCGCACGCTGGCGACGGCCCGTGCCGGCAGCGCGGCCACGAGCTCGGCCACCGTGCCGCAGGCGAGCACCCGGCCTTCGCGCATCAGCGCCATGCGGCTGCACAGACGCTCGGCCTCGTCGAGATGGTGCGTCGCCAGCAGCAGCGTGAGGCCCTCGCGCGCCAGCTCCTCCACCAGTGCGCCGATCGCGCCGCGCGCCTGCACGTCGACCGAGGCGGTCGGCTCGTCCAGCAGCAGCAGCGCTGGCGCGTGGACCAGCGCCACCGCGATGCTGACGCGCTGCTGCCATCCGCCCGACAACGTGCCCACCCGCTGGCCTGCGTGCGGGCCGAGCCCGAAGCGCTGCACCAGCTCGTCCACACGCCGTCGCAGCGCGGCGCCGCCCAGCCCGTGCAGCCGGCCGAAGAACTCGAGGTTCTCGCGCGCGGTCAGGTCGCGGTACAGCGCAGCATCCTGCGGCGCGAGGCCGATCGCGGCCGGGCCGCCGCGCTGCGGCGCCGGCGGACGGCCGTCGATCTGCACCCAGCCGGCATCCGGCGCGAGCAGGCCGGCCACCAGCGCGAGCGCGGTGGACTTGCCGCAGCCGTTGGGCCCGAGCAGCGCGAAGACCTCGCCGCGCGCGACCTCGAAGTCCAGCCGCCGCAGCGCCTCGCGGCTGCCGAAGCGCTTGGCCAGGCCGTGCGCAGCGACGAAGGCGGGCGCGCCGCTCACCGCGTGCGCTCCTGGCGCAGCAGCCGCCGATACGACGCGACCCCGAGCGCCAGCGCCGCGAGTGCGAAGGCGCCGAGCACCGCCAGGTGCGGCGCGAGCTCGGTCGCCGTGCGGCCGAACGCGGCCACGCCCTTCAGCGCCTGGTTCATGTGGAACACCGGGTTGAACCAGGCGGCCCGCAGCAACGAGTCGGGCAGCAGCGAGACCGGGAAGAAGGTGCCGCCCAGCACCAGAAGCGGCACGCCCAGCGCGGCCAGCGGGCCGTTGACGTCCTCGGCGCGGCGCGCGAACCGGGTGCCGAAGAAGAAGCCCAGGCCGACGTAGGCCACCACCGACAGCGCGACGACCGCCAGCCCGAGCGCGACGCTGCCGCGGTAGGGCGCGCCGAGCGCCGCCGCGATGCCGACGACGACCAGCGTCTGGCCCGCCGCCACCACCGACAGCGCGCCGACGATCCCCAGGAAGTAGGCCGCCGGCGCCAGCGGCGACAGCAGCAGCCGGCGCAGCGTGCGCCGCTCGCGCTCGGCCACCAGGATCACCGTCGTGCCGCCCAGGCAGCTGAAGAACAGCGCGCCGCCGATCAGGATCCCGGCGGGCACCTGGGAGAAGCCCGCCGACAGCGCCGGGTTCTCGCGGTAGATCAGCCCGAACAGCAGCAGCATCAGCGCCGGGAACAGCGCCCAGAACAGCAGCCCGCGCCACTGCCGCACCTGCTCGGCAAGGATGCGGCGGGCCACCGCCAGGGACTGCGACAGGACACGCACCATCGCGGGCATTGTCGTCGCGGCGCGGCGGGGCTTCGTGCGGACCGTGCAGGGCGGGGCGGGGTGGAACACCGCCGCCGGCGGAGCTCCGGGCCCCTACGCCCGGGCGTGTCGCGCGTACGGGTCGGCGAAGCCGAGCGACCGCAGGATTTCGCGCTCGCGCGCTTCCATCACGCGGGCCTCGCGCGCGCTCTCGTGGTCGTGGCCCTGGGCGTGCAGCGTGCCGTGCACCAGCAGATGCGCGTAGTGCGCGGGCAGCGGCAGGCCGCCGGCCGCGGCCTCGTCCTGCACCACGGGCGCGCACAGCACGAGGTCGGCGACGACCACGGGGCCGGTCTCGTAGCCGAAGGTCAGCACGTTGGTCGCGTAGTCGCGGCGGCGGAACTCGCGGTTCAGCCGCCGGCCCTCGTCGGCATCGACGATGCGCACCGCAATGCGGCCCGGTCCCTCGAGCGCAGCGCGGATCCAGCGCGCGACGCGGTGCCGCGGCAGTGCCTCGCGGTGGCGCCGGTCGGCGAACTGCAGCGACAGCTCGAGCGGCGGCAGGGCGGCCATCGGTGCCTGCGCTACCGGCTCAGCGCGGCGGCCGGTCGGCGGCCGGGCCGGCGGGCGCCGCCGCCACCTGCGGACCGGAACCGTGCCGCGCGTAGGCCTCGACGATGCGCGCGACCAGCGGGTGCCGCACCACGTCGGCGGCGCCGAACTCGGTGAAGCCGATGCCGGGCACGCCGCGCAGCACGCCCAGCGCCTCCACCAGGCCGCTGGCGACCCCCTTGGGCAGGTCGATCTGGCTGGTGTCGCCGTTGACGACGCAGCGGCTGCCGAAGCCGATGCGCGTCAGGAACATCTTCATCTGCTCGCGCGTCGTGTTCTGTGCCTCGTCGAGGATGACGAAGGCATGGTTCAGCGTGCGGCCTCGCATGAAGGCGAGCGGCGCGATCTCGATCAGGCCTTTGTCGAAGGCCTTGGCCACGCGGTCGAAGCCCATCAGGTCGTACAGCGCGTCGTACAGCGGCCTCAGGTACGGGTCGACCTTCTGTGCCAGGTCGCCGGGCAGGAAGCCCAGGCGCTCGCCGGCTTCGACCGCCGGGCGCGTGAGCACGATGCGCTGCACGCCGTGGCGCTCGAGCGCGTCCACTGCGCAGGCGACGGCCAGGTAGGTCTTGCCGGTGCCGGCCGGGCCGGTGCCGAACGTGATGTCGTGCGACAGCATCTGGCGCAGGTAGCGCACCTGGTTCGGCGTGCGGCCGCAGAGGTCGGCATGGCGGGTGTGCAGCACCGGTGGCGCGTCGTCGGCCGCAGCGGCCGCAGCACCGGACGCGGCGGCCGCACCGGGGGGCGGCGTGGCCGCGCTCTGCGCCGACTTCAGCGCCAGCTGCAGCGTGCGCTCGCCGAGCGGCCGGTCGGCCTGCGCGTACAGGCCGTCCAGCAGCGCCACCGTGCGCTCGACCGCCTCGCGCGGGCCCTCGATGCGCAGCGTCGCGTCGCGGCGGGTCAGCGTCACGCCCAGCGCGGCCTCCACCTCGCGCAGGTGGCCGTCCAGCGGGCCGCAGAGGTGGGAGAGGCGGCGGTTGTCGGCGGGGGCGAAGGTGTGGCGGCGGATCAACGGGTTCTCCAGGAGTCGGCATTCTGGCAGCGAGTCGCGCCTTGCCAGCCCGCCGTCAGGCCCCGCGGCAGCGCCGGCACTGCAAGAATCGCGGCCACGATGCTTGGCGACCTGTCCCTGTTTCGGCGCTGGATCGCGGCCTTGTTGCTGCCCGCGACCCTGCTTGCCTGGGGGCCGGTCGCCGCGCAGACGTTGCACGTGCGCTCGGCGCTCACGCAGTCCGGCGATGCCCTGGGGACGGCGCCGGCGGCGGGCGCGCCGGTGCTGCCGGTGGCCTTGCCCGACGAGTGGTCGCGCACGCGCCCGGGCTTCGACGGGATCGTCTGGTACCGGGTCACCTTCGAGCGCCCTGCCGCGCCCGTGGACGGCAGCCTGCTTTCGCTGGCCATCGAGCGGGTCTGCTCGAGCTTCGAGGTCTACCTGAACGGCGGGCTGATCCACGGCGGCGGACGCATGGCGCCGCCGCTCACGAACAACTGCCACCATCCGCAGCTGGTGGACCTTCCGACGGCGCTGCTGCGGCCCGGCACCAACACCATCGAGCTCAAGGTCGCCGGCCACCGCCGCGAGGAGGTGGGATCGCGCTGGCGCGCGGGCGGGCTCTCGGCGCTGGCGATCGCGCCGCATGCGGAGGTCGAGGCGTGGCACGCCCGGCGCACCGCGGCAGCGGTCGGCTTTCCGATGGGCGCCAGCGCCACGCTGATGCTGCTGGGCGTCTTCATGTTCGCGCTCGGCTTCGTGCATCGCCGCCAGAGCCAGCTCGCCTACTTCGGCGCGCTGGCGGTTGCCTACGCGCTCCTCGATGCACGGCTGTGGCTGCGCCAGCCCTTCCTGGACCACCAGGCCTTCGAGCTGCTGCTGCTCGTGCTGCTCGGCCTGGTGACGTGGACGGCGGTGCAGTTCCTGCTGCGGACCGCCGGCCTGCGCTCGCAGCTCGCCGACCTCGGTCTGCCCGTGCAGTGCGCGGCGATCGTGCTCGGCTTCGTGCTCGCCGGGCCGGAGCGCAGCAGCCTGGCGGCGCAGGTCTGGCACGCGGTGCTGGCGCTCGAGATCGCGGTGGCCGTCGTGGTCCACGTGCGCCAGGTGCGGCGCGACGGCGAGCGGCCCAGCCGCACGATCCTGCTGCTGGTGGGCGCCTCGGCGCTGTCGGCCGCGCTGCAGTTCGCCGGCCAGTGGACCGAGCTGCCCGCGCTGGCCGCGCTGGCCGCGCCGCTGCTGCTGCCCGTCGCGCTGGTGCTGGTCGGGCTGGGGCTCGCGCAGCAGCTCGGCCGTGCGCTGCAGGCCGCGGAGCAGACCCGGCAGCAGCTCGAACAGCAGATCCGCAGCGCCGCCGGGGAGATCGAGCGCAACTTCCGCCAGATGGTCGACCTGAAGGTGGAGCAGGTGATCGAGCGGGAGCGCAAGCGCATCGCCGCCGACCTGCACGACGACCTCGGCGCCAAGCTGCTGACGATCGTGCACACCAGCGACAGCGAACGCATCTCGACCCTGGCGCGCGAGGCCCTGGAGGAGATGCGGCTGTCGGTGCGCGGGCTGACCGGCAGGAGGGTCGGTTTGACCGATGCGCTCGGCGACTGGCGCGCCGAGATCGTCTCGCGGCTGGCCCAGACCGGCATCGAGGGCGAGTGGCACGCGCCCGACGAGCTCACGCACGAGTTGAGCGCCCGCACCTACGTGCAGACGACGCGCATCCTGCGCGAGGCCACCAACAACATCATCAAGCACAGCAACGCCACGCGCTGCACGGTGCGCTGCGGCATCGCCGACGGCGACTTCCAGCTCGTCATCGAGGACAACGGCGACGGCATCGCACCCGAGGTCGAGGGCCGGCTCGACCGCGGCCACGGCCTGGCCAGCATGAAGAACCGCGCCAAGCAGCTGCAGGGGCAGTGCCTGGTCGAATCGGGTCCGGGCTACGGCACCGTGATACGGCTCACGCTTCCGCTGGATCGCGCGGCCGCGCCGTCATGATCGCGGCCGGGGCGCCGATAAGATTCCGAAGTTCTTCCCCCGCGCCCAGATGAAGACCATCCTGCTGCTCGAAGACCTCCCCGAGATCCGGGCCTGGATGCGCAATCTGGTGCTGCAGGTCTTCCCGGGCGCCACGATCCACGAGAGCGCCCGCGTGCAGGACGCGCTCGGCGTCGTGGCCGCGGTCAGGCTGGACCTCGCGCTGGTCGACCTCGGGCTCCCCGACGGGAGCGGCGTCGGGGTCGTGGCGCGTCTGCGCGACCTGCAGCCCGAGGCGCAGAGCGTGGTGGTGACCATCCACGACGACGACGAGCACCTGTTCCCGGCCCTGCAGGCCGGCGCCTTCGGCTACATCCTGAAGGAACAGGCGCGCGAGCTGATCACCGAGCAGCTGCAGCGCATCAGCCAGGGCGAGCCGCCGCTCAGCCCGAGCATCGCGCGCCGGGTGATGGCCTACTTCACCGAGAAGGCCAAGCCGCGCGCGAACCCGTCGCCGCTGCCCAACGTGAGCCTCACCGAGCGTGAGAGCGAGGTGCTGCTGCGGGTGGCCAAGGGCTACACGCTGCCCGAGATCGGCGTGCAGCTCGGGCTGTCGCGCCACACGATCGCCGACTACGTCAAGCAGATCTATCGCAAGCTCAACGTGAGCTCGCGCGCCGAGGCCGCCCTCGAGGCCCAGCGCCTCGGCCTGTTCGGCTGATCTTCGGCAAGCCGCGGCCCGCGGCCGGCAGGCTGCGCGGCGGCGCAACCCTCCCCTGCGGGGTGGTTCCCGTGCCGGCGCTGCCCCGGCGCCGCGGCCCGGCCGATCCAGCCCCTGTCCTCCCGCGCCCTGGCAGCACCCCCTGGGGATTGACGTCGGTCAAGGCACCCCGCCACCGCGGCGCTGAACATCCGCGGCAAGCGAGGAGAACGACATGACCCGCCAAGCCCCCCTTCGTCGCGTGCTGGCTGCCTGCGCTGTGCTGGTCGCGGCCGGCAGCGCCCTGGCCCACCCGGGCCACGCGAGTCCCGGCCCCTGGTCGGACCTGGCGCACCACGTCTGGCACTTCGCTGCCGACACGGCTCCGCTGTGGGCCGGCATCGGCGTGGCGGTGCTGCTGGGGGCGGTCTGGCGCGCGCGCCGCAGCGGCGCGTCGGCGCGTCGGCGCCGCCCTGGTCGCGACTGAGCCGCAAGCCGTGCCCGTGCCGCGGTGATGGGTCCGCCGTGAGCGCTCGTCTCCCTGTGCCCACCCCCGCTGGCGTGCCCAGGCGCGCACCGGTGCATCTCGGCCGCTTCCTCGAACGGCACTACCTCGAGCCGCTGGCGCTGACCCAGACCGAGGCCGCCCGGCGGCTCGGGGTGTCGCGCCGCCGCGTCAACGAACTGGTCCACGGGCGCCGGGCCATGACCCCCGACACCGCGATCCGCTGCGCCCAGGTCTTCGGCCTGTCCGCTGCCCACTGGCTGGCCCTGCAGTCCGAATGGGACAGCGACGCGGCCTGGAAGCAGTTGCGGCTGGCGCTGCGCGCCGGTCGCTGACCCCTCCAACCTCACCCGCGAGAAGCCATGAGCGCAGCCTCGTACGAGCCCGGGTGTAACGCACCCGGTGGCAGCGACACCGACGCCGGCGCATCCGGGCCGATCGTCGTGCTCGGCATCGGCAACGTGCTGTGGTCCGACGAGGGCTTCGGCGTCCGCTGCGTCGAGGCCCTGCAGGCACGCTACGAGTTCGCGCCCCAGGTGCGGCTGGTCGATGGCGGCACCCAGGGGCTGTACCTGCTGCCCCAGGTGCAGCAGGCGAGCCGGCTGCTGGTGTTCGACGCGGTCGATTACGGCATGCCCCCCGGAACGCTGAAGGTCGTGGCCGACGAGGAGGTGCCGCGCTTCCTCGGCGCGCGCAAGATGAGCCTGCACCAGACCGGCTTCCAGGAGGTGCTGATGCTGGCGCAGCTCACCGGCCGCTGGCCCGAGCGCGTGCTGCTGGTGGGCTGCCAGCCCGAGGTGCTCGACGACTTCGGGGGCAGCCTGCGGCTGGTGGTGAAGCAGGCGCTCGAGGGTGCGCTGCAGGTCGCCCTCGGTCACCTGGAGCAGTGGGGCGCCGAGCCGCTGGCTCGTTCGGTGCCGCCCGGCGACGCCGACGCGGTGACGGCGCCCAGCCTGGCGCTCGGCGCCTACGAGGACGGCCGCCCCAGCGCCGAGGCGGCCTGCCGCATCGGCGACCCGCGCGTGCTGTCGATGTCGGCGGGGCGCTGAGCGATGTGCATCGGCTTTCCGATGAGGGTGCTGCAGACCTGGGCCGACGGCGCGCTGGTCGAGGGTCGCGGCCGGGTCGAGCGCATCGACACGCGCCTGCTGGGTGCGTGTGCGCCCGGCCAGTGGGTGCTGGTGTTCCATGGCGCGGCGCGCGAGCGGCTCGAGGCCGCGCGCGCCGCCGAGATCGAGGCCACGCTCGGCCTGCTCGAGGCCGGCCTGGCCGGTGACGCCCGGGGTGCCGGCGCCGACCCGGGCTTCGTGCTGCCGTCGGCGCTCGGCGCCGCCGAGCTGGCGGCGCTGACGGGCCAGGCGAGCCGGGCCGGCCAGGCCAGCCAGCTGGGCCGGACGCCGCCGCCCGCTCCCACGCCCGCAATGGAGGACCGATGATGAACGGGATGCATCCGCTGGTGGCCCGCCTCGCGCAGAGCGCGGGCGCGTCGCCGATCGACCTCGCCAGTCTCGACGACTGGCTCGCGCGGCCGGGCGACCGGGCGCTGTTCTTCAGCGGCGACCCGGTCCGCTTTCCCGAGGGTGTCGACGTCGCCGTCGTGCTGCCCGAACTGCGCGCGGCGCATGCCGGCGCCTTCGAGATCGGCGTCGTGCTGCGCCAGGACGAGGACGCCGTCGCCCGCCGCTTCGGGGCCCAGCACTGGCCCTCGCTGGTGTTCGTACGCGACGGCCGCTATGTCGCCACGGTGGCCGGCATGAAGGACTGGGACGACTACGTCGAGCTGGTCGGCCGTGCGCTGGCCGCCCCGGCGACGCGCGCCCCCACGGTGGGCATCCCGGTCGTCGCCGCGCACGCCGGGCCGTCCTGCCACTGAGGCCCGGCGGCCGTCCCTGCACCCGCCCTGCCCGATGTCCGCCTCCGCTCCCGTCCTGCACCCGCCGCGCGGGCAACCGCTGCCGGCCCCAGCCGGCGCCGCGATGCCGCGCTGGCGCCTACCGGACCGGCTGGCCCAGCGCCAGGCCGTGCTCGACGTGCTGCAGCGCGTGCTGCTGGCGCTCGAGCAGCGCCTTGCCGGCGGGGAGCCCGAGCCGATCGGCCTCTGCACCCTGCCGTACGGCGATGGCGCCGGCCCCGGGATGGTCGACGTGGGCGCGGTGCCGCGCGGCTTGCTGGAGGCGGTGCGCCTCGACGCGCCGGCATGGCCCGCACGGGCGGATCATGGGCCGCTGGCTTCGACGTCCGCGTCGGCTCCCGCGCCCGGGTCCGTGCCGGGGAGCGCGGCAGGCGGCACCTGGTCGCTGCTGGAGCAATTGCACGAGCGCTCGCGCGCGTGGTGGCCGGGTGCTGCGGCCCACGTCGTCAACCTGACCTTGCTCTCCTGGGACGCGCGCGCCCGTGCCGAACTCGACGCCCGGCTCGGCTGCGGACGGGTGCGGGTGCAGCTGCGTCGGCAGGCCAGCGGCCGCGGCGACGGCGGCATCACCGGGAGCGTGACCAACACCCGGCTGCCACGCACCTGGCGCGTGAGCTACCTGCGCGCCGATGGCGGGGTTGCGCTGGACACGGTGGAGGTGACTGGCGTGCCCGAGGTCGCCTGCGCCGGCGCGGCCGACTTCGACGACAGCGCCGGCCGCCTGCGCGAGGTTCTCGAATGGATGCAGGCATCGTGAGCGCTGCCGCCCTGCAAGCCTCCGCGCCGGTGTGCGATGCCGGAGCGGTCGGGCCGACCGCTCCGACGTCGGCGCTGACGGCCGCGCCGCCGGCCGCAGCCGCGGCCACGGCCGGCCCGATGGAGGCACGGATGGCCACGCGCGTGGCTGCGCTGCAGTCGCTTTTTGCCCGCATCGCGGCCACGCGGATGCAAGGCGTTCCGATCCTGCATCCCGGGATCGGCGTCGCCGCGGTCGGCTTCGAGCCCGGCGCCGACGGGCTCGGCGCGGTCGGCGTGCTGGTCACGCCCTGGTTCATGAACCTGGTGTGGCTGCCGCTGGTCGAGCGCGACGCCCAGGACCGGCCGCTGCCCGCGCTGGCGGTCGGCGCGACCCGGATGCGGGCCGTCGGCAACGAGCGCTTCGACTTCATCGGCGCGCGCGAGCCCGGCTTCGGTTCCTACGAGGCCTGCTCGCTGTTCTCGCCGATGCTCGACTTCGCCGACGAGGCCACCGCGCTGGCCACCGCGGCCCAGGTGCTGGCCATCCTGCGCGCGCCGCCTCCGGCGCCTTCTGCGGCGACCGCCGGTGCCGAGGCGGGCAGCTCCGATGCCGCGGCAGCCGCGGATGTGCCCGCCTCGCCGATTCCGCCCACGACGTCGCGCCGCGCCCTGCTGTTCGGGCGCCGCGGCGCGGAGACGGGCCGATGACGACCGATGTCGACCTGCTGGCCGGGCGCCTGACGCTCGCGCCGGGCGCCGCGGAGCCGATCGCCTGCGAGCGACCGATGGTCGGCGCCGCGCTGCTGCGTCGGCTCACCGAAGGCCGGCGCGCCGCGCTGCTGCCCGAGCTGGTCGGCTCCGTCTTCACGCTGTGCGCGAGCGCGCAGCGCAGCACGGCGCGCCGTGCCGTCGCCGCCGCGCTCGGGCTGCACGACGAGCCCCGGCGCCTGGACGCCGAGATGCAGCTGGTGGCGCTGGCCACCGCGCGCGAGCACCTGCAGCGCTTCGCGCTCGACCTGCCGCGCCTGCTGCCGTGCGAGGGTGTCGAGGTCGACGCCTCCTGGCTGCGCGATGCGCCGGTGCATGCCCTGCCGTCCGCAGTGCCCGACCCCGCCGCGCAGCAGGCCGTGGCCCGGGCGCTGGACGGGTGGCTCGAGCGCCGGCTGCTTGGCCTGCCGGCGGCGCAGTGGCTCGAGCGCTGGCGCGCCGCGCCGGCGCAGTGGCTCGCCGAGTGGAGCGAAGGGTGGGGTGCCGGGAGCGGCGCCGGAGCCCGCCGGCCGCTCGCGCGCTGGCTGGCCGCGGTGCAACCGGCCGCGCAGTCGATCGCGCTGCCGTGTCGCCCGCTGGGCGTTCTGCACGACGGCGACGAAGGCCTGCGCCGACTGGCGGCGGCGGTGGCCGCCGACCCGCAGTTCGCCGAGCGCCCGACCTGGCGCGGCGCACCGGCCGAGACCGGGCCGTGGACGCGACGAGTCCTCGGGCCCGAGGGCGCGCCGGCCGGCACCGCATGGCTGCGGCTGGGCGCGCGGCTGGCGGACCTGGCGGCCATCGCCGTCGGCACGCCGCTGGCGTGCGAATCGCTCGCACTCGGCCCGGGCGAAGGCATCGCCGCCACCGAGATGTCGCGCGGGCTGCTGGTGCACTGGGTGCGGCTGGAGCCCGGCGCGCGCAGCGCCGACACCGCGCGCGTCGCGCAGTTCCGCGTGCTGGCGCCCACCGAGTGGAACTTCCATCCGCACGGCACGCTCGCGCGCGCGCTGGCCGGCGGACGCCTCGACGCCGCGCAGGCGCGGCTGGCGGCGCTGGCGCTGGACCCCTGCATCGAGTTCCGCGTGCGGGAGGACGGCCATGCATGAGGCCAGCCTGGCCGGTGGCGTGCTGCGCGTCGTCGAGGACGCGCAGGCCCGCGAGCGGTTTGCGCGCGTGTCGCTGCTGCGGCTGTCGGCGGGTGCGCTGGCCGGCGTCGAGACGCGCGCGCTGCGCTTCGCGCTCGAGGCCATCCAGCCGGGGTCGCTGCTGGAGGGTGCGCGCATCGAGATCGACGAGACGCCGGGCCGCGCGCACTGCCTGCAGTGCGGGCAGACGGTGGAGATCGCCAGCCGCCTCGACGACTGCCCGCGCTGCGGCAGTGCGCAGCTGCAGCCGGTGGGCGGAACCGAGCTGAAGGTGGTCGACCTGATCGTCCACGACGACTGAACCGCTGGAAGGAGTACCCAGACATGTGCGTGGTATGCGGCTGCAGCCAGACCGGGGCCCCGCCGGACGCCCGGGGCGGGCGCGCGGGCCCCGCGGTCGATCCGGCCACGGGCGACCTGCACTTCGGCGCCGGCGCTGCCCGCGTCTCGGTGCCGGGGATGAGCGCGGCGCGGGCGATCAGGCTCGAGGAAGACGTGCTCGGCGCGAACGATCGCGTCGCCCGCAACAACCGCGAGCACTTCCGTGCCCACGGCGTGACCGCGCTGAACCTGGTGTCCAGCCCGGGCTCCGGCAAGACCACGCTGCTGTGCGCGACGATCCGCGCCCTCGGCGCGCGCCAGCCGCCGGTGCGGCTGGCCGTGATCGAGGGCGACCAGCAGACCTCCAACGATGCCGACCGCATCCGCGCCACCGGCGCGCCTGCGATCCAGGTCAACACCGGCAAGGGCTGCCACCTCGACGCGCCGATGGTCGCCGAGGCGTTCGCGCGGCTGCCGCTGCACGGCCACGGGCACCAACACGATCACGGGCACGATCACCACCACGGTCACGACCACGACCACGACCACGACCACGACCACGACCACGACCACGACCACGACCACGACCACGAGCCGGCGCTGCTGTTCATCGAGAACGTCGGCAACCTCGTCTGCCCGGCGATGTGGGACCTGGGCGAGGCCGCCAAGGTGGCGATCCTGTCGGTCACCGAGGGCGAGGACAAGCCGCTCAAGTACCCCGACATGTTCGCCGCCGCGCGGCTGATGGTCCTCAACAAGATCGACCTGCTGCCCTACCTGGACTTCGACGTGCCGCGCTGCATCGAGTACGCGCGGCGGGTGAACCCGGCCATCGAGGTGCTGCTGGTGTCGGCGCGCAGCGGGCAGGGCATGGAGGCCTGGATCGACTGGATCCTGGAGGCCGCGCAGCCGGCGCGGGCAGGGCACGGCGGAGCTCCGTACGGGCACGAGCGCAGCGAGCCGGCCGCGGCGCCGTCGGCCGCCGCGCTGGAGGGCTGAGCATGGGCTCGGTGCTGGCGCTGGGTGCGTACCTGAAGAACGCCGCGTGCCTGCGGCGCGCCAGTGGCCGGGTCCACTGGTCGCCGCTGCACGGCGACCTCGGCACCCCCGAGGCCTGCGCCGCGCTCGAACGCTCGGCCGACGAGCTGCTGGCCCTGGCCGGTGGCCGCGTCGATGCGCTGGCCCACGACCTGCACCCCGACTTCCACTCCACGCGACTCGCCTGGGCGCTGGCCGAGCGGCTGCAGGTGCCGGCGATCGGCGTCCAGCATCACCACGCCCACATCGGCGTGTTGATGGCCGAGCAGGAGATCGACGAGCCCGTGATCGGCCTGGCGCTGGACGGCGTGGGGCTCGGCAGCGACGGCACGGCCTGGGGCGGCGAGGTGCTGCGGGTCGACGCTGCGGGCTTCGAGCGCGTCGGCCACCTGCAGCCGCTGCGCCTGCCGGGCGGCGACGTCGCGGCACGCGAGCCCTGGCGGGTGGCCGCCGCGGGGCTGCACGGCATGGGTCGAGGCGAGGAGGTGGAAGCCCGCTTCGCCGCTCGGGTCGGCACCGAGCGCGCGCGTGGCGTGGCCCGGTTGCTGGCGCGCGACCTGAACTGCCCCGTCACGAGCAGCGCCGGCCGCTGGTTCGACGCCGCCGCCGCCGCACTCGGCCTGTCGGTGCGGCAGTCGCACGAGGCCGAGGCCGCGATGGCCCTCGAAGCCCAGGCCGGCGTCTGGCTCGCGCTGCACCCGATGCCCGACCCGGCCGTCCTCGCCGACCTGGTCGCGCTGGAGTCCGGCGTGATCCGCATGGAGCCGCTGCTCGCACGCCTGTTCGAGCTCGGCGACCACGGCGGGACGGCGCAGGGCGCGGCGCTGTTCCACGCCGTGCTGGCCGAGTCGCTGGCGCAGGCAGCCCGCGGCGCGGCTGTGCGCGCCGGGGCGGGCACGGTCGCGCTGGGCGGGGGCTGCTTCCTGAACCGCCTGCTGACCGCACGGCTGCGGGCACGGCTGCACGACTTCGGCCTCCAGACCCTGCTGCCGCAGACCGTGGGCTGCGGCGACGCCGGCCTCGCGCTCGGGCAGGCCTGGGTGGCCGCGATGCTGCTGGCGCGGCGCACGCCGCAGGCCGCGGGCGCGACGTTGCAGCCGAAGCCCCGGCAGGTGGCTGCCGCCGCACCCGTTGCCGCAGCCGTCACCGCGCCACCGACCGCTTCATCGGGGCTGCCCAGCCCCACCACGAATCCCGAACCGGAGCTTCGTCCATGTGCCTAGCCATTCCCGCCCGCATCGTCGAGCGACTCGCCGAGCACCAGGCCGTCGTCGACCTGGCCGGCGTGCGCAAGACCATCTCGGTGGAGCTGGTGCCCGATGCCGAAGTCGGCGACTACGTGATCGTCCACGTCGGGCACGCGATCGGCCGCCTCGACGCCGAGGAGGCCGAGCGCACGCTGGCGCTGTTCTCCGAACTTGCCGCCGAGGAGGCCACGGCCGCCGGTGCGGCGGCCGAGGCAGCCTTGGCGGCGGCACGATGAAGTTCGTCGACGAGTTCCGCGACGGCGCGCTGGCGCGCGGCCTGGCCGCGCGCATCGCCGCCGAGGTGCAGCCCGGGCGCCGCTACGCGTTCATGGAGTTCTGCGGCGGCCACACGCACGCGATCTCGCGCTACGGCATCGCCGAGCTGCTGCCGCCGCAGGTGCGGATGATCCACGGGCCCGGCTGCCCGGTGTGTGTGCTGCCGATCGGGCGCATCGACCTCGCGATCGGCCTCGCGCTCGAGCGCGGCGCGATCGTCTGCACCTACGGCGACACGATGCGGGTGCCGGCCTCGGGCAACCTCTCGCTGCTGAAGGCCAAGGCGCGCGGCGGCGACATCCGGATGGTGTACTCCGCCGCCGACGCGCTGAAGATCGCGGCCGCCCACCCCGGCCGCGAGGTCGTCTTCCTCGCCATCGGCTTCGAGACCACCACGCCCCCCACCGCGCTGGCGATCCTGGCCGCCGAGCGGCAGGGCCTGGCCAACTTCAGCGTGCTGTGCTGCCACGTGCTGACGCCGAGTGCGATCACGCACATCCTCGAGTCGGCCGAGGTGCGCGAGTACGGCACCGTGCCGATCGACGGCTTCGTCGGCCCGGCCCACGTGAGCATCGTCATCGGCAGCGCGCCTTACGAGCACTTCGCCGATGAGTACGCCAAGCCGGTGGTGATCGCCGGCTTCGAGCCGCTGGACGTGATGCAGGCCGTTCTGATGCTGGTGCGCCAGGTCAACGAGGGCCGTGCCGAGGTGGAGAACCAGTTCACCCGGGCCGTCACCCGCGAGGGCAACCTCGCGGCACAGCGGATGGTGGCGCAGGTGTTCGGGCTGCGCTCGAGCTTCGAGTGGCGTGGCCTGGGCGAGGTGCCGTACAGCGCGCTGGCGATCCGCCCCGCCTACGCGCGCTTCGACGCCGAGCAGCGCTTCGGCCTGGCCTACCGGCCGGTGCCCGACCACAAGAACTGCGAGTGCGGCGCGATCCTGCGCGGCGTCAAGCGGCCGGCCGACTGCAAGCTGTTCGGCACCGTCTGCACGCCCGAGACCCCGATGGGGTCGTGCATGGTGTCGAGCGAGGGCGCGTGCGCGGCGCACTACAGCTACGGGCGCTTCCGCGACATCCCGGTGCGGGTCGAGCCGGCCGCCGAGCCGGTGCAGCCATGAAGAAGGACTACCAGCGGCCGCTCGACCTCAGGTCGGGGCGCATCGACCTGAACCACGGCGCAGGCGGCCGCGCCGCCTGCCAGCTCGTCGACGAGCTGTTCGGCCGCGCCTTCGACAACGAGTTCCTCGGCCAGGGCAACGACGGCGCGCTGCTGCCCGCGCCGCCCGAGCTGCTCGAGGGCGGCCGCCTGGTGATGAGCTGCGACGGCCACGTCGTCTCGCCGATCTTCTTCCCCGGCGGCGACCTCGGCTCGCTGGCCGTGCACGGCACCGTCAACGACGTCGCGATGCTCGGCGCGCGGCCGCTGTACCTGTCGGCGAGCTTCATCCTCGAGGAGGGCTACCCGCTGGCCGACCTGAAGCGCCTCGTCGACTCGATGGCTGCAGCGTCGCGGGCCGCCGGCGTTCCGGTGGTCACCGGCGACACCAAGGTCGTCGAGCAGGGCAAGGGCGACGGCGTGTTCATCGCCACCACCGGCGTCGGCGTGGTGCCGCGCGGCCGCGTGATCGGCGGCGCGATGGCCCGGCCCGGCGACGCGGTGCTGGTGTCGGGCTCGATCGGCGACCACGGCGTCGCGGTGCTGTCGCGGCGCGAGTCGCTCGAGTTCGAGACCGCGATCCAGAGCGACAGCGCGGCCTTGCACGGCCTGGTGGGGGCGATGCTGGCGGCCGTACCCGAGGGCAGCGTGCACGTGCTGCGCGACCCGACGCGCGGCGGCCTGGCGACCACGCTCAACGAGATCGCGCGCCAGAGCGGCATCGGCATGCACCTCGAGGAGGCGGCCATCCCCGTCAAGCCGCAGGTCGACGCGGCCTGCGAGCTGCTCGGCCTCGACCCGCTGTACGTGGCCAACGAGGGCAAGCTGGTGGCCGTGGTCGCTCCCGGCCACGCCGATGCGGTGCTGGCCGCGATGCGCGCGCATCCGCTGGGCGCCGAGGCCGCGCGCATCGGCAGCGTCGTCGCCGACGACCACCGCTTCGTGCAGATGGCCACGCGCTTCGGCGGCCGGCGCGTGGTGGACTGGCTGACGGGCGAGCAGCTGCCGCGGATCTGCTGAGGCATCGCCGGAGCGGGCCGCGGCCGTGAAGATCCTGCTGCTGACCCACCTCTTCAACGGCCTCGCGCAGCGGCTGTTCGTCGAGCTGCGCGGGCGTGGCCACGAGATCGCCGTGGAGTTCGACATCGCCGACGCGGTGACCGAGGAGGCCGTGGCACTGGCCGACCCCGATCTGGTGCTGGCGCCGTTCCTGAAGCGCCGGATCCCGGAGTCGGTGTGGAGCCGGCGCCTGTGCCTGGTCGTGCATCCTGGCCCGCCCGGAGACGGCGGGCCGTCGGCGCTGGATCACGCCATCCTGGCGGGCGAGCGCGAGTGGGGCGTCACCGTGCTGCAGGCCACCGGCGAGTTCGATGCCGGGCCCGTCTGGGCCTGGGCGCCGTTCGCGATGCGCGACGCGACCAAGGGCGACCTGTACCGCCGCGAGGTCGTCGATGCCGCGGTGCACGCGGTGCTCGATGCGCTCGCGCGCTGGCGGCCCGGCGGCCGCGGGCCCGAGCCGCCGCCGTCGCTGCCCGCCGCGCGCGGTCGCTGGCAGCCGCTCGTGCGCGCGGCCGAGCGGGCGATCGACTGGACGCGCGACGACACCGCCACCGTGCTGCGCCTCATCCGCTCGGCCGACGGCGCGCCCGGCGCGGGCGCTCTGCTGGCGGGCACGCCGTGCCGGCTGTTCGACGCCCACCCGGCGAGCGCGGCGACGCTGGCCCGTGCGCCGGCCGGTGCGCCGGGCACTGCGGTCGCGCGCCGCGGCCCGGCGCTGCTGGTGCGCACGCGCGACGCGGCACTGTGGATCGGCCACGTGAGGCGCGAGCCGGCGGCGGCCGACCGGCCGGCGCTGAAGCTCGCTGCCACGCTCGCCTTCGCCGGGCTGGCGGCACCGCTGCCCGAGCTGCCGGTGCCGCTGCAGCGCGCCGACGACGAGTGGGACGAGCTGCGCTACCGCGAGCACGGAGTGCCGGGGGCGCGCGTCGGCTGGCTGGAGTTCGACTTCCACAACGGGGCGATCAGCACGCGGCAGTGCGAGCGCCTGCGCGCCGCGATCGCGCATGCGCGCGCGCAGCCGACGCAGCTGCTGGTGCTGGCCGGCGGCGACGGTTTCTTCTGCAACGGCATCCACCTGCACGACATCGAGGCCGCGGCCGATCGGGCCGGCGACAGCGCGGCCGACGCCTCGTGGCGCAACATCGAGGCGATCGACGACGTGGTGCTCGCGATCCTGACGCTGACCGACCGGCTCGTCGTCTCGGCGCTGCGCGGCAACGCCGGCGCCGGCGGCTGCTTCCTCGCGCTGGCGGCCGACGAGGTCTGGCTGCACGAGGGCGTCGTGCAGAACCCGCACTACAAGAACATGGGCAACCTGTACGGCAGCGAGTACTGGACCTACCTGCTCCCGCGGCGGCTGGGCAGCGCCGCCGCCGACGGCGCCGACGGCCCGGCCTGCCGCCGCATCACGCAGGGACGGCTGCCGGTCGGGGCGCGCGAGGCGCTGGCGCTCGGGCTGGCCGACCGCTGCCTGGCCGCCGACGCCGCCGCCTTCGGTCCGGCGGCGCTGCAGGCGGCGCTCGAGCAGGCCGCCTCGCCCGACCGGGCGGCGCGCGTCGCGGCCAAGGCGGCGCGCCGTGCGGCGGACGAGGCCGTGCGGCCGCTCGCCGCCTACCGGGCCGACGAGCTGGCGCGCATGCACCGCAACTTCTACGGCTTCGACCCCAGCTATCACGTCGCACGCCACCACTTCGTCGCGCGCAAGCCGCAGGCCTGGACGCCGCGGCACCTGGCCACCCACCGCGCCGGCGCCGCTGCGGTGCGGACGGCGCAGGCCCCGGACCCGCGGTGAGGCGGCCCGTGCAATCAGTCTGCAGGTGTGCCGCGGCCGGGCCGCGGCCCGGTCACTGGTAGCCGAGGTCGAAGAAGCCCAGCGCGCGTTCGGCCGCGGCGCGCGACTGCCCGGCGCGCAGCAGCGCGGCATCGAAGCCGGTGCGCGCCAGCAGCGGCAGCATGTCGACGAGCACGTCGCCCACGGCCCGCAGTTCGCCGCGATAGCCCCAGCGCCGTCGCAGCAGGTGGGCCTGGCTGTACGCGCGGCCGTCGGTCCACTTCGGGAACTCCAGCTCCACGAGCGCGAGGCGGTCGAGGTCTTCCGCCAGCAACGCCGGATCGACGTCGTTGGGCAGCCGGACGCCGACCAGGATGCCCTCCGGCCAGCCGGCGCGGCGCGCCTGCCACTGCGACCACCCGAGCCGCACTGGCGCACGCGGATCGAGCGGCGCCGGCGGCGCTGACGCCGCCGGCAGCTCGGACCCCGCGCGCCAGGGGTCGGCCATCGGATCCACCAGCCGCAGCGTCAGCCGGCCCGGCAGCGGCCGGGCCAGCGTCGCGGGCGCTGCGGGCTGCGATGCGCTCGCCACGGCGCGGTCGCCGGCCGCGCTCACGCGACCGGCTCCGTCTCGAGCGCCGCACGTGCGGTGGTGCGCCGCACCGCGTCGGCCGCGGCCCGGAACGGCGCCAGCCCGAGCCTGCGCACGCAGTGAACGAAGAGCTCGCCCGGCTCGCGTGCACCGCGGTAGGTCTCGACGATGGCTTCCAGCGCGTCGGGCACCTCGTCGGCGGCGAAGGCCGGCCCGATCATCTTGCCGGCCTGCGCCGGCCCCGAGCGCAGCCGCCCGTCGCTGCCGCCGAGCGTCACCTGGTACCACTCGCTGCCGTCCTTGTCCACGCCGAGGATGCCGATGTGGCCGCTGTGGTGGTGGCCGCAGCTGTTGATGCAGCCGCTGATGTGCAGCGCGACGTCGCCGATGTCGTGCACCTCGTCCAGGTCGCTCCAGCGCTCGGCGATGGCAGCGGCGATCGGGATCGAGCGCGCATTGGCCAGCGCGCACAGGTCGCCGCCGGGGCAGGCGATCAGGTCGGTCAGCATGCCCGTGTGGGCGCGTCCCAGGCCGAGCTCGACCGCGGCCTGCCAGAGTGCCGGCAGGTCGCGCGCGCGCACCCAGGGCAGCAGCAGGTTCTGCTCGTGGCTGACGCGCAGCTCGCCGTGCCCGAAGCGCTCGGCCAGTGCGGCCGCGGCGTCCATCTGGTCGGCCGTGGCGTCGCCCGGCGGCAGGCCCGGACGCTTCAGCGACAGGGTCACCGCGCGCCAGCCGGGCAGGCGATGGCCGTGGGTGTTGCGCTCGAGCCAGCGCCGGTATGCCGGCGGCCCGTCGGGCACGGCGTCGTCCCCGCCCGGGGCCACGCCCGCCGGGGGCGCGAAGTGCGCCGCGATGCCGGCGATCTGCTGCGGCCCGAGCCGGTGCGAGATCCAGCCGCCGTCCTGCTCCACGATGGCGCGGTACTCGTCGCGTACCGCCTGCACGAAGCGCTCGCCCTCGGCGCGCACCAGGATCTTGATGCGCGCCTTGTAGAGGTTGTCGCGGCGCCCGAAGCGGTTGTAGACGCGCAGGATCGCCTCGACGAAGAGCAGCAGGTCGGCCGCCGGCACGAACTCGGCCACGCGCGTGGCGATCACCGGCGTGCGCCCCATGCCACCGCCCACGTCGACCGCGAAGCCCAGCGCGCCGTCGTCGTCGTGCACCAGCTTGAGCCCGATGTCGTGCCAGCCGGTGGCCGCGCGGTCCTCGCGGCTGCCGCTGACGGCGATCTTGAACTTGCGAGGCAGGAACGCGAACTCCGGGTGCAGCGTGCTCCACTGGCGCAGGATCTCGCACCAGGGGCGCGGGTCGGCGATCTCGTCGGGTGCCACGCCCGCCAGCACGTCGGTGGTGACGTTGCGCACGCAGTTGCCGCTGGTCTGGATGCCGTGCATGTCGACCTCGGCCAGCAGGTCCATCACGTCGGCGCTGCGCTCGAGCAGGATCCAGTTGAACTGAAGGTTCTGCCGCGTGGTGAAGTGGCCGAAGCCGCCGCGCTCGGTCGGGCGCCCGGCGTCCTGCAGGTCGAACTCGCGCGCGATCCGTGCCAGCTGCCGCAGCTGCCGCGCCGACAGCACGCCGTACGGGATCGCCACCCGCAGCATCGGCGCGTGCCGCTGCACGTACCAGCCGTTCTGCAGCCGCAGCGGGCGGAAGTCGTCGGCGCTCAGTTCGCCGCGCAGGTGCCGGTCGAGCTGGTCGCGGTACTGGGCCGCGCGGGCGTGCACGAACCGGCGGTCGAGGTCGGTGTGGCGGTACATGGGGCAGGCGACTGTAGGCGGCGGCCCGCGGCAGGCGCAAATGCGGTTTTCGCATCAGCAGCCGCGCTTTGCTTCGTTGGACCGCCGCGCATCGCGGCCTAGAGTCGGTCGGCAATGAACGCCACGAGCACTGCCGTCGTGCCTGTCCCTGTGCCCCCCTTGGCGCTGCGCGCCGAGGGGCGGGCCGGGGCAGGGGTAGGGGCAGGGGCCGCATCGCCCGGTCCCCGGGTGGACAGCGCCCTGACGCTGCTGCGAGACGCTGCGGCGTGCGGGCGCGCGCGGTTGTCCACCAGCTTCGGGGCCGAGGACATGGTGCTGCTCGACCTGGTCGTGCGCGAGCGGCTGCCGATCGAGGTGTTCACGCTCGACACGGGCCGGCTGCACGAGGAGACCTACCGCCTGATGGCGCGCGTCGAAGAGCGCTATGGCCGCGTCGTGCGCAGCTGGTTCCCGGACGCTGGTGCGCTGCAGGGGCTGGTGGCCGCGCAGGGCGTCAACGGCTTCTACGACTCGGTGGCGCAGCGCCAGGCCTGCTGCCGCGCGCGCAAGGTCGAGCCGCTGGCGCGCGCGCTGGCCGGCGCCCAGGCCTGGGTGACCGGCCAGCGCGCCGCGCAGTCGGTCACCCGCACCGCGCTGCCGCCGCGCGAGCACGACGCGGCGCATGGTCTCGAGAAGTTCAACCCGCTGCACGACTGGTCGGAGGCCGAGGTCTGGGCCTACCTGCGCGCGCACGCGGTGCCCACCAACGAGCTGCACGAGCGCTTCTTCCCGAGCATCGGCTGCGCCCCGTGCACCCGTGCCATCACGCCCGGCGAGGACCTCCGCGCCGGGCGCTGGTGGTGGGAGCAGCCGGCGGCGCGCGAGTGCGGCCTGCACACGCGCGCCGAGTCGCACCCTCCAGCCCCATGACCCACGCCGCTCCTACCCTCGCACCGGCCGACGGCATCGCCGCCGCGCCGCCGTTCACCCACCTCGACTGGCTCGAGGCCGAGGCGATCCATATCCTGCGCGAGGTGGCCGGCCAGTGCGCGCGCCCAGCGCTGCTGTTCTCGGGTGGCAAGGACTCGGCCGTCGTGCTGCACCTGGCGCTGAAGGCCTTCGCCCCGGGCCCGCTGCCGCTGCCGCTGCTGCACATCGACACCGGGCACAACTTCGACGAGGTGATCGCGTTCCGCGACGCCCGTGCCGCGGAGACCGGCGCCCGGCTGCTGGTGCGCACGCTCGACGACTCGATCGCGCGCGGCCGCGTCGTGCTGCGCGACCCCGGCGAGCCGCGCAACCGCCACCAGAGCGTGACGTTGCTCGACGCGGTGGCCGAGTTCGGCTTCGACGCGCTGGTCGGCGGCGCGCGCCGCGACGAGGAGAAGGCGCGCGCCAAGGAGCGCATCTTCAGCCTGCGCGACGCCTGGGGCCAGTGGGACCCGAAGAACCAGCGCCCCGAGCTGTGGAGCCTCTACAACGGCTCGGTTGCGCCGGGCGAGCACCTGCGCGTGTTCCCGATCAGCCACTGGACCGAACTCGACGTCTGGCAGTACATCGCCCGCGAGCGCCTGGCGCTGCCGTCGATCTACTACGCGCACCGGCGCGACGTCGTGATCCGTGGCGGCGCGCTGGTGCCGGTGACGCCGCTGACCCCGCCGCGCGACGGCGAGGAGGTGCAGCGGCTGTCGGTTCGCTTCCGCACCGTCGGCGACGTGACCTGCACCTGCCCGGTGGCCTCCGACGCGGACAGCACCGACGCGATCCTGGCCGAGACCGCGCGTGCCACGCTGAGCGAGCGCGGCGCCACGCGGATGGACGACCAGACCTCGGAGGCGTCGATGGAGCTGCGCAAGCGCGAGGGGTACTTCTGATGCGGCGCGACCCTCTGCCCGGCTCCGCCGCCGACGACCTCGGCGTGCTGCGCTTCATGACCTGCGGCAGCGTCGACGACGGCAAGAGCACGCTGATCGGCCGCCTGCTGCACGACAGCCAGGCGCTGCTGGCCGACACGCTGGACGCGCTGGCCCGCGTGTCGCGCCAGCGCGGGCTGGCCGCGCCCGACCTCGCGCTGCTCACCGACGGCCTGCTCGCCGAGCGCGAGCAGGGCATCACGATCGATGTCGCCTACCGCTACTTCGCGACGCCGCGGCGCAAGTTCATCATCGCCGACAGCCCGGGCCACGAGCAGTACACCCGCAACATGGTCACCGCCGCGTCGACCGCCGACGTCGCGGTGCTGCTGGTGGACGCGCGGCGCGGGCTGCAGCCGCAGACGCGCCGCCACGCGGCGATCGCCACGCTGCTCGGCGTGCGCGAGCTGGTGCTCGCCGTCAACAAGATGGATCTCGTCGGCGGCTCGCGGCAGGTCTTCGAGGCCATCGTGGCCGAGTTCCGCGACTGGCTGGCCCGGCATCCGGCGCAGGCTGCCGGGCGCCAGCCCCCCGCGGTGCACGCCGTGCCGCTGTGCGCGCTGCACGGCGACATGGTGGCCGTGCGCGGTGACGCGCTGCCGTGGTACGAGGGGCCGACGCTGCTCGAGGTGCTCGAGGCCGCGCCGGCCGGGCACGACGAGGCGCTCGCGCAGCCGCTGCGCCTGCCGGTGCAGTGGGTGTGCCGGCCCGCGCCGGGCACGGCCGGTGCCGGCGCGCGCGCATACGCGGGCCGCGTCGAGTCGGGCCGGCTGGCCGTCGGCGACGAGGTGGTGCTGTGGCCGAGCGGCCAGCGTTCGCACGTGGCCACGCTCGCGATCGGAGCGACGCCCCTCGCTCAGGCGCGGGCCGGGCAGTCGGTGACGCTGACGCTGGCCGACGAGCGCGACGTCTCGCGCGGCGATGTCGTGCTCGCGGCGGCGTCCGCCGATGCCAGCGAAGACACGGCGGCGCCGGGCGGCGGCACGCGCGAGCTGATGGCCACGCTGTGCTGGCTCGCGCAGGAGCCGCCTGCGGCCGGGCGCAGCTGGGTGCTGCGCCACCTGACGCGCGAGACGGCGGCGCGGATCGAGGCGTTCGACGCACGGCTCGACGTCGACGAGCTGGCCTGGGCGCCCGCTCCGTCGGCGCCGTCCCTCAACGACCTGATCCGCGCACGGCTGCGCACGCGCGAGCCGCTGTGCGCGGCGCCGTATGCGCGCTCGCGCGCGGCGGGCAGCTTCATCCTGGTGGACCCGGCGACGCGCGCCACCGTGGCCGCCGGGCTCGTCGAGTGAGCGCCACGCGGCCGGGCAAGGTCTGGCTGGTCGGCGCCGGACCAGGCGACCCCGAGCTGCTGACGCTGAAGGCCGTGCGCGTGCTGGCGCAGGCCGAGGTGGTGCTGGTGGATGACCTGGTCGATCGCGCGGTGCTGCAGCACGCGCCGCAGGGCGTGCGCGTGGTCGAGGTCGGCAAGCGCGCCGGCTGCCCGTCGACGCCGCAGGCCTTCATCGAGCGGCTTCTGGTGCACGAGGCGCGCGCCGGCCGCCGCGTGGTGCGTCTGAAGGGCGGCGATCCGATGGTCTTCGGCCGCGCCGGCGAGGAGATCGACGCGCTGCGCGCGGCAGGCATCGAGGTCGAGGTCGTGCCGGGCGTCAGCGCCGGTCTCGCGGCGGCGGCCGATCTCGGCGTGCCGCTCACCGACCGCCGGGCGGCGCAGGGCGTGGCCTTCGTCACCGGCCACACGCAGACCGGAGGCCGCCAGCCGGACTGGGCGGCACTGGCCCGCAGCGGACTGACGCTGGTGGTCTACATGGGCCTGCGCCGTGCCGGCGCGATCGCGCGCGCGCTGCGCGACGGCGGCGCGCGAGAGGACACGCCCGTGGCCGCCGTGCTGCATGCGAGCCTGCCGGCGGTCAGCCGCCGCCTCACCACGCTCGGAGCGCTGGCCGAGTCGGAGGGCGAAGCGGACACGGGCGCCGGATCCCGCGGCGCGCCCGGTGTGCTGCTGGTGGGCGACGTGCTGCGGGCGCTGGCTGCGCTGGCGGGGACGCCCGGTGTGCTCGAGGCCGCGGGCATCATCGCTGCATGCGACGCGGCCTGATTCTGTTTGCCCACGGCGCGCGCAGCGCCGCCTGGAGCCGGCCGCTCGAGGCGCTCGAGCGCGAGTTCGCCGCGGCCGTGCCCGACCGCACGCTGCGCAGCGCCTTCCTCGAACTGCAGCAGCCCGACCTGCCGACCGTGATCGACGAACTCGCGGCCACGCACGACCGCATCGACGTGCTGCCCGTGTTCTGGGCCGCCGGCGGCCACGTGGCCCGCGACCTGCCGCCGTTGCTGGAGGCCGCGCGCCAGCGCCACCCGCACCTGAGGCTGCGCGCGCTGCCCGTGCTGTCCGAACTGCCGGGCGTGGTGCCGGCGATCGTGCGCGCGGCGCTCGCGGAGGGCTGAAGCGGCTGGGCGCGGCGTCGCCTCGTGCGTCCGCGCACGGGCGCGCAGGTCCCGCCGTGCCAGCCGGGTCGAGTTGCACCGGCTGCAGTTGCGCCGGCTGCATCTGCAATTGCGAAAGCCTTCGTCGCGCGGCGCGGCGCGACCTCGAAGAATGGGTCGCCCTGTCCCGATGGAGTCCGCTTCGATGTCGCACAACGATCTCCGCCCCGAATCGCTCACCGATCCGTACACCGATTCGCACGCCACGTCGCGTCGTCGCCTTCTGGGCGCGGGTGCGGGCGCCCTCGCGCTGCTGGCGCAGCTGCCGCTCGCGTCGCCCGCCCGTGGCCAGGGCCGCGACATCCAGTTGCTCAACGTCAGCTACGACCCCACGCGCGAGCTGTACGTCGAGTTCAACAAGGCCTTCGCGGCCCACTGGAAGGGGCGCAGCGGCGACAACGTCACCGTCCGCCAGAGCCACGGCGGCAGCGGCCGTCAGGCGCGCAGCGTGATCGACGGCCTCGACGCCGACGTCGTGACGCTCGCGCTGGCCTACGACATCGACGAACTGCACGCCAAGGCGCAGCTGATCCCGGCCGACTGGCAGAAGCGCCTGCCCCACAACTCCAGCCCCTACACCAGCACGATCGTGTTCCTGGTCCGCAAGGGCAACCCCAAGGGCATCAAGGACTGGGACGACCTGGTCAAGCCCGGGGTCAGCGTGATCACGCCCAACCCCAAGACGAGCGGCGGCGCGCGCTGGAACTACCTGGCGGCGTGGGGCTTCGCGCTGCGCCGGTTCGGCAACAACGCGGCGCGGGCCGAGAGCTTCGTGGCCGACCTGTACAGGAACGTGCCGGTGCTCGACAGCGGTGCCCGCGGCTCGCTGACCACGTTTGCCGAGCGCAACGTCGGCGACGTGTTCCTGAGCTGGGAGAACGAGGCCTTCCTCGCGGTGAAGGAACTGGGCCCGACACGCTTCGACATCGTCGTGCCGTCCCTGAGCATCCTGGCCGAGCCGCCGGTGACGGTGGTCGACCGCAACGTCGACCGCAAGGGCACGCGTGCCGTCGCGCAGGCCTACCTCGAGTTCCTGTACACGCCGCAGGGCCAGTCGATCGCCGCCGACAACTACTACCGACCGCGCGACCCGCAGGTGGCCGCGAAGTTCGCCTCCACCTTCACCAACAAGGTCAACCTGTTCACGATCGACGAGGTGTTCGGCGGCTGGAGCAAGGCCCAGCCGCAGCACTTCAACGACGGCGGCGTGTTCGACCGCATCTTCACCCGGAAGTAGACGCGCCGGTGCGGCCGGCGGGGCCGGTTCGCCGGCACGGGCCGCGACGCCGTTGCGCCGGCATGCCGCGACCGAGGTTGCCGCCGCGCCTCATTCGCTTTGCGCATCAGCAGAAGCGGATTGCTTCGTTGGCCGGCATGGAGGCCGCGCCTAGAGTCTTCTCCAGTTCCCGCCGATTGCCCTTGTCCCGAGAGAGTCCCGATGTCCGCCCTCCCTTCCCGCCGCCATCTGCTGGGGGCCGCCGCCGCGCTGGCCATGCCCTGGCCCGGGCGCGCCCAGCCTGCGCAGACCCTGCTCAACGTCAGCTACGACGTCAGCCGCGAGTTCTACAAGGGCTTCAACGCCGCATTCGCCGCGCACTGGAAGAAGACCGCTGGGCAGGACGTGACGCTGAACCAGAGCCACGGCGGCTCGAGCCGTCAGGCGCGCAGCGTGGCCGACGGCCTGGAGGCCGACGTCATCACGATGAACCAGCACAACGACATCGACATGCTGCATGCGCGTGGCGGTCTGGTGCCGGCGAACTGGGCGACGCGGCTGCCGCACAACGCGAGCCCCACCACCAGTGTCAGCGTGATCCTGGTGCGCAGGGGCAACCCGAAGAACATCCGCGACTGGACCGATCTGGGCCGCCCCGGGCTGTCGGTCATCATCCCCAACCCCAAGACCAGCGGCAACGGCCGCTACACCTACCTGGCGGCCTGGGGCGCCGGGGTGAAGGCCGGCGTCAGCCACGAGGCGGCCCGGGCGCTGGTCACCCGCATCTTCGCCAACGTGCCGGTGCTCGACGGCGGCGGCCGCGGCGCCACCACCACGTTTGCGCAGCGCAACCTCGGCGACGCGCTCGTCACGTTCGAGAGCGAGGCGCCGCTGATCACGCGCGAGTTCGGCGACGGCTTCGAACCCGTGTACCCGGCGCGCACGATCCTGGCCGAGAACCCGGTGAGCGTGGTCGACCGTGTCGTCGACCGGCGGGGCACGCGCAAGCTCGCGGAGGCCTACCTGCAGCACCTGTACTCGCCCGAGGGCCAGGAGATCGCAGCCCGCCACAACCTGCGCCCGCGCGACCCGAAGGTGCTCGCCCGGTTCGCCCGTCAGTTCCCGAAGGTGGCCACCTTCACGGTCGACGAGGTGTTCGGCGGCTGGACCCGGGCGCAGCAGGAGCACTTCAACGACGGCGGGCTGTACGACCAGGTGATCCTCGCCGCCAAGGGACGCTGACATGGAGCCCCCACGCTCGCGGGTGCTCGCGAACCCCCGTGGGGGCCGTCCGCCAGCGGCCCGGCAAAGCCGGTTCCGCAGGGGGAAGCTTGGCCGGGAGCATCGATGATCCTCTCGCGCGCCCTCCTCAAGCGCCACAGCGTGCTGCCGGGCTTCGACCTGGCGCTCGGATTCGCGCTGCTCTACATCAGCCTGATCGTGCTGATCCCGCTGTCGGCGGCGTTCCTGAAGACCTTCACGCTGAGCTGGCAGCAGTTCCTCGACGCCACGACCACGCCGCGCGTGCTGGCGAGCTACCGGCTCACCTTCGGCGCCAGCTTCCTGGCCGCGCTGCTGAACGCCTTCTTCGGGCTGCTGGTGGCCTGGATGCTGGTGCGCTACACCTTCCCGGGCAAGCGCGTGGTCGACGCGCTGGTCGACCTTCCCTTCGCGCTGCCCACGGCGGTGGCCGGCATCGCGCTCACCGCGATCTGGGCCGAGAACGGCACGCTCGGGCAGTGGCTGCCGTTCAAGGTGAGCTTCACGCCGGTGGGCGTCTGGGTGGCGCTGGTCTTCATCGGGCTGCCCTTCGTCGTGCGCACGGTCCAGCCGGTGCTCGAGGACGTGAACCGCGAGCTCGAGGAGGTGGCCGCCACCCTGGGCGCCACGCGCTGGCAGACCTTCTCCAAGGTCGTCTTCCCGATCGTGATGCCGGCGCTGCTGACGGGCTTCGCGCTCGCGTTCGCGCGCGCGCTCGGCGAGTACGGCAGCGTCATCTTCATCGCCGGCAACATGCCGATGATCAGCGAGATCACGCCGCTGCTCATCATCACCAAGCTGGAGCAGTACGACTACGCCGGCGCCACCGCCATCGCCGTCGTGATGCTGGTGGTGAGCTTCGCGTTGCTGCTGGTGATCAACCTGCTGCAGGCGTGGGCGCGGCGGCGCCAGGGGGGCGTGGCGTGAGCACGGCCGTGCTGCAGTCCGCCGCCATCGAGGTTCAGCCGGCCGCGCGGCTGCGCAGCGCCACCGGCGAGGCGCCCTGGGTGCGCCGGCTCGTCATCGCCCTCGGCCTGGGCTTCATGACGCTGTTCCTCTTCGTCCCGCTCGCGACGGTGTTCCACGAGGCGCTGAAGAAGGGCTGGGACGTCTACCTCGCCGCCATCACCGAGCCGGACGCGCTGTCGGCCATCAAGCTCACGCTCGTCGCCGCCGGCATCAGCGTGCCGCTGAACCTGGCCTTCGGACTGGCGGCGGCCTGGGCCATCGCCAAGTTCGAGTTCCGCGGCAAGAACGTGCTGCTGACGCTGATCGACCTGCCGTTCTCGGTGAGCCCGGTGATCGCCGGCCTGATCTACGTGCTGGTGTTCGGGCTTCAGGGCTGGTTCGGCGCCTGGCTGCAGGCGCACGACATGAAGGTGATCTTCGCGGTGCCCGGCATCGTGCTGGCGACCGTGTTCGTGACCTTCCCGTTCGTGGCTCGCGAGCTGATCCCGCTGATGCAGGCCCAGGGCATCGAGCAGGAGGAGGCCGCGCGCGTGCTGGGCGCCGGCGGCTGGCAGATCTTCTGGCGCGTGACGCTGCCCAACGTGAAGTGGGCGCTGCTGTACGGCGTGATCCTGTGCAACGCGCGTGCGATGGGCGAGTTCGGCGCGGTCAGCGTGGTCAGCGGTCACATCCGCGGGCAGACCAACACGATGCCGCTGCACATCGAGATCGTCTACAACGAGTACCAGTTCGCGGCCGCCTTCGCCGTGGCGAGCCTGCTGGCGCTGCTGGCGCTGGTGACCCTGCTGCTGAAGTACCTCGTCGAGCAGCGGGTCCGGGGCCAGCGGCGCGAGGCCGGCGACCGGGCCGAGTAGGCGCCCACCGGAGCACCGACCATGAGCATCGAGGTCCGCAACCTGCACAAGGCGTTCGGCAAGACCGTCGTCTGCGACCACCTGAACCTCACCATCCCCTCGGGCGAGCTGGTGGCGCTGCTGGGGCCCTCGGGCTCGGGCAAGACGACGCTGCTGCGCATCCTCGCGGGGCTGGAGGTGCCCGACGCCGGCAGCGTGCACTTCCATGGCGAGGACACCACCGTCGTCGACGTGCGCGAGCGCAGCGTCGGCTTCGTGTTCCAGCACTACGCGTTGTTCAACCACCTGACGATCTTCGAGAACGTGGCCTTCGGGCTGCGGGTTCGGCCGCGCACGGCGAAGCCGTGTTCCCAGGTCCGGGTGCGGCCGGCCGAGGCGCAGATCCGCGACAAGGTGACGCAGCTGCTCGAGCTGGTGCAGCTCGACTGGCTGGCCGACCGTTACCCGCACCAGCTCTCGGGCGGGCAGCGCCAGCGCATCGCGCTCGCCCGCGCGCTGGCTGTCGAGCCCCGGGTGCTGCTGCTCGACGAACCGTTCGGCGCGCTCGACGCCAAGGTCCGCAAGGAACTGCGTCGCTGGCTGCGGCGGCTGCACGACGAGGTGCACGTGACCAGCGTGTTCGTCACCCACGACCAGGACGAGGCGATGGAGGTCGCCGATCGCGTGGTCGTGATGAACGAGGGCCGCATCGAGCAGGTGGGCACGCCCGACGAGGTGTACGACCGGCCGGCCACGCCCTTCGTGCTGCAGTTCCTGGGCGACGTGAACCTGTTCCACGGCCGTGCCGACCACGCGCCGGGCGGCGGCGGCGGCCCGCGCGACACGGTGTACGTGCGCCCGCACGAGCTCGAGATCGTGGCCGAGCCTGCCGACGGGGCGTGGTCCGCCACGCTGAGCCAGACGCTGACCGTGGGCGCCAACACGCGAATCGAGTTCCGGTGCGACGGCGAGGCCGGCTATCTCGACGTCGAGCTGCCGCGCGAGGAGTACCGCCGGCTGCGCGATCGCCTCGGGCTCGAGCGCGGCAGCCGCGTCTATCTCAAGCCGCGCCGCGTGACACGCTTCGAGGTCGCCGCGGGCTGAGCGGCGGCCGCGCTCCGGCGCCTACAGCCCGAGCGGTTCGCCGGGCTCGGAGGCAAGCGCGCGGCGCACGACCTCGCGCGTCAGCGTCGGCGCGAAGGTCTCGATGAAGTCGTAGACGTAGCCCCTGAGCAGCGTGCCGCGGCGCAGCGCGATGCGCGTCGTGTTGGTGGCGAAGAGGTGGCGCGCGTCGAGCGCGACCAGCCCGCTGTCGCGCGCCTCGTCGAAGGCCACCGACGCGATCACGCCGACGCCCAGCCCCAGCTCGACGTAGGTCTTGATGACGTCGGCGTCCATCGCCTGCAGCACGATGTGCACGTCGAGGCCGGCGCGCGCGAACGCCTCGTCGATGTGGCCGCGGCCCGTGTAGCCGGGCTCGTAGGTGACCAGCGGGAAGGCCGCGAGCCGCTGCAGCGCAGGCGCCTGGCCGGCCGCGGCCTCGGTGGCCAGCGGGTGCCCGCGCGGCACCACCAGCACGTGCGTCCAGCGGTAGCAGGGCAGCGCGACGAGGTCCGGGAAGTCGGCCAGTGCCTCGGTGGCCACGCCGAGATCGACCTCGCCGCTGGCCACCTGCTGGCCGATCTGGCGCGGCGAGCCCTGCTGGAGGTGCAGCGACACCCGCGGATGCGCGGCGCAGAAGTCCTTCACCGCCGCGGGCAGGGCATAGCGCGCCTGCGTGTGCGTGGCGGCCACCGTCAGCAGGCCCTCGTCGGCGCGCGCGAAGTCGGCGCCGGCGCGGCGCAGGTTCTCGTGCTCGAGCAGCAGCCGCTCGACGATCGGCAGCGCGGTCTTGCCGGGCTCGGTCAGGCCGAGCAGCCGGCGGCCGGCGCGCACGAAGAGCTCGACGCCGAGCTCGTCCTCCAGCTCCTTGAGCTGGCGGCTGACCCCGGGCTGGGACGTCGCCAGCCGTTCGGCCACCAGCGTCAGGTTGAAGCCCTGGCGGACGGTCTCGCGCATGGAGCGCAGCTGCTGGAAGTTCAAGGCGGGCTCGGGCGCGCGGCGCAGGCGGCAAGCTGCACAGTGTCGTTGCCGCGCGGGCGCGCGGCAACGACAGAGAAGTTCTGTGCTTATGCCGCCGGCGCAGCAAGCCGGCGGCGGGGGGCCGGCGGTCAGTCCGGCGGCCGGGCCTCGACGCGGATCGCCGCGTACCAGGCGGCGAGCTGGGCGATGTCTTCGTCGCTCAGCGCGCGCGCCATCACGTTCATCACCTCGTGCCGCCTGGCCCCGCTGCGGTAGGCCCGCAGCTGCGCCGCCAGGTAGATGGCCGGCTGGCCGGCCAGGTGCGGCGCGTCGGGTGTCACCGACAGGCCGGACAGGCCGTGGCAGACGTTGCAGGAGGCGGCCTTGGCGCGGCCGGCCTGCACCTCCTGGGCCGACTGCGCCAGGGCCACGGAGGCCGCGAGGCAGGCGGCCGCAGCCACCAAGGCCCGCACGGCGCCGCGCGCCGCGACCCGCCGCGGGGACGGGGCGGGCGCGGTGCGCAGCGCGCGGGCAGTGCGCGCCGCAGCCGTCACGGGGCTCGGTAGGTCACGCGGTAGATCGCGCCGGCGAAGTCGTCGCTGATCAGCAGCGAGCCGTCCTTCATCACGGCCACGTCGACCGGGCGGCCGCGGTAGATGCCGTTGGCATCGAGCCAGCCCTCGGCGAAGATCTCGCTCGTGCCGGCCGTGCCGTCGGCCTTGAGGGGCACGAAGTTGATCAGCGCGCCGCTCGCCTTGGTGCGGTTCCACGAGCCGTGCGAGGCGACGAACATGCCGCCGCGGTACTTCTCGGGGAACATGTTGCCCGTGTAGAAGGTCATGCCGAGCTGCGCCTGGTGCGCCGGGAAGTTCACCTGCGGCTCGATCATGCCCGCCGGAGCCGGCAGGTCCTTCAGGTCGGCCGCGGCCGGGCCGCCGGCGATGCGCACGCCGCCGTTGGTCCAGGGGAAGCCGAAGTGCTGGCCGCGGGCCGTCGAGCGGTTCAGCTCGCCGGGCGGGATGTCGTCACCCAGGCCGTCGACCTGGTTGTCGGTCCACCACAGCGAGCCGTCCTTCGGGTTGAAGTCCTGGCCGACGGAGTTGCGGATGCCGCGCGCGAAGACCTCGCGGCCGCTGCCGTCGAAGGCGTTCATCCGGATGATGCCGCCGATGCCGATCTCGTCGAAGGTCTGCACCAGATTGCGCGGCTGCACGTTGTAGGGCTGGCCCAGCGAGATGTAGAGCCGGCCGTCGGGACCGACGTCGCAGACGCGCGCGCCGTGGTTGAAGCTCTCGTGCTCGGCGGGGATCAGCTTGCCCTGGGGCACGACCTCGATCACCGCGACGTCCGGGCCCTCGTAGAAGAACTCGGCGGCCGGGAAGTTGAGCACGCGGTTGTGCTCGACCACGATCAGGAAGCCGTCCTTGGTCCAGCACACGCCGTTGGGGTTGGTGAACTTCAGCGACGGCGCGAAGCTCTTCACCTCGTCGGCCTGGCCGTCGCTGTTGCGGTCGGTCACGGCCCAGACGGTGGTCTTGCGCGTGCTGACGAACAGCATGTTCGTGCTGGGCGCGATGGCCATCATCCGCGCGTCGGGCACGACGGCGAACAGGTCGATGCTGAAGCCCGGCGGCATCTTGACGTTGCGCAGGTTGGCGCGGATGGCGTCGGCGTTGCGGCCGGTCTGCGGCACCACCGGGATGTTGAGGTCGGTCGTCGCGACCTTGAACTGCTTGAGCTTCTCGAGGCTGGGCTGCGCCTGCGCCGGGAGCGCGAAGGCGAGTGCCGCCACGGCCGCTGCCGCGGCAGTGCGCGCGAGCGGGGCGGACATCGAACGGGAACGGGTCATGGGCTCTCCTCTTCGGTTGTGCGTGAACGGCTCGACGCCCGCCAGCCGCAGCGGCCGCGGGCGCCCGTCGCAGAGTGCGCGACTTCTGTCGAATACGCAACCCGTGTTCCACTCCGGACAACTACCGAGGCCGGTACCGGCCTTCCTGGCGCGCGCCCGATTGCCTCTCGGCGTCCGCTGTACCGGCCTGCAACCCCGAGTGGACAGACTGTTCAATTTCGGGTCAGTTGAAGTGCCTCCGCCGGGCTGCTACCTTCCGCCCCTCGCGCACACGCCCGCGCTCCGGGCCAGGCGCGGAGCCGGCGGCAGACCGGACCGCAGGAGACCCTCGTGCACCACAGCGCCCCATCCCGCCGCGCCGGCGGCGTCGACCCCGCCGCCAGCGAGCGCGCGCTGGCCCACGCCCGCGCGCTGGGCTCGCGCGGCGGCTCGCTGCCGCCCGAGGGCAGGCCGGCGCCCGAGATCCTGGACAGCTGGCTGCGCTGCCTCGACCGCGGGCTCGACTTCGCGCGCGCCCCCCGCATCGACGTCGTCGACGCGGCCGAGGTCGGCTGGCGACGCGAGCGGGCCGACTTCGTGCGCCGGCTCGCGCAGGCCGAGCTCGAGACGCTGGCGCAGCAGATCGCCGGCTCCAACCACCTGCTCGCCTTCGCCGACCGCGACGGCGTGATCCTCGACCTCTACGCCGACAACCGCTTCCGCATGAGCGGCGCGGCCGCTGGCATCGCGGTCGGCGGCTGCTGGAGCGAGGACCGGGCCGGCACCAACGGCCTGGGCACGGCGCTGATGGAGCGGCGGCCTGTCGCGGTCACCGGCCTCGAGCACTTCCACCTGTCGCTGGGCGACGTGTCCTGCGCGGCGGCCCCGATCCTCGACGCCGCCGGCGAACTGGTGGGCGTGCTGGACGCATCCTCGTACTTCGAGTCGCGCCAGCGGCACACCCACGCGCTGGTGCAGATGGCCGCCTCGCACATCGAGAACCGGCTGCTGCTGCACCAGATGCGCGATCACCTGGTGCTCGCGATCCACCCGCGTGCCGAGTTCCTCGGCACGCTGAGCGTCGGCCTGCTGGCCTTCGACGGCGCCGGCGTGCTGGCGGCGCTGAACTCGCGCGGCCGGGGCATGCTGGCGGGCCTCGACGCGGTGCCCGGCGTGCGCTTCGAGTCGCTGTTCGGCGAGCGCTTTGCGATCTTGCAGGCGCGCCTGGCGCGGCAGGACGAGCTGACGCTGCGCGATGCGCTGGGCAGCAGCATCGTCGGCCGCTGCGTCGCGCGGCCGGCGGGTCTCGTGGCTGCGGTCTCGCCCGCGCCAGCGGCGGTCGCGCCCGAAGTCCCTCTCGCGCCTGCAGTCGCGCCCCGTGCGGCGCCGATCGCGGCCGAGGCCGTGCGCCGCAGTGCCCGGATCGACGTTGCGGCGACCGCCAGCAACCCGTCCGCTGCACCGGCGCCGGCGCCCGGCTTCGTGGCCGAAGACCCGCAGGTGCGCGAGGCCTGCCGGCGCGCCGAGGCCGCGCTGCGCCTGGCGGCGCCGATCCTGCTGGTCGGCGAGAGCGGCAGCGGCAAGGAACTGCTGGCGCGTCACCTGCACCGAGCCAGCGGCCGCCGCGGCGCCTTCGTCGCCGTCAACTGCGGCGCGCTTCCCGCCGAGCTGTTCGAGGCCGAGCTGTTCGGCTACGTCGGGGGTGCGTTCACCGGCGCCCGGCGCGAGGGCAGCGCCGGCCTCGCGGTAGCGGCCGACGGCGGCACGCTGCTGCTGGACGAGGTGCGCGACCTGCCGCTTCCGCTGCAGGCGGCCTTGCTGCGGTTCCTGGATGACCGCCTCGTGCGCCCGGTGGGCGGCGTGCAGCCGCGCCGCGTCGACGTGCAGATCGTCGCCGCGACCAATGTCGATCCGGCCCGCGACGTCGACGAGCGGCGCCTGCGCGCCGACCTGATGTACCGGCTGGACACCGTGCGCGTCGAACTGCCGCCGCTGCGCGCGCGCTGCGACTTCGCCAGCGCCGTCCGCTTCCTCCTCGCGGAGATCGACCCGGCGGCGCGCATCGAGCCCGAAGCCGTGCAGCGGCTGGCCCGGCACGGGTGGCCGGGCAACTTCCGCGAGCTGCGCGCGGTGCTGACGCGGGCGCTGCTGGCCGGCGACGGCCTCGGCATCGGCGTTGCCGACGTCGAGACGCTGCTCCCGGCGGCGGCCGGCACGGCGGCAGGCCCGGTCGCGGCATCGGCGCTGCAGCAGCAGGCCACCGGCCTGATCCGCCGCGAGCTCGAGCGCTGCGGAGGCAGCGTCAGCGAGGCGGCGCGCCGGCTCGGCATCTCCCGCACGACGATCTACCGCCACCTGCGCACGACCCCGACCTCCGGGCGCTGAGCGGAGCACCGACACGACGCGGCGGCCGCGGTCGCCGGGCCTGGTCGCCGCTCGGTATCCTCGCGCCATGTACGCCGAGCACTTCCGGCTGCGGGCCGAGCCGTTCTCGATCGCGCCGGACCCGCGCTACCTGTTCATGAGCGCCCAGCACCGCGAGGCGCTGGCGCACCTGCTTTACGGCATCGGCGGCGGCGGGGGCTTCGTGCTGCTGACGGGGGAGATCGGGGCCGGCAAGACCACCGTCTGCCGCTGCTTCCTGGAGCAGATCCCCGCGCACTGCCGGGTGGCCTACATCTTCAACCCCAGGCTGACGGTGCCCGAGCTGCTGCAGACCGTCTGCGAGGAGTTCGGCATCGAGGCCGGGATCGCCGCCGATGCCGGTGTCAAGGCCCGGGTCGATGCGTTGAACGAGTTCCTGCTCGCCGCCCACGCGCGCGGCGAGCACGCGGTGCTGATCATCGACGAGGCGCAGAGCCTGAGCGCCGAGGTGCTCGAACAGCTGCGCCTGCTGACCAACCTCGAGACCTCCGAGCGCAAGCTGCTGCAGATCGTGCTGATCGGCCAGCCCGAGCTGCGCGCGATGCTCGGCGAGCGCGACCTGGAGCAGCTGGCGCAGCGCGTGATCGCGCGCTACCACCTGGGCGCGCTCGACGCCGCCGACACCGCGCGCTACGTCGAGCACCGGCTGGCCGTGGCCGGCAGCGCGACGCTGCCGTTCACCGCCGGCGCGATGGCCCGCATGCATGCGCTGAGCGGCGGCGTGCCGCGACGCATCAACCTGCTGGCCGACCGCGCGCTGCTGGGGACCTACGCGCAGGGGCGTCAGCAGGTCGATCGTGCGACGCTGGAGCGGGCCGCCGTCGAGGTCTTCGGCCGCCCGCCGTCGGCGAGGTCGCGGCTGGCGGCCAGCCCTGGCCTGGGCTGGGCGGTTGCCGGCGGCATCGGCGTGCTGGCCGTGGCCGGCGCGGTGGCGGCCTGGGCCTGGCTCGGCCCGCCCCGTGGCGACCCGGCCTCGGCGGGTTCGGCGGTGGACGGGTCGGCTGCGTCGGTGGCGGCCGCTGCCTCGGCCGCCTCGGCCGCCTCGGCCGCCTCGGCACCCGCTGCGGAGGTGGCCGCCCCCCAAGCCCCAGAGGTCGCGGCGGGCGATGGGGGCGCCGCCGCGGTCGCGGCGCTGCTGGCGGCGCCGCCCTGGCGCGAAGACGACGCGCTGCGTGCCCTGGCCGCGCAGTGGGGCGCGACCCTCGCCGACGGCGAGCCGTGCGCAGCGGCTGCGCGGGCGGGCCTGGCCTGCCACCGCGGCGCCGACGGGTTGGCCGTGCTGCAGCCCCTCGACCGCCCGGCTCTGCTCGTGCTGCGGCCGGCGCAGGGCGCGGCTGTGCCGGCCCTGCTGACCGCGCTGGACGACCGCCTCGCCACCCTGCAACTCGGGAGCCAGACGCATCGGCTGACGCGGACCGAACTCGCCGGCCTCTGGCGCGGCGAGTTCACCACGCTGTGGCGGCCGCCGCCCGACTGGCGCGGCGGCGCCGATCCGGCCGCCGAGCCGATGCGCGCCTGGCTGCGCGAGCGGCTTGCCGCGTCCGGGCTGGCCGACGATGCGGTGCCGCTGCGCCAGCGGGTGCGCGCGTTCCAGGTCGCGGCCGGGCTCGAGCCCGATGGCGTCCCGGGCCCGTTGACGTTGATGCTGCTTGCGCGCCAAGGCGGCGGCGAGCGCGAACCCCGCCTGCGGGCGGCGGCCGGAGACCGCTGATGTCCTACATCCTCGATGCGCTGCGCCGCGCCCAGAGCGAACGCATGCGTGGCCAGGTGCCGGGGCTGGACGCGCAGGCGATCCCGCTCGCGGGCGAGGGCGGGCCGGCTGGGCGTCGGCGCGCCGCCACCGGGATGCCGGCGGCCGGCCGCGCCGCGGCGCTGGCGGCGGCGATGCTGGGGCTGGCGGCGCTCGCGTGGTGGATCGGGCGCGGCGCGGCCCCGTCGGACGCGGCGTCCCCCACCGCTGCGGTCCCCCCTGGCCCGGGCGTGCTGCAGCCGTCGCCGGCGCCCTGGCTGCCGTCAGCGCCGCTGCCATCGCCGCCGGTGGCCGCCGTGTTGCCGCCAGCGGCCATTGCTGCGCCACCGGCACCGGCCGGGCCCCCTGCCGGGCAGGATCAACGGGGCGCCGGTGCGTCGGCCGCGCCGGTCGACGGGTCGGCCAGGGGAACCCAGCCCGCTGCGGCTGCGCCTGCGACCGTGCCGTTGCATCAGGGACGCTCGGCCGAGCGGGCGTCTGCGCCGCCGCTGTCGCTGCCGGGTGTGCCGCCGGGTGTGCCGCCGGCCACCGCCGTCGTTCCGGCGCCACCGGCCGCCGCGGCGCCCGTGCGCCTGGCCGATCTCCCGGCGCAGCAGCGCGCCGAGATGCCGCCCATGGCCATCGGCGGAGCGATCTACTCCGACAGCGCGGCCGCCCGCTTCGTGCTGATCAACGGGCAGGTGGTGCGCGAAGGCGAGGGCGCGGCACCGGGCGTGACGCTCGAGCGCATCGGTCCGCGCTCGGCCGTGCTGCGCTGGCGCGACCTGCGCATCGAGGTGCCGTACTGAGGAACCGCCGCGCCGCCCGCGGGCGAGGCGCGGCGGCCGCGCTCAGGCCAGCATGTCGGCCCAGATCTGCTGCGCCCAGCCCCAGGCGTACTCGCCTTCCAACGCCCAGCGCGTGCGCTCCACCGGCGACAGGCCGCCGGAGCCGGGCACGGTCTCCATCGTCTTCTTCTCCGGCACCCAGCGGTGCACGCTGCTCACGTGCACGGCGTTGACGGCGTCGACGTAGCTGTAGCAGGTGTTGGCCATCATCGGCGGGATCGGCGCACGGCCGTTCATCAGCTCGACGATGGCGGCGGCCACGGCCTTGCCATGCTGATTGGCCATGTGGCCCGACTTGGGCATCGCCGGGGCCGACAGCGTGCCGTCGCCGACGACGTGCACGTTCTTCACCCGCACCGACTCGAGCGAGACCCAGTCGACCTCGCACCAGCGGTTGTTGGCCGTGATCACGCCGCTGTCGCGCGCGATGTTGGCGGCACGCTGCGGCGGGATCAGGTTGAGCACGTCGCCGCCGACCTTGTCGCCGAGCTCGAGCACGAACTGGCGGCCGGCCACGTCGACCTCGCTCACCGGGCTGTTGACGCGGTAGTCGATCAGGCCCTTGTAGTCGTTGTTCCACACCGACAGGAACAGGCCCTTCTTGCTGACGAGGTCGGGGTTCGCGTCGAGGACGACCAGCTTGCTGCGTGGCTTGGCCGTCTTCAGGTAGTGCGCGATCTGGCAGGCGCGCTCGTAGGGCCCCGGCGGGCAGCGGTAGGGCGCCAGCGGGATGCTCATCACCACGGTGCCGCCGTCGCGCATGGCCACCAGCTGGTCGCGCAGCAGCTGCGTCTGCGCGCCCGCGCGCCAGGCGTGCGGGATCGTCTGCGTCGCCGCCGCGCTCATGCCGCGCACCTGCTCGAACATGAACTCGATGCCGGTGGCGAGCACCAGCCGGTCGTAGCCGAGCGTGCCGCCCGAGGCGAGCACGACCTGGCGCTTGTCCGTGTCGATGCGCGCTGCGGTGTCGCGCACCACCTTGACGCCGTACTTGGACAGGCCGGCGTACGGGATCGTGATGTCCTTCATCGTCTTGCTGCCGCCGATGACGAGGTTGCTCATCGGGCAGGAGACGAAGTTCTCGCTCGGCTCCACCAGCGTGACGTCGATGCGGCCCTCGCCCCAAAGGCGCAGGTACTTGGCGGCCGTGGCGCCGCCGTAGCCGCCGCCGACGACGACGACGCGGCCCAGCGGCGGGCCGGCCATCGAGGCGCAGCCGGCCAGCGAGGTGACGGCCGCGCCGGAGGCGGCCAGCTTGATCAGGTCGCGGCGCGAGAAACGGGCCTGGGTCTGCATGATGCGCTCTCCCTTCACTTGGCCGGCTGGCGGGCGAAGAACTCGGCCAGCAGCGCGATCTGTTCGTCGGAGTAGCCCTTGGCGAGCTGGTGCATGATCGTCGCCTGGCGCTTGCCGTCGCGGAAGTCGCGCATCAGCGTGACGAAGCGCTCCTGCGGGATGCCGGCCAGCCCGGGCATCGCGCCCAGCGAGCGGCCGTTGGTGCCGTGGCAGTTGGCGCAGTTCGACGCCAGATAGGCGGCTGCGCGCAGGTCGGGGCTGGCTTGCGCGGACGCGGCGCCGGCGGTGGCGAGCGCGGCCGCGGCGAGGGCGAGTCGCGTGGCGGTGTGCATGGACGGGACCTCCAGGTTCGGATGCGGATCGGCGCCGACTATGCCAGCAGCGCCGCCCCGTGGGCAGCGCGAAAGCCCGTAGCGGCGGTGTGCCTCGCGGCGGCGCCGGCTGGCCGCGGCCGCCGGCCCCCGTGCCCTGGCCGCCCCTCAGACGCCCCTCAGACGCCCCTCAGACGCCCCTCAGACGCCCACCACCGACACGCGATCTCCGGCCAGCGCCAGCGCCAGCGCCTCGCCAGCCTCGAAGCGGCGCTGGACGTCGCCGGAGACGACGAAGATCTCGCCGAGCTCGGTGGCGAAGTTCAGCTCGACGAAGCCGCCCAGGTAGGCGCGCTTGAGCAGCAGCGCGTCCAGCGCGCCGGGTCCGGGCGCGACGATCTGCCAGGCCTCGGGCCGCACCGCCACCTGCACCGGCCCGGCCGGCACCGGCCGCCGCGCCTGCACCTGCAGCGGGCCCACGCGCACCCGCCCGTCGGCGCCGGCCTGGCCGGCGAACAGCATCGCCTCGCCCATGAAGCCGGCCACGAACGCGCTGGCCGGGTGCTCGTAGAGCTCGGCCGGCGTGCCGGCCTGGGCCACGAGGCCGGCGTCCATCACGACGATCTGGTCGCTGACGGCCAGCGCCTCGCTCTGGTCGTGGGTCACGTAGGCCACGGTGAGCCCCAGGCGCTGCTGCAGCCCGCGGATCTCCTCGCGCATGCTGCGCCGCAGCCGGGCGTCGAGGTTGGACAGCGGCTCGTCGAACAGCAGCACGCTCGGCTCGAGCACCAGGCTGCGCGCGACCGCCACGCGCTGCTGCTGGCCGCCGGAGAGCTCGCCCGGGCTGCGGTCGTCGTAGCCGGTGAGGCCCACGCTCTCCATCGCGGCGCGGGCGCGGCGCGCCGCCTCGTCCCGGCCGACGCCGCCGACGACGAGTCCGTAGCTCACGTTGTCGAGCACGCTCATGTGCGGGAAGAGGGCGTAGCTCTGGAACACCATGCTGACGTTGCGCTCCGCAGGCCCGAGCGTCGTGACGTCCTGGCCGTCGATCAGCACGCGGCCGCCGGTGGGCGCGTCCAGGCCCGCGATCATCCGCAGCGTCGTCGTCTTGCCGCACCCGCTCGGGCCGAGGATCGTCGTCAGCGTGCCCTTGGGCACCATCAGGTCGATGCCCTTGACGACCAGCGGGCTGGCCGGCCCGCCGTAGCGCTTGGTGACCTTGCGGAACTCGATACCGGGTTTGCTCATGGCTTCGTTCCGTCAGCCGGCGGGGGCCCTGCGCCGCCCGAGCTGCCGCTCGCCGACGAGGAACTGGATCAGCGCCGTGGCCAGCGACATCAGCACGATCAGCACCGTGCAATAGGCGAGCGCGACGCCGTAGTCGCCGTTGCCGACGCGGCCGATGATGTAGGTGGTCGCCAGCTCGTTCTCCGCCGTCACGAGGAAGATCACGGCCGACACGGTGGTCATGCTGCGCACGAAGCTGTAGACGAGCGCCGCCACCAGCGCGGGCTTGAGCAGCGGCAGCACGACCCGGCGCAGCGTCGTCGCGGTGCCCGCGCGCAGCATCGTGCTCGCCTCGTCGAGGCTCCGGTCCAGCTGCTTGAAGCTCGCGGTGCCGGCGCGCACGCCCACCGGCAGGTTGCGGAACACGAAGCACAGCACGATGATGAGCCCGGTGCCGGTGAGCTCGAAGGGCGGCACGTTGAAGGCGAGGATGTAGCTTACCCCGAGCACGGTGCCCGGGATCGCGAACGCCAGCAGGGCCGCGAACTCGAACGCACGCTGCCCGGCGAACTGGGTGCGCGCGAGCAGCCAGCTGATCAACAGCCCGATCGAGGCGCAGATCGGCGCCGCGATGGCCGCCAGCTTGATCGTCGTGAACAGCGAGTTCCACGCCGTGCCGGCCCACACCAGCCCGTGGGCGCCCCACTGCAGGTCGAACGCGGTGACGAAGTGCCTGAGCGTCGGCGTGTAGTCGCGGCCCCAGGTCTGCACGAAGCCGCCGATGAAGGCGAACACGTAGACGACGACCGTGAACGCCAGCCACGGCCCGGCGATGCCGACGCACAGCAGCCGCACCCGACCCGGCAGCGGCATCGCGACGCCGGCGTCCCCCTTGCCCGACACGGTGGTGTAGCTCGCGCGCCCGAGCACGCGCTGCTGGATGAAGAACACCGCGAGCGCGAAACCGGTGAGGATCAGCGCCAGGCTCGCCGCGCGGCCCTGGTCGTACTGCGCGCCGACGATGGCGAAGAAGATGTCGGTCGACAGCACCGAGTACTGGCCGCCCACGACGATCGGATTGCCGAAGTCGGCGATGCTCTCGATGAAGCCGACCAGGAAGGCGTTGGCCAGGCCCGGCTTGAGCAGCGGCAGCGTCACCGTCGTGAAGGTCTTCAGGCGGCTCGCGCGCAAGGTCTGCGCCGCCTCCTCCAGGCTGGGCGAGATGCCCTGCACGACGCCGCGCATGATCATGAAGACGATCGGCGTGAAGGCGAACATCTGCGCCAGCCAGACGCCGAACAGGCCGTAGAACCAGCGCGTGGGCGGGATGCCGAAGGCCCACTCGAGGAACTGGTTGACGAGGCCGGCGCGGCCGAACAGCAGGATCAGCCCGAGGCCGACGACGAACGGCGGCGTGATGATCGGCAGCAGCGCGAGCACGTTCAGCGGCCGCGCGAGCCGGCGGCTGCCGCGCTCGGCGTACAGCGCGATCAGCGTGCCCATCACGGTGGTGCCGGTGGCCGTGAGCAGGGCCAGGAACAGCGTGTTCCAGGCCACGCCGCAGCTGACGTGGCTGGAAAGGCAGCCCAGGCCCCAGACGCGCTCGCTGCCCAGGCGCGCGCCGAGCGCCGCCGGCGAGAACGCGCCGTCCTCGGCGAGGAAGGCGCCCACCAGGCTCTTGCCCACCGGAAGCGCCACGAACAGCAACAGCAGCGCCGTGCAGAAGACCACGCCGCCGGCGACGAAGAAGTCGCCGCGGAAGAAGCCGAGACGGGCGATGCCGGCGCCCAGCAGCATCAGCAGCGCCAGCAGCACCAGCGCGCCGCCCAGGCCGATGCCGAACTGTCCGACCGGCAGCTCGCCGAAGGCGGCGTTCAGGGCGTCGAACGTCCAGCCGGTGGCGCCGATCGTGAAGCCGCTGCCCAGCAGACCTGCCAGCCCGAGTCCGCTGCCGGCCAGCAGCGCGAAGCCCTGGCCGCGGCCGGGCGCGAGCCGCCAGGCTGCGGCGCACAGCGCCAGCCCGGCCAGCCCGCTCCACAACCAGGGCCGACCGTGCCGCAGCGCCTGCACGAGGCCGCTGGCGGTTTCGCCGCCACCGAAGATGCCCGGCAGCGCCTTCAGCAGCGAGACGTTCTGCGGGAAGTACCAGGGCAGCAGCACGAAGGCCGCCGCGCCCAGCGCCAGCCAGGCCAGCAGCACCCGTTGGGCGTGGGCCTGCTGTCGGTTCAACGCCGAGTTCACCACCAGCCGGCCGCCGCGGATCCGGCTTCGCCGGGCCGCTGGCGGCGCCCCCCAGGGGGGAGGCGCCGAAGGCGCTTCGGGGAGGGAGTCATCTCGGCAGCGAGTTGACTTCCTTCTCCCACTTGGCGATCAGCCGCCGGCGCTCGGCGCTGGCGCCGTACTTGGCGTAGTCGTAGTTGATGAAGCGGATCTTCTTGAAGTCGGGCACGTTGGGGTCGACCTTGGCGCTCTTGTTGCTCGGCAGCTGGAACTGCCGGGCTGCGGCGCCCATCTCCTGGGCCGACGCGGTGAGTGCCCAGTCGTAGAACTTTCGGGCCGCCTCGAGGTTGCGCGCGCCCTTGATGATCGACATCGAGCCGATCTCGGCGCCCGTGCCCTCTCCGGGCGTGATCGTCTCGACCGGGAAGCCCTGCAACTTCTCGCCCGGGCCGTCGTGCACGAAGCTGATCGAGACACTCGCCTCGCCCCGGGCCACCGCCTTGATCGGGCCGGTGCCGCTGCGCGTGTAGGTCTGGATGTTGCGATGCAGCGCCTTCATGTATTCGAAGGCCTTGTCCTCGCCCATCAGCTGCACCAGCGTGGCCACCATCGTGTAGGCGGTGCCGCTCGAGGCCGGGTTGGCGACCTGGATCTCGTTCTTGTACTCGGGCTTGAGCAGGTCGGCCCAGCTCCTGGGCACGGGGAGCTTCTTCTTTGCCAGCAGCTCGGGGTTGTAGCCGAAGCCGAGCGGGCCGCTGTAGATGCCCACCGTCCTGTAGCCCGACTGCTGCGCCTGCTGCTGCGCCCAGGCGTGCAGCTGCGGCAGGCTCGGGCTCTTGTACTCCAGGGTCAGCCCCTGCTCGGCGGCCTGCAGGTGCGGGTCGCCGGTGCCGCCGAACCAGACGTCGGTCTTGGGGTTGGCGCGCTCGGCGATCAGCTGCGCCAGCGCCTCGCCCGAGCCCTTCAGTGACATGTTGACCTTGACGCCCGTCGTGCGCGCGTAGACGGTCTGGATCATGTTGCACCATTCGGCCTGAACCGAGCAAATGACGTTGATCTGGGCGTCCTGCGCCGTGGCCGCACCGGCGGCGACGGCGAGGCTTGCGGCAGCCAGCAGGCGGGAGGCGATGCGCGGCATGGGATGTCCTCGGGTCTCGGGTTGCACGCCGTGCCCCGGCACGACGCGGCGTTCGCGCGACGGGCACGCCCCGGTCGGGCGATGGTCGCGGAACAGTCTCGGGAATCGTAGCCTCGCGCCTGCATGGCGCCGGTGCAAGGCAGCCCGTGGAAACCCGCACGGAGCGCCTGCAGCGGCGGCCGCCCCGGCGCGCGGCGCCGCACGGCCGCTGACATACTCGGTGTCCATGGCGGTCCACGGTACGCGGCTTCGCAGCGCAGATGCATCGGGGCGGCGCCGGTGCATCGTCGCACTCGCCGGGCTGGCGGTGCCTTGTCAGGCGCCGGCGTCCCCAGCCGAGGCGGTGGGGGCGCGCAGCCTCGTCGTCGGACCGACGGGCTCGCCTGCTTCGTTCACCGCCGCCCTGCGGGAGGCCAGGGACGGCGACACGATCGACCTGCTCCCCGGCGAGTACCGCGGCACCGTGGGAGTGATCGAGCAGCGCCGGCTGACGATCCGCGGCCTGGGCCAGCGCCCCGTCTTCGTCGCCGACGGCCGGCACGCCGAGGGCAAGGCCATCCTCGTCGTGCGCAATGGCGACGTGCGCATCGAGAACCTCGGGTTCCGCGGCGCGCGCGTGCCCGACGGCAACGGCGCCGGGATCCGGTTCGAGAAGGGTCGTCTCCGGGTGGAGCGCTGCGTGTTCACCGACAACGAGAACGGCCTGCTGACCGCCAACTTCGGCGACGCCGAACTCGACGTCGTCGACTGCGAGTTCGGTCGCGCGCCGCGGCGTGTGGGCTCGCTGCCGCACCTGCTGTACGCCGGGCGCATCGCCCGTCTGGCGGTCACCGGCAGCCGCTTCCACCGCGGTTTCGAGGGCCACCTGATCAAGTCGCGCGCGCGTGTGACCGAGCTGCGCTACAACATGATCCGCGATTCCAACGACGGCGGCGCCAGCTACGAGGTCGACCTGCCCAACGGCGGCCAGGCGCTGCTGCTCGGCAACGTGATCGGGCAGGGCATGCACACGCAAAACCCGGTGCTGGTCGCCTACGGCGCCGAGGGCGGCGTGCACCCGCGCAACGAACTCGTGATGTCGCACAACACGCTGATCAGCGAGGGACGGCTTCCGGGCTGGTTCGTGCGCGCGTGGAGCGACAAGGTGCCCGGTTTCGACGGCGTGCTGGCGGTCAACAACCTCGTCGTCGGCGCCGGCGTGTTCCGCCTCGGTGCCGGCGGCAGCTTCGACGGCAACTGGCCGGCCACGCTCGGCATGCTGGCCGACGTGACGACCGCGGCCTTCGAGCTGCCGCCCGACTCGTGGCTGCGCGGCCGCGCGATCGACCCGCGCGACGTGCAGGGGCGCGACCTTGCGCCGCGCGCGGAGTTCGAGTGGCCCGTGGGCACGCGGCCTCTCCCCACCGACTGGGCGCGCTGGACGCCCGGCGCCTACCAGCGTTGAGCCATGCCCGACCCCCGCTCCCTGCACCCTGACAGCATCGCCGCGCAGGCGCTCGGCCAGGTCGACGCGGCCACGCGGGCGATCATCCCGCCGCTGCACACGTCGACGACCTTCGTGCGCGACCCCGACAACCAGTACCGCTCGGGCCGCGTGTACGCGCGCGCCGACAACCCCGCCTTCGACGCGCCCGAGGCGGTGATCAATGCGCTGGAGGGCGGGCACCAGGCGCTGCTGTTCGCCAGCGGCATGGCTGCGGCCACGGCCTGCTTCCAGGCGCTGGCGCCGGGCGACCACGTGATCGCGCCGCGCGTCATGTACTGGAGCCTGCGCAACTGGCTGCTCGGGTTCGCCGCCGGCTGGGGCCTGGACGTGCAGCTGGTCGACATGACCGACCCGGCCGCGCTGCGCGCCGCGTTGCGCCCCGGCCGTACGAAGCTGGTCTGGATCGAGACGCCGGCCAACCCCCTGTGGTCGGTCACCGACATCGCCGACGCGGCGGCCGCCGCGCATGCCGCCGGTGCGTTGCTGGCGGTGGACTCCACGGTGGCCACCCCGGTGCTGACGCGGCCGCTCGCACTGGGCGCCGACGTCGTGATGCACGCGGCCACGAAGTACCTCAATGGCCACAGCGACGTGGTCGCCGGCGTGCTGGTGACGCGCGCCGACTCGGAGTACTGGCAGCGCGTGCGCAAGGTGCGGGCGCAGGTCGGCGGCACGCTCGGCTCGTTCGAGGCCTGGCTGCTGCTGCGCGGCCTGCGCACGCTGCCGCTGCGCGTGCGCGCGGCGTGCGCGGCAGCGCAGCGCATCGCCGAGCACTTCGCGGCCGACCACCCGCACGTGCTGGAGGTGCTCTACCCCGGGCTGCCGGGCTTTCCCGGCCACGACGTGGCGCGGCGCCAGATGGAAGGCGGCTTCGGCGGCATGCTGTCGCTGCGGGTGCGCGGCGGCGAGGCAGCGGCCATCGCCACCGCCGCCCACGTGGGGCTGTGGAAGCGCGCCACGTCGCTCGGAGGCACCGAGAGCCTCATCGAGCACCGCGCCAGCGTCGAGGGCCCCGGCACGCCGGCGCCGCCCGACCTGTTGCGGCTGTCGGTGGGCCTCGAGCACGTCGACGACCTGATCGAGGATCTGGCACGCGCGCTGGAGAAGGCGCGCCCGGCCTGACCCGCGCCGGCGCCAGCGCGCCCGGCCCGGGCGCGCTGGCGCCGCCCCCGCGCTACTTGGTCCCGAAGATCCGGTCGCCCGCGTCGCCCAGGCCCGGCACGATGTAGCCGTGGCTGTCGAGCTGGCGATCGATCGCCGCCGTGTAGATCGGCACGTCCGGATGGTGCCGCTGCATGTTGGCGATGCCTTCAGGCGCCGCCAGCAGGCAGACGAAGCGGATCGACTTCGGCTGCGTCTCCTTCAGCCGCTCGACCGCGGCGACCGCCGAGTTCCCGGTGGCCAGCATCGGGTCGAGCACGATCGCGTCGCGCTCGTGCATGCCGTGCGGCATCTTGAAGTAGTACTCCACCGCCACCAGCGTCTTCGGGTCGCGGTACAGCCCGATGTGCCCGACGCGCGCGCCCGGCACCACCTCCAGCATGCCGTCGAGGAAGCCGCTGCCGGCGCGCATGATCACGACGAACACGGTCTTGCGGCCGTCGATCACGGGCGAGCTCATCTTCTCGAGAGGCGTCTCGATCTCGACCATGCGCATCGGCATCTCGCGCGTGACCTCGTAGGCCATCAGCACGCTGATCTCGTGCAGCAGGCGGCGGAAGCTGTTGGTGCTGCGGTCCTTCTCGCGCATCAGCGTCAGCTTGTGCTGCACGAGAGGGTGCGAGACCAGGTGCACGGGTGCGGGTTCCATCGGGCGGCTCCTTGCTCGGTGCGATGCTGCCACAGCGCGCCACCCATGACCTGCCAGGTCATGGCAGCGGGCCTGTGGCCGGGCGATGATGCAGCCATCGTGCAACCACCGGGAGACACACCATGAGCGGCATCGACCTCGTCCCGCTGGCCGTCGGCCACATGATCGGCCTGGGTGCGGTCGGCTCCTGCGTCGGCGTCGGCCTGCTGGCGAGCCGCTACCTCGACGCGAGCGCGCGCCAGCCCGAGCTGATGGAGCCGTTGCAGGGGAAGGTGTTCCTGCTGGTCGGCGTGCTCGATGGGGCATTCATCATCGCCACCGGCATCGGGCTGTGGTTCGCCACCGCCAACCCGTTCCGCGGCTGAGGGGCAGGCGGTGAAGCGCGACACGCTGCTGCTGGCCGCCGTGGTCGGCACCGGGCTGTTCGGCTCGGCCCTCGTGCTGCTGCCCGCATGGAGCCGCCAGGGCTTCAGCCTGCTGATGTACGGCGACGCCGGCCGGATCGACCGCTTCGGTCCCGAGGTCGTGGCCTATGCGACGCTGGTGCACGGCGTGCTGGGCGCGGTGATGCTGGGCTGGGCGCTGTCGCTGCTGGCGCTGCTGCGCGGGCGCTGGCGCGTCGAGCCGGCGCGGGCGCGCGCCATCGTGGCACTGTCCGTCGGCAGCTGGTTCGTCGTCGACACGGCCTTCTCGGCCGCGGTCGGGGCGTGGCCGAACGTGGCGTTGAACGCGGTCTTCGGCGCCCTGTTCGCCCTCGGGCTGGCGCTGGCGCGCGGGGAGCGGGGCGCGGACTGACCGCCCGCGGGATCCCGCGCCGTCAGGCGGCCGCGGCCAGTGCCTCTCGCAGCATCCGGGCGGTGGCTTCGTCGGCCGGCAGCAGCGTCTCGACCGCGAGCTCGGCCAGCGTCACGTCGTGCGGTGCGCCGAACACCGTGACCGTGGTCAGGAAGGACATGCGCCCGAGCGGCGTGGCCAGGACCAGCGGCACGATCACCGCGTCGTCGGCGTGCGGCGCGGCGGCGGTCACGCCCTCGGGCAGCGGCAGCGCCGACAGTTCGGCGTGCAGCGCGCGCAGCGCGGGGTCGCCGCTGGCGCCGACCTGGCGCGCCAGGCGCTGCAGCACCTGGGCGCGCCACGCCGGGAAGTCCTCGATCATCGGGGCCAGGCCGCGCGGGTGCAGCGTCAGGCGCAGCATGTTGGCCGGCGGCTGGAGCAGCGCGGGCTCCGCCTGCGCCACCGGCGCCAGCAGCAAGGCGACCATCCTGTTGTAGGCCACCAGGTTCCAGAGCCGGTCCACCGCCAGCGCGGGTGCCGGCTCGTGGGCCTCGAGCAGCCGCTGCAGCGCGGCGCGGGCCGGCGCCAGCGCCGGGTGCCCCAGCGGCCGCTCGGCCCACATCGGGGCGTAGCCTGCGGCCGCCAGCAGCGCGTTGCCGTCGCGCATCGGCAGTGCCAGCTGCGTGGCCAGCCGGATCGCCATCGCCCGGCTCGGCGCGGCCCTGTCGCCTTCCAGCCAGCTCAGGTGCCGCGTCGAGACCCCCGCCTTCAGCGACAGGTCCAGCTGGCTCAGCCCGCGCAGCCGGCGCCACTGCCGCAGCAGCGTGCCGAACGAGGCGCGTCCCGCGGGCTGGTCCACCGGGCCCCTCAGAAGATCGTGCCGTCGCTGTCGACCAGGAGCGGCGGCGCCCCGGCGCGCCGCTCGCTGGCGATCGCGCGCCCGGCGGCCCACGTGCCGCCTTCTAGGATGCAGGCCAGCGGCAAGGCGGCCGCGTCGGGCCCGAGGCGGGTACGCACGCGGGCGGCCAGCTCGTCGAGCAGCGCCACCGTCAGCGCCCGCCACTCGACGACGAACTCGTCGCCCGGCTTCCACGTCCGCTCCAGCGCGCGCGGCGCGCGCGGCACGATCACGCCCGTGTCCAGCAGCAGGCCCCCGTTGCGGTACTCGGGCAGCCCGGTCAGCTCGTCGATGCCGGTGACGGCGATGCCGGCCCACTGCAGCGGCTCGAGCAGCGAGTAGCTCAGCCACTGGCTGAGCTTGTGGAAGGGAACGACGCCCGCCGACAGCGGGTCGCGGCCGCCACCCGCCACCGCGTCGCCGGCGAAGCGGTGCAGCCACATGTCCCCAGCGGGCCGGCCCATCACCACGCTGCCGCTCGCCCAGGCCGGACCGGTGAGGCGGAGCACGGCGTCCAGCACCTCGGCCGCGCTGACGTGGCTGCGGGTTCCGCCGGCGGTCAGCGCCTGCCAGAGCCGATCGCCGGGCCGCGCGGCGTCGGCGTCGGCGTCGGCGCCGGCGGCCAGGCTGCGCCCGAGCCGCGCGAGCAGCGCGGCCCGGCCCTCGAGGCCGACGAGCGGGTTCTCCGGCCCGGCCTGGAACACCGCGCGCAGCAGCGCCACGTCGACGCGGCCCAGCGCGGCCGCATCGACGCGCAGCGGGTCCCCGGGGTGGCCGGAGAAGGTGCCGGCCGCGAACGCGCGCAGGCTGGCCACGCCCAGGCCTTCGCTGCGGGCGTAGGTGGCGCCGTCCTCGGTGTAGCGCCACTTCGCGCCGGCGCCGGCGTCCAGCAGCACGCTGAGCACCGTCAGGTCGATCCGCGCGCGCGCCTGGTCGGCGACGCTGCGGCCGGCCTGCTGCGCATCGAGCCCGGCCTTGCGGTCGACGCCGCCGGCCTCGAAGTGGCGCCAGCGGCTGTGCACCGGGATCCGCAGGTCGGGGAAGCGCTCCCGGGTGAGAGCGGCGACGCGCCCGGCGGCCTCGTCCAGCCGCGCGCGCTCGACGCGGAAGTGGGCGCTCCGGTCGTCGGCCACCGCCGCCAGGATCGCCGCGCAGCGCGCGCGGATGGTGCCCGGGTGGCGCAGCAGCGCCCAGGTCGGATCTTCGTTCATCGTGGGGCGCCGGGGTCGCCGGGGCAGGTGGCTCGGGTCGTCACTCCAGGCCGCGCCCCTTGACGCGGGCCAGGTCGTCGGCGCTCGGGGTGCGGCCCTCGGGCGTGAAGTAGCCGGCGGCGATCTTGGCCTCGAGCTCGACCTTCGCGTCGGCGGGCACCAGGTCGTCCGGGATCTTGATGCGCTCGCCGACCTCGATGCCGCTGGCGGTGATCGCGTCGTACTTGTCGTTGCTCATGCTGACCAGGCGGTGGATCCGGCGGATGCCAAGCCAGTGCAGCACGTCGGGCATCAGCTCCTGGAAGCGCATGTCCTGCACGCCGGCCACGCACTCGGTGCGCAGGAAGTAGGTGGCCGCCGAGTCGCCGCCCTGCTGGCGCTTGCGCGCGTTGTAGACGAGGAACTTGGTCACCTCGCCAAGGGCGCGGCCTTCCTTGCGGCTGTAGGCGATCAGCCCGACGCCGCCCTGCTGCGCGCCGCGGATGCACTCCTCGATGGCGTGCGTGAGGTAGGGGCGGCAGGTGCAGATGTCGCTGCCGAAGACGTCGGAGCCGTTGCACTCGTCGTGCACCCGGGCCGTCAGCGTGACGGCCGGGTCGGCCAGCGCGCGCACGTCGCCGAAGACGTAGAGCGTCTGGCCGCCGATCGGCGGCAGGAAGACCTCGAGGTCGCTGCGCGTGACGAGCTCGGGGTACATCCCGCCCGTCTCCTCGAACAGGGCCCGGCGCAGCTCGGCCTCGGTGACCCGGAAGCGCTCGGCCACACCGGGCAGCCACCACACCGGCTCGACCGCGATCTTGGTCACCGCGGCGCTGGCGTCGTCGAGCAGGACCTTGCCGTCGATGGCCAGGCGCTGGAAGGCGATGGCCTGCTTGATCTCCGGCAGGTGGATGTGGGCCTTGGTGATGGCGATGGTGGGCCGGATGTCGTAGCCGCGCTCCAGGTGCTCGGCGTAGACCTGCTGCACGCTCGCCCCCCAGGGGTCGATCGACACGATGCGCTGCGGATCGCCCCACTGAGAGTAGGGTCCGACAGCGTCGGTGGGCGCGGTGTCGGTGAGGTCGGCCCGGTGCCCCCGGGTCAGGTTGCCGGCGGCCACCGCCAGCGCGCGGTACACGCCGTAGCTGCCGCTGTGGGTGCCGATCACGTTGCGCTGGGCGCGCACCGTGGTCGTACCGACCACCGGGCCGCGCTCCAGCGGGTCGGCCGCGCCCCAGCGCAGCGCGGGCGCGCCGGCGGCGCCCTGGCCGGGGTGCGAGGTCAGGCGGATGTGCTTGGGGACGCTGTCCATGGGGACGTTCCGGGGTTCGCAGGACGCGAAGATACGCTAGAAACGCACCCGGCCCGCGCCGGCCCTCGAACCCAGCCCAACACTACCGGAGACGACCGCATGAAGCTCACCACCTCGCTGCTCGCCGCCGCGGCCCTGGCCGCCGCGGCGGTGCTGGCCCCGGCCCACGCGCAGACGCCGATGAAGATCAGCATCTCCATCGGTCAGAACTCGCACCAGGGCATCGCCATCGACACCTTCGCGCGCGAGGTCGAGCGCCGCACCAACGGCCGCATCAAGGTGCAGCCGTTCTACAGCGGCGCGCTCGGCGGCGAGCGCGAGAGCATCGAGGCGGTGCAGCTCGGCACGCAGGAGCTCACCTTCAGCTCCACCGGACCGGTGCCGAACTTCGTGCCCGCCGCGCGCATCCTCGACATCCCGTTCCTGTTCCGCGACAAGGCGCACGCCCGCGCGGTGCTCGACGGCCCGATCGGCCAGGAGATGCTCAAGGAGTTCGAGAGCAAGGGCTTCAAGGCGCTCGGCTGGGCCGAGAACGGCGTGCGCCACATGACCAACTCCAAGCGCGCGGTCAACACGCCCGACGATCTGAAGGGCCTGAAGATGCGCACGATGGAGAACCCGGTGCACGTGGCCGCCTACAAGGGCTTCGGCATCATCACCACGCCGATGGCCTTCCCGGAGGTCTTCACCGCGCTGCAGCAGGGCACGGTCGACGGCCAGGAAAACCCGCTGTCGGTGATCATGGCGGCGAAGTTCGACCAGGTGCAGAAGCACCTGACGCTGACCGGCCACGTCTACAGCCCGGCGATCTGGCTGATGAACAAGGCCGCGTTCGACAAGCTGTCGCCGGCCGACCAGAAGATCTTCCTGGACGCGGCGGCCGAGGGCACGAAGGCCAACCGCGCGCGCGTGGACGAGGACGATGCCAAGGGCGTGGCCGAGTTGCGCAGCAAGGGCATGCAGGTGATCGAGAACCCCGACCGCGCCCGCTTCCAGGCCGCGTTGTCGCCGGTGTACGCCGAGTTCGAGAAGCAGTTCGGCAAGGCCAACATCGACCGCATCCGCAACTTCCGCTGACGCGCCGGGCCTGCCGGGGCACGCGCCGTGCGCGAGCTGTTCCTGAAGTTCGAGCGCGGCAGCACCGCGCTCGCCACCGCCGGCGCCTGCGCGATGCTGGCGACGGCGGCGGCGCTGGGCCTGTGGCAGATCGTCACGCGCTTCGTGATCCAGCAGCCGGCCGAGTGGACCGAGGTGCTGATCCGCTTCAGCCTGATCTGGATGGTGTTCCTGGGCATCGCCCAGGCCTTCCGGATCGGCGCGATGGTGAGCGTGGACGTGCTGTACCGGCTGGCGGGCCGGCGGATGCGGCGCGTGTTCGACGCCTTCGTCGCGCTGGCCGCGCTGGTGCTGCTGGCCGTCATCATCGCCGTCGGCTGGCAGTACGCGCTGCGCGGCCGCGTGCAGACGGTGATCGGCCTGGAGGACGTGTCGATGTTCTGGGCCTACCTGGCGCTGCCGGTGGGCGGCGTGTTCGCCGCGATCGCGGTCTTCGGCAACTGGCTCGACCCGAAGCGGCTCGAGCTGGAGACGGCGCAGTAGCGCCGGCCGTCACGGGAAGGACGCGATGACCACCGCCATGCTGGTGACGATGCTGCTCGGCTTCGCGCTGACGGTCTCGGTGGCGGTGTCGATCGGCCTGGCGGCGCTGGTGGGCATCCAGGTCAGCAACGTCAACATGCTGGTCGCGGTCAAGGAGATGTTCTCCGCGATCAACAAGTTCCCGCTGGCCGCGATCCCGTTCTTCATCCTGGCCGGCAACCTGATGGAGACCGGCGGCATCTCGCGGCGGCTGGTCGAGTTCGCCAAGAGCATCGTCGGCGGCGTGCAGGGCGGGCTGCCGATGACCTGCGTGCTGACCTGCATGATCTTCGCCGCGGTGTCGGGGTCGAGCGTGGCCACCACCTTCGCGATCGGCGCCATCCTGATCCCGGCGCTGATCAGGCACGGCTACCCGACGCCCTACGCCGCGGCGCTGCAGGCCACCAGTGCCGAGCTCGGAGTGATCATCCCGCCGTCGATCCCGATGATCCTGTTCGGGGTGGCGGCCGAGGTCTCGATCGGCGAGCTGTTCATCGCCGGCGTCGGCCCGGGCCTGCTGATCGGCGGTGCGTTGATGCTCTTCGTCTGGCTGTGGTGCCGCTGGAAGGGCTGGGGCAAGGACGACGGCGACGGCCGGCTGTCGTTCGGCCGCGCGACGCTGCAGGCCGGCTGGGCGCTGCTGATGCCGGTGATCATCCTCGGCGGCATCTACGGCGGCATCTTCACCCCCACCGAGGCGAGCGCGGTGGCGGTGACCTACGCGCTGGTCGTGGGCATGGTGATCTACCGCGAGATCGGCATCTCGGACCTCTACCCGATCCTGAAGAAGAGCGTGGTCTCGTCGGCGGTGATCATGTTCATCATCGCCAACGCGGGCCTGTTCGCCTACCTGATCACCCGCGCCGGCGTGCCCGACGCGATCGGCCAGTGGCTGAAGGTGGTGCTGGAGAACCCGTTGCTGTTCCTGCTCGGCGTCAACGCGGCGCTGTTCGTGATCGGCATGTTCATCGAGACCAGCGCGGCGATCATCGTGCTGGCCCCGATCCTGGTGCCCGTGGCCATGCACTTCGGCATCGACCCGGTGCACTTCGGGATCATCATGGTCGTCAATCTGGCGCTGGGGATGATCACGCCGCCCTTCGGCGTCAACCTGTTCGCCGCCTGCACCGTGGCGCGGATCTCGCTCGACCGCATCATCGGCCAGCTCGTCCCCTTCGTGCTCGTGGTGCTGACCTGCCTGATGGTGATCACCTACGTGCCGCCGATCTCGCTGGCCCTGCGCGACCTGGTCTACAAGTGATCAGGGCCTGACGACGATCGTGCCCGCCATGCCGCTGCGGTAGTGGCCCGGGACCAGGCAGGCGAACCCGAAGGTGCCTGCCCGGTTGAAGCGCCAGACGATCTCGCCGCGCCGGCCTGCGCCGACGTGGGCCATGTAGGGCTCGTCGTGCTCCATCCCCGGGTGCTGCTCCATCAGCCGGTTGTGGCGCTCTAGCTCGGCCGGCGTGCCGATCACCATCTCGTGGAGCACCCGGCCCGCGTTGCGCACCACGAAGCGCACGGTCTCGTCCAGGCGCACCTCGACCCGGTCGGGCACGAAGCGCATCGAGTCGAGCATCCTCACCTCGATCGTGCGGCGAATGGCCTTGCGCTCGCCGGCGATGCCCCAGTCGGTCTGCTCGGGCGGAGCCGCGGGCGCAGCATCCTGGTGGCGGCCTTGCCCTGCGCTGCCGTGTGCGAGCAGCGGCCTGGCGGCCAGGGTCAGCGCGGCCGCGGCGGCGGCCCGTGTCACGGTTCTGCGTTGCATCCGATGCTCCCGTCTCGCCGCCGCTTCAGTGGCGACCATGCCCGTCATGCCCGCCATGCCCGCCTCCGGGCTTGCGCGCCTTCACCTCCACCGGCATGCGCACTGGCGCGGCCGGCGGCATCGAGCCGCCGCCCTCGGCCGCGAAGCGCGCCGGGTCGGGCAGCGAGCCCGTCCACTCGTAGGCCACGGTGCCCGGAGGGTGCCGGTACCAGCCCGGGTCGCCGTAGTCGCCCGGCTTCTGGTCCTTGCGCACCTTCAGCACCGAGAACATGCCGCCCATGCCGACCGCACCGAACGGGCCCTGGCCGGCCATCATCGGCGCGGTGTTGTCGGGCAGGGCCATCTCCATCTCCGTCATGTCCTTCATGCCCCGCTCGCCCATCACCATGTAGTCGGGGATCAGGCGGTTGATCTTCGAGACCACCTCGCGGTGGTCGACCCCGATCATCGTCGGCACGCCATGGCCCATCGCGTTCATCGTGTGGTGGCTCTTGTGGCAGTGGATGGCCCAGTCGCCCTCCTCGTCGGCCACGAACTCGAGCTGGCGCATCTGGCCCACGGCGATGTCCTCCGTGATCTCGTGGCGGCGCGTGCTGCGGGGCGTCGGTCCGCCATCGGTGCCGGTGACCTGGAACTCCATCCCGTGCAGGTGGATCGGGTGGTTGGTCATCGTCAGGTTGCCCACCCGGATCCGCACCCGGTCCATGTGGCGCACGACGAAGGGATCGATGCCGGGGAAGATGCGGCTGTTCCACGCCCAGAGGTTGAACTCCAGCATCGTCATGATCTTCGGCGTCGCGCTGCCGGGCTCGATGTCGAAGGCGTTGAGCAGGAAGCAGAAGTCGCGGTCGACGTCGTCGATAAGCGGGTGATGCCCCTTCGGATGGGTGACCCAGAAGCCCATCATCCCCATCGCCATCTGCACCATCTCGTCGGCGTGCGGGTGGTACATGAAGGTGCCGGGCCGGCGCGCGACGAACTCGTAGACGAAGGTCTTGCCCGGCGGTATGCCCGGCTGGTTGAGCCCGGTCACGCCGTCCATCCCGTTGGGCAGCCGCTGGCCGTGCCAGTGGATGCTGTGCAGCTCGCCGAGCCGGTTCGTGACGAACAGCCGCACGCGGTCACCCTCGACGACCTCGATCGTCGGCCCCGGGCTCTGGCCGTTGTAGCCCCACAGGTGCGCCTTGAAGCCGGGGGCCATCTCGCGCACCACGGGCTCGGCGACGAGGTGGAACTCCTTGACGCCCTGGTTCATCCGCCAGGGCAGCGTCCAGCCGTTGAGCGTGACGACGGGGCGGTAGGGCCGGCCCGTGGCGGGCGCGAGCGGCGGCATCGTGTCGGGCCGCGTCTGCAGCACCGGCTCGGGCAGCGCGGCCATCGCCATGCGGCTGACGGCCGCGGCTGCGGCGCCGGCGGCGATCGTCGTGCCACCGGCGAGGAGCTTGCGTCGGGAGACCATGGGTCCTCCGTGGGGATCAGTGCGGATCGCCGCCGGCGGTGGCCGGGGCGGCGGGGGTGACGCCCGGCAGGCTGCCGGCCATCGGCTTGCCGATCAGCGCGAGCTCGAGCTCGGCCTCGGCCAGCCAGTACGCGCGGAGCGCGTCGATCGACGCCTTGACGGCGTGCGTCTGCGCGCGGGCATCGGCGAGCAGTTCGAACACGCCGATCAGCATGCCGTTGTAGCGCAGCAGGTTCTCGTCGGAGATGCGGCGCGCGATCGGCACCAGCTCGTCGCGGTGATGGCGGGCGATGTCGTGCGCGTGGCGCAGCGCGGCATAGGCCTCGCGCACTTCGCTGCGCGCATCGACGGCCGCGGCGGCTGCGCGGTGCAGCGCCTGCCGGTGCTGCGCCTCGGCGCGGGCGCTGCGCAGGTCGCCGAAGTCGAAGATCGGCAGTTCGAACGTCAGCTCCCAGGTGCGGGTGGCCGGCTCGTCGCGATGCGTGCGCGAGGACTCTCGCGCGACGTGCAGCTCCACCGCGTTGAGGACGCGCTCGGTGCGCACCAGGCCGAGGACGCGCCCGCTGCCCTCGACGCCGGCACGGGCAGCCTGCAGGTCCAGCCGTTCGGCCACGGCGCGACGCTCGACGTCGCCCCAGTCGCGCGGGACGGCGGGCAGGTCGGGCAGGCGCTCGGGCAGGCGGAGGGCGCCTTCGCCGAGCTGCGTGCCCCACAGGCCGAGCAGTCGTGCGAGGCGCTCGCGCGTCGCGGCGCGGTGCTGCTCGGCGCGCGTGGCGTCCAGCGCGGCCTGGGCGTAGAAGCCTTGTTCGCGCGCCTGCTGCAGGCGGTTGAAGTTGCCGACCCGGGCCATGCGCCGCGCGAGCTCGGCGCCCGCCTCGGCAGCCTCCAGCACCTGCTGCGCATAGCGCGCAGACTCGTTGGCCGCCACCGCCTCGATCCAGGCGCGCCGCACCTGGCTCGCGTGCGCGATCACGGCCGCAGCGGTGGCGGCCTGAGCCTCGGCGAAGCGCCGCTGCTCGATGCGCTGCACCAGGGGCTGCGCCAGCAGGCGCGCCAGACTGAAGTGCAAGCCGATCTCGTGCTCGACCTCCGCGCCGTTGCTGCTGCGTGCGAAGCCGATGCCGGGGTTGGGCAGGCGGCCGGCCTGAGCGAGATCGGCTGCACGGATGTCCAGCTCGGCCAGAGTGGCCTGCAGCCCGCGGTGGTTGAGCAGCGCGAGCTGCACCGCGCCCTCGGCGGTGAGCGGTGCGGCCAGCAGGCGCTGCACGCGTTCGTCGATGACGGCGGCGTCGTTGGCGTCGCGCTCGGGGTGCAGCGTGTGGCCCAGGCGCTGCTGCACCAGCTCGCGCACCGGGCCGAGGCCCCGGTCGGGCGGCAGCGCGGAGCAGCCGGCGGCGAGCGCGGCCGCGACGAGCATCGCGGCACGGGCCGCCCTCGCGGCGGCAGGCCCGACCGGGGCCGCCGCGGCTCGTGGCGTCGCCCTCATGGGCGATCTCCGGCGGGGGCGGACGCGGCTGCGGCGGCAGCCGCCGCCTCGCGTGCATAGGCGCGCCAGCCGCCGACGCGGTTGACCGTCTCGTTGCCCTCCCGCCAGCGCGCGCCCTCCGGCGGCGGCACCTCGGGCAGGCGGCGATACGACTGCAGCGGGCTGCGGTGGGCGGGCGCCGTCGTCGGGGCCCGGGGATCGAGCGGGTCGGCGCGCGCCGGCACTGCGTCGGCAGCCGGCACCTCCGGCGTGGCGCCGAGCGTCGCGGCAAGGCTGGCGGCAATTGCGCCCAACCGGCGCAGCACGGCCACGCGGCAAGGGTGACGTGGACTCATGGGCACTCCCGGATCGGTGAGAGCGGCGACGGGCGCCGCCTGGGAGACGCCGCCGCCAGCGCGGCGGCGTCTCGGTCGGGCGATCGGGGCGCGGGCAGGAACCCTGCGCGCGACCGCTGCCGGCGTCAGGCCCGGGGCGGCGGCTCGGGCGGCGGTGGCGCGCGCACCGCGGCGGGTGCGGGCGCCGGGGCCTCGGGCGCCGAGGCGCTCGCGGCTCCGGGCGTCGGCCCCGCAGCGACGGGCAGCGCAGGCCCCATCGCGCAGGCCGAGCAGCCGTGGCAGGCGTCCGCGCCGACGCTGCCGCAGCCCTCGTCGTGCGGCGCGACCGACGTGGTCGCCGGGGCACCGGCGCTGTATTCGCTGCCCGCCGTGTGGCATGGCGCGCCTGCGGCCGGGGCGGAGGCCGCCATGCCGTCGGCGCCGATGCCGATGCCCCCCTGGCCCGCTTCGTGGCCTTCAGGCTGGCCCTGACTCGGACTGGCACCGCCTGCGTGGGACAGGCAGCACGCGCCCGCGGCGGCCACGGCCTGCAGCGGCAGGGCCACCACCAGCAGGGTCGCGATCCAGGTTCGCCAAGTGCAGGGCATGGCTGCGACTGTAGCGCCGGCCGGCTGCCGGCGTGCGGGCCGGTCGGCGCCGTGTGGTTGACCCGTGGATGAAACCTGGCATGATAAGCGATGTAATCTGATTACATCACCCATGTCTTTCGACCTCGTCCTGTTCGGCGGCACCGGCGACCTCGCCTGGCGCAAGCTGATGCCGGCGCTGTTCCAGGCCTGGCGCCACGGCAAGCTGCCCGGCGATGGCCGGATCCTCGCCGTGGCGCGCGACGAGCGCAGCGACGCCGAGTACCGCAGCCACATTCGCGCGCGCTTCGGCGGCGTCGACGAGGCCAAGCAACCGAGCGACGAGGAGTTCGCCCGCTTCGCCGAGCTGCTGCACTACCGCCGGATGGACCTGTCGCGGCCCGAGCATTACGCCGGGCTGCGCCAGTGGCTCGACGCGCGCGCGGCCGACACGGTCGTGGTGTTCCTCGCCACCAGCCCGCACCTGTTCGTGCCGATCTGCGAGCAGCTCGGCAGGGCCGGCATCAACGGCGCGCACGTGCGGCTCGTGCTCGAGAAGCCGCTGGGCCACGACCTCGCCAGCGCCCGGCGCATCAACGAGGCCGTGGCGGCGCACTTCCGCGAGGAGCAGGCCCTGCGCATCGACCACTACCTCGGCAAGCCGGCGGTGCAGAACCTGATGGCGCTGCGCTTCGGCAACGCCCTGTTCGAGCCGCTGTGGCGGCGCGAGAGCATCGCCAGCATCCAGATCACGATCGCCGAGAGCATCGGCGTGGGCACCCGCGGCGACTTCTACGACCAGACCGGTGCGCTGCGCGACATGGTGCAGAACCACGCACTGCAGCTGCTGACGATGATCGCCATGGAGCCTCCCTCCACCAGCGACGCCGACGCGATCCGCGACGAGAAGCTGAAGGTGCTGAAGTCGCTCAAGCCCTTCACGGCCGACAGCGTCGCGCACGACGTCGTGCGCGGGCAGTACCGCGCCGGCGTCGTCGGCGGGCAGAAGGTGCCGGGCTACCTGGAGGAGGCCAAGGTGCCTGCCGGCAGCGCCACCGAGACCTTCGTGGCGCTGCGCACCGAGGTGCGCAACTGGCGCTGGGCCGGCGTCCCGTTCTACCTGCGCACCGGTAAGCGGCTGGCGGCGCGTGACGCGCAGATCGTCGTCGCCTTCCGCGCGGTGCCGCACCCGATCTTCCCCGGCACGCGGCAGGCCAACAAGCTCGTCATCAAGCTGCAGCCCGAGGACGGCCTCGAGCTGCACCTGCTGGCGGCGCGCAGCGGCGGCGACGGCAACGAGACGCTGTCGCCGGTGTCGCTGGACCTGGACTTCGACAGGGCCTTCGCGACCGAGCGGGTGGGCGGCTACGAGCGGCTGCTGCTCGATGCGATCGCAGGCCGGCTGAACCTGTTCGTGCGCAGCGACGAGCAGGAGCAGGCCTGGCGCTGGGTGGAGCCCGTGCTCGAGGCCTGGCGCGCCGACCCGCAGGCGCCGCGGCCCTACGTCGCCGGCAGCTGGGGCCCGGCGGCCAGCAGCGCGCTGGTGGCGCGCGACGGCTGCGCCTGGGCCGAGGAGCTGTGATGCTCGACCGCATCCGAGCGTCGATCCCGGCGCTGCCGCCGGCCGAGCAGCGCGTGGCCCGGCTGCTGCTCGCCGACCCGCGCGGCTTCGCGACGCAGCCGGTGGCCGAGCTCGCCGGACGCGCGCAGGTCAGCAAGCCGACCGTGGTGCGCTTCTGCCGCAGCGTCGGCTACGACGGGCTGGCCGACTTCAAGCTCAAGCTCGCCGGCAGCGTCAACGAGGGGGTGCCGTTCGTGCACCGCGCGGTCGACGAGGACGACAAGACGGCGGACATCGTCGTCAAGGTGGTCGACAACGCGGTCGCCGCGCTGCTGCGCTACCGCAACGCGGCCGCCGCCCCGGCGATGGAGCGCGCGATCGACGCGCTCGTCGCGGCCGGCCGTGCCGGGCGGCGCATCGAGTTCTACGGCGTCGGCAACTCCGGCATCGTGGCGCAGGACGCGCAGCACAAGTTCTTCCGCCTGGGGGTGCACGCGCAGGCCGTCAGCGACGGCCACGTGCAGGTGATGAGCGCGACGATGCTGCAGCCCGGCGACGCGGCGGTCGTCATCAGCAACAGCGGCCGCAGCCGCGACCTGCTGGACGTGGCCGACATCGCGCGGCGCAAGGGCGCGACGCTGGTCGCCGTCACGGCGAGCGGCTCGCCGCTGGCGCTGCTGGCGCGCCACGCCGGTGCGGTGCTGCTGGCCGCCGACCACCCCGAGGACGCCGACCGCTACAGCCCGATGGTGAGCCGCCTGCTGCACCTGATGATCGTCGACATCCTGACCACCGGGGTGGCATTGAAGCTGGGCTCGGCGCGGCTGCGGCCGATTCTGGCCGAGATCAAGCGCAATCTGCGCCAGCGACGCTATGCGCTGCCGGCCGGTGCCGACTCGACGCCGGGCGAGGGCAGGGACGGGGAGCTGTTGCCAAAGCCGTCCAGGCCGAGCAGGCCGGCCACGCCGTAGAGTCGCGCCAGCTGCACCAGCTTCGCCGGTGCGCCGCTGACCGAGAAGGGCCGGCCTGCCGCCTCGGACGCGCGGCGCGCCTGCATCAGCACTGCGATGGCGGCGGTGTCCATCGCCGCGAGCGGGCTGGCGTCGACCGTGAACGGGCCGCTGCCCCCGGCCGCGGCCGCGTCGAGCTCGCGGCTGGCCGCGGCGGCCTGCTGCATCGTCAGCGTGCCGGGCAGCCGCATCGCGCTCAGCCCTTGCCGCCCTTGTTCAGCTCGACTAGGCGGGTGATCAGCCCGTCGATCCCGCCACTGGAGAGCACCTGGCCGAACTGCGAGCGATAGCTCTGCACCAGCCAGATGCCGCCGACGTTGACGTCGATGATCTTCCAGGCGTCGTCGAAGCGGTCGAGCCGGTAGTCGAGCTTGATCGGCTCGCCCTTGCCGCGCACCTCGCTCTGCACGACGACCTGGGTGCTGCCCTGCACGGGCTGCGTGCGCGTCACCTCGACCGTCTGGTCCTTGACCTGCGTGAGGGCGCCGGAGTAGACGCGCAGCAGCAGCGCCTTGAACTCGGTCTGCAGCTTCGCACGCTGCTCGGGCGTGGCGCCGCGCCACTGCGGCCCGACGGCCGAGCGGGTCATCACCTCGAAGTTGACCGCCGGCATCACCTTGGTGTCGACCAGCGCGCTGATCCGCGCCACGTCGCCGGCCTGGATCGCCTTGTCGGCCTTGGCTGCCTCGATGACCTCGCCCGAGATCTGCCGGACCAGCGCGTCGGGGGCCTGCTGCGCGAACGCCGGGACGCAGATCGCGATCGCGGCGGCGGCGGTGAACCATCTGTGAAGCACGTCTATCCTTTCGTGGACATCGGCACGGCGCCGGCCAGGGCGCCGGACCCGTCGATTCCCCGCTAACGCACGACCGGCGCCGGCGGACGACCGGCACCCGGAGTTGCCGGCGGATTCGCTGCAGGAGCCGCATCGGTGTCGTCGAAGATCTCGAGCGGCGGTGCGCCGTCGTACACCTGATCGAGCCGGCGCGCGAGGTAGGCGTCGCGCACGAAGGTGTAGCGGTCGAGCGCGGCCTGGTCGAGCAGCGAGGTCGTCGCCAGCAGCTCCGATCGCGTGTAGACCAGTTCCAGCGCGGTGTACGCGTAGCTCGTCGCCTCGCTGTCGAACAGCCGCGAGCCGTCGAACTGGCGGTCGACGACGAAGCCGAAGCTGTCTCGCACCGTGCGCGGCCCGAGCAGCGGCAGCACCACGTACGGACCGGGGCCGACGCCCCAGCGGCCGAGGGTCTGGCCGAAGTCCTCGCTGCGGCGTTGCAGCCCCGCCTCGGTGGCGGGGTCGAGCAGGCCGCCCAGGCCGAAGAGCGTGTTCGTCAGCACCCGCATGCCCATGTCCAGGCCGGAGTGAAGCTTGCCCTGCAGCAGATGGTTGGCCATCGACCAGACGTCGCCGAGGTTGCCGAACAGGTTGCCCATCCCTTGCCGCACCGGGCTGGGCACATAGTCCCGGTAGGCGGTCGCCAGCGGACGCAGGACTGCGTCGTCGACCGCGTCGTTGAAGGCGCTGACCCGCCGATTGAAGGGCTCCCACGGGTCGACCGGGTTACGGGGCGCGGGGGCTGCAGCGCCCGTCGCCACGCCCGAAGCGTCCGTCGCACCGACGGCAGGCGGTGCCGAGGCGCAGCCGCCGGCGAGCAGGGCGACCGCCAGCAGAAGGGTGGCGCAGCGCCCGAGGCTCACGGCTTGCCCCCGTCAGCGGGCGCGCTGCCGCCCGCGTCGGCCGCACGGCCGGTCAGGAACTGGCCGATCAGGTTCTCCAGCACCACGGCCGACTGCGTCTGCGCGACCAGATCGCCGGGCTTCAGGTCGGTCTCGTCGCCGCCCGGCTCCAGGCCGATGTACTGGTCGCCGAGCAGGCCCGACGTCAGGATCTTGGCCGCGGTGTCCTTCGGGAAGCGGTAGTCGCGCTCGATCTCCATCACCACCAGACCCTGGTAGGTCTTGGGGTCGAGGGCGATGCTGCGGATGCGGCCGACCGTCACGCCGGCCGTCCGCACCGGGGCGCGCACCTTCAGACCGCCGACGTTGTCGAATCGCGCCTGCAGCGTGTAGGTGTCCCGGCCGCTGGTGCTGCCGAGATTGGCCGCCTGCAGCGCGAGGAACGCGAGGCCGAGCATGCCGAGCAGCACGAACAGCCCGACCATCGTCTCGATTCCCTTCCTGCCCATTTCCTTGCCTTCCGGTTGACGCCCGCGTGTGCCGCTCAGGGGGTGGAGAACATCAGTGCGGTCAGCACGAAGTCCATGCCGAGGATCCACAGCGAGGAGATGACCACGGTGCGGGTCGTCGCGTGGGCCACGCCCTCGGGCGTGGCCTCGGTCTCGTGGCCCTGGTACAGCGCGACCGCGGTGCAGATGACGCCGAACACGAGGGACTTGACGATGCCGTTGCCGACGTCCCGCCAGACGTCGACACCGGTCTGCATGATCGACCAGAAGTTGCCGCCATCCACGCCGATCAGCAGCACCGCGACCACCCAGGCGCCCAGGATCCCAACGGCCGAGAAAAGCACGGCCAGGATCGGCATGCACAGCACGCCGGCCAGCAGGCGCGGCGCCAGCACGCGCTGCCGCGGGTCGATGGCCATCAGCTCCAGGGCGGACAGCTGCTCGCCGGCCTTCATCAGCCCGATCTCGGCAGTCAGCGAGGTGCCTGCGCGGCCGGCGAACAGCAGCGCCGTGACCACCGGGCCGAGTTCGCGCACCAGCGCCAGGTTGACGACCAGCCCCAGGCTCTCGGCGGCCCCGTAGCGCACCAGCGCGTAGTACATCTGCAGCGCGAGCACGAAGCCGACCGCCAGGCCCGACGCCAGGATGATGACCAGCGAGCGGTTGCCGATCGCGTGCACCTGCTCGACGATCAGCAGCACCCGGCGCAGCGACGCCGGCAATGCCCGCAGGAGCTCGAGGCAGAAGAACGCGGCGTGCCCCCAGCCGCGCAATTCGCCGAGCGTCGAGGCGCCCAGGCGCGCGAGGCGGTCGGTCACCGCGCTCATCGCGCCGCCACCCCGAAGTCGGCGCCGATATCCGGCGCAGGGTAGTGGAACTTGACCGGCCCGTCCGGCTCGCCGCGCGTGAACTGGCGCGTCTCCGGGTCGCTGCTGGACATCAGCTCGGCCGGCGTGCCCTGCGCGACGATGCGGCCGCCAGCGGCCATCAGCACGACATGGTCGCTGATCGACATGCACTCGGGCACGTCGTGGCTCACCACCAGCGAGGTCGCGCCGGTCACGTCGTTCAGCGTGCGGATCAGCTTGGCGGCCACGCCCATGCTGATCAAGTCGAGGCCGGCGAAGGGTTCGTCGTACATGATCAGCTCGGGGTCGAGCGCGATCGCGCGGGCCAGCGCGATGCGGCGGGCCATGCCCCCCGAGACCTCGCTGATGCGCAGCGGCGCCGCCCCGCGCAGACCCACCGCGTTGAGCTTCATCAGCACGATGTCGCGGATCAGCGCCTCGGGCAGATCGGTGTGCTCGCGCAGCGGAAAGGCGACGTTCTCGAACACGGTCAGGTCGGTGAACAAGGCGCCGAACTGGAACAGCATGCCCAGCCGCCGCCGAAGCCGGAACAGGCGCGCCCGGTCGCGGATGTCCACCACCTCGCCGTCGAACACCACGCGCCCGGCGTCGGCGGAATGCACGCCGGCGATCAGGCGCATCAGCGTCGTCTTGCCGCAGCCCGAGCTGCCCAGGATCGCCGTGACCTTGCCGCGCGGAAAGGACAGCGAGATGTCGCTCAGGATCGGCCGGGCGCTGTCGTAGCCGAACGTGACGTGGTCGATCTCGATGAAGGCGTCGGAGGGATTCACGCGGCGGCGGCCCCGGCGCGGCTGCGGGGCGTCATGGTTTGGCGGGCAGGGCTCGCGGCCTCGCCCAATCAACCGGTAGATTGTCGCACGCAGGGCGCTGGAGCGCAGTGGTAGGTCGTGCCGGGCCCGGTCCGGCTGGGCGCACCCGCCGCGGCGCCTTCCCGGAGCCTGCCACGCGCCGGCGGCGCGCGCCCGCTCAGCAGCCCAGGCAGCCCGTCAGCGCCAGCACTCGGCCACGGTCGGCGCCGTGCCGCTCTTGGTGCGGTCGCCCGCCTGGTTCAGGCCGAGCGTTCCGCAGGCCGTGTCGCGGGTGGACTGCTGACCCTGCGGCACGGCCTGGATCACGTAGGTGCGCTGTCCGGGCTGGCCGGTGGCGAACTGGATGGTGTAGGCGCTGGCCAGGTTGGTGCGGCAGGCCGTCGCGGGCAGCGCGGTGGCGGCGCCGTTGTTCTGGTCGTACCGCATGTTGCTCGCGTACACCCGTTCCATGAACTGCGCCTGCTCGAGCAGGCAACCGGCCACGGCGGACCGGTTGGCGCGCGTGGAGTAGCTGGTGTACTGGGGCCAGGCCACTGCGCCGAGGATGCCGATGATCACCACCGCGATCATCAGCTCCATCAGAGTGACGCCACGGGCGGGCCGTTCGCTGGCAGGTCGGGGCATGGTGTGTCCTGGTGCCGAGGTGCCGGGCGCTCAGCGGGTGACCGCCTCGCGCCACGAGATGCGGCCCGAGCGCACCGGGTTGCGGACCGACACGCTGGACATGCTGCCCGAGGTGCCGCTGGCGATCAGCCGGTTGCCGATCAGGATCGGGTCGCCGGGCAGGTTGATGTCGGGCGACACCGACGAGGCGGTCCGTGCCGGCGTGCCGATCAGGTCGCTGTTGTTGAACGCCAGATCGTTGTTGAGGTCGAAGAACGGGTTCTGGATGGCCCCGCCGGTGAAGGCGTCGATGGCATTGATGAAGCCGGAGCCTCCCGCCGCGCAGGCGTTGTTGCTGGGCAGGATGGACGCGCCGACCAGGGTACCGGCGAAGTGCTTCTGCTCGCCGATCATCCGCTCGCCCTGGGCAGCGCCGACTGAGTTCGTGAAGTCGAGGTACCAGCCGGATAAACCGGTCATGTCGCCGGATGCGGCGACGGAGAAGGCCCGCGCCGTGCGGCCGCCGACAAGCTGTTCGAGGGTCACCGTGCGCTGCCGCAACGAGGCGCGCCCGGTGATCTGCACGCCGTTGTCGATCAGGCCGTACCAGGTCTGCACGGCCATGCTGGTCACGTCGTCCGCGACCAGATAGCGACCGGTGCCCACGAAGACATAGCGCTTGCCGAAGTTAGGGTCCCCGGTCCGGCTGTTGACCCCGAGACCGATCATCCCGGTGATCGGCTGGCGGTTGTTGCTGGAGTCGCGCGCGACGAAGAAGGGTGCCGGGAGCCCCGCGCTGGTGAACGAGGACCCCCAGCTCGACGCGGTGGCGGAGCCCAGGTCGAAGCGCCAGACGTTGCCCTGCAGGTCGCCGGCATACGCCAGGTCGGCCGTGCCGTTCCCGTCGTTGTCCCACAGGCGGGGCGTGGACATGCCGTTGGTGTTGGCGCCGGTGCCGCCTGCCTGGGTGTCGATCTTGCGGATCAGTTCGCCGGTGTCGAGGTCGATGATGAACAGCACCGCGCGGTGGTTGTCGCTGTTGACGCCATTGCCCACGAGCACCGCCGCCCGGCCGTTGTTCAGCTTCGCGATCACCGGCTTGCCGAGCACGAGGCCCAGGTCCGGATCGGTGAACTCCCACTTCACGTTGCTGGCCGAGAACGTGGAGGGGCTGGTCACGTCGAGCGCAAACAGCGCGCGACCGCCGCGGCCGAGCGCCCCGACCAGGATCGCCTTGCCCGGCGTCTCCGCCTCGGTCGACACGGCGATGTCGCCGTCGACGAAGTAGTCGTGGACGTAGTTGCTGGACGTCAGGTTGGGGATCTTCGCCATCATCGCGCTCGGAACGAAGGCGAACAGCTCGTTGCCGGTGCCAGCGTCGAACGCATGGAGCATGCCGTCGTTTGCGCCCACGTAGACCGTGCCGTTGGCGTAGAAGGGCGAGCTGCTGATGATGTCGCCCAGCAGCCGTGTCCGCCGGCGCAGCGGGCCGGTCGGGTCTTCCTGCGTTTGCAAGCCGCGCACATGGTCGATGCGCGCCTGCGCGCAGGCGGACGCGGTGGGGAGCGACCCGCCGCAAGCCGGCGTTGCCAGGGCGGTCTGCTGGGCGGTCGACAGATCGGTCAGCGTCTGGAAAGCCTTGCCGCCGACGCCAGGCACCATCGTGAACACCTTGCGCGAGGCCGGCGCCGGGATCCGACCGACGTCGCTGGTCGACCAGACCTGGGACAGCGTGCCGCTGGTCGAGGGCTGGTACGCGGTGAGTTCGCCGGACCAGTCGGTGCTGTCGAAGCGGCCCTGGAACACGGTCGATCCCGTGGTGATGGACGTCGTGTTCTGGGAAACCGCGCCGAACGCCGAGGTGCGCCGGAACACGTCGTCGAAGATGCTGTCGAAGGCCGCCTGCAGCGCAGCCGCGTCGGTGGCCATGTAGGCCGTGCCGGTGTCGCCGGCGGCCGCCATCGCATCGAGCGTCGCCGGATCGACGCCGACCGGCAGGGCGAAGCCGATCACGTAGGTCGTGACGCCGGCCGTGCGCAGCGCGGTGACGGCCGCGACCGCGGCGGCAGAACCGGTGGCCGGGTTCGTGATCAGGGCGCCGTTGCGGTCGGTCGAGGGCAGGCCGTCGGTGAGCAGGATCACGAAGTTGTTGCCGCACGACTGCGGCAGCGGATAGCAGGCGGCCGTGAAGCCCTCGGCGGCGACGTTCCAGGTGCCTGCGAAGTAGTCGCGGGCCGTCAGCAGCGTGCCTTCGATGGGCGTCAGGCCGGCATTGGCGATGCCTGCCGCGGTGCATGGCGCCCCTGCGCCGGGGACGTTGCAGGCGAGCCGGTTGCGGATGTTCGCGGCCTGTGTCGCATTGAGGTCGCCGATCGGCACGTGCAGGAAGCCGCGGCCCGGCGATGTGTTGTTGAACCAGCTCCTGGACACCCAGTGCCAGGAGCTGAAGCGCCCGAAGTCGAGGATGCCCTGGGCCAGGTCGCTGTCGGTGGGCTCGAAGGTGCCGGCCCAAAACAGAGCCGACCACCCGTTGGCAGCCTCGCTGGCCGCATTGCCCCATACGGGCAGCGCGTCGCTCGTGCCGGTCTTGTTGGCGAAGCACCGGTAGGGGTCGAACGGCCCAGTGACCGGGTGCTCGCCGTTGTTGAAGGCCGTGGCCGTGTTCGAGTAACAGTAGGCGTTGCCTTGGTTGGCGTTGTCGTAGAAGGGCAGCGCCACGTTGTAGTAGATGAACTCGCCAGGGACGCCGGGCTTCGGCATGCGGAAGCGCTTCGTGGCGCTTGCGCGCGCGCCGGTGAAGCTCGCGTCGAAGTTCGACGGGTTGAAGCTGATGTCGTACGGCGAGTTGTGCACGTGGCGGTTTGCCAGCGCCCCCTGCCGGTACGCCATCAGGCCCATGTTCACGCGGCTGCGGTACTGGTCGGTCAGGTTGCGTACCACGCCGCGCGCGATCTCGCTCTTGCTGTTGGCCGAAGCGCTGCCCACGGCGGCGCCGGAGGCGTCCTCGTCCATCGAGTTCGAGTTGTCGAGGATCACCAGCACGTTGGACTTGGCGGCCACCAGGAACAGCGGGTTGTTGCCGATCGTCAGCTGGGCGCTCGCCGGCGCGCAGATAGCGCCCAGCGCGGCCAGCAGCGCGGCGACGCGCAGTGGCCGCGGGGCGCACGCGGCGCGAAGGGTCAGACGGTGGTTGCGGTCGTCGATCATGGAATCCTCGCTAGGTCCGTGTCGGTTGCTGTTCGGTCGGTGCGGGTCGGGTTCGCGTCGTAGCCCGGTCTCAGGGTGCGGCCATCTGGGTTTGCAGCACCACCGAAGCGCGGTCCTGGGCGGCGCTGCGGGCGGTGATGCGATAGCGCTGCGTGACGCAGTTGGGCTGGCGCGGGATCTCGCTCTCGCACCCCAGCCAGTTCGGGGCCGAGCCCATGTTCTCGACGATCACCTGGGCCGGCGGTGCGGCCGCCGGGGCGCTGGCGGCGGCGTTGCGCCAGCCGGTGAACCCGGCGTCGAGCCAGCGCGGCGTGTCGGCGGTGTCCGGCCGGGAACAGTTGCCGGAGGTGCAGCCCGAGCCCGGGAAGCTGGCGGCCGCGGTGGCCGCGGTGGCGCGCTCGGCCTCCCGCAGCGCCGCCTCGGTGGCCTGGAACGCCAAGTTGCGATCCTGCGTGGCGCTGTTCATCTTCGCCTGCAGCACGCCACTGCGCATGCCGCTGACGACGACCAGGGAGATCAGCGCCAGCAGCATCAGGCTGGTGATCAAGGAGATGCCGCGCGGCGGGGCGCGCCGCGGCCTTGGCGCGCCTTGCGCGCGTTCCGTGGGGCGGCCGAAGGTGTTCACGACAGTACGGGCTCCGTTGCGCTCAGGGCATCATGTTGCGGAGGTTGGCGGTGAAGCCGACCGGGCGCTGCAGCCGCGCCGTGGCCGAGGCGGTCGACATCGCGGCCTCGGGGGTCTCGTAGGTGAGATCCACGCGCACCGCGAGCACCGCCGTCCAGTCGGTGACTGCCGTGGCAGCGACGTAATCGGTGCCGGCATCCTGCAGGAAGGACAGCTGCAGGTCACGCACGCCTTCGGCAACCTCCTCGAAGCCGTCGCGGGTGACGCGGTACAGCGAGCGACCGCCCGTCTCCGGCCGGCCGTTGTTGCCGATGTACCAGCCGGCGGCCACGAACCGTGCCAGCAGCGAACCCACCGCGAACTCCCTCGCCGTGCCCGCGCCGCAGGTCACGGGCAGCCCGAGGTTGGCGGTGCAGTTGGCAGGCGCGGCTCCGCCCGTGGCGTGATCGATCGTGCCCGACGCCGTCGAGCTGGCCGAGAACATCGCCATCTGGCGGAAGTCGCACACCATCAGCACGTCGCCTGCCACGACGCCGTGGGCGGCGGGCAGCACCGTGAAGCGGCGGCTCGTGGTGGCGTCGTGCGCGGTGACTCGCAGCGCATCGAGCGTCTGGCCGTAGCGCACCACGATGGCATGGGTGCCGTTCACGCGCTCGCCGACGGCAGTGCCGAAAGCCGCCCCGGCGAAGGCGGTGCTGCCGTCGAAGCCGCGCACGGGCTCGCCCCAGGTGCCCCACCAGTCGGCCACCCCCAGCACGTTGGCGGTGTTCAGGCGCGCGTCGCAGGGCGCGCCGCCTGCCTCGCGGATCTCGCGCGCCATCATGTCGTAGCTGGTGCGGACCGACTCGCCGACGCGCGCCAGGTTCTCGCCCTGCCGGTTGGCCACGCGGGTGCCGCTGAACAGCAGCGCCGCCGCCCCCACGACCAACAGGCCGAGCACGAGCGACACCATCACCTCGATGACGCTCAGCCCCCGCACGGCACGGGCCGTCCGGACCGACGTGGCGCGCACCGGCATCAAAGCTGCACTCCCGTCTCGACCACCATCGTGGTCGCGCCGCCGGTCCGGCGCGAGTCATCCCACTGCACCCGCACCAGGCACTCGCCTCCGGCATTGCAGGTCACGCTGCCGCAGGCCGAAGGACCCATCATGGCCTGCAAGCTGTTGATCCAGCGCGCGAGATCGCGGGTGGCCAGGTTGCTGGCGGTCGGCGCGGTGCAGACGAACCCCGCCGTGTTGTAGCCGCCGGTCGTGACCGCCTGCAGGTTGGCACGCATGGCGTCGAGCATGGCCTGCGTCAGCACGGTGCTCTGGGCGTGCTCGTAGGTGCCCTGGCCGTTGCGCAGCGTCACGGCCTGCATCGCGGCGGCGCCCAGCATCCCGACGCTGACGATCAGGACCGAGACGAGCACCTCGATCAGGCCGAGGCCCTGCCGCGGCCGGCGTCGCGGGGCGCGGGCGCCCGGCGGTTCGGTGCGTGAGGGGGGGGTCGGCTTCATGGGTCTCGTTCTCCTGGTGCGACGGTCAGGCGTCGGGAGGCGTGCCGCAGGCGCCGCTGCCGTTGCGCGGCCGCACGCTGGTCCGCATGCCGAAGGCCAGTGACACGTCGCGGACGTTCAAGGCGGGGCGTGTCGTGGCCACGCACACGGCCAGCGTGCCGGTCAGCAGCGTCCTCCCGTCCGACGCGCGGGCGGTGCCATCGCCGCGGAACACGATCCGCTGGGACAGCGCGGTGACGTTCGCGCTCGGCATCACACTGACGACGTCGAAGGTTCCGGAGGCGACCAGCGGCTCGGCCGTGTCGCGCACGTTGTCCTCATCCAGGTCGACGAAGACGATCCAGCCGGGCCAGGAGGCTGCTGTCGTGTCACAGGCACTGCCGTCGGCCGAGCGGCACAGCACCGTGCGCCGGCCGGAACGGACCGCCTCGGTGCGCGCGAGCTGGACCGCGCCGATGAGATCGGACGCGGCGCCGTGCAGCCGGTTGCGCTGGATAGCCTCGCGAAGGTCCGGCGCGGCGATCGCCAGCAGGATCGCCAGCAGGGCGCCGGCGATCATCAGCTCGATCAGTGTCAGCCCGCGACCGGGCGCCGTTTTCATCTCGGGGTTGTCCGTCTGGCTTGGTGGGGTCGGGACGCGTGCAGTGGCGCGACCCGGGTGCCGGCTGCCGGTTCCCAAGCGCCAAAGGCCGGCCGACGGCAAGGTTTCGGCAGTTCGCGCCCGCACTTGAAGCCTGTGGCGCGGCGAGATCTCGACGGGCGACCGCCGCCCGGCCGTCGGATGACGGCGGCGCACTGTGTGCCGTGCGGTACGCACGGCGCGCGGTCACGACCGTCGGTGCTATGCCGACGGTGCGCCCCGCCCGCCTGCATACGGACATGCGGGTGACGCAACGGATGCCCCCTTGGTTAATCCGGCGCCGAGTCTGGGCATCGACCGGCTCGAGCGGGCGTGAAAATCTGGCACCGCGGTGCGGCGAGCAGTAACCGCGTGAAAGAAGCGGCGCGCTGGCGTCGCGGTCATCCCGCGAACCGGGGGGCGGTGGCGCGCATCGGACCGATCGTCATGGCCCGGCGTGGGCCGGTGGCCGGCGGCCCTGGCGGTGCCGAGGACCGTGACCGCACCGACCCTGCAGACGTCAGTCGCGGACGACGACCCGGTTCCGTCCGCCGTACTTCGCTGCGTAGAGGCGCCGGTCGGCCAGGGTCAGCAGCGCGGCGGCGTCGAGCACCTCGGCTGCGTCGGCGAGGCCCACGCTGGCCGTCACGGCCAGTCGGTCCGCCACCCGGGGCCAGTCGTGGGCGGCGATCGTGGCGCGCAGCCGCTCGGCCACGGTCTCGGCGGCCGGCCGGTCGGCGCCCGCCATCGCGAGCAGGAACTCCTCGCCGCCGTAGCGCACCGCGAGGTCGGCGCTGCGACAGTGCGAGCGCAGCAGTCCCGCGATCTCCCGCAGCACGGCGTCGCCGGTGTCGTGGCCAAAGTCGTCGTTGACGCGCTTGAAGTGGTCCAGGTCCAGCAGCAACAGCAGGAGCGGCCGGCCGCGCTCGGCCTCCGGCCAGTGGGTCGCGAGCCAGTGCTCGAGTGCGCGCCGGTTGGCCAGCCCGGTCAGCGGATCGAGCGTCGCCTCGCGCGCCCACCGGCTCGTCAGCCGCGCCAGCTCGATGCGCAGCTCGCGCTGGGCGAGGGCCTGGCGCGCAGCCTCGTCGGAGCGCTTCGCCTCGAGCCGCCTCACCTCGCGCAGCGCAGCCAGCGCGGCGGCCGGATCGCCCAGCCGCTCGTGCGCATCGCTGAGGCCGCTCCAGGCCTCGATCAGGTCGTTATGCGGACTGCCGTCGCGCAGCATCTCGACGCCGCACGCGTAGTGGTGCCGGGCGGCCTCGTGTGCTCCAAGCCGCGCGTGGCAGCGGCCCAGCTCGACGTGGGTCAGCGCGGCGTTGGGCTTCATGCCGTGCGCCAGGTAGCGCGGCAGCAGCGGCTCCAGTTCGGCGATCGCCTCGCGCCAGCGCGACAGCGGCTGCAGCGTGATCGCATGGTTCCCGCGTGCCATCAGCTCGAGCCGCACCCGTCCCGCGGCCGCAGCCTCGTCGGCAAGCTCGCGCCAGGCCTCGAGCAGGCGCTCGGCCTGCGCCCGGTCGGTGGCGCGGCCCTCGGCATCCAGCGCAAGCTGGCGGTTGTGCGCGTTCAGCAGCGACAACCGGGTCGTGAGCAACTCGTCGGCGTATCCCGCCTGCTGCATCAGGTCCAGCGCCTCCTGCAGGCAGGCGAGCCCGTGCTGATGGCGGCCGAGCTGTGAACTGGCCACGCCGATGCTGCGCAGAGCCCGTGCGATGCGCATGGTGTCCGACGCCTCCCGCGCCATGGCCTCGACCCGTTCGAGCATCTCGATGGCGGCCGCGTTGTCGCCGGCCAGGCGCAGCGCGTTCGCGACGCCGCCGCGCGAGTCGCCGCTGCCGGCGGTGTCGCCGGCGGCCTGGAACAACTCGCTCGCCTCGACGGCAGCGCGCAGATAGTCCTTGTCGCGCCCAGCGGTGCCGTAAGCGACGCCGAGGGCTCCCAGCACGAGCGCTCGGCCACGGCCCGAGAGCGCTGCGGCCGCCTCCTCGCCCTCCCGGATGGCGTCGGCGACGGCGCCGCGTTCCACGAGGCTGCGCACCCGGTCGGCAGCTGCTGCCGACCGGGCCTCGGATGTGTCCGTCTCGTCGTTCACCTGGGGGGCTCCGGTCGCGGCGGGCCTGGTCGTCGCAGGCTGTGGCGCCTGGTCGGCGCCCACCGCGCCGCGCCGGGAGCCGGAACTCCGCACGGTCAGCGGCGGTGCGCGCCGCGGCGCCGGTCAGCGCGGCAGCGCGCTCGACCCCATCAGGAACTCGTCCACCGCGCGCGCCGCCTGGCGGCCTTCGCGGATGGCCCAGACGACGAGGCTCTGTCCGCGCCGCATGTCGCCCGCGGCGAAGACCTTGGGCACGTTGGTCGCGTAGCCGCCGGCCGCGCCGGTGCCGGCACGGGCGTTGCCACGGTTGTCGCGGCTCACGCCGAAGGCGTCGAGCACGCCCGCCACCGGGCTGACGAAGCCCATCGCCAGCAGCACGAGGTCGGCCTTCCAGGTCTTCTCGGTGCCCGGCACCTCGACCATCCGGCCGCCCTGCCACTGCACGTGCACCGTTTTCAGGCCGACCACCTTGCCTGCAGCCTTGCCGCTGCCGGCGATGAACTCCTTGGTGGCGATGGCGAACTCGCGGCCGCAGCCCTCCTCGTGGCTGCTGCTGGTGCGCAGCTTGGTGGGCCAGTACGGCCAGGTCAGCGGCTTGTCCTCGTGCTCGGGCGGCATCGGCATCAGCTCGAACTGGGTGACGCTGGCCGCGCCGTGGCGGTTGCTGGTGCCCACGCAGTCGCTGCCGGTGTCGCCGCCGCCGATGACGATGACGTGCTTGCCGTCGGCGCGGAGCTGCCCGTGGAGCCTGTCGCCTGCCACCACCTTGTTCTGCTGCGGCAGGAACTCCATCGCGAAGTGGACGCCGTCGAGCTCGCGGCCGGGCACCGGCAGGTCGCGGCTCTGCTCGGCGCCGCCGGCCAGCAGCACCGCATCGAAGCCGGCGAGCAGCTCGCCCGCCGCCAGCGTCTCGGTCGCGTCGTTGGTCACCCTGCTGCCCTCGGGCCACGCGCCGACCACGACGCCGGTGCGGAACGCGACGCCCTCGGCCTTCATCTGCTCGACGCGGCGGTCGATGTGCGACTTCTCCATCTTGAAGTCCGGGATGCCGTAGCGCAGCAGGCCGCCGATGCGGCTGTTCTTCTCGAAGACGGTGACATCGTGACCGGCGCGCGCCAGCTGCTGCGCGGCCGCCAGGCCCGCCGGGCCGCTGCCGACGACGGCCACCTTGCGGCCGGTCTTCGTGGCCGGGGGCTGCGGCAGCACCCAGCCTTCGGTCCAGGCGCGGTCGATGATCGCGTGCTCGATCGACTTGATGCCCACCGGGTCGTCGTTGACGTTCAGCGTGCAGGCCGCCTCGCAGGGCGCCGGGCACACGCGGCCGGTGAACTCGGGGAAGTTGTTGGTCTGGTGCAGCGTCTCTATCGCGAGCCTCCAGTCGGACGGCTTGCCGCGGAACACCAGGTCGTTGAAGTCCGGGATGATGTTGTTGACCGGGCAGCCGCTGTTGCAGAACGGCGTGCCGCAGTCCATGCAGCGCGCACCCTGCACCTTGGCCTGCTCGGCCGTCAGGGTGATGACGAACTCCTTCCAGGTCCTCACCCGCCGAGGCACGGGCTCGTAGCCCTCTTCGAGACGTTCGTACTCGAGGAAACCGGTGACCTTGCCCATCGTCTGCGTCTCACTGTCCGTTCATGCCGCCGACCCCTCGGGGCGGCGGCGGTACCCCGGTGCCGGGGCTCTGTTCACTTTCCCGCCACCACGGCCGCCTTGGCCTTCGCGGTGACGGCGTCGGCGTCGGCCTTGGCCGCCTTCTCGGCGCGCGCGGCGAGCACGCGCTTGTACTCGTGCGGCAGCACCTTGACGAACTTCCCGCGCGCCTCGGCCCAGTGGTCGAGGATCTCGCGGGCGCGAAGGCTGCCCGTCCAGCGGTGGTGGTCCTCGATCATCCGCCGCAGGATCACCTCGTCGACGGTCTCCCGGTGCCAGCCGGCCGCCGGGCCGGCCTGCTCGTCCCTGGGCAGGACCTTCTCGAGCGCGACCATGCTGGTGTTGCAGCGGCGGCCGAAGTGGCCGTCCTCGTCGTAGACGTAAGCCACGCCGCCGCTCATGCCGGCGGCGAAGTTGCGCCCGGTCCTGCCGAGCACGACGACGGTGCCTCCGGTCATGTACTCGCAGCCGTGGTCGCCGGTGCCCTCGACTACCGCGCTGGCGCCCGACAGCCGAACCGCGAAGCGCTCGCCGGCCACGCCGCGGAAGAAGGCCTCGCCGCTGGTGGCGCCGTACAGCGCCGTGTTGCCGACGATGATGTTCTTCGTCGCCTCGCCGCGGAATTCGATGCTCGGCCGCACCGCGATGCGGCCGCCCGACAGGCCCTTGCCGGTGTAGTCGTTGGCGTCGCCGATCAGGTACAGCGTGATGCCGCTGGCGAGGAAGGCGCCGAAGCTCTGCCCGCCGGTGCCCTCGAGCTGCATGAAGATCGTGTGGTCGGGCAGGCCTTCGGGACGGCGGCGGATCAGCTCGCCCGACAGCATCGCGCCGACGCTGCGGTGGACGTTGCGCGCCTCGTCCATGAACTGCACCTTCTCGCCGCGCTCCAGCGCGGGCAGGCAGCGCTCGATCAGCCGGTTGTCCAGCGCGCGGGCCAGGCCGTGGTCCTGCGCCTCGCAGTGCAGGCGCGGCACCTCGGCCGGCACCTGCGGCTGGTGGAAGACACGTCCGAAGTCGAGGCCGCGCGCCTTCCAGTGCTCGATGCCCTTGCGCGTGTCGAGCAGGTCGGCGCGGCCGATCAGCTCGTCGAAGCGGCGGATGCCGAGCTGCGCCATGATCTGGCGCGCCTCCTCGGCGACGAAGAAGAAGTAGTTGACGACGTGCTCGGGCTTGCCCGCGAACTTGCGGCGCAGCACGGGGTCCTGCGTGGCCACGCCCACCGGGCAGGTGTTGAGGTGGCACTTGCGCATCATGATGCAGCCCTCGGCCACCAGCGGCGCCGTGGCGAAGCCGAATTCGTCGGCGCCCAGCAGCGCGGCGATCACGACGTCGCGGCCGGTCTTCATCTGGCCGTCGGCCTGCACGCGGATGCGGCCGCGCAGGCGGTTGAGCACCAGCGTCTGCTGCGTTTCCGCCAGGCCCAGCTCCCAGGGGGTGCCGGCGTGCTTGATGCTGCTCCAGGGCGAGGCCCCGGTGCCGCCGTCGTGGCCGGCGATCACCACGTGGTCGGCCTTGCACTTGGCCACGCCCGCGGCCACCGTGCCGACGCCGACCTCGCTCACCAGCTTGACGCTGATCGACGCGCGCGGATTGGCGTTCTTCAGGTCGTGGATCAGCTGCGCCAGGTCCTCGATCGAATAGATGTCGTGGTGCGGCGGCGGGCTGATCAGGCCGACGCCCGGCACGCTGTAGCGCAGGAAGCCGATGTACTCGCTGACCTTGCCGCCGGGCAGCTGGCCGCCCTCGCCGGGCTTGGCGCCCTGCGCCATCTTGATCTGGATCTGGTCGGCCGACACGAGGTACTCGGTCGTCACGCCGAAGCGGCCCGAGGCCACCTGCTTGATCCTGCTGCGCAGGCTGTCCCCGGCCTGGAGCTCGTAGTCGGCCTCGATGACCTTGGCGCCGATGACGTCGCTCACCTTGGTGCCGGCGGCGATCGGGATGCCCTTGAGCTCGTTGCGGTAGCGCGCCGGGTCCTCGCCGCCCTCGCCGGTGTTGCTCTTGCCGCCGATGCGGTTCATCGCGATGGCGAGCGTGGTGTGCGCCTCGGTCGAGATCGAGCCGAGCGACATCGCGCCGGTGGCGAAGCGCCTGACGATCGCGCTCGCCGGCTCGACCTCCTCGACCGGGATGGCCTTGCCGGGGTCGACGCGGAACTCGAACAGGCCGCGCAGCGTCATGTGGCGGCGGCTCTGGTCGTTGACGATCTGGGCGTACTCCTTGTAGGTCTCCCACTTGCTGCCGCGCACGCTGTGCTGCAGCTTGGCGATGGCGTCGGGCGTCCACATGTGCTCCTCGCCGCGCACGCGCCAGGCGTATTCGCCGCCGGCGTCGAGCATGTGCGCGAGGACCGGGTCGCTGCCATAAGCGGCGCGGTGCATCCGCAGCGCCTCCTCGGCGACCTCGAAGACGCCGATGCCCCCCACCTGCGTCGCGGTGCCGCGGAAGCACTTGGCGACGAAGTCCGCCTTCAGGCCGATGGCCTCGAAGATCTGGGCTCCGCAGTACGACATGTACGTGCTGATGCCCATCTTGGACATGATCTTGCCCAGACCCTTGCCGACCGCCTTGACGTAGTTGTAGATCGCCTTGTCGGCATCGACTTCGCCGGGCAGCGAGCCCTGAAGCTCGACGATCGTCTCCAGCGCCAGGTACGGGTGCACCGCCTCCGCGCCGTAGCCCGCCAGCACGGCGAAGTGGTGCACCTCGCGCGCCGAGCCGGTCTCGACCACCAGGCCGGCCGTCGTGCGCAGGCCCTCGCGCACGAGGTGGTGGTGCACGGCCGAGAGCGCCAGCAGCGCCGGGATCGCGACGTGGTCGCGGTCGGCGTGGCGGTCGGTGACGACGATGATGTTGTGGCCGCCCTTGATCGCGTCCACCGTCTCGGCGCACAGCGAGGCGAGCTTGGCCTCGACGCCCTCGTGGCCCCAGGCGAGCGGGTAGGTGATGTCGAGCTCGTAGCAACGGAACTTGCCGCCGGTGTGCTTCTCGATGGCGCGCAGCCGCGCCATGTCGTCGAAGTCGAGCACCGGCTGCGACACCTCCAGCCGCATCGGCGGGTTGACCGCGTTGATGTCGAGCAGGTTGGGCTTGGGGCCGATGAAGCTGTTGAGCGACATGACGATCGCCTCGCGGATCGGGTCGATCGGCGGGTTCGTCACCTGGGCGAACAGCTGCTTGAAGTAGTTGTAGAGGGGCTTGTTCTTGTCCGACAGCACCGCCAGCGGGCTGTCGTTGCCCATCGACCCGATCGCCTCCTCGCCGGCGGCCGCCATCGGCGCGATCAGGAACTTCAGGTCTTCCTGCGTGTAGCCGAAGGCCTGCTGGCGGTCGAGCAGCGGCTCCCGGGCCGTCGGCCGCGCGCCGTCGGCGGGGATGACGTCGAGCCGGACGCGGACGTTCTCGATCCACTGCCGGTACGGCTTGGCCGAGGCGAACTGGTGCTTCAGCTCCTCGTCGTCGACGATGCGGCCCTGTTCGAGGTCGATCAGGAACATCCGGCCCGGCTGCAGCCGCCACTTCTTGACGATCCGGTTCTCGGGGATCGGCAGCACGCCGCTCTCGCTGGCCATCACCACCAGGTCGTCGTCGGTGACGATGTAGCGGGCGGGCCGCAGACCGTTGCGGTCGAGCGTGGCGCCGATCTGCTTGCCGTCGGTGAACACCATGGCGGCCGGGCCGTCCCAGGGCTCCATCATCGCCGCGTGGTACTCGTAGAAGGCGCGGCGGCGCTCGTCCATCAGCTCGTGCTGCTCCCAGGCCTCGGGAATCATCATCATCGCCGCTTGCGCGAGCGGGTAGCCCGCCATCGTCAGCAGCTCGAGCGTGTTGTCGAAGGTGGCGGTGTCGCTCTGGTGCTCGAAGCTGATCGGGTAGAGCTTCTTCAGGTCGTCGCCGAGCACGGGCGACTTCATCACGCCCTCGCGGGCCCGCATCCAGTTGAAGTTGCCCTTGACGGTGTTGATCTCGCCGTTGTGGGCGACGAAGCGGTACGGGTGGGCGAGCGGCCACTCCGGGAAGGTGTTCGTCGAGAAGCGCTGGTGCACGAGCGCCAGCGCCGAGACGACGCGCGGGTCCTGCAGGTCGAGGTAGTACTGTCCCACCTGGCTGGCCAGCAGCAGGCCCTTGTAGATGACCGTGCGGCAGCTCATGCTGGGCACGTAGTACTCGCGGCTGTGCGTCAGGCGCAGGCGCTGGATCGCCGCGCTCGCGGTCTTGCGGATCACGTAGAGCTTGCGCTCGAGCGCGTCGGGGACGATCACGTCGGCGCCGCGGCCGATGAAGATCTGGCGGATCACCGGCTCCTTGGCGCGCACTGCCGGGCTCATCGGCATCTCGCGGTCGACCGGGACGTCGCGCCAGCCGATCAGCACCTGGCCCTCGGCCCTGACGGCGCGTTCCAGTTCCTGCTCGCATGCCAGCCGCGACGCGTGCTCCTTGGGCAGGAAGATCATCCCGACGCCGTACTCGCCGGGCGGCGGCAGCTCGATGCCGCGGGCAGCGAGTTCGGCGCGGTAGAACTCGTCGGGGATCTGGATCAGGATGCCGGCGCCGTCGCCCATCAGCTCGTCGGCGCCCACCGCGCCGCGATGGTCGAGGTTCTCCAGGATCTTCAGGCCCTGCTCGACGATCGAGTGCGCCTTCTGCCCCTTGATGTGCGCGACGAAACCGACGCCGCAGGCGTCGTGCTCGTGGCCGGCGGAGTACAGCCCCGCGCTGGCCGCGCGCTCGATCTCGTCGCGGGAAGGGGCGGGCAGCGGTGCGGGCATGGTCTTCTCCTGCCAGGCGGAAAGCGGGTAAGGCTACCGCAGTGCAGCAAACCGGACAATCAAAATCAAAAGGGGTCAGACCACAAAAACGTATCGTCTTGAAGATGCGTTCAGTTAAATGGGGACAGATTGGAGGCGCGATGGCGCCCCTTGATCTCATCCGTTGGCGGCGCCCGTGGTTGCCAGAGCCCGGTGTGATCCCGGCGGGCGGCCGCGAGGTCTCGGGGTCAGGGGCCGGTCGGTCCGCGTGGCCAGTGCGGCCACGAACGCAGCCGAACCGCAAGGCCAGCCGCCTGCCGCCGAGCGCCGCAAGGCGGCGCACGCCGCGTCGGGCGCGCCGAGCGCCAGCCGCCCGGCCCAGGCGCGCTCGCGCTCGAAGGGTGTGTTGCCGAGTTGCCAGTACTCCGGCGGGTCGTGCAGCCACGGCTCGCGTCGCAGGCCGAGGTGGTGGGCTGCGCTGCTGACCGTCGCGTCCGTGCCGGCCCCGTCCAACAGCAGCAGCGCGTTCAACACGACATCCCCGGGTTCCAGCGCCGCGGAGCGGAAGCGCCCGCTCCACAGCGTGCCGCTGCGCCCATGCAGGCGATTGAAGGCCGCCACGTGCCGACGGCCGAGTGCCTGCATCGCACCGGCCAGCGCTGCGGGCGCGGCGGGCGTCAGCACCAGCTGCAGCTCGTCGTCGCGCAGCGCGAACGCGTGCAGCCGCACCCCGGTGGCCGCCACCGCCTCGCGCAGCGCGGCCAGGCACAGCAGCCGGCCGGACGCGTCGGCGAACGGTGCACAGCCGGGCAGCACGCGCTGCACGACGAGGTGCGCGTGGCCGGGCACCACCAGGCGCGGCAGACGGGCCATCGCGCGCAGCCTCAGGCGCCGGGGCGGGGTGTCCGGCGCACGCAGGAACTCATGCTCTCCGTCACGTCCTCGCCCGCTCCAGGTCGGCCAGCAGCCGCCGGCCGGTGAGCCGCTCGTGCTCGCGCAGCGCGAAGCGGTCTGTCATGCCCGCCACGTAATCCGCCACGGCGCGCGGCGCGTCGGCGGCCGCAGCGAAGTCAGCGCTCATTTCGTCCGGGCATGCGCGATAGGCGGCGAACAGTTCGGACACCACGGTGCGGGCCGCCGCGGTGGTGCGCAGCACCTGAGGGTGGCGGTACAGCGTGGCGAAGAGAAAGCTCTTCAGCGCCGACAGCTCCAGGCGCACCGGCGCCGGGAAGCCCACCAGGGGCGGGCAGCGCCGCGCGGCCTCGGCATCCTCGGGCGCTGCCGCCTGCAGTGCCTCGGCCGTGGCGGTGACCAGGTCGCCGATCAGCGCCGACAGCATGCGCCGCAGCGCCTCCGGCAGCGCGCGGCGGGCGAGAGCGGCCGGTGCGCCGCGCGCGAGCGCATCGGCCTCGCGCGCGAAGCCGGCGAAGAGCGGCGCGTCGGCCAGCTGCGCCGGCCCGAGCAGGCCCGAGCGCACGCCGTCGTCGATGTCGTGGGTGACGTAGGCGATCTCGTCGGCCAGGTTGACGAGCTGCGCCTCCAGGCTCGGTTGCCCGCCGTCGACGAAGCGGCGCGCCGGGCCGTCGGGCTCGGCGGCCAGCAGCTCCCGCGCGTGGCGGCGCGAGCAGTGCTTCAGGATCCCCTCGCGCGTCTCGAAGCTGAGGTTCAGCCCGTCGAAGGCCAGGTAGCGCTGCTCGAGCCGGTCGACCACGCGCAGACTCTGCAGGTTGTGCTCGAAGCCGCCGTGCTCGTGCATGCACTCCTGCAGGGCGTCCTGCCCGGCGTGGCCGAAGGGCGTGTGCCCGAGATCGTGGGCCAGCGCGATCGCCTCGACCAGATCCTCGTTGAGCGCCAGCGCGCGCGCCACCGAGCGCGCGATCTGCGCCACCTCGAGCGAGTGCGTCAGCCGGGTGCGGAACAGGTCGCCCTCGTGGTTCAGGAAGACCTGCGTCTTGTAGACGAGGCGGCGGAAGGCGTTGCTGTGCACGATGCGGTCGCGGTCGCGCTGGTGCACCGTGCGCGGCGGCGACTCGGGCTCGGCGATGCGCCGGCCACGGCTGCGGCCCGGGTGGCTTGCCCAGCGGGCGAGGGCACTCGCGCTCAAGCAGCGGCGGCCGGCCGCGGGAGCGCGGCGCCGCCATGGCGCTCGACGACCCGCTGCACCAGCGCGTCGGGTGCGGTGCGCAGCGCGGCGCTGCCGATGCGCTCGATGACGACGAAGCGCAGTTCGCCGCCCTCGGCCTTCTTGTCCACGCGCATGTGGCGCATCCACTCGTCGAACGGCAGCGCCGGGGCCTGCACCGGCAGCCCCGCCCGCGCGAGCAGCCGCTCGAGCCTGTCGACGAAGGCGGGCGGCACCAGCCCGAGCTCGGACGACAGCCGCGCCGCCAGCACCATCCCGCTGGCCACCGCCTCCCCGTGCAGCCAGGCGCCGTAGCCGAGCGCGGCCTCGATCGCGTGGCCGAAGGTGTGGCCGAAATTGAGGATCGCGCGCAGCCCCGACTCGCGCTCGTCGGCGCCCACCACGGCGGCCTTGATCTCGCAGCTGCGCCGCACCGCGTGGGCGAGCGCGGCGCCGTCGCGGGCCAGCAGGGCGCCCAGGTTCGCCTCGATCCAGTCGAGGAAGGACGCGTCGGCGATCGGCCCGTACTTGATCACCTCGGCCAGCCCGGAGACGTACTCCCGCGTCGGCAGCGTGGACAGGGTGTCGAGGTCGATCACCACGCGCACCGGCTGGTGGAAGGCCCCGATCATGTTCTTGCCCAGCGGGTGGTTGATGCCGGTCTTGCCGCCGACGGAACTGTCCACCTGGGCCAGCAGCGTCGTCGGCACCTGGACGAAGCGCACGCCGCGCATGTAGGTGGCGGCCGCGAAGCCGGCCAGGTCGCCGACCACGCCGCCGCCCAGCGCGAACAGCACCGTCTTGCGGTCGCACCCGCACGACAGCAGGTGGTCGAAGATCGACTGCAGCGCCGACCAGTCCTTGTGCGCCTCGCCGTCGGGCAGCAGCACGCGGTGGACCTCGGCGTAGCCCGCATGGGCCACACGCCCCTCCAGCGCCGCCCCGTGCAGCGGGTGCACGGTGGTGTTGCTGACGACGACGGCATGTCGCGCGGCCGGCAGGCCCCCCCACGCTTCTCCTTCGGCCAGCAGGCCGGGGCCGATCAGGATCGGGTAGCGGTGGCCGGGGGTGGCGACGTCGAGCCGGGCGGTGATCGGCATGGCTGCGTCAGTGTACGGCGCGGGCCGCCGGGGCCGCCGCGGCACGCACGCGCTGGCCGGCCTCAGCGGGCCTCAGCCGGCGTCCCGGTCCGGCCGGGCGGGGTCGGGCGGGACGACGGCGCCGGCTTGCTCCAGCCTGCCGCACACCAGCCCGGCCAGCGCCTGCACGGAGGGCCGGGCGCTGTCGATCACGATGTGCGCGGTGCGGCGGTAGAGGGGGTCGCGCTGCTCGTGGAGCTCGCGCAGCCGCTGCAGCGGGTCGGCCACCTGCAGCAACGGCCGCTGGGTGTCGTGCCGCAGGCGCCGCGCCAGGTCCTCCGGCGTGGTGCGCAGGTAGACGACATGGCTGCGCGAGTGCAGCGCGTCGCGGTTGCTCGGCCGCAGCACCGCCCCACCACCGGTGGCCAGCACCTGGCCGGGCCGGCCCGCGAGCGCGTCGATGACTTCACTCTCGACGTCCCGGAACGCAGCCTCGCCGTGCTGCGCGAAGTACTCGCGGATCGGGACCCCGAGGCGCTGCTCGATCGCGTGGTCGCTGTCGACGAAGGCCAGGCCGAGCAGCCGCGCAAGCTGGCGGCCGACCGTCGTCTTGCCGCAGCCCGGCATGCCGACCAGCGCGATCGACGGGGCACCCGCAGGGCCGAGGGGAGGGCGCGTCGCGGCCGGCATGCGCCGCAGTATCGCTCGCCGCCGGTGCGGCAACGGCCGGCGGGGGGGGGGCGGCGCGTGCCGCCGCCGGCTCAGTTGGGATTGCTGCAGGTGGTTGCGGTGCCGTACGGGCTGGTGACGAAGGCGGGCGGCGTGGTGATGTTGGTCACCGCCCCCGCTTCCACCGGTACCGGGGCCAGCACGAACGTGGCCTGGCCCTCGGTGCCCGACACGCCCGATGCGGCTACGGTGACCCACGCGTCGACCCAGGATGCGAAGCTCTTCGCGTAGGTGATCTCGACCACCGCCGTGCCGTTGGCGAGAGTGCGCGCATCGACCAGGCGCACCAGCACATCGGAGCGGCCCGGGTCGAGGCGGCTGTTGCCGTTGAAGTCCTCGCCAGTCTCGAGCACGCCGTTGCGGTTGGCATCCTCGTTGGTGCAGGGCGCAGACGTCTCGGTCTTGACCCAGCGCGTGCCGACGATCGTCCAGAAGCCCTTGCGGTACTGGGGCAAGTCGAGCGACACCGACAAGGCAACGTCCGCCATCGCATTGCCGGCCGAGTTGGCCACGGTCACCAGCAGTCGCTTGGTGTAGGTCAGTTCCTCGACGACGATCAGTTCGTTGGTGCCGATCGACACGCCGAGAGGCTCGGAAACGACCGTAAGCTTGCGGTTGGCTTGAGTGGTGCAGTTCAACAGGTTCGGGTCGGTGTCAGTCGTTCCATAGCAGGCGCGGACCGTCACCCCGTTGGTCGGACTGGAAAGCGTCCCAGGGATGTAGGCGGTGGTGACGACACCATTGGCATCGGAGTACAGCGTCGTGCTGCCGGTCGAGAAGGTGCCGCCGATGCTGTTGGGGTCGCCACCGAGGTCGAAGCGAACGCGTACGTTGGGCACCGGCTGGTTGTTCGGTCCAAGGAAGCGCGCGCGCACCTCGGCCCGGTTGGTGGTGGAGCCCGCGAGGTTGACGCCCACGACACTCGGATTGATCGACACACTGGCCGACGCGATAGTCGTCGTGACGGGTGGCACGCTCGCGGCAGTCTGGACCACGACGGTCTGCGTCTCGCTCAACCCGCCCACGGTGACGGCGACCGGGTAGTTGCCTACGGTGGCCGACGAGGTGTAGTCGAACGTGTAGTCGCCGTTGCTGCCGGTGGTGCCCGAGGCCGAGGCCGGCGTCAGGCCCGGGGCCGAGACCGTGATCGCCTGGCCGACCATCGGGTTGCCGCCCTGGTCGACCACGCGGTACTGGATCTGGGCCGCTGTGCTGGGCGCCACCACGGCCGGCACCAGCGTGGTCGTGATCCGCGTCCCGGTGACCTGGATCTGCTGCGAGCGCGACGCCGAGCCCGATGAGGCCGACAGCGTGATCACGCGGTTCGCGCGGTTGCTGCCGATCGTCAGCGTGGCCTGGACGCGGCCGTTCCCGTCGGTGACGGCCGAGCTCTGGGTCAGCACGCCGTCGTTGTCGGCCTGCACCGTCACGGCAGCGCCCGCCACGGCGACGCGCTTGTCGTCCACCGCGGTGACCGTCAGCGTGACCGAGGCCGCACCGGTGTTGGCGATCTGCGTCGCGCTCGGCTCGAGCACCAGGTCGGCCGCCGCCGCGGCGCTGCCGCCACCCCCGCCGAATGCCGGCGTTCCGCTGTTCCCGCCGCCGCCGCCGCAGGCCGCCAGGCCCAGGGCCAGCGCGGCACCCATCGTCCAATTCAGAAATTTCATCGGCTTCATCCTGTCGATGTTCATCGGCTTCATCCTGTCGATGCCGGTCCGGCTCGCCCTCAGCGCGTGACCGAGCGATCGGTGACGATCTTCGGTGTGATGAACACCAGCAGTTCGGTCCGGCTGGTCGAGCGCACCTTGTTCTGGAACAGCAGGCCCAGGTAGGGGATGTCGCCCAGCAGCGGCACCTTGTTGAGCGTGTCGCGCTCGGTCTGCGTGAAGATGCCACCGATCACCACGGTGCCGCCGTTCTCCACCAGCACCTGGGTCTTGACGTGCTTCGTGTCGATCGCAAAGCCCGCCACCGTCGAGCGGCCGACGCTGTCCTTGTTGACGTCCACGTCCAGGATCACGTTGCCCTCGGGCGTGATCTGCGGCACGACTTCGAGCTTCAGGTTGGCCTTGCGGAACTGCACCGAGGTCGCGCCACTGGAGGTGGCGGCCTGGTAGGGCAGTTCCTCGCCCTGCTCGATCAGCGCCTTGACCTGGTCGGCCGTGATCACCCGCGGGCTCGAGATGATCTTGCCGCGGCCCTCGCTCTCCAGCGCCGACAGCTCCAGGTTCAGGAAGCGGTTGGCCGTGGCGCTGAACAGGGACAGCGCGAAGGTGGCCGCCGACGAGCCGCCGAAGGCACTGTTGCTGACGTTGGCCGGCAGGTTGACGAACTGAGAGTCGGGCACCGGGATCGGCGGCGGCAGCAGGCCCACCGTGGTGTTGATCGCGTTGTAGTTGCCGCCGATGGCCGCGTAGTTGTTGCCGCCCAGGTTGTAGCCCGGCACGCCGCCCCGGATGCCGCGGGCGTCTACGGCGCCGAGCTTGACACCGAGCGCACGCCCGAAGCTGTCATCGGCCTCGACGATGCGGGCCTCGATCAGCACCTGGCGCACCGGGATGTCGATGCGCTGGATCAGCGACTGCACCTCCTCGAGCTTGGAGGGGATGTCGCTGACGAACAGCTGGTTGGTCCGCGACTCCGAGATCACGCTGCCGCGCGGCGACAGGATGCGGGTCGAGGTCGCGCCGCCGCCGCCGCCCTGGGCCGATCCGCTGCCGATCAGGCCGCGCGCCACTTCCTCAGCCTTCGTGTAGTTGAGCTGGAAGGCCTGCGTGCGCAGCGGCTCGAGCTCGGCGACCTTCTTGCGGGCCTCCAGGTCGAGCTGCTCCTTGGCCGTCAGCTCGTCCTTCGGCGCGATCCACAGCACGTTGCCGTTCTTGCGCACGCCCAGGCCCTTGCTCTGGAGGATGATGTCGAGCGCCTGGTCCCAGGGCACGTCCTTCAGCCGCAGCGTGACGCTGCCGGTGACGGTGTCGCTGGTCACGACGTTGAAGTTCGTGAAGTCGGCGATGACCTGCAGCAGCGCCCGGACCTCGATGTTCTGGAAATTCAGGCTGAGCTTCTCTCCGGAGAAGCCGGCGCCCTGGGTCAGCTTGTTCGGGTCGACCTTGACCGGCCGCACCTCGAGCACGAACTGGTTGTCGGTCTGGTAGGCGCTGTGCTCCCAGGCCCCGGTCGGCTCGACGACCATGCGGACGCGATCGCCGCTGGGGAACGTGGACACGGTGCGGATCGGGGTGCCGAAGTCGGTCACGTCGAGCCGGCGGCGGAGGTTCTCGGGCAGCGTCGAGCGCAGGAACTCCACCACCAGCGACTGCCCCTGCTGCCGGATGTCGACGCCCACCTGCGCGCTCGGCAGGCTGACGACGATGCGCCCGGCACCGTCCGTGCCGCGCCGGAAGTCGATGTCGCGCAGGCCCTGGGGTGTCGTGTTCTGCGCAGGTGCGAAGTGCACCGAGGCATCGGCGGCGGCGGACGGGGCGGCGGCCACGGCGGGTCCGCTGGCACCGTCCAGAACGATCAGCAGCGCCTTGCCCTGCAGCTGCGCCCGGTACCCGGAGGCCTGCTTCAGGTTCAGCACCAGGCGGGTGCGGTCGCCGGCCACGGCCACGCTGGCCGAGCGCAGGTTGCCCTGGTTGATCTCGAGGTTGCTGCGGCCCGTGGCGTTGCCGACGCCGGGCAGGTCGATCGCGATGCGCGGCGGCTGCTGGATGGAGAACCCGTTGGGCACGGCGGCCAGCGGCTCGGACAGCTCGACCCGCACGACCTCGGTGCCGGCCTGCTGCATGCTCGTGATCGACTGGATCGCGTTCTGGGCCCACGCGCCCGCAGGCGCGGCCAGCGCGATCGTGGCCAGTGCGGCGGCGGCGCGCCATCGGGCAAACATCGTTTGGAACTCCTCGACTCTGGTGCTCATCGCGCCGTCTCCTGCAGCTGCAGCGTTGCCGGGCGCTCGATCCACTCGCCCCCGGCATCCTGGATCACCTCGCGCAGCACGATCTCGGTCTCGCTGATCCGGGTGACGCGGCCGTAGTTCTGGCCGAGGTGGTCGCCCACCTTGACCTGGTAGAGCAGGGCATCCACGCGCAGCAGTGCATACGGCACCCCCTGCTTGGTCACGCTGCCCACCATCGCCATGCCGTCCAACGGGAAAGCCTCCAGCGGTTCCTTGCGCCGGTTCAGCTCGGTCGCCAGCAGGGAGTTCGGCTGCCGCGCCTCCTGCTTGAGCGCCACCGTCAGCTTCTGGGTGCTGAAGGGCTCGACGGCCTCCGCCTGGGTGTACGGCTGGGGTTCGAAGCGCTTGGGCGGAACCAGAGGCGGCACGCTCGGCGTGACCTGGTTGCGCTGGCGCTCCATCCAGGCCTGCAGTTCCTCGGACTCGCCGGCGCAGCCGGCCAGCAGGCCCGCTGCGAGCGCCAGCGCGAGTGCAGCTGGCGCCTTGCGCGCGGCCGCGGCGGTCATCGAGGGCGCGCTCACTTGCGCTCCCCCTTCGCGGCCGGCTGGGCCTTCTGCTGGGCGTCGATCTCGGTCTTGTCGAGGTAGCGATAGGTGCGCGCGGTGGCGTCCATCGCGATCAGGCCGCTCGAGTCGCGCGGCGGGGTCAGGGTCAGGTTGTGCAGGGTCACGATGCGTGACAGGTTTGCCACGTCGGCGGCGAACGCCCCGATGTCGTGATAGCGGCCGCTGACGCGGATGGAGATCGGCAGCTCGGCGTAGTAGTCGCGAACGAGAAGCTGCCCGGGCCGGAACAGCTCGAACAGCAGGCCGCGGCCGAGGCCGGCCTGGTTGATGTCGGACAGCAGCGCGTCCATGTCGGCCTTGCTCGGCAGCTGCTTCTCCAGCTGGGTCACGTACTCCTGGACCTGCAGCCTCTGCTTGCGCAGCTCGGCCAGGTTGCCCGCCATCGCCAGCCGGCTGCGGTAGTCGGCCTTGAGCTGCGGTTCGCGGTTGCGCTCCTCGCCGAGCGTCTCGTGCGCGCTCTTGAGCAGCGCCATGTAGCCGGCGAAGAGGACGATCGCGACGACACCGGCCCAGGCGGCAGCCCGCGGCAGCAGCGGCCACTGGCCGGGGTCGCGGGTGTCGAGGTTGCGGAACTGCCCGGCGGCCTGTTCGAACAGGCCGCTGAGCTCGAAGCCGATCGGCAATGATTTGGCCATGGCGCGCTCAGGGGGACTTCGCCGCGGCTGCCGGCGCAGGGGCGCCGGCGGCGGCAGGGATCGCGGGACTCGGGGCCGGGGCGCGCTTGAGCGTCACCCGCATCGTGAAGTCGAACAGGCGGCGCTGCTCGCGGTTGGCCCCGGTCGACGAAACGGACTTGATCTCGACCAGATCGGGCTTCTCGAGCCAGGGCGAGTTGTTCTGCACGTTGCGCAGGAACTCCGACACCCGCTCGTTGGTCTGCGCGATGCCCGTCAGCGTGACGACCTCGCTGTTCTGGCGCATGGCGGTCAGGTAGACGCCTTCCGGTGTCTGACGGACCAGCTCGCCCAGCAGGTGCACCGGCATGTTGCGGTCGGCCTGCAGGTCCTCCACGGCGCGTTGGCGGGCCTTCAGGGTCTCGATCTCGGCGCGGAGGTTGGCCACGTCCTTGATCTGGGCGTCCACGCGCGTGATCTCGGCCTTCAGCATCGCGTTGCGCGACTCCTGGTCGGAGATCAGCTTCTGCACCACCGAGAACCACACCGCGACGACCGCCAGCCCGACGCCCGCCGCCATGCCGACGCCGACGAAGAACGCTTGCCGACGCTGGCGGCGTTTCTCCGCCCGGTGCGGCAGCAGGTTGATCAGGATCACTGCACGAACCTCCGCATCGCCAGCCCGCAGGCCGTCAGATAGGACGGCGCCTCGCGCCGCACCCGGCTCTCGCGCACGCTGGATCCGTGTCGCATCTGGTCGAACGGGTTCACCACGCTCGAGGCAAAGCCGGTCAGGTCGGTCACGCGCTCCTTCAGGCCGGCGAGCGTGGCCGTGCCGCCGGCGAGCATCACGTAGTGCACCTTGTGGTGCGGCGTGCTGGTGAAGAAGTACTGCAGCGCACGCCCGATCTCCTGCGACAGGCTGTCGACGAACGGGTTGAGGATCACGCTCTCGTAGTCCTCGGGCAGGTCGCCGGCCAGCTTCTTGCCCTCGGCCTCCTCGAACGAGAAGCCGTACTGGCGGCTGATCAGCTGGGTGAGCTGCGCCCCACCGAAGGCCTGGTCGCGGTCGTACAGCAGCTCGTCGTCGCGCAGGACCTTCAGGCTGGTGGTGTCGGCCCCGATCTCGAAGAGCGCGACGAGCGCGTCGCGGCCCTCGTTGGGGAGACCGGCGATCACGCGGCTCATGGCCAGGCGCGAGGCGTGGCTCTCGATGTCCAGCACGACCGGCTTCAGGCCGGCCGCCTCGGCCAGTCCCTGACGGTCCTGGACCCGGTCCTTGCGGCTCGCGGCGAGCATGACCTCCACGTCGCCGGCCGACGTCGGGCTCGGCCCGATGACGAAGAAGTCGAGGCTCACCTCGTCGAGCGAGAACGGGATGTACTGGTTGGCCTCGCTCTCGACCTGAAGCTCCATCTCCTCCTCGCGCAGGCCGGCCGGCAGCATGATCTTCTTGGTGATCACGGCCGACTGCGGCATCGCCATCACCACGTTCTTGGTCTTGGTGCCGCTCTTGTCGACCACCCGCTTCACCGCCGCGGCGACCTCGTCGAACTTCTCGATCTGGCCGTCGGTGATCCAGCCCTTCTCGAACGGCTCGGCGGCGAAACGCTCCAGCACGTACTCGCCGCTGCCGGTGCGGCCAAGCTCGACCAGCTTTGCGCTGGACGAGCTGATGTCCAGCCCGATCATCGGCGGGTGCTTGCGCCCCAGCAGGCTATCCAGAAGACTCAAGACGTTCGCTCCTCGGCCCGGGGAACTGAGCAGTCACTCACCCGCAGGCTTGTTAAAGAGTTACTTCAATGCTAGCAGTAAAGCCCTTGTGCACCAATGAAAAAGCGCCCCAACTCCCGCTACTTCCCGTTGCCTGAAGCCGACGCAGAAGGCGCTTTTGAAACGTCGCGTTACGAGCTGGGGGCGCGGTTGCCCGGATCGTGCGGCAGTTAACGCCCGGCGGGTCTCAGGAGCTGCTTCCTATAATCCATCGGCCGATTGCCGGCATTCCTTGATGGTCGCCGCCGATCCCCCCCGCGCCGATTCGCACGACAGGCGGCGCCTTGGCGGCGGCGCCCCGGCCTGGCTTCGCGCCGTGGGCCGCGCTGGCGGCCTGCTGGCCGGTCTGGCGGTGGCCGGGCTGGTGGCGATCCTGCTGCTGGTGGCCGTGGCGCTGGCCGTGGCCTACCCGAACCTGCCCGACATCGACGCCCTGGCCGACTACCGGCCCAAGCTGCCGCTGCGCGTGATCTCCGCCGACGGCGTGCCCCTCGGCGAGTTCGGCGAGGAGCGGCGCAACTTCATGCCGATCCGGCAGATTCCGCAGGTGATGAAGGACGCCGTGCTGGCCGCGGAGGACGCCCGGTTCTACCAGCACGACGGCGTCGACTACAAGGGGATCGTCCGCGCCGCGTTCGAGAACCTGCGCGACGCGCGCAGCCAGGGCGCGAGCACGATCACGATGCAGGTCGCGCGCAACTTCTACCTCAGCACCGAGAAGACCTTCACCCGGAAGATCTACGAGATCCTGCTCGCCCTCAAGATCGAGAGCATGCTGACGAAGGACCAGATCCTCGAGCTCTACATGAACCAGATCTTCCTGGGCCAGCGCGCGTACGGGTTCGCCGCGGCTGCGGAGATCTACTTCGGCAAGCGGATCCAGGACATCAACGTGGCCGAGGCCGCGATGCTGGCCGGGCTGCCGAAGGCGCCGTCGGCCTACAACCCGATCAGCAACCCGCGCCGCGCCACCGTGCGCCAGCGCTACATCATCGGCCGGATGTACGAGACGGGCTTCATCACCGAGGCCCAGCACGACGAGGCGCTGGCCGCGGTGCTGCGCTACCGGCAGCCCTCGGACAGCCCGGTGCATGCGGAGTTCGTGGCCGAGACGGCGCGTCAGCTGGTCTTCGCGCAGTACGGCGAGGAGACCTACACGCGCGGGCTCGACGTGGTCGTCGGCGTCGACGCGCGCGACCAGGCCGTCGCCTACCGGGCGCTGCGCAGCGGGCTGATCGACTTCGAGCTGCGGCAGGTCTACCGCGGCCCGGAGGCCTTCGTCGACCTGCCCGCCGACGACCGCCTGGTCGACGCGAGGGTGGCCGAAGCACTTGCCGAGCACCCCGACAACGACGAGCTGAAGGCGGCCGTCGTGCTCGAGGCCGGGCCGCGCAGGGTGGTCGCGATGCTGCAGAGCGGAGACGCCATCACCGTCACCGGCGACGGGCTGCGCCCGGTCACGTCGGGCCTGTCGCCCAAGGCGCCGCCGAAGGTGCAGATCCGCCGCGGCGCGGTCGTACGGGCCCTGAAGTCGGCCAAGGGAGACTGGACGCTGACGCAGCTGCCCGAGGTCGAGGGCGCGCTCGTGTCGCTGGACCCGCGCACCGGGACCATCCGCGCGATGGTGGGCGGCTTCGATTTCGGCCGCAACAAGTTCAACCGCGTCACGCAGGGCTGGCGGCAGCCCGGCTCGAGCTTCAAGCCCTTCATCTACTCCGCAGCGCTCGAGCGCGGCTTCTGGCCGGGCACGGTGGTCAACGACGCGCCGCTGTTCTTCGACGCCGACGCCACCGGCAGCCAGCCCTGGGAGCCGAAGAACTACGACGGCAAGTTCGAGGGCCCGATGCCGCTGCAGACGGCGCTGGCACGCTCGAAGAACATGGTGTCGATCCGCGTGCTGCAGGCGGTGGGGCCCGAGTTCGCGCAGCAGTGGCTGGCCCGCTTCGGGTTCGACCTCGACAAGCACCCGCCCTACCTGACGATGGCGCTCGGCGCCGGCTCGGTGACGCCGCTGCAGATGGCCAGCGCCTACGGCACTTTCGCCACCGGCGGCCACCTGGTGCCGCCGCGCCTCATCACCCGGATCACCGACCACAAGGGCCGGGTGCTGCTGGACGTGCCGCCGCCCGTGCTGGACGAGGGCACACGCACGCTGCCGGAACGCAACGCGTTCCTGATGACCTCGCTGCTGCAGGAAGTCACCCGGTCCGGCACCGCCGCGCGGGCGCAGGCCACGCTCAAGCGGACCGACATCTACGGCAAGACCGGCACCACCAACGATTCGATGGACACCTGGTTCGCGGGTTGGCACCCCTCGGTCGTCGCGGTGGTCTGGATCGGCTACGACACGCCGCGCAAGCTGGGCGACCGCGAGACGGGCGGCGGCCTGGCGCTGCCGGTCTGGATCCAGTACATGCAGCACGCGCTGCGCGGCGTGCCCGTGGCGCCGCTGGAGCCTCCGGAGGGGGTTGTCGAGGAGGCGGGGCGCTTCGTCTACAGCGATCTCGCCGGCGGCGCCGGCGTGCACAGCCTGGGCCTGGAGGACAAGGTGCCGCAGACTCCGAGCGCCGAGGAGCGGGGAAGCATCCTCGACTTGTTCCGGCGCTGAGCGCGCCGCGGACGTGCCCCGGCGCCTGCGCCGGGGCGGACGCTCAGAACCGCAGCGCGCGGCCGGCCTGGTCGCTGGCCCGCTGCGACAGCGACTCGATGAACTCGCTGCCGTCGCGCGTGTCGCGCCACGCGGTGCCGTCGAACCGGTAGTGGTAGCCCCCGCGGCGCGCCGCGAGCCACACCTCGTGCAGCGGCGGCTGGGTGTTGACGACGATCTTGCTGCCGTCCGGGAACACCAGCTCGAGCAGGCCGCCGGTGCGGTGCGTGTCGATGTCGATCACGTCCTGCTGAAGCCAGCGGTCGCAGGTGCCCTCGATGCGGGCCAGCAGTTCGCCGGTGAGGCGCTCGTACTCGGTGTCGGTCAGCGTCGAGGCAGCCGGAGGGGTGCCCATAGAATCCTCTGCATGAAGAGCCCGATGCGGACGAGTGTAGCCAGCGCGCGCATGGCTGCTGCCTGCATGGCCATCGCAGCCGGGGGTGTCGTGCCCGCGGCGCTGGCCGGATGTGGCCAGAAGGGCCCGCTCGTGCTGCCTGCACAGGCCGCGCCGGCCGCGGACGCTCGCGCCGTGCCGGCAGGCGCGCCGCCGCCATCCGCCCGCGCGGCCTCCGCGCCCGCGCCGCGATGAGCGCGCCCGGCGCTGCCTCCGGCGCACTGCCTGGGGCGCCCTGGCTGGAGCGGCGGGGCACCGAGCTCCACCTCGAAGGCCACGCGCTGGCGCCGCTGGCGCGACGCTTCGGCACGCCGCTGTTCGTCTATTCCCGCGGCGCGATGCGCGCGGCGCTGGCGTCGTACCAGCGCGCGCTGGCCGGTCGCCGGCACCTGGTGTGCTACGCGATGAAGGCCAACTCCAGCCTCGCGGTGCTGCAGACCTTTGCCGAGGCGGGCTGCGGCTTCGACATCGTCTCCGGCGGCGAGCTCGAGCGCGTGCTGGCCGCCGGCGGCAGCGCCTCCAAGGTCGTGTTCTCCGGCGTGGGCAAGACACGCGCGGAGATGCGCCAGGCGCTCGAGGCGGGCACCGACGGCGTGCGCTGCTTCAACGTCGAGAGCGTGCCCGAGCTCGAGCGGCTCGACGCCGAGGCGCGCGCCGTGGGGCGTCGCGCACGGGTCAGCCTGCGCATCAACCCCGACGTCGACGCCCGCACCCACCCCTACATCTCCACCGGGCTGCGCGACAACAAGTTCGGCATTGCGCACGCCGAGGCGCTCGACGCATACCGCCGCGCCGCCGCGCTGCCCGGCCTGCAGGTGGTGGGCATCGACTGCCACATCGGCTCGCAGATCACCCAGGTCGAGCCCTACCTGGACGCGCTCGACCGCCTGCTCGACCTGGTGGACGCCGTCGAGGCGGCAGGCATCGCGCTGCACCACGTCGATGTCGGCGGCGGCCTCGGCATCACCTACACCGACGAGCGCCCGCCCGATGCGGCCGTGCTGGTGTCGCGACTGCTCGAGCGGCTGGACGCGCGCGGCCACGGGCACCGGGAGATCCTGTTCGAGCCGGGTCGCTCGCTGGTGGGCAACGCCGGCGTGCTGCTGGCCGAGGTGCAGTACCTGAAGCCGGGGGAGGCGAAGAACTTCTGCATCGTCGACGCGGCGATGAACGACCTCGTGCGCCCGGCGATGTACGGGGCCTGGATGGCCATCGAGCCGTGCACGCTGCGCGACACGCCGCCCGTGCGCTGGGACGTCGTCGGCCCGGTGTGCGAGTCGGGCGACTGGCTGGGGCGCGACCGCGATCTGGCCCTCGAGCCGGGCGACGTCCTGGCCGTGCTGTCGGCCGGCGCCTACGGCATGGCGATGGCGAGCAACTACAACACGCGGTCGCGCGCGGCCGAGCTGATGCTCGACGGCGATGCGGTGCACCTGATCCGCGAGCGCGAGCCGGCGCGCGGGCTGTTCGCGCACGAGCGGCTCGTGCCGGCGCCCGCGGGCCGCTAGGTCAGCGCGCGGCAGGCTCCTGCCGGGCAGGCCTCGCCGGCCTCGATAACCCAGGCATCACAGGTGATGCAGGATCATGGACAGCGACAGCGCGAGCAACCAGCCGACCACGAGCGCGTTACCCACCCCTCCTCGTTCAACAGCGAACATCCCCTGCTGGGCGAAATAAGCAAGGTCGATGAGGGCGAGAAAGAGCATCATGCCCGCCGCGACCAGAGCGAGCGGTGAACCGAGAGACGGATTTCCGATACTGGTCAAGGATGAAGCGAGCAGCAGCATCGCCAGTATCACGTCTGGCACAACGAAGGCCTGCTCATGCCGCCTGAAGCCCGGAGGCCATGCCGACTCATCGTGCTCAGCGCGAAACCACCGGATCCAGAACACGAGAATTCCCAGCGCTGTCGCTAGCTGCAACCCAATCAGCACGAGGTTCGATGCATGGCTGCTCACGGGCGGGTTTCCATGGCGATCGGATCACCTTGCGCGTCCCGGAACAGGAGCATCCGCGGGGGCACCCGATCGCGGCTGTAGACGTCCTCCATGGTTTCGGCCCGACGCACCACATCGGCCTGATCGCCGCACACCATCACCGTCGCGGGTCGGGCAAGCGCATTGAAGTTTGATGCGCTCGACTCCTGATAGGCCCCGGTCTCCAGAAGGGCGATCACGTCACCCGCGACCACCTCCGGGAGCCGTGCGCCTAGAACGATCTGGTCGGCGAAGCACGAGTGCCCGACAAGATCGGCGGTCATTGTTGCGGGCCGATCGGCCTTGTTCGCGACCACATGCCGGAAGCGACTGCGTTCGAAGTGTCCGCCTGCGAGAAAGAAGGTGGTGGTGTCCGTCAGCACCCAGCTGTAGGGGAAGGGCTGGCTCTGCCTCTTGATGGTTTTCACCCGCGTAAGGTGAATGCCCGTGTCGCCGTAGAGCGACCGGCCAGGTTCGATCTGCAGCCGCACGCCCTCCGTGGGGACACTCGCCGCCTTCAGTTCGCGAAGAAGCGTGCGCACCGCAGCGGCGGCGTACTGTTCGATGGACGGGGGCGCTTCACGGAACCGATGCGAGGACAGCACCGGCAGCAATCGGGACGTCACCCGGTGATACATGCCGGCGCCCAGCGCGCGCAGGCCCGCAAGGAAGGGGAAACCCAAGGCGGTGACGACGAAATCCCTACGCGGAAGTTCCTCGTTGAGCGGATCCCGCGGACTGGGCCAGCCGCCGCCTATGTCGATCTCCTGGGGCCGCCAGCCGTCCCAGGCGGCGACCAGCTCTCCCGCCAGCTTGCCGAAGCGGGACATCAGTCCCTCCCAGAACCAGAGGCTGGCGTGGTGTCGTCCCTGATGCACGTGCAGGCCGACCAGATCGATGTTCGGCGCGGCGATGGCGCGCCGTCCCATGGAGACCAGGTACTCGGAGGGAATGCCAGACTTGTAGACCTGGATTGCCAGATCGATCGGCAAGGTCAGCTGAGAGAAATCGGTCGGGCGCCACAGGTTGGGTACGGTCGGCTTGACGCGAAGGCGGATCTTCGCGGTGCGGCCTTGCTCGGCAGACACCGCCTGGATGAGGTCGATCTCGTCAACGTCTTCGACCGTGATACGCACACCCTCGCTGACGCAGCGCGCCAGATAGTCCCGGCTCTTGCCCCCGCCGTTCACCGATACGAGCGTCCGATCCACCGGCGTGCTCAGGACGCCCGCGAGTTCCCCGGGTGAATAGACGTCGGCGCCAGCGCCTTCGTCGGTGAGAACGCTACGGCTGGCCAGCGTGGTGTTGGCCTTGAACGCCGGCATCACGTCCACCGGACCCTGCCACTCGGCGGCGAACGCCGCGCGGAAACGGCGGACATTGCGCCGCAGCTGCGTCTCTGACAGTACGAACAAAGGCGTCCCGAACCGCGCAGCCAGGTCGACGACGTCCAGTTCTTCGACATGCAGTCGCCCTTCTCTGACGGAAAGGCAATCGTCCGGCCCTGCTGGCCGAGCCTGGTCCGGACTTCCACGGCCCGCCGCTTCAACGGTTCTCAGGCCCATGAGACACCCTCCACCCCGTCCAGTGATATCCACCTGAATCATGGCGACCGACGTGTGCAGTATCCCATCATCGGGTGGACCGGAGAATGCAGTCATGGCGCGAATGGACGAGGCCACACCAAGCGAGTACGTGCCGGTCGGCTGATGCGCGTAGGCAAGGCGCCGGCGGACGCCGTCCCTGTGGTGGGCGTTGCGCGGCGGACGGCCTAGAAGTGGACGGCGCGGCTCGATGAAGGCGGGATCGAGGAGCTGCGCGCGATGGCCAAATGCCGGCCGGCGCAGCTCGACGGCAGTCAGCTCGACACGACAAGTCCGGCTGAGCGAGCGCCCCACCCGCGTCAAGGCCTGGGCGCCCAAAGGACCGCACGCCGTGCATCCAATTCCACTTCAACTGGAAGCATGTCTGGGCCATCGCCGGCCCAATGAACACGAACTCCGTCTGACGGCTGCACGACCGCGCGATCAAGAGCGCACAGATCGCGGAGTCCGCGGAGGCACTTCGCAAGCAGCTGCGGCGCAAGCTGCTGATCGGTCGGAAGGCCGCCGCCAAGCACAGGAGCCGAATCGTGCGCCAGTACTTGGACAGCACGCGCGGAGCGGCCCAGATGGCGCTGCTACCATGCCACGCGCCAGACCTCAGCCCCGTCGAGTAACTGTGGGCCTGGCTCAAGCGTCATGCCCTCGCCAACTTCCACCCGGACAACTTGGCCGAGCTGAAGGGCACCGCGCGGCGCAAGCTCGAGGGTGACCAGAAGCGCAAGTCGATCATCGCCGCACGCTGGAAGCAAGCCGAGCTGTGGTGATGTAATGGCTCAGGGACAGCTCAACGGATCCGGCCTTCCTCCACCGCGTGGCAGGCCACGCGGATGCCCTGGAAGGTGGCGAGCGCGGGCCGCTCGCGGCTGCAGCGCTCGTTGGCGTGCGGGCAGCGCGGGTGGAAGGCGCAGCCGCGCGGCGGATCGAGCGGGTTGGGCACTTCGCCCTGCACCGGCGTGCGGGCACGGCCGCTCATGCCGATGTCGGGGATCGCGTCCAGCAGCATCCGCGTGTACGGGTGCCGCGGCTGCGAGAACAGCGCGGCCTTCGGCGCCTGCTCGACGAGCCGCCCGAGGTACATCACGCCGACCTCGTCCGAGACGTGGCGAACGACCGCCAGGTTGTGCGAGATGAACAGATACGTCAGGCCGCGCGCCTTCTGCAGGTCCTTCATGATGTTCAGGACCTGCGCCTGCACGCTGACGTCCAGCGCCGAGGTCGGCTCGTCGCAGACCAGGAACTCGGGCTCGGTGGCCAGCGCCCGCGCGATGCTGATCCGCTGGCGCTGCCCGCCGCTGAACTGGTGCGGGAACTTCTGTGCGTCGGCCTCGGCCAGGCCCACCGAGCGCAGCAGCTCGCCCACGCGCGCCGCCTGGGCCGCGGCGCCCTGCACGAGACCGTGCTCGCGCAGCGGCTCGGCGACGATGTCGAGCACGCGCCAGCGCGGGTTGAGGCTGGCGTAGGGGTCCTGGAAGATCATCTGCATGCGCCGGCGCAGCGCGCGCAGCGCCGCGCCCGCGGCCATCGAGTCGATGCGCTGCCCGTCGAAGTGCACCTCGCCGCGCGAGGGCGCATGCAGACCGACCAGCAGCCGCGCCACCGTGCTCTTGCCGCAGCCCGACTCGCCCACCAGCGCCAGCGTGCGGCCACGCTCGATCGCGAACGACACGCCGTCCACCGCGTGCACGAACTGGCGCGGCTTGCGCTCGACGAGGCGGTTGAGCCACGGCGCCGAGACGTCGAAGACCCGCGCGAGGTCGCGCACCTCGACCAGCGCGCTCATGCCGTGCCCTCGCGTGCCGGCGCCACGGCAGCGACCCGCCAGCAGGCGGCGTGGGTCGCCCCGGCGTCCATCAGTTCGGGGCGCTCGGCCCGGCAGCGCGGCTCCACGTGCGGGCAGCGCGGGTGGTAGGCGCAGCCCGGGGGGATCGCGTTCAGGCGCGGCATCGCGCCCTCGATCTGGGCCAGCCGCTCGCGCTCGCCGTCCATGGCCGGGATCGAGCCCATCAGGCCCGCGGTGTAGGGATGCGCGGGCGCGTGGATCACGTCGTGCACCGGGCCGACCTCGACGATGCGGCCGGCGTACATCACGGCCACCCGGTCGCAGGTCTCGGCGATCACGCCCATGTCGTGGGTGACCAGCATCACCGAGGCGCCGTGCTCGCGCGCCAGGCGCTTGAGCAGCGCGATGATCTGGGCCTGGATCGAGACGTCGAGCGCGGTGGTCGGCTCGTCGGCGACGATCAGCCTAGGCTCGGCCGCGAGCGCCAGCGCGATCACGACACGCTGGCGCATGCCGCCGCTGAACTGGTGCGGGTACTGGTCGATGCGCTGCTCGGCGGCCGGGATGCCGGTGGCCTGCAGCAGGCCGATCGCGCGCCGGCGCGCCTCGGCGGCGTCGACGTCGAGGTGGGTCTGGATCGTCTCGGTCAGCTGGCGACCGATCGTGTACAGCGGGTTCAGCGAGGTCAGCGGGTCCTGGAAGATGGCCCCGATGCGGCGCCCGCGCAGGCGGCGCATCTGCTCGTAGGGCAGGTCGTCGATGCGCCGGCCCTCGAGCAGGATCTCGCCGCCGGCGATGCGGCCCGGCGGCTCCAGCAGGCCGATGATCGCCGCGCCGGTGAGCGACTTGCCGGCGCCGCTCTCGCCGACGACGCCGAGGATCTCGCCGGGGGCGATCGAGAAGCTGACGTCGTCGATGGCCAGCAGCGTGCCGCGGCGCGTCGGGAACTCCACGCGCAGATGCCGCACCTCGAGCAACGGGGTCGCGGCGGCGCTCACGGGCGGCGCGGGAGCCGGGGTCGTCGCCATCTCAGCGCAGCCTCGGGTTCAGCGCGTCGCGCAGCCAGTCGCCCAGCAGGTTCACCGACAGGGCGATCAACACCAGCATCACGCCGGGGAAGATCGTGATCCACCACTCGCCGGAGAACAGGAAGTCGTTGCCGATGCGGATCAGCGTGCCCAACGATGGCGAGGTCGGCGGCACGCCCACCCCCAGGAAGGACAGCGTCGCCTCGGTCAGGATCGCCGCCGCGACCTGGATCGTGGCCAGAACGAGTACCGGGCCGAGCACGTTGGGCAGCACGTGGCGGGCCATGATGCGCCAGGGTGCCACGCCGATCACGCGTGCGGCCTGAACGTACTCCTTGTTGCGCTCGACCAGCGTGCTGCCGCGCACCGTGCGCGCGTACTGCACCCAGCCCGACAGCGCGATCGCGAAGATCAGCACACCGAAGGCCAGCGTCTCGTGGGCGTTGGGGAACATCGCGCGCCCGACGCCGTCGATCAGCAATGCGATCAGGATCGACGGGAACGACAGCATCACGTCGCACACGCGCATGATGAAGGCGTCGACCCGGCCGCCGGCAAAGCCCGACAGCAGCCCGAGCCCGACGCCCACCACCACCGACAGCAGCACCGAGGCCAGGCCGACCGCCAGCGAGATCCGCGCGCCGTACATCAGCGCCGACAGGATGCAGCGGCCCTGGTCGTCGGTGCCGAGCAGGTAGGTGGTGCTGCCCTCGGGCTCCCAGGCCGGCGGCAGCCGCGCGTCGGCGAGGTTCAGCGTGGCGAGGTCGAACGGGTCGTGCGGGGCCACCCAGGGTGCGAACACGGCGCAGAACACGCAGACGAAGGCGATCGCCGCCGCGGCGATCGCCATCGGCGAGGTGCGGAAGCTGTGCCAGACGTCGCTGTCGAGGAAGCGCGCCCAGGCGCCTGCGGGCGCGACGGTGGGCGAGGGCGGGGCTTTGGAGGACACGTGCGGGTGGCCAGCGGCTCAGTGGGCCGACACCGCGCGCTCGATGCGCAGGCGCGGGTCGACCGCGAAGTACAGCAGGTCGACGACGAGGTTGACGACGACGAAGATCAGCGCGATCAGGCACAGGTAGGCCGCCATCACGGGGATGTCGGCGAACTGCACCGCCTGGATGAACAGGAAGCCCATGCCGGGCCACTGGAACACGGTCTCGGTGATGATGGCGAAGGCGATCAGCGAGCCGAGCTGCAGCCCGGTGATCGTGATCACCGGCACCAGCGTGTTCTTCAGCGCGTGGCCGAAGTGCACCGCGCGGTCGGTGAGGCCGCGCGCGCGCGCGAACTTGATGTAGTCGGTGCGCAGCACCTCGAGCATCTCCGCGCGCACCAGGCGCAGGATCAGCGCGAGCTGGAACACCGCGAGGGTGATGGAAGGCAGGATCAGGTGCTTCCAGCCGTCGGCCGTCAGCAGCCCGGTGGTCCAGCCGCCGAGGCTGACCGTGTCGCCGCGCCCGAAGCTGGGCAGCCACTTCAGCTGCACCGAGAACACCAGGATCAGCAGGATTCCGATCAGGAAGGTGGGCAGGCTCACGCCCAGCAGAGACAGCGTCATCACCGCCTGGGACCCGAACGTGCCGCGGCGCAGCGCTGCGTACACGCCGAGCGGCACGCCGACCACGAGCGCGATCACCGCGGCGGCCAGCGCCAGCTCGAGCGTGGCCGGGAGGCGCTCGGCGATCAGCGACGACACCTTGCGGCCCTGGCGCAGGCTGAGGCCGAACTCGCCTTGCACCGCGTTGGCCGCGAAGCGCGCGAACTGCACCGGGAACGGCTGGTCGAGGCCGAGGTCCTTGCGCAGGGCCTCTCGCTGCTCCTGAGTGGCGTCCTGGCCGAGCAGGCTCGTCACCGGGTCGCCGACGTACTGGAACAGCATGAAGGCGAGGAACCCCACCGTGGCCATCACGACGACGGCCTGCATCAGCCGGCGGAGGACGAAGGCGAACATCGGGGTGGGGCGGGAAGGGATCGCGCGGCGCCGTGCGGGCGACGCGAAACGCGCGATTGTGCCGCTTTGCGCTAGTGCAGGGTGACCGGCCCGTACCAGGTGCGGGCCTGGGAGCGCGTGTTGTCGCTGTCGGTCATCACGGCGATCGACACCAGCGGTCCCGGGTCCTCGCCGAACGCCAGCCGGAAGTCGGCGGCGAGGTCGCGGTGGTGGTCGCGCCAGCGGCGCAGCTGCGCGGGGCCCGAGTCGACGACGATCTTGCGGATGCGGTCGATGCGGGGGTTGACGATGACCGTGCCGACCGGCGCCACCGGGTCCCACACGTACATCAGCGTCGCGTAGGGCGGGGCCTCGCCGGTCAGCGCCTGCGCGAGGTCGAACATCATCCGGGTGCGCGGTGGCAGTCTCGCGGTGTCGCCGCCGAAGCCGAACAGGATGCGGGCCGGAGCGTCCTCTCGGTCGGCGTCGGCCACGCTCGCCTCGGCGATCAGGTCCTCGACCCACCAGGAGAAACTGACCGCACCCAGCAGCGACGGATCGAGCTCCACGCGACGCCGCCACATGCTGGCGGATCGTTCGGAGACCGCAGCCACTGCCGCGCGGCCGTCTTTCTGCGTCCAGGCGTAGCGCGTGGGCGTCTTGCCGGGCAGCGGTACGGCGTGCCAGCCTTGCTGGCCGGCGGGCGGCGTCGAGGCGCAACCGCCGAGCACCAGTGCCACGACCGCGGCGGCCGATAGGGTGCGGAACACGAGGGCAGCAGGGCGCGGCACGGATCGGTGCTCCACAAACGGCGAGACCGCCTCGCGGCGGCCTCGTCCGATGGAGCCTAGACCCCGACGATCAGAACGAGTGGCGGACGCCGAACTCGTAGCCGGTCGACGTGAAGTCCGTCCCCGCATTCAGCGGACCGGAGCCAGACGCGTAGAACCGGGCACCCTTGTTGTTCTTGACCCTGCTGTAGTTCGCGTACAGCGCCGTGCGTTTGGACAGGTCGTACTGGTAGCCCAGGCCCAGCTGGGTCGCATCGCCATCCCGAACCGTGTCGCTGAACTCACCCGACGACTTGGCATACGAGAACTTGAAGCTGCTCGCGCCCATCGGCATGACAGCGCCGACCAGCCAGTTCTTCAGCGAACGGTCAAGGGTGAAGCCGGCGGCGCCCGTCCGGTCTGCCTCGTAGCTGTGGTACTGGGCCATCAAGGTCGCGAAGCCGAGGTTCCAGGAACCACCGAAGTTCACCGCCGACAGGTCGGCCGAGGAGGTGACTTCCGTCCTGCCAACCGCGACAGCGACGTTGATCGGGCCGGCGGAATACCCAAACCGGCCGCCAACGTACTTGGCGCCCGTGAAGCCCTCGCCCGCGGCGATCATCACTTGACCGTACAGGCCGCCCATCGTCGGCAGGAAGTACCCGATGGAGTTGTCGGCCCGCACCACCGTGCCGGTGGTGGTGCCCGAGTTCACCCCGTTGGAGGTGTACCCCAGCACGCGCGTCGTGTTGCTGCCCGAAGCGCCGGAGGCGGGGGTGATCAGGTTGGTCTGCGAAGCCACGCCGTTGGTACCAAACGGATCGAAGATCGTGTGGTTCCAGAAAGTCGGCGTGTAGTCGCGCCCGAGGCGGACCTCGCCGAACCCGCCCAGCAGGCTCAGGGTCGCGCGGCGATTGAACACCAATCCGCCGGTGCCGATGCGGTTTCCGCTGGCGTCGGCGCCCGCAGAGGCACCAGCTGCCGTGTCTGCGCCGAAGCCGGCCTCGAGCCAGAACCCGGCACGGAGGCCGCCGCCCAGATCTTCCACGCCGCGAACGCCAAAACGGGTGGAGGCCAGCCCGTCCGTGCTCAAAGTCTTCAGCGACCCGGCCGAGCCGTTCTTGACGTTGCGGGCGTTCAGGTCGACCACACCGAACAGGGTGACCGACGACTGGGCCGAGGCCACGCCGGCAAACGCGGTGAGCGCGGCCAAGGCGAGCAGGGATTTCTTCATTGCGACTATCTCCTAGGTTGAAGCGAGAGGTCCCGATCCGGGAAGATCATCCGCTGGCGACAGCGAACCGATCGAGCCAACCTCCTCAGCGGAAGTTGCACGTATTGCACCAGAGCCGCCGCGACGTTGCCAAGAATTGGGGGTGAAAAGCCTCCCGGCTGTGGCTTGGCAACAACGGGAGCCCTCCGCCCTCGGGAAACCCCGGTCCGCTATCCTCCTCGGGAATGAGGCTGCCCGACCCCGCCCTACCGATCGACGCCTGGCTGGTGGCGGCCGACAATGCGCTACGCACGCTGGCCGGCGTGGCCCACGCCGGCCGCCCCTACCCCGCGCGGCAGGTGCACGCCGATCAGGAACCGCTGCCCGAGCCCGAGCGCAGGCTGTCGGGCGCCCTGATGCGCGTCAATCACGTCGGCGAGATCTGCGCCCAGGCCTTGTATCAGGCGCAGGCGCTGACAGCGCGGTCCGACGGACTGCGACGGCAGATGGATCGGGCTGCTCGCGAGGAGACCGACCATCTGGCCTGGACCCGCCAGCGGCTGGATGAACTCGGCGACCGGCCGAGCCGGCTCAACCCGCTGTGGTACGCCGGGGCCTTCGGCATCGGCCTGCTGGCCGGGCGGCTCGGCGATCCCGCCAGCCTGGGCTTCGTGGTCGAGACGGAGCGTCAGGTCGAGGAGCACCTGGCCGGCCACCTGGACCGGCTGCCCGAGTCGGACCAACGCTCGCGGGCGATCGTCGCGCAGATGAAGGCCGACGAGGCGCGCCACGCCGACGAGGCGCAGGCTGCCGGCGGCGTCGACCTGCCGCCGCCGGTGCGCTGGATGATGCGCGCCGCTGCGCGCGTGATGACGGCCACGGCCCACCGGATCTGACCGCGCCTGCCGAGGCCCGGGCCTCGGCAACCCGGGGCTCAGGCCTCGACGACCTCGAAGCTGGTCTCGATGGCCGCCGTCTTGCCGATCATGATGCTGGCCGAGCAGTACTTGTCGTGCGACAGCCGGATCGCGCGCTCCACCGCGGCCGCGGGCACGCCGCGCCCGGTCACGACGAAGTGCATCCGGATGCGGGTGAAGACCTTCGGGTCCTCCTCGGCACGCTCGGCCTCGAGCCTGACCTGGCAGCCGCGCACGTCGTGGCGGCCGCGCTTGAGGATCAGCACGACGTCGTAGGCCGTGCAGCCGCCCGTGCCGGCCAGCACGGTCTCCATCGGGCGCGGCGCCAGGTTGCGGCCACCGCCGTCGGGCGCGCCGTCCATGGTCAGGATGTGGCCGCTGCCGGTCTCGGCAACGAGCCCCATGCCGGTGCCCGGGGTCCAGTGGATGGTGCATTGCATGGTGCGCAGGTCCTTTCGAGCCCCTTCGGTGTGCGTTCGGGATGCGGCGCCGCGTGCTGCGCGAAGAGACCATGTGCGGCGCGGCCCACTTGCATATTGCAGTGCAGCACGCCGGTGATAGACTGCTTCGCGAGGGGCGTTGCAGCGACGCTCCGCCGATTGTCTCCTCCACCTCCAACTTGGTGGATTGGGCCCGGACCGAAAGGCTCCGGGCCCTCTTTTTTCGGCTCCGCGCGGAGCGCGGCGAAGCCGCGGTCCCGCGTGGCTGCTGCGCTAGGATGCGCGCCCCGCGGCCATGCGCAGCCGCGCCAACCGAGCCCAGCCGATGCCCGAAGGCGCCACCACGTCCACCGCCCACGGCGCCGCGCCGGCCGCGTTGCCCGGACCGAAAGGCCGCCGCATCGCGGCCGAGTACCTGAAGCGCATCCTGACCGCCCGGGTCTACGACGTTGCGCGCGAGACTGCGCTCGACCCCGCCCGCACGCTGTCGCGTCGGATCGGCAACCACGTGCTGCTCAAGCGCGAGGACCAGCAGCCCGTGTTCAGCTTCAAGCTGCGCGGCGCCTACAACAAGATGTCGAGGCTCGCCCCGGAGGCCCTGGCGCGCGGGGTCATCTGCGCCTCGGCCGGCAATCACGCGCAGGGCGTGGCGCTCGCGGCGCGGCGCCTGTCGGCCAAGGCCGTGATCGTGATGCCGGTGACGACGCCGCGACTGAAGATCGACGCCGTGCAGGCGCTGGGCGGCGAGGTCATCCTGCACGGCGACAGCTACACCGACGCCTTCGGCCGCGCGCTCGAGCTGCAGCGCGAGCAGGGCCTGACCTTCGTGCACCCGTTCGACGATCCCGACGTCATCGCCGGCCAGGGCACGATCGCGATGGAGATCCTGCGCCAGCACCAGGGTCCGCTGGACGCCGTGTTCGTCGCCATCGGCGGCGGCGGGCTCGCGGCGGGCGTGGCCGCCTACGTCAAGGCCGTGCGGCCCGAGGTGCGCGTCATCGGCGTGCAGACGGTCGACTCCGACGCGATGCGGCAGTCGGTGGCGCGCGGCCGGCGGGTCATGCTGGCCGACGTGGGCCTGTTCTCCGACGGCACCGCGGTCAAGCAGGTCGGCGCCGAGACCTTCCGCGTCGTGCGCGAACTGGTCGACGACTACGTGCTGGTCGACACCGACGCCGTCTGCGCCGCGATCAAGGACATGTTCCAGGACACGCGCACCGTGCTCGAGCCGGCTGGCGCGCTGCCGGTGGCGGCGATCAAGCAGTACGTGGAGCGGCACCGGGTGCGCGGCCAGACCTTCGTCGCCATCACCTGCGGCGCCAACATGAACTTCGACCGGCTGCGCTTCGTCGCCGAGCGCGCGGAGTTCGGCGAGCGGCGCGAGGCGCTGTTCGCCGTCACGATCCCCGAGGAGCGCGGCTCCTTCCGCCGCTTCTGCGAGCTGGTCGGGCCGCGCTCGGTGACCGAGTTCAACTACCGCATCAGCGACGAGCGTGTGGCGCATGTGTTCGTCGGCCTGTCTATCGCGCGCCGCGACGAGGCCGAGCGCATCGGGCGCCACTTCGTCCGTCACGGCTTCGCCACCGTGAACCTGACCGACGACGAGCTGGCCAAGGAGCACGTGCGCCACATGGTCGGCGGCCGCAGCGAGCTGGCCCGCGAGGAGCGGCTGTTCCGCTTCCAGTTCCCCGAGCGCCCGGGCGCGCTGATGCGCTTCCTGGCCGCCATGCACCCGGGCTGGAACATCAGCCTGTTCCACTACCGCAACCAGGGCGCGGACTTCGGACGCATCCTGGTGGGGCTGCAGGTGCCGCGCGGCGACGAGCGCGCGTTCGAGGAGTTCCTGCGCACGCTGGCCTATCCCTGCGTCGAGGAGACGGCCAACCCGGTGTACTCGCTGTTCCTTCGCTGAGGGCCGGGGCGGTGGGGCCGGGCTTCGACCGCCGGGCGCCGGCAGATACACTCCGTTTCCATGGTCGCGGCACGCTCGCTGGTCAGCCCCACCTCCAATGCCTTGCTGGAGAAGGCACTGCGGGCCAAGCTCATGCGGCGCCACGAGGTCGGCGGCAGCCTCGGCGAGCTCGAGCCGCTGGCCGTGCGGCTGGGCCTGCTTCAGAACAGCCTCAAGCCGCGCTTCCGCGAGCCGCAGCTGCTGCTGCTGGCTGCCGACCACGGGCTTGCGGTGGAGGGCGTGCTCGGTCGCGAGCCGGCGGGCGGCCCGCGTGCCCGCCGGACCCACGAGACCGTGCGCCAGCTGCTGGGCAACCAGCTTCCCGTCACCGTGTTTGCGCGCGCCCAGCAGATGGCGCTCACGGTCGTCGATTGCGGTCTGGCCGACGACCTTCCGGGCCATGAGCGGCTGCTCGCGCGCAAGATCGCCCACGGCACCCGCAACTGCCGCGTGAAGATGGCCATGAGCGTCGAGCAGGCGCACGCAGCGATGCGCGCCGGCATGGAGATTGGCGACAAGCTGCGCGGCAATGCCACCGCGCTGGCCGGCATCGGCGTCGGCGCGCTGGAGAGCGCGGCCCTCGTGATCGCGCGCCTGACCGGCACCCCGGTGCGCGACCTGATCGTCGCCGGCCCGCGGTCCGATCCGGCCCACCTCGAGCGCGTGCACCGCGTGCTCGCCGCCGCGCAGCATCGACACCGCGATGTGTCCGAGCCGGTCGAGGTGCTCGCCGCGTTCGGCGGCTTCGAAGTCGCAGTGATGGTCGGTGTGATGCTGATGGCGGCCAGCAAGCGCCACCTGATGATGGTCGACGGCCTGCCGGCCTGCGCCGCCCTGATGGTCGCCGCCCAGATCGCACCCCCGGTCACCGACTACAGCGTGTTCTGCCGCAGCCACGTCCACCGCGGCCTCGACCAGGCGCTGAACCTGTTCCATGCCTCGGCGCTGCTGGAGCTGGGCATGGACTCGACCGACGGCACCGGCGCCACGCTCGCCTGGCCGATGCTGCGCAGCGCCGCCGCGCTCCTGACCGAGGTGGCCGACGGCGAGGACCCCGGCCCGACGCACCCGGGCGACCTGGGCGGCGAGCCCGAGCCCTTCCTGTCCGAGCCGGAGCCAGCGGCGATCCCGCCTGCGCTCGCTGGATCGATCCCCTGACAGGCGACTGGCGGCCGCCAGGCGATGCGAACGGCCGTGGACCGACTCGAACCACTGCGCTGAGCCGGGCCGACCGCGGCGCGCCGCCCACCGCCGCGCCCGGCCGATCGGGAGCTAGGGCGCGACCCAGCGCCGCGCTGCGGCCAGGCGCGCCAGGGCGTCGACGCGGCCGCCGCAATCCCGCAGCAGCCGCGGCCACAGCCGCAGCAGCAGCTCGGCCGTGGCGAGCGCATCGGCGGCCGCCTGGTGGCGCTGCAGGCACTCGATGCCGAACTGCGCCATCCACTCGTCCAGCGCCCGGGCCCTGACCTCGGGGTGTGCGATCGCCGCCAGCGGCTCGAGGTCGATCCAGCGCGCCGGGCTCGCGCGGCCGAGCGCGCTGCGCTCGAAGCGCTCGATCAGTGCGCGGTCGAACGCGACGTGGAACCCCAGCCGCGGCGCGTCGCCCGCCCAGCCGGCGAAGGCCCGCAGCACCTCGGCCGGGTCGGCGCCGGCGCGCATCGCGCCGACGCCGATGCCGTGCACCAGGATGTTGGCGCGGTCGGCCGGGGCCACCGTGGCCGGGTCGTGCCGCAGCACGGCCTCGAAACTGTCGGCCAGCGCGACGCGGAGGCGGTCGCCTTCCCGGTGCACGGCCACCGCGGCGATCGCCAGCAGCCGGTCGGCGCGCGGGTCCAGCCCGCTGCTCTCGACGTCGAGCACGACCCAGCGCCCGGGCTCGTCGGCTCCGCGGCCCCGGTCTCCCAGCAGGCGGCCGAGCCAGCTCATGCGGCGTAATCGAGGCCGATGCGCTGCTGCAGCGTGCGCGCGACGCGCAGCGCCTCCTTCAGCAGGCGGCGGTCGATCGGCCCCAGGCGCCGCACGTCGACCCGGTTCGGCGCGGCCGCGTCGGCATCTTCGCGCACCTGCTGGCGCAGCCGCATCATCTGCAGCACGTCGAAGGCGCCGGTCCAGCCCTCGAGCTCGTCGGGCGGCACGCGCATCGGCGCCGCCACCGCGAGCAGCCGCTCGCGGGTTCCGGTCGCGGCCACGCCGTGGGCCAGGGCGAACAGCCGTGCCGCATCGACGAAGACCGCGGTGCCTCCGAGCTTGAGGTCGATCCACGCCCCGTCGTCGTCCTCGGTGGGGTCGAGCGCGCCGCGCCAGTTCAGCGCCGGGCCGGAGCGCAGCGCGTTGTCGGCCATCTGCTTGCGAAAGCGCGGCAGCTCGCGGGCACGCCGCGTGATCGCCTCGCGCAACGGGTCGGCCAGCGCCCGCGCGCCGGCCAGCGGGCGCAGGTCGAAGTAGATGCTGGCCTTGAGCAGGTCGTCGGGCGCGCCGGCCTCCATCCAGTGCTCGAAGCGGTCGACCCAGCCGCGGACGGGCAGGCAGCACTCGGGGTTGCCTGCCATCACGCCGCCCTTGCACAGCGGGTAGCCGCACTCATCGAGCGCGACGTTGACCTCGCGCGCCAGCGCGAGCCAGCGCGCGCGCTCGGCGTCGTCGACCGCGTCGTCGAGCACGAGGCCGTTGTCCTGATCGGTGGCGATCGTCTGCTCGGAGCGGCCCTCCGAGCCGAACGCCAGCCAGCAGGCGCGGCCGAGGTCGAGGCCGTGGGCCTGTGCCGTGAGCTGCAGCAGCCGCTCGGTGAGCAGGTCGTTCAGGTGGCTCAGCAGCTCGGTCAGCGCGCGGGCCGCCAGGCCCTGGGCGAGCAGGTGGCGAGCGAAGCGCCGGATGTCCGCGGCGGCGGCCACGAGCGCTCCGCGGTCGGTGGCCGCGCGGATGCGGCTGCCCACGTGCTTGAGCGACAGCCGCTGCAGGCCGAACAGGTCGCGCTCGGAGACGATGCCGACGACGCGGCCGTCCTCGGTGAGTGGAAGATGCCGGATGCCCAGCCGCGACATCGCCAGCGCTGCATCCTGGGCCGAGCTCGCGAGCGGCAGCGTGGCCACCGGTGCCGACGCGACGCGCTCGATCGGCGTGTCGTCGGGCGGCCGGGCCAGCGCGACGCGCTCGAGCACGTCGTGCCGCGTCAGGATGCCGGTGGCCTGGCCCTCCGCGTCCATCACCAGCACGGAGCCGACGCGCCGCTCTTGCATCAGGCGCAGCGCCTGCACGAGCGGCGTGCCGGGGGGCACCGCCACCGGCGTCTTGCGCGGCAGGCGCGACAGCGGCGCCTCCAGCGACTGCTCGGCGAGCGCGAGTGCGCCCTGCTCGGCCTGCAGCGCCGCGCGCGACAGCGACAGCAGGCGCTGCACGCGGCGCACCAGGAAGTCCGCCCACGGCGCGCTGCGCGTGGCCAGGTCGCGTGCGAAGGCGGCGTCCACCGCCAGGCAGAACAGGTCGTCGACGGCCTCGTAGGTGGAGGTTGCCGCGCGCTCGCCGGCCACCGCCGCGGCAGGGAACAGGTCGCCGGGCTCATGCTGCACCCCGCCCGCGGCCAGCTCGGCGACGCCGCCGCGCGCGTCCACCGTGCCGCGGCGAACGTAGTACAGGCGCGGCGCGGGGCCGTCCTGCGGCCCGGTCACCGTCTCGCCTGGCGCGTGGTAGGTCTGCTCGGCAGCCGTCACGAAACGCGCGACGTCGGCCTCGGCCATGCGCGCGAACGGTTCGTGTCGCCGGAGCTCGGCGACCATCGGCGCGATCAGGCCGCCCGAGGGCGTGAACGGGCCGGCTGTCATCGCGTGACGGTACGAGCGCTGCGCAGCGGCTGCGGCGGGTGCGCTTCGGCAGAGAAGCAGCTGGCGCCGGGCTGGCTGCGGGTCGGGGTTGTCACCACGAGAGGGGGCCTCGCGTCGACGCCCGGGTGCGCGTCAGCGGGTCTGCTGGCCCGCGCGGAGCGACGGGCTCTGCGCGGGAGGATCGGGCGTGCCTTGCGGCGCGACGGCCGGCGGCGATGGAGCCGGGAGCGCGGCCGCCGGCGGCCGCAGCTGCGGCCGGGCGCGTGCGTCGCCCACGGAAACGGCCGCGGGTTCGGCTGCTGCCAGCTGCCCGGTGGCGGCGGGGGCGAGAGCCGGCAGTTCCAGCGCGATCGACGGGCCGCCGCCGGAGCGGCCGAGCTCGGCGGCGCGCGCGCCGACCCGCTTCAGCACCAGGTCCGGTGCCTCGACGATGGCGCCGACCCGGTAGGCGCGGGCTGGCTTCCCGTCGATGGCGATCAGCGCCACGCCCTCCCGGCTGCCGGCCCGGGCCGAGCGCGGGGCGGCCACGCCCACGAGCTGGAAGCGCGCATCGGCCGCCGGCGCCTCGGCCACCGGAGCCGCCGCGACGGCGGGCGCCGCGTCGGTCCCGAGCACGCGCGTCACGTCGCCGCTCAGCGAGCGCGCGGCGTCGGCCGCCAGGGTGCCGCGCGGCGCCTGCGGCGCCGCGACCAGCAGCTGCAGCGCCCAGGCCACGACGCTGGCCGCCGCTGCGGTCCAGACGATCAGGGTCGCCCAGCGTGCCACCATGCGATCATTATGTTTCAGCCGCTGCCCCAGGCGGCCGCCACGGCGGCCCCATCCGCGATGAGCAATCCGCAATCGTCCCCCCTCGGGGCCTTCCGCCGACCCGCGGCCGCCCGGCGGCGCCGCGGCTTCACGCTGATCGAGCTGATGGTCGTGCTGGTCATCATCGGCATCCTCGGTGCGCTGATCGTGCCCAACCTGATCGACCGCGCCGACGACGCGCGCGTCACCGCGGCGCGCACCGACGTCGGCAACCTGATGCAGGCGCTGAAGCTGTACCGGCTCGACAACCAGCGCTACCCGAGCGCCGAGCAGGGGCTCGAGGCGCTGGTGCGCAAGCCGACGACCGGTGCCGTGCCGCCCAGCTGGAAGCCTTACCTCGACAAGTTGCCCAACGACCCTTGGGGCCGTCCCTACCAGTATGTCAACCCCGGGGTGAAGGGCGAGATCGACGTCTTCAGCTTCGGCGCCGACAGCCAGCCCGGCGGCGAGGGCAAGGATGCCGACATCGGGTCGTGGCAGTGACGCGGCCGGCCGCGCCGGCGCGGTCGCCCACGGCAAGCGCCCGCGCGGCCTGACCCTGATCGAGCTGCTGGTCGTGATCGCGCTGGTGGCGCTGGGCACCGGCGTCGTCGCCCTCGCGCTGCGCGATCGCGGAGCGGGCCGCCTCGAGGAGGAGGGCGCCCGACTGGCGGCGCTGCTCGAGGGTGCCCGTGCCGAGGCGCGGGCGGCGGGCCTGGCGGTGCTGTGGGTGCCCTCGGCGAACCGGGCGGCCGGGGCGGAGCAGGACGCGTTCCGCTTCGTCGGCCTGCCGGAGCGGCTGCAGCCGGCCCGGCGCTGGCTCGACGCGCGCACCAGCGCCCAGGTCGTCGGCGCCCCGGCGCTGCAACTCGGGCCCGACGCGATCCTGCCGCCGCAGCGCGTCACGCTGAGCCTGGACGAGCACCGCATCGACGTCGGCACCGACGGGCTGGGCCCGTTCGCCGTGCTGCCGGCAGTGGCCTCGGACCCGGCGCGCTGAGTCTGCCGCGATGCGTGCCGTCCGCGCCGATGCCCTGCCGCAGCGCCATGGCCGCGGTTTCACGCTGCTGGAGGTGCTGGTGGCGCTGGCCATCGTCGCCATCGCGCTCGGCGCCGGGCTGCGCGCCGCCGGTGCGCTGACCGACAACGCCGAGCGGCTGAGCCAGGTGATCGCGGCGCAGTGGTGTGCCGACAACCAGCTGACGACGCTGCGCCTGTCGCGCGTGTTCCCGGGGCCGGGCGAGAGCGACTTCTCCTGCGAGCAGCTGGGCCGAAGCTACCGCGGCAAGCTCGTCACGCGGCCGACCCCGAACCCCTCCTTCAACCGCGTCGACGCCGTGATCTCCGACGAGCAGGGCCGGCCGCTCGTGACGCTGTCGACGGTGATCGGCCGCTCGTGAGGACGTCCCGCGCGCACACGGCCCGGCGGCGCGGCCGCGGCTTCACGCTGGTCGAGCTGCTGGTCGCGCTGCTGGTGATGGCGGTGCTGGCCACGCTGGCCTGGCAGGGCATGGACGGCATGCTGCGCGTGCGCGACGGCAGCGCGGCGTCGCTCGACCGCACGCTGCGCCTGAACACGGCGCTCGTGCAGTGGGAGCAGGACCTGCAGGCGGTGGTGGACGTGGGCGCCGTCCCGCCGCTGCTGTTCACCGGCCAGAAGCTGGTGCTGACGCGGCGTTCGGGCGGTGGCGTCGCGCTGGTGGCCTGGGCGCTGCGGGGCGGCCGCTGGAGCCGCTGGAGCGGCCCGCCCCTGTCCGGCGTGCTCGAGCTGCAGCAGGGCTGGCTGCGCGCCCAGGGTCTGCTCGGCAACGAGCCGGGCCACGTGACGGTGGCCGCAGACGCAGAGGGCTGGCTGCTCTACAAGTACGTCGGGGGACGCAAGGCCAACATGCAGAGCAGCGGCGATGTCGTGCTGTCGCGGCCGGGCCAGCCTGCGGCGCCGGCCTCCGGCGACAGCGTGCCTGCCTCGCCGGCGGCGGTGGCGCGCGAGGCGTTGCCGGAGGCGGTGGAGCTGCAGCTCACGATCGAAGGCCGATCGCTGACGCGCGTGATCGGCCTCGGTCCGGCGGGGTCGTGATCGTGAAGGTCCGAAGTCGCCCGTTCGCGCGGCCGCGGCGCCGCGGCGCCGCGCTGCTGCTGGCGCTGGTCATCCTGGTGCTGGTGGCCACCACCGCGGCCGGCATGGTCTGGCAGCAGGACCGCTCGGTGCGCGTGGAGGCCGCCGAGCGGGCGCGGGCGCAGGCGGCGTGGATGCTGAGCGGCGCGCTCGACTGGGCCCGCCTGATCCTGCGCGAGGACCTGCGGGCCGACCGCGAGCGCCAGCGCGGCGACGGCGGGCGGTCCCCGGTCGACGCGCTCGGCGAGACCTGGGCGCAGCCCCTGGCCGAGGCACGGCTGTCGAGTTTCCTGGCCGCCGACCGCGACCGCAGCGCCGACTCGGACCTCGAGGTCTTCCTGAGCGGCGCGATCGAGGACGCGCAGGCGCGCTGGAACCTGCGCAACCTGATCGGCCCCGACGGCAAGCCGGTGGCGGCCGAGCGGGCGGCGCTGCGCCGGCTGGTCGACCAGGCGGGCGCGCCGTCCGACACGGCCGAGCGGCTGGAACGCGGGCTGGCAGCGGCCTGGGGTCCGCCGGAGCCGGCGGGCGCGGGCGCGGGCGCACGCGCCGAGGTGCCGCTCGCGCCGCGGCGGCTCGGTGATCTCCGCTGGCTCGGGATCGACGAGGCCACGCTGCTGCGGCTCGCGCCCCTGGTCACGCTGCTTCCGGTCCGCACGCCGGTCAACGCCAACACCGCGTCGGCCGAGGTGCTGGTGGCCGCCATCGACAACATCGACCTCGGCAGCGCCGAGCGCATCGTGCAGGCCCGCAAGCGCAAGAGCCTGGGCGCGCTCGACAACCTCGGCGAGATCAAGGACCTGCTGCCGCCCGGCGCCGAGCCCGACCCGCAGCGCGTCGGCGTGGCGACCGCGTTCTTCGAGGTGCGCGGGCGGCTGCGCCTGGACGAGCGCGTGCTCGAGGAACGCTCGCTCGTCGAGCGCCGCGACAACGAGGTCGTCGTCTGGAGCCGCGAGCGAGTCAACCTGATCGACCTGCGCTGAGGCCGGCGAGGCATTCCGCCACGCCCGCTCGCGGGGATGGCGGCGCGGCCTCGGTCCCCGACACCCCACAATACGACGCCGTCCGCCTCTGCTGGCGCGGTGCCGACCCGAATCCCGACCCGCGATGTCCCTGCTGGCCCTGCATCCGCCCCCGCGCCCACGACTGGGCACCCGCTCGGGCGCCGACCTTGGGTCGGTAGCGCAGGCGCCGGCGGCCTTCGGGTGGGTGCTGAGCCCGGACGGCGTCGGCGTGGCTGCCACTGGCGTCGCGCCCGCGACCGCGCTCCCCCGCGCCGACCGCACGGTGCTGGTGCTCGACGACGCCGACGTCGGCTGGCACCGGATCGACGTGCCCAAGGCGCCGCCGGCGCGGCTGCGCGCAGCGCTGGCCGGCGCGATGGAGGAGCTGCTGCTCGACGACGAGCCGGCGCTGCACCACGCGCTCGGGCCCGAGGCGGTGCCCGGCCGGCCGGGCTGGGTGGCGGTGCTGCACCGCGGCTGGCTCGCCTCGACGCTGACGGCGCTGGAGACCGCCGGCGTCGAGGTCGACGCGGTCGTGCCTTCGAGCCGGCCGCGCGAGCCGGCGAGCGGGCACTTCGTCGACGACCCGGACGCGCCCGACGACGCGCCGTCCCTGGTGCTCGAACGCCGCGAGGGCGTGGCCTGCCTGCGCACCGAGGGCACCCTGGCGCGGGCGCTGCTGCCCGATGCCGGCGAGCCGGTGCGCTGGACCGCCACGCCGGCCGTTGCCGCCGCTGCCGAGCGCTGGCTCGGGCAGCCCGTCGCGGTGCTGACCGAGGCCGAGCGCCGCGTTGCGGCCTGCCGCGATGCGATCGACCTGCGGCAGTTCGACCTTGCGCCGCGCCACCGCGGGCTGCGCGCGCTGCGCGATGTCTGGCGCCGGCTGCAGGGCCCGCACTGGCGCTGGGCCCGGCGCGGCGTGGTGGCCCTGGTCGTGGTGCAACTGGTCGGCCTCAATGCCTGGGCGTGGCGCCAGGAACAGACGCTGGTGGAGCGGCGCCAGGCGATGAACGAGCTGCTGCGCACCACGCACCCGGGCGTGCGCAGCGTGCTCGACGCCCCGCTGCAGATGCAGCGCGAGACCGAACGGCTGCGGGCTGCGGCGGGCAAGCCTGCCGACGGTGACTTCGAGGTGCTGCTGGGCGCCGCGGCGGCAGCCTGGCCCGAGGGCGCCGGGCCGGCGCCGACGTTGCGTTTCGAGCCCGGCCGGCTGACCGTCGCGGCGCCGGGATGGGGTGAGGCACAACTGCGCCAGTTCACCGAGCGGCTGCGCGGGGCCGGGTTCGCGGTCGAGGCGGCCGACGGGCGCGTCAGCGTGTCGCGAGCGCGGGGGGGTTCATGAGCGTCGGCGGCACCGGTCAGGACGGCGGCAGTCCGGCGGGCGCCGGCACCGCATCCCTGGCGGCCACCGCAGGCGGCGATGTTTCTGCGCGGGCGGCTGCATTCGTGCGGGCGCTGTCCGAGCGCGAGCGCTGGATGCTCGGCGTCACTGGCGCGCTGCTGGCGCTGGCGCTGCTGTGGCTGCTGGCGCTGGCGCCGGCCCTGCGCACGCTCGCGCGGGCGCCCGCTGAGCTGGTCCGGGTCGAGTTGCAGTGGCAGGAGATGCAGCGGCTGGCGGCGGAGGCACAGGCCTTGCGCGCCGCGCCCACCGTGACGCCGGAGCAGGCGCAGGCGGCCCTGAAGGCCGCCACAGACCGCCTCGGCGAGCGCGCCCGCCTGACGATCCAGGGCGAGCGCGCGGTGCTGACGGTGACCAATCTCCCGAGCCCTGCACTGCGCGACTGGCTTTCCGAGGTGCGCCAGGGCGCGCGCGCGCTGCCGCTCGAGGCCAGCCTGACGCGCGGCGCGACGGGGCTGTCGGGCTCTCTCGTGCTGGCGATTGGGGGACGCCCGTGACGCGCTGGCTGGTCGTCGCGGTGGCGCTCGGCGCGCTGCTCGGGGGGGTCGGGTACGTGCCTGCCGCGTGGCTGGCCGGCTGGGTGTCTGCCGCGAGCGGCGAGCGGCTGCTGCTGGCCGACGCCCGCGGCACGGTCTGGAACGGCAGCGCGGTGCTCGTGCTGACCGGCGGCCCCGGCAGCCGCGACGCGAGCGCCTTGCCCGGGCGCATGGACTGGCGCATCCGGCCGCAGGGCCTGGCGCTGCAGGTGGCCGCACGCCACGCCTGCTGCCTGAATGGGACGCTGCAGTTGCGCGTCGCGCCCGGGGTCGGCACGGTGCGCATCGACCTGCTGCCTGGTGCGGCGGGTGGCGCGCAGGGCCAGTGGCCCGCGTCGTGGCTGGCCGGGCTGGGTACGCCCTGGAACACGCTGCAGCCGGGCGGCGCGCTGCAGCTCGCCAGCCCGGGGCTGACGCTCGAGTCGGCGCAGGGCCGGTGGCGGTTGTCGGGCCGCGCCGAGCTGTCGCTGGATGCGTTCTCGTCGCGCCTGTCGACGCTGGAGGTGCTGGGCAGCTACCGGCTGAGCGTGGCCGGTGCCGGTGCCGAGGCGGCAACGCTGACGCTGCGAACGTCACACGGCCCGCTGCTGCTGTCAGGCAGCGGCGAGCTCGGCGCCGGCGGGCTGCGCTTCCGGGGTTCCGCCAGCGCGGAACCGGGGCAGGAGGCGGTGCTGAACAATCTGCTGAACATCATCGGCCGGCGCCAGGGTGCGCAGGCCCTCATCGCGATCGGATGACCATGACCCGACCGGATCACCCCCGCCCGCGCACCGCGCTGCCGGCTGCCGTGCTGGCGGCGCTGCTGGCCTGGTCCAGCGTGGCGCCCGCCGCCGCCCAGAGCATCAATCCGCGCTCGCGCGCTCCGGTGACCGTCAACTTCGTCAACGCCGACGTCGAGGCGGTGAGCCGCGCGTTCGCCGCGATGATCGAGCGGCCGATCGTCGTCGACCCGCGCGTGCGCGGCCAGATCACGGTCTACAGCGAGCAGCCGCAGAGCATCCGCGAGGCCTTCAACAGCTACCAGAGCGCGCTGCGGGGCCTGGGCTTCGCGGTCGTCGAGAGCGGGGGCTTGCTGAAGGTGGTGCCCGAGGCCGACGCCAAGCTGCAGGCGGGCACGGTGGCGGTGGGCGAGGTGCCGATCCGCGGCGACACCGTCATCACGCAGATCTTCCCGCTGCGCTACGAGAACCCGAACAACCTGATCGCCGTGCTGCGCCCGCTGATCAGTGCCAACAACACGATCAACGCGAGCCCCGGCAGCAACGCGCTCGTCATCACCGACTATGCCGAGAACCTGCAGCGCATCGCGCGGATGATTGCAGCCCTCGACATGCCGGCCGGCACCGATGTCGAGGTGATCCCGCTGCAGCACGCCGTGGCGGCCGACCTGGCGCCGCTGGTGCAGCGCCTGTCCGAGGGCGGCGGTGCCGCCGTGGTGCCGGGCGCGGTGCCCGGGCTGGGCGGGGCGGCGACGACCGTCATCGCCGACTCGCGCAGCAACGCGCTGCTGGTGCGGGCGGCCAACCCGGCGCGGATGGCGCAGATCCGCGCGACGATCGCCCGGCTGGACCGCCCGGCCAACCTGGTCGGGCCCGGCGGCGGCATGTGGGTGGTGTACCTGCGCAACGCCGACGCGGTGAAGCTCGCGGCGGTGGTGCGCGCGGCCTTCTCGGCCCTGGGCGGCGGCAGCGGCGGCGGCGCGGCGGGCGCCTCCCCCGCGCCCGCCGCCGCGGCGGCACCCGCAACGCCCGGGGGAGCCTCCCCCGCGACGGCACCGGTCACCGCGTCCGCCGGACCGTCCACCGGCGGCTTCATCCAGGCCGACCCGGCGACGAACTCGCTCGTCATCACCGCGCCGGAACCGCTGTACCGTCAGGTGCGCGCGCTGATCGACCAGCTCGATTCGCGGCGTGCCCAGGTCTACATCGAGAGCATGATCGTCGAGGTCTCGGGTGGCGATGCCGCCGACTTCGGCTTCCAGTGGCTGGGCCTGCTCGGGCAGAGCGGTGACAAGTGGGGCCTGGCCGGCGGACAGAACTTCAGCAACCCGGGCGGCCCGAGCATCGTCGACATCAACGTGGCGGCGCGCGGGGGCAACGCGGTCAGCATCGGGCAGGGCCTGAACATCGGCCTGCTGCGCGACTTCAACGGCTCGATCGGCCTGGCCGCGATCGCGCGCATGCTGCAGACCCAGGCCAACACCAACATCGTCAGCACGCCCAACCTGATGACGCTGGACAACGAGGAAGCCAAGATCGTCGTCGGCGAGAACGTCCCCTTCATCACCGGCCAGTTCACCAGCACCGGCAGCGGCGGCGGCGGGGGCGCGGTCAACCCGTTCCAGACCATCGAACGCAAGGACGTCGGCATCACGCTGCGGATCCGGCCGCAGATCGGGGAGAACGGTGCGATCCGGATGACGATCTTCCAGGAGCAGAGCAGCGTCAAGAGCGACACCGCGGCCGGCACGACCAATGCCGGGCCGAGCACGACCAAGCGCTCGATCGAGGGCACCGTCACCATCGACGACGGGCAGATCCTGGTGCTCGGCGGCCTGATCGAGGACCGCTTCATCACCAACAAGAGCAAGGTGCCGCTGCTCGGCGACATGCCCCTCGTGGGCGGCCTGTTCCGCAGCGAGAGCCGCGAGCGCCGGCGCACCAACCTGATGGTCTTCCTGCGCCCGATCGTGCTGCGCGACGCCGACGGCGCCAACCGCTTCTCGCTCGACCGCTACGAGCAGCTGCGCACCCGGCAGGGGCAGGCCCAGCCGGCCCCGAGCGTGGTGCTGCCGATCAACGAGGCGCCGACCCTGCCTGCGAACCCCAAGCCGCCGATGCCCACCGTGGGCCCGGAAGCCGGCGCCCCGCAGCCCATGGCGCCCTGACGCACGCAACCCGTCTGCGACGATGTCCCGCCACCCTTTGCCCTACGCTTTCGCCAAGGCGCACACGCTGCTGCTCGAAGACGACGGCCGGCAGCTCGTGCTGTGGGCCGCCGAGACGACGCCGCTGGCGGCGCTGTCGGAGGTGACGCGGCTGTTCGACGTCCGGCGCTTCGAGCGCGAGGCCGCCACGGTGCTCGGCCAGCGCATCGCCGCCGTCTATGCGGGCGGCGAGAGCAGCGCCGCCGCGGTGATCGGCGAGGTCGAGAGCGGCGTCGACCTGTCGCGCATGATGCAGGACCTGCCCGCGGTCGAGGATCTGCTGGAGGCCGCCGACGACGCGCCGATCATCCGCATGCTCAACGCGCTGCTGACGCAGGCTGCCAAGGACGGCGCCAGCGACATCCACATCGAGCCCTACGAGCGCAGCTCGAGCGTGCGCTTCCGCGTCGACGGCTCGCTGCGCGAGGTGGTGCAGCCCAACCGCGCGCTGCACGCGGCGCTGATCTCGCGCCTGAAGATCATGGCCGAGCTCGACATCGCCGAGAAGCGCCTGCCGCAGGACGGGCGCATCTCGCTGCGCATCGGCGGGCGCGCGATCGACGTCCGCGTCTCGACGCTGCCCAGCGCGCACGGCGAGCGCGCGGTGCTGCGCCTGCTCGACAAGACCGAGACCCGCTTCTCGCTCGAGAGCCTGGGCATGAGCGGCGACGTGCTGTCGGCCTACCAGCGCCTGATCCGGCAGCCGCACGGCATCGTCCTCGTCACCGGCCCCACCGGCAGCGGCAAGACGACCACGCTGTACGCGAGCCTGCAGCGCATCGACACCGCCACGACCAACGTGCTGACGGTGGAGGACCCGATCGAGTACGAGCTGCCCGGCATCGGCCAGACCCAGGTCAACCCGAAGATCGACCTGACGTTCGCCAAGGCGCTGCGCGCGATCCTGCGCCAGGACCCGGACGTCATCATGGTCGGCGAGATCCGCGACTTCGAGACCGCGCAGATCGCGATCCAGGCGAGCCTGACCGGCCACCTCGTGCTGGCCACCGTGCACACCAACGATGCGGTCTCCAGCGTCACGCGGCTGATCGACATGGGCGTCGAGCCGTTCCTGCTGAGCTCCAGCCTGCTGGGCGCGCTGGCCCAGCGCCTGGTGCGCAAGCTGTGCCCGCACTGCCGCCGCCGCGGCGACGACGGCCTGTGGCACCCGGTGGGCTGCGCCGAGTGCGGCTTCACCGGCTACAAGGGCCGCACCGGCGTGTACGAACTGATGGTCGCCGACGACCGGGTGCGCGCCCTCGTGCACCAGCGCGCATCGGAGAACAAGATCTTCCTCGCCGCCGAGGCCGCCGGCCTGCGTCCGATGCGGGAGGACGGCCAGCGGCTGGTCGAGCTCGGCCTCACGTCGCGCGAGGAGGTGCTGCGCGTCACGGGCGACGGCTCCGACCTGCCGCCGGTCGAGGGCCGCGTCGACTCGCGCTTCGGGGAACTCGCCGCGAGCGGCCCGGCGCGCACCGGCTGAGCATGCCCGCCTACCGGTACGAGGCCCTCGACGCGGGCGGCAAGTCGAGCACCGGCCTGGTCGAAGCCGACAACGCGCGCGCAGCGCGCTCGCTACTGCGCCAGCGCGCCTTGGTGCCCCTGGCCGTGCAGCCGGTCGCGGCACCCGATGCCGCCGGCGGTCCGGTGCGCTGGCGCCGCCGCGTGTTCGACGCCACCGGCCTGGCGGTGTGGACGCGCCAGCTGGCCGGGCTGGTGGCGGCCGGCCTGCCGCTCGAGCGCGCGCTGACCGCGCTTGCCGACGAGGCCGAGTCCCCGCCTCAGCGCGAACTGGTGGCGCACCTGAAGAGCGAGGTCAACGCCGGCAGCACCTTCGCCCGCGCGCTGGCCACCGCGCCGCGCGAGTTCGACGATGTCTACCGCGCGGTGGTGGCCGCCGGCGAACAGAGCGGCGCGCTGGGAGCCGTGCTCGAGCGCCTGGCCGAGGACCTGGAGCAGCGTCAGGCGCTGCGGGCCAAGGTCGTGGGCGCGATGCTCTACCCGGCCGTCGTCTGCGTCGTGGCGCTGGTGATCGTGGTCGTTCTCGTGACCTACGTGGTGCCCCAGATCGCCGGCGTCTTCAGCACCTCCAAGCGTGCGCTGCCGATGCTGACCACGGCGATGCTGGGCATCAGCGCCTTTGCCCGGCAGTGGGGCTGGATCGTCGTCGCGGTGCTGGGCCTCGCGCTGGCCGCGTTCGCGCTGGCTCGGCGCGGGACGGCCTTCCGCGAACGCACCGACGCGCTGCTGCTGCGGCTGCCACTGGCGGGTCGCCTGGTGCGCGGCTACAACGCGGCGCGCTTCGCCGGCACGCTGGCGATGCTGGCGGGCGCCGGCGTGCCGATCCTGAAGGCGCTGCAGGCCGCTGCCGAGACCCTGGGCAACCGCGCTCTGCGGGCCGACGCGCTGGACGCACTGGTTCAGGTCCGCGAGGGGGCGCCGCTGGCGGCCGCGCTGGCGGCCAAGCGCCGCCTGCCTGGGCTGCTGGCGATGTTCGCGCGGCTCGGGGAGCAGACCGGCCAGCTGCCCGCGATGCTGGGCCGCGCGGCGGCCCAGCTGTCGGGCGAGGTGCAGCGGCGCGCGCTGGCGCTGGCGACGCTGCTCGAGCCACTGCTGATCGTCGCGATGGGCATCGTCGTCGTGCTTATCATGTTCGCCGTGTTGCTGCCGATCATCCAGCTCAACACCTGGGTGCGCTGAGAAGCCGGGAACGAGCCGGACGCGCCCGCTCGTCACGCCGCGCGCCGCCGGCACTTCGTGGCAGATCCTCGCCATACGTCGGGGCATGGCTGCGGTTTGCGCCTCGTTCCAGCGACGCCTGGCGCGCCGCTCGGACGCGGCGGATTCATTCGCAGCGCCGAGCGGGGCCCTTGTCCCGGCCTGCCGGCCGGGGCGGGCTCGGGTGGCCTCGCGGCCGGCTCCGCGGACGGCGGACGCGTGTGCCGCGGCATGGGCCGACGCGTGGGCGGCTGCGCGGGGCAGGCCTGTGGTGGGTTCGGTGGCGGTGCGCCCCGCCCTGGCGGGCGTTGCGGACTGGCAACATTGCGCGAATTGCGGGCTGAATCTCGGCTTTTCGCCAGGCTACATCAGCGGCTACGTGAGCTTCGGCTCCTATATGCTTGATACTGCTGTGATTTATCGCGGCGGTTCTGCTCTTCTCCAGAGTCGACCCACCGCGGCCATGAGCCTGTAGCGACGTGCCAACCCCCGACGGGAGGGATTGACCGGCGCTGCGCTGGGGGAGACGTCTTGAAGCACCGCTCGACCTTCGTCCACACGGCCCGCCCGGGTGCCGTCGCACGATTCGCCCTGACGGGCGTGGCCCTGGCTGCCGGCTGCCTCTGGGGCACGCAGGCCTGGGCGCTCGGTCTCGGCCGGCTGACGGTGCAGTCCTCGCTCGGCGAGACCCTGCGCGCCGAGATCGAGGTCACCAGCATCACGCCCGAGGAGGCCGGCTCGCTGCGCCTGCGCGTGGCGTCGCCCGAGGCCTACCGGGCCGCCGGCGTCGAGTACAACCCGGCGTTGACTTCGGCCCAGGTGGTGCTGCAGCAGAGTCCCGATGGCCGCAGCGTCCTCCGGCTGTCCAGCGACCGCCCGCTGCTCGAGCCCTTCGTCGACGTCATCGTGGAGGCCAGCTGGGCCACGGGCCGGCTGGTGCGCGAGTACACGCTGCTGCTCGACCCGCCGAGCAACCGGACCGCCCAGGCGCCGGTCACGGCTGCAGTGCCGCCGTCGATTTCGCCCGCACCAACGGCTGCCGGCGCACCGCCGGTCGCGGCGGCGACCTCGCCCGTGTCGCCGCCTCCCCCGGCGCCGCCCCTGCCGCAGGCCACTCCTGCGCCCGCCACGGCCGCAGCGCCGGCCGCGGCGCCCGGCACGACCGGCAGCGACGAGGTCCGCGTGCGCCGCGGTGACACCCTGAGCCGCATTGCCACGCGCGTGCAGCCGTCCGGGGTGTCGCTCGACCAGATGCTGGTCTCGCTGTTCCGCGTCAACCCGGACGCGTTCATGGGCGAGAACATGAACCGCCTGAAGTCCGGCGTCGTGCTGACCGTGCCCTCGGCCGGTCAGGCCAGCGCGATCCCGCAGGAACAGGCGCGCGAGGTGATCGTCGCCCAGAGCGCGGACTTCGAGGCCTACCGCCAGCGCCTCGCCGTCGGCGCTACCGGCACCGCCGACAGCCAGCCGCCGCGCCAGGCCGCGGGCCAGGTGCAGACCCGGGTCGAGGACCGCAAGGAGGCCGTCGCGACCTCGCCCGACAAGCTCAAGCTGAGCCAGGGCAGCGTGAAGCAGGGAGGTGCGGAGGCCAAGCTGTCCAAGGAGGCCGAGCGCAAGGAAGCCGAGACGCGGCTCGCCGAGTTGAACCGCAACGTCGAGGCGCTGAAGAAGCTCCAGGGTGCGACGGCGCCTGCTCCGGCGCCCGCACCCGCAGTGGCGCCTGCACCTGCACCTGCACCTGCACCTGCGCCTGCGCCTGCGCCTGCACCTGCGCCTGCGCCTGCGCCTGCGCCCGCACCTGCGCCTGCACCTGCACCTGCACCTGCACCTGCACCTGCACCTGCACCTGCACCTGCACCTGCACCTGCACCTGCACCTGCACCTGCGCCTGCGCCAGTGGCCGCGGCACCGGCGGCGCCCGCGCCCGATACGGGTCTTGGCTGGCTCTCCTCCCTCCTCGAGAACCCGATGCTGCTGCCGGGAGCCGGTGTGTTGGTCGCATTGCTGGCGGGCCTGGGGATCTACCGGCTGCGCAACCGGCGCAAGGCGGGGGGCGAGACCTCCTTCCTCGAGAGCCGGCTGCAGCCCGACTCGTTCTTCGGCGCCACCGGCGGGCAGCGCATCGACACCCACGAAGGCAGCACGGGCGCCTCGGCCGCGGCTTCGAGCAGCTACTCGCTGAGCCAGCTCGACGCGATCGGCGACGTCGATCCGGTCGCCGAGGCCGACGTCTACCTGGCCTACGGACGCGACCTGCAGGCCGAGGAGATCCTGAAGGAAGCGATGCGGACCAATCCCGACCGGATGGCGATCCGCATCAAGCTGCTCGAGGTCTACGCCAAACGGCGCGATGCGAAGGGCTTCGAGCTGCTGGCCACACAGGTGCACAGCCTGACCCGGGGTCAGGGCGAGGACTGGGCCAAGGCGCAGCAGCTCGGCCTGTCGATCGACCCCGACAACCCGCTCTACCGGCCGGGCGCTCAGCGCGAGGACGCGCAGGGTTCCGAGGGCCGGCCTGTCGAGGTGCTGTCGGCGTCCACGCTGCCCTACACCGCACCCATGGCGCCGCCGGCGTTCCAGCCGCAGGCCGGCGCCTCGCTGGACAGCGGTCCCGCCAGCGGCATCGATCTGGTGCTCGACCTCGGCGGGACGCCGGCCGCGGGCGCGGCCACGGCGTCCGGATCGGCGCTCGACTTCCAACTCGACGTCCCGCCGGCAGCGCCGCCAGTGCCGCCGGCGCCGCAGCCCGCCGCGGCGGGCATCGACTTCGATCTCGCGGGCCTGGAAAGCGACACGCGCAGGACCGCCCCGGTGCCTACGGCGTCGCGCACCTCGCAGTTCGGCGACCTGACGATCGGTGGCGAGTCGATCCCGGCCGCGCCGCCCGACGAGGCCGACCCGCTGGCGCGCAAGCTCGAACTGGCCGAGGAGTTCCGCCACATCGGCGACCTCGAGGGCGCGCGCGACCTGCTCGAGGAGGTGGTCGCCAAGGCCGACGGCGCGCTGCGCGGCAAGGCGCAGTCGATGCTCGACGGCCTGACCTGAGACCCTGCACCGCACGCCCGGCCCGCCCCGATGCAGCGCGTCAGCGCGGTGACGGCCACGCCGCGCGTGGCGTCCGGCCGCATCGCGCTGGGCGTGGGCTACCGCGGAACAGCCTACGACGGCTGGCAGTCGCAGCCGGGCGGACGCACCGTGCAGGACCGGCTCGAGCAGGCCCTGGCCCGCTTCGCGGCCACCCCGGTGCGCACGCACTGCGCCGGTCGCACCGATGCCGGCGTGCATGCGTTCAACCAGGTGGTGCACATCGACGCACCCGTGGCGCGGTCCCATTTCTCGTGGGTGCGCGGCACCAACCGCTACCTGCCCACGGACATCGCCGTGCAGTGGTGCCGACCGGTCGCGGCGACCTTCCACGCCCGCAACAGCGCGCGCGGGCGCCGCTACCGCTTCGTCGTCCTCGAGTCGCCGGTGCGGCCCGCGCTCGAGCACGGCGCCTGCGGCTGGGTGTTCAGGCCGCTGGACGCCGAGGCCATGCGCGCGGCCGCGTCGTACCTGGTCGGCGAGCACGACTTCAGCTCGTTCCGGGCCGCCGGCTGCCAGTCGCGCACGCCGGTCAAGACGCTGCGCGCGCTCGCGATCGCGCGCCACGGCGCGTACTGGCGCTTCGACTTCGACGCCAGCGCCTTCCTGCATCACATGGTGCGCAACATCATGGGCTGCCTGGTCGCCGTCGGCCAGCGGCGCGAGCGGCCGGGCTGGATGGCCGAGGTGCTCGCCGCCCGCAGCCGCGACGCGGCGGCACCGACCTTCCCGCCCGAAGGGCTGTACTTCGTCGGGCCGTACTACGATCCGGCGCATGCGATCCCCGAGCAGGTGCCGGCGCTCGACTGGGTGCCCTGAGGAGCGCGGCGCTGCCGCGCCGCGCCGATGAGCCGCACGCGCATCAAGGTCTGCGGCCTGACGCGCGAGGCCGACGTGGCGGCCGCGGTCGCCGCCGGGGTCGACGCGGTGGGCTTCGTTTTGTGGCCGGGCAGTGGGCGCCACGTCAGCGCGGCCCGCGCGGGCGAGCTGGCGCGCGCGCTGCCCCCGTTCGTCACGCCGGTGCTGCTGTTCGTCGATGCCGCGCCCGACGAGATCGCGGCCGGCGTTGCCGCGGTGCCGGGCGCGCTGCTGCAGTTCCACGGCAACGAGACGCCGACGCAGTGCGAGGCCGCGGGGCGGCCGTACCTGCGCGCCGCGCGGATGGCCGAGGGCCTCGATTTGCTAGACTTTGCGCGGCGTTTTTCCAGCGCGCAGGCCCTGCTGCTCGACACCCATGCCGAGGGCTACGGCGGGTCCGGGAAGGTCTTCGATTGGTCACGAGTTCCAGCCGGCGTGCCCTGTCCGGTCGTTTTGTCTGGTGGGTTGAATCCTGCCAACGTGATCGATGGCGTGCTTCGCGTCCGGCCCTTTGCCGTTGACGTGAGTTCCGGCGTCGAGAGCCCCGATGCCCCGAGGAAGGGCATCAAGGACGCCACCTTGATCCGCCGGTTCTGCGAAGCGGTCCGCGAAGCCGACGAACGGCTCGCGCGATCGATCCCCGCGTCCCGCGACACCTGAAAGCCTCCCCGATGTACGCCTACCAGCAGCCCGACGCACGCGGGCACTTCGGCCCCGTCAAGGGCACCACCTACGGCGGCACCTTCGTCGCCGAGACGCTGATCCACGCGCTGGCCGAGCTCGAGGCCGCCTATGCGAAGTACCGCGCCGACCCCGAGTTCCAGCGCGAGTTCCGCCACGAGCTGAAGCACTTCGTCGGGCGTCCGAGCCCGGTCTACCACGCCGCCCGGCTGAGCCGCGAGATCGGCGGCGCGCAGATCCACCTCAAGCGCGAGGACCTCAACCACACCGGCGCGCACAAGGTCAACAACACCATCGGCCAGGCGCTGCTCGCGCGCCGGATGGGCAAGCCGCGCGTGATCGCCGAGACCGGCGCCGGCCAGCACGGCGTGGCCACCGCCACGATCTGTGCCCGCTACGGCATGGAGTGCGTGGTCTACATGGGCAGCGAGGACGTCAAGCGCCAGTCGCCCAACGTCTACCGGATGCACCTGCTGGGCGCGCGGGTGGTGCCGGTGGAGAGCGGCAGCAGGACGCTGAAGGACGCGCTGAACGAGGCGTTGCGCGACTGGGTCACCAACGTCGAGGACACCTTCTACATCATCGGCACCGTGGCCGGCCCGCACCCCTACCCGTCGATGGTGCGCGACTTCCAGAGCGTCATCGGCCAGGAATGCCTCGAGCAGCTGCCGCAGATGATCGAGGAGCTGGGCGGCGGGCCCGGGCGCCAGCCCGATGCGGTGCTGGCCTGCGTGGGCGGCGGCAGCAACGCGATGGGCATCTTCCACCCCTACATTCCCCACGAGCACGTGCGCCTGGTCGGCGTCGAGGCCGCGGGGCAGGGCCTGGACACCGGCCGGCACGCGGCGTCGCTGTCGGCCGGCACGCCCGGCGTGCTGCACGGCAACCGCACCTACCTGCTGCAGGACGACAACGGCCAGATCATCGAGACGCACAGCATCTCGGCCGGCCTCGACTACCCCGGTGTCGGCCCCGAGCACGCGTACCTGAAGGACATCGGCCGCGCCGAGTACGTGAGCATCACCGACGACGAGGCGCTCGCCGCCTTCCACCGGCTGTGCCGGACCGAGGGCATCATCCCGGCGCTCGAGTCGAGCCACGCGGTCGCCCACGCGATGCGGATGGCGGCGACGATGCGGCCCGACCAGCACCTGCTCGTGAACCTGTCCGGGCGCGGCGACAAGGACATCGGCACCGTGGCCGACCTGTCGGGCGCGGACTTCTACTGCCGGCCCTCGTGCCGCGGCCAGCAGGTGAAGCGATGAGCCGCATCGCATCGACGCTGTCGGCGCTGCAGCGCGCCGGCCGCAAGGCGCTGATCCCGTACATCACCGCCGGCTTCCCGCAGGCCGACGTCACGCCCTCGCTGATGCACGCGCTGGTCGAGGGGGGCGCCGACATCCTCGAGCTCGGCGTGCCCTTCAGCGACCCGATGGCCGACGGCCCGGTGATCCAGAAGGCCGGCGAGGCCGCACTCGCGCTCGGCATCGGGCTGCCGCAGGTGCTCGCGATGGTGCGCACGTTCCGCGAGCGCGACGCCGCGACCCCGGTGGTGCTGATGGGCTACGCCAACCCCGTGGAGCGCTACGACCGGCGCGAGGGCGAGGGCGCCTTCATCCGCGACGCCGCGGCCGCGGGCGTGGACGGCGTGCTGGTGGTCGACTACCCGCCGGAGGAGTGCGAGGCCTTCGCCGCGCGGTTGAAGGCGGCCGGCCTCGACCTGATCTTCCTGCTTGCGCCCACCTCCACCGACGAGCGCATGGCCCAGGTCGGCCGCGTCGCCAGCGGCTACGTCTACTACGTGTCGCTGAAGGGCGTGACCGGCGCCGGCCATCTCGACACCGAAGCGGTGGCGGCGATGATCCCCCGCATCCGCCGCCACGTCCGGGTCCCGGTGGGCGTGGGCTTCGGCATCCGCGACGCCGCCACGGCGCGGGCCGTCGGCGCCGCGGCCGATGCGGTGGTGATCGGCTCGCGCCTGATCCAGATCGTGGAATCCGAAACCCGCGACAATGCGCCGGCCGCTGCCCGCGCCTTCGTCGCCGGCATCCGCGCCGCGCTCGACGGCCCGGCCGTCGCCGGCTGAGCCCACGCCGCGCCCGTCCCGCGCCGCAACGCCCCGAACACCGAGGAGTGCCCCGATGAGCTGGTTGGAGAAGTTGCTTCCGCCGAAGATCCAGCCCACCGATCCGGAACAGCGCCGCAACGTCCCCGAAGGCCTTTGGATCAAGTGCCCGGCCTGCGAGACGGTGCTCTACAAGACCGACCTCGAGAAGAACCTCAACGTCTGCCCGAAGTGCGACCACCACCACCGCATCGGCGCGCGCGCGCGGCTCGACGCCTTCCTCGACCCCGAGGGCCGCTGGGAGATCGGCCAGGAGGTGATGCCGGTCGATGCGCTGAAGTTCAAGGACAGCCGCAAGTACCCGCAGCGCCTGAAGGACGCGCTGGAGGCCACCGGCGAGACGGACGCCCTGGTCGTCGTCGGCGGGGCCGTGATGAGCGTACCGGTCGTGGCGGCCTGCTTCGAGTTCGACTTCATGGGCGGCTCGATGGGCTCGGTGGTGGGCGAGCGTTTCGTCCGCGGAGTCGAGGCCGCGATGGAGCAGAAGGTGCCGTTCGTCAGCTTCGCCGCCACGGGCGGCGCACGGATGCAGGAGGGCCTGCTGTCGCTGCTGCAGATGGCCAAGACCAATGCCGCGCTGACGCAACTGGCGCAGCGGCGGCTGCCCTACGTCAGCGTGCTGACCGACCCGACGATGGGCGGCGTGTCGGCCAGCTTCGCCTTCGTCGGCGACGTCGTGCTTGCCGAGCCCAAGGCGCTGATCGGCTTCGCCGGGCCGCGCGTGATCGAGAACACCGTGCGCGAGAAGCTGCCCGAGGGCTTCCAGCGCAGCGAGTTCCTGCTCCGCACCGGCTCGCTCGACATGATCTGCGACCGGCGCCAGCTGCGTCCGACCATCGCGCGGCTGCTCGCGCTGCTGCAGCGGCAGAGCGCCGACGCCGTGGCCTGACGGCGGGCCCGCTGCGGCCGACGGCCTGGCGCCTGCGGTGCCCGCCGTGCGGCCGTGCGGCCGCGGTCCTCGACGCCGGACCGGCGCCCCCGAGACGGAACCCGGTCCGGCCAGACACCGCTTGACCTCCAACCCATGACCACGCCCCGTTCGCTCGACGACTGGCTTGCCCATTGCGAGCGCCAGCACACGAAGTCCATCGACATGGGGCTGGAGCGGGTGGCCGCCGTGCGCGACCGCCTGGGCCTGCGCTTCGGCTGCCCCGTGATCATCGTGGCCGGCACCAACGGCAAGGGCAGCACCTGTGCGATGCTGGAGTCGATCGCGCGGCATGCCGGCTACCGGACCGGGCTCTACATCAAGCCGCACCTGGTGAGCTTCGAGGAGCGCTGCCGCGTGGCCGGCGCGCCGCTGCCGGCCGCCGAGCTGGTGCCCCACTTCGAGGCCGTGGAGGCCGCACGCGGTGACACGCCGCTGACCTGGTTCGAGTTCACGACGCTGGCGGTGCTGCGCGCCCTGAGCCGCGTGCCGATCGATGTCGCGATCCTGGAGGTCGGGCTGGGCGGCCGGCTCGACGCCGTCAACGTGATCGACGGCGACTGCGCGGTGATCACCAGCATCGACCTCGACCACATGGAGTACCTCGGCCCGGACCGCGAGAGCATCGGCTGGGAGAAGGCGCACGTGATGCGCACCGGGCGCCCGGCGATCGTCAGCGACCCGATGCCCCCGCAGCGGTTGCTGGACTACGGCCTGGAGATCGGCGCCGACCTGTGGCTGGCGGGCCGCGACTTCAACCACGCCGGCGACCGCCAGCAGTGGAGCTGGGCCGGGCGCGGCCGCCGCTACAGCGGCATGGCCTACCCGGCCCTTCGCGGGGCGAACCAGCTGCTCAACGCCAGCGGCGCGATCGCCGCGCTCGAGTCGCTGCGCGACCGGCTGCCGATCACCGCGCAGGCCGTGCGCACCGGGCTCGCGCTGGTGGAGCTGGAGGGCCGCTTCCAGATCGTGCCCGGCCAGCCGACGCTGGTGCTCGACGTGGCGCACAACCCGCACAGCGTAGCCACGCTGGCGCGCAACCTCGACGCGATGGGTTTCCACCCGCGCACGCACGCCGTGTTCGGCGCGATGCGGGACAAGGACATCGCCGGCCTGCTGGCGCCGATGCTGCCGCTGGTGGACACCTGGCACACCTGCGACCTGCCGACGCCGCGGGCCGCGGCGGCCGCGGAGCTGGCCGCCGCGCTGCGCGCCGCCGCGGCGGCGCGTGCACCCGACGTCCGCGAGCACGCCGGACCCGGCGCGGCACTGGCCGCGGCGATAGCCATAGCCGACCCGGCCGATAGAATCGTGGTCTTCGGTTCCTTCTACACGGTCGGCGGAGTGCTGAAGGAGGGGTTGCCGCGCCTGTCCGCGCCGCATCTCGGCTGAGAGGGTGAGAGGCAATCCGTGATGGCCGCTCGCCCTCTGACCTGAGCGGTCCGCCCCGCCGCCTGCATGCGCCTGCCCTTCCTCAGCCCGCCAGACCCCGAGGCCCCGGCCGGCGACGACGCGGTCGCGACGGCGCGCACCCAGGCCCGCCGTCGCGTCGTTGGCGCGCTCGTCCTGCTGCTGGTGGGCGTCGTGGTCTTCCCCCTGCTGTTCGAGAGCCAACCGCGACCGCTGTCGCCCGATACGCCGATCGTCACCGCGCGCGACCTCGGTGCGCCGCCGCGGCAGCCCGCTGCCGAGACGCCGCGGGCGCTGCCGCCCGACGCCAGCGTCGAGGCCCGTGCCGACGCGCGCGGCGCGGCTGGCATCGCGCCGGCACGGCCGGCCAGTGCAGTGGGCGCGGTCCTGCAGGGGGCGGGGGCGGTCGCCGCGTCGCAGCCGGCCGCCACCACGCCCACCACGACGTCCGCCACGACGTCCGCCACGACGTCCGGGCCGTCGGCCGCGCCGGCGCCTGCGGCCGCGAGGCCGACTCCTCAGGCGGCCACGACAACGACCGCGACAACGGCGGCAGCGACACCCTCGGCGACGCCGCCCAAGGCGCCCGCCGCCCCGCCAGCCAAGCCGCCAGGACAGGGGCCGACGGCGGCGCAGGCCACCACGCCGCCCGCCGCACCGTCCGCGACACCCGCCGCGACACCCGCCGCGACCGCGACGGCCCTGCCGCCCGCGCCCGCCAGCGCCCCCGCGGCATCGCGCTTCGTCGTGCAGGTGGGCGCCTTCACCGACGCGGCGACCCTGCGCGAGACCCGCGCGCGCGTCGAGAGGCTCGGCCTCAAGACCTACACCCAGGTCATCGAGGGCGACTCCGGCAAGCGCACGCGCGTGCGGGTGGGTCCGTTCACCACGCGCGAGGAGGCCAACGCGGTCGCGGCGCGCCTGAAGGCCGCCGGCCTGCCGGGCAGCGTGCTCGCCCTCTGATGCCGGATGCGGCACTCGACGGCGGGCTGGGCGCGCTGGCCCGCCTGGGCTGGGTCGACGCGGTGCTGCTGCTGGTGCTCGCGGGCTCGGTCGGCGTCGGCCTGCTGCGCGGCTTCGTGTTCGAGGTGATGTCCCTGGCGGGGTGGGCGGCCGCCTGGTTCGCGGCCCAGTGGGCGGCCCCGGCCCTCGCGCGCTGGATCCCTGTCGGCGTCCCCGGCGGCGGCCTGAACCTCGCCGTGGCGTTCGCGGCCGCGTTCGCGCTCGCGCTGCTGCTGTGGTCGCTGCTGGCGCGCCTGGTGAAGCTGCTGGTGCACGCGACGCCGCTGTCGGTGCCCGACCGGCTGCTGGGAGCCGGCTTCGGCGCGCTGCGCGCGGGCGTGCTGGGGCTGGCGCTGGCCACCGTGGTCGGGCTGACTCCCGCGGCACAATCGGAAGGCTGGCGGCAGTCGCACGGTGCGCGCTGGCTCGGTGAAGGAATACGGTGGCTCGCTCCGCTTCTGCCCGCCACGGCGCGGCGGTGGCTCGGGCCCTGAACTGCGGAGCGACCCAGGTCCATGTGCGGCATCGTCGGCGTCATCTCGAAGGCGCCCGTCAACCAGCTGATCTACGACGCGCTGCTGTTGCTGCAGCACCGCGGCCAGGACGCCGCCGGCATCGTGACGATGCAGGGCACGCGCTGCTTCATGCACAAGGCGCGCGGCATGGTGCGCGACGTGTTCCGCACCCGCAACATGCGGGCGCTGCCCGGCAGCGTGGGCCTCGGCCAGGTGCGTTACCCGACGGCGGGCAACGCCTACAGCGAGGAGGAGGCGCAGCCGTTCTACGTCAACGCGCCCTTCGGCCTCGTGCTCGTGCACAACGGCAACCTGACCAACGCGCAGGCGCTGAAGGCCGAGCTCTACGACGTCGACCGCCGCCACATCAACACCGGCAGCGACACCGAGGTGCTGATCAACGTGCTCGCGCACGAGCTCGAGCTGGCCGTGCGCGATCTGCCGCTGACGCCCGACGCCGTGTTCGGCGCGGTGGCGGCGGTGCACCGGCGCGTGCGCGGCAGCTACGCGGTCGTCGCGCTGATCGCGGGCCACGGGCTCCTCGCGTTCCGCGACCCCTACGGCATCCGCCCGCTGTGCTTCGGCACCGGCGGCGAGGGCGACGTGATGGTGGCCAGCGAGTCGGTGGCGCTCGAGGGCACCGGCCACCGCCTGGTGCGCGACGTCGCGCCCGGCGAGGCGCTGTTCGTCGACCTCGACGGGCAGGTGCACGCGCGCCAGTGCGCCGAGGTGCCCACGCTCAACCCCTGCATGTTCGAGTATGTCTACCTGGCCCGTCCCGACTCGGTGCTCGACGGCATCAGCGTCTACCAGGCGCGGCTGAACCTCGGCGAGACGCTCGCGCAGCGGGTCATCTCGACGATGCCGCCGTCGCAGATCGACGTCGTGATCCCGATCCCCGAGAGCAGCCGGCCGAGCGCGATGCAGCTGGCGCTGAAGATCGGCAAGCCTTACCGCGAGGGTTTCGTGAAGAACCGCTACGTCGGCCGCACCTTCATCATGCCGGGCCAGTCGGCGCGCCGGCGCAGCGTGCGCCAGAAGCTCAACGCGATCGGCATGGAGTTCCGCGGCCGCAACGTGCTGCTGGTGGACGACAGCATCGTGCGCGGCACGACGAGCAAGGAGATCGTGCAGATGGCGCGCGAGGCCGGCGCGCGGCGCGTCTACATGGCCAGCGCCGCGCCGCCGGTGCGCTTCCCCAACATCTACGGCATCGACATGCCGACCCGCGAGGAGCTGGTCGCGCACGGTCGCAGCGTCGAGGAGATCCGCGAGTTCATCGGCGCCGACGCGCTGGTCTACCAGGACGTCGACGCGATGAAGCGCGTCGTCGGGGCGCTGAACCCGGCGCTGGACGGCTTCGAGGCGAGCTGCTTCGACGGCCGCTACGTCGCGGGCGGGTTCGGCGACGGCGAGCAGGCCGCGCTGCAGGCGCAGCAGCGGCTGCAGTTCGAGGACGACGAGGGCGAGGGCCGCTCGCGGCTGGCGCTGCAGGGCAGCGGGGCGGCGGCATGATCCCGCGCAAGGACCTGCCCGCCGACGCGCGGCCCGACACGCTCGCGGTGCGCGAGGGGCTGCCGGCATCGCCCTGGGGCGAGAACTCCGAGGCGCTGTTCCTGACCAGCTGCTTCGTGCATCCGGACGCCGCCACCGCGGCGCGGCGCTTCGCCAACGAGGAGGACGCGTTCGTCTACAGCCGCTTCTCGAACCCGAACGTCACGATCATGGAGCGGCGGCTGGCGGCGCTGGAGGGCACGACCGGCTGCATCGGTACCGCGAGCGGCATGGGCGCGATCCTGCTGCTGGTGATGGGCCTGCTGCGCGCTGGCGACCACGTGATCTGCTCGCAGAGCGTGTTCGGCGCGACGATCCGGCTGCTGCAGTCGGAGTTCGGCAAGTTCGGCGTCGAGACGAGCTTCGTCAGCCAGACCGACGTCGATGCGTGGCGGGCCGCTGTGCGGCCGTCTACGCGGCTGCTGCTGGCCGAGACGCCCACCAACCCGATGACCGAGGTCTGCGACATCGCCGCGCTGGCCGATGTCGCGCACGCCGCCGGCGCGCTGCTCGCCGTGGACAACTGCATGTGCTCGCCGGCGCTGCAGCAGCCGGCGCGGTTCGGCGCCGACGTGATCATCCACTCGGGCACCAAGTTCCTCGACGGCCAGGGTCGCGTCAACGCGGGCGCGCTGTGCGCGAGCGAGGAACTGGTGGAGGAGCGCTTCGCCCCGGTGCTGCGCTGTGCCGGCATGACGCTGTCGCCCTTCAACGCCTGGATCGTCGCCAAGGGCCTGGAGACGCTGGCCGTGCGCGTGCACGCGCAGAGCGACCGCGCGTTGCAGGTCGCTCACTGGCTCGAGCAGCACCCGGCCGTCGAGCGCGTGTTCCACCCGGGGCTGCCTTCGCACCCCCAGCACGCGCTGGCGATGCGCCAGCAGGGCGGTCGCGGCGGGGCGGTGCTGGCCTTCAACGTGCGCGGCGGCCGCGAGCAGGCCTTCGGCGTCGTCGACGCCACCCGCGTGTGCAGCATCGCGGCCAACTTCGGCGACGTGCGCTCGATCATCACGCACCCCGCCAGCACCACGCACGGCCGGCTGACCGAGGCGCAGCGCCAGGCCGCGGGCATCGGGCAGAGCATGATCCGGCTGGGCGTTGGGCTGGAGGACGCCGAGGACCTGAAGGCCGACCTGGCGCGCGGCCTGGATCGGATCGGCACATGAGCGGCCCGCCTGCCTCGCCAGTGCGCACGCGCATCGCACCGTCGCCTACCGGCTTCCTGCACCTGGGCACCGCGCGCACCGCGCTGTACTCGTGGGCCTTCGCGCGCCACCACGGCGGGCAGTTCATCCTGCGCATCGAGGACACCGACGTCGCGCGCTCCACCGCCGAGGCCACCGGGCAGATCATCGAGGCGATGCGCTGGCTCGGCCTGGATTGGGACGAGGGCCCGTTCTTCCAGATGCAGCGGCTGGCGCGCTACCACGAGGTGGTCGAGCAGATGATCGGCGCCGGCACCGCGTACCGGTGCTGGTGCACGCCGGAGGAGCTCGATGCGATGCGCGAGGCGCAGCGCGCGCGCGGCGAGAAGACGCGCTACGACGGTCGCTGGCGCCCGGCGCCCGGCAAGGTTCTGCCCGAGCCGCCGGCCGGCGTGCAGCCGGTGGTCCGCTTCGCCAACCCGCCCTCGGGCGTGGTGCGCTGGGACGACCTGGTCAAGGGCCCGATCGCGATCGACAACGAGGAGATCGACGATCTGATCATCCTGCGCCCGGCGCCCGAGGGCGCCACGGCCGACGGCGCCTTCGGCGTGCCGACCTACAACTTCGCGGTCGTGGTCGACGACCTCGACATGCGCATCACCCACGTCTACCGTGGCGACGAGCACATCAACAACACGCCGTGGCAGATCAACATCTTCCGCGCTCTCGGCGCGCAGCCGCCGCAGTACGGCCATTGCCCGATCATCCTCGGCGACGACGGCCTGAAGCTGAGCAAGCGGCGTGGCGCGGTCAGCGTGACCGCCTACCGCGACCTCGGCTACCTGCCCGAGGCGATGCTGAACTACCTGGCGCGGCTGGGCTGGAGCCACGGCGACGAGGAGCTGTTCTCGCGCGAGCAGATGGTGCATTGGTTCGACGGCAGCCACCTGGCGCGCAGCCCCGCGCAGTGGGACCCGGCCAAGCTCGCCTGGGTCAATGCGCAGTGGCTGCGCCGGGCCGACGACGCCCGGCTCGCGGCGCTCGTGGGCGACCAGCTTGCCGGGCGGGGTGTCGTCGCCGGCGACGGGACGGTGCTCGCGCGCGCCTGCGCCCTGTTCAAGGACCGCTGCACGACGGTGGTCGAACTGGCCGACTGGGCCGCGATGCTCCGCGCCGAGGTGCAGCCGAGGCCGGAGGATCTCGCCACCCACCTCACCGAGGCTGCGCGTGCCGGGCTGCGCGACCTGCGCGAGAGGCTGGCCGCCGTGGAGTGGACCGCGCCGGCAATCGCCGCGGCGATGCAGCAGACGCTGGCGGCGCACCGGCTGCGGATGCCTCAATTGGCGCCGGCGCTGCGCGTGCTGGTGTGCGGCCGCACCCAGACCCCCTCGATCGACGCCGTGCTGGCGCTGTTCGATCGCGACACGGTGCTGGGCCGCTTGGCCGCCGCCTGATTCCGGGCTATACTTTAGGGCTCGCTTGGACGGCGACTGGGCCACCGGGTGCGATGGGGGTATAGCTCAGCTGGGAGAGCGCTTGCATGGCATGCAAGAGGTCAGCGGTTCGATCCCGCTTACCTCCACCAACCGCAGCGCCGGGCGCCGTTCGCGAGAGAGAGAGATTGCCGGGGTCCCCTTCGTCTAGAGGCCCAGGACACGACCCTTTCACGGTTGTAACAGGGGTTCGAATCCCCTAGGGGACGCCAAAGAGACAAGTGCGCCGGCACTTGGGGCTGTGAGGCCCGGACGCCGGCACCGACGCGGAGTGGTAGTTCAGTCGGTTAGAATACCGGCCTGTCACGCCGGGGGTCGCGGGTTCGAGTCCCGTCCACTCCGCCAAGATCGAAAGGGCTGCGGCATCCAGGTGCCGCAGCCCTTTTCCTTGTGCTTGCCCATTTGTTTGCCGGTCGCTTGCGCTTGCTGCGCGCGGCCCGGCCGGTCGGCAAGCCCGGGGCGCCAGCGGCGCTGTCGCCGCGACATCCGCGGCCTCCGCGGCCGCACGCACGCGCTCAGGCGTCGGGGGTGTCGGTCGCGGGCGGTGCGGGCGCCGGTTCGCGCCGGGGCGACTTCAGGTCGGGCAGGTTCTGCAGGTCTGCCAGTTCCTTCGCGTCGATGCCGAGCAGCGCAGCCGCGGCCTGCACGTCGCTGCCGCAGCGGTCGAGCGCGCACTCGGCGAGGTGCCCTTGCGCCAGGCGCTGGGCCTGCAGCAGCAGGTCGGCACGCGGCACATCCGGGTCGTCGAGGCTCGTCTCGAGGGCGGCCATGGCGTCGTCGAGGCGCCGGCGTCTGCGCTCGGCGGCGGGTGTTGCCGGCGCGCACTCCCTCAGCGTGAATCCGAAGCACTCGGGATCGCCGTCGGAGATCAGCGCCGCCGCCACGTCGACATCGATCGGGGCGTGGCCCGACTCCGGGCGCAGTTGCGTGCGCACCAGCTGTGCCAGACCGTGACCGTGGACCCCGGCGATCAACGCCGGCACGTCGCCCGGGATGCGGCCCAGCCAGTCGGACAGCGCCCTGCCGCGCAGCTGCGAATCCGACGCCACGCCGACCATGGCCACGAAGGCCGGGTTGGCCACCGCGATGTGGCCGTCCGGGCCAGTGACGACGATCCCGTCGCGCGTGGTGTCGACCAGCCGCGCGAGGGCAAGACTCAGGTCGCCCGATGCCTTTGCCCCGCCCGACAGCGCCCGCAGCCGCAGCAGCAGCCGCATGCCGTCGCGCGCGCGGAACGGCGTCGCCGACACCGACACCGGCTCGCCGGAGGCCGTCAGCGCCGCGGCTTCGCCGGGCCGTCCGCCTGCGAGCACCTCGTCGAGCAGTTGCTGGATGCCGGGCCGCGAGGCGGGCTCGAACAGCGCCAGCGTCACCGCGCCGGCCAGCGGCCCGTCGTGGCTGTCGAACAGTCGGGCGGCCGCGTGGTTGGCCTCGACCACCCGCTGCGACTGCGCCTCGACCGTCATCGCCGCGTCGCTGGCCAGCTGGAACAGCTGCCGGTAGCGCGACTCGAGTTGGCGCGCGCGCCAGTAGCTGCGTTCCATCTGCTGCTGCACGTCGAGGAAGCGCTGCTGGCTGGCGGCGACCTCGCGCAGGTCGCGCCCGACGGCGATCACCGGGCCGCGGGAGCCGAGGCGCAGCGCGGTGTAGGCCACGGGGATCTCGCCCTCGTCGGCCGGCAGGTTGACCTCGCGGCGGCGCGCGACGCCGGTCAGCGCGACGTCGGCCAGCATCAGCTCGATCTTGCGGCGTGTGCCCCCGGTGACCGTGTCGGTCCACGGCCTGCCGACCCAGTCCTCGGCACCGGCCGGCAGCGGCGCGGCCGCGCTCAGCGCGACGCCGGTGACGACACCCTTGCCGTCGACCACGACCGCGATGTCGGAGGCCAGCGACACGAAGGCAGCCGCGACCTCGTGCGCGCAGTCGGAGAGCGCGCCGAGGTCGGCGGTTCGTGCGGCGCGGCCGTTCACTGGCCCGTCCTGGCAGCGGCATCCATGGACCGTCTCCCGTTCTCCCTGCCCAGAGGGTCCTCGCTCCGGGCGGCGTGTCGAGGACAGGGCCTCGACCGGACGCGGTGTTCAGACGCGTGCCAGGCCGAGCAGGTGCGCCATGTCCTTGACGAAGATGCGCACATGGGCCATCGGCCTCTTGCGCACCAGTCGCTTGTTCATGTAGGCATCGAAGGTCAGCGTCTGCACGTCCTTGTCTCGGCAGATGCTGACGAAGCGCTCGCGCCGCTTGTCGCTGCTGTACCAGAAGTGCTGCATCACGCCCAGCACCCAGAAGACGCGGCCGTGCTCGCGCATGAAGCGCTTGCGGGCCTGTGCCAGCGCGCGGACGTTGTCGGTGGCGAGGAACTCGCGAGCAGCCTCGGCCGCGAAGCGGCCGCCCGCCATCGCGTAGTAGATGCCCTCGCCCGAGGCCGGGGCCACGACGCCCGCGGCGTCGCCGGCCAGCACGACGTTGCGCCCATCGTCCCAGCGCGGCAGCGGCTTGAGCGGGATCGGGGCGCCCTCGCGGCGCACGGTGGGCAGACCGTCGAGCCCGGCGGCGCGGCGCAGTGCGCTGGTGGCGTGGCGCAGCGAGAAGCCCTTGTCGGCGCTGCCGGTGCCCACGCTGAGCGTGGCACCGTGCGGGAACACCCAGCCGTAGAAGTCGGGCGACAGCTCGCCGCGGTAGTAGACGTCGCAGCGCGACCCGTCGTAGTCCGGGCCCGGCTGCTCCGGTGCGCGCACGATCTCGTGGTAGGCGAACACGAACCGGCCGCGGTCGGATCCGGGCACCGCCTGGCGCGCGACCTCGGAGCGCGCGCCGTCGGCGCCGATCACGCAGCGTGCGCGCACCGAAGCCGTGCGCTCGGCGCCGTCGTCGAGCCGGTGCCGGAAGTGGATCACCGCGAGCCCGTCGTCGGTGCGCTCGATGCGCTCGAAGGTGCCGGTGCAGCGCACGGCGCCGGCCTCGACCGCGCGCGCGCGCAGCCACTCGTCGAACACCTCGCGATCGACGAGGCCGACGAAGCCGTTCTCGATCGGGATGTCCACGCGCTGGTCCGAAGGCGCGATCATCCGAGCGCAGCGCGCCTTGGCTACCAGCAGGTGGTCCGGGATCCCGAAATCGCGGATCAGCCGCGGCGGGATCGCCCCGCCGCAGGGCTTGATGCGCCCGCCGCGGTCGAGCAGCAGCACGCGGACGCCGACGCCGGCCAGGTCGTGCGCCGCCGTGGCGCCTGCCGGGCCGCCGCCGACGACGACGACGTCATAGGGTTCGTTCTGGGCTGGCTGCTTCATCGTGGACCTCATCGTTGCAGGCCGCCGAACACGGCTGCGGCGGGCGGGGTGTCGTGGCGGACCAGGGCGATGCGCGCGGCCAGCGCCGCCGCCGCGACGAACATCGTGGCTTCGAGCAGGAAGACCGCCGCATAACCCGCGCCGGGCGAGCCGAGCAGCGCCCGCGCCACGTCGCTGGCCGCGGCGCCGAACAGGCCACCGGCGGCAAAGCCGATGGCCTGCGCCGCGCCCCACAGGCCGAGTCGGGTGCCCTCGCGCCGCTCGCGGCCGTGGCCGGCCAGGCCCATCATCGAGCCGATCGCGGCGATCGAGAACGCGCCGTTGGCCGCCCCGAGCATGAACACGTTGGCGTGCAGCGGCCAGTTCGGCGCCAGCGCCCCGGCGAGCACCAGCCCGAGCAGGGCCACGCCCGAGGCGAGGCACCCGCCCACGGTCCAGGTCTGCAGTGAGCCCATCCATACACCGCCGATGCGCCGCCCGGCCAGAGCCGCCAGCAGCATGCCGGCCAGGGTGCCGCCGTGCTGCACGCCCGCCAGCTGGGTCGTCTGGCCCGGCGTCATCCCGAACAGCAGGCCGGCGAAGGGCTCGAGGATCAGGTCCTGCGTGCTGTAGGCCAGCATCGAGACGAAGACGAAGATCGTGAAGCGCCGCGCCTCGGGCTCGGCCCACACCTGCCGCAGCGCGGGCAGGAAAGCCTGCCGGTGGGCTTCGGGTGCGGCGGCGGCCGGCGCCGCGGTTTCCAGGCGCCACAGCGCGGCGGCGGCGATCGTCACGGCCAGCAGCGACACGGTGCCCGACACCGCCACCAGGCGGGCCGGCGTGAAGGGGTCGAGGAAGCGGCCGGCCAGCCCGGCGGTGACCGCGAAGCCGACGATCATCATCACCCAGACGACGGCGGCTGCCGTGGCGCGCTTCGGCGGCTCGACCTGGCGCGCCAGCAGGGCCAGCAGCGAGGTGCCCGCCGCGCTGACGCCCAGGCCCACGGCGACGAAGGACACCGCGGCGAGAGCCAGTCCGGCGGAGGGATCCGAGGCCGCCCAGGCGGTGCCCAGCGCCGCGCCGAAGCCGCCCAGGCCCAGCACGGCCAGACCGCCGAGGATCCATGGCGTGCGGCGCCTGCCGACGTCGGAACCGTAGCCCATCCGCGGCCGCGTGGCCTGCACCGCGTGGTGCAGCGCCACCAGCAGGCCGGGCACCAGGGCCGGCAGCGCCAGCTCGACGACCATCACCCGGTTGATCGTCGACGTGGTGAGCACGACGATCGACCCGAGCATCGCCTGCACCAGGCCGAGCCGTAGGATCAGGCCCAGTCCGGCGCCGGGCCGGGCGGGCAGGGCTTGGCCGGACGACATCGGTGCGCCCTGCACTCAGCCGCCGGGCGCGCGCAGCGCGAACGCGGCGGCCAGCATGCCGAGCACGTACAGCGGCACGCCGAGGCCGCTGAGCCACAGCGCGTGGCGCGCCGGATCGCGCAGGAAGCGCCGCATCATCAGCGCCTGGCCGGCGACCAGCGCGAGCACGACCAGCGCATGCAGCGGGCGGTCCCAGGAGGCGAGCAGACCGACGACCACCGCCTGCGCGGCCAGCATGGTCGCGCAGGCCACGCGGGCGGCGCGCGGCACGCCGAGCTGCACCGGCAGCGAGCGCACGCCCATCCGGCGGTCGCCCGCGACGGCCTTGAAGTCGTTGAGCGTCATGATGCCGTGGGCGCCCAGACCGTAGAGCAGGGCCACCAGCAGCGAGGAGGGCGCCGGCATCGCGCCGCCGGCCATCACGGCGGCGCCGGTGACCCAGGCCAGCGTCTCGTAGCTCAGGCCGCAGGCGGCGTTGCCCCACCAGCCGTTGGCTTTCAGGCGCACCGGCGGCGCGCTGTACAGCCAGGCGAGCACCAGCCCCAGCACCGCCGCCCCGAAACCCCAGGGACCGAGCGCGGTGGCCACCGCCAGCGACAGCAGCGTCCACGCGACGGCCACGTACAGCCCCCAACGGCCCGGCATGCGGCCCGACGGGATCGGGCGCTGCGGCTCGTTGATCGCATCGACGTGACGGTCGAACCAGTCGTTGACGGCCTGGCTGGTGGCGCAGACCATCGGGCCCGCCAGCACGATGCCCACCAGCGCGAGGCCCCAGTTCCCGGCGAGCGGGACCCCCGATGCGACGACGCCGCACAGGAAAGCCCACATCGGCGGGAACCACGTGATGGGCTTGAGCAGCTCGGCCACGGCCGAGGGGGCCGGCCACGAAGTCCGTGCCGGGGGCGGCGTGCGCGCCGTCAGTGCCATCAGCGCATGGTGCGCCTGACACTCAATAGAGTCAACTCGGATTTACACACCGTGCCGTCCTGCGCCAGGCCCGTGAGGCCCGGGATCCGCCGTCGGGTCGGCTGTGCGCGCCCGGGACGGCCGACGGGCGCCATCGGCGGGCCCGGCCGGCCAGGGGCGCCTCAGGGAGTCTCGGCGGGCTCGGGCGAGTCGCTGAGGCCGTAGCGCCGCAGCTTGACGTACAGGCTCTGGCGCGACAGCCCGAGCAACTGCGCGGCCGAGGCGCGGTTGTCGCCCGTCATCTGCAGCGCGGTCTGGATGCACAGCTGCTCGATCAGGTCGGTCGTCTCGGCCACGATCTCCTTGAGCGGAGTGCGTCCGACGAGCTCCGCCAGCTCTGCCGCCGAGCGCTGCAGCGTCGGCGGGCTGCCGGCGGCCTCGGGCCGCAGCCGGCGCTCGATGTCGCGCACCGCGAAGGCGAGCACGCCGCCTTCCGCCGTGGGCACCACCGCGCCGGTGACTTCCACCTCGGTCCGGGCACCGAACTCGCCGCGAATGGAGGTCTGGAACAGGCCGACCGTGCCACGCTGGCGCAGGTTACCGATCAGCACCCCGATCTCGACCCCGGTCCGTCCCACCCAGCGGTCCAGCGGCTGCCCGCGCACCTGGCTCTCGCTGCCCATCTGCACGAGTGTCAGGAAGGCTGGGTTGGCCGACAGCACGACCCCGGCGTGGTCGCAGAACACCAGCCCGTCGGGCGAGTGCTCGACGAAACCCTGCAGCAGGGCGGTCGGGGGCTCGGCCGCGCCGGGCGCCGCCGCTGCCGCAAAGCCGCGCCCGCCGACCCCCGCGACCTGGGGGGGTGGGAGCAGCCGCAACAGCACGAACGAGGCGTCGTCCTGCCGGTACATCGATGCCGACACCTGCACCGCGCTGCCGGCCGCCAGCTGCAGCGGCACCGGCGCCTGCCGGCCGATGGAGCGGGCGGCGGCCAGCAGGTCCTGGACGCGCGGGCCGTGCGCGGCATCGAACAGGCTCCCGATCGGCGAGCCGACCAGCCGCGAACGGGCGCCCGCGCACAGCGCACGTGCCGCCGGGTTGGCCTCGACGATGCGCTGCGTCGCGGCGTCGATGATCAGCACCGGCTCGCTGGAGACGTCGAAAAGGTGCCGGTAGCGGGTCTCTGCCTCGCGAAAGCGCCAGTACTCGCGCTCCAGGGCCTGCTGGGCCTCGACGAGGCGCCGCTGCAGCGTCACGACTGCACGCAGGTCGCGCCCGATCGCGACGATCCCCGGGTGGGTGCCGGTGCCCCCGCTGCGCACCGGCAGGCGCACCGTCGTGTACAGCACGGGCACGTCCTCGTGGCCGGGCAGCGTGTGATTGACCTGGCGCCAGCGCGGCGGCGCAGGATCGCCGGAGTCGCGCGCATCCGCGAGCAGCTGCTCGATCTTCGGGCGGCTTTCCGCCGTGACGGTGTCGGCCCAGGCCTGGCCGCGCCAGCGGCGCAGTTCGCGCTCGGGCAGCTCGATGCCACCGGCCATCACGTCGAGGACGGCCCCCTGGTCGTCCAGCACCAAGGCCACGTCGCCGGCCGTTCCGGCCAGTCGCGCCGCCGAGGCGGCATCCAGTTCTCCCAAGGGCGGGGTGCCGGCAGTCGCGCGGGGCATTGGCAGTAGGCGGGGAGCTATCGGGACGAGCTAGTGATTGTCTTTCGGGAATGGCGACCGTCCCGTGCCCGCCCCGCCCGCGACGTCGCCGTCAGTGGGATGCGTTGCGCTCGGCCACCAACCGCGCGGCCTGGAGGAGCGCCTGGTTCGCGTCGACGGCGCCGCCGTCGGCGCCGCACGCCGCGAGCAGCTCGGGCCGCTCGACGAACAGCGGGCCGCCCAGCATCACGACGACGCGGGGGTTCTGCGAGGCCGCGCGCACACCGGCGATCGCGCTGCGCAACCGGTCGAGCTGCACCTCGCTGCCCACCGAGAAGCCCACCACGTCGATCCACTCTCGGCGCACGCGCTCGGCGGCCTCGCCAGCCGCCCCGCCCACCGCGCCCACGACGTCCCAGCCGGCACGGCGGAAGAACTCGGCCAGCATCGACAGGCCGAATCCGTGCTGCTCCCCGGAGGCCTGCACGAACAGCGCGCGGTGCGCGCGTGCCGCGGGCTCGCACTCGGCGGCGAAGGCCTGGCTCAGCTCGCGCATGACCCGCTGCATGCGGCCGACCGCCAGCGTGCACTGGGCGAAGTCGATCCGGTCGTCGCACCAGAGCTCGCCCAGAAGGCGCGCTGCTGGCTGCAGCAGGTGCAGGAAGATCGTCTCGACCGGGCAGCCGCGCGCGCGCAGCGCATCCAGCATCGATGCGGCTTGCGCATCGGCGCCGTCGAGCACCAGCTTGGTGTAGGCACGCACCTCGCGCTCGCCCGGCAAGGCCTCGCCGGAACGGGCCGCAGGCGCCCGCGGGTTCGGCTCCGCCGGCGCGGCCTCCTGGCGGTGGCGCAGCGCCAGGCGCGGAATCACGTCGTCGTCGATCGTGCGCGCGAGCGCCTGCACATCAACGCGGCGCCCGCCTGTTGGCCCACCTCGTCGCGAATCGTCCCGCATCGCTCGCCTCCCTCCTGCCGCAGCGCGACGCCCCGTCGCGTGCCTGCTGGAACCGGCGGCTGCATGAAAGCCCGACATCCGCGCGGACGGCCGCACCCGGCCTCCACGCCGACGGTCCCACTGCAGTCGGCAACCCCGATGGCTCGTCCGCTCGGACCCCTCGCGCTCCCCCACCCGGGCCACAAGGTTCTACCCCTGTGTCGAGTCGGCGTCAAAGCAAATCGACGCGCTGTTCCCGGAAGATGAAACGCTGGCGACCAAGAAACCCTCGCCCGACACAGCCTGGGCTTGAGTCGATGATCCCCGACCCTGGGGAATGTGTCAATCCGGCCTTACGTCTCTGCTGATTGACATGTCGGGGAGGTCCGCCTAGGCTCCAGCCATGGGTTCCTCCCCGAGCATTGCCCCGCCGCTTCACGCCGGCCGGGCGCCGGCCGCCTCGCCGCCGGCGGGCGCACCGCTGTACACCGACGAGGAGAGGCGGCGCCGGGACGCCAGCCCCTGGACCGTTGTCCAGGGCGTGCTCGCCCCGCTGCAGTTCCTGGTCTTCCTCGTCAGCCTCTTCCTGGTGATGCGCTGGCTGGTGACCGGCGAGGGGTTGCTGGCGGCCACCGTCAGCGTCGTCCTGAAGACGGCGATGCTCTACACGATCATGGTCACCGGCTCGATCTGGGAGAAGGTCGTGTTCGGCAAGTGGCTGTTCGCGCCCGCCTTCTTCTGGGAGGACGTGTTCAGCATGGTCGTGATCGCGCTGCACACGGCCTACCTGGTGGCGCTCGCCGCCGGCACCCCGGGCCCGCGCGGCCAGATGCTGATCGCGCTGGCCGCCTATGCCGCGTACGCGATCAACGCGGCGCAGTTCCTCGCCAAGCTGCGCGCGGCGCGGCGCGACGAGGCGGCCCGCCGGGCGGCGGCGCCGATGCCCGGGCTGACCGCATGAACCACCGCGCGTTCGCGATCCAGCCGGTGGCCGTTGAGCCCTGCGAGCTGCCCGTCGTGCACGAGCGCGGCCAGCGCGAGGTGTTCTGCGGTCTCACCGGCATCGTCTGGCTGCACCGCAAGATCCAGGACGCCTTCTTCCTCGTCGTGGGCTCGCGCACCTGCGCGCACCTGCTGCAGTCGGCGGCCGGCGTGATGATCTTCGCCGAGCCGCGCTTCGCCACGGCCATCATCGACGACCGCGACCTGGCCGGGCTGGCCGACGCCAACGACGAGCTCGACCGGGTCGTCGCTCAGCTGCTGGCGCGCCGGCCCGACATCAAGCTGCTGTTTCTGGTCGGGTCGTGTCCGTCGGAGGTCATCAAGCTCGACCTGCAGCGGGCCGCCGAGCGCCTGTCCCGGACCTACCTGCCGCAGGTGCGGGTGCTCAACTACTCCGGCAGCGGCATCGAGACGACGTTCACGCAGGGCGAGGACGCCTGCCTCGCGGCCCTGGTGCCCGAGCTGCCCGTGACCAGCGGGCGCCAGCTGCTGGTGGTCGGTGCGCTGGCCGACATCGTCGAGGACCAGTTCGCCCGCCTGTTCGAGGAGCTCGGGGTCGGCCCGGTGCGCTTCCTGCCCGCGCGCCGCGCCGGGCAGCTGCCGCCGGTGGGCGCCGAGACGCGCGTGCTGCTGGCCCAGCCGTTCCTCGCCGACACGATGAAGGCGCTGGCCGCGCGCGGCGCGCGCCACCTTCCTGCGCCGTTCCCGCTCGGTGCCGAGGGCACCACGGAGTGGCTGCGCGCCGCCGCCGCCGAGTGGGGCGTGCCGGCGACGCGGTTCGCCAACGCGGTGGGCCCGCGGCGCGAGCGTGCGGCGCGCTCGCTGGCCGGGGCACGGCAGCGGCTGGCCGGCCGGCGCGTCTTCTTCTTCCCGGACTCGCAGCTCGAGATCCCGCTCGCGCGCTTCCTGCACCGCGAGCTCGGGATGAAGCTCGCGGAGGTCGGCACGCCCTACCTCCACCGCGCCCATCTCGCGCCCGACCTCGCCATGCTGCCCCCGGGCACGACGCTGGTCGAGGGCCAGGACGTCGAGCGCCAGCTCGACCGCTGTCGTGCCGCGGCGCCCGACCTGGTCGTCTGCGGCCTGGGGCTGGCCAACCCGCTGGAGGCCGAGGGCCTGGCCACCAAGTGGTCGATCGAGCTCGTGTTCACGCCGATCCACGGCTTCGAGCAGGCTGCCGACCTCGCCGCGCTGTTCACCCGTCCGCTGCACCGGCGTGCGCTGCTGTCGCGCGGCGCCGCAGCGCCGGAGGCCATCGCGTGAAGCTCACGTTGTGGTCGTACGAGGGCCCGCCGCACGTGGGCGCGATGCGGGTGGCCACCGCGATGCGCGAGGTGCACTACGTGCTGCACGCGCCGCAGGGCGACACCTATGCCGACCTGCTGTTCACGATGATCGAGCGGCGCGACCGCCGGCCGCCGGTGACCTATACCACCTTCCAGGCGCGCGACCTCGGGGGCGATACTGCGGAGCTGTTCAAGAACGCCGCCCGCAGTGCCTGCGAGCGCTTCCGCCCGCAGGCCCTTCTGGTGGGGGCCTCGTGCACCGCCGAGCTGATCCAGGACGACCCGGGCGGCCTGGCCGCGACGCTCGGCCTGCCGGTTCCGGTGGTGCCGCTGGAGCTGCCGGCGTACCAGAAGAAGGAGAACTGGGGCGCCGACGAGACCTTCTACCGGCTGGTGCGGACGCTGTGCCCGCCGCCGCCGCCCGATGCGCCCGCGCGCACGCCGGGCCGGCGCTGCAACCTGCTGGGCCCGACGGCGCTCGGCTTCCGGCACCGCGACGACATCGTCGAGCTCGAGCGGCTGCTGGCCGAGCTCGGGGTCGAGGTGCACGTCGTGGCCCCCTACGACGCGACGCCGGCCGACGTCGCGCGCCTGCCCGAGGCCGACTTCAACGTGCTGATGTACCCGGAGCTGGCATCGGCCGCGGCGCAGTACCTGCAGCGCAGCCATCGCATGCCCTGCACGCGCACGGTGCCGATCGGCATCGGCGCCACCCGCGACTTCGTGTGCGAGGTCGGGACGCTGGCCGGCCTCGACGCGGCGGCCGTCGAGGCGGCGCTCGACCGGCTGCAGGCGCGGGCCGCCTGGTACTCGCGCTCGGTGGACTCGACCTACCTGACCGGCAAGCGCGTGTTCGTGTTCGCCGACGCGACCCACGCGCTGGCCGCCGCCCGCGTGGCCGTCGAGGAGCTCGGGTTCGAGCTCGTCGGGCTCGGCACCTACACCCGCGAGCGGGCGCGCGAGGTGCGAGAGGCCGCTGCCGGCTACGGCCTGCAGGCGCTGATCACCGACGACTACCTGGAGGTCGAGGCCCGGGTGGCCGAGCTGCACCCCGAGCTGGTGCTCGGCACGCAGATGGAGCGGCACATCGCCAAGCGGCTCGGCATCCCGTGTGCCGTGATCTCGGCGCCCGTGCACGTGCAGGACTTCCCCGCCCGCTACGCGCCGCAGATGGGCATCGAGGGGGCCAACGTCCTGTTCGACACCTGGGTGCACCCGCTGATGATGGGCCTCGAGGAGCACCTGCTCGGCATGTTCCGCGAGGACTTCGAGTTCCACGAGGGTGCCGCGCCGTCGCACCTGCCGCGCAGCGCGCCGGCGGCCAACGAGCCGCGCCACGACGAGGCGTTGCCGGCCGTGGCCAACGGCGCCGCACCGGAGGTGCCGATGGTCACCGCCGCGTTGCACGCCACCGCCACCGCCGCCGGCGCGCCGGATGCGGCCACGCCGCCCTGGGCGCCCGATGCCGAGAGCGAACTGCGCAAGGTCCCGTTCTTCGTGCGCAGCCGCGCGCGCCGCAACACCGAGCGCTACGCCAGCGAGCGCGGCCTGAAGACCATCACCGTCGAGACGCTGTATGACGCCAAGGCGCACTTCAGCCGCTGAGCCCGGCGCTGCTGGCGCCACGCCGATCCGCCTCGTGCTGGTCACGATGGACAGCCACCTGGCCACGGCGATGGATCGCGCGCGGCTGCAGCTCGGGCGCGAACTGCCGGGCCTGCAGTTCTCGACCCACGTCGCGGCCGAGTGGGCCTCCAACCCGGCCGCGCTGGAGCGCTGCAAGGCGGCCATCGCCTGCGGCGACATCGTCGTCGTGACGATGCTCTTCCTCGAGGAGCACTTCGTGCCGCTGCTGCCCGTGCTGCGCGAGCGGCGCGAGCACTGCGACGCGCTGGTGTGCGCCATGTCGGCCGCCGAGGTCACGCGGCTCACCCGGATCGGCCGCTTCGACATGGACAAGCCGGCGAGCGGCCCGATGGCGCTGCTCAAGCGGCTGCGCGGCCAGAAGGGCACGGCGGCGCAGGGCGGTGCCCAGCAGATGAAGATGCTGCGCAGGATCCCGCAGCTGCTGCGCTTCGTGCCGGGCACCGCGCAGGACGTGCGGGCCTACTTCCTGACGCTGCAGTACTGGCTGGGCGGCTCGGAGGACAACGCGCTGAACATGATGCGTTTCCTCGTCGACCGCTACGCCGCGGGTCCGCGCGCGGCGCTGCGAGGCCGGCTCAAGCCCGCCGCGCCGGTCGAGTACCCGGAAGTCGGCGTCTACCACCCGCGGCTGGCTGCGGCCGGGCGCAAGGCCGCCGGCCCGCTCGCGCGGCTGGGCGACGACGCCGCGGCCCTGCCTACCCTGGTGGCCGACGGCCGCGCGCGCGGCCGCGTCGGGCTGTTGCTGCTGCGCTCGTACCTGCTGGCCGGCAACTCGGCGCACTACGACGGCGTCATCGCTGCCCTCGAGGCCCAGGGGCTGCAGGTCGTTCCGGCGTTCGCCTCGGGGCTGGACTCCCGCCCGGCGATCGAGCGCTTCTTCCTGCGCGACGGCCGACCGGTCGTGGACGCGGTGGTCTCGCTGACGGGCTTCTCGCTGGTGGGCGGCCCCGCCTACAACGACGCCAAGGCCGCCGAGGAGATGCTCGCGCGGCTGGACGTGCCCTACCTGGCGGCGCACCCGCTCGAGTTCCAGACGCTCACCGAGTGGGGCGGATCGACGCGCGGCCTGCTGCCGGTGGAGAGCACGATCATGGTCGCGATCCCGGAGCTCGACGGGGCCACCGCGCCGTCGCTGTATGCCGGGCGCGGCGGCGCCCCGGGCAGCCAGTGCACCGGCTGTTCCAAGGGCTGCCGCTTCGAAGGGCCTCAGGCCGGCCAGGACATGCAGCCGTGCAGCGAGCGCACGGCGATGCTGGCAGCCCGGGTGGCGCGGCTGGTGGCCCTGCGCCGCAGCGAGCGCGCCGAGCGCCGCGTGGCGATCGTGGTGTTCAACTTCCCGCCCAACGCCGGTCGGGTGGGCACGGCCGCGTTCCTCGGCGTGTTCGAGAGCCTGTTCGAGACGCTCAAGGCGATGCGCGACGCCGGCTACCGCGTCGAGGTGCCTGCCGACGTCGATGCGCTGCGCAGCGCGATCCTCGAGGGCAACGCGCGCGCCTGCGGGACCGACGCCAACGTGCACGCCCGCATCGGTGCCGACGACCACGTGCGTCGCGAGCGCTGGCTGCGCGAGATCGAGGCGCAGTGGGGTCCGGCGCCGGGACGGCACCTGTCCGACGGCCGCTCGATCTTCGTGCTGGGTGCGCAGTTCGGCAACGTGCTGGTCGCGGTGCAGCCCGGCATGGGCTACGAGGGCGACCCGATGCGGCTGCTGTTCGAGCGCAGCTTCGCCCCGACGCACGCCTTCTCGGCCTTCTACCGCTACCTGCGCGAGGACTGGCGCGCGCACGCGGTGCTCCACTTCGGCACCCACGGCGCGCTCGAGTTCATGCCTGGCAAGCAGACGGGCTTGTCGGCGGACTGCTGGCCCGACCGCCTGATCGGCGACCTGCCGAACTTCTACCTGTACGCCGTCAACAACCCGAGCGAGGGTACGATCGCGCGGCGGCGCAGCATGGCCACGCTGGTCAGCTACCTGACGCCGCCGCTGGCGCAGGCGGGCCTGTACAAGGGCCTGGTCGAGCTCAAGAGCTCGCTCGCGCGCTGGCGCGCGCTGCCGCCCGACGCCGCCGAGCGCGGCGCGCTGGCCGAGCTGCTGCAGGCCCAGGCCGCCGCGCTCGAGCTCGCGCCCGCCGAGCCGGCCTGGGGTGCCGGCGCCGCGCAGCAGGTGGCCGGGCTAGGCGAGCGGTTGCACGAGCTGGAACTCACGCTGGTGCCCTACGGCCTGCACGTCGTCGGACGCGTGCCCGGCCCCGAGCAGCGGCTGCAGATGCTGCTGGCGATGGCCGAGGCTGATATGGGCGACGGGCCGAGGCCCGACCGCGCGACGCTGGAGGCGATCGTCGCGGGCGGCAGCCCGGCCGGCGCCGAGCGCTGGGTGCAGCTGAACGGGATGCTGGCCCGCGACAGCGAACTGCCGGGCCTGCTGCACGCGCTGGACGGGCGCTACGTGCCGCCGTCCCCCGCCGGCGACCTGCTGACCCGGCCCGAGGTGCTGCCCACCGGCCGCAACATCCACGGTTTCGACCCCTTCCGGATGCCCAGCCGCTTTGCCGAGCGCGAGGGCGTGCGCTTGGCCGAGATGCTGCTGCAGCGGCACGCGGCCGAGGGCGGCGGCGTGCCGGAGTCGGTGGCCATCGTGCTGTGGGGCACGGACAACCTGAAGACCGAGGGCACGCCGCTTGCCCAAGTGCTCGCGCTGATGGGCGCCGCGCCACGCTTCGACAGCTACGGACGGCTGGCCGGCGCGGTGCTGCGGCCGCTGGCCGAGCTCGGGCGGCCGCGGATCGACGTCGTAACCACCGTGTCGGGCATCTTCCGCGACCTGATGCCGCTGCAGATCCGGATGCTCGCCGAGGCCGCCTTCCTGGCGGCCAGCGCCGACGAGCCCGAGGAGCTGAACTTCGTGCGCAAGCACGCACTGGCCTACCAGCGCGAGCAGGGCTGCGACCTGGAAACCGCCGCGCTGCGGGTGTTCGGCAATGCCGAGGGCGCCTACGGCAGCAACGTCAACCTGCTGGTCGACAACAGCCGCTGGGACGACGAGGACGAACTGGCCGAGACCTATTCGCGCCGCAAAGGCTTCGCCTACGGCCGGGCCGGCCGCCCGGTCGCGCAGCCCGCGCTGCTGAACCGGGCGCTGGCCGACGTGCAGCTGGCCTACCAGAACCTCGACTCGGTCGAGCTCGGCGTGACGAGCATCGACACCTATTTCGACACGCTCGGCGGCGTCAGCCGCGCGGTGCGCCGCGCCCGCGGCGGCCAGGACGCCCCGGTCTACATCACCGATGCCACGCGCGGCAGCGGCACGGTGCGCACGCTGTCGGAGCAGGTCTCCCTGGAGACCCGCACGCGCATGCTCAACCCGCGCTTCTACGAGGCGCTGCTCGAGCACGGCTACGAGGGCGTCCGCCAGATCGAGACCCACCTCACCAACACGCTGGGCTGGAGCGCGACGACCGGTCAGGTCCAGCCCTGGGTGTACCAGCAGATCACCGAGACCTTCATGCTCGACCCGTCGATGCGGGAGCGTCTCGCGAAGCTCAATCCCACGGCCAGCGCGAAGCTCGCGCAGCGGCTGATCGAGGCCAGCGAACGCAGCTACTGGCAGCCCAGCGCCGACGTGCTGAGCGCGCTGCGCTCGGCGGGCGAGGAGCTCGAGGACCGTCTCGAAGGTGTTTACGAAGGAGCGGCAGCATGATGGAAGTCTCCTCGGTCCCGCTGACCGACCTGCGGCGTGGCCCGCGTCCGGCGCCGGGCGCGCCCCCCGACGGGGAGGGCAGCGTGCAGGTGCAACTCGACCCCGGGGTGCGCATCGGCAACGCCAAGGTGTTCGCCGTCTACGGCAAGGGCGGGATCGGCAAGAGCACGACCTCCAGCAACCTCAGCGTGGCATTCAGCAAGATCGGCAAGCGCGTGCTGCAGATCGGCTGCGATCCCAAGCACGACAGCACCTTCACGCTGACCAAGCGGCTGGTGCCCACGGTGATCGACGCGCTGGAGAAGGTCGAGTTCCACAGCGAGGAACTGCAGCTCGACGACTTCGTCTACGAGGGCTACAACGGCGTGATGTGCGTCGAGGCGGGCGGCCCGCCCGCGGGCACCGGCTGCGGCGGCTACGTCGTCGGGCAGACCGTCAAGCTGCTGAAGGAGCACCGGCTCCTCGACGACACCGACGTCGTGATCTTCGACGTCCTCGGCGATGTCGTCTGCGGCGGCTTCGCCGCACCGCTGCAGCACGCCGAGCGCGCGCTGATCGTCACGGCGAACGATTTCGACTCGATCTTCGCGATGAACCGCATCGTGCAGGCGATCGGCGCCAAGTCGAAGAACTACCGGGTCCGGCTCGGCGGCGTGATCGCCAACCGCAGCGACGCCACCGACCAGATCGACAAGTTCAACGAGCGCACCGGGCTGCGAACGATGGCGCGCATCCCCTCGCTCGACGCGATCCGCCGCAGCCGGCTGAAGAAGTGCACGCTGTTCGAGCTCGACCCGGAGCCCGAGGTCGAGGCGGTGCAGACGGAGTACCTGAAGCTGGCCGCCACGCTGTGGGCCGGGGTCGATCCGATGCCGGCAGTGGCCTTGAAGGACCGCGAGATCTTCGACCTGCTGGGGTTCGACTGAAGGCGGTCGCACGCACACGCTGCCGGCCGATTGCACTGGACAGACCGCGACAGGAACCCCGAGATGCGACGCAGCATCCGACGAGGACACGATGCAGACCCGCCCCGATGACACCTACTCCGAGCGACGCAGCCAGATCGAGGCCTACTTCGATCGCACCGCGCTGAACGCCTGGGACCAGCTGACCAGCGACGCCCCGGTCAGCTCGATCCGCGCGACCGTGCGCGCGGGCCGCGACCGGATGCGCGAGACGATGCTGTCGTGGCTGCCGGCCGACCTGCACGGCACGCGCGTGCTCGATGCCGGCTGCGGCACCGGCAGCTTCTCGATGGAACTGGCGCGGCGCGGCGCCGACGTCGTCGCGATCGACCTGTCGCCCTCTCAGGTCGAGATCGCGCTGCGGCGCGTGTCGCAGAGGCTGGACACCTTCGCCGCCGGCGGCCACATCGAGTTCCGCTCGGGCGACATGAGCGATGCCGCGCTCGGCGAGTTCGACCACGTCGTGGCGATGGACTCGCTGATCCACTATCGCGCCGACGACGCCGTGGCCGTGCTGCAGCGCTGGGCCGAGCGGACGCGCGGCTCGATGGTTTTCACGTTCGCGCCGTCCAGCCCGCTGCTGCTGGCGATGCACGCGGTGGGCCGGGTGTTCCCGCGCGGCGACCGGGCGCCCGCCATCGAGCCGCTTGCCGAGCGTGCGCTGCGCCGGATGCTCGCCACCGACGACGGCCTGGCGCGCTGGTGCTGCGGCCGCACCGAGCGCGTCAAGAGCGGGTTCTACACGTCGCAGGCCTTCGAGCTGAGGGTCGCGGGGGCCTGATGGCCGGATCGACGCTCGCCCGCATCCTGCGCTCCGGTCGGATCGACTGGTCGCGCGTCGGCACGCGCTGGCTGCCCTTCGCCGATGCCGCCTCGCCCGACCTGCCGCTCGGCCGGCTGGCGAGGCTGGCGCTGTTCCAGGTCAGCGTGGGCATGGTCGCGGTTCTGACGATGGGCACGCTGAACCGCGTGATGATCGTCGAGATCGGCGTGGCCGCCTGGCTGGTCGGGGTCTTCATCGCGCTGCCCCTGCTGGTGGCACCCTTCCGTGCGCTGATCGGGCTGCGCAGCGACGAGCACCGCAGCCCGCTCGGCTGGCGGCGCGTGCCCTACATCTGGTTCGGCAGCGGGCTGCAATTCGCCGGGCTGGCGATCATGCCCTTCGCGATCGTGCTGCTCGGCGGCGACACGGCGGTGCAGCTGTGGGCGGGGCATGCCGCGGCTGCGCTGGCCTTCGTCCTCGCCGGTGCCGGCGCGCAGACGGTGCAGACCGCCGGTCTGGCGCTGGCCACCGACCTCGCGCCGGAGGAGACGCGGCCGCGCGTCGTGGCGCTGATGTACGTGATGCTTCTGGTCGGCATGGTCGGCTGCGGCGCGCTGTTCGGCTGGCTCCTCACGGACTACAGCGCCACGCGCCTGGTCCAGGTCGTGCAGGGCACTGCGGTGGCCACGCTGGTGCTCAACGTCGTGGCGGTGTGGAAGCAGGAGCCGCGCGACCGTCAGCGGGCGCGCCAGGCGCCCGCGCGGACCGGCTTCGCGCAGCGCTGGGCGGCGTTCAGCGCCCAAGGGCGTGCGGGCCGATTCCTGTGCGCGGTCGGCGTCGGCACGGCGGCTTTCGGCATGCAGGACGTGATCCTCGAGCCCTACGGCGCCGAGGTCCTCGGGTTGCCGGTCGCCCAGACCACGCTGCTCACCGGGTTGACCGCGGCCGGCGCGCTGGCCGCGTTCGCGCTGGCGGCACGCCTGCTGACGCGCGGCGCCGATCCGCTGCGGGTCGCCGGGGGCGGGGCAGTGGTCGGACTGCTGGCCTTCGCGCTCGTGATCTTCGCCGGGCCGCTGGAGTCGGCCGATGTCTTCCGCGTCGGGGTGCTGCTGATCGGGTTTGGCGGCGGGCTGTTCGCCGTGGGCACGCTGAGCGCGGCCATGAGCCTCGAGAGCGGCGGCCTGCACGGGATGGTGCTGGGCGCCTGGGGCGGCGTGGTCGCGCTGGCGTCCGGCGCGGCCGTGGCGCTGGGCGGCGCCTTGCGCGACGGCGTCGCGGCGCTCGCCTCGGCCGGCGCGCTGGGCGAGGCCCTGGCCACGCCGCTGGCCGGCTACGGCGCCGTCTACCACCTCGAGATCCTGCTGTTGTTCTGCGCACTGGTCGTGCTCGGCCCGCTGGTGCGCAGCCGCTCGTCGCGGCCGGTGACGGCCGCCCCCGGACGCTTCGGCATCGCGCAGCTGCCGGGCTGAGTCTCGCCGCCGGGTCCACTCGTTTCCTGCCAACCCTGACCCAAGGAGCCACCATGGGAACCGGAGCCATCACCTCCTACGTCGACGTGGCCCAGCTCGTGCTGTACGCGTTCTGGATCTTCTTCTTCTCGCTGTGCGTCTGGCTGGTTCGCGAGAACCGCCGCGAGGGCTATCCGCTCGAGACCTGGGACGGGCGCAGTGCCGAAGGCTGGGTGCCGATGCCCGAGCCCAAGACCTACCTGCTGGCCGACGGCACCGAGGTCCAGGCGCCGCGGCCCGTGCCGCCGGCCCGGCCGCTCAATGCCGACCGGCTGCACGGCTCGGAGGGCACCGCCATCGAGCCGGTCGGCAACCCGCTGCTGGCCGGGGTCGGGCCCGGGGTCTGGAACGAGCGCAGCGACAAGCCGCTCACCGACTTCCACGGCGACATCGCGATCCGGCCGCTGTCGTACTTCACCGACTTCAGCGTCAGCGACAAGGACCCCGACCCGCGCGGCATGACGGTGTACGACGCCGAGGGCGATCCTGCCGGCACGGTGCGCGACCTGTGGCTCGACCACACCGAGATGATGTTCCGCTACCTCGAGGTCGAGGTGCCTGCCGGCGGCGGCACGCGCCGCGTGCTGCTGCCCGTGACGTTTGCCCGCATCACCCGCGACCGTGTCGACGTGCGGGCGCTGCTGGCGTCGCAGTTCTCCGACATCCCCGGCACGAAGTCCGCCGACTCGGTCACGCTGCTCGAGGAGGAGCGGATCACGGCGTACTACGGTGCCGGCACCCTGTACGCGACCCCGGCGCGCGCCGAACCGCTGGTGTGAGGAGGGACGGGCGATGAAGGTGGTCCGTCGCGCGCCGCACCGCGGCCCCGAGCACGAGCACGAGCCGCAGTTCGGCCTGCCCGAGCGGCTGCCGCCCGGCGAGCGGATCCTGTGGCAGGGCCAGCCCGATGCCGGCGGCGTCATGCGGCAGGTCTTTCGCCTGCGCGGGGTGGCGCTGTACTTCGCGCTGATGCTCGCCTGGCTGCTCGCGGTGCGGGTGCACGACGGCGCGACGCTCGTCGATGCGCTGCGCGGCAGCCTCGGCTTCGCCACGCTGGCGGCCAGCGCGATCGGCCTGCTTGCGCTGACCGGCTGGATGACGGCCCGCAACGCCGTCTACACGCTGACCGACCGGCGCGTCGTGATGCGGATCGGCATCGTCCTGACCGTCACCTACAACCTGCCGCTGCGTTGCATCGACGGCGCGAGCCTGGCGCGTCAGCCCCGCGGCGCGCGCGGGCTCGGCGACATCGCCCTGGCGACCCGGCCCGACACCAGGATCGGCTACCTGCACCTTTGGCCTCACGCGCGGCCGTGGCGCCTCACCCGCACCGAGCCGATGCTGCGCTGCGTTCCGGACGCCGCACGCGTGGCCGGGTTGCTGTCGTCGGCCTGGGCGGCCGCCAACCAGCAGTCTGCGCAGCCGCAGGCCGCCGCGGAGTCCTCGGGCCGGTCGCAACCGCTCGCGCCCGACCTGCCCGCGCTGGCGCCGCGCTGACTCCCGCCACCGATGGGCACCGCAGTTCATCCGGACCAGGCCGCGCCGCTGCTGCCGCGCGCGGCGCTGCTCGCCGTGGCGGCGGTCTTGGCGGTCACGGTGCTGGCGGTCGGCTGGGTGCGGATGTCCGGGGTGGACATCCACGAGCCGGCCGGCGCCGTCGTCGAGCAGAGGATGCTGCGCTTCGTCGACCTGCCCGACGGGGGAATCGACGTCGTCGATGCGGCCAGCGGCGGCGCGCTGCAGCAGATGCGCGGCGAGCAGGGCTTCCTGCGTGGCGTGCTGCGCGGCCTGGCGCGCGAGCGGCGCGCACGCGGGGTGGGCGCCGAGCTGCCCTTCGTCCTCAGCCGTCACGAGGACGGCCGGCTCCAGCTGACCGATCCGGCCACCGGCCGCCGTATCGAGCTGGCCTCCTTCGGATCCGACAACGCCGCGGTCTTCCTGCGCTGGCTGCCCGGCCCGCACGGCGACGCCCGTCCTTCGACAGCAAAGGCGAATCCATGACCACCACGACCCCCGCCCCCGCGCTGCGCGACCTGGACAACTCCGCCCAGGTGCTCGAGCGCGCGAAGACCGAGAACCTGATCTCGCCGCGCTTCTACACGACCGACTACGCTGCGATGGACCGCATCGACGTGGGCTCGCTGCGTGCGGAGTGGGACGCGATGCTCGCCGAGTACGAGGGCGACAACAACCACGACCACTTCAAGCGCGACGACAGCTTCGCCGCCGAGATCCGGGAGCTGCCGCCCGAGCTGAGGAAGGAGTTCCTCGACTTCCTGGTGACCTCGATCACCAGCGAGTTCTCCGGCTGCGTGCTCTACAACGAGATCCGCAAGCGGGTCGACAACCCCGACATCAAGCAGCTGATGACCTACCTGACGCGCGACGAGTCACGCCACGCGAACTTCATCAACCAGAGCCTTAAGGACTACGGGCTGGCGGTCGACCTGCAGGCGCTGAAGGCGTCGAAGGCCTACACCTACTTCAAGCCGAAATACATCTTCTACGCCACCTACCTCAGCGAGAAGATCGGCTACGCGCGCTACATCACGATCTACCGCCAACTCGAGCGGCACCCCGAGCTCCGCTTCCACCCCATCTTCCGCTGGTTCGAGCGCTGGTGCAACGACGAGTTCCGCCACGGCGAGAGCTTCGCGCTGATCATGCGCGCGCACCCGGAGCTGCTGCGCGGCGCGAACCTGCTGTGGGTGCGCTTCTTCCTGCTCGCCGTGTACGCGACGATGTTCGTGCGCGACCACACCCGGCCGGCGCTGCACCGGGCGATGGGGCTCGAGCCGGACGAGTTCGACTACCGCGTCTTCGACATCACCACCGAGATCAGCAAGCAGGTCTTCCCGGTCTCGTTGGACACCGACGCGCCGGCCTTCCGGGCCGGGCTCGACCGCCTCGTGCAGGCACGCGTGGCGTTCGATGCCGGCGCGGCGCGTGGGGGGCTCGCCGGGCGCTGGCAGCAGGCGCGTGCCGCGCTGCGCGGGGCCGCAACCTTCGTACGGCTCTACCTGCACCCGGTCCGGCGGCACGACCTGCCGGCCCAGATCCGCGTCGCGCCCTCGTGGTGAGCGCAGCGCGATGATCGACTACCTGCTGCCGCCGCTGGCCGCCGCGCTGCTGTGGTGGCTGGGCACCGGGGTCGTGATCGTGCTCGACCGCCGGCCGCGTGCGGCCCGCGGTCCGACCTTCGCGCTCGCCACGGCGCTCACGCTGCTCGCGGTGGTCGCGATCGAGCGCACCGCGCGCATGGACACCGCGCTGGCCGCCTATGCCGGGTTTGCGGCCACGCTGGCCCTGTGGGGCTGGCACGAGCTGAGCTTCCTCGGCGGCTGGATCACGGGCCCGCGGCGGGCCGCTATCACCCCCGGCGCCGGAGGCTGGCACCGGCTGCGCGAGGCGGTGCAGGTGCTGCTGTGGCACGAGATCGCACTGCTGGCCACGCTGGCCGCGCTGTGGATCGCCTTGGGCGACGACCCCAACCCGGTGGCGGCCTGGGTGTTCACGCTGCTGTGGGTGATGCGCGTGTCGGCCAAGCTGAACCTGTTCCTCGGCGTGCGCAACCTCGCGCTGGAGTTCCTGCCGCCGCGCTTGGAGTACCTGGGCAGCTACTTCGGGCGGCGGCGCTTCAACGCGCTGATGCCGGTGTCGCTGGTGGCGGGGGGCGCGGCGGTGGCCTGGCTGCTCGTGCTGGCGGCGGCCGACCCGTCGGGCGGCGTCGGCGCGGCCCGCGTCTCGCTGGTGCTCGTCGCGTCGTTGCTCGCACTGGCGCTGCTGGAGCACCTGATGATGGTGCTGCCGCTGCAGCCGGCAGCGCTGTGGCGCTGGGCGCTGCGCCGCGAAGCCGCGGCCCTGCGCTGAAGGGGATGCACGATGTCCACCCGTGACCCCCACGCCGGCGGCAGCGCGGTCGTCATCGGCAGCGGCTTCGGCGGCCTGGCCGCGGCGATGAGACTGCGCGCGCGCGGCTGGCGCGTGCAGGTGCTCGAGCGGCTGCCCAGCCCCGGCGGCCGGGCGCGGGTGCACGAGATCGGCGGCCACCGCTTCGACGCCGGGCCGACGATCATCACCGTGCCGCACCTGTTCGAGGAACTGTGGCGGCTGTTCGGGCGCAGCCTGGCCGACGATGTCCCGCTCGTCTCGCTCGACCCCTACTACCGGATCCGGTTCGACGACGGCACCTGGTTCGACTACAGCGGGGACCCGGAGCGGATGCGCGCCGAGGTGGCTCGCTTCAGCCCGGAAGACCTGCCGGGCTACGAACGCCTGATCCGCGAGGCCGACATCGCGTTCGAGGAAGGCTTCGCCGATCTCGGCGCCAAGGCCTTCGACCACGTCGGCCACCTGGTGGCAGCGGTGCCCAACCTGGTCCGGATGCGGGCCTGGCGCACGATCTGGCAGCTGGTGTGCAAGCACCTGCGTGAGCCGCACCTGCGCGTGGTGTTCAGCTTCCACCCGCTGCTGATCGGCGGCAACCCCCAGTCGGTGTCCAGCGCCTATGCACTGATCCACTCGCTCGAGCGCCAGTTCGGCGTGCACTGGGCGATGGGCGGCACCGGTGCGCTGGTGCGCGGCATGGTTCGGCTGCTCGCCGAGCGGGGCGTGCCGGTGCGCTGCAACGCCGACGTGCGGCGCATCGTCGTCGAGCGCGGCAGGGCGGCCGGCGTCGAGCTGGCCGGCGGCGAGCGCATCGACGCCGACATCGTAGTTAGCAATGCCGACGCGGCCTGGACCTACCGCGAGCTGCTGGCCGACCACCCGCGCCGGGTCTGGACCGACCGGAAACTGGCGCGCGCGAAGTACTCGATGAGCCTGTTCGTCTGGTACTTCGGGACGCGGCGCCGGTTCGACGACGTGCCGCACCACCAGATGGTCCTGGGGCCGCGCTACGAGGGCCTGCTGGGCGACATCTTCGACCACAAGCGCCTGGCCGACGACTTCAGCCTGTACCTGCACCGTCCGACCGCCACCGACCCGGCGATGGCCCCACCGGGCTGCGACACGTTCTACGCGCTCGCGCCCGTGCCTCACCTCGACAGCGGCATCGACTGGGCGCAGCGCGCCGAGGGCTTCCGGCAGCGGATCCAGCAGCGCCTGGAACGGACGGTGATGCCCGGGCTTGGCCAGGCCATCACGGTGTCGCACGTCACCACGCCGCAGCACTTCCACGACCAGCTGTGCTCGGTCAAGGGCGCGGCGTTCGGCCTCGAGCCGCGTCTGCTGCAGAGCGCCTGGTTCCGGCCGCACAACCGCAGCGAGGACCTGCCCGGTCTGTACCTCGTGGGCGCCGGAACGCACCCCGGCGCGGGCGTGCCCGGCGTGCTGATGTCGGCCAAGGCGCTGGAGAGCGTCCTGCCGCCGCTGCCGGCCGCCGCCCAGGCCTGGTCCGGGCCCGGCTCGCCTTCCCCGGAGGCCAGATGAACGCTCGAGCGCTCGGCGACGCCTGCCGGCAGTTGATGCGCGGCGGCTCGCGTTCCTTCTTCACCGCGTCGTTGCTGCTGCCGGCGCGCGTGCGTGGACCGGCCACCGGTCTGTACGCGTTCTGCCGCGTGGCCGACGACGCGATCGACGGCAGCGCCGAGCCGGCGCGCGCTATCGAGACCCTGACCGCCCGCCTGGACGCGGTCTACGCGGACCGGCCGGCCGACCACCCGGCCGATCGCGCGTTCGCCGGTGTCGTGCAGCGCCACGAGATCCCGCGCGCGCTGCCCGACGCGCTGCTGGAGGGCTTCGCCTGGGACGTGGCCGGCCGCCGCTGCGAGACGGTGGAGGACGTGCACGCGTACGGCGCTCGCGTGGCCGGCACGGTGGGCGCGATGATGGCGCTGGTGATGGAGACCCGCGGGCGGGTGGCGCTGGCGCGCGCCTGCGAGCTGGGCGTGGCGATGCAGCTGACCAACATCGCGCGCGACGTCGGCGAGGATGCCCGGATGGGGCGCCTGTACCTGCCGGCGCAGTGGCTGCGCGAAGCCGGGATCGACCCTGACGCCTGGCTGGCGCAGCCGCGGTTCGACGCTGCTCTGGCCTCCGTCGTGCAGCGGCTGATCGACGAGAGCGAGCGCCTGTATGCCCGCGCCGAGTGTGGCGTCGGCGCACTGCCGCGCGACTGCAGGCCGGGCATCCAGGCGGCGCGCCTGGTCTACGGCGACATCGGCCGCACGCTGCAGGCGCGCGGTCTCGATTCGGTGAACACCCGTACCGTGGTGCCACGCGCGCGACAGTTCGCGCGCGTGGCCCAGGCTCTGGCGGCCGGGATCGTGTCCCCCGGTCATCCCTTGACCGCCGGTGGGGGTGTCGAGCCCCTGCCGGCGGTCCGTTTCCTTGTCGATGCGGCCGCCAGCGAGGAACTCCCCGGCCGCACGTTCTACCAGCGCACCGTACGCATGCTCGAGCTCTTCGAGCGCGTCGGTATGCGCCAGCGTGGCCTCGCCTGAAGACCGGAAGGAGTAGTGCCCGTGAGCGTCCACGAGGTCCCGCAACGGTCGCCTGCTGCAGCCGTCGCCGGCGGGCCCGCGCGGCGCCGCCCCCAGGCGGCCACGGTGAGGCTGGTCGCGCCGACGCCGCGGCAGCTGGCCTGCGCGGCGGCCATCGTGCTCGCCGGCGCGCTCGGATTCGCGCTCGGTTGGGGATTCGGCCTGCGGGTCGGCGGTCCCTGGGGCACCTGGCTGGCCTTCGTCACCGCGCTCAACGGCGCGCTGCTGTGCTCGCTGCTGGCCGACTGGCTGCTCGGGCGGGCAGCCGCGGCACGTGCGGGCGGTTCCGGCGACAGCTCGCAACGATCCGAGACCGCTGCACGGTCGTTCTGAGCGGGTTCGTTCGCCGCCCGGCGGCGACGGCCTCGGCCCGCCGTGACCCGCCAGGGCTCCCGGCTGAGGCACGCCGATGCCGATGCCGGTGCCGGCGTCGTGCCCCGCGGGGGCGGGGCTCCCGCGTCACATGCGGCGCTTCTGCTGCTCGTGCTTGCGGTTGCTGCGGCTGAACTGCCTGGCAAGCCAGAAGGCGAACACGATCAGCCAGGCGATGAAGAGCAGGTGGTGGACCTTCATGAGGGGCTCCGGTGCGGTTGGGACAGGTACGGCTGGGGGACGGCCGCGGCTCAGCGCGTGCCGAGGGTCAGGTCGGCGGGCAGCGGTGCGGACTCGGATCGCCGCCACAGCCTGCGCATGACCAGCACGGTGGCAACGAGCAGGGCGATCTCGACGGCGTAGACGGCAGCATATCCGGTGGCGGGGGAGTCCAGCGCCGCCCCCAGGCTTCCCCGACTGGCCAGTGCGTCCATCGCATCGCGCCCGACGCCGCCCAGCGCGATCGCGACGCCCGCCGCGGTGGCCTGCACGGCCCCCCACGCCCCGAGTGCCAGTCCGGTCTGTTCCCGCGGGGCGCGGTTCATGGTCAGCGTCAGCGTGCCGTGGCCGAACAGCCCGCCGCCCAGGCCGATCAGCAGCACGCCGACCGCGAACAGGCCCACCGACCCGGTGGCCGCGGCGGCGAGAACGGAGGCGAAGGCCGGAACCCCGAGCGCGGCGCCGAGCGCCGACATCCGTGCGGGGTCGAAGCCGCGCGACAGCACGTGCGACGCCACTGCGAAGCCGACCAGGCCGCCGGCGGCCAGCGTCGCCGTGAGCCAGGTGGTCTGACCGACGGACATGCCGAGGACCTGGCCGCCGTAGGGCTCGAGCAGCACGTCCTGCATCGCGAATCCCATCGTGCCCAGGCCGATCGCGACGAGGCGCCTGCGAGCCCCTTCGCCCTGGGCGTAGGTGGCCCAGGCGCGGGCGAAGTTCTCGGCATCGGCGGCCCGCACGCGCTCGGCGGGACGCCGCAGTCCGTAGCGGCGCGGATCGCGCGACTCCTGCTTCCACAGCGCAACGGTGTTGAGCACCATCGTCGCGAGCGCGACGCCCTGGATCAGCTGGACCAGGCGGCCGGGGCTGAATTCGGCCAGCACCGCACCGAAGATCAACGCCGACACCATCGTACCGGCCAGCAGCGTGACGTACATCAGCCCGACGACCCGCGGATGTGACTCGACGGGCGCCTGGTCGGTGGCGAGCGCCAGGCCGGCGGTCTGCGTCGTGTGCAGCCCCGCGCCGACGAACAGGAACGAGAGTGCGGCGCCGGCGTGCCCGATCCACGCCGGCCACTGCGACGCGTTGCCGCCGCCGGACAACACCAGCAGCGCGAAGGGCATCATCGCCAGGCCGCCGAACTGCAGCAGCGTGCCCATCCAGATGAAGGGCACGCGGCGCCATCCGAGCGCGGAGCGGTGGGTGTCCGAGCGGAATCCGATCAGCGCGCGCATCGGCGCGTAGAGAACGGGCAGTGCCACCATCAGCGCCACGAGCGCGGCGGGCACGTGCAGCTCGACGATCATCACGCGGTTCAGCGCGCCGACCATCAGCGCCAGCGCCATCCCCACCGACACCTGGAACAGCGACAGCCGCAGCAGCCGCCGCAGCGGCAGGTCGGGCGTGGCGACGTCGGCGAACGGCAGGAAGCGCGGGCCCAGCGCGAGCCACTGCGCGACGACGATCCGGGTCAGCTGCTTCATGGGACGACGACGGACGCGGAAAGGGACCCCGGAGCGGCACTGCACCGCGGGGACGCGGGGAGGCGGCTCCGGGGGCCGCGGCGGCGGGCGGTACCGCAGCCCGGGGGAACGCGTGCGTTCCCTCGCGGGCGCGGCCGCTCGCCGCGCGGCGTCGGCACTACTGCCGCGGTGCCGGCGCGATCGATGCCACCTGAGTCGATGGCGTTGCCGCCGCCGTCGGGGTGGTCGCGTCGATCGAGGCCGTGGCCGCGGGCGCGTTGCCGTTGAGGAACTTCTTCACCCAGGTGGTATTCGTCAGCAGTGCGACGTGCACCGCGAACGAACCGACCGCGACGGCTCCCAGGAAGAGAGGGATGCCTACCGTCGGGCGGACCACGAGCCAGAGCTTGCCGTAGATCATGTGGTGACCTCCTGACTCACTTCAGCCACGGGGAGTAGATGTACGCGAACAGGTGAGCCAGTGCCGCGATGAATCCGAAGATCTGCGTGCCCTGGATCAAGTGCCGGTGTATCTCCTCGGACTGCTCGACGGTGAGCCCGGTCGGCCACACCTCGTTTGAACTGCCTTCATCTGCCATGCGCCCTCCTTGGGGGAGCTTTGTCACGTGCGCAACCCACACGCGGGTGCGGATGCGGCCGAGCCGATACCGCTCTGTGTAATTTGAGCCTTACGTTTGTCTTTGTCAATCGAAACTGACATCACGTTGCTCGGGGGCAGCGCCGCGGCGGCCGGTCAGCCGCGGCGCGGCATGCGCCACGGCAGCAGGGCCTGCACCCAGCGGCTGCCAAAACGTGTGGCCGACAGCGTCTCGTGCATGGCCAGAACGTCGTGGCCGGCAAGGCGCGTCCGCACCAGCGAGCGGGCGTAGAACGGCGTGTCCTCCAGCGTGCGCACGACGGTGGTCTGCGGTCCCGGCGGGCACTCGCTGCGTACGCCTCGGCGGACGCGCCACCCGGTGGGCGCCAGCGACTGCCGCGGCGGAAGCTCGACCGCGCTCGCGCTGCCGTCGGCAGCGAAGCGCGTGCCGATCAGACGCCCCTCGCGTTCCTCCTGCCCGTGCACGTCGTAGACAACGAGCGTGCTGCCGTCGGGCAGCGGGGCGCGCATCCAGTCCCAGGTCGTGAAGGCCTCGGTGATCGGCTCGTCGCCCTCGTTGCTGTCCAGGTAGGCATGTCCCTGCCACCGCAGTGCCGGCTGTTCCAGGCACACCTCGACCCGCGCGCAGGGCGCGATCGGTCCCCAGCGGTGGCGCGAGCGCGGATCGAGGGCGGCGACGTAGTCGGTCAGCGCGCCCGGACGCAGGCGGACGGTGCCCCGCACGCGGCGCGGCACCGGATTGGCCCACTCGTCGATGGCGATCGTCAGGCCGCCGTCGCCCCACTCGAGCGCCGACGGGCCGATCGCCAACCGCGAGGCGCTGCGCTGCACGTGGCGCTGGCCGCGCTCGGTCATCGCCCAACGGCCGCCCTGGGGCAGGTACAGCGCCACGTTCAGCGCGCAGTGCTCGGCGGCCGTCGCCCGTCCGGACTTCCAGGCGCGGCGGTAGTAGGGCGAGAAGACGCTGCCGACGAAGGCGATGAGGGTCAGCGCGTGGCGGCCGTCGTCGCTGACGGCATCGACGTACCACCAGAGGTACGCACCCGGACCGACCGGCGCGTCGAATCGAGGCGATCCATCAGCGTGGCGGCCGCCAACCGGCCCGACATGGCCGCCATCGGCACCCCCGGCCCCGGGTGCACGCTGCCGCCCGCCAGGTACAGGCCCGGCAGGCCGCTTGTGGAGCCAGGACGGCGGAACACCATCGTCCAGCCGTGCGTGGCCTGCCCGTACAGCGCTCCGCCCGTCGCCGGAAAGAGCCGGTGGAACTGCGCCGGCGTGCGCCGCACCACCCGGGGTCCAGGCTGCAGGTTCAGGCGCAGGCCGCAGCGGCGCAGCAGTTCCTCGCATCGCGTCTGACATGCTTCGGTCTCCGGATCGTCGAACTCGCGCGTGTCGCCGTCGGCGGGCGCGTTGACCAGCACCAGCAGCCGCTCGCGCGCGGCGCCCTCGCCGGGCGGGTGCGCCGCGTCGTGCCGGTCCTGGGCGCACACGTAGACGGTGCCGCGCCGCGGCAGCCGCCGCGCGCGGAAGATGTCCTCGAACTCGCTCGCGTAGTCGGTGTCGAAGAAGACGTTGTGACGCAGCAGCGGAATTCCCGAAGGCCGGTCGTGGACGGCCCACGTGATCGCCGACAGCGAACGCCGCGCCGCGGGCACCAGGCCGGGGGCTGCGGCCGCCGCGGTGCCCAGCAGTGGGCCCAGCGCGCCGACGTCCCCGTTGAAGATCACCGAGTCGGCGTCCAGGCGCTCGCCGCCCTCGAGCACGACGCCGCGGACCCGGCCGCCCTGGCCGTCGATCGCCGTGCAGCGCGTGCCGCAGCGCAGCCTGCCGCCGCGCGCGACGAACAGCGCGGCGAGTGCTCGTGCCAGGGCTGCCATGCCGCCCTGCACGGCCCAGACACCCTCCTGCTCGACGTGCGCCACCAGCATCAGCGTGGCGGGGGCCAGCCAGGGCGAGGCGCCGCAGTAGGTGGCGTAGCGCGCGAACAGCTGTTGCAGGCGCGGATCGTCGAAGCGACGCATGAGCGTCCGGGCCAGCGAGGGCATCGGGCCCAGCGCGGCCAGCGTGGCCAGGCCACGCGGCCCGAGTTCGCGCGCCAGGCGCAGCGGACCGGGCCGGCTGCTGCGCAGGTGCGGCGTCTCGAGGGCGCGGTAGAGCGCTCCGGCCTCGCGGCAGAAGGCGAGGTAGCGCTGGCCCTCGCGGGGTCCGGCGAAGGCGCCGATCGCGTCGGCCGAGCGTGCCCGGTCGGCGAACAGGTCGAGGCTGCTGCCGTCGTCGGCCCAGGCGTGCCGCGCCAGCACGTCCAACGGCACCAGCGGCGGCAGTGCGGCGGCGGTCGAGCTGCCGGCCTCGTGCAGCAGCTCGTCGAACACCCAGCGCATCGTGAACACGGTGGGTCCGGCGTCGAGCGTCGCACCGTCGACCTCCAGCGGACGCATCTTGCCGCCCGGTGCGGCCTCGGCCTCCAGCAGCGTGACGTCGAGCCCGCGCGCGGCCAGCAGGAGCGCGGCCACCAGGCCCCCGATGCCCGCGCCGACCACGACGACGCGGTGCGCGGCCGGAAGGGCCGTCACGGCGGCAGGGCCTCGAAGGCGCGACCGTTCCAGCAGCCCCGCAGCGCCACGGGCACGAAGCGGACGAACATCCACTCGCTGAAGAAACCGCCCTCGTAGGAGGCGCGAATGGCGCGCTGGTGCGCTCCGTGGCGGGCGAAGGCGTCCATCGCGCCCGCGTCGTTCCAGACGCTGAACGTGGCCTGCCGCAGCAGGGGTGCCTCGCCCAGCCCGACGGCAAGCATGCAGCCCGGTGCCCCGGCGAGTTCGGCTTCCGCCGGCGGCGAGTGACGCCAGAACCCGGCCAGCCGGCGCGGGCGGATGGCCGCGCGCGTCAGCGCGGCCACCGGGGCCCCGGGCACGGGCGACAGCACGGCGGACATCGACTGCCCGCTCCAGCTGCCGCGCGCCGAGGTGGCGAGCAGCGTGGCGGCGAAATGCTCCCGCGAGCGGGAACGGTAGGCCCGCGCCCAGCGCGACACGGTGGCAAAGCGCTCGGCATCGTCGAGGCGGTCGAACAGCGCGAACACGCCCTGGCAGTCGAGGCCGGGCTCGAGGCCGAAACCGCCGTTGGCCCCGCTGCCCAGCACGCGGCCGAACCGCAGGCCCGGCACGCCGGCGAGCACACGTCCGCCGCGTGCAAGTCGCCACAGCGCCCACGGCAGCTGCGAACGCCGCAGCCGCGACATCAGCAGCACGGCCACCCCGGGCGGGGGCCGGGCAGGCTGCGCGCGGCGCGGACCGGCCTCGCCCCCGGGACTGCCTTCGTCGTCGCGGCCGGGGCCGTCGCCGCGCAGCGGTCCGGCGCGCCAGAGCAGGTCCGGCGCGCCATCGGCGGGTGCGTGCGCCATCGCGCAATCCTCGGCGGGCCGGCCTGGCGCCCGGCGCTAGCGCAGCGTCACCTCCACGCGCCGCGCGGACGGGTCCTCGCCGGCGACGTTGGCCTCGGTCTGTTGCGGCTTGTCAAGTTGCACGCGGGCTGCCGGTGCGCCCGCGGCCACCAGGGCGTCGCGCACCGCGACCGCGCGCTGCTTGGCGAGTTCGCGGTTTGCTGCGAGCTGGCCCGCCGCCGAGTGATAGCCGGAGACCAGGACCACGCGCGCTCGTCCGGCCGCCAGCGCAGTCACCGCCGTGTCGAGGCCGCGCGACTGCTCCGCGGCCAGGTCGGACGACCCGACGCCGAAGTACAGCACCGTGCGGGTCGGCTCGACCAGCGGTGCGGGGAGCGCCGCAGCGGCCGCCAGCGCGACCGGTTGCAGTCCGGCGTAGTTGCGGGCCATCTGCAGCCCGCCGAGCGGCTTGTTGACGCCCTGGTGGCAGGTGGCGCAGTAGACCTTGGCGACGTCGCCGGTGGGCCCCTTGCGCGAGGCCGGGAAGGTATCGGTCAGCGGGACCATGTGCGCGACGTTGAGGTCGCGCTCCATGCGGATGCCATGCCACGCCGTCACCTTCTTCGGCGACACCCACTGCTGGAACGACTGGCTGTTGTGGCAGAAGGTGCAGTTGACGCCCAGGCTCTTGCTGAAGTGCATCATCAGCGCGTAGGTCTGCTCGGTGTGCAGGATGCTCGCGCCGTTGCCGATGCCCTGGGGCAGCGCCTGCTTGCCGTAGACCTTGACGTTCTGGTCGCCCAGCAGGTAGGCCGAGTACGGGTCGTAGGGCAGGGAGGTGAGCCCGGCGGTCTGCAGCACGCGGTTCTGGCCGAAGTCGTTGCCCAGGATGCTCTGCGTGTTGCGCAGCGGCGTCTCGGGCTTGAACCACACGTTGGCCGGAACCGGCTGGCCGCGGTGGCAGGTGTAGCAGGTGACCCCGGTGTCGGCGACGTGCGTCTTCCAGCCGCCGTTGACCGCGCGCGTCATCTCGATCATCTTGCGCGCGATGACCTTCTGGTACTTGCCGTCGTCGGCGAAGTTCTCGCCGACGTGGCAGTAGTTGCAGCCCTCTGCCGGTGGCGCCACCCAGGCGGTGATCGCCGCCATGTGGCGGTTGAAGTCCGCCACCGACAGGTCGCCCAACAGCGGGACGTTCTTGTAGATGTCGGACGCCTTCGGACCCACGGGCGGCGGGGCGGGGGTGTCGTCGGGCACCGCCGGGACCGCCGCGCGCTGCGCCGCGACGATCCGAGGGTTCTCGGTGTTCTGCATCGCGGTGCCGCGGAAGCCCTGCTGCGTCGTCTGCATCGGCGGCCGCTCGCAGCCGGCCAGCAGCAGCAGCGCCGAGGCGCCGAGGACGGCGAGCAGCCGCCGGTTCGGATGGTCGGTGCGCGTGCTCATGGCTTGGCTCCCATCGCGGCGCCGGGGTCGATCACGGTGCCGAGTACCGCCGGGTACGACGGCGCCACGCCGTGCTTGACCGCCCACAGGTACCAGTTGTCGACCACCGTCCCGCTCAGCAGGATGCCGATGCCGCCGGCCAGCGGGCACAGGACAGCGAACCACCAGGCCCAGCGGTGGACCGACTCGATCGTCGCGTTCCAGCCCATCGTCCAGCGCCAGAACAGCGCCATCCGCTCGACCGCGGTGCCGCGGTCGACGATCTGGTCGAGCTCGCGGTCACCTCCGTATCTCGAGCACGCCAGCACCGTGGCGCCGTGCATCGCGAACAGCATCGTCGAGCCGTAGAGGAACACGATCGACAGGGCGTGGAACGGGTTGTAGAACAGGTTGCCGTAGCGCAGCGAGAACGCCGCCGTCCAGTCCAGGTGCGGGAAGATCCCGAACGGCACCGCCTCGCTCCAGCTGCCCATGAAGACCGGACGGATCAGGCCCAGCACCAGGAACAGCCAGATCGCGGCGAGGAAGGCCCAGGCCACGTGCGTACCCAGGCCGAGCTGGCGCGCGCGGGTGTAGGTGCGGGCCCACCACAGCAGCATCGACACCGTGAGCAGCGCACCCGACAGCAGCCACCAGCCGCCCTCGTTCATCGGTGGGAACCGCAGCCCGTACTCCGGCTTGGGCGGCTCGAGCGCGAGCCAGGGCAGCTGCCGGATGAACTCGATCGGGTTCCAGTTCACCGAGGCCAGCATGTTCAGGCCCATGATGTTGATCGACAGCGTGCCCAGGATGATCGACGCCAGGCCGAGCGGCCCGAGGTAGATCGGCCCGATCTGCGCGTTGCCCAGGCGACCGAGCAGGTGCACGAAGAAGGGCTGCAGGTCGCGCGGGCTGTTGCCTGCGGGCAGCTCGACGCCCATGTGGGCGGGTCCGACCGCCTGCACGCGCGAGAAGAGGTTCTGGTATTCCATGAGGATCCCTCCTGGGTCCTGCCGTCAGGCGGCGGCGCTCATTTCCAGATCGGCAGCTGCAGCCACCAGTTCCACCACTCGGGCCAGCCGCGCGTCCAGAACGGACCGCTGAGCACGATGCACAGCGCCGAGAACATGCCGGCGGCCAGCGCCAGGAAGAGCCCGAGGCGGTGGATGCCGAGCGCCCCGACCGAGTAGCCGATCAAGTCGCGGAAGAACGTGTCTTCGTGGTCCGGCGTCTTGACCGGCAGCCCCTTCTTCGGGTTGCTGGCCGACAGGATCAGGCCGCCGTGCAGCGACAGCGCGAAGGTCGTCGTGAAGAAGAAGCTCACGGCGATCATGTGCGCGGGGTTGTAGTGGAAGTGCAGGTACTGGTAGCCGATGTTGCTGACCCAGTCGAGGTGGCTCCAGATGCCGTACGGGAAGCCGTGGCCCCAGGCGCCGAGCAGCAGGGGCCGGATCACGACGAGGGTGACGTAGGCGAAGATCGCCACGCCGAAGGCCACCGGAACGTGGTACCCCATGCCGAGCTTGCGTGAGATCTCGACCTCGCGCAGCGCCCAGCTGCCGAACGCGCCGATGGCGCAGACGGTCACGATCTGCCAGATGCCGCCTTCCTTCAGCGGCGCGAGCCCGAGGCCGTACTTCAGGTCGGGAGGTGCGACGTTGATGCGCCAGGGGTTGAACACGCCCTGCAGCGCCGCGTCGTAGAAGATCAGCGCGCTGCCCAGGATCGTGAAGAAGATCGTCGTGACCCCGAAGAACCCGACGTAGAACGGACCGATCCAGAAGTCGAAGAGATCGCCGCCCACGAGCGTGCCGCCGCGGACGCGGTACCTGCGCTCGAAACTCAACATCGCCATGGCATCGTGCCCCCTGCCGGCGGGCCGGACCGTCGTCTGGACGGAGCGGCATCCGGCGCTATGAGTGGGCGGTGGGCGGGTGGGGGACCGGCAACGCCGGCCTCACGCACCCACCGCGTTCAGCGCGCAAGGCGCGCTTGCCGCTACTTCTTGGGCGCGGCCTGGGCCGCCAGCGCCTTGGTGGCGCTCGCGTTCGGGCCGTCGAGCCAGTTGTAGGTCGGCGTGCTGAGCAGGATGAGGTGGATCATCGCCGCCAGCGCGAACAGGAAGATCCCCTGCACGACCATCGCGCGCAAGGGGTCGTACAGTTTCCAGACTCTCCACATACCGGTTTTCTCCTAGAGAAGGTGCGACATGAAGGTGTAGACCGCCGCCTTGACACCACCGGTCATCGACTTGACGCCCTCGGCACCCGGCAGCGCGGACCGCCACTGCCAGCCGAACAGCGATGCGAAGATCGCCAGCGTCGCGAAGACCACGAAGCCCACCGTGAAGATCGCGTAGAACGAGAGTGACCTCGTCCCGGCATGCCGGCCCGGCGAGGCTTGAAGCGTCTTGGCCATCGGTTGCTCCTTCAGTCGATCAGAGCCAGGGCCGCCAGATCCAGACCAGCAGGTGCGCGACCACGGCCACGGCCGTGAACCCTACGAACCCCTGTACCCAGTACCTGTGGAACTCCTGGGCTTCGTCGTCGTTCAGGCCCGAGATCGAGCCCTTGCGGTCAGCCATGTGAACCACTCCTTTCTTCGGCCTTGCGGCCTTGGTTGCGCCCAGCCCGCGCAATGAGGCAGCCGTGGCCAGATGCCACGACATCCGTTGCGGGCCGCCCGACCGGCCGGCCCGCGCAACGTTCCGTTCCCGACGCCCTCACGCCGCCACCCCGCGTCGCAGCGCGTCGTGCGCCGCGTCGACGCGCTCCGGCGTCACCTCGGCGTCGCCGGCGCGGCGTGCCTCGAGCTCGGCGCGATCGCGCAGCCGCTTGGCCGCCGAGATCTGCACCAGCACCGGCTCGGACTGCACCAGGCGCGAGAGCAGCTGCTGTGCTTCGTCCTGCCATGGCAGGCTGCGCCCGTCGCGGGTCGGCGTGGCCTCGATCCGGTCGAGGTCGGGCGCCAGCGGCAGCACGTGGAACAGCGCGTCGAACAGCGCGTTGCAGAACTCCTGCACGAGGTAGGTGGCGCCGGCGTAACCCATGAAGGGGGTGCCGGTCGCGCGGCGGATGATCGCCCCCGGGAACGAGGCCGGGATGTAGGTCGGCTTCAGGCCCGGTCCGGTGCCGAGCTCGGCCAGGTACATGCGTTCGTTGTAGCTTCCGAGCAGCACCAGTGGCGGTCGCGCGTGGATCTGCGCCCGCACCGCCTCGTGATCCGTCTTGGCGCCCGGGCGGCGCGCCACCGCGAAGTGGCACGGGATGCCGAGCTCGTCTTCGAGGAAGTGCCGCACGCCGCGCGCGTAGGTCTCGCCGGCGACGATGCCGAAGCTCGCGGTGCCGAAGAAGTCCTGCGTCACCGAGCGCCACAGGTCCCACACCGGCTTGATCGTCGTGTGCTTCTCACGCTCGATGAAGGGCTCGGGGTCGAGCTCGAGCAGGCGACCGAGCTCGCGCAGGAAGGCCGTCGTGCTGTGCAGCCCGATCGGCGCCTGCAGGTAGGGCCGCTCCAGCGCCTCGGCCAGGGCGCGCCCGTACTCGCGGTACATGACGACGTTGACGTCGGCATCGGCCAGCTTCTGCACGTCGGCCAGGTGGCTGCCGAGCGGGAACACCATGTTCACCTCGGCGCCGATGCCCTCGACCAGGCGCCGGATCTCGGCGAGGTCGCTCGGGGTGTTGAACGTGCCGTAGGCGGGGCCGAGGATGTTGACGCGGGGCTTCTCGCCTGCCGGGCGCTCGGCGAAGGGCTTGCGCGCCGGCACGTGGCGCAGCCCGTGCTCGGTCCACAGCCACAGCATCGCGCGGTTGGCGGCCTGCCACTGGTCCTCGTCGATCGTGCGCGGCAGGAAGCGCTGGATCGTCGTGCCCTCCGGCGTGACGCCGCCGCCGATCATCTCGGCGATCGAACCCGTGACGACGACGCTGGGCAGGTCGGGGTCTAGCGTCTTGTGCGCGCGCCGCAGGCTGCCTTCGGTGCCCTCGCGGCCGAGCTGCTCCTCGGCCAGCCCGGTGACGACGATCGGCAGCTCGTGCGGCGGCAGCGCGTCGGTGTAGTGCAGCACCGACGTGACCGGCAGGTTCTCGCAGCCCACCGGGCCGTCGATGACGACCTGCAGCCCCTTGATGGCCGTGAAGACGTAGACGGCACCCCAGTAGCCGCCGGCACGATCGTGGTCGAGGACGAGCATGTCGATCGGCTCCTCAGACCATCTTCTCGGCGTCGCGCCGCTTCATGATCTTGATGACCTGGCGTCGCGTCTCGGCGCGGAACTCGGGCCTGGGCACGGGCTGGTCCTCCCAGATGCCGGCCACGTCGCCGTCGCCGACCTGGCCGAAGAACTCGCGCATCGACTGGAAGCGCGCCTTGTTGGCCATCGCGGCGTTGATGACCTGCGCCAGCGAGCCGGCGCCGGCCACGCCCATCAACGGCCGCGCGGAGATCAGATTCGTGAAGTACAGCGCCGGGATCGTCGCCTGCTTGGCTGCCTGCACGACCGGGGTGGTGCCGATCGCCAGGTCGGGCCGGAACTCGCGCACCGCGGCGATGTCCTGCTCGAGACTGGCGCGGAACTGCACCCGCACGCCGCGTGCGGACAGCCACTCGTGGTCGGGCGCGTTCCACGGCGTGCGCGGGCAGGCGCTGCCGACGTAGGGGACCTCGGCGCCGCTCTCGATCAGCAGCCGGGCAACGAGCAGCTCGCTGCCTTCGTAGCCGCTGACCGTGACGCGGCCGCGGATCGGCGTGCGCGCCAGCGCCGCGCGGATGGCGGGCAGCCAACGGTTCTTCGCCGCGTCGATCATGGCCTGCGGCACGCTGGCCGCCTTGCCCACCGCCTGCAGCCACGCCTCCGTGCCGTCGTGGCCCACCGGCGCACCGGGCACGATCGGCCGGCCGGCCGCCTCGAACTCGCGCACGCTCGCGGTGTAGAAGGGGTGGATCGCGGCGACCGCCACGCCGTCCAGAGCGGCGTAGAGCTCGCGCCACTCGCGTGTCGGCACCACCGGCCCGCAGGCGAGCCCCATGCCGTCGAGCAGCATTCCGATGCCCACCGGGTCGGCCGGGAACATCTCGCCCAGCAGCGTGATGGTGGGCCGTTCGCTCGGGCCGCCGCGCGGTGCGGCCACCGGGCCGGCCTCGGCCTCGGCCCGCGCGTAGCGCAGCATCGCGCCAGCCAGCACGTCCTTGGCCTCGGCGTGCGTGGGCACCCCGAATCCCGGGACGTCGATGCCGATGATGCGCACGCCGTTGATGTCGCGCGGCAGCAGCTGCAGCGGCACGCCGCTGGCGGTGGGCACGCACAGGTTGGTGACGACGATGGCGTCGTACTTCGCCGGGTCTGCGCTGGCGTGGACGGCGTCGCGGATGTCCTCGAACAGCTTGCCCGTCACCAGCGTCTCGCTGTTGAACGGGACGTAGCCGACGCTGCGGCGCGCGCCGTAGAAGTGGCTGGTGAAGGTAAGCCCGTAGACGCAGCAGGCGCTGCCCGACAGGATGCTCATCGTCCGCCGCATGCGCAGGCCGACGCGCAGCGAGCCGAAGGCCGGGCACATGCTCTGCGGCTGGTCGTGCGGCCCCATGCCCTCGGGCAGCGGGTAGTCGCGGGCGAGCTGGGCCAGGACCTCGCCCGCATGCCCGTTGCCGGCCGCCTCGGCCGCCGCGATCATCGTCGCGCGTCCGGTGTGGCAGCCGAGGCCGTCGCGCCCGATCGCCTCGGTGTCGACGCGGCGGTCGATCTCGCCGATCGGGTCGGGTGCCGGGGGCGACGAAGTCGCGCGGTCGTCGCGTGATGGCTCGCTCATGAGGGCGCCTTTCGCAGGGTCGCGTTGGCTGGCGGCGCTCAGGCAGCGTCGTAGATGACCTCGAGCGAGGGCCGGATCGCGGCCTCGCTCCCGGTCATGTCGGCCTGCGTCGCCGGCTCGAGGACGACGTCGCGGCCGACGGCGCTGCCGGAGAACAGCGCCAGCAGCTGGTCCTGCGTCTGCGGTCGGGGCCGCTTGGGCGGGGCCTCGGCGACGTTGGTGGCCAGTTCCGCGAACAGCGGGCCCCATTGGCCGTCGGGCCGGCCGATGATCTCGTACGAGGCGCTCTTGCGCCGGATGTCGTCATGCGCCGGGATCGCGGCCAGCACCGGGATGCCGGCGTTGGCGGCGAAGGCCTGCGCCTCGCCGGTGCCGTCGTCTTTGTTGATGACCATGCCGGCCACGCCGACGTTGCCGCCCAGCTTGCGGAAGTACTCCACCGCCGAGCAGACGTTGTTGGCCACGTACAGCGACTGCAGGTCGTTGCTGCCGACGACGATGACCTTCTGGCACATGTCGCGCGCGATCGGCAGGCCGAAGCCGCCGCAGACCACGTCGCCCAGGAAGTCGAGCAGCACGTAGTCGAAGCCCCAGTCGTGGAAGCCGAGCTTCTCGAGCGTCTCGAAGCCGTGGATGATCCCGCGGCCGCCGCAGCCGCGGCCGACCTCGGGGCCGCCCAGCTCCATCGCGAACACGCCGTCGCGCTTGAAGCAGACGTCGCCGATCGTGATCGGCTCGCCGGCCAGCTTCTTGCGCGAGCTGGTCTCGATGATGGTCGGCGTGGCCTTGCCGCCGAACAGCAGGCTGGTGGTGTCGCTCTTGGGATCGCAGCCGATCAGCAGGACCTTCTTGCCTTGCTGGGCCATCATGTAGCTGAGATTGGCGAGCGTGAAGCTCTTGCCGATGCCGCCCTTGCCGTAGATCGCGATGATCTGCGTGGCCTTCTTCGCCTCGCCGGTGGGAACCGGGTCGGGCTCCACCGCGGCCTCGGCGCGCAGGCGCTCGACCTGCATGAACTTCACGGGTGCGGTGCCGGGGATGCCGTCGATGTTCATGCGTGTCCCGTCCAGTTGATGACCATCTTCAGGCACTGGCTGTCCTCGAAGGCGGTGCGGTAGGCGCGTTCGCAGTCGCCTGCGGCGGCGTGGTGGGTGATCAGGTCGGACAGCGGCAGCAGGCCGGCGTCGGCGATCTCGCGCACCGCCAGCATGTCGGCGCGCTTCCATTCGGCGGCAACGCGGATCTGCGCCTCGCGCATGAAGGCCGGCGCGAAGGCGAAGGACAGCGGCTGGCTGTAGAAGCCCGCCAGCACGATCTCCCCGCCCGGGGCCAGGCGCGAGACCAGGCGGTCGAGGATCGTGCTGTCGCCGCTGACGTCGTAGACGTGGCGGTAGTCGCGCCGGCGGTCCTCGTCGGGGTGCAGCACCGGGTAGCCAGCGGCACCCGCGGCGCGCAGTGGCGAGGTCTCCCAGACCGTGGGTGCCGGGAAGTCGGCGATCACGGTGAGCCGCGCCAGCAGGCGGCCCAGAACGCCGTGGCCGACGATCAGGTCGGGCGGGTTGACCGGGCGCCGGGTGCCGCCGCCGGCCACCGCGTGGTAGGCGGTGGCGGCCAGCGCCAGCAGCACAGCCTGCTCGCCGAGGGCGTCGCCGATCGGGTAGGCCTTGGCGCCGGGCACGACCAGGGTCGAGGCGCTGGCGCCGAACAGGCCGCGCACGTCGCCGAAGCAGCGCGCGCCGGGCACGAAGACGCGCTCGCCGATCCCGTGCCCGCTCTTCGGGCCGGCGGCGCGGATCCTGCCGACCGACTCGTAGCCGGGCACGAGCGGGTATCCCATGCCCGGGAACGTGGGCATCTGGCCGCTCCACAGCAGCCTCTCGGTGCCGGTCGAGATGCCGCTCCACTCGACGTCGACGAGGACGTCGTCCTCCTGCAGCTCGGCCAGCGACAGTTCGCGCAGCACGAGGTGCTGCGGCCGCTCGAGCACGATGGCCTGGGTCTTCATGGCCGCACCTCCTGGATCGCAGGCCGGACCGGGGCCGGACGGACGAGGGAACGCGGGGATCTGGCTTGCATGGGCGGACGGGTCGGATGTCATCCTAGTCGTACACGCCAAAGTGTCAAGCTGGATTTACGTCGGGCTATCCCGTGGTCGGATCGTGCGATACCGGCAGCGGCGTCCGCCCGCCGGCGCCTCGACAGGCAGCGGGCCGGTCGGGTGGGTGCCGCGCACCCCCTGGCCCGGGGGGGCGGGCGGCCGCCCCGGCTCAGGCCGCGCGCGCCAGCAGCAGTCCGGCCTGCAGCGGCACGGCCGTGCGCAGCTCGCGCACGTCGCCGAAGCCGGACTGGCGCAGCAGCGCACCCAGCTCGGCCGCGCTGCGTACGCGGCCGCTGCCCATTGCCTGGAGGTACATGCCGAAGTACGCGCCCAGTCGCTCGGCGCCGCGCACCTGCGCCATCGGCTCGGCCACCAGCAGCGGCGTGCCGGGCGCGAGCGCCGCGCGCACGGCGCGCAGGATCTGCAGCGCCCGCTCGTCGCCATGGTCGTACAGCACGCGCACCAGCGAGGCCACGTCGGCGCCCCGCGGCAGCGGGTCGCGGGTGAAGTCGCCGCCGGACACATCGGCGCGTTCGAGCACGCCGCGCTGCGCCAGCCGCACGCGGGCGGCCGCGGCCACCGCCGGCAGGTCGAACAGCTGCGCACGCAGGGCAGGCGTGCGTTCCAGCGCGTGCGCGATGAACACGCCCTCGCCGCCGCCCACGTCGAGCAGCAGCCGGTGACGGTGCAGCGGGTAGGCGTCGAGCACCTGGCCGGCCACGAGCGGCTGCGAGGCGGCCATCAGCTCGGAGTAGGGCGCCACCGCATCGTCGGCCAGGGCGCCGGGCGCGGCCGAGGTCGCGTACGACCAGTACGCGGCCAGCTGCCCGCCGCGCTCGCTGCGCAGCGCCGCCAGGGGATCCGCCAGGTCGGCGTAGAAGACGGGGTGGTGCCGAACCATGGCCGCCACGCCGGGGTTGTCGACCATCGCCGCGCCGAGGGGTCCCAGTCCGTACCGGGGCGCACCATCCGCACCGTCGGCGCGGCGCTCGACCAGGCGCAGCGCGGCGGCCGCCTCGAGCAGGCGCTGCGCGCCGAGCAGCGGGAGCCGCCCTTCGCGGGCCAGTTCGTCCGCCGTCAGTGGCGCGCGGGCCAGCCGCTCGAACAGGCCGAGCTCGACGCAGGCCAGCAGCACCTGCGAGTAGACGAACCCCGACACCAGGTCGAACAGCTCGCGGGCGTGCCGGCGCGCCACCGGCCGCGTCAGCGCCAGGCGGCTCGCGCGCTCGCGGAAGCGGCCGCTCGTGAGCCAGCGGTCGCGGCGCGCGCGCCAGCGCTCGCGCAGGCGGTCGAGCAGGCCGGCAGGGGCGCCGGCCGCGGTCGTGACGGCAGAGTTCATCGACGGCGCCGCGTTCAGGCGGCCATCCGCGCCGTGCGGGCGCGCAGCGGCCCCGGCAGCAGCCGCTCGGCCTCGGCCATGAGCAGGCCGCGCAGCGGCGCGGCGCCAGGCCCATCCGGCACCGCGTGCGCGGCATCGGCGACCAGCTGCTCGAAGCGGGCCAGCGCACCCGCGGCACCGAACTCGGTGACGGCGTTGGGGCGGCCGAGCTTGATGTCGCGCCCGGTCGGCTTGCCCAGCCAGGCTTCGTCGGCGGCCACGTCTCGGATGTCGTCGGCCACCTGATAGGCCTCGCCGAGGTGCTCGCCGAAGGCGCGCCAGGGGCCGGGCGCCGCCCCGGCGGCCAGCGCTCCCATCTCGGTGGCGGCGGCGAACAGCGAGCCGGTCTTCGCGCGCTGGTAGTCCGGCAGCGCCACGTAGTCCTCGCACTCCCAGGCCTGCCCGGCGATGATGCCCAACGGCATCCCGGTGCGGGAGGCCAGCACCTGCAGCAGCGCCGGCAGCCGCGCCGGGTTGCGTTGCGCGCCGCGCGCCAGTGCCTCGAACGCCAGCACTACCAGCGCGTCGCCCGCCAGCACCGCGGCGCGCTCGCCGTAGGCGACGTGCACCGTCGGCTGGCCGCGGCGCAGCGCCGCATCGTCGAAGCAGGGCAGGTCGTCGTGCACCAGCGAGCCGCAATGCAGCAGCTCGATGGCCGCCGCCGCCGCGTCGGTCAGGTCGGGATCGCGGTCGCCGCAGGCGCCCGCCACGGCCAGGCACAGCAGCGGCCGGATCCGCGCGCCACCCGGGAACACCGCGTGGCGCAGCGCGGCCGCCAGGCGCGGGGGAGCGCCGCGCGCCTGCGCGCCATCGACGGCCCGTTGCAACGCCCGCTCGACGCGCTGGCGCGCCGGATCGATCGTCTCGGCGGCCCCGGTGCGGGGCACTTCGGCGCGCGCAGCTGTCATACCGGCGTGACTCCTCAGTGTGTCAACCAGTATAGACAACCCGTCGTCGACGGGTCAATCCGGCCCGGACCCGGCCGCTGACGCCGCGCTGCGGCGCGCTCGACTGCGCCCCCGGTTGGGGCCCCGGTTACCGATGCGACGGCTTGCCTGGCGCCGCCTCCGACCCAGTTCCCGACGGCGTTCCCGACCGCACTCCGGGCCGCGCTTCGGGCCGCGCTTCGGACGGCGCCCCGTTGTCCGGGCCGCCCGTCGCCGCGGGCCCGGCGAGGCGCTCGATCAGCGCCGCGACGGCCTCGGCGTCCTCCTCGTGCGCGAGGTGCCCGAGGCCGGGCAGGCGGTGCACCTGGGCCGAGCGCAGCGCACCCCGCACCCGCTCGGCGTGCGCCGGCGGCAGCATCCGGTCGGCCTCGCCGACCACGAGGTGCAGCGGCACCCGCAGGCTGGGCAACGCGGCCTCCAGCGTGCCGAGGTCCCACGCCGCCATCATCCGCAGCGCGCCGCCAGCGTGGCCCGGGTCGGTGACCAGCCGGCGGTAGCGCTGAACCGCCGAGGGGGGCAGCCGCGAGCCGGTGCCGTACAGCAGCCGCTCGACCACCCCGGGCACGTGGGCGTGCCAGGAGAACAGGTGCGGCACCAGCGGCTGCAGCGCCAGCGCCCGCGCCAGCGGCGAGAACCAGCGCCCGACCGGGCCGTCCAGCGGCAGCAACGCGCCGTTGAGCGCGATGACGCCCTGGGGCGCGAATGCACCGTCGAGCACTGTCTGCAGCGCGATCGCGGCACCCGCCGAGTGACCGACCAGCCACTGTGGGCGCCAGCCGTGGTCGGCTGCCAGCCCGGCCAGCGCGCGCGCCATGAACGGCAACGAGAGCTCGCGGCCGTGCTCGACCGCGCTCTGCGCATGACCGGGCAGGTCGGGGGCGACGACGCGCCAGCGGCGTGCCAGTCGCGGGCCGAGCGCCGACCACGACTCGGCCGACGCGCCGGTGCCGTGCAGCAGCAGCGCCAGCGGAGCGTCCGCCCGCGGGCCCGGCCACTCGAGCCAGCGCCAGCGCACCGGACCGCCGCGCTCGCGATGCTCGAATGGGTGTGCGAGTGGCGCGGCGGTGCCTGCTGCCGCCATCGCGGCGTCAGCCACGACGCGGCCCGCCCGCCAGGCCGGCGCGCACGCCGCCGACGACACCGGCCATCGCCTGCGCATCGGCGTGGGGCAGGGCGACGTAGCGCGCCTGCATCGCCGAGGCCACCGCGCGCGCCGGCTCGCTGGGCTGCGGCGCGGTGTCGATCAGCAGCGAGGCAGCACCCTGGGCCGAGAGCCGCCGAGCCGCGGCCAGCGCGTCCTGCAGCGCGCGCGCGCGGCCTGGGCTGCCGTCGGCGGCGATGTTGGCGCGGCCGTCGGTCAGCAGCACGACGAGCGGCGTGCCGCCGCCGCGCACCACGCCCTCGGCCACGCCGCGTGCGGCCTCGATGCCCGCGGCCAGCGGCGTGCCGCCGCCGCCGGGCAGACCGGCCAAGGCGCGCCGCGCCCGCACCAGCGAGCGCGTCGGCGCCAGCAGCAGCTCGGCGCCGCTGCCGCGGAAGGCGAGCACGGCCACGCGGTCGCGCCGGGCATAGCAGTCGGCCAGCAGCAGTTCGACCGCACCCTTGGCCTCGGCCAGCCGGTGCAGCGCCGCGGAGCCCGACGCGTCGATGACGAACAGCGTGGTCGTGGTGCGGCGCTGCCGCAGCCGTGCCACCCGCAGGTCGTCGCGCTGGACCACCAGCGGGCGCGCGGCGAGATCCGGCCGCGTGGCCCGCCGCAGGCGCTGCCACGGGGCCGCCGCGCGCAGCGTGGCCAGCAGGTGCAGGCGCGCGCCGTCGCGCGGGTCGCCGGCTCGGGTGCCGACGACCCGCCCGCGCTGGCGCGCGCGCGTCCACTCGCCGCGGCGGCCGCCGCTGCCGCCCCGGGGGCCCGCGGGCAGCGCCGCGCGCAGCCGCTCCAGCAGCGCCGGCGGCAGCGCGGCCAGCGCGGCGGCCACCAGCCGGTCGTCGAGCGGACCGTCGGGCAGCGTCGCCGGGTCGTCCGCGGGCGCGTCGTCCGGCGGAGGCGCCGTCGGCGGCTCGCTCTCCGGGGGGGCCGCCTCCGCGTCCGGCTCGGCCGGCGGCACCGGGAGTTGCGTGGCGCGCGGTGCGAGCACCAGCTGCACCGCCAGCGCGGCGTCCTCGTCCTGCACCCGGTCGCGGCCCTGCAGCGCCGCAATGATCCGCGCCGCGACGAGCGCATGCAGGGCCGCCCGCGCCGATCCGACACCGAGCGCCGCCGCGGCGCCCACCAGGCCCTGCAGGTGCTGCGGCCCGAGCGCGACGGCGCCCCAGTCGCAGTGTCCGCCGCGCACGGGCGGCACCGGGGGCAGCGCCGGCGTGTCGACCGCCTCGGCCGTCTCCAGGTCGAGCCGCAGCCCGAGCCGCTCGAGCAGCGATCCCGGCGGGCGTTCGTCGTCCTCGACCCCTTCGTCCAGCAGCAGCAGGCCGAACGCCGCTGCCTCCGGCGACCCGGCCCCGTCGCGCGCGCCGCAGAGCTCGCCCCGGTCGAGCGCGAGTGCCAGGCGCCCAGCGAGCGCGGGCGGGATGCGCTCGGCCATCGCGGCCACGATCACGCCGCCATCGGCCTGGGCCAGCAGCCCGCGCTGCGCGACCGGGCGCCCCGCGGCCAGCGTCGCGGCGAGGTCCAGGCCGCCGAGTAGCCGGTCGTCGTCGACGTGCAGCGGCAGCCGCAGCCACGGCCGGCCGGCCGGCAGCCGCGCGCGCAGCGCGGCGACGAAGGCATCGCGACGCGGACCGGGCGCACAGCGCAGCGCGAGGCCGCCGAGCGCCGCCGGGTCGGCCGCGAACACGGCTGCCGTCCAGGCGCCGAGGCTGTGCATCGTCGGCTCGGGCCCCGCTCGGAGGTCAGGCCGCCGCGCCGAACAGTTCCTCGACCGCGCGCTGCACGCGCACGGCCGCGTCCGAATCGTCGAGCGGGTTGCGCCGCAGCCGGTGGCGCAGCGCGGGGGCGGCCACCGCCTGGAGCTGGGCGTCGCCGACGCTGGAGCGGCCCTCGTAGGCGGCCAGCGCGCGCGCCGCGCGCACCAGCGTCAGCTCGCCGCGCAGGCCGTCGGTGCCCAGAGCGAGGCACAGGCGCGAGGCGCGCTCGAGCGCGGCCTCGGACAACGCCACCTTGGGCAGCCGCTTGCGGCCGGCCACGATGCGCGCGCGCACCGCGGCCTCGGCCTCGGCCCACTGCGCGGCGAAGCCCTCGGGGTCGCGTTCGAAGGCGTCGCGGCGGCGCACCACCTCCATGCGCGTCGGCAGGTCGGTCGGCGTCTTGACGTCCACCGCCAGGCCGAAGCGGTCGAGCAGCTGCGGGCGCAGCTCGCCCTCCTCGGGGTTGCCGCTTCCCACCAGCACGAAGCGCGCCGGGTGCCGCATCGACAGGCCCTCGCGCTCGACCACGTTCTCGCCCGAGGCCGCGACGTCGATCAGCAGGTCGACCAGGTGGTCCTCGAGCAGGTTGACCTCGTCGATGTACAGGAAGCCGCGGTGCGCCCGCGCCAGCAGCCCGGGCTGGAAGTGCTTCTCGCCGTGGGCGAGCGCGCGCTCGAGGTCGAGGGCGCCGAGCACGCGGTCCTCGGTCACGCCCAGTGGCAGGTCGACCACCGGCACCGGCACGACGCGGGCGGGAAGCCGGGCCTTGCGCCGGCCGGGTTCGGACACGCTGCAGCGCGCGCAGAGTCCGGCCGGCGCCGACGGCGCGCAGTGGTAGGCGCAGCCGTCGACCACCTCCATGCCAGGCAGCAGCGCGGCCAGCGCCCGCACCGCGGTGCTCTTGCCGGTGCCGCGGTCGCCGAACACGAGCACGCCGCCGACGCCCGGGTCGACGGCGGCGATCAGCAACGCACGGCGCATCTCGTCCTGGCCGACGATCGCGGAGAAGGGGTAGGCGTGGCGCATCGGGGTGGGGACCGCGTAGGACGTGGGGTCAGGACTCGCCCTGCAGGCGTCGGCGCTTGCGGCGCAGCACCCACAGCACGGCGGCGCCGAGCACCGGCACGGCGAGGCCGGCGACCAGGTCGGGCTCGAGCGGCACGCCGCCGTTGCGCAGGCCCTTGGCAGCGTAGCCGACCAGGCCGACGAGGTAGTAGAGGATGGCCGCCACCGACAGGCCCTCGACGGTCTGCTGCAGGCGCAGCTGCTGCTTGGCGCGCCGGTCCATCGAGGCCAGCAGCTGCTGGTTCTGGTGCTCGCGCGCGATCCCGACCCGCGTGGCCAGCAGCGAGCTGGCCTGCGCGACGCGGTCCGACAGGTCGTGCAGCCGCTGCGACACGGTGTTGCAGGTGCCCACGGCCGGCGTGAAGCGGCGCGCCATGAACTCCTCGATCGTCTGCAGTCCCGGCAGCCGCGTCTCGCGCAGCTCGTGGATGCGCGTCTGCACCAGCTCGCTGTAGGCGCGGCAGGCCCCGAAGCGGAACTGGCTCGCGGCCAGGCCGCTCTCGACCTCGGCGGCCAGCCGGGTCAGTTCGTGCAGAAGTTCCTCCTCGCGGCCGTCCTCGCGCGCGATGCCGTCGGTGAGCCCGGCCAGCGCGCGTTCGATCGCCACGATGCGCGGCGACTGGCGGCGCGCGATCGGCAGCGCCAGCAGCGCGAGCATCCGGTAGGCCTCGATCTCGAACAGGCGCTGGATCATCCGCCCGGCCTGGTAGGGGTTGAAGCCGACGTCGTACACCAGCATCCGCGAGCAGCCGTCGCCGTGCACGCGGAAGTCGGTGAAGGCGTAGCCGACCCCCTCGCCGATGGCGGCGCCGACGATCGTCTGGCCGCCGAACAGCGGCGCGATGTCGCCCACGTGCGGCGGGTGCCCCGCGGGCGCCGGCAGCAGCGTGGCGTGTGCGGCCACCACGGTGCGCCCGGGAAGGGCCTGCAGCCAGTCCGCAGGCAACTGCTCGCCCGCGGTGCGCTCGAACGGTGCCGCCGGGTCGGCACCCGGGGCGATGACGGTGTAGCCGGAGAACTCGCCGTGGCGCTCCCACTTCAACGCCAGTGTCCCGAGCGCGGCCCGCAAGTGCGTGGCCTGGGCGTCGGGAGCGGGCTGGTCGAAGCGCGCGAGCAGCCGCGCGAGGTGGGCCCGCTCCGCGTCGCGCTGCTCGGCGTCGACCAGCAGCGCCACGTAGCTCAGCCGCGACGGGGTCGCGACCGGCTCGAACGGCCGCGCGTGGACCTCGTCGGCAAGGCTGCGGCGCTGGGGGTGGTCTTCGGGCAGGGCGAGCATCGGTCGGCCCCGGGCGCCGCGGACGGCCGGCGGGCGGGCCAGCGGACGGGGTGGCCGTCAGTATGTCACGCGGAATTGACACTGGCGAGGGCTCTGCCCGGCCCGGCCCGCCGCGCGGCCGTGCAGGGTTGGCCCGCCGGGGCCGCGCCGCCGTGCCCCGCGCCCGTGCCGACTCAAGCTGGGGCGGCCCCGAGTCGATAAGCGGGCAGGCGGACGGTCGATTCGTGCGCTGCAGGGGGCGGGCTGTCCCGCCCCGCCGTTTACAGCCGTCCCCAGCCGTCCTCCGCAGCCCCCGGCTCGATGCTGAAGAAGATCCCCGTCGCGCAGCTCCGGCTGGGTATGCACCTCCACAAACTGGAGGGCTCCTGGCTGGATCACCCGTTCTGGAAGACCCGCTTCGTGCTGGAGGATCCGGAACAGCTGGCGCGCGTGCGCGCGTCTCACGTGACCGAGGCCTGGATCGACGTCGACCTCGGGCTGGACGTCGCTCCGGCCGGCGCAGCCACCACGGCGCCGTCCCCGGCGTCCGTTGCCGTGACGCCGCCCATCCTGCCGCAGGCGCCCTCGCCCGCGGCCGCCCAGCGCCCCGCTGCGCGCGGGGACCGTCCGATCGAGGCCGAACTGCGCGAGGCCGCGGCCATCTGCGAGCGCGGACGGAAGGCGGTGCAGTCCATGTTCGGCGAGGCGCGGCTCGGGCGCACGATCGACACCGACGGCTGCCGGGCGCTGGTGGAGGACATCTCGGCGTCGGTGCAGCGCAACCCGACGGCCATCGTCAGCCTGGCGCGCCTGAAGACTCGCGACGACTACACCTACATGCACAGCGTGGCCGTGTGCGCGCTGATGGTGGCCCTGGCGCGCCAGCTCGGCCTGGACGAGGAGCAGTGCCGGGTGGCGGGGCTGGCCGGCCTGGTGCACGACGTCGGCAAGGCGCTGATGCCGCTGGACGTGCTGAACAAGCCCGGCAGCCTCACCGATGCCGAGTGGCGAGTGATGCGCAGCCACCCTCAGCGGGGCTACGAGCTGCTGGCCGAAGCGCAGGGCGCGCCGGAACTGGTGCTCGACGTCGCCCTGCACCACCACGAGCGGATCGACGGCAAGGGCTACCCGCACGGCCTGGAGGGCGATCGCATCGAGCTGCTGTCCCGCATGGGGGCGGTGTGCGACATCTACGACGCGATCACGTCGAACCGGCCGTACAAGGCGGGCTGGGATCCGGCCGAGTCGATCGCACGGATGGCCTCGTGGAAGGGCCACCTCGATCCGGCGATCTTCGCCGCCTTCGTGCAGAGCCTGGGCATCTATCCGACCGGGTCGGTGGTGCGGCTGCAGTCCGGCAAGCTGGCCGTCGTGGTCGACCAGAACCCGGGCAAGCTGGTCGCACCGGTCGTCAAGGCGTTCTACTCCACGAAGGCGCAGATGCGCATCGTGCCGGTCCGGATCGACCTCGCGCGCAAGGACTGCAGCGACCGCATCGTCGGTCGCGAGCCGGAGGCATCGGTCGAGTTCCAGCACCTGGCCGAGCTGTGGGTGGACCCGCAGCTGGTGCAGCGCGCGATGGGCTGACTACACTGCCGGCGCCGCGGCCGCGCACGTGCCGCCAGGAGAGCCGCCGTGCCCCAGCTTCGTCCGCCCGTGCCGCCCGGCCGCGGCATGCCGTCGAACCGGCCGCGCCCGCTGCGACGGGCCTGGCGCCTGGCCTGGCGTCTCGTCTCGGGCCTCGCCTCGGGTCTGGCCGCGCCGCTGGCTCTGCTGCCGGCTCTGCTGCTGGGGCTGGCGCCGGCGGACGTCGGGGCCCAGACGCTGCGATGGGCGAGCCAGGGCGACCCGTTGACGATGGACCCGCACTCGCAGAACGAGGGCCTGACCAACGCCGTCAACGGCCAGGTCTACGAGCGTCTGACGCGGCGCAACCGGCAGCTCGAGATCGTGCCTTCCCTGGCCACCGAGTGGCAGCAGACCGGACCGACCACCTGGCGCTTCCGGCTGCGCGAGGGCGTCCGCTTCCACGACGGCACGCCGCTGACCGCCGACGACGTCGTGTTCTCGGTGCAGCGCGCCAAGGACCCGGTGTCGACCTTCAGCGTCTACGCCAACGCACTCGGCACCCCCGTCGCGCTCGATCCGCGGACGGTGGAGTTCCGGCTGCCGCAGGTCAACCCGGTGTTCCTGCAGCACCTGGACTCGATCTTCGTGATGAGCCGGGCCTGGGCCGAGAAGCACCGGGTGACCCGACCGCTCGACTTCAAGAGCCGCGAGGAGAGCCACGCGTCGTTCCACGCCAACGGCACCGGTCCGTTCGTGCTGGTGTCGCGCCAGCCCGGCATCCGCACCTCGTTCCGGCGCAACGCGGCGTGGTGGAGCCGGCCCGAGGGCAATGTGCAGGAGATCAGCTACACGCCGATCGCCAACGACGCCACGCGGCTGGCGGCGCTTGTCTCGGGCGAGATCGACTTCGTCCTCGACCCGGCCCCGCGCGACGTCCCGAGGCTGCGCAGCACCTCGGGCGTGCGCATCGTCGAGGGCCCCGAGAACCGCGTGATCTTCATCGGCATGGACCAGCACCGCGACGAGCTGCTGCACGGCAGTGTCAAGGACCGCAACCCGTTCAAGGATCTGCGGGTGCGGCGGGCGCTGTACCACGCGGTCGACGTCGAGACGATGCGCACCAAGCTGATGAACGGCCTGAGCGTGCCCACCGGCGGCAACACCCCCTCGCCGCTGGCCGCCTACGGCGACGCCGACATCGAGCGCCGGCTGCCGTTCGACCTCGCGCTGGCGCGCCGGCTGATGGCCGAGGCCGGCTACCCGGACGGGTTCGAGGTCACACTCGACTGCCCGAACAACCGCTACGTCAACGACGAGGAGATCTGTATCGCGCTGGCCGGCATGTGGGCGCAGATCAAGGTCCGGGTGCGTGTCAACGCGATGCCGCGAGCCACCTATTTCCCGAAGCTGGAGAAGTGGGACACCAGCCTGTACATGCTCGGCTGGGGTGGTGCCGTCACCGACGCCGAGACGACGCTGACCCCGGTGATGCGCAACCCCGGGCCCAAGGGCGAGGGCCTGTACAACTATGGGCGCTCGCGCAACGACAGGTTCGACGCGCTGGCCGCGCAGAGCACGACCGAAGCCGACCCGAAGAAGCGCGAGTCGCTGATCAGGGCCGCGCTGCGCGAGTGGAAGGACCAGGTGCACACGATCCCGCTGCACCGGCAGGTGATCCCGTGGGCGGCGCGGGCCCACGTCGATGCCGTGCACCGCGCCGACAACTGGCTCGAGGTCGACTGGGTGCGTCTGCGCTGAACCCGGTGGCTGCCCCGATGCCTCGGGGCGCGGGCTGGCGTCAGCCGAGCTGGCTCGCCTGCGCGTAGAGGCGCATCGAACGCCCGCCCGAGCGGCAGAACATCAACAGCGGGCGCGGCAGTTCCTCCAGCAGGACGGCCATGGCCTCGATCTGCTGCGGCGACTGCCACGCCGCGTCGACCGGCAGGTGCCTGTACTGCAGGCCGGCGGCGATGGCCGCCGCCTCGATGTCCGCGCTGGCGGGCTGGTTGGGCCCGTGCTCGAAGTCGGGCCTGTTGTTGACGACGCTGCGGAAGCCCATCCGTGCCGCCTCGGCCATGGCTTCCGGCGTGAGTTGCGGGGCGACGCACACATCGGGCGCGATGGCCTGCAGGGGCACGTTGCTCATCGAGGGCTCCGCGCGTCTATCGGGCCGCCAGCGCCTGCTTGACCGCCGCGCTGACCACGGCCATCTCGGCCTGCCCGCCCAGGCGGGACTTGGCCGCCGCCATCACCTTGCCCATGTCGCCCGGCCCGGCCGCGCCGAGCTCGGCCACCAGGGCCCCCACGGCCGCAGCGACCTGCTCCGCCGACAGGCGGGCCGGCAGATAGGCCTCGAGCACCTGGACCTCGGCGCTCTCCTTGTCGACGAGGTCGGTGCGCCCGGCCTGCCGGAAGGCGGCGATCGAGTCCTTGCGCTGCTTGATCAGCTTGTCGACGATGCCGACCACGGCCGCGTCGTCGAGCACGATGCGCTCGTCGACCTCGCGCTGCTTCACCGCCGCCAGCAGCATGCGGATCGTCGACAGACGCTCGGCCTGCCGGGCGCGCATGGCCTCCTTCATGTCTTCCTGGATGCGGTCCTTCAGACTCATCGGCGGGCAAACCTATGGCAACGGGTCCGGAACGAAGAAGCCCGCGACGGCGTGCCGTGCGGGCCTGCAGCGACAGCAGCGGGGACGGCGGCGGGGCGGTTGCGGCCAGCCCCGGCCGGGCCACTGCTCAGTAGAGTTTCTTGGGCAGCTGCATGCTGCGCACTCGCTTGAAGTGGCGCTTCACGGCGGCCGCCTTCTTGCGCTTGCGCTCGGAGGTGGGCTTCTCGTAGAACTCGCGCGCGCGCAGTTCCGTCAACAGGCCGATCTTCTCGATGGTGCGCTTGAAGCGGCGCAGGGCGACGTCGAAGGGCTCGTTTTCTTTGACGCGGATCGTGGTCATGGGGCGGAGATTGCGCGGGAGTCGTCGGGGCCCGGGCCGGCGGTCAAATGCCCGGCCGTCCGGGAAAGCCCATCAGTATAGCGCCGAACCGATGGGCTGCGGCCGTGCAGAGAGGGCGGCGAGCGCCGAGGCGGCGGCATCGAGCACCCGCTGCGGCGCCGCGGGCAGCGACCGGGCGCCGCTCAGCAACTCCTGCACGCATCGGGCGCTGGTGGCGGCGGCGTCCGGGGCCGCGCCGGCCTGGTGCGCCGCGGTCGCCAGGGGCGCCAGCGCGGCGGCGTCCGCATCCGCCGCGGGCAGCAGGTCCGGTCGGGGCTGCCCCGACAGCATGACCTCCAGCCGGGCCGGCCGCCGAAGGCCACCGTAGCCACGGTCGCCCAGGCCCGCCCGCACGACGTCGGCTTCGACCCGGGCCGCCCAGTCCCGGATCCGGCTGCTGGCGGCCTCGTCGTCCTGGTGCATGACGTGCAGGACGCGCGGCGCTCCCGCCGGCCGCAGCATGCTCGCGACCAGGTCGGCCGGTCCGCGCACCCCGAGCAGTAACCTGCGCTCGAGCAGCGTCGCCAGCGGCGGGCACAGACGCTCTATCGGCACGAAGGCCGGTTCGCGCCTCGCCCAGGCCGCCTGCACCTCGGGCGCGCCGCGGGCGGGGGGCAGCCCGAGCGCCCCGAGTACGGCGGCCGGCGTCATGCGGCCGGCGTCGGACAGCGGCCCGTGGACGAGCACCTGGTGGCCGTCGCGCGCCAGCGCCAGGGCCAGCAAGGCCACCGTCTCCGCGCTGCCGTGCGTGCTGCCGTAGGCTGGCAGCACGACCATCGGCCGGTCGCTCGCGATGGCCAGACAGTGCTTCTGCGCGGCCTGCAGCAGGCCGAGCAACGTGTCGAGCCTGCCGCCTTCGAAGTGCAGCGCCACCAGCAGGGCGTCCAGCTCGCGCTGCGGCGGACCGGACCCGAGCAACCGCGCGAGAGCGGGCGCTGTGACGGGAGGGCCGGGCGTCGGCGAGGCGGCGCGGCCGGGCGTCGGCGGGTGCATGGCCCGTCGGCGGTGGTACTGCATGGCGTTGTCTCCTGGGACGCACACAGCAAGAAGCAGGCCTGCGCGCACGCTCGGGCTCCGGCTCCGACCGCTCGTCCCGGGGGGTCAACTCAGGGATGGCGGCGCCGAAATGAGGGGGAGTACTGTCCCGATCCCACCAATGTGGGGCATCGTGCACCATCAGGGGCTTGCTCCCCGCCAAGCGACGGCGCCATCACTCCTTTCCCGGTAGTCTCGAAGATGGATGTCACTGCGAATGGCGCAGCTCCGGCGCTCGCCCCGGAACAGCTCGGGGCCGCGCTGGGCGCCGCGGCCGGGGCGCTGGCGCGACAGCGAGGAGAAGGCGTCGCGGTGCAGGACGTCGGCGGGCGGTACCTCCATGCCAGCCCCGAGCTGCTCCGCTGGCTCGACTGCAGCGCCGCCCAGGTGCTGGGCCGCAGCGACGCGGAGGTGTTCGAGCCGTCCGTCGCCGCGACGCTGCGCACGGCGATGGCCACCGCGCTCGCCCAGCCGGGACCGCTGGCGAGCGAACACCGTTTCGAACGCGGCGGGCGCAAGCACGAATTCGCGGTCTGGCGCGCGGCCGTCACGGTCCCCAGTGGACGCCCGGTCGTGGTCAGCGTGTGGTGCGATCTGGGGCCGACCCGCGAGCGCGAGCAGCAGCTGCGGCGCGCGCTCGAGCAGATCGAGCATCAGCAGCGCGCGCACGACGTGCTGCGACGGGAACTGGCCGAGCAGACCCGGCGCGACCCGGCCTCCGGCCTGTTCACCCGGGCGCACTTCGACGACCAGTTGCGCCGCGAGGTCGACCTGTCGACGCGTGAACACCGCGAGTTTGCGCTGGTGCTGATCGAGATCGACCCGCCCCCACCTGTGGTGCAGGCGGCGGGCGCCTCGGCCGAGCAGGCGATCCTGGCCGCCACCGGGCGCGTGCTGCGCAGCGGCACCCGGGCGATGGATGCCTCGTGCCGCATCGACGAACGGCGCTTCGCGGTGCTGCTTTCGGGCGTCGGGCTCGCCACCGCACACTCCCGGATGGAGGGGCTGCGCCGGCGCTGCGCCACCGAGATCGTCGTCCACGAGGGTCAGCCGCTCTCGTTCAGCGCGGCGATGGGTGTGGCCAGCTTCCCGCACACGGCGCAGACGCAGCCGGCCCTCGTCGCGGCCTGCGAGGCGGCGCTGGCCGAGGCGCGGCGACGCGGTGGCAACCAGGTGACATTGGCCGCGATCCGGCTCGACCCGCCCGGCTGAGCAGCGCGGCGGCCGCATGGCTCAGCCCGCGAGCGCCTTCCAGGCCATGTAGGCGGCCAGCAACATCAGCAGCAGCGCGAAGGCGCGGCGCAGCCGTGCCACCGGCCAGCGCTGCGCGGTGCGTGCGCCCAGCGGCGCAAGCAGCACGCTGGTGAGCGCGACCACCGCCACCCCTGGCAGGTACAGCAGGCCGAAGGCGCCTGGCAGGACCGGGGTGAGCGACCGCCCTGCCACGAGATAGCCGAGCGTGGCCGACAGTGCGATCGGGAAGCCGAGCGCGGCGCTGGTGCCGACCGCTGCCCGCAGGGGCACGCCGCACCAGGTCATGAAGGGCACCGACAGGAACGCGCCGCCCGCCCCGAGCAGCCCGGACACGAACCCGATGCCCGTGCCGGCGCCGACCAGGCCCGCGGTGCCGGGCAGGTTGCGGCCGGCCGCGGGCTGGGTCCCGCGCAGCATCCGCAGCGCGATGACCAGGTTGAAGACGGCGAACACGCCGGCGAGCCACTGCCCCTGGAGCACCGCCAGCGCGCCTCCTCCGGCCACGATTCCGCCGAGCAGGATGCCCGGCGCGAGCCGCGCCACGATCGGCCACCGCACCTGGCCGTGGCGCCAGTGGGCCAGCAGGCTGGACACCGACGTGAACAGGATCGTCGCCCCCGACGTGGCGATCGCCATCTTCACGGCCAGGCCCGCCTCCACGCCACGCTGCGCGAGCAGGAATGTCATGAATGGCACCAGCATCATGCCGCCGCCGATGCCCAGCAGGCCGGCCAGGAAGCCGACCACGGCGCCAAGCAGCAGCAGTTCGGCGACGAGCGTCGTGCCGAGTTCCAAGCCGCAGCCGCCGCGGCCCGCGCTCAGTGCGCCTCGCCGCCGTCCAGGCGCGCCAGCACGGCACGCCAGTGTGCCGGTGTGACCGGCGTGATCGACAGCCGGTTGCCGCGCTGCAGCACCTGCATCGAGGCCAGTTCGGGGGCCTGCCGCATCTCTGCCAGCGGCAGAAGGCGGGTCTTGCGCACCAGGCGCACGTCGACGAGCACCCAGCGCGGCGCATCGGGCGTCGCCTTGGGGTCGTGGTACGGACTCGAAGGGTCGAACTGCGTCGGGTCCGGGTAGGGCCGGCCGACCACCTCGGCCACGCCAGCCACGCCCGGGTGCGGGCAGCTCGAGTGGTAGAAGAGCACGCCGTCGCCGGACTGCATCAGGTCACGCATGAAGTTGCGCGCCTGGTAGTTGCGCACCCCGGTCCACGGCAGCGTGCGTCCAGGGGCGCGGGCGAGGTCGTCGATCGACGCCTCCTCGGGTTCGCTTTTCATCAGCCAGTACTGCGGCATGGCGGCGTGACGGCAGGGGAACGAATGCGGGCTGCAGTCCCGGGCGCCCGCGGCGGGAGCCGGTGCGCGGGCTGGCCGGGCCGAGGCAAAAGGTGTCCGCCGTGGACCGCGGGCCGGATCCCGAACCCTCAGCAGAGGATCAGGTGGGCGAGGTCAGCCGGACCTCGGGTTCATCTGACGCGAGACGATCGCACCAGCCCGGCGATGTTCCAAGCCCTGCTCGTAGAGCATCGGTTCGGAGAAAACAAAGGCCCGCGGCTCACGACGGACGAACCCAGTATAGACGTGACGTCATGGGCCTGACGGCGCCGGGCCGTGACGCCGTTGGCCTTGCTGCGACCGGGTGGCGCTACAGCAGTTGGCCGTCGTCGGCCAGCGCGGCGTCGACCCGCTGGAGCAACCCGTCGATGTCGACGCGGCCCGTCGGCTCGGCCTCGCGGGCGTCGGCCGGAGCGGGTTCGGCGCCACGGCCGGCCGCTGCACCGCCATCGGCCATCTGGTAGGCGAGGTTCAGTGCCGCCAGCACGGCGATGCGCTCGCGCGCCTTGACCTTGCCGGCGTCGCGGATGAGCGTCATCTCGCGGTCGACGCTGGCCACTGCGGCGGCCAACTGGGCCTCGCCGCCCTCCGGGCAGGCGAGCATGTAGACCTGACCGAGGATCGTGACCTCGATCTGCTTCACCGGCGCTCCCCGGCATCTGCCGCGTCGCCGCCGCCGGACGGCAACGGCGCGTCGCTGCCGGTCTCGGCCGGCAGCCGGACCAGCAACGCATCGATCCGCGCCCGGGCCGCCGCCAGCCGCGAGCGCAGGCTGTCGCGCTCGGTCGTCACCGCCACGAGCTGCCTCGAGATCAGCGCGCTGGTGCGCTTGAGCTCCTGGTGGCGCAGCACGAGGCGGTCGACGCGCTCAGCGAGATCCTCGAGCTTGGACATGTCAGGTCTTCCCGGGGCGAAGCCGCGCGATTGTAGGAGCCGCATGGTCGCACCAGGCACGCACCGCGCAGGCCTCGCAGCGGGGCGCCCGGGCCGTGCAGACGTAGCGCCCGTGCAGGATCAGCCAGTGGTGCGCGTCGACCCGGTAGGCCGGCGGCACGCGCTCGAGCAGCCCCTGCTCGACGTCGATCGGGCGCCGCCCGGGAGCGAGGCCGGTGCGGTTGGAGACGCGGAAGATGTGGGTGTCGACGGCCATCGTCGGCTCGCCGAACGCCACGTTGAGGACGACGTTGGCGGTCTTGCGGCCGACGCCGGGAAGCGCCTCGAGTTCCTGCCGCGTGCCGGGCACCCGGCCGCCGTGCTGCTCGACCAGGATGCGGCAGGTCTCCAGCAGGTTCCTCGCCTTCGTGCGGAACAGGCCGATGGTGCGGACGTGATCGGTCAATCCCTGGAGGCCGAGGGCGAGCATGCGCTGCGGCGTCGGCGCGACGGCGAACAGGCGCCGCGTGGCCTTGTTGACTCCGACGTCGGTGGCCTGCGCCGACAGCAGCACCGCCGCCAGCAGCTCGAACACGCTGCTGTATTGCAGCTCGGTTTGCGGTGCCGGGTTGGCCGCCTTCAGCGTGGCGAAGAAGGGCTCGATCGACTCAGGCTTCATCGGGCGGCACGGTGGGCTGGCCGGACGGGACGGACGGGCCGGCGGTGTCGGAACGCCGGGCCCGGGCGCGCGCGAGCGCGGCCTCAATCACGGCCCGCTTGCCGGCGAGCACGGCCGCGTCGGCGATCGAACTCGCGGCGCCGAGGTCGGCGAGCTTGGCCGCGGCCTTGGCGGCCAGCCGCTCGTCGTTCTCGCGCCGCTCGCGCGCGACGCGCTCGCGGTGCCAGCCGTAGCGCTCGCGTGCCCGGGCGGCCCGGGCGTCGCTCCAGGCCTGCCAGCCGGTGCGCTCGCCGCTGGCCGGACGCATCTCGATGCAGTCGACCGGGCAGGCCGGCACGCACAGCTCGCAGCCGGTGCACTCGGCCTCGACCACGGTGTGCATCCGGCGGCTCGCGCCGACGATGCAGTCCACCGGGCAGGCCTGGATGCACAGCGTGCAGCCGATGCACCAGGCCTCGTCGATCACGGCCAGCCGCAGCGGCCCTTCGGCGCCGCGCAGCGGATCCAGCGGCCGCTGCGGCCAGCCCGTGATCGCGGCCAGCCGGGCGATGCCCTCGGCGCCCCCGGGAGGGCAGCGGTCGAGATCGGCCTCGCCGCGCGCCATGGCTACGGCATAGCCGCTGCAGTCGGGAAAGCCGCAACGCGTGCACTGCGTCTGCGGCAGCGCGTCATCCAGCCGCGCGGCCAGGGCGACGGTGTCGGCGGCCGGTGCGGCGGGTTGCGTGGCGGGAGGCACCGGTCGATTATCGAGCCGGGCCTGCGACGCGGGCCGAGACGGGCCGCGGTGGCGCGCGCTCAGCGGGCGCGGCGGCGGCTGCCGCGCAGCCCGATGACCTCGGCCCCGGCGGCCTTGCGGGCTGTGGACGCCGTGCCTGCAGCCGCGGCACGGTCGAAGCGGGCGATGAAGTCGCGCACCTGCGGGTAGACGCGCTCGCGCCAGCGCCGCCCGGAGAAGATGCCGTAGTGGCCGGCGCCCTCGACGTCGTAGTGGAAGCGGCGCGCCTGCGGGATCCCGGTGCACAGGCCGTGCGCGGCCCGGGTCTGGCCGGCGCCGGAGATGTCGTCGAGCTCGCCCTCGACGGTGAGCATGGCGCTGTCGGTGATGTCCTGCGGGCGCACCAGCTCGCCTGAGACGCGCCACGTGCCGTTGACCAGGGCGAACTCCTGGAACACGGTCTTGATCGTGTCGAGGTAGTACTCGGCCGGCATGTCGAGCACGGCGTTGTACTCGTCGTAGAACTGCCGGTGCGACTCGGCGCTGTCCTCGTCGCCCTGAATCAGGTGGTAGAAGTAGTCGTAGTGGCTGGACAGGTGCCGGTCGGGGTTCATCGCCACGAAGCCGGCGTGCTGCAGGAAGCCCGGGTAGACGCGGCGGCCGGCGCCCGGGAAGTTGGGCGGCACGCGGCAGATCACGTTGGTCTCGAACCAGCCGTGGCTCTTGTTCATCGCCAGGTTGTTGACGGCCGTCGGGCTGCGCCGCGCGTCGATCGGGCCGCCCATCATCGTCAGCGTGCGGGGCGTGAACTCGCCCGCGCTGGCCATCAGGCTCACCGCGGCGAGCACCGGCACGGTCGGCTGGCATACCGAGATCACGTGCACGTCCGGCCCGATGTGGCGGATGAACTCCTGCACGTAGTGCACGTAGTCGTCGAGGTGGAACGGGCCGGCCTCGACCGGCACCATCCGCGCGTCTGTCCAGTCGGTGATGAAGACCTTGTGGTGGTGCAGCAGGCTGCGCACGGTGTCCCGCAGCAACGTGCTGTGGTGGCCCGACAGCGGGGCGACGACCAGCACCGTCGGCTGCGACTTCATCGCCTGCAGCGCATGCGGGTCGTCGGTGAAGCGCTTGAAGCGCACCAGCCGGCACAGCGGCTTGTGGATCGCGACGCGCTCCTGCACCGCGACCTCGACACCGTCGACCTCCGCGGAGGTGATGCCGAAGGCCGGCTTCTCGTACTCCTTGGCGAGCCGGTGCATCAGGTCGAAGCCGGCCGACACGCGCTGCGACATCGGCAATTGAGCGAAGGGCGACAGCGGATGGCTGTACAGCTTGGCCGATGCGCTGGCGAACTCCGCGAACGGCGCCATCAGCGCGCGCTGAGTCTCGTAGATCTGGTACAGCATCGGTGTTCTCCGTGCCTTCTTCGAAGCGGCCGGGGCCGCGGTAGCGCGCCGCCGGCGCGCCCTCCGGCGGAATGTAGCGTCATTGCTGTTGCAGCGCAGCAAGAACTTGCGCGACCCCGGAGCCGAGGTTCCGGGTCGGCGTGCGTTCCGGCCGCGACCGGCGCCGCAGGATGAGGGGCGCCGCTGACGACGGGCTGTCGCCGCGGCGCTCAGCCGCGCATCACCGCCGCCAGCGCCGCCACTGCGCGCGGGAGGTTGCCGCGGTTCAGCGCCGCCACGCAGATGCGGCCGGAGTCGACGCCGTAGACCCCAAACTCGGCCCGCAGGCGCTGCATCTGGGCGGCCGAGAGGCCGGAATAGCTGAACATGCCCTTCTGGCGCGTGATGTAGCCGAGATCCGCCGCGACGCCGGCGGCTCGCAGGCCCGCTGCCAGCGCCTCGCGCGTGGCGCGGATGCGCTGGCGCATGCCGGCGAGTTCCTCCTCCCACAGGGCGCGCAGCGCCGGCGTGCCGAGCACGGCCGTGACGACGCTGGCGCCGAAGGTCGGCGGGTTGCTGTAGTTGGTGCGGATCACGATCTTGAGTTGCGACAGCACGCGGGCCGCCTCGTCGGCGCTACGGCAGACGACCGACAGCGCGCCGACGCGCTCGCCGTACAGCGAGAAGCTTTTCGAGAACGAGGTCGACACGAGGAAGTCGATGCCGGCGTCGGCGAAGAGGCGCACGGCGGCGCCGTCCTCGGCGATGCCGTCGCCGAAGCCCTGGTAGGCCATGTCGAGGAACGGCACGAGGCCGCGCGTGCCGCAGGCGTCAACCACCCGCGCCCATTGCGCCGGGGTGAGGTCGCAGCCGGTCGGGTTGTGGCAGCAGGCGTGCAGCACGACGATCGTGCCCCGGTCGGCGGCGAGCAGCGCCGCCAGCATCGCTTCGAAGCGGATGCCCCGGGTGGCAGCGTCGTAGTACGGGTAGGTGCGGACCTCGAAGCCCGCATGGGCGAACAGCGCGCGGTGGTTCTCCCAGCTCGGGTCGCTGATCAGCACGGCCGCGCCGGGCTCGAGCTTCTTCAGGAAGTCGGCACCGAGCTTGAGGCCGCCAGTGCCGCCGAGGGCCTGCACGGTGGTCACGCGGCCGGACCGCACGAGCTCGCTGTCGGCGCCGAAGACGAGCGCCTGCACCGCCTTGTCGTAGGCCGCTATGCCGTCGATCGGCAGGTAGCCCTTGGGCTTGGGCGCGGCGAGCAGCTGCCGCTCGGCCTCGGCCACGCAGCGCAGCACCGGCAACCGGCCCTCGTCGTCGAAGTAGACGCCGACTCCGAGGTTGACCTTGTCGGGGCGGGGGTCGGCGGAGAACTGCTCGTTGAGGCCGAGGATGGGGTCGCGCGGCGCGAGCTCGACGCTGGCGAACAGGGACGAGGACATCGAGGGGGACCTGCGAGAGGAGGAGAGGGGACGCCGGCGCTGCGGCAGGGCGGGCGGCGATGCGCTACCCTTCACGATTCTACTTTTGGCCGCCCTGCACGGGCTCCCGACGCGATGAGCGAACCCGCCGCCGTGGCCTCGCCGGCCGACCCCGCCGGCCCGGAAGCGCACGCCTCGCCGGCCGGCGAGTTCGTCGCCTTCCCCGGCTCCCCGTTCCAGCTCTTCCAGCCCTACCCTCCGGCCGGCGACCAGCCCGCGGCCATCCGCCAGCTCGTCGAGGGCATCGAGGACGGCCTGGTCTACCAGACGCTGCTGGGCGTGACCGGTTCGGGCAAGACCTTCACGATGGCCAACGTGATCGCGCGCCTGGGGCGTCCGGCGATCGTCTTCGCGCCCAACAAGACGCTGGCGGCGCAGCTGTACAGCGAATTCCGCGAGTTCTTCCCCAAGAACGCCGTCGAGTACTTCGTCAGCTACTACGACTACTACCAGCCCGAGGCCTACGTGCCGCAGCGCGATCTCTTCATCGAGAAGGACAGCGCGATCAACGAGCACATCGAGCAGATGCGGCTGTCGGCCACGAAGAGCCTGCTGGAGCGGCGCGACGTCGTCATCGTCGCCTCGGTCAGCGCCATCTACGGCATCGGCAACCCGGCCGACTACCACCGGATGGTGATGACGCTGCGGGTGGGCGACCGGGTCGGCCAGCGCGACGTGATCGCGCACCTGATCCGGATGCAGTACAAGCGCAACGAGGTCGACTTCTCGCGCGGCGCGTTCCGGGTGCGGGGCGAGACCATCGACGTCTTCCCGGCCGAGCACAGCGAGCTCGCGCTGCGCATCGAGCTGTTCGACGACGAGATCGAGAGCTTGGCCCTGCTCGACCCGCTGACCGGCCGCATCCGGCAGAAGGTGCCGCGCTTCACGGTCTACCCCGGCAGCCACTACGTGACGCCGCGCGACCGGGTCGTCGCCGCGATCGAGACCATCAAGGCCGAGCTGCGCCAGCGCCTGGACGAGCTGGTCGGCATGGGCAAGCTCGTCGAGGCGCAGCGGCTGGAGCAGCGCACCCGGTTCGACCTCGAGATGCTGCAGGAGGTGGGCCACTGCAAGGGCATCGAGAACTACACCCGTCACCTGTCCGGCGCCGCCCCGGGCGAGCCGCCGCCTACGCTGGTGGACTACCTGCCGGCCGACGCGCTGATGTTCCTCGACGAGAGCCACGTGCTGATCGGCCAGCTCAACGGCATGTTCAACGGTGACCGCGCCCGCAAGACCACGCTGGTGGAGTACGGCTTCCGGCTTCCGAGCGCGCTGGACAACCGGCCGCTCAAGTTCGCGGAGTTCGAGCGCAAGATGCGGCAGGCGGTCTTCGTCTCGGCGACGCCCGCCGACTACGAGCGGACCCACGCGGCGCAGGTGGTCGAGCAGCTGGTGCGGCCGACCGGGCTGGTCGACCCGGAGGTCGAGGTGCGGCCGGCGGCCACCCAGGTCGACGACGTGCTGCAGGAGATCCGCGACCGCGTCGAGCGCGACGAGCGCGTGCTGATCACGACGCTGACCAAGCGCATGGCCGAGCAGCTCACCGAGTACCTGGCCGACAACGGCGTCAAGGTGCGCTACCTGCACAGCGATGTCGACACCGTCGAGCGGGTGGAGATCCTGCGCGACCTGCGGCTGGGGACCTTCGACGTGCTGGTGGGCATCAACCTGCTGCGCGAGGGCCTCGACCTGCCCGAGGTGAGCCTGGTGGCCATTCTCGACGCCGACAAGGAGGGCTTCCTGCGTGCCGAGCGCAGCCTGATCCAGACCATCGGCCGCGCGGCGCGCAACGCGCGCGGCAGGGCGATCCTCTACGCCGAGCATGTCACCGACTCGATGAAGGCCGCGCTGGACGAGACCGGGCGCCGCCGCGCCAGGCAGATCGCGCACAACGCCGCCCACGGCATCGTGCCGCGCAGCGTCACCAAGAAGGTGCGCGACCTGATCGACGGCGTCGTTAGCGACAAGACCGCCAAGGACGACCTGCGGGCGGCCAAGGCGGCCGCCGAGGTCGAGGCGATGAGCGAGAAGGACCTCGGCAAGCGGATCAAGCTGCTCGAGAAGCAGATGCTCGAGCACGCCCGCGACCTCGAGTTCGAGAAGGCGGCGCGCGTGCGCGACCAGCTCGCGCTGCTGCGCGAGCAGGCCTTCGGCGCGGGCGGAGGTCACGATGGCAACGTGCTGCCCCTGCCGGGGGGCGGTGCGGGCCGGGGCGGGTCGCGCTGATGCTCGGCCGCCTGCTCCGCGGCCGGGGCGCCGGCGCCGAGGCCGACGCGGCGCCGGGCGCGCCCGGCACCGCCGCGGTGCTGATGGTCTGCATGGGCAACATCTGCCGCTCGCCGACGGCCGAGGCGGTGCTGCGGTCGCGGCTGCGGGCGGCGGGCCTGCACCGCCGGGTCGCCGTCGACTCGGCCGGCACCATCGACCACCACGCGGGTGCGCCGCCCGACCCGCGCGCTGTGCGGCACGGCGCCGCCCGGGGCTACGAGCTGCAGGGGCTGCGCGCGCGCGGCGTGGCGCCGGCCGACTTCGAGCGCTTCCGCTGGGTCCTGGCGATGGACGAGGCCAACCTGGAGTGGCTGCGCGGCCGCTGCCCGGCGGGCAGTCCGGCCCGGCTCGGGTTGCTGCTGGACCACGCCCCCCACCTGGGCGAACGCGCGGTGCCCGACCCCTACTACGGCCCCCCCGCTGGGTTCGAGCGCGTGCTCGACCTGGTCGAGGCGGGTTGCGACGGGTTCGTGGCCTGGCTCCTTGCCGGCGGACTGGACTCACCCCGACTTGACCAGGGTTCTTCCTGAACAAAACATGATCGCAATGCCGACAGAATCTGTCGGACTTGGCTATACTTGACTCGTTTGGTCGGAATCGGGGGCGGCTGCGGAGACCGCAGCAGCCCGCGGGCCCGGCGGCCAGGCCCGTTCAGCGCGGTTGTCCAGCGCGGCTTCCATCCACCGGCAGTACCCAGCGGCGCGGCGCGCCAGGGAGATTTCGATGCGACTCACGACCAAGGGCCGTTTTGCCGTCACCGCGATGATCGACCTGGCGCTGCGCTCGCACGCCGGGCCGGTGGCGCTGGCGGCCATCAGCCAGCGCCAGCAGATCTCGCTGTCGTACCTGGAGCAGCTGTTCGGCAAGCTGCGCCGGCACGAACTGGTGGAGAGCACCCGCGGGCCCGGCGGCGGCTACTCGCTCGGCCGCTCGGCGGCCGAGATCACGGTGGCCGACATCATCGTGGCGGTCGACGAGCCGATCGACGCCACCGGCTGCGGCGGCAAGGAGGACTGCATGGGCGAGGACTCCGGAAAGTGCATGACCCACGACCTGTGGGCCAGCCTGAACGCGAAGATGATCGAGTATCTCGACTCGATCTCCCTCAAGAAGCTGGTCGACGAGCAGCTGGCCCGCGGCGTGCCGGTCAACGAGGCGCCGGTCAAGCGCGCGATCAGCGCGACGCCGGTCGTCAAGCCGATCAAGGTGACCGCACCGAACTCCGTGTTCGCCCTCGGCTCCGCGCTCACCAAGTGAGCATCCGCCGCCCCGCCTTCCCGTGACCGACCCGCGTCCCGAGTGATGACACCCCACCTGCCGATCTACATGGACTACGGCGCGACGACGCCGTGCGACCCGCGCGTCGTCGACGCGATGATCCCCTGGCTGCGCGAGCACTTCGGCAACCCGGCCTCGCGCAGCCACGCCTGGGGCTGGGAGGCCGAGGGGGCCGTCGAGAAGGCGCGCGGCCAGGTTGCGGCGCTGATCGGTGCCGACCCGCGCGAGATCGTCTGGACCTCCGGCGCCACCGAGAGCAACAACCTGGCGCTGAAGGGCGCCGCGCACTTCTACGGCTCGCGCGGCAAGCACCTGGTCACCGTCAAGACCGAGCACAAGGCCGTACTCGACACAATGCGCGAGCTCGAGCGCCAGGGCTTCGAGGTCACCTACCTCGACGTCCAGGACAACGGCCTGCTCGACCTCGACCGGTTCCGGGACGCGCTGCGCAAGGACACGATCCTCGCCTCGGTGATGCTGGTCAACAACGAGATCGGCGTGATCCAGGACATCCCGACGATCGGCGCGATGTGCCGCGAGCGCGGCATCGTGCTGCACGTCGACGCGGCGCAGGCCACGGGCAAGATGGCCATCGACATGGCGACGCTGCCGGTCGACCTGATGAGCCTGGCCTCGCACAAGACCTACGGCCCGAAGGGCATCGGTGCCCTGTACGTGCGCCGCAAGCCGCGCGTGCGCATCGAGGCGCAGATGCACGGCGGCGGACACGAGCGCGGCATGCGCAGCGGCACGCTGCCCACGCACCAGTGCGTCGGCATGGGCGTGGCGTTCGAGATCGCGCGCCAGGAGATGGGCACCGAGAGCGAGCGCGTCCGCATGCTGCAGCGTCGGCTGCTCGACGGCATCGGCCGCATCGAGCAGGTCTTCATCAACGGCGACCTCGAGCGCCGGGTGCCGCACAACCTGAACGCCAGCTTCAACTTCGTCGAGGGCGAGAGCCTGATCATGGGCGTCAAGGGCATCGCGGTCAGCTCCGGCAGCGCCTGCACCAGCGCCAGCCTCGAGCCGAGCTACGTGCTGCGCGCGCTGGGCCGCAGCGACGAGCTCGCGCACTCGAGCCTGCGCATGACGATCGGCCGCTTCACGACCGAGCACGACATCGACACCGCCGTCGCCCTGCTGCAGGACCGCGTGGCCAAGCTGCGCGAGCTCTCGCCGTTGTGGGAGATGTACAAGGACGGCGTCGACCTCAGCACCATCCAGTGGGCTGCCCACTGAGAGGCAACGCCGAAGGAGCACGCGCATGGCATACAGCGACAAGGTCATCGATCACTACGAGAACCCGCGCAACGTCGGCAGCTTCGACAAGGGCGACGACACGGTCGGCACCGGCATGGTCGGGGCACCTGCCTGCGGCGACGTGATGAAGCTGCAGATCAAGGTCGACCCCGCCACCGGCCTGATCGAGGACGCCCGCTTCAAGACCTACGGCTGTGGCTCGGCGATCGCGTCGAGCTCGCTCGTCACCGAGTGGGTCAAGGGCAAGAGCCTCGACGAGGCGCTGACGATCAAGAACACGCGCATCGCCGAGGAGCTTGCGCTGCCGCCGGTCAAGATCCATTGCTCGATCCTGGCCGAGGACGCGATCAAGGCCGCCGTCGAGGACTACCGCGCCAAGCATGGCGGTGCGGCGGACGAGGCCGCCCCCGGCGGCGCGACGCGGCAGCCCGCCACCGAGGGCGTGGCCGGAGGCTGAATGTCCGTCACGCTGACCGAGGCGGCCGCACGGCACGTCGCCCGCTACATCGCGCGGCGCGGCAAGGGTGTCGGTGTGCGGCTGGGCGTCAAGACCACCGGCTGCTCGGGCCTGGCCTACAAGCTCGAGTACGCCGACGAGGTCGCGCCCGAGGACGTGGTCTTCGAGGGCCACGGCGTCAAGGTGCTGGTCGATCCGAAGAGCCTTCCCTACATCGATGGCACCGAACTGGACTTCGTGCGCGAGGGCCTGAACGAGGGCTTCAAGTTCCACAACCCCCGCGAAAAGGACCGCTGCGGCTGCGGGGAGTCGTTCCGGGTCTGAGCGACCGCCCCCGCTTGTGCCCGAAGGCGCGGTTCGTCACCGCGCCTTCTTGTTGCCGAAGATGCCCGACACCCTCGTCATCCGCCGCGAGAGCCCCGACCAGACCGACGTGCGCGCGGCGCTGGGTTCGCTCGACGATTACCTGGCCTCGCTGTACCCGGCCGAGGCCAACCACATCCTGGGCGTCCAGGCGCTGCTGGAGCCCGCGGTGCGTTTCTTCGTCGCGCGCGCCGGGGCGGAGCTGGTGGGCACCGGGGCGGTCCGCTGCATGCCCGGCGAGCCCGCCACCGGCGGCCGGGCCTACGGGGAGATCAAGCGCATGTACGTCGCCCCGGCGCGCCGCGGCCAGCGCGTCGGTGCGCGGCTGCTCCACGCCCTCGAGCAGCAGCTGCGCGCCGAGCGGCTCGGTCTCGCGCTGCTGGAGACCGGGCGCGACCAGCACGAGGCGGTCCGGCTGTACGAGCGGGCCGGCTACCTGCCGCGCGGGCCCTTCGGCGGCTACCCGGACAACGGCCTCTCGGCGTTCTACGCCAAGGCGCTCTGAGCGCGGGACGGGATCCATGCAGCCGCGCCTCGCGATCAGCAGCGACGACTTCACGCTGTTCGGCCTGCCGCAGCGGCACGCGCTCGACCGCGCCGCGCTCGACGGCCGTCGCCGCGAGCTGCAGGCCGAGGTGCACCCCGACCGCTTCGCAGCCGAGGGCGCCGCGGCGCAGCGGGTGGCGATGCAGTGGGCCGTGCGCGTCAACGAGGCCTGGCAGCGGCTGCGCCACCCGCTGCGGCGCGCCGCCTACCTTTGCGAGCTTCGCGGGGTGCCGGTCGAGGCCGAGCGCAACACCGCGATGCCGCCGGCCTTCCTGGTGCAGCAGATGCAGTGGCGCGAGGAGCTCGAGGAGGCGGCCGACGCCGCCGCGGTCGGCCGCCTGGACGAGGCGGTGGCCGCCGAGGAGCGCCGCGGCCTGGACCGGCTGACCGCCCTGCTCGACGAACAGGGCGATGCCGCTGGCGCGGCCGCGCAGGTGCGCGCGCTGATGTTCGTCGCCCGCTTCCGCGAGGACATCGCGCGCCGCCTCGAGGCGCTCGAGCCCCCGCGCTGACCGACCTCCGCGCCCCGACGATGGCCCTGCTGCAGATCTCCGAACCCGGCGCGAGCCCCGACCCGCACGGCCGCCGCGTCGCCGTCGGCATCGACCTCGGCACCACGCACTCGCTGGTGGCGGCCGTGCGCCACGGCGTCGTCGAGTGCCTGCCCGATGCCCAGGGGCGCGTGATCCTGCCCTCGGTGGTGCGCTACCTCGAGGGCGGCCGGCGCCAGATCGGCCACGAGGCGCGCGACGCCCAGGCCGACGACCCCGAGAACGCGATCGCCAGCGTCAAGCGGCTGATGGGCCGGCGGCTGGCCGACTTGGCCGACGCCGGCCGGCTGCCCTACCACCTGGTCGACCGCCCCGGCATGGTGGCGCTGCGCACGCGGGACGGCGACAAGACGCCGGTCGAGGTGTCGGCCGAGATCCTGGCCGCGCTGCGGCAGCGCGCCGAGGACACCTTCGACGCCGAACTGTTCGGCGCCGTGATCACGGTGCCCGCCTACTTCGACGACGCGCAGCGCCAGGCCACCAAGGACGCGGCGCAGCTCGCCGGGCTGAACGTGCTGCGCCTGATCAGCGAGCCGACCGCGGCCGCGGTGGCCTACGGCCTGGACAACGCCTCGGAGGGCCTGTACGCGGTCTACGACCTGGGCGGCGGCACCTTCGACATTTCGCTGCTGCGGCTGACCCGGGGGGTGTTCGAGGTGGTGGCCACCGGCGGCGACGCGGCGCTCGGCGGCGACGACATCGACCACGCCCTTGCCGACTGGGCGCTCGCGCAGCTTGGGCTGCAGGCGACGACGCCTCGCGACAAGCGGGCGGCGCTGGTCGCTTCGCGGGCCGCCAAGGAGGCGCTGACCGACGCGCCCGCGGTGGCGTGGCGGGCCGCCATCGGCGGCGCGGCGCGCGAGCTCGCGGTCGAGCGCGCGCAGCTCGAGGCCCTGGCGCGGCCTCTGGTGGAGCGCACGCTGCGCGAGGTGCGGCGCGTGCTGCGCGACGCCCGGGTGGCGCGCGACGAGGTCCGGGGCGTCGTGATGGTCGGCGGCAGCACGCGGATGCCGCTGGTGCGCACCGCGGTGGGCGAGCTGTTCGGCCGCGAGGTGCTGACCAACCTGAACCCGGACGAGGTCGTCGCGCTGGGCGCGGCGATCCAGGCCAACGCGCTGGCCGGCAACGCGAAGGACGGCGAGCTGCTGCTGCTGGACGTGATCGCGCTGTCGCTCGGCCTGGAGACGATGGGCGGCCTCGTGGAGCGGGTGATCGAGCGCAACACGACGATTCCGGTGGCCAAGGCGCAGGACTTCACCACCTACCAGGACGGCCAGACGGCGATGGCGATCCACGTCGTGCAGGGCGAACGCGACAAGGTCGAGGACTGCCGCTCCCTGGCCCGCTTCGAGCTGCGCGGCATCCCGCCGATGGCGGCCGGCGCAGCGCGCATCCGCGTCACGTTCCAGGTCGATGCGGACGGGCTGCTGTCGGTGTCGGCGCGCGAGCAGGCCTCGGGCGTCGAGGCCGCGGTCACGGTGCGGCCGAGCTACGGCCTGGGCGACGAGGAGGTCGCGCGGATGCTGAAGGACGGCTTCGCGCACGCCGAGCAGGACATGGCCGAGCGCGGGCTGCGCGAGGCGCGGGTCGACGCCGGGCGCATGGTGCTCGCGACCCGCTCCGCCCTGGCTGCCGACGGCTCGCTGCTGGACGACGACGAGCGCATGGCGATCGACGCGCTGGTCGAGCGCGCCGCGCTGGCGGCCAAGGGTACCGACCGCGCCGCGATCGAGGCCGCCACCGAGGCGCTCGCCGCCGGCACCGAGGCCTTCGCCGCCGCCCGCATGAACGAAGGCATCCGGCGCGCCCTTGCAGGCAAGTCGCTCGACCAGATCTAGGCCACCATGCCCGTCATCCGCATCCTGCCGCACCCTGAGTACTGCCCCGCGGGCGACACCATCGAGGCGCCCGCAGGCACGTCGCTGTGCGAGGCGATGCTCGACCACGGCATCGCGATCGAGCACGCCTGCGAGATGAGTTGCGCCTGCACGACCTGCCACGTCGTCGTCAAGGAAGGCTTCGAGTCGCTTGGCGAGATGGACGAGTCCGAGGAGGACCTGCTCGACCGCGCCTGGGGCCTGACGCCGACCTCGCGCCTGTCGTGCCAGGCCATCCTGTCCAACCGCGACGTGACGATCGAGATCCCGAAGTACTCGATCAACCACGCCAAGGAGCGCCACGGCTGAGGCTGCGACGGCGGCGCACCCGGCGCGCACCGCGTGCGCGGCAGGCCGCCAGCGCGCCGCTACACTGCCCGGCGTGAAGGTGCTGGGTGTGGAGTCCTCCTGCGACGAGACCGGCGTCGCGCTGGTCGATGCGGGGGGCGAGGGGCCGCCGCGGCTCGTGGCCGAGGCGCTGCACAGCCAGGCCGCGATGCACGAGGCCTACGGCGGTGTCGTGCCCGAGCTCGCCTCGCGCGACCACATCCGGCGCGTGCTGCCGCTGGCGCGGCAGGTGCTCGAACGCGCCGGCTGCGGGGTGCACGACATCGACCTGGTGGCCTACACCCGCGGCCCCGGACTCGCCGGGGCGCTGCTGGTCGGCGCGGGCGTCGCCGCAGCGCTGGCGGCGGCACTGGGCCGGCCGGCGCTCGGCGTCCATCACCTCGAGGGGCACCTGCTGTCGCCTTTTCTCGCTGCACCGGCGCCGAGCTTTCCCTTCGTGGCGCTGCTGGTGTCGGGCGGGCACACGCAGCTGATGCGGGTGGAGGGCATCGGCCACTACGAGCTGCTCGGGGAGACCATCGACGATGCCGCCGGCGAGGCCTTCGACAAGAGCGCCAAGCTGCTCGGCCTGGGCTACCCGGGCGGCCCTGCGCTGGCGCGGCTGGCGCAGTCGGGCGACCCGGGGGCCTTCGCGCTGCCGCGGCCGCTGCTGCACGGCAGCCACGGCGCCGGTCTCGACTTCTCGTTCGCCGGGCTGAAGACGGCCGTCGCGACCCAGCTGCGCCGGCTCGGGCCCGAGCCCGACGTCCAGGCGCGGGCCGACCTGGCCGCTTCGACCGAGGCCGCCATCGTGGAGGTGCTGGTGGCCAAGGCGCTGCGGGCACTGCGCCAGACCGGCCTGCGCACGCTCGTCGTGGCCGGCGGCGTGGGCGCCAACCTGAAGCTGCGAGCCGCCCTCGACGCCGGCGCGGCCCGGATGCAGGCGGGCGTGCACTACCCGCCGCTGGCCCTGTGCACCGACAACGGCGCCATGATCGCGCTGGCGGCCGCGCTGCGGGTGCAGGCGGGCCTGGAGCGGCCGCAGCGGCCGCAGGCCTTCGACGTGCTGCCGCGCTGGCCGCTGGCCGAAGCCGGGCGGCCGGCTCTGGCATAATCCGGCGGTTTCCCGGGTCGAACAGGCCCGGGGAGCCCAGCACGGCACCGGTCGGTTTCACTGGTGGCCGCAAGTCCGTACGGAAACCCGCCCGCCGTCGCGACGTGCCTCCGGCACCGCGCGGCGCAACGGTTTCCGCCCGCCCCCGCCCAGGAAATCGTCCGATGCCCCTCACCACCGCCGCCAAGGCCGACGTCGTCAAGGCCAATGCCCGCTCGGCTGCCGACACCGGCAGCCCCGAAGTGCAGGTCGCGCTGCTCACCGCGCGGATCAACGAGCTGACCCCGCACTTCAAGCAGCACCTGAAGGACCACCATGGCCGCCGCGGCCTGCTGAAGCTGGTCAACCAGCGCAAGCGGCTGCTGGCCTACCTGAAGGACAAGGACGCCGAGCGCTATACGGCGCTGATCAGCAAGCTCGGCCTGCGCAAGTAGGTCGCACCCCGCCCGGGGCGGTCCGTGGGCCGTCCCGGCACCCCTTCCACCGAAACCGGGTTGCACGCAGCCGTGTCATTCCAACGAGTCCCCTGCCCGGGGCCACGCTGGAATGGCATCGCGCGCATCCCAGCACACCAGGAGCTGCACGCATGAGCATGTTCAACAAGGTCACCAAGACCTTCCAGTGGGGGCCGCACCAGGTCACGCTGGAGACCGGCGAGATCGCCCGCCAGTCCACCGGCGCCGTGCTGGTCGACATCGAGGGCACCGTGGTGCTGGCCACCGTGGTGGCCCGCACAGAGGCCAAGCCCGGGCAGGACTTCTTCCCCCTCACCGTCGACTACATCGAGAAGACCTACGCGGCCGGCAAGATCCCGGGCAGCTTCTTCAAGCGCGAGGGCCGCCCGAGCGAGCTCGAGACGCTGACCAGCCGCCTGATCGACCGCCCGATCCGGCCGCTGTTCCCGGACGGCTTCTTCAACGAGGTCCAGGTCGTCGTGCACGTGCTGAGCCTGAACCCCGAGGTCCAGGCCGACATCGCGGCGATGATCGGCTCCAGCGCCGCGCTGGCCGTCAGCGGCATCCCGTTCAACGGCCCGATCGGCGCGGCGCGCGTCGGCTACGTCAACGGCCAGTACGTGCTGAACCCGGGCAAGGGCGAGCTCGCCAACAGCCAGCTCGACCTCGTCGTCGCCGGGACGGAGGCCGCCGTGCTGATGGTCGAGAGCGAGGCGCAGCAGCTGTCCGAGGAGATCATGCTCGGCGCGGTCGTCTATGGCCACGACATGGGCAAGGTGGCGATCGCCGCGATCGACGAGCTTGTGCGCGAGGCGGGCAAGCCGCAGTGGCAGTGGACCGCGCCGGCCAAGGACGAGGCCTTCATCGCCCGCGTCACCGCGCTCGGCGAGGAGAAGCTGCGCGCGGCGTACCAGATCCGCAGCAAGCAGGCCCGCACGCAGGCCTGCCGCGAGGCCTACGCCGACGTGATGTCCGCGTTGAAGGCCGACGGCGTGGACTTCGACGGCGTCAAGGTCGAGGGGCTGCTGTTCGAGATCGAGAGCCGCATCGTGCGCGGCCAGATCCTCTCCGGAGAGCCGCGCATCGACGGCCGCGACACCCGTACCGTGCGCCCGATCGAGATCCGCACCGGCCTGCTGCCGCGTGTGCACGGCAGCGCACTCTTCACCCGGGGCGAGACGCAGGCGCTGGTGGCGGCCACGCTCGGCACCGAACGCGACGCGCAGCGCATCGACGCGCTGGCCGGCGAGTTCGAGGACCGCTTCATGCTGCACTACAACATGCCGCCGTTCGCCACCGGCGAGACCGGCCGTGTCGGCAGCCCCAAGCGGCGCGAGATCGGTCACGGCCGGCTGGCCAAGCGCGCGCTGGTGGCCGTGCTGCCCCCGCGCGAGGAGTTCCCGTACACGCTGCGCGTCGTCAGCGAGATCACCGAGAGCAACGGCAGCTCGTCGATGGCCTCGGTCTGCGGCGGCTGCCTGAGCCTGATGGACGCCGGCGTGCCGCTGAAGGCGCACGTGGCCGGCATCGCGATGGGCCTGATCAAGGAAGGCAACCGTTTCGCCGTGCTGACCGACATCCTCGGCGACGAGGACCACCTCGGCGACATGGACTTCAAGGTGGCCGGCACCTCCAGCGGCATCACCGCGCTGCAGATGGACATCAAGATCCAGGGCATCACCAAGGAGATCATGCAGGTCGCCCTGGAACAGGCGAAGGAGGCGCGGCTGCACATCCTGGGACGGATGGTCGAGGCGGTCGGGGGCGCCAAGGCCGAGATCAGCCAGTTCGCCCCGCGCCTGTACACGATGAAGATCAACGCGGAGAAGATCCGCGACGTGATCGGCAAGGGCGGCGCGACCATCCGCGCGCTGACCGAGGAGACCGGCACGACGATCGACATCGCCGAGGACGGCACGATCACGATCGCCAGCACCGAGGCCGCCAAGGCCGAGCTGGCGATGAAGCGCATCGCCGACATCACGGCCGAGGCCGAGGTGGGCAAGGTCTACGAGGGCCCGATCACCAAGCTGTTCGACTTCGGCGCGCTGGTCAACATCCTGCCGGGCAAGGACGGCCTGCTGCACATCAGCCAGATCGCCCACGAGCGCATCGAGCAGATCGGTGACGTGCTGGCCGAGGGCCAGATCGTCAAGGTCAAGGTGCTCGAGACCGACGAGAAGGGCCGCATCAAGCTCAGCATGAAGGCACTGCTCGACAGGCCCGAGGGCTGGGTCGAGGACGACCGGCCGCCGCGGCGCGACCGCGGGGACCGTGGTGATCGCGGGGACCGCGGCGATCGCGGGGACCGCGGCGATCGTCCGCGGCGCGACCGCGAACCGCGCGAGCCGCGCGAGGCCCGGGGTCCGCGCGATGCGGCCCAGGGTGGCGGCGAGGGCGGCGGCGCGCCGCCCGCGGCGGCGTCCGACGGTGGCGCCGACACCGGCCGCAACCCGCAGGACCACTGAGAGGGCGAGCCGAGCCCATGCGCGCGATCGAGATCACGCGCTTCGGTCCGCCCGAGGTGCTGCAGCCGGTGACGCGGCCGGATCCGGTGCCGGCCGCCGGCGAGGTGCTGATCGAGGTGCATGCCTCGGGCGTCAACCGCCCGGACGTGATGCAGCGCAAGGGCATGTACCCGATGCCTCCGGGCGTCTCGGACCTGCCGGGCCTGGAGGTCGCCGGCACGGTGGCGGGCGGCGCTGCGGCCGACCTGCAGGCCGCCGGGCTGCGCCTGGGCGACCCGGTCTGCGCGCTGCTGGCCGGAGGGGGCTATGCCGAGCGCTGCGTCGCCCCGGTGGGCCAGGTGCTGCCGGTGCCGGCAGGGCTGTCGATGATCGAGGCGGCGGGCCTGCCCGAGACCTTCTTCACCGTCTGGCAGAACGTGTTCTCGATCGCCCGGCTGCAGCCTGGGCAGGCACTGCTGGTCCAGGGCGGCACCAGCGGCATCGGCGTCACCGCGATCCAGCTCGCCAAGGCGCGCGGCGCCTCCGTGATCGCCACGGCAGGCAGCGACGAGAAGTGCGCCGCCTGCGTCGCGCTCGGCGCGGACCGGGCCGTCAACTACCGCACGCAGGACTTCGTGGCCGAGTCGCTGGAATTCACCGGCGGCCGTGGCGTCGACGTCGTGCTCGACATGGTGGCCGGCGACTACGTCGAGCGCGAGCTGCAGTGCCTGGCCGAGGACGGGCGCCTCGCCTTGATCGCGGTGCAGGGCGGCACGTCGAGCCGCATCGACGCCGGTCTCGTGCTGCGCCGGCGGCTGTCGATCACGGGTTCGACGCTACGGCCGCGGCAGCTCGCCTACAAGGCGGCGCTCGCGCGCGAGCTTCGCGCGGAGGTCTGGCCGCTGCTGGAGTCGGGCCGCATCCGGCCGGTCGTGCACCGCGTGCTGCCGGCCGCCGCGGCGGCCGCGGCCCACGCGCTGATGGAGTCCAGCCAGCACGTCGGCAAGATCGTGCTCGCCTGGAAGGAGGAGCGCACGTGAATCCGCAGCGACGCCCCCTGGTGGTGGGCAACTGGAAGATGCACGGCAACCGCCCGGCCAACACCGAGCTGCTGGCTGCCGTCGCGGCGGCCCGACCCTTCGGGGCCGACGTCGCGGTCTGCGTGCCCTTCGTCTACCTCACCGAGACGGCCGCGCAGCTGGCCGGCACCGACATCCGTTGGGGGGCGCAGGACGTCTCCGCGCACGCGCAGGGCGCCTACACGGGCGAGGTGTCGGCGGCCATGCTCGCCGAGTGCGGCTGTCGCTACGTGCTCGTCGGCCACTCCGAGCGTCGCCAGCACCATGGTGAGGCCGACGAGCTGGTGGCCGCGAAGGCGCAGGCAGCCCTGGGCAAGGGCGTGACGCCCATCGTGTGCGTCGGCGAGACGCTCGAGCAGCGCGACGCCGGCCAGACCGAGGCGGTCGTCAAGCGCCAGCTGGCTGCGGTGATCCGCGAGCTGGCCCACTGCGCCGCGGAGATGGTGGTCGCGTACGAGCCGGTCTGGGCCATCGGCACGGGACGCACCGCGACCCCCGAGCAGGCGCAGGCCGTGCACGCGGTGCTGCGCTCGCAGCTGCAGGCCGCCAGCGGCCACGGCGAGCGCATGCGCATCCTCTACGGCGGCAGCGTCAAGGCGGACAACGCGGCCGCCCTGTTCGCGCAGCCCGACATCGACGGCGGCCTGATCGGCGGCGCTTCGCTGAAGGCCGCCGACTTCATCACCATCTGCCGCGCGGCACGCTAGCCCGCCGCGCGCGCCCGCACAACGACGGATTCCCCGGAGCTTTCGAGACATGCAAATCTGGATGACGCTGATCCTGGCCGTGCAGCTGCTGACGGCGGTGATCATGATCGGACTCGTGCTGGTGCAGCACGGCAAGGGCGCCGACATGGGCGCCAGCTTCGGCAGCGGCGCCTCGGGCAGTCTGTTCGGCGCGACGGGGAGCGCGAACTTCCTTTCGCGCTCCACGGCCGTCTGCGCGACGGTGTTCTTCCTGTGCACGCTGGCGCTCGCCTACCTGGCCAATGCCGGCGGGTCGGGCGTGAGGCAGGGCGGCAGCAGCGTGCTCGACCGGGCGGCGCCCGCGGCGAGCGCGCCGGCCGGCGGCGCGATTCCGGGTGCGATCCCGGGTGCGATCCCGGGTGCGGCCCCCGGTGCCACGCCCGGGCCGGCCACTGGCGCGTCCCCTGCCGTCCCCTCGCCAGCGCCCGCCAGCCCGGCCGTTCCGGCTCCTGCCGGCAAGTGAGCCGCGGCGGCGCATCCCGCGTGCGCCGCCGCGGCCGGGAAGCCCGCGCGATGCGACTACAATGCTGGGCTGTCCGGAGCGCTGCATCCCTCTTGCGCACCGGGCGACGCCATCGAAGTCAACGTCGTGCCGACGTGGTGAAATTGGTAGACACGCTATCTTGAGGGGGTAGTGGCGAAAGCTGTGCGAGTTCGAGTCTCGCCGTCGGCACCAAGCCCGTGGAACGAGCAGTAGTCATGCGCCAGCCAAGCGCGCCCGCAGTGTTGCCCCGAGCGGCACCCGGCGCGCTTTTTTGCGCCCCCACCCAAGCTTGCATGACGCTGACGCGCCGACCCGCCCCCGCCCTGGCCGCCACCCGCACCGTGATCCACGCCGCCCGTTGAGCCGATGGACCTCCAAGCCTACCTGCCGGTGATCCTCTTCATCCTCGTCGGCGTCGCCGTCGGGGTGGCGCCGCAGCTGCTCGGCTTCCTGTTCGGCCCGAACCGGCCCGACCCCCAGAAGAACAGCCCGTACGAGTGCGGCTTCGAGGCCTTCGAGGACGCGCGGATGAAGTTCGACGTGCGCTACTACCTGGTGGCGATCCTGTTCATCCTGTTCGACCTCGAGATCGCCTTCCTCTTCCCCTGGGCGGTCGCGCTCCACGACATCGGCGCGTCAGGCTTCTGGGCCATGATGGTCTTCCTCGCGATCCTGGTCGTCGGGTTCGTGTACGAGTGGAAGAAGGGCGCGCTGGACTGGGAGTGAAGATGGATCGCCAGGCTCGCACTCACACGCCACCTTCCGAGGGGGCGGCCGCCTCCCCGGGGCGGACCGCAGGAGGCTGACCATGGGCATCGAAGGCGTCCTGAGGGAAGGCTTCGTCACCACGTCGGTGGACAAGCTGGTCAACTGGTCGAAGACCGGCTCGCTGTGGCCGATGACCTTCGGCCTGGCCTGCTGCGCCGTCGAGATGATGCATGCCGGCGCTGCGCGCTACGACATCGATCGCTTCGGCATGCTGTTCCGCCCGAGCCCGCGCCAGAGCGACCTGATGATCGTGGCCGGCACGCTGTGCAACAAGATGGCCCCGGCCCTGCGCAAGGTCTACGACCAGATGGCCGAGCCGCGCTGGGTGCTGAGCATGGGCTCGTGCGCCAACGGCGGCGGCTACTACCACTACAGCTACAGCGTCGTGCGCGGCTGCGACCGCATCGTGCCGGTCGACGTCTACGTGCCCGGCTGCCCGCCCACCGCCGAGGCGCTGCTGTATGGCATCCTGCAGCTGCAGGCCAAGATCCGGCGCGAGAACACGATCGCGCGCTGACGCTGCCGCCGATGAGCCATCGAACCGAAACCCTGAAGGCCGCGCTCGAGTCCGCCCTCGGCGAAGAGACGGTGTCGCTGGTGCACGCGCGCGGCGAGCTGACGCTGACCGTGCGCGCGTCCGGCTACCTCGCGGCGGCCCTGGCGCTGCGCGACCGCCCCGAGCTCGGCTTCGAGCAACTCGTCGACCTGTGCGGCGTCGACTACGCCGACTACCGCAACGAGCCTTGGGAGGGCCCGCGCTTCTGCGTCGTGTCGCACCTGCTCTCGGTGCGCAACAACTGGCGCCTGCGGCTCAAGGTGTTCTGCCCCGACGACGACATGCCGGCCGTGGCCAGCGTCACCGAGGTGTGGAACTCGGCCAACTGGTTCGAGCGCGAGGCGTTCGACCTGTTCGGCATCGTCTTCGAGGGCCACCTCGATCTGCGCCGCATCCTGACCGACTACGGGTTCATCGGGCACCCGATGCGCAAGGACTTCCCGGTCTCGGGCCATGTCGAGATGCGCTACGACCCCGAGAAGAAGCGCGTCGTCTATCAGCCCGTGACGATCGAGCCGCGCGAGAACGTGCCGCGCGTGGTGCGCGAAGACCACTACGGCGGCCTGCAATGACGTCCCCACCGAAGCTGCCCGTGGCCTCGCGCCGGGAGGCGGAGCCTGCGGACCGGCAAGTCCGGATCCGCGCCGTCCGCCCGGAAGGGTGCGCAGCGGCCGAGGCCCCGCATGGCTGAGATCAAGAACTACACCCTCAACTTCGGGCCCCAGCACCCGGCTGCGCACGGCGTGCTGCGGCTGGTGCTCGAGCTCGACGGCGAGGTGATCCAGCGCGCCGACCCGCACATCGGCCTGCTGCACCGTGCCACCGAGAAGCTGGCCGAGACGCGCACGTACCTTCAGAGCCTGCCCTACATGGACCGGCTCGACTACGTGTCGATGATGTGCAACGAGCACGCCTACTGCCTGGCGATCGAGAAGCTGCTCGGCATCGAGGTGCCCGAGCGCGCGCAGCACATCCGCGTGATGTTCAGCGAGCTGACCCGTCTGCTGAACCACCTGCTGTGGCTCGGCTGCCACGGCCTGGACTGCGGCGCGATGAACATCTTCATCTACTGCTTCCGGGAGCGCGAGGACATCTTCGACATGTACGAGGCGGTCAGCGGCGCGCGCATGCACGCCGCCTACTTCCGCCCCGGTGGTGTCTACCGCGAGCTGCCCGACCGGATGCCGCAGTACCGGGCGAGCCGCATCCGCAACGAGCGCGCGATCCGGGCCCTGAACGAGAACCGCCAGGGCTCGCTGCTGGACTTCATCGACGACTTCACGCGCCGCTTCCCGGCCTACGTCGACGAGTACGAGACGCTGCTGACCGACAACCGCATCTGGAAGCAGCGCACGGTGGGCATCGGCGTGGTCAGCCCGGAGCGGGCGCTGAACCTCGGCTTCACCGGCCCGATGCTGCGCGGCAGCGGCATCGCCTGGGACCTGCGCAAGACCCAGCCCTACGAGGTCTACGCGAAGATGGACTTCGACGTGCCCGTGGGCGTCAACGGCGACACCTACGACCGCTACCTGGTGCGCGTCGAGGAGATGCGCCAGTCCAACCGCATCGTCCGGCAGTGCGTCGAGTGGCTGCGGAACAACCCCGGGCCCGTGATCACCGACAACCACAAGGTGGCTCCGCCGTCGCGCGTCGACATGAAGAGCAACATGGAGGAGCTGATCCACCACTTCAAGCTCTTCACCGAGGGCATGCACGTCCCCGAGGGCGAGGCCTACGCGGCGGTCGAGCACCCCAAGGGCGAGTTCGGCATCTACATCGTCAGCGACGGGGCCAACAAGCCGCACCGGCTGAAGATCCGCGCCCCGGGCTTCGCGCACCTGGCCGCCCTCGACGAGATGGCGCGCGGCCACATGATCGCCGACGCGGTCGCGATCATCGGCACGATGGACATCGTGTTCGGGGAGATCGACCGATGAGCGCGACGGCGGGCTTCGTGCTGACCGACGACCTCCGCGCGCGCTTCGACCGCGAGGTGGCCAAGTACCCGGCCGACCAGAAGGTGTCGGCGGTGATGGCCTGCCTGGCCATCGTCCAGCACGATCAGGGTTGGGTCAGCGAGGCGAGCGAGAAGGTCGTGGCCGATTACCTCGGCATGCCGCCGATCGCGGTGCACGAGGTGACCACCTTCTACAACATGTACAACGCGCAGCCGGTGGGCGCGTTCAAGCTGAACGTCTGCACCAATCTGCCGTGCGCGCTGCGCGACGGCGACAAGGCGCTCGCGCACCTGTGCCGCAGGCTCGGCGTCGAGCCCTACGGCACCACGGCCGACGGCGCCTTCACCGTGCAGCCCAGCGAGTGCCTGGGCGCCTGCGCCGACGCGCCGGTGATGCTCGTCAACGACCGCACGATGCTGAGCTTCATGTCCAACGAGCGCCTCGACGACCTGCTCGAGACGCTGAAGAACGCGCGCTGAACGAGATGGCTGCCGTGCTGCCCGACCTGTCCCGCTTCCAGGCCCGTGGCCTCGAGACCTGCTTCCACGGCCGCCACGTTGGCGCCCAGATCTACGCCGGCCTGGACGGCACCAACTGGCGGCTGGCCGACTACGTGGCCCGCGGGGGCTACTCGGCGCTGCGCCGGATCCTCGGCAAGGGCGGCGAGGGCGGCGAGGGCGGCCAGCGCGACGTAGGCGCCGGCATGACGCCCGAGCAGGTCATCGCCGAGGTCAAGCTGAGCGCGCTGCGGGGACGCGGCGGCGCGGGCTTCCCGACCGGGCTCAAGTGGAGCTTCATGCCGCGCCAGTACCCGGGTCCGAAGTACCTGGTCTGCAACAGCGACGAGGGCGAGCCCGGCACCTGCAAGGACCGTGACATCCTCGCCTACAACCCGCACATCGTCATCGAGGGCATGGCCATCGCCGCCTACGCGATGGGCATCCGCACCGGCTACAACTACATCCACGGCGAGATCTTCGAGGTCTACGAGCGCTTCGAGCAGGCGCTCGCCGAGGCGCGGGAAGCGGGCCTGCTGGGCGAGCGCATCCTCGGCAGCGACTTCAGCTTCCAGCTCCACGCGCACCACGGCTTCGGCGCCTACATCTGCGGCGAGGAGACGGCGCTGCTGGAGAGCCTGGAGGGCAAGAAGGGCCAGCCGCGCTTCAAGCCGCCGTTCCCCGCGAGCTTCGGCCTGTACGGCAAGCCGACGACGATCAACAACACCGAGACCTTTGCTGCGGTGCCGTGGATCATCAACCACGGCGGCCAGGCCTACCTCGAGTGCGGCAAGCCCAACAACGGCGGCACCAAGATCTTCAGCGTCGTGGGCGATGTCGAGCGGCCCGGCAACTTCGAGGTGCCCGTTGGCACGCCGTTCGCGCGGCTGCTCGAGCTGGCCGGCGGCGTGCGGGGAGGTGCGCTGAAGGCGGTCATCCCGGGCGGGTCGTCGGCGCCGGTGCTGCCGGCGCGCGTGATGATGGACCTGACGATGGACTACGACGCCATCGCCAAGGCCGGCTCGATGCTGGGCTCCGGCGCGGTGATCGTGATGAACGACACCCGCTGCATGGTCAGGAGCCTGCTGCGGCTGAACTACTTCTACATGCACGAGAGCTGCGGCCAGTGCACGCCGTGCCGCGAGGGCACCGGCTGGCTGTGGCGGGTGATCGAGCGCATCGAGCACGGCAAGGGCCGGCCTGACGACCTCGAACTGCTCGACAGCGTGGCCTTCAACATCAAGGGGCGCACGATCTGCGCCCTCGGGGACGCGGCGGCGATGCCGGTCGAGGGGATGCTCAAGCACTTCCGCGACGAGTTCGCCCACCACGTCGTGCACAAGACCTGCATGGTCGCTCAACCCGCCTGAGCCGGATCCGAGGACCCATGGCTGAGATCGATCTCGACGGCAGGAAGGTCACCGTGCCCGACGGCAGCATGGTGATGCATGCGGCCGACGCCGCAGGCGTCTACATCCCTCACTTCTGCTATCACAAGAAGCTCTCGATCGCCGCCAACTGCCGCATGTGCCTGGTCGACATCGAGAAGATGCCCAAGCCCATGCCCGCCTGCGCCACCCCGGTCACCAACGGGATGGTCGTGCGCACCAAGAGCGACAAGGCGGTCAAGGCGCAGCAGTCGGTGATGGAGTTCCTGCTCATCAACCACCCGCTCGACTGCCCGATCTGCGACCAGGGCGGCGAGTGCCAGCTGCAGGATCTCGCGGTCGGCTACGGCAAGGGCGCGAGCCGCTACCAGGAGGAGAAGCGCGTCGTCTTCCACAAGGACGTCGGCCCGCTGATCTCGATGGAGGAAATGAGCCGCTGCATCCACTGCACGCGCTGCGTGCGCTTCGGCCAGGAGGTGGCCGGGGTGATGGAGCTCGGCATGATCCACCGCGGCGAGCACAGCGAGATCACCACCGTCACCGGGGGCACGGTCGACAGCGAGCTGTCGGGCAACATGATCGACATCTGCCCGGTCGGCGCTCTGACGAGCAAGCCCTTCCGCTACAGCGCCCGCACCTGGGAGCTGTCGCGCCGCAAGAGCGTGAGCCCGCACGACAGCGTCGGCGCCAACCTGGTGGTGCAGGTGAAGGCGAACAAGGTGATGCGCGTTGTGCCGCTCGAGAACGAGGAGGTCAACGAGTGCTGGATCAGCGATCGTGACCGCTTCGGCTACGAGGCGCTGGACTCCGGCCGCCGGCTGACGCAGCCGATGATCCGCCAGGGCGGCGAGTGGCGCGCGGTCGACTGGAAGACGGCACTGGACTACGTGGCCGACGGCCTCGGCCGCGTGAAGGCCGAGTTCGGCGCCGCGGGCATCGGCGCGCTGGCGCACCCGATGTCGACGGTGGAGGAACTGCACCTGCTGGCCTCGCTGGTGCGCGGCCTGGGCAGCGAGAACATCGACCATCGCCTGCGGCATGCCGACTTCGGCAACACCGCGCCGGCCGGTCGCGCACGCTGGCTCGGCACGGCCGTCGCCACGCTGTCGCAGCTCGATCGCGCGTTCGTGATCGGGTCGTTCCTGCGCAAGGACCATCCGCTTCTCGCGCAGCGGCTGCGCCAGGCGGCGCGCCGCGGCGCCCGGCTGTCCAGCCTGCACGCGGTGCACGACGACTGGGCGATGCCGGTGGCGCACGCGATCACGGCGCGCCCCTCGGGCTGGCCGCAGGCGCTGGCCGAGGTGGCGGCCGCGGTCGCGTCGGCGCAGGGCGTGGAGCCGCCGGTGGCGGGCACGACGCCCTCGCAGGCCGCGCAGGACGTGGCCCGGTCGCTGCTGTCCGGGCGCCGCGGCGCGCTGCTGCTCGGGCACGCCGCCGCGCGGCATCCGCAGGCCGGTCAGCTGCTGGCGCTGGCCGACTGGATCGCCCGGCGCGTCGGTGCCTCGTGCGGCTACCTGGGCGAGGGCGGCAACGACGTCGGCGCGCAGCTGGTCGGCGCCGTGCCGGGCCCGGGCGGCCTGGACGCCGGCCGGATGCTGACCCAGCCGATGAAGGCGCTGCTGCTGCTCAACGTCGAGCCGGCGCTGGATGCGGCCGACGCCGCGGCGGCGCGGCAGGCACTGGCGGATTCGGGTCTGGTCGTCGCGCTGACCGCGTTCGCCGACGCCGCTGCCGACGTGGCCGACGTGATGCTTCCGATCGGGGCCTTCACCGAGACCGGCGGCAGCCTGGTCAACGCCGAGGGCCGGCTGCAGGCCTTCCACGGCGTCGTCAAGCCGCCCGGCGAGGCGCGCCCGGCGTGGAAGGTGCTGCGCGTGCTCGGCAACCTGCTCGGCTTGCCCGGCTTCGACGCCGAGACCGTGGAGGACGTCCGCCGCGCCGCGCTCGGCGACGTCGACGCGCTGTGCACCCGGCTCGACAACGCGCCGGTCGTCGCGCCGGGCCTGGCGTCCGCGCCCGGGCCCGGCGAGGGCGCCGGCTCGGCGGTGCGCTGCGAGCGCATCGCCGACGTGCCGATCTATGCCACCGACCCGATCGTGCGCCGCGCCCCGGCGCTGCAGCAGACCGCGGACGCGCGCGAGCCGGTCGTGGGCGTGCCTGCGGCGCTGTGGGCCGCGCTGCGGCTGACCGACAAGGTGATGGTGCACGACGAGCGCCACTCCGTGATCCTGCCCGCGCGCGAGGACCGCACGCTGGCCGAGGGCACGGTGCGCATCGCCGCCGGGCACCCCTCCACGTCGATGCTGGGCGCGATGTTCGGCACCGTCACGCTGGAGGCCGTGTAGCCATGTTCGAGCCGCTGCACCAGGCCGCCACCAGCGTCATGCACCCGACGCTGTGGCTCGTCATCTGGAGCCTCGTCAAGATCGTCGCGGTGCTGCTGCCGCTGATGATCTGCGTCGCCTACCTGACGCTTTGGGAGCGGCGCGGCATCGGCTTCACGCAGATCCGGCTCGGGCCCAACCGCGTCGGGCCGGCCGGCCTGCTGCAGCCCATCGCCGACGCCGTCAAGCTGGTGTTCAAGGAGATCATCCGTCCGACGGCGGCCAACAAGGGCCTCTTCTTCCTCGGGCCGGTGATGACGATCATGCCGGCGCTGGCGGCTTGGGCGGTGATCCCGTTCGGCCCGGACGTCGCGCTGGCCAACATCAACGCCGGCCTGCTGTTCCTGATGGCGATCACCTCGCTCGAGGTGTACGGGGTCATCATCGCCGGCTGGGCGAGCAACTCCAAGTACGCCTTCCTGGGCGCGCTGCGCGCCAGCGCCCAGATGGTCAGCTACGAGATCGCGATGGGCTTCGCGCTGGTCGTCGTGCTGATGGTGTCGGCCAGCATGAACCTGACCGACATCGTGATGCAGCAGGACCGCGGCACGTTCGCCGAGATGGGGCTGAACTTCCTGAGCTGGAACTGGCTGCCGCTGTTGCCGGTGTTCGTCGTCTACTTCATCGCGGGCCTGGCCGAGACCAACCGCCACCCGTTCGACGTCGTCGAGGGCGAGAGCGAGATCGTTGCCGGGCACATGATCGAGTACTCGGGCATGAGCTTCGCGATGTTCTTCCTGGCCGAGTACGCGAACATGATCCTGATCTCGACGCTGTGCGTGATCATGTTCCTCGGCGGCTGGCTGCCGCCGATCGCCGCGCTCGACTTCATCCCGGGCTGGATCTGGCTGGCCGTCAAGACCTTCGTCGTCGTCACGATGTTCCTGTGGGTGCGCGCCACCTTCCCGCGCTTCCGCTACGACCAGATCATGCGCCTGGGCTGGAAGATCTTCATCCCGGTCACGCTGGTGTGGCTGGTGGTCGTCGGCCTGTGGATGCAGACGCCCTTCAACATCTTCAAGCCGCAATGACGCCACCACGCCCGCTTGCGCTCGTCAACTCCAGTGGGGGCTGCGCCGCCTGCAGGAGCCGACCATGAGTTCCCTCACCGCGATCAAGGACGTGCTGTCGAGCTTCATGCTCATCGAGTTGCTGAAGGGCATGGCGCTGACCGGCCGCCACTTCCTCAGGCCCAACATCACGATCCAGTTCCCGGAGGAGAAGACGCCGCTCTCGCCGCGCTTCCGCGGCCTGCACGCGCTGCGCCGCTACGCCAACGGCGAGGAGCGCTGCATCGCCTGCAAGCTGTGCGAGGCCGTCTGCCCCGCGCTGGCGATCACGATCGAGAGCGACGTGCGGGCCGACGGCACGCGCCGCACGACCCGCTACGACATCGACCTGACCAAGTGCATCTTCTGCGGTTTCTGCGAGGAAAGCTGCCCGGTGGATTCGATCGTCGAGACCCACCACTTCGAGTACCACGGCGAGAAACGCGGCGACCTGTACTTCACGAAGGACATGCTGCTCGCGGTGGGTGACCGCTACGAGAAGGAGATCGCGGCCAACCGCGAGGCCGACGCGAAGTACCGCTGAGCGTGACGGCCGCCCGGCACCGCCGGGCAGGCTGCCCGGCGGGGCACGGAGGGGCCCCGGACCAAACACATGGACACGACGACCGCACTCTTCTACGTCTTCTCGGCCGTGCTTCTGGCGGCGTCGTTCCGCGTCATCACGGCGCGCAGCACGGTGCATGCCGCGCTGTTCCTGGTGCTCGCGTTCTTCAGCGCTGCCTGCATCTGGATGCTGCTGCGCGCCGAGTTCCTCGCCATCGCGCTGGTGCTGGTCTACGTCGGCGCGGTGATGGTGCTGTTCCTGTTCGTCGTGATGATGCTCGACATCAACAGCGACGGTTTCCGCGAGGGGTTCTGGAAACACCTGCCGGTGGCCGGCGCGGTGGGCGCGGTGATCGCGCTCGAGATGGCCCTGGTGCTGATGCGTGGCTTCCACCTGACGCAGGCGCCCGTGCCGACGGCCAAGGCGGTCGAGATGGGCAACACGCGGCTGCTGGGCATCGAGATCTACACCAACTACCTGTACCCGCTGCAGATCGCCGCGGTGCTGCTGCTGGTGGCCATCGTGGCGGCGATCGCGCTGACGCTGCGCGCGCGCAAGGACAGCCGCCGGATCGACCCCTCCGAGCAGGTGCGCGCCCGCAAGGCCGACCGCGTGCGCATCGTCAAGATGCCGCCGGCGTCCGAGCCGCCGGCACCGGGCGGGCAGGGCGGGGGGGGCGCGTGATGCTGGGCCCGATCACCCTGGGTCACTACCTGTCGCTGGGCGGCATCCTGTTCGCGCTCAGCGTGATCGGGATCTTCCTGAACCGCCGCAACCTGATCGTCCTGCTGATGGCGATCGAACTGATGCTGCTGGCGGTGAACCTGAACTTCGTCGCGTTCTCGCACTACCTCGGCGACATGGACGGGCAGGTCTTCGTGTTCTTCATCCTGACGGTGGCCGCGGCGGAGTCGGCCATCGGGCTGGCGATCCTCGTCGTGCTTTTCCGCAACCGTGCGTCGATCAACGTCGAGGAACTCGACGAACTGAAGGGCTGACCGAGATGGCCGCGACGCTCTCGCAAGGTCTGCTGCTGACGGTGCCTCTGGCGCCGCTGGCCGGAGCCCTGGTGGCCGGCCTGGCCGGCCGCTGGGTGGGCCGCCGCGGCGCCCACTTCTTCACCATCCTCGGTGTCCTCGTCGCCTTCGTCTGCTCGGCCGTCGTGCTGGCGCAGGTGGCCGCAGGCGCGCGCTTCAACGCCACGATCTACGAGTGGATGGTGGTGGGCAAGCTCGTCATGGAGGTCGGCTTCCTGGTCGACGGACTGACGGCGATGATGATGGTGGTCGTCACCTTCGTCAGCCTGATGGTGCACATCTACACCATCGGCTACATGGAGGACGACCCGGGCTACCAGCGCTTCTTCGCCTACATCAGCCTGTTCACGTTCTCGATGCTCATGCTGGTCATGAGCAACAACTTCCTGCAGCTGTTCTTCGGCTGGGAGGCGGTGGGGCTGGTCAGCTACCTGCTGATCGGCTTCTGGTACAAGAAGCCGACGGCGATCTTCGCCAACATGAAGGCCTTCCTGGTCAACCGGGTCGGCGACTTCGGCTTCATCCTCGGCATCGGCCTGCTGCTGGCCTACGGCGGCAGCCTGAACTACGGCGAGGTCTTCGCCAAGGGCGGCGAACTTGCCAAGCTCGGCTTCCCCGGCACCGACTGGGGCCTGCTGACGGTGGCCTGCATCTGCCTGTTCATCGGCGCGATGGGCAAGAGCGCCCAGTTCCCGCTGCACGTGTGGCTGCCCGACTCGATGGAGGGCCCGACGCCGATCTCGGCGCTGATCCATGCCGCCACGATGGTGACCGCCGGCATCTTCATGGTCGCACGCATGAGCCCGCTGTTCGAGTTGTCGGACACCGCGCTGAACTTCGTGCTGGTGATCGGTGCCATCACGGCGCTGTTCATGGGCTTCCTCGGCATCATCCAGAACGACATCAAGAGGGTCGTCGCGTACTCGACGCTGAGCCAGCTGGGCTACATGACGGTGGCGCTGGGGCTGTCGGCGTACAGCGTCGCGGTGTTCCACCTGATGACCCACGCCTTCTTCAAGGCGCTTCTGTTCCTGGCCGCGGGCAGCGTGATCATCGGCATGCACCACAACCAGGACATCCGCAACATGGGCGGCCTGCGAAGGCACATGCCCCTGACGTGGATCACCTCGCTGCTGGGTTCACTGGCGCTGATCGGCACGCCGCTGTTCAGCGGCTTCTACAGCAAGGACAGCATCCTGATCGCGTCGCACCACAGCGCACTGCCCGGCGCGACGTTCGCGATGCTCGCCGTCTACGCCGGCGTCTTCGTCACCGCCTTCTACTCGTTCCGGATGTACTTCCTCGTCTTCCACGGCGAGGAGCGCTTCCGCCACAAGCCGTTCCCGCCGCCCGACGACCACGGCCACGACGACCACCACGCGCACACGCCCCACGAGTCGCCCTGGGTCGTGACCGCGCCGCTGGTGCTGCTGGCCGTGCCTTCGGTGGTGATCGGCTTCATGACGATCCAGCCGATGCTGTTCGGCGAGTTCCTGAAGGACGCGATCACGGTCGATGCCGGCAGGCACCCGGCGATGGCCGCGCTGGCCGAGGGCTTCCACGGACCGTCCGCGATGGCGCTGCACGGCCTCGTCACGCTGCCCCTGTACCTGGCCCTGGCCGGCGTCGTCTGCGCCTGGTGGTTCTACCTGAAGCAGCCGTCGATCCCGGCGGCGATCGCGCGCGCCCTGCGCCCGCTCGTGACCGTGCTCGAGAACAAGTACTACATGGACTGGATCAACGAGCACCTGCTGGCGGCCGGGGCCCGGCGGCTCGGCACCGGCCTGTGGAAGGGCGGCGACCAGGCGGTCATCGACGGCGCGATCGACGGCTCGGCACGCGGCATCGGCGCGCTGGCGGGCGTGATGCGCCGCTGGCAGACGGGCCGCCTGTACCAGTACGCGCTGGTGATGCTGCTGGGCATCTTCGGCCTGCTGACCTGGCAGCTGTGGCCCTTCCTGGGCGGCCTGCTGCGATAGACAGAACAACGACACATGGGCCTCCTCAGCACCGCCATCTGGCTGCCGATCGCCTTCGGCACGCTGCTGCTCGCGCTCGGCCGCGACGACCGTGCGCACGTGGTGCGGGCGATCGCGCTGGTCGGTGCGGTGGCCTCCTTCCTCGTCACGATCCCGGTGGTCACCGGATTCGACGCGACCAACGCCGGCATGCAGTTCGTCGAGCGGATGCCGTGGATCGATCGCTTCAACGTCCGCTACCACCTCGGCGTCGACGGCCTGTCGGTTTGGTTCGTCCCGCTGACGGCGTTCATCACGGTCATCGTCGTGCTCGCCGGCTGGGAGGTGATCGACCGCCGCGTCGCCCAGTACCACGGCGCCTTCTTGATCCTCTCCGGCTTGATGATCGGCGTGTTCTGCGCGCTCGACGGGCTGCTGTTCTACGTGTTCTTCGAGGCGACGCTGATCCCGATGTACATCGTGATCGGCGTCTGGGGCGGGCCGCGACGCGTCTACGCCGCCTTCAAGTTCTTCCTGTACACGCTGCTCGGCTCGCTGCTGATGCTGATCGCGCTGGTCTACCTGTACTTCAAGAGCGGCGGCAGCTTCGACATCCTCACCTGGCACCGGCTGCCGCTGCCGATGGCCGCGCAGGCGATGATCTTCTTCGCGTTCTTCGCCGCCTTCAGCGTAAAGGTGCCGATGTGGCCGGTGCACACCTGGCTGCCCGATGCCCACGTCGAGGCGCCCACCGGCGGCTCGGTCGTGCTGGCGGCCATCATGCTGAAGCTCGGCGCCTACGGCTTCCTGCGCTTCTCGATGCCGATCGCGCCCGACGCGGCCCGCGAGTACGCCTGGGTGATGATCGCGCTGTCGCTGGTGGCGGTCACCTACATCGGCCTGGTGGCGCTGGTGCAGCAGGACATGAAGAAGCTGGTCGCCTACAGCTCGGTGGCGCACATGGGCTTCGTCACGCTGGGCTTCTTCCTGTTCAACGAGCTCGGCGTGGCCGGCGGCCTGGTGCAGATGATCAGCCACGGCTTCGTCTCCGGCGCGATGTTCCTGTGCATCGGCGTGCTCTACGACCGCGTGCACAGCCGCGAGATCGCCGCCTACGGCGGCGTCGTCAACACGATGCCCAGGTTCGCCGCGTTCGCGCTGCTCTTCGCGATGGCCAACTGCGGCCTGCCCGGCACCGCCGGCTTCGTCGGCGAGTGGATGGTGATCCTGGCCGCGGTGCAAGTGAACTTCTGGGTCGCTGCGCTCGCCGCCACCACGCTGGTGTTCGGCGCCGCCTACACGCTGTGGATGGTCAAGCGGGTCTACTTCGGGGCCGTCGCCAACGACGACGTCCGGGGCCTGTCCGACATCAACGGCCGCGAGTTCCTGGTGCTGGCGCTGCTGGCGGTCGCGGTGCTCTGGATGGGCATCCACCCGAAGCCGGTCACGGACCTGATGAACGCCTCGGTGGCCGAGCTGCTTCGGCACGTCGCCGTGTCGAAGCTGCAGTGAGGCGGAGGACGACCCGATGGCACCGATGAACTGGTCCGTGATCCATCCCGAGCTGTGGCTGCTGCTGGCCGCCTGCTTCGTCCTGCTGGCCGACCTCTTCGTCACCGACCCGGCCCGGCGTCCCACCTTCTGGATGACGCAGGTGGCCGTCGGCGTGTTCGCGGCGCTGCACCTGGCGAGCTATGCCGGCGGCGGCACCGCCTACGGCATGCAGGGCATGGTCGTGACCGACCCGATGGGCCACCTGCTGGCGTTCTTCGCCGCGGTGGCGGTGATGATCACGGTGGCCTACGCCCGGCCCACGCTCGGCAGCCGCGAGATGCTCAAGGGCGAGTTCTTCACGCTCACGCTGTTCGTGCTGCTGGGCGTCTCGGTGATGTGCTCGGCCAACCACTTCCTGGTCGTCTACCTCGGCCTGGAGCTGATGAGCCTGAGCCTGTACGCGCTGACCGCGCTGCGCCGCGACCACGCCGTCAGCACCGAGGCGGCGATGAAGTACTTCGTGCTCGGCGCGCTGGCGAGCGGCTTCCTGCTGTACGGGCTGTCGATGATGTACGGCGCCACCGGCACGCTGGAGATCCCGAAGGTGTTCGAGCAGATCGCTACCGGACGGATCAACCGCGAGGTGCTGGTGTTCGGCATCGTCTTCGTCGTCGCCGGCCTGGGCTTCAAGCTAGGGGCGGTGCCGTTCCACATGTGGGTGCCCGACGTCTACCAGGGCGCGCCGACGGCCGTGACGCTGCTGATCGGCAGCGCGCCCAAGTTCGCCGCCTTCGCGATCACGATCCGGCTGCTGGTCGAGGGCATGCTGGGCCTGGCGGTGGACTGGCAGCAGATGTTCATCGTGATGGGCGTGGCATCGCTGGTGCTGGGCAACGTCGCCGCGATCGCGCAGACCAACCTGAAGCGCATGCTGGCCTACTCCACCATCGCGCAGATAGGCTTCGTCGTGGTCGGCCTGTCGGCCGGCGTGGTGAGCGGCAACACGCTCTCGGCGGCCAACGCGTACAGCTCGGCGATGTTCTACCTTGTGGCCTACGTGCTGACGACGCTGGGGACCTTCGGCCTGATCATGCACCTGTCGCGCGAGGGCTTCGAGAGCGAGCAGATCGAGGACCTCGCCGGGCTGTCGCGCCGCAGCCCGTGGCTGGCCGGCGTGATGACGGTGTTCATGTTCTCTCTGGCCGGGGTGCCACCGATGATCGGCTTCTTCGCCAAGCTGTCGGTGATCCAGGCGCTGGTCACGACCAACGTCACCGGCTACATCGTGCTGGCGGTGCTGGCGGTGCTGTTCTCGCTGGTCGGCGCGTTCTACTACCTGCGCGTCGTCAAGGTGATGTGGTTCGACGAGCCGGCCCAGGACGCCCCGATCCTGCGCTCCCAGGGCGTCACGGCGCTGCTGGCGGCCAACGGCGCGGCGGTGCTGCTGTTCGGGCTGTTCTCCGGCGGCCTGATGGCGATGTGCCGCGACGCGATCCAGAAGTCGCTGGGCAGCTGATCGCTTGGACGAGCCCGAGGCCGGCGACGCGCACCTGCGCGAGACCCGCGTCGGCGGTGAGGTGCTGCTGAGCGGCGGCTTCCTCGAGGTCCGGCGCGACGTCGTGCGGCTGCCCGACGGCCGCCAGGCCACCCGGGAGTACATCGAGCACCGCGGCGCGGTGGCCGTGGTGCCGCTGCTCGACGACGGCCCCGACCCGCGTCTGGTGCTGGTGCGGCAGTGGCGCCACCCGCTGGGCCGGGTGCTGCTGGAGTGGCCGGCGGGCAAGCGCGAGGGCGACGAGCCGACGCTCGCCTGCGCGATCCGCGAGCTGGCCGAGGAGACCGGCTACACCGCCCGCGAGTGGGCCTGCGGCGGCTTCCTCCACAACGCCGCCGCCTACAGCAGCGAGCGGATCTGGATCTGGTTCGCCCGCGGCCTCGAGCCGGGGCCGGCCCGGCCCGACGACGGCGAGTTCGTCGAGACCGTCACGCTGCGCCAGCACGAGCTCGAGGCCCTGGACGCTGCCGGCTCGCTGACCGACGTGAAGACGCTGGTGGGCCTGCACTGGCTGCAGGGCTGGCAGCGCGGCCTGCGGCCATTGACCTTCGCCGGCGCCGGGATCGCGTCCGGGCTACCATGATCCGATCATGAAGGTGCTCGACCTGCGTTGCGCCAACGGTCACGTCTTCGAGGGCTGGTTCGGCTCCGATGAGGACTTCATGAGCCAGAACGGGCGGGGGCTGGTCGAGTGCCCGATCTGCGCCGACAAGGTGATCGGGCGCATGCCGTCGGCGCCGCGGCTCAACCTGTCGGGTGCGCGCGAGCCGGTCGAGCCCGCACGGTCGGCCGAGGCGCGCCCGGCGGACCTGCAGGCCCTGTGGCTGCAGGCCGTGCGCGAGCTCGTCGCCCGCACCGAGGACGTCGGCGAGCGCTTCGCCGAGGAGGCGAGGCGCATCCACTACGGCGAGGCGCCCGAGCGCGGGATCCGCGGCCAGGCCACACCCGAGCAGCGCAGCGCGCTGCTCGACGAGGGCATAGAGACCTTCGCGCTGCCGGTGCCGCGCGCGCTGGACGGCCCGCTGCAGTAGCGCCGCCGCTCCCGCCAACGCTACAGCAGCCGCCCCGGGTTCAGCAGCCCCTGCGGGTCGAGCGCGGCCTTGATGGCGCGCATCAGGCCCAGCGCCACCGGCGACTTGCGCGCCGCCAGCTCGTCGCGCTTGAGCGCGCCGATGCCGTGCTCGGCCGAGAACGAGCCGCCGCAGGCGGCGACGGCGTCGAACACCACGCGGTTGACCGCGTGTTCCTCGTCGGCGAGGAAGCGCTTCGCGTCGGCACCCTCCGGTGCCTGGACGTTGTAGTGCAGGTTGCCGTCGCCCAGGTGCCCGAAATTGACGAGGCGCACGCCTGGCCAGCGCGTTGCCAGCTCGGCGTCGGTGCGCTCGACGAAGCGGGGGATGGCCGACACCGGCAGCGAGATGTCGTGCTTGATGTTGAGCCCCTCCTCGGCCTGCGCGAGCGGGATCGACTCGCGCACGTGCCACAGCGCCTTCGACTGCGCCAGGCTCTCGGCCACCACCGCGTCGGCAACCATGCCGTCCTGCAGTGCCGCGCCGAGAAGCGATTCGAAGCGCGCCCGCGCCTCGGCCTCGCCCTCGACATCGCTTGCCTCGAGCAGCACCGTCCACTGCGCTGCCGGCAGCGGGCGCGGCAGCTGCGGGAAGTGGCGGGCGACGAGTTCCAGAGCGAAACGGCCCATCACCTCGAAGCCGGTCAGCCCCGAGCCGAGTCGTGCGCGGGCCAGCGCCAGCAGCCGCACGCAGCCCTCGAGCGAGCCGCAGGCGGCGAATGCCGTGACGACGGCCGCCGGCTGCGGTGCCAGCTTCAGCGTCGCCGCGGTGATGATGCCGAGCGTGCCCTCGCTGCCGATGAACAGGTCGCGCAGGTCGTAGCCGGTGTTGTCCTTGCGAAGGCCGGTCAGGCCGTCCCACACGTCGCCCGCGGCCGTGACCACCTCGAGCCCCAGGCAGAGCTCGCGCGCGTTGCCCCAGCGCAGCACCTGGGTGCCGCCGGCGTTGGTGGCGAGGTTCCCGCCGACCGTGCAGCTGCCCTCGGCAGCCAGGCTCAGCGGCAGCAAGAGGCCGGCCGCGGCCGCGGCCTGCTGCGCGGCCTGCAGCACGCAGCCGGACTCGACCGTGAGCGTGAGGTTCGCCGCATCGAGCGACCGCACTCGGTTCAGCCGCTGCAGCGACAGCAGCACCTGCGTGCCGCTGGCATCGGGCACGCCGCCGCCCACCAGCCCCGTGTTGCCGCCCTGCGGCACGATGGTCGTGCCGTGCGCCGCGCATGCGCGCACCACGGCCGCCACTTCGGCCGTGCTGCCCGGGCGCACCACCGCCAGCGCGCGGCCGCGCCAGCGCTTGCGCCAGTCGGCCTCGTAGGCCGAGAGATCGCCGTCGCGCAGCACCTGGGCCGGACCGACGATGCCGGCCAGGGCCTCCAGCAGCGCCGCTCGCATCGCCAGTCTGGCGCCCGCTGCCCGCGCCCGCTCAGCCGGCGGCCGCCGGGGCTGCCGCGGCGCGCGCGCCGCGCAGCCTGTACCGGATGTACAGCGTGGTGGCGGTGAACAGCCCGAGCGCCAGCGCCACCTCGGCGACGGCCAGCGCCATCGAGATGCCGCCTTCGGTGGTGGCGCGCAGCAGGCCCTCGAGCACGTACAGCCAAAGCAGCAGGCTCAGCCAGCGGTAGGTGTAGAGCCGGTGGCGCGCGAGGCCCGGCAGCGCCAGCGCCAGCGGCAGCGCCTTCAGCGCCAGCGTGCGCTGGCCGGTGGGCGCCAGCCACAGCTCCCACGCCAGCGACAGCACCACCAGGGCCAGCGTGCAGGCGATGCTCGCCGCCCGCAGCTGCTGAAGGGCCGGCGAGGGCGGGATCGGTGCAGTCGGCACCGCAGGGTCGGAACTCATGCTGGCATGATAGCCAGCATGAACTCCTACGACGCGCAGGGGGCCGTGCAGGGGTGGCTCGGCGCGCGGATCGCGCGCACGCTCGAGCGCCTGCTTCACCGCCTGCGCCACTGGCCCTGGCTGGACACCGCGCGCACGCTGCGCCAGCGCTTCCGCGACGACCAGCTCTCGCTCACCGCCAGCAGCCTGACCTTCACGACGCTGATCGCGCTGGTGCCGCTGCTGACGGTGATGCTGGCCGTGTTCTCGGCGTTCCCGATGTTCGCGGTCTTCCAGGACGCGCTCGAGAAGCTGTTCCTGCAGTCGCTGGTGCCGGAGAACATCGCGCGGCCGGTGATCAAGGCGCTGACCCAGTTCGCGGGCAAGGCGCGCGCCATCGGCGCCGCCGGCCTGGTGCTGCTGGTGGTCACCGCGCTGGCGCTGATGCTGACCATCGACCGCACGCTCAACCGCATCTGGCGGGTGCGCCGGCCGCGGCCGCTCGCGCAGCGCGTGCTGGTGTACTGGGCCATGCTGACGCTCGGGCCGCTGGCCCTCGGCCTGAGCCTGTCGGTCACCTCGTACGCGCTTTCGGCGTCGCGCGGGCTGGTGGCGGCGCTGCCCGGCGGCATCGGCTTCGCGCTCGGGATCGTGCAGTTCGCGCTGCTGGCCGCGGCGATGGCGGGCCTGTTCCGCTTCGTGCCCAACGCGCCGGTGCGCTGGAGCCACGCCTGGGCCGGCGGCCTGTTCGTCGCCATCGGTTTCGAGGGGGCGAAGGAAGCCCTGGGCTGGTACCTGCAGGCGGTGCCGACCTACTCGGTCATCTACGGCGCCTTCGCGACGCTGCCGATCTTCCTGCTGTGGCTCTACCTGGGCTGGGTGATCGTGCTGCTGGGCGCGGTGGTGGCTGCCTATGCGCCGAGCCTGGGCATGCACGTGGCGCGGCAGCCCGCCACGCCGGGGCACCTTTTCGAGCTGGCGCTGGCCCTGCTGGGCGAACTGCACCGTGCGCGTCGGGCCGGCGAGGGCGGGCTGACGCTCACCGCGCTGGCTGCGCGGCTGCACACCGACCCCCTGCAGGTCGATGCCGCGCTCGAGTCGCTGGCGGCCATCGACTGGGTGGCACGGCTCGAGGAAGAGGGCCCCGACGGCGAGCCGCGCCACGCGCTGCTGTGCGACCCCGACGCCGTGCCCGCCAAGGCACTGATCGACGGCCTGCTGCTGGCGCCGGGTGCGGCCAGCGTGGGCTTCCGCCGCCGCACGCGGCTCGACGAGATGACGCTGTCCGAACTGCTGCCATGAACACGCTGCCGCCGCTGTCCGTGCTCGACCTGTCGCTGATCGTCGAGGGCGGCTCCGCCGCCGACGCACTGCGCAACACGCTCGACCTCGCGCGCCACGCGGAGAGCCTGGGCTACCGCCGCTACTGGGTGGCCGAGCACCACAACATGGACGGCGTGGCCAGCTCGGCCACCGCGGTGCTGGTGGGTCAGATCGCCGCCGTCACCGGGCGCATCCGCGTGGGCTCGGGCGGCGTGATGCTGCCCAACCACGCGCCGCTCGTGATCGCCGAGCAGTTCGGGACGCTGGCCACGCTGTTTCCCGACCGCATCGACCTCGGTCTCGGCCGCGCACCCGGCACCGACCGCGTCACGATGCGCGCGCTGCGCCGCACGCTTGCGCCGTCGGACGAGGAACAGGGGTTCCCCAACGACGTGCTCGAGCTGATCGGCTACCTCGAGCCGGCGCGGCCGGACCAGGCCGTGCGCGCCATCCCCGGCATGGGCACGCGGGTGCCGGTGTGGCTGCTCGGCTCGAGCCTGTACTCGGCCCAGCTCGCCGCCTGGCTCGGGCTGCCGTTCGCGTTCGCGTCGCACTTCGCGCCGGAGCTGCTGGACCAGGCGCTCGAGATCTACCGGGCCACCTACCGGCCCAGCGAGCGTTGGCCGCGGCCGCACGCGATGGTGGGCGTGAACGTGGTCTGCGCCGCCGACGACGCGGTGGCGGCACGCCTGGCCACGTCGCTGCAGCAGCGCTTCCTCGGCATGCAGCGTGGCCGGCGCGGCCCGCTGCCGCGGCCGATCGACCCGCGCGAGATGGACGCGCTGTGGAGCCCGGCCGAGCGTGCCGGCGTCGAGCGCATGCTGGCCTGTGCCGCAGTGGGCAGCCCGGCGCGCGTGCAGGAGGCGCTCGCTGCCATCGCGCGCCGCACCCGCGCCGACGAGCTGATCGTCGCCAGCGCGATCCACGAGCACGCGGCGCGCAAGCGCAGCTACGAGCTTCTGTCCGCCCTGTCGGCAACCCTGCCGGCGCCCGTGCTGCTGACGGCGCAGGATCCGCGGCCGTCGCCCGTGGGGGCAGCCTGAGCTTCGGCCAGCGACGAAGCCGGGCGCGCGCAGCCGCGGTCTGCGCGGCGGCGGCATGGCCCGCCAGTGCGCGTCACCTGCCAACCCGTCTGTCGAAGGCTGCGCGCGTTGCCCTGCGGACGGGCTGCACGCACGAACTCGACGCCGAGGACGCGCCCGCGATGCTCAGAACGGGATGCGGCCGAGCCAGATGTCGCGGTACATCACCCAGTCGCCGAGGAAGCTGTAGAGCGGGCGCTTGAAGCTCGCCGGTCTGTTCTTCTCGAAGCCGAAGTGGCCGACCCAGGCGCAGCCGTAGCCGGCAAGCAGGCCGAGCAGCAGCCAGTGCCAGCCGCCGCCGCTGAGTAGGATGGCGAGGCAGGCGAGTGACAAGGTCGAACCGGCGAAGTGCAGCCGCCTGCAGGTGCGGTTGCGGTGCTCGCCGAGGTAGAAGGGATAGAAGTCGGCGAAGGTTCGCAAGCTCCGCGGGTCGATCGTCTCGGCAGTCCCGGTCGGTGGCGCGGCGGTGCGGTCCATCGATGGCTCCTCGTCAGGGCGGGTTGGTCAGGCGAGAGCCTCGCGCAGCGCGGCCAGCGTCGCGTCCGGCGCCTCGCCCATCAGGTTGTGGCCCGCCGGCACCACGTGCACGCGGGCCTTCAGGGCCGCTCCGATCTCGCGCGCGGCCTTGGGCAGGGTCATCTGGTCGGCGGCGCCGAGCACGAAGTGCACCGGGCACGTCACCCGTTCGGCTGCGGCCTCGCCGCCGCGGTAGCGGTCGCAGATCGAGAACTCGCGGTGAAACAGGTTGTCCGGTGCGCAGCGGGCCTGGTTGCGCCGCATCAGCGCCCGGTTGCTGCCGTGCAGCCACATGCCGGGGCCGGGAAACGAGGGCTTCGCGGCGAGGCTGCCGTACGACCACGCGTTGACCATGTCGATCGCGCGCAGCGGGTCGGCCAGCGCCGTGGCGAGCAGCGCCTCCGACACCTGCATCGGGTAGGCGGTGCCCATCATCACGAGCCGCGTCGCCCGCTGCGGCGCGGTGCCCGCGGCCTGCAGCGCGGCCAGCGAGCCCATGCTGTGGCCGACCAGGGCGGCCTGCTGCACGCCGGCGGCATCGAGCACCGCCCAAAGCCACGCCGCGATCTCCTCGACGCTGCCCAGCGGCGGGCCGGCGCTGCGGGAGTGGCCGGGAAGGTCGACCGCCAGCACCCCGAAGCCGTGGTGCGCGCACCATCGCGCCAGCAGCGTCCAGCAGCTGTGGTCATGCAGCGCGCCGTGCACGAACAGCACGCACGGACTCGCCGGGTCGAAGGCCTTGCCTCCGGTGTAGGCGTAGGCCTCGCGGCCGTCGACGACGAGCTTCATCGGCTCACCCCGCCTTCTGCGCCGCCTTGAAGGCGCGCTTCAGGTCGTCGACCAGGTCGTCGGGGTCCTCCAGGCCGATCGACAGGCGGATCGTGCCGGCCGCGATGCCGGCGGCTGCCAGCGCCGCGTCGTCCATCCGGAAGTGCGTGGTGCTGGCCGGGTGGATGACGAGCGAGCGGCAGTCGCCGACGTTGGCCAGGTGGCTGAAGATCTTCAGCGCCTCGATGAAGGCGCGGCCCTGCGCGCGGCTGCCCTTCAGGTCGAAGCTGAACACGCTGCCGCAGCCGCGCGGCAGCAGCCGCCTGGCCAGCGTGTGGCTCGGGTGGTCCTCGAGCTCGGGATAGCCCACGCGCGCCACCATCGGGTGGACGGCCAGGAAGGCCACCACCTTGCGCGCGTTGTCGACGTGGCGCGCCATGCGCAGCGGCAGCGTCTCGATGCCCTGCAGGATCAGCCAGGCCGTGTGCGGGCTCATGCAGGCGCCGAAGTCGCGCAGGCCCTCGCGCCGGGCGCGCAGCAGGAAGGCGCCCACCGTGCTCTCCTCGTCGAACACCATGCCGTGGAAGCCGCCGTAGGGCGCGGCGATCTCGGCGAAGCGTCCGCTGCGCTCGTGGGCCGCGGCCCAGTCGAAGGCGCCGCTGTCGACGAGCACGCCGCCGACGACCGTGCCGTGCCCGGACAGGAACTTGGTGGCGCTGTGGAAGACCAGGTCGGCGCCGTGCTCGAAGGGCCGCATCAGCCACGGCGTCGTGAAGGTGCTGTCCACCAGCAGCGGAACGCCGGCCTCGTGCGCGATGGCGCTGACGGCGGGGATGTCGAGCACGTCCAGGCCCGGGTTGCCCAGCGTCTCGCCGAACAGCAGCCGGGTCTGCGGCCGGATCGCCGCGCGCCAGGCGTCCAGGTCGCCCGGCCTGACGAAGGTCGTCTCGATGCCGAAGCGCGCCAGCGTGTACGACAACAGGTTGTGGCTGCCGCCATAGAGCGCCGCGCTGGCCACGAGGTGGGAGCCGGCGCCGGCCAGCGTCGCGATCGCCAGGTGCAGTGCGGCCTGGCCGCTGGCGGTGGCGATGGCACCACAGCCGCCCTCGAGCGCGGCCACGCGCTCCTCCAGCACCGAGTTGGTGGGGTTGCTGATGCGGGAGTAGACGTGCCCGCTGCGCTCCATGTTGAACAGGCTCGCGGCGTGCTCGCTGCTCTCGAACACGAAGCTCGTGCTCAGGTGCAGCGGCACCGCGCGTGCGCCGGTGGCGGGGTCGGGGGCCGCGCCGGCGTGCAGCGCGAGCGTGTCGAAACCGGGGTCGGACGGGCCGGCCATCGTCGGGCGCTCCTCGAACGGCGGCCGGCGCCCGCGGGGCGTGGTGCCCCGGCTGCCACCGCCGCCGCTGGGGGATTGTGGGCTATATTGGACCGGGCTCGTTCCCTCCCGGCAAGCCCGGGCACCCCGCGATGAAAGTCACCGACATCCTGCGCGTCAAGGGCAACACGCTGTACACGGTCCACCCCGACCAGCCGCTCGCCGAGGCGCTGAAGACGATGGCCGGCCACGACATCGGCTCGCTGGTCGTGATGGAGCACGGCGACCTGATCGGCATGCTGACCTTTCGCGAGGTCATCGCCGCCATCGTCGCCCAGGGCGGCACGGTCGGCGAGCGCAGGGTCCGCAGCGTGATGGACGACGCGCCCCTGACCTGCACGCCCGAGACCGACATCGACGAGGTGCGCCGGATGATGCTGGCGCGGCACGCCCGCTACATGCCCGTGCTCGAGCGGCGCACGCTGATGGGCGTGATCTCGTTCTACGATGTCGCCAGGACCGTCGTCGACCAGCAGGACTTCGAGAACCGGATGCTCAAGGCCTACATCCGCGACTGGCCGGAGGAGGGCGCGGCGCGCGGCTGAGCGGCGCGGGTGGGCCCCGGCCTCAGTCCGTGACGACGCGGTTGCGGCCCTCGGACTTGGCGCGGTACAGCGCCCGGTCGGCCCGTGCAATCAGCACCTCGACCGGCTCGCCGCTGCGCCACGAGGCCAGACCGACCGACACCGTCAGCCGCGTGCTCGAGCCGTCGGGCAGCTCGACCACGAGCTCCGAGGCGCTGCGCCGCAGCCGCTCGGCGGCCGCCGAGGCCGCGCCGGGTTCTTCGGTCTCGTAGACCACGAGGAACTCCTCGCCGCCCCAGCGGGCCAGCGTGTCGCCCGTGCGAACGGATCTGCCGGCGATGTCGGCGAACGCACGCAGCACCGCGTCGCCGCCGGCATGGCCGTGGCGGTCGTTGATGGCCTTGAAGTGATCGATGTCCACCATCGCCACCACAAACGTGCCTCCGTGCCGCAGCGCGCGCGCCCGATGCACCTGAAGCGCCTCGGTGCCGCGGCGGCGATTGTGCAGGCCGGTGAGCTCGTCGCATGCGGCGAGCTCGCGGATCCGGGCGAGCGCCTCCTCGAGTTCGGACTTCTGGCGCCCCAGCCGCGCGCGCAGCTCGCTCATCCGCGTGGCCAGCAGCGCCATCACCGGCACCGTGAGCAGCAGCACGGAGAAGTGGATCACCTCCTCGGCGGGGGGATAGCGCCCCGGCTGCCAGTGCGCCATCAGCAGCATCGTCGAGGCGTACACGGCCAGGGTCCATGCCGCCAGCCGGCGTACCGTGGCGGCCGGGAGCGCGAAGAAGCCGAACAGCAAGGCCAGCGCGAGCATCGGCAGCGCAGCGCCGCGCAGCGGGCCCAGCATGGCGTAGCAGGCGGCGGTGGAGCCGATCGACCACGCAACCTGGGGCGCCGTCAGCGCCGGGTCGCGCCAGCGCTGTGTCCACCCCAGCTGCAGTGCCGCCCACGCGAACAGCGACATCGCCATCGACAGGGGTGCCCAGACCAGGACCGCTCCCCAGTGTGCCCGCCCGATCGCGGCGGCGCCGAGCATCAACGGGATGGCAGCGGCCACCGACGCGGTGGCAGTCACCAGCTGCCTGCGTCCGCCCTCGCCCCTGCGCAGCCGTTGCCGCGGAGCCGCCGGTGCGGCCTGCGCGTCGCCAGCGGTCTGGGCGCCCTGATGGACTGACTCCCACTGCATGTCGGTCGTTTCGGCTTCGCGGAGCCCGCGCTGAGGCCGTCGACCGTCCCGCCGGTGCCGCGGGTGCGCATCCCGTCACGGACAGGGCACGCAGGGCGCCCGGCCACCGCGGCGGCGGCGATCCGGTCGCCGCCGCGAAGGCGTCAGTGGGCTGCGGCGGCGTCGATCCGGAACGCCGACACCGCCTCGGCCAGTTTCGAGGCCTGCGAGCGCAGGCTGGAGGCCGCGGCGGCCGACTCCTCCACCAGCGCCGCGTTCTGCTGCGTGGTGCGGTCGATCTGCTGCACGGCGACCCCCACCTGCTCGATGCCCTGCGTCTGCTCGGATACGGCGGCCGTGATCTCGTTGATCAGATCGCCGACCCGTTGCACCTGGGCGACGATCTGGTCCATCGTCTGGCCGGCGTCGCGCACGAGATTGCTCCCGCTCTCGACGCGAGCCACCGAATCGCCGATCAGCGTGCGGATCTGGCGCGCCGCCTCGCTGCTGCGCTGGGCCAGGCTGCGCACCTCGCTGGCCACGACGGCGAAGCCCCGGCCCTGCTCACCGGCACGGGCAGCCTCGACCGCCGCGTTCAGCGCGAGGATGTTGGTCTGGAAGGCGATGCCGTCGATGACGCCGATGATCTCCGAGATCCGGCGGCTGGCCTGCTCGATCTCGCTCATCGTGGCCACCACCTGGCCCACGACCTCGCCGCCGCGCTGCGCGACGGCACTGGCGCCCTGGGCGAGCTGGTTGGCCTGGCGCGCGTTGTCCGCGCTCGATCGCACGCTGCCCGTGAGTTGCTCCATCGACGAGGCCGTCTCCTGCAGGCTCGCTGCCTGCTGCTCGGTCCGCGCAGAGAGGTCGCCGTTGCCCTGGGCGATCTGCGCGCTGGCCGTGGCCACCTGGTCGACTCCCGACCGCACGGTCCCCACGACCTGGGCAAGCGCGGCCCTCATCGTCAGCATCGCGGCCAGCACGCTGCCGGCCTGAGCCTGCGGCAGGCCCTGGGCGCCCAGGTCGCCGCCGGCGATCCGGTCCGCCACCGCGGCAAGCGTGGCGGGCTCCGCTCCAAGGCGGCGCACCAGCGAGCGGGTGATCCACGTCGCTGCGACCAGCGACAGCAGCAGCGCGGCCGCGCCGATTCCCAGCATCAGGTTGCGCATCCGGTCCGCGGTCAGCACGGCGCCGCGGAACTCCTCCGCTGCCACGTCGATCTGCAGCTTGATCAGGGACTCCATCGCCTGAACGTAGGCCGGGTTCAAGGGCGACACCTTGGACTTCATCGCGGCGCGCGCGGACTCGAAGTTGCCGGCCCGCAGCGCGGTGGCCGTGGCACCGAAGCCCTCGTCCTGCAGCGGCCTGTAGGCGGCTTCGACCTTGGCGATGCGGACCTTCTCCTCCTCGGTCAGCAGGGTGCCCAGGTACTCGCGCCAGTGCTTGTCGATCTCCGCGCTGTTGCGTTCGTACTCGCCTACCCGCCTGGCCACGACCTCGGGGTTGCCGTGATCGGAGGCGTCTGCCAGGACGATGCGGTTGCGGGAGACGAGGTAGCTGATCCGGCCCAGTTGCTGCAGCGGAACGGTGCGGTCCTCGTAGATCGTCTTCAACGCCGCGTTGGCGGTGGACATCGCGTAGAGCGCCGTTGCGATCGCCAGCAGCAGCAGCGCGATCAGCACGCCGAATCCCAGGGCCTGGGTGCGGGCAACGGTCAATGAGGCTCGGGCGGTCGGCTGCATCGGCGGGTCTCCTTGTCGGTTCGTCGGCATGGCAGGTGGCGCCGGCGCGGCGTCCGGCGTGCCTGTAGGGGTATCGGAAGCGATTGCCGCGCACGCGAGCCCGGGCGCGGGTCCGGAGCCGCAAGTCCGTGAATTCGCTCACGCCGCGCGACCGCGCGCCGGCGCGCTGCCTAGAATGCAGAGCACATGCCCGGTTCCACCTTCGGCGAACTGTTCCGCGTCACCAACTTCGGCGAGAGCCACGGCCCGGCCATCGGCTGCGTGATCGACGGCTGCCCGCCGGGGCTGACACTGTCGGAAGCCGACATCCAGCGCGAGCTCGACCGGCGGCGACCCGGGACGAGTCGTCATGTCACGCAGCGCAACGAGCCCGACGCGGTGGAGATCCTCTCTGGCGTCTTCGAGGGGATGACCACCGGCACCCCGATCTGCCTGCTGATCCGCAACACCGACCAGCGCAGCAAGGACTACGCGAACCTGCTCGACACCTTTCGCCCCGGCCACGCCGACTACACCTACTGGCGCAAGTACGGCCTCCGCGATCCGCGCGGCGGCGGGCGCAGCTCGGCGCGCCTGACCGCGCCGATGGTGGCCGCCGGCGCCGTGGCCCGCAAGTGGCTGCGCGAGCGCCACGGCACCACCTTCACGGGCTGGATGAGCGCGCTGGGCGAGATCGAGATTCCCTTCGAGGGCCTAGAGCACATCCCGCACAACCCCTTCTTCGCCGCCAACGCCACGCTGGTGCCGAGGCTCGAGCAGCACATGGACGCGCTGCGCAAGGCCGGCGACTCGTGTGGCGCGCGCATCGAGGTGCGGGCCATGAACGTGCCCGCGGGGCTGGGCGATCCGCTGTTCGACAAGCTCGATGCCGACATCGCCTGGGCCATGATGGGCATCAATGCCGTCAAGGGCGTGGAGATCGGCTCCGGATTCGGCGTCGTCGGCGAACTCGGCAGCGTGCACGGCGACGAGCTGACGCCCGAGGGCTTCGCGGCCAACCGCGCCGGCGGCGTGCTCGGCGGCATCAGCACCGGGCAGGACCTGGTCGTGCGCATCGCCATCAAGCCGACGAGCTCGATCCGCACGCCGCGCCGCTCGATCGACCGCGAGCTGCGCCCCGTGCGCGTCGAGACCCACGGCCGGCACGACCCCTGCGTCGGCATCCGCGCGACGCCGATCGCCGAGGCGATGCTCGCGTTGGTGGTGATGGACCACGCGCTGCGCCACCGCGCCCAATGCGGCGACGTCCGGCTGGACGCCCCGCCGATCGCCGGTGCGATGCCGCCCGTCGGCGGCGGATGAGCGAGCGCGCGCCCGACGGACGTACGAGCGGGCTGCGGCGCTTCGGCGCGCTGTCGTTCTGCTACTTCGGCGCGATCGGGCTGTTCAACCCGTACGCGCCGCTGTGGTTCCAGTCGCTGGGCCTGTCGACTCTGGCCATCGGGGCGATCGCGTCGCTGCAGAGCTGGACGCGCGTGTTCGCGCCCTACGGCTGGAGCTGGGCCGGCGACCACAGCGGGCGGCGCGTCGAGCTGATCCGGCTGGCGAGCCTGGGCTGCGTCCTGTCCGCCGCCGGGCTGATCGGCGTGCGGTGGGCCGGCGACGTCGCCTTCGCGGTCTCGGCCGTCACGTTCGTGCTGTTCCTGGCCAATTCCGGGGTCGTGCCGCTGTACGAGGCGACGCTGGCCCACCTGCTCGGGCGCGGCGGCGAGATGGACCTCGCCCGCTACGGCCGGGTGCGCGTCTGGGGATCGGTCGGGTTCATCGTCGCCGTCACCGTCTTCGGCGCGTTGCTGGACGTCGCCGGCATCGGCATCTTCCCTTGGTTCGTGTTGTCGATGAACGTGCTGCTGCTGGCGGTGGCGTTGCGCCTGCCGACCCTGCGCGAGCCCGTGGCGGCCGACGAGCCCGCGCCGCCGGCGCTGCCGCAGCTGAGGAAGCCCGCGGTGGCCTGGTTCTTCGCCTCGATCGCGTTCACGGTGCTTGCCCACACCAGCCTGTACGCCTTCTTCTCCCTCTACCTGGTGTCGCTCGGCTACGGCAAGGCGGCGGTCGGCGCGCTGTGGGCCGTGTCGGTGGCGATGGAGATTGCCTTCTTCTGGACGCAGGGCCGCTGGGCGGTGCGGCTGCCGCCCGAGCGCTGGCTGCAGGTGGTGGCCGCAGCCACGGTGCTGCGCTTCTCGGCGATTGCCGGCGCCGGCGGATGGCCCTGGGTGCTTGTGCTCGCTCAAGCGTTGCACGCCTTCACCTTCGCCGCCCATCACGCTGCCTGCATCGCGCTGGTGCACCGGCACTTCCCAGGGCGCCTGCGCGGGCGTGGCCAGGCGCTGTACACGGTGCTCGGCTACGGCGTTCCCGGCGTGCTTGGCGGCGTGGCCGGGGGCTGGCTGATCGAGCACCAGGGCTTCGCCGCGGTGTTCTGGGCCGCGGCGCTGTCGGGGCTGCTGGCGCTGCTGTGCGCCCGTCGGGCTGCCGGCTGATCCGACGGGGCTGCCGACACTGCCGCGGCGCCTGGCCGCCTGTCGGTGCGTGAACTGCGCGGCCTTCGGCTCCCTGCTCGGGCTCAAGTCCGCAGCCGGGCTTCCGACAATGAACGGCAGACCCCGAAAGCCGTCACGAACCGAGAGGCCCTCCGACATGCAAGCCGATCCGACCCTGACCCTGACGTACCCGCTGCGGGCCGACGGGACGTCCGCGAACGCGGGTTCGTCGAGTTCGTTCTCCGACTTCTTCCGCTACCACGGCGTGTGGGCGCCCGGCGTGCGGCTGTTCCGCTCGATCGGATTCCGGGCCAAGGCCGCGATCATCGGCTGCTCGTTCCTGGTGCCGATGGCGGTGATTGGCTGGCAGTACTTCACGAATCAGAACGCGCAGATCGCCTTCTCGGCCAAGGAGCGGCTGGGGATCACCTATGCGGCCGACGTGATGCCGCTGTTGGAGGTGCTGCAGCGGCAGCGCCTGCACGCCTCGCTCGAGGCCGCCGGCGTTGCCGGGGCGGGGGCCGAGCTGGCCCGTGCCAAGGCCGAGGTGCCCGCCCGCATGGCCAAGCTGGCGGAGGTGGACAAGCGGCTGGGTGCCGAGCTCGGTACGGGCGCCGCCAGCGCCCGCTTCGTCGAAGCCGTACGCGCCGCGCCGGCCGGCGGCAGCGTGGATGCGGTCTTCGCCGCGCACGGCGCCAAGACGCAGGCGCTGCTCGACCTTCTCGGGGCGTCCACCGACGGCTCGAACCTGACGCTGGACCCGGACATCGACACCTATTACCTGATGGACGCGGCGATGTTCCGGCTGCCCGTGATGCTCGAGGCGGCCTCGCAGGTGGGCGGCCTGGGGGCGTCGATGCTGGCTGCCAAGGGCGGCTCCGGCGCCCAGCGCCGGCTGATCATCGAACAGCTCACGCTGCTGCAGAGCAACCTCGCGGCGATGGAGGCCGGCCTGGCCAAGGCGGTCGCCTACAACGCCGACGTGGCGACCAAGGTCAAGATCGACGCCACCAAGCAGGCCGTGGCGGCGCTGCTGGCGCAGGCCGACTCGGCGCTGCTGCAGGCCGCCGTGTCAGGCGACGCCAACACGCAGATCGCCGTGGCGGGACGCAGCATCGAGGCGATGACCGCCCTGGGCGCGCAGGCATCCGCGGAGCTCGACCGCCTGATCGAGGCGCGCGTCCAGCGCATGCAGGGCGATCGCGCCCTCGCCATCGGCGCTCTGGTCATCGGCTTGCTGGCGGCGGCCTACCTGTTCACGAGCTTCCGCAAGGTGCTCGAGGGCGGCCTGAAGGAAGTGTCGCGGCACATCGACGCGATGCGCGACGGTGACCTGACGACCCGTCCGCACGCCTGGGGTTCGGACGAGGCGGCGGGCGTCATCGTGGCGCTGGCGCAAATGCAGCAGTCGTTGCAGCGCATCGTCGGCCAGGTCCGGCGCGCCTCCGACAGCATCGTCACGGCGAGCACGCAGATCGCCGGCGGCGCGCAGGACTTGTCCTCGCGCACCGAGCAGTCCGCAGCCAACCTGGAGGAGACGGCCTCCGCCATGGAGGAGATCGCGGCCACCGTCAAGCACAACGAGATCACGCTGGAAGAGGCCTCGCGGCTGGCCGGCACCAACTCGGAGGTCGCTGCCCGCGGTGGCCGGATCATCGGCGAGGTGGTCCAGACGATGCAGAAGATCCACTCAAGCTCGGGCAAGATCGGCGAGATCATCGGCACGATCGATGGCATCGCCTTCCAGACCAACATCCTGGCGCTGAACGCCGCGGTCGAGGCCGCCCGTGCCGGCGAGCAGGGCCGCGGTTTCGCGGTCGTGGCCAGCGAGGTTCGTGCGCTCGCGCAGCGCAGCTCGACCGCAGCGCGCGAGATCAAGACGCTGATCGGCGCCAGCCTCGAACAGGTCGAGAGTGGCACCCGCGTGGTGCGCGAGGCCGGAGAGACGATCGAGGAGATCGTCGGCACCGCCGGTCGCGTGAAGGAACTGCTGCAGGAGGTGGCCGTCGGCTCGCGCGAGCAGACCCAGGGCGTCACGCAGACGTCCAAGGCCGTGCAGGAACTGGACACGGTCACGCAGCAGAACGCGGCGCTGGTCGAGCAGACCGCGGCGGCGGCCGGCTCGCTGAAGGAGCAGGCCACGGGGTTGGCCGGCGAGGTGTCCGCGTTCCGACTGCCCTGATTGCCGACGTGACCCGCGCCGCCGGCTCGTGCCGTGGCGCGCTGCAGCTGCAGTGCGCCCGGCCGACGAGCTGAGCAGCGGGCTTGCGGTCGTCTCCCGGGCGCCCCTCCACCGCAGGCCATGTCGACCGTCGCCCCGATGTCCCCACCAGCCGGCGCGGCGCGCCGGGGCGGCGAGGGCGCGCTGCCGTGGCGCGTGCGGGTGTCGGTCTACCTGGCGTTCGCCGCCCTGGCCGCGCTGTGGCTTTGGCAGGGCCAGCGCGCGCTGGTGCTGGACTCCGTGCGCACGCGCGACCTGGCCGTGGTCGAGGCGGCCAGCCTGCTGCAGGCGCAGGCGCTGCAGCTCGGCAGGCATGCGTTGCTGGCGCGCGCCGACCCGGCCACCGGAGCGGTCGTCCGCCAGCAGCTCGAGCAGACGCTCGTCGAGGCAGCCGCCTCCGCCGTCCGCCTCGACGGGCTGGCGCGCGAGGCGATCGACCAGTCCGGCCGCGGCGACCTGCGCGCAGCGCGCGATGCCTGGGAGGCGTCCCGCGAGCGGCTGTGGTACCGGGCTCACGCCCTGGTCCGTGCGCTGCAGCGCAACGGCGATGCGTCCGGCGACATCGCCGCGCTCGCGCAGTCCGTGCAGGCCGAGTCCCGGCAGGCCGGCATGGCCGCAGCAGCGCTGCAACAGGGCCTGCACGAGGACGCCGAGCGCCGCGTCGACGAGGCAGCGCGGCAGCTGCAGCTGCAGGGCGTGGCCGTGCTTGCGCTGCTGCTCGTGCTGGCGGTGGCCATCGTCGAGCCGACCGCGCGGCTCGTGCGGCGGCAGATCGACCTGCTGGGCGTGCAGTCCCTCGAGCTCGAGCAGCTGGCCCACGTGGCCTCGCGCACGTCCGCGCTCGTGCTCCTCACCGATGCTCAGGACCGGATCGAGTGGGCAAACGAGTCCTTCACGCGGCTGACCGGCTGGTCGCTGGGCGAGGCGCGCGGCGCGATGACGTGGGACCTGCTGCAGCACCCGCACGCCGATCCGCAAGCCCGCTCACGCCTGGAGGCGGCACGGGCCGACGGCCGTGCAGCGCGGGTCGAGCTCCTGTGCCGCCGGCGCGATGGGCGCTCGCTGTGGCTCGACATCGACGTGCAGCCGCGCCTGGACCGGCACGGCGTGACGGTGGGCTTCGTTTCCGTCGGCACCGATGTGACCCAGCGCATGGCCGAGCAGCGCAAGCTGCAGGTGCTGTGGGAGGCGCTGCCGGTCGGGGTCGTGGTGCAGGACGAGGCGGGCAGCGTGGTCGATGCCAACCGGGTGGCCGAGCAGCTGCTCGGCGTGGATCGCGACGGGATGCTCGAGCGCGACGGCCGCGGCCCGCCGTCATGGCACGCGCTGCGCGAAGACGGCAGCGACCTGCCGGCCGATCAGCACCCGGCGATGCAGACCCTGGCCGACGGACAGCCGCGCCGCGGGGAGGCGATCGGCGTCCGGCTGGCCGAAGGGGGCTTGCGCTGGCTGCTCGTCAACACCGAGCCGCTGCGCGACGTGAACGGCAACCGCAACGGCGTCGTCACTTGCCTGGGCGACGTCACCGAGCACCGTCGGCTGCAGGACCGCCTGCATGCCAGCGCCCGCACCGACGGCCTGACCGGCCTGCCCAACCGCGCGGTCGCCCTCGAGCGGGTGCGCCACGCGATCGCCCACGCCGGGCGGCACCCCGGCTACGGCTTCGCGGTGTTGTTCATCGACTTCGACCGCTTCAAGCACGTCAACGACAGCCTCGGCCACGCCGCAGGCGACGAACTGCTGCGCCAGGTCGCCCTGCGGCTGCGGCATGCGCTGCGACCCGGCGATGGGCTGGCCCGCCTGCTGGCCACGCAGGACCTCGCGGCACGAATGGGTGGTGACGAGTTCGTCGTCGTGCTGGACGGCGTGCGAGATGCCGATGTACTGGCCGCGGTGACCGGGCGCCTGCTCGGCGAACTGTCGGAGCCCTGCACCGTGCTCGACCATCCGGTGCGGGGCGGCGCGAGCATCGGCGCCGTGCTCTGCTGCGACGGTGCTGCCGACGCCGAGGACCTGCTGCGCTGTGCCGACACCGCGATGTACCATGCGAAGCGCAGCGGTCGCGGCCGCTGGGTGCTGTTCGAGCCGGCGATGCACGACCGGCTGGCGCAGACGCTGGCCGTCGAGCAGGACCTGCGCCGGGCTCTGCGCAACGACGAGCTCTTCGTCGTCTACCAGCCGCTGGTGGATCTGGCCAGCCAGCGCATGCAGGGGGTCGAGGCTCTGGTGCGCTGGCAGCATCCCGAGCGCGGGCTGCTGGCGCCTGCCGCCTTCATCGGCGTGGCCGAGGAATGCGGCCTGATCGACGACGTGGGCCGCCGGGTGCTCGATCTCGCGTGCGCCCAGTTCGCAGACTGGCGCCGCTCTCTGGGGCCCGATGCACCCGCGTTGCTCTCGGTGAACCTGTCGCGGGCTCAGCTCGACCGGCCCGGCCTGGTCGACGACGTGACGAGGGCGCTGGACAGCGCCGCCATGCCGCCCTCCGCGCTGCTGCTCGAGGTGACCGAGAGCCTTGCGGCACAGGACGAGCGGGTTCAGTCCACGCTGCGCGAGTTCAAGGCGCGGGGCCTGCGGCTGGCGCTGGACGACTTCGGCACGGGCTACTCGTCGCTCGCCTGCCTGCACCAGCTGCCAGTGGACACGGTGAAGATCGACCGCAGCTTCGTCGTCCACGCCGAGACCGTGGAGTACCACCGTGTGCTGATCGAGGCCACGATCCGCGTGGCCCGGACCCTCGGCATGGTCACGGTTGCCGAGGGTATCGAGACCGACGGCCAGGCAGCCCTGATGCGCTCGCTGGACTGCGACCTCGGCCAGGGCTGGCTGTACGGCCGGCCGCTGACGGGCCCGGAGATCGACCGCTGGATCCGCGAGCGGCTGGCGGCCGCATCGGCACCAGCCTGACGGCTGCAGGCCTGGGCTCGCAGCCCGCGGACGCGGCCGCCGCGATCAGCGGTCGGTGTCCTGCGGCGACGCCGAGCCTCTCCGCCGTCCGCGGTGAGTGCCGGACCATCCGCCGGCCTGCGCGTCGCGCAGGCGCCCGAGCAGCCGCGCGGCCTCGCTGCGCGGAGTGCTTGCGTCCGCAGGGGCACCCTCGGCGCCCTCGGCCTGCGGCGCGGGCGGGAAGCCGCCGGGGTCGATGCGGCGCAGCCTGCGCGCCACGGCCCAGGCCAGCAGCACGTACGCCAGCAGCCCGAGCGCCGCGCCGGCGGTCGTGAGGCTGAGGGTCGCCTCGGCCTGCGCGGCGGCGCGGGCGCGCTCGACCGCGGCGGCCTGCTGGGCTCGGTCCGCCCAGGCGCGAACGGCCTGCCGTGCCGGCGCCAGCGCGCCCAGATCGGCGGCAGGTGCCGCCTCGTGCTGCCCAGGCACTTCGGCCAGCCAGGGCCGAAGCGCACGTTCGAGTTCAGGCGCGGCCGGATCCTGCCCGGCAGCCGCCAGCCGCTGCACCTGCCGCCATGACGAACGGAGGACGGCGAGCAGCTCGCCAGGGGCGGGCCCGTCGGTCCCCATCCCGGCGATGGCGTGTTCCAGCCGGGGCAGCGCCTGCCAGGCGAGGCGGCTGGTTGCTGCGGCCCGCCGTCGCAAGTCGGCGCTGCCGCCGGCCTCCCCGGTGACCGTCGACTGCCCCGGCCACCCGACGAGCAGGTCGCCGATCTGGATCGACTGGTCGATCAGCAGCCGATGGCTGCGCTGGCTGGTGTCAGCGTCGATGCGGCGCGCCTCGAGCCGCGACGCCAGCACGCGCCAGTCCTCGCGCAGGGCATCATGCTCGCCCATCGCCTCAGGCTCGTGAGCCTGTGTCAATGCCAGGTGCAACGTGTCGATGCGCACGCCGACGACGGCCTGCTGCGTCTGCCGCTCGGCCTCGCGTTCGGGCTGTCCACCGAGCGTCGCCGAGGCCAGGAACTGGTGATCGAGCAGCGCGCGCTGCACTCCCACGTTGGCCTGCAGCGGCACGATGCGCTGCGTCGCGTCCTGCAGGCGCGCCAAGTCCTCGGACTGGCGCCGCAGCACCTCGGCCAGCGGCGTGGCCACCATCACCATGCCGAGCGCGCCGAGCACGGCGAGCAGCCGGCGCGGGCTTGTCTTGCGCCAGCCGCTGGATGGAGGCGTGGCTGGGTCTGGCACCGTGCCGTTGCTGGCGTGGTCGGGGATTGGGGAGGGCATGGGCGGCGAACAGCGGACCGGGAACACCTTGATCGGCCATCGGCCCGCGCCGGTCCGACCTTCAGGACAATCTCCTCAACATGATGATCGCACTCGCCACCGCGCGGAGACAATCCGCTGTTACGACTTGGTGCCAACGCCTTGGTGCGGAGGCTCCTGACTCCCATCCCAGCCGCGCCTGGTGCGCCCTCGCATGCCCATGAGTTCCCTGCAGCACCTCGTCGGCGGCCCGAGCGACCCGGGCCGCAGGCCTGGAGTGCCGCAACGCATCGAGCCTCGCCCCCCCGCAGGTGGGGGGGCGGCGCGAACCGGCGTGCCGGGCATCACGACGTTCCAGACGGTGCGTCCGTGAACAAGGCGTTCGTGCGGGAGGGCGACGGCGACGATGCCGTCGACGAGGACGATTCCCCAGCCCTGCCACCGCTGCCTGCCGGTGCGCGAAACTACATCACGCCCCAGGGCTACCGCCGGCTGCGCGAGGAACTGCTGCGGCTGCTCGACGTGGAGCGACCGCGGATGGTCGAGGTCGTGTCTTGGGCGGCGAGCAACGGCGACCGCTCGGAGAACGGCGACTACCTCTACGGCAAGAAGCGGCTGCGCGAGATCGACCGCCGCATCCGCTTCCTGACGCGGCGGCTGGACATCGCCGAGGTCGCCGACCCCTCCGCTCACCATGGCCGGGACCAGGTCTTCTTCGGCGCCACCGTCACCTACGCCACCGCGCGCGGCGAGCAGCGCACGATCACGATCAAGGGCATCGACGAGGCCGACGCGCTGGCGGGCGAGGTGAGCTGGGTGGCGCCGGTGGCGCGGGCGCTGATCAAGGCGCGCACCGGTGACGAGGTGCAGGTGCCGACGCCGGGCGGCGTCGAGGTGGTCGAGGTCTTGGCCGTGTGGTACCCCGGACCAGGGGCCCCGGGCTAGGCGCAGGCGCCGCCGCGCGAGAGGCCCGTGCCGTCAGCCGGCACGGTAGCGAGACACCCGCATCACCACCGGCACCCGGCGCAGCGTGCGCAGCACCTCGGCCAGGTGGACTCGGTCGCGCACGCTCAGCAACAGCCGCAGTTCGACGCTCTCGCCGGCGCCGTTGTCCATGTCGAGGTGGGTGATGTCGGCCTCGGCGCTGCTGATGGCCGAGGCCACCTGGGCGAGCACACCCTTGCCGTTGCGCACCAGCACGTGCAGCGAGGTCTCGAAGGAGCGCGCGAGCTCCTCGGCCCACTCGACCTGCATCCAGCGCTCGCTGTCGCGCTCGAACAGGCGCCGGCCGGCCGGGCAGTCCGACGTGTGCACGACCAGCCCCTCGCCGCGCCCCAGGTAGCCGCTGATCGGGTCGCCCGGGATCGGGCGGCAGCACGGCGCGAACTGCACCGAGGCGCCCTCGCTGCCGTCGACGAAGACCACGCCCTGCACTGGCGCCTGATCGTCGCCGCCGCCGTAGCGGCCGAGGGTGAGCGTCAGCGGGTCGGCCCGGATGCCGCGCTCGCCCATCATCTGCGCCAGCCGCTTGGCCACGATGGTGGCGATCTTGCGGCCGAGGCCGATGTCCACCAGCAGCTCGCCGCGGCTGCGGTTGCCGCTCCAGCGCGTGATCTGCTGCCAAAGCGCCGCGGCGTCGGCATCGGTCGGGTCGGGGGAGGGCACCTTCAGGCCCTCGGCACGCAGCGCCTGCGCGAGCATCTTCTCGCCGAGCGCCCGCGACTCCTCCGCCTCCATGCTCTTCAGGTAGTGCCGGATCTTGCTGCGGGCGCGGCCGGTGCGCACGATCGCCAGCCAGGCCGGGTTGGGGCGCGCCCCGGGGGCGGTGATGATCTCGACCAGGTCGCCGCTGCTGAGCTCGGTGCGCGGGGCCACCGGCTCGCCGTTGACGCGGGCGGCCACCATGTGCTGGCCGACGTCGGAGTGGATCGCGTAGGCGAAGTCGACCGCCGTGGCCCCGCGCGGCAGCGCGAGGATCTTGCTCTTGGGCGTGAAGACGTAGACCGCGTCGGGGTGGAGGTCGATCTTGACGTGCTCGAGGAACTCGGCCGAGTCGCGGGTCTCGTCCTGGATGTCGAGCAGGCTCTGCAGCCAGATCGACGACAGACGCTGCGCGTCGGCGGCGGCCGCTGCCGACTTGTCGCCGCCACCCTTGTACAGCCAGTGCGCGGCGATGCCCTTCTCGGCCACCGCGTGCATCGCATCGGTGCGGACCTGGAATTCCACCGCGGTGCCCAGCGGGCTGACGAGCGTGGTGTGCAGACTCTGGTAGCCGTTGGCCTTGGGGATCGCGATGTAGTCCTTGAAGCGGCCGGGCACCGGCTTGTACAGCTGGTGCAGGACGCCGAGCGCGACGTAGCAGTCGATGAGCGTCGGCACGACGATCCGGAAGCCGAAGATGTCGCTGACCTGCGCGAAGCCGGCGTGCTTCTCGCGCATCTTGCGGTAGATGCTGTAGACGGTCTTCTCGCGGCCGCTGACCTGGACCTTGAGCTTCTGCTGCGCGAAGGCCCGCTCGACGTCGGTGCGCACGCGGTCGACGATGTCGCGCCGGGTGCCGCGCGCACGGGTCACCGCCTTGGACAGCGCGGCGTGGCGCCACGGGTGCAGCAGCTCGAAGGCGAGCTCCTGCAGTTCGCGGTAGGTCTGGTTCAGGCCGAGCCGGTGGGCGATCGGCGCGTAGATGTCGAGCGTCTCGCGCGCGATGCGCTGGCGCTTGGACGGCGCCAGCGCGCGCAGCGTGCGCATGTTGTGCAGCCGGTCGGCCAGCTTCACCAGGATGATGCGCACGTCGCGCGCCATCGCCAGCAGCATCTTGCGGAAGCTCTCCGCCTGCCCCTGCTCGCGGGTGCTGAAGCGCAGCTTGTCGAGCTTGGTCAGCCCGTCGACGAGTTCGGCGGTCGGGGCGCCGAACTTCTCGATCAGCTCGGTCTTCGTGACGCCCCGGTCCTCGATCGTGTCGTGCATCAGCGCGGCCATCACGGCCTGCGCGTCGAGCTTCCAGTCGGCCACCATGCCGGCCACGGCCAGCGGGTGGGTGATGTAGGGCTGGCCGTCGGCGCGGAACTGACCCAGGTGCGCCTCGTCCGCGAAGCGGTAGGCCTCGCGCACCTGTCGCACGTCCGCCTTGCCGAGGTAGACCAGCTTGTCGGCCAGCGCCTGGAACGACGACGCCTCCACCGCCGGCCCGGACGAGGCGATCGGCGCGCCGCGCTGCAGCCCCTGCAGCGCGGCAGGGAGCAGCTCGGCAGCGAGGGAGCGCAGACTCACGAGCCGTAGCTTAGCGCGGAAGCCGCCGCCGGCATCGCTGCCGCCGCCGACCCCGCCGGCACTGCGAGAAACGTGGCGGGCGCTGCCGCCGCGCAGCGGCCGGCCCCAAAGCGCCGCGGGCGCCGCTCCCTGTGAGGGAGGGCGCCCGCGGGCGGGATCGGGAGGGACGGCGGCCAGCGGTGCGGCTGCTATGCCGCCGCTCGCACGCGCGGACTCAGACCGGCACCTTGCGCAGCATCTCGAGGCCCACCTCTCCGGCGGCCACCTCGCGCAGCGCGGTCACGCCGGGCTTGTTGCGCGTCTCGACCTTGGGCGAGTGGCCCTGGCTCAGCATCCGCGCACGGTAGGTTGCTGCCAGCACGAGCTGGAACCGGTTGGGAATCTTGGACAGGCAGTCTTCGACGGTGATGCGGGCCATTGGGGTGTCCGGCGTGTCCGGATGTTCGTCCTGGGCGAAGCCGCCAAGTATACCGCCGCGCGTCAGTCCAACCCCAGGGCGCTGAACACCTGCGAGCGGGCGCGGCGCTGGGCGGCGTACTTCAGGCGCTGCGAGTGCACCACCGTCTTCAGGTCGAACAGCGCGGTCTCGAACAGGCTGTTGACGATCACGTAGTCGAAGTGGCGCGCCTGCGCGACCTCGGCACGCGCGTTGGCCATGCGCGTGGTGATGACCGCCGGACCGTCCTCGCCGCGGCGCCGCAGGCGCTGCTCCAGCTCGTCCCAGGACGGGGGCAGCACGAAGATCAGCACCGCGTGGCCGAACAGCTGCTTGATCTGCAGCGCGCCCTGCCAGTCGATCTCCAGCACCACGTCCTCCCCCTGGGCGAGCCGGGCCTCGATGGCCTTGCGCGACGTGCCGTACAGGTGGCCGTGGACGTGTGCCCACTCGAAGAACTCGCCGCGCTCGATCATCGCGCGGAACTCGGCCTCGTCGACGAACCAGTACTCGCGGCCGTGCAGCTCCTGGCCGCGGGGCGCGCGGGTCGTGTGCGAGACCGACACCATCAGGTGCGAGTCGAGTTCGAGCAGGGCCTTGACGAGGCTGGACTTGCCGGCGCCGCTGGGCGCGGCCACGCAGAACAGGTTGCCCGGGGTCTCCATCGGGCGATTGTCCACGGGAACGCGGGCCTGCCCGGCGCCGGTGCGGCGGCAGGCCTCCTCGGTCCTGGGCAGGCGTCCCAGGGCGGGGGAGCGTCGGCCGCGGCCGGAGCCGCCGGAGCGCCGGGAGCGGCAGCAAGCGCAGGAAGGGGCGTGGGCGGCCGTCCTGGCCTACGATCGCGCAGACCGGGCCCGGGCGAGCATTTCCGTTTGCGCCGTGCGGGCGCGGTCTCGGTGCCGCAAGCGCCCGCCCTGGCTACCTGGAGGTCACGACGATGGATGCCCCTCCCGACGCCTCGCGCAACCCGGTCATGGTGCGCATGCACGCCGACGACAACGTGGCCGTCGTGGCCAACGACGGCGGGCTGCCGGCGGGCACGGCACTGCCGGGCGGCCCGGTCCTGCTCGAGGCGGTGCCGCAGGCGCACAAGGTGGCGCTGGTCGACATTGCGGCCGGCGCGCCGGTGCTGCGCTACGGCGTGGCGATCGGCCGTGCGCGCGCGGCCGTCGCGGCGGGCCGCTGGGTGCACGAGCGGCTGCTCGAGCCGCCGCCCGCGCCCGTGCTGGACGGCCTGCCCCTGGCCACCGCGCGTGCGCCGGCGCTGCCCGCGCTGGAGGGCCATACCTTCGAGGGCTACCGCAACGCCGACGGCAGCGTCGGCACGCGCAACCTGCTCGCCATCACGCAGACGGTGCAGTGCGTGGCCGGCGTCGTGGAGGTGGCGGCTGCGCGCATCCGCAGCGAGGTGCTGCCGCGCTTTCCGAACGTCGACGGCGTCGTCGCTCTCGAGCACGCCTACGGCTGCGGCGTGGCCATCGACGCCCCCGGTGCCGAGATCCCGATACGCACGCTGCGCAACCTGGCACGCAACCCCAACTTCGGCGGCGAGCTGCTGGTGGTGAGCCTGGGTTGCGAGAAGCTGCAGCCGGCAAGGCTGCTGCCGCCCGGCAGCATCGCTCTGGCTGCCGGGGAGGACGCGCCCGACGTGGTCTGCCTGCAGGACCCCGCCCACGTGGGGTTCGGCTCCATGGTCGACCGCATCGTCGAGCGCGCGCGCGTCCACCTCGAGCGCCTGGACGCCCGCCGCCGCGAGACGGTGCCCGCCAGTGAACTGGTCGTCGGTGTGCAGTGCGGGGGCAGCGACGCGCTGTCCGGCGTCACCGCCAACCCGGCGGTCGGGGCCTGCGCCGACCTGCTGGTGCGCGCCGGCGCGACGGTGATGTTCTCCGAGACCACCGAGGTGCGCGACGGCATCGCGCAGCTCGCCGCACGCGCCGCCAGCCCCGAGGTGGCCCAGGCGATGCTGCGCGAGATGGCCTGGTACGACGACTACCTGCGGCGCGGCGGCGTGGACCGCAGCGCCAACACCACCCCGGGCAACAAGGCCGGCGGGTTGTCCAACATCGTCGAGAAGGCGATGGGCTCGATCGTCAAGTCGGGCAGCGCGCCGATCTCCGGCGTTGTGCCTCCGGGCGATCGCGCCACGGTCCGCGGGCTGCTGTACGCGGCCACGCCGGCCAGCGACTTCGTCTGCGGCACGCTGCAGCTGGCCGCCGGGATGAACCTGCACGTGTTCACGACCGGTCGCGGCACGCCCTACGGGCTCGCGGCCTGCCCGGTGATCAAGGTGGCCACGCGCACCGAGCTGGCGCGGCGCTGGCACGACCTGATGGACCTGGACGCCGGCCGCATCGCCAGCGGCGAGGCCACGGTGGAGGAGACCGGATGGGCACTGTTCCGGCTGCTGCTGGAGGTGGCCAGCGGGCGCCGCACCTGGGCCGAGCGCTGGGGACTGCACAACCAGCTCGTGCTGTTCAACCCCGCTCCCGTCACGTGAGGGCGCGGGCGCGGCCGGGAATGGCCCGCACCAGCGATCGGGTGACAGGCTTCCGTGCGCTGGGGCACGGACTCCAGCGCTGCCGCGTGCGAAAGTAGCCGAAGGCGAAAGTGGCCGACGGTGCGGCCCTGTCTACCGGATGGAGGAAGATGCGGTGAGCAAGCGTGCGCGCCAGGGCGGTCGCCTGGAGTGCTGGATGGTCGACCCGGAGCCCGCGGCATGCCGGGGCGACGACCCGGAGCGTGGCGAGTCGCTGCAAGCCACCACTTCTCAGCAGGCGGCCGGTCCGGCGCCCGGGTCCGTCGGGCCCGACGCCGCAGGTCCGATCACCGGCGCATAGCACCGGGCCACTGTCGCGCAAGGGCTCGCGCGGCGGTCGCGCAGTGCCCGCCAAGCGCTGTGCGGTCCCGGACGGGATTCATGACGGCAGACGCGCTGCGGCCTGGGTCAGCGTCATCAGCACGTCCGCGTACCAGGCGCAGTTCAGCCCGAGCGACTCGTCCAGCGCTGCGTCCCGGCCGCTCATGTCCATGCGGCTCGAGTGCACGCCCAGCAGCCGCCAGCGGCGGCCGCCGCCAGGAACGGTCTCGTGCAGCAGCACCGGGGCGCCGCTGCTGCCGCGGTGCGTGCGGCCGTCGGTGAGGAAGTAGCCCCGCCCCTGAAATCGCACGCCGTAGGCCGAGGCGACCGCGGCCGTGCGCACCACGGGAAGGTGGTGCACCGTGTCGTGGAATCCCAGCGGGAAGCCCGGGATCGCGAGGCTGTCCCCGACGTCCCAGGTCGACTTGCCGCTGGCCAGATCCTCCGGACCGAACGCGCGCATCGCGCTGGGCTGCGGCAGGTGGGACGGCCGGATCTCGAGCGCGGCGACGTCGATGTCGCCGCCGCTGTCCTGAGCCTGCTGCCAGGCCGCGCGGCCATCCGCGTACAGCGGCAGCACGGCAGGCTGCACCCGCGTCAGGTCCGTGGGATGGGTGTGGCAGGTAAGCTCGACCTGGTCCGGCGCGTGGCCGCTGGGACCATCGAAGAACACGTGGCGGCTCGTGACCAGGAACAGCCGGCTGTCGCGCTGGAAGTAGAACCCCGTGGCGGACGACAATGCCCTCGACCCGAGCAACGTCTGCACCCGGGTCACGGCCATCAGCATGCCGCGCGCGTCGTGCTGGTCGCCTGGGCTCATGCGGCAGCGGCGCACACCCGAGAGCCGGCGGGAGTCAGCCTCAGACGGCCGCACTCCCAGCGCAGCCAGCGCAGGCGCAGGTAACCGTCCAGGTGTTCACCGGGGACATCGCCCAGCCGCGCCGCCAGGATCGCTGCCATGGCGCCTGGCAGGTTGTAGGCGAGCATCTGGCTGCGGTACAGGCTGATGCCCCGGGCCGCCGCCGATGCGGCAGATTCGGGGGAAAGCGGGCGCGGACGAGACATCGGGTTCCTGGGTCGAGCGGGCACGACCTCCCCAAGGGACTGTGAAGGCCGGACCACCAAACCCACATGATGCCCCGACAGGAACTGCCTGTCTGTTCGCCGGCGCACCTTGGCGTCCGGTTGGCACACCGCTCGCCGTTGCGCCCGCCACGCGCTCGGGCTTGGGTTCTCCGAGGCCCGCAGGCACCCTGGCGCCACAGTCGCCCCAAGGGCCCATGGACTACAGTCCTCTGCGCTGGGTGCCCGACCGCTGCGGTGCCCCCACCAGACACGCCGACGGCACCCGGATGAATTCGACGATCTCGCCCCGCGCGAACGGGCTGCTGGCCAGCCTCGGCGAGGACGTCTGGCAACGCTGGGCATCGCGGCTCGAGCCCGTGGCGTTGCCGTCAGGGCGCGTACTGTACGAGTCGGGCGTGCCGATGGGCCACGTCTACTTCCCGACCACGGCGATCGTCTCGCTGCTGCACGTCCTCGAGGACGGCTCGTCCGCCGAGATCGCGGTCGTCGGGCGGGAAGGGCTGGTCGGCATCGCGCTCTTCATGGGCGGCGAATCGACGCCGAGCCGAGGCGTCGTTCAGATCGCCGGCCAGGCCTGCCGCGTGCACGCCGGCTTCGTGAAGCAGGAGTTCGACCGCTCGCCCGAGGTGATGCACCTGTTGCTGCGATACACGCAGGCGCTGATCACCCAGATCGCGCAGACGGCGGTCTGCAACCGCCATCACGCGCTCGACCAGCAGCTGTGCCGCTGGCTGCTGCTGCGTCTGGACCGGATCCGCGGCGACGAGCTGGCGACGACGCAGGAGCACATCGCCGGCATGCTCGGCGTGCGCCGCGAGGGCGTCACCGAGGCGGCGCTGAAGCTGCAGGCGGCCGGGCTGATCCGATACGCCCGCGGGCGCATCCGGGTGCTCGACCGGCCCGGGCTCGAGCGCCGCAGCTGCGAGTGCTACTCGGTCGTGAGTCGGGAGTACGCCAGGCTGCTGGAGCGGTGAGCGATCGGGCAAGCCGCATGCGGCAAGCACGCAGGGCAGCTGCCCCGAAGCCTCACTCGATGTTCTGCACCTGCTCAGGGAGATCGGCCGGGAAGCCGCATGGATGCTGGGTTTGCCGGTTCGAGGTCGCTGGCGGGTACACGTGTGGGTACACAGGAATTGCGGGCTGGAGTGGATGTTGTCAGCCCGCGACGGGCGCCTTTGCAGAGTCTAGGTCACCCGGCGGCGCGCGAGCACGGCACGGTCGAGCCCGGCCAGGTCGTCGTCGAGAGTCCAGACCCGAACGCGACTCATCCGGTACCTCGCGCACAGGTCTTCCCACTCCTTCTTGATGGAGAGGTCGCCCATGCCCAAGCCCTGCATGGCTGCGTCTGGGAACGCATCGAGCCAACTCAGTACCTCCTGGTTGGAGGGGAAGTTGATCGGCTTCCACGGCGCCTCATCTGCAAGGGCTTTCCTCACTTCGGCAATGAAGCGCTCCGCCGCGGCCCTGCGCTGAGCACCGTCGCCAAGCTGGGCGATGTGATTCCCGACCTCGACGATGGCAGCCATCGGGATGAACAGGTGATTGCTGGCCTCGATCAGCTTCTCAAGCTCAGCCAGCACCTCGCCCCGGCTCTCGTTGCGCCCCGGAACATCGAGGATGTTCAGCAGCACCGAGGTGTCGACGATGACGATTCCGCTCATTCGCCAACACTCGGCTTTGCCGCCTTCAGCGATTCGAGCCATGCCTTTGCCTGCTGCTTGCGCGCGTCCGGCCCTTTGTGGGTCTTGACGAATCGTTCCAGTGCGCCAGATGTCATCAGGTGGCCGAGTGGGCCTTGCACGAGCAGTTCGGGCACATCAGGAATCGCGTTCATCCGAATCAGCTTGCTCGCCCCGCTGGCCGGATCGCGGTAGCAGAAGACGACGTCAGGTACTGCGGCGTCGGGCAGGGCATCCAGCATGGCGGGGTTGTGCGTGGACAACAGCACGCGCAGCTTGCGTCGCTCGGCGACGCTGCGGATGCTGTCGAGGAGGTGCCTGGCGCGGCTTGGATGCACGCCGTTGTCGATCTCTTCAATGACGACAAGGCTCCCTTCTGGCGCGGAGAGCATGGCGGCTGCGATGGCCAGAACGCGCAACGTGCCGTCGGAGAGCAGCGACGCGTCATAAACCCGAGGGGTGCCGCCGAAAGTCTCCTGCAACTGGACCATCACCTCGCCGCGCGGGCCATCGAGGAAGCTCAGGCCCGAGATGTCCTGTTCTGGCAGGCTTTGGATGAAGTCGAGGATGGCCTGGCGCTGGCCGGCGAAGGGCTCTTTGTCCGACTCACCGTCAGGACCCCAAAGTCGGTGCAAAACGCTTGACAGGTTGGTCCCGTCGCCCAGCAGGCGCTTGTCGTTGGTGAAGCTGTACTCGCGCATCCGCGCCGGAGCGGGGTCGAGAAAAAGAATGTTCGACAGCGTGGTCTGGAGCCGCTTGGCCACCGCCGGAATCGTCTCCTGCGCCTTCTTATGGCCCGCCTCGAAACGGACTGCGCTTTCGAACTGGACGAACACCGCCATCTGGTCGCTGACCGTGACGTGCGGCTTGTTCCCGCCCCGCGCGAAGTTGTTGTAGGCCACACCCGCATCGGTACTCAGGCCCTGCGACGGTCGGTCCATCATGTACAGGGGAAGGTTCTCGGCGATCTCATCGACCTGTTCACCGGTGATGTGAAGCTCGCCGTCGCGAACGGTCAGCTGCATCTCCAATCGGTTCCAGTGGCGATCGTCGGTCCTGCAGCCCAGACTGAACTTCATCACGCCCCGGTGGCAGAGGTCTTCAACGCGCCCTCGCACCACTCGATCCGCGCTGTTGACTGCGTACTGAATGGACGTGAGCTTCTGTCCCTGGGCGAGCCAGGAAAGCAGCCGAAGTGCCTCGATTGCATTGCTCTTGCCGGCCGCATTGGCCCCAATCAGGACCGTCAGCGGCCCCAGCGGCAAACTGGCCTCTCTGAAGCTCTTGAAGTCTCGCAAACTGAATGAGGTCAACATGGGGCACTCTCAGGCATTTGTATCTCGGGCATTCGCGGCAACTGGTCTAAGTGTGCTCGCTCGACATTAGAGCCCCAAGGCGGGCGCCGGTGCACGCCCCTCATAGGCCATCAGGATCAGCGGCTTCGCGGCATCCAGATCAGCCTGCGACGACAGCGACAGCTCCAGGTCACCCGTGCCCCAGTGCCCCTTCTGGCTGACATCCTGACCATTCGGCGGCATCGGCACCACCTTCGCGGGGTCCAGGTGCAGGTAGAGCAGCAGGCGGTTCTTCTGCGGCACCACGGTGGCGAAGTTCTTCAGGCGCTTGAAGGCCACGTAGAGCTTGAGCTCCTTGCGCTGCACGTCGTCGCCCAGCGATAGGACGTGCCCCTCCAGCGATGCCACCAGTTCGCTGAGGTGTGGCGGCAGCAGCGGTAGCCAGTCGGCATAGGAACGGTCGCCGCCAGCACTTTTGGCGCCGGTGGGCTCTGCCGTTGGCGCAGCCGCCGTCTTGGCCGGTTTCGCCGCCTTGGCGCTTGACGCCTTGCCCGCATTGGCACTGGCTGCATTGGCCAGTTCCAGGAGCAGCAACTCGTCGCCGAAGCGCCGGTAGCGGATCAACTCGATGTTGCGGTTGATCTGTTGAACGGCATGCCCGTCGTACTTGGTGAAGTCGGCCGCAATGCACACCAGCCGCGGCGCGGTCCAATCGATGGCATCGGCCGCAGGCTTGCCGAGTTGGTCCATCACCAGCAGCTTGAACTCGGCCTGGTGGTCCATAAGCCAGTCCAGGTAGAACAGACCCTGGTTGATGACGTTCTCGCCCATCGAGCGCTTGTATTCCAGGATGACGGGGCAGTTGTTCTCGTCCAGGCCCAGTGAGTCGATGCGGCCCGCGTGCGTCTTTCCTGTTGAGTACTCGGTGGCCAGGAAGCGGATGCCAAGCAGGGTGTCGAGGTTGGCCTCGATCAGCGTCTGAAGCGGCTTCTCCAGGTCGGAGGCGTCTCCCTGGAGTTCGATGGCTTTGCCGACTTGCAGCCTGAAGAGCTTGATGTCACTCATGCAGCGGCCCCCAACTGTTCGACCGGAGCACAAAGCTCGGCGTAGCCCAGAAAGCGCAGTTGCGCCCGTGCCGCAGCGGCATACGGTTGGCTCGGTTCGGTCAGGCGTTGCAGCAGATTCAACTGGCCGCCGATGGGCATGTGATTTGCCACAAAGGCCGCAGCCTCCGCGCCTGAGTCGGCAGCGACGAGCGCTTTCTCAACCTGATCCACCAGATCCTGCACCAGCCGCATGGTGCGCTGGCGTGCCGACACAAGGCCGGGCAGGTCCAGACCGAGGAGCTTGACTGTCGTGCTGACGCGTGTTCGTTCGTACTCGCCCAGGCAGAGCCTGGTTGGCCCCATCCTCCCGGTGGCGGTGACCTCGATGAGTCTGACGTCGGTCACCCTGGCCGGATCCAATAGCGCCGGGCGTTCGTCGGCGATGCAGCGGTCATCCCACGTCGCCAGCTTGCTGCCCTGCATCAGCGGGAACCATGCGCCTTTGCCGACCGATTCATCGGTCTCGTCATCGCGGTTGATCTGATTCGACCGCTGAGCCGCAAGCCTGAAGTTGTCCCACGAAAACGCGAGCCACGGGTAGCCGTCGTCACTCTCGGTGTCGCTGCGCTTGGCCTGCTTCTTCGGTCGGTAGTGGTCCACGTCCTTGAACGACTGAACGCAGTCGCTCTCCGAGTACCAGCACTTGCCGTACGACATCTTGGCCAGGTAGCGAGCGAACCCGCGCCACACATGAGACTTCTTCTCGATGAACGCGGCGCGGTTCTCCGGCGCAAGCGCCTCCAGCTGGGCCTGTGCGCGTTCGGCGACACGCAGCACCCGCTCCGGTATGTGGTTCGGATCTCGCCGGACGTAGATCACTGCTTGGCCTCCGAAGTCATCAGCTGCTTGATTAGCTCCTTCATCGCGCGCTGTCGTGCCTCCACGTCTGCGGGTGCCAGGGGCGGCCGATCTGCGTAGCGCAGGTCATGCCAGGCGCGCAGGAAGTCTTGGTAGAGCGGCTCCCGGTCTTCATTCAGGAAGCCGAGTCGGGCCAGCTGTTCATTCAGCGAAATGAGCCGACGCTGCTGCGCGTCGCCGCGTTCGGCCAACTGCACCAGCTCGTTGCGCTCGTCCACCAGGCGCTGGGTTTCGACGTCCAGGCTCGTCGCCAGGCCGAAGATCTCGGTCAGCGTGGCCGTGAAGCCCATGCCACGCGGGTCGGCATATGGCGCGGATGCGGTCACGCGGCCATCGTCGGTCTGCGCGATCACCCGTACCTCGTCCCGCGAGAGCGCTGAAATCGTGAGCGGGTTGTGCGAGGTCAGCACGATGTGGCAGTGCTCCTTCTCGGCCGCGATGCCAGTCCAGTCCTCGATCAGCTTCAGGTAGCTGTGCTGCCAGTGCGGGTTGAGGTGCGTGTCGGGTTCGTCCAGCAGGAAGAGCGCTCGCTTGCCGCGTGAGACGCGGATCAGGCCCAGCACCATCAGCAACTGCCGCTCACCGTCGGAGAGGTCGGCAAAGCCTACGTCGCCGCTGGTGTCGTTGCTGCGCTTCACCCAGACCTGTATCTCGCGCACCAGGTCGGAGATGTCCATCGCCTCCAGGGCGTAGAACATCTCGCGCTCGTTCCTGAACTGCTGCGCTAGTTGCTGCAGCCGCACCAGCGATGGCAGGAAGGCAGCGAACTGTGGCTCCACCTGCTTCTTGTCGCGGTAGTCATCGACCGCATTGCCTTCGAGCGCAAACGGGTGAAAGGCCAACTCCTTGAAGCGGCGTGCAGCGCGGCCGGCGGGTCCTCCTGCGCCCCACAGCTCTTCGGCGCTGGTCTTGCGGCCTTTGGCGAACCAGGGTTCTCGGAACAGAGCCAGCAGCGAATGAAAGCCGGTGATGCCCAAACGGCCAGCGAGCTCGGCGGTCACCTTGGCATCCGGAAACGCGAACAGTGCCATCAGCGCCAGCACGCCATGGATGGGCCGGCAGTAGAAGAGGCGCCGGGCTTCCTGCGCCTTGGCCACCTTGGCTTCGTCGTCTTCGAGCTTGATGTCGTCGTAGTAGCGCCGCTGGTGGCTGTCGAACAGCGCTTCCAGCCGGCGGCTGCCGCCGGAGTAGTAGCCGAACACCAGGTCTGGAAACCACTCGGCCTTGCGCTTCTCGAACTCGGTGCGCTTCACCTCCTGCCCGTTGACCCCAATCGCCGGCTCGTCGGGGAAGTTGCTCAGGCACACGCTCGGCGGGTTCTGGATCGCCGGGCCCTGAGGCTGGATGCGGTAGGTCACCCGGTAGCGAAAGCGCGGCTCGTTGCGCCGCAGGTCTACCCAGCGGAAGACCTGGGTGATTGCTTCAATGAGGTTGGACTTGCCGGCGCCGTTCTGGCCGATCAACACCGTGGTGAGCTGGCGCTCGTCGAAGTCGAGCTCCAGCCCGCGGAGGTTCTTGAAGCCGTCGATGCTGACCTTATCCAGCCGCATGCCCGGGCTCCAGCGAGGTCTGGTTGTCCTTCACGTGACCCTGGTCTACCTCCCAGGCCAGTTGCTTGTAGAAGTCGGCCACGGGCAGCTCAGCCACCTTGAACAGCGCCTCGGCGCTGGCGGGCGAGCCGAAGCGGCGCAGGTGGCCGGCCAGGTAGGGCTGGCCCATCACGTCATCGTCCTGGCGGCTCTTGGTCATGGTGGCGGTTTCCTTGAGGGCCCGGGGCGGACGGCCGCGGCGCGGTGGGGGGGCCGAGGTGGTGTCTGTCGGCGCGTCGCGTTGGGCGACGATGCGGGCCAGCAGCTCGCTGGCGGGCTCGTCGCTGGGGTCTTGCGGAACGAGTTCGCCGCGGAAGGCTTTGGCGAGCGTCAAGGGGGTGAGCCGGCGTGTAAATGCCGCCGCGGCCGTGTGCCGTTGCTCCAACTGGCTCAATGCGTGAAGCAGCCGATTCGCCCGCCGGACGATCTCGACCTGTTCATCCATGGGTGGCAGATTAACCGGCGCTGACATGACAGTCTGCTGGTTGATCTTCGGCATGTTGCCGGCCGTGCCAGTGGCGTGATCGCGGAAGTACCGTCTCGTGGACTCAGCACTCAGTAGGAAGTATAGAAACCGGCCGTCCACTCGGTTGTTTGGGCGGCACTTCATCATCAGGTCGGGATAGATGAAGGACTGGGGCGGTCCGTCGAAGATTGCACTCACGCCGACGTACTCAAGCGTGTTGGCTCGCTGAATCAGGATGTCTCCTGGCTCCAGCCAGAGGTGGGAGTCAGCTGGAATCGATTCAGGAATGAACTTTGTGTGTTGCGACAGGAAGCGTCCGGAGGTGGTCGCCGAAAGCGTCAAGGATCGGACCGAAGTCTCGTACTCAACAGACTTTGGCGAGTAGCCATTTCTCGGCTTGCCATCGAGTAAGTCACCGATGCTGGTGGGGACCCAAGCAGGTGTTTCACGGTCTTTGCGCCAATCCGCTGTCAGTGAACCACTGGTCGCCGCGCCCAGCACCGCCTGCCGAAAGCGCTTGAGCAACGCCGGAATGGCCTCCAGGCGGTCCTGGCAGGCTTGGATGCGAGCCAGCAGGGTGTCGAGTTGGTCGGCGATGCGGGTCTGTTCGGGCCGCGGCGCTAGGACCATCGGCGCCGCTCTGCCGGCGTCGGTTCCCAAGCGCGGCATGTTCATGCCATGGCTGGTGGCCTCAACGTACTTCAGAAAAGCGGGATGCTTGAGCCAGTGGAACAGGTATCGTCGTTCGAGCGCTGGGCCGGCGTGCACAGGCACGATCTCCGTGGTGCAGAAGCCAGGCGTGTCGGCGATGACCACCTTGTTGAGGTACGGCCGCAGCTTGCCGTAGAGAACATCACCGACGTCGAAGCGGTTCTTCGTGCTGAGCGACTGCCGCTGGGACTGGGTTAGCCGCTGCAGGATGCGCGAGCTGTCCTTCTCAATGTCCTCCAACTCCAACACCCAAGCATCGGCGGGAATTTCCGCCGGCTCGACCTTCACGGTCTTGCCGTAGTCGGTGACTGTGCCCAGGGTCGTGACTGCCCAGCTCGGAGGCAGGTCCGTGCCTAGTGTGCCGTCGGCCCCAACCGAAGCTGCTTCCGTCACGGCTGTGCTCCGACAGCTTCGGGCTCAGCGGCCTCGTCGGTCACTAGGCTGTCCAGCAGCGCATCCGGGTCCTCGCCCAATTCATCGAGCAGCGCACGCAGTTCGGTCACAGCGGCATTCAGTTCGCGCAGCGCCAGCCCGGCTACGCGCGTCGGGTTCTCGCTCTCCTGCTGCGCCGTGGATGCGGCGCTGTCCTTCAGCCAAGCGATGTCCAGGTTGTCGCCCCGCTGCGCGATCTGCTCGCGCGTGAAGCGGCGCCAGCGACCCTCCTCTCCACTGTCCTGACGTGCCGCGAGCGCAGCCGGCCCACCGCGCGGGTCGCTGCCGAAAACGTCCTCGAACTTGTCGCGCGCCTGGCTGAACGGGGCGTCGGGCGGCGTGCGGAAGTAGTCGCGCGTGAAGGGCGTGCGCTTGCCGAACGCAGGCATGTTGGCGCGCATGTCGTACACCCACACCTCCTTGGTGTTGCCCTTGTCCGCCTCGCCGCGGGTGAAGAACAGCACGTTGGTCTTCACGCCCTGGGCGTAAAAGATGCCGGTGGGCAGACGCAGGATGGTGTGCAGGATGCACTTGTCCATCAGGTCGCGCCGGATGTCGGTGCCGATGTTGCTCTCGAACAGCACGTTGTCGGGTAGCACCACGGCGGCGCGGCCGCCCGGCTTCAGCGCGCGGTAGATGTGCTGCAGGAAGGCGAACTGCTTGTTGCTGGTCTCGAAGGTGAGGTCGCCGCGCGTGGGCAGGCCGCCGCCCTTCTTTGTGCCGAAGGGCGGGTTGCTGAGGATCAGCGTGGCCGGAGGCAGGCCTTTGTGGTCGTCACTCAGCGTGTCGCCATAGGTCACGCCGCCTTCGATGCCGTGCAGCAGCATGTTCATCAGCGCCAGGCGGTGCGTGTCTTGCACCAGCTCCATGCCGTGAAAAGTCTGGTGGCGGTATTTGCGCTGCGCCTCGTCGCTGAGGCTGTCGAAGTCGTTGTGCTGGCGCAGGTAGTTGTTGGCCGCGATCAGGAAGCCGCAGGTGCCGGCGGCCGGGTCCTGGATTACGTCGCCCAGCTGGGGCTGCATCACCGCCACGATGCTGTCGATCAGATGCCGGGGCGTGAAGTACTGGCCAGCGCCGCTCTTCTTCTCGCCGGCGTTGCGCTCCAGCAGGTCTTCGTACAGGTCGCCCAGGTCGTCGCGGTCGACGCTGTACCAGTCCAGGATGTCGATGTCGGTCACCAGCTTGCTCAGCGTGGCTGGCTTGGTGATGAAGGTGTTGGCGTTGGCGTAGATCTCCTGCACGGCGCCACGGCCGTGCAGTCCGTAGTCCAGCAGCATCTCCTTGTAGAGATCGAGTCGGTCCGGCGCAGAAGCGCCCAGCAGATCATCCCAACGAGTGCCGGCCTGCTCCTCCTTCGGTGAACCCTTCTTCTTGTCCTTCGCTTTCCAAATTTTGAGGCGGCTCTCCTGCCCCGTCTCCTTCATCATCTTCAGGAACAGCAGGTAGGTCAGCTCGCTCAGGTATTGGTGGTAGGTGACGCCGTCATCGCGCAGCACGTGGCACAGCGACCAGAGCTTGGCGCCGATGTCGAGTGCAGCAGTGTGGTTGGACATGGATAGGGGTTCGAACAAGGTCAGCGGTTGGCAGATTCGGGCGGCAAGGCCCACAGCGCGTCGTTGAATGCATCAAGAACGGGCTGGAGTTGGCCGTTGAAGACCTTGTCCAGCCGGTTGAAGCCTCCGCCTTCGCGCTTGAAGATCAAGTCGGGATCGTCGATGGCGGAGCGGTCCACCAGCACATTGGCCTTGGTCTGCGCGGCGATGCGCTTGAGCCAGTCGCGTTGCGGTGTGCTCCAGGGCTTGCCTGCAGGCGGATGCGCCAGCAAATGCTGCAAAGCCCGTTCGACGCGTTCGGCATAGGGTACCAGCGCGTCACCGATAGCTGCCTGGCGGATGTAGCCCACGATGCGCGCGGCGATGTCCTGGTTGGTCAGCTCGCGCCACGCCGAGGCGAGGTTGGTTTCGGTGAAGCCAGCTCGGTCCAACGCCAAGACCAGCTCGCGCAGCTGAGCACGGGTCAGCTCACGGGGCCGCGTCAGCACGGTCACCAGCGCCGGGATCTGGTTGCCCTGCGTCTTGATGAAGTCGCTGAAGGCGCGGATGTAGTCGTCGGGCTTCTTGCCTTTGCCGTAGCCGCGCTCGGCGCGGTCGAAGGCATCGGCGTGTTCTGACACGAACATCTCGCGCTCGGGGCCATCGCTGCGGCGGTCGAGCAGCTCGCCCAGGTCCGGGTTCTGGATGAACCAGGCCGCCACATCCGCCAACGGCATGGCCTTGAGCTTCTGGACGAAGGCCTGCAGCGGCATGCCCGCCTTGGTCTCGAAGTCCTGCCGGTTCTTGTCGGTCAAGTGGCGCTTCTTGGCCTGCAGCTTGGCCAGAAACTGGTCGCGCGCCAGTTCGGTGGCCGATTCATCCTTCAGCGTGGCCAGTTCCTGCGCCAGTTGGGTGAAGGTGATCTTCGGGTTCACGACGACCGGCTTCATGGCTGTCATGTCGCCGATGGCCTCGAAGATGCGAACGGCGTCGAACACTCGGAACGAGTCCTTCACGTCCGTACCGCCAAAGTCGCAGAGCCGCGTCGCCCTGCCCAGCATCTGGTCGAACAGGATGCGGCTGTTCACCTGGCGCAGGAACACCAGGTTGCAGATCTCCGGCACATCCACGCCCGTGGTCAGCAGGTCGACGGTGACCGCAACGTTGGGCAGGCGCTCGTTCTTGTAGCGGCGGATCAGCTGCAAGGGCTTGTCGGCCGCGCCGGTGATCTTGATGACGGCGTCGTCTTCGTCCGCGCCGTACTGCGCCGCGAAGGCCTTCTTCAGTAAGTCCACCACCATGTCGGCATGGCTGTCGCTGACGCAGAAGATCAGCGTCTTGCGGCGGGAGGCCGGGTCCAGCTCCTGGGCCAGGTAGGTGCAAACCACCTCGTTGAACGGCCGCGTGATGACCTTGCGGTTGAACTCATCGACCTTGAGCTTGATTTCGTCGGGCGTCTTGAACAGTTCGATCTGCTGGCGGCCGGTGTTGTAGACCTTGACCTCTTCGCCAGCCTTCCATGCGATGCCTTGGCCGGAAAGCAGGGTGTGCACCTGGATCGGCGGCTCGTAGTCCACCAAATAGCCGTCGACCACCGCCTCGCGGTAGCCGTAAGTGAAAACCGGAGCGCCGAAAATCTGCGTGGTGTGCAGCGCGGGCGTGGCGGTCAGGCCGACCTTCACGGCGTCGAAGTAGTCCAGCACGCGCCGGTACTTGGACACGTAGTCGTCGTAGCCGCGGAAGCTGAGCTCGGTGTCGGACAGCTCTCGGTCCAGCAGGTAGCCGCGATGGCACTCGTCGACGACGATGCAGTCGTACTGGTCGATGGGTGGCGGCGCGGTGCCGTCGGTGGGGTACAGCACGCGCTGCACCATGCCTTGCACGGTGGCCAGGTGCACGGCGGTGTCGTCGTCGGGCGCTTGGTCTTCCAGCTCCTTGATGCCGAAAATGTCGGCAAAGGTCTGCAGGCGTTCCATGCGCGTGTCCTTGAACGCGTTGGCGGCCTGCTCGCCCAGGGCCGAACGGTCGACGAGGAACAGGATGCGCCGGAAGCGCTTGGCCTTGAGCAGGCGGTAGATCAGTGCGATGCAGGTCTTGGTCTTGCCGGTGCCGGTGGCCATGGCCAGCAGGATCGCCCGCTGCCCGTCGCGGATGCTGGCTTCGGTGGCCAGGATGGCCCGCTGCTGGTAGGGCCGCAGCGGGAAGCCGTAGTCGAAGGGCGATTGGGCCAGTTCGGCGTGGGCGCGGGCATCGTCGCGCTGGAGCAGTGCGCTCAGGCCCTCGGGGGTGTACCAGCCATCGAGCACGTGGCCCAGGTTCTCGGGCCGGCGGACGTCGCAGAACCACACGCCGCTTTTCTCGGCCAATTGCCGCAGGTAAGGGCGACCGTTGGTGGAGAACACGAAGGGAATGCGGAACTCGCCTTGTGCACCGTGGTTGGAGGCTGGCAGCTCCACCTCGGGAGACGGCCTGAAGCCGCGGCTGTAGCGCTTGGCTTGCTGGAGCGCGCCCGAGACGTCGATGTGCTTTCGCTTGGCTTCGACGATGGCGATGGGCACCAGGCCCACGAAGAGTGCGTAGTCGGCCGGCCCCGTCTCCGTCGGCCATTCGGCAATGGCGAGGTTCTGGCCACGTTGTGGCCTGGCTCCCTTGGTGAAGGTGAGGTGCTCTGAGTTGACCGTCCATCCGGCGGCGGCCAGTTGCTCGTCGATCAGCTTGCGTGTGTCGCGTTCGCTGATCTGCAGGGACGCCGCGGCCGTGTTGGCAGCCGCCACGAACTTGGCGATGGCTTGCGGCGGTGCAGATTCGGCCTGAGCCTGCAGGGCTTGCAGCCGTTGCTGCAGTTCGGACTTGGCGGCCTCGGCTTCCGCGGCCATGGATTCCCAGAATGCGCGGTCCTGATCGGCTTGCTGGGCTTGGGCCTGTACCTGGTCGAGCGTTTGGGTCGCGTCCCGGTGGGCCGCTCGGTACTGCGCCAGCTCGTTGCGCAGGCTGTCCAGCTCGGCCTGCAGCTCGGCGCTCTGGTTCGCTGGTGGTGACGGAGGCTGGAAGGGCCCCGACTTGAAGCCGGCGTCCTTGAAGGTGCGGTGGAACCACACGCCCAGCTGCCACGTGAGGCGAAGCGCCAGCAGGGCTGTGCGGTGATCGCCTGCCAGGCGGTGGTTGGCGTCGTTGCCGGCGCGCCGAACCTCGTGGAAGAGGTTCCCGACCTCGCGCGGGACAATGCCTTGGTCCTGCAGGCGGCGTAGCAGGTCGGCCTGCTTCTCGTCTGGCGAGGTGAACAGGCCGACGTTGGAAGCGACCAGCTGGGCCAGCAGCTCGGCCAGCTGCCGCAGCTTCAGCAAGCAGGTGTTGGGGTCTTCAGGGAAGTAGCGCTCCGCCAGTTGCCCCAGCCGAAGCAACTGCTCGTCGTGGGCGCGCAGATGCGTGAAGTTGCTGGGCGGAGGTGCCGATGCCATGACTCGCCTCACTCGCCCAGCAGCTTTGCGACGGTCGTCATGGGCACGAACAGCCTTAGCGGATGCGCCTGCAGGGGCTTGAATCCGTAGTGGCCGTAGAAGCGAGCGGCCTCCTCGCCCTTGGCGTCGACCACCACGGCGATCGCGGCGATCTGGTCGGCGTGCATCAGACTGCGCTGCAATGCGTCCAGCAGCAGGTGCTCGCCGAGCCCCTGGCCCTTGGTGGCCTGGTGGACGGCCAGCCGGCCCAGCAGCGTCACGGGCAGCTGCGGATAACGCGGTAGCTTGCGAGCCAGGTCGTCAGGCAGGTCCGCCAAGGTCAGCACCGAGGCCGAAAGGGTGTAGTAGCCAAGCACACGCGTGTCGGGCGGGCTGACAGCCACGAACGGCGCGGCGACACGCTTTTCGGCGTCTTGCCTGGCCTGCTGCTTCAGATAGCGGTCGAGCGCCTCCGCGCCGCAGTGGAAGGCCGTTCGGTCGTGCTGCCGGCCAAGGGGCTCGACAGTGATGCGGGTCAAGTCCACCGGCTAGGCGCCGGCGCGTTGGCGGAAGGCCTTGGCCGCGCGCTTGAGGCGCGCGTTCGGCTCCGACGGGTTCAGCAAGGCCTGCACGAAGGCTAGCTGCTCCTCGCGCGACAGGCGGATGGACTCGTGCTCCGCGATCACCCGGCGCGCCGCGTCCTGCGCGCTGGCGACCACAAACTCGCTCAGCGTGCGGCCAGAGAGTGCCGCCGCCTGCTGGAGCAAGCTCTTCTGCGCTGCCGACACTCGGGCTTCCAGCCTGGCGTCGCGGGTGGTGTCAGGGGTGTCTTGGTTGGCCATGGTTATCTCCCTGCGTGGAATGTACGGCAGCTGTCCGTACGGGGCAAGGGCTGTTGTGGCGATAACGGGGCGCTGGCGGCGGCGCGCGCGGTTGACGAAGCCTGCTCAGCTATTGCCCAAGCGTAGAAGCGTCGTTTATGCGCACGTTCCTACGCTTGGGGTGTAGCGGCGGGCGAACCCGCTGAGGAGAGTCATGCGGCCGGCTGCTGCGGCTGCGGGGCGTCGGGTTAAGGGTTGCCGGCCGTGCTTAACCGAACCGCGACCGAAATCGCCTGCGCCGACAGGCACTTAGCGTGTCGAGTTTGTGACCGGACCTACGAAGTCCCCGCTACTTCACGCGGCGCAGGACGGGGTGACTCAGCCCCGGCTGCCGCACTTGGCGCAGCGCCTCGATCAACGCGCGGTCGATCGCACGCCGTGCCAGAACTTGCCGCAGCAAACGCAGGCTGACCGCCCCGGGCGCACCGATCAACGTGGCCACGACCGCCCCCAGCGGCGCGACACCGCCAGCCAATGCGAACGCCGCGATGCCGCCCACCGTGGCCAGTACCGCGATCACCGCCTCGCACCGCCGCCACAGCAGCGGCGGGTCGCTGCGCAGGTAGTTGACCGACTTGCCGGTCTGCAGGTTGTGCAGCGCCACCAGTTCGTGGTCCAGCAACAGGGCGATGTCCCGAGGTCTGTTGAACGCGTGAGCTGAAGGTGGCGGTTCCTTTCGCCTGGATGAGACCATCCAGGTGCCTAGCAAGCAAAGAAAGGAACCACCGAGATGAAGTCTCGCACGAAGCCCGCGCTGCGGGCATT
>JADCGP010000016.1 GCA_020248915.1 Rubrivivax sp. | reverse complement strand
TGCCCGCAGCGCGGGCTTCGTGCGAGACTTCATCTCGGTGGTTCCTTTCTTTGCTTGCTAGGCACCTGGATGGTCTCATCCAGGCGAAAGGAACCGCCACCTTCAGCTCACGCGTTCAACAGACCTCGGGACATCGCCGGTAGAGGTGCCAGCCTTCTTTGAACAGTGGGCTCCCGGTCGCCCACTGGAACAGCTTGACGGGCAAAGACACGACCAGGGCGAACGCAGCAAGGACGACTGCGAGCCACCCGGTCAGCCACAGCAGCATCGAGGCGACCATCCGAAGGTCGATGCCGCGAGCGGCGCGCGCAGGCTGAGGCGAGGCTGCAGCGTCGCCCGCTTCCGGCCGTTCCACGCGGTAGATGCCTATCGCGTGTTCGCCAGGCGGCAAACTGATGCAGCCGCCCTGTGTGGAATAGCGGCCCAGGCCGCCGGTGGGGGTAGCCTTGCTGCCCGCCACCGGGTCGCGAGCAGCGTACTCCGCACCGCAGAACCACAGCACTCCGCTGGGGCAGCGAAAGCGCTCGAACTGCGCGTCCAGCGTATGCAGGCTGCCCGGCACCGGTTCAGGCAGCGGCTCATTCACATGGACGTGGAAGATGTAGCGCCCGTCGCCTTCGGTGCCGCCCAGCCAGAAGCGGCTTTCCGCCTGCCACGCCTGCATAGAATCCATCGGGTTGTCCTGCAGTCGTTCATCGGCGTCAAGCGGGAGCGCGGCTGGATCAAACGCACATACTGCGGCGCCATCGCACCCCGTATCGATGATGTGTCGCACCTCGCCACCCTCTGTCTTGCCGCGTCGGCGATAGCCTTGCCGACGCGGCTGTCGATCGGTTCATCCGGAATGCCCGGCGCAGCGCGCCGAGCTGAGTTGAGCAGTCTCAAGTTGCACCGTCGGCCTCTACCTGGGCCACTGGCTAGGCAAGGCGGCCTTCAGTCACTGCGCCAGCAACCACTGGCAGAGGGTACATCGCACGCATGCCGTTCGTGCCGGATCCGGCAGATGGCACGGCGCGCCGCGCATCAACCTTCGACCTTCTCCTGCAGCCACACCTTGATCAACGACTGGTAGGGCACATCGCGCGCGTTGGCCGCCGCCTTGATGGCATCGAGCAGGTGCTGCGGCAGGCGCAGCGAGATGGTTTTCGTCGATGGCTTCAGGTTGGGCAGCACCACACGCTGCGCCTTCGCCCAGTCGAGATGCTGGGTGGAGTCGCGACCTTCGGTCTCCCAGAATGCGCGCTCCTGCGCCTCGGTCCTGAACCTGGGCAGCGGCTTAGCGGGCTTGGTCATAGACGCTCCTTTCCTTGCGGTGCATGTCGCGCGCCGAGATCACCCGGATCAGGGTGTCATCACCGCGCAGCGTGAAGGTGATGTGCAGCGCACGCCCATCGAGCGTCTTGCCGAGGGCGTGGAAGCGCGCCTCCTGGTCGCGGTGCCGCAGGTCTTCCAGCATCAGCAGGGGCTGGTTGAAGAAGACCTCTTCGGCCTCGGCCTGCGCCACGCCGTGCTTCTCGTTCTTGCGGGCGTTGCCGTCGTCCCAGTCGAAGCCGGTGATGCGCGCGAGATCGATCATTCGTGTACATTATCATCATATACACGCATCTGTGAGTCCGCCGTCCGCCGGGTGCTCCCTGCGTTGCGGGAAGTCCATCACACGCAGCCCGATGTTCAGCGGGTACGGTCAGTGGGTACGTTCTTGTCAGGTTCGAAGAACACGCAGCAGATCATTACCTTGCGTCACCCCTAACGCTTCAACGTCTGACGGTCGCGCGACCGCGGCGCGCCGCGGTCAATACAGGCGCACGGCCGCGTCGAACGACCAGGTGCGCCGGATCTCGATGACGTCGAAGTCCTGGGCCAGCCCCGGCGGGAACGCCGGGTACGGCCGGTGGCTCTCGACGATGCGGCGGATCGCCTCGTCGACGTCGGCCGCGCCGCTGGAGGTGACGAAGGTCACCGACTCGATCGAGCCGTCGCTGCGGACGGCCACCGTCACCATAGGCTGCTGGCGCAGCCGGCGCGCCAGGTCGCGCGCCGTGTCTGCGGGCGTATGCAGCTGGATCCGCAGCGCCCACGCTTCGGCATAGCGGACGAGTTCGGCGTTGGGGTCGCTGCGGCCCCACAGGCGGGCGCGGCGCAGCGTGCTGGCCGCGGGCGGCAGCTGCCCGGCCGCGGCGGCCTGGCGTTGCGCCGCCTCCTCGTCGAGCTGACGCCCGATGGCGCGCAGGCGCTCCTCGCGGCGGGCCTCGGCTTGCCGCTCGGACTCCACACGAGCTGCCTCGATGCGCGCAGCCGCGAGCCGCGCCGCCTCGCGCTGTGCTGCGGCAAGTCGAGCGGCATCCTGTCGAGCAGCCTCCAGGCGGGCAGCCTCCTGCCGGGCAGCCTCCTCGCGCTGCGCCAGCTGCCGCGCGGCCGCCTGCCGCGCCAACTCCAGCCGCTCGGCCTCCAGACGCTGGGTCTCGCGCTCCGCGACGGCGCGCCGTGCCGCCTCCGCGCGCTCGGCCTCCAGGCGGGCCGCTTCCTGACGGGCAGCTTCCTCACGGGCAGCCTCCTGACGGACAGCCTCCTGACGGGCAGCCTCCTGACGGGCAGCCTCCTGACGGGCAGCCTCCTGACGGGCTGCTTCTTGACGGGCCGCTTCCAGCCGCTCGGCCTCCCGCCGCGCAGTCTCGGTCTGCTCGGCCAGTTGTCGCGCCAGTTCCTGGATCGCGGCCTGCTGGCGCTGCGCCTCGAGCTGCGCCGAGGCGCGCCGCTCCAGTTCCTGTCGAGCCGCCTCGAGACGCGCCGCTTCCGCGCGGACCGCCTCCTGCCGGGCCGCCTCCGCGCGCGCCGCTTCCTGCCGCGAGGTCTCGGCCCGCAGCGCTGCCTCGCGAGCCGCCTCCTGCCGCGCCGCCTCCTGCCGCGCCGCCTCCTGCCGCAAGACTTCCTGTCGCAAGACTTCCTGTCGCTGCAACTCGAGGAGCGCCGCCGCGAGCCGTTCTGCCTCGTCCCGCCGCGCGGCCTCCTGCCGCGCCGCCTCCGCGCGCGCGGTGACCTGGCGCTCCAGCTCCTGACGCTCGGCCTCGATCCGGGCCGCCTCGGCCTGCCGCGCGGCCAACTGGGCGTCCAGCGCCGCACGTGCAGCTTGGTCGGCAGCGTTCTCGGCCACCTGCCCCTCGGCGGCGAGCGCGCTGCGCGGGCCCGATGCCGCAGCCGCCACGCCGATTGCGGCCCTGGCAGCCTCGGGTGGCGCGCGCGCCACCGTGGGAGCTGGCGCTGGCAGGGGGGGCACGGGCGCGTCCAGGTCGGGCAAGGCCGGGGACGAGAGGCCGGCCAACGCCGGCGCGGCAGGCAAGGCATTGGTCGAGAACCCCGGCGACGGCGCAGCAGGCGGGGCCTGCGACGAGATGACCGCGGTCGGCGCGGGCGGCAGCCGGTCGAGCGTGGCGATGGCGCCCGGCGCCGCGGGCTCGGGGCGATCGGGTGCCAGCGGTACGGCCGGTTCCCCGGGCACGGGGTCTGGACGCGCCGGCTCGACGGGCGGCTGGGCGCGCGGCAACTCGGGCACGCCGGCCGCTGGCGCTGGCGCGGCGGCTGGCGCGGCGGCCGGCGCGGGCCGAGCCGGCCGAGCCGGCCGAGCCGGCATCAGCACCAGGCGAAGGTCCGGCACGTCCACCCGCCGCTCGCGCCAGGGCAGGTCGAAGCCAGGGAGCCCGCGGCCGTCGCCGCCGAACTGCAGCCCGAGCAGCAGCGCGTGGAGCGCGAGCGACAGCACGAGCGCCAGTGTCAGGCCGACGCGCTCGCGCGGGGGCGGCCGGCCCGGCCCGTGCCCGGACTCGTGAGCCGCCAGCAGGGCGCCTGCAGACTGCGGCAGTGGCTTGCCCTGCAGCGGTGCCGGGGATGGCGCGCCGTCGGGCCCCGACCGGCGCCCCGCCGGCGTTTCCCCGGCAGCGGAGTCTGCCGACGCAGCCTCCGGGACGCCATGGAACCGCTTGCCGACCATCGGGCCGATTCTCGCGGCTGACGGCGCCAGGCCAACGCGCACGAAGCCGCAGATGAGGCCAGCCACCGCGCTGCGCTGGCTGCGTCGGCGCGGCTGGCACGGTCGGCGTGGGCCTGGACCGCGGAGGCACGGCGACCGACATCTTCCCTGGAAGAAAAGTTAGCGAATAATCACTTCCATTACATGCCTCGCGTGAAGGGATCCACGCAGTCGGAGCAGGGTCCACGTCGCAATCAGCACTCGCGGTCATCGAGTGCTAATATTTGGAACCAGGAGCTCGACACCGACTCAAAACGCGCATGAATGCTGCCACTGCTGCCCACACCCCGTCCACCGCCGTGGCGCTGCGCGACCCGTGGTCGCTCGTGCCGTCGCTGGGCAACCTCGATGCCTACATCGCCGCCGTGAACCGGCTGCCGATGTTGAGCCAGAGCGACGAAGTCGAACTCGGACGCCGCCTCCGCGACCACGGCGACCTGCAGGCCGCCGGGCAGCTGATCCTGTCGCACCTGCGGCTGGTGGTCAGCGTCTCGCGCCAGTACGTGGGCTACGGCCTGCCACAAGGCGACCTGATCCAGGAAGGCAACATCGGCCTGATGAAGGCCGTCAAGCGTTTCGACCCCGAGCAGGGTGTGCGCCTGGTGAGCTACGCGCTGCACTGGATCAAGGCCGAGATCCACGAGTACATCCTGCGCAACTGGCGCCTGGTCAAGGTGGCCACGACCAAGGCGCAGCGCAAGCTGTTCTTCAACCTTAGGTCGCTGAAGGCGGGCCTGAAGGCCGGGGCCGGCGACGACACCGATGCCGAGACCTACCGCAGCACGCTGACCCCGGCCGAGGTGCAGCGCGTGGCGCTCGAACTGAAGGTCAAGCCCGAGGAAGTGGTCGAGATGGAGACGCGGCTGGCCGGCGGCGACGTCGCCCTCGAGCCCCAGGACGACGAGGGCGAGGAATCCTACGCGCCGATCGCCTACCTGTCCGATGACCGCAGCGAGCCGACCCGCCAGCTCGAGGCGCGCAGCCGCGACCTGCTCACCTCCGAAGGCCTGCCCAGGGCGCTCGACACGCTCGACGCCCGCAGCCGCCGCATCGTCGAGCAGCGCTGGCTGCACGTGAACGACGACGCCTCGGGCGGCATGACGTTGCACGAGTTGGCCGCGGAGTACGGCGTGAGTGCCGAGCGCATCCGCCAGATCGAGGTGGCGGCGCTCAAGAAGATGCGCAAGGCGCTCGAGGCGGCCTGAGCCGCGGCGCCACCGGGCCGCCCGCCGGCGGTCCGTCGCTTCAGCCTTCGGCCAGAAGCCGGCGCAGGTCGGCTGCGAGCGCCTCGGCGCCCATGCCGTAGCGCGTGAACAGGCGTACCCTGCCCTGGGCGTCGAAGACGTAGCTGCCCGCCGTGTGGTCGACGGTGTAGCTGTCGGGCGTCTTGCCCGGCACCTTGGCGTAGAAGACCTTGAAGCTCTTGGCCAGCGCGGCGGTCTGCTCGGGTGTCCCGCGCAGCGCCACGAAGTCGGGCGCGAAGGCGCTCACGTAGGACTTCAGCAGTTCGGGCGTGTCGCGCTCCGGGTCGACGGTGACGAAGATCCCCTGCACGCGCGCGCCGTCGGGGCCGAGCGCCTGGCGCACCGTGGCGAGTTCGGCCATCGTCGTGGGGCACACGTCCGGGCAATGCGTGAAGCCGAAGAACACCACGACCACCTTGCCGCGGAACTCCGCCAGCGTGCGCACCTTGCCGTCGGCGTCGGGCAGGCCGAGTTCCTTCGCGTAGTCGGCGCCGGTGATGTCGACGGCGCGGAACGCGCCCGAGGCGGGCCCGGCGGCCTTGTCGCAACCGCCGAGCATGCCGAGTGCGGCCAGCAGCAGCGCACCCGCTGCAGCGCGCGTCAGCCCGCGAACAACCACGGGCCCACCCAATGGTCCACCAGCAGCGCTGCGAACAGAAGCGACAGGTGCCAGATCGAGAAGCGGAAGGTCTGGCGGGCCAGCGCGTCGCTGTAGTCACGCCACAACCTCCAGGCGAGGACGACGAACCAGGCGCCGAGCACCAGCGCCGCGGCGAAGTAGATCCAGCCGCTGAAGCGGAACGTGAAGGGCAGCAGCGTAGCTGCCAGCAGGATCAGCGTGTACAGCAGCACCTGCAGCCGGGTGAACTCGGGGCCGTGCGTCACCGGCAGCATCGGCAGTCCGGCCCGCCGGTAGTCCTCGACCCGGTACAGCGCCAGCGCCCAGAAGTGCGGCGGCGTCCACAGGAAGATGATCAGCGCCAGGATCAGCGGCTCGAGCGTCACCTCACCGGTCACGGCGGCCCAGCCGAGCACGGGCGGCATCGCGCCCGAGGCGCCGCCGATCACGATGTTCTGGGGCGTCAGAGGCTTGAGCACGACGGTGTAGATGACCGCGTAGCCGACGAAGGTGGCGAAGGTCAGCCACATCGTCAGCGCATTGACCGCGAACAGCAGCACTGCGCTGCCGGCCGCGCACAGCACGGCCGAGAACGCGAGCGTCTGCGCCGTGGACAGCTCCCCCTTCGCGGTGGGACGCCAGGCGGTGCGCTGCATGCGACGGTCGATGTGCTGCTCGATCAGGCAGTTGAAGGCGGCCGCCGCGGCCGCCACCAGCCAGATGCCGAGCACCGCCGCCAGCGCCGGCTGCCAGGCCGGCAGGCCGGGCTGGGCGAGCAGCATGCCGATCACGGCGCAGAAGACGATCAACTGCACGACGCGCGGCTTGGTCAGCACGTAGTACTGCGCCAGCCGCGAGCGGCTGCTTGGGCCCGTCGCGGCAAGGGTCGTGGTCATCGCGCAGCGCATTCTAGGCAGCGGCGGGCAGCGCCCGCGGCGCCGGCGCGCGGTGCGCCCGCGGCGCCGTGCGCGCCAGCAGCAGCGCCAGCAGCAGCACCAGCCCCGCGGCACCCGCGGAGTGCACGAGTGCGGCGGCGATCGGCCAGCCGAGGACGACATTGGACAGGCCCGACAGCACCTGCAACACCGACAGCGCGGCGATACCGAGCGCGAAGCGGCCGAGCACGGCGTCGCCCCCGGCACGCAGCCGCCACGCCAGCCACAGCAGTGCGCCGACCACCAGCACCGCCGCGACGCGATGCGCCATGTGGATCGCCACCAGCGCCTCGAACGCGAGGTAGCCGCCGTCGCCGGCTTGCCCCAGGTGGCGCAGGATCGTGAAGCCGCCGGCGAAATCCATCTCGGGCCACCAGCTGCCGTTGCACTGCGGGAAACCGGTGCAGGCCAGCACCGCATAGTTGGTGCTGACCCAGCCGCCGAGCGCGATCTGCAGGCCCAGCAGGGCGGCGACCGCGAACGCCGCGCGGCGCAGGGCCGGGGCCAGCGTGAGCGGCCGCTGCCGGAACGCCTCGTGCTGGACCGCCAGCAGCACCAGCAGCGCCAGTCCCCCCAGCAGGTGCAGCGTGACGACCGCCGGGTACAGCTTCAGCGTCACCGTGTACTTGCCGAACAGGCCCTGCACGATGACCCAGACGAGCGTGGCGGTCGGCCACCAGGGCGACAGCGGCAGGCCACCGCCGCCCTCGGCGCGCGGCGTCGTGCGACCGCGCCGCCACTGCGCCCAAGCGAACACCGCCATCACCAGGATCAACGCACCCACCGTCATTGCAAGGTAGCGGTGGATCATCTCGATCCAGGCCTTCGTGAACGTGACCGGCCCGCTCGGAAGCGCGGCCTGCGCGGCGCGGATCTCCTCGTGCGCGCCGAACGGACTGGCCTCGCCGTAACAGCCGGGCCAGTCCGGGCACCCGAGGCCGGAGTCGGTGAGCCGCGTGAACGACCCGAACACGATCAGGTCGAAGGTGAGGAAGAGGGTCAGCGCGGTCAGGGTGGCCAGGCGGGCCCGCGCGTCGGCGCGGCGCGAGCGCAGCCACACCCAAGAAAGCGGCAGTAGCGCCAGCAGCGCCGCCAGCGCAAGCAGCTTCGCCAGCGGCGCGAGGTCGACCAGCGGCACGTCGCTCATCGGGTCACCGGACGGCGACGGCGGGCTCAGCGGCCCGCATCGTCCCACGAGCCGCTGGCACGCAGCAGGCGCGCCAGGTCGCGCTTGGCGCGCTGCGGCTCCAGTGCCGCCGGGAAGCGCAGCATCCACTCGCCCATCGGGTCGACCACGTACAGGTGATCGTCCAGTGCCTGCCCCGCGACGGGCGCGAGCCAGGCCGCCACCGCAGCACGGTCGGCGCGCAGGATGACCATGCCTGGCGTGGCCTCGAGGGCCGTGCGCAGCGCCGGGGACACCGGTGCGGCGTCGGTCACGAGCCACACCTTGTCGAGCCGATCGCGGTCGCGGCCGAGCATCTCGCGCAGCTGGCGTTGCGCGAACAGGCGCTTCTCGCAGCCCGCGTCGCAGGCGGCACCGCCGACGGCGACCAGCAGCCACTGGCCCTTCAGCGACCGGGCGGCGAAGGCAGCGCCGTCCAGCGTCGCGAAGCCGGTCGTCGGCAGCGTGCGCGTGGGCTGGATCAGCGTGCCGTAGTTCGTGCGCCCTTCGGGCCGGATGACGTAGTACGTGAAGTACGAGGCGATCACCGGCGCGGCGCAGGCGAGCAGCACCAGCAGCATCTTGACGCGACCGACCGCGGTGCGCCGCGAGGCGGCCTGCTCGGCGTCGGCCAGGTCGGGCGCGGCCAGTTCATGCACCGTCATCGCGATTGGCGACAGCGCCGGCAAGGGGCGCGCGGGATCGGCGGATACGGGGCCGGAAGAGTTGGAACCAGACATACAGACCCAGCACGAGCGCCGACAGCGCGAACCACTGGAAAGCGTACCCGTAGTGCTTGTGGACGTCGGCGGACGGAGCCGCCCACTGGCGGCGCAGCCCGTCGTCGGGTGGCGTCGGGCCCTCCTCCTGCACCACCACCAGAGGCAGGAGGGGCAGGCCGCGCTCGCGCGCGTAATCCATCACCGCCAGATTCTGCCGGATCGCGCCTGCCGCACTGGCGGCGGGGGCGAATTCGTACAGCCGGGCGGGGTCTGCAGCGACACGACCCGCGACCTCGACGCGCCCCTGCGGCGCAGGCGGCGCAGCGATGCGCGTGCGGTCCGCCGGGTCACGCGGCGTCCAGCCGCGCTGCACCAGCACCAGACGGCCGTCGTCGAGCGCGAGCGGCGTCAGCACGAAGAAACCCGGCACCCCGTTCATCTGCCGGTTCTCCAGGAACACGGTGGCATCGTCTCGCCAGCGGCCCGACAGCCGGACGGCGCGATGCACGACGGCGGCCGTGCTGGTGCCGCCGGCTGCGGGAAGCTCGGCCGCAGAGAGTGCCGGCAATGCACGCTGGCGCTCCAGGTCCTGCTGCAACGCGACCTTCTGCGCCGCGCGATCGAGTTGCCACAGCCCGAGGCGTGCCGTGCCCAGCACGGTGGCCAGCGCCGCCAGCAGTACGATCAGCCGCCTCACGGCGCGCAGACCCGCGTGGGACAATCGCCGCCGATGAAAGCCCTGATCGTGCTGATGCTGCTCGCCGTGCTCGGGGCCCTGGCGAGCGCCGGGGTCTTCATGCTCCGGCGCCGCCCCGCCCAGAGCACCGACCCGTCGGCGCGCGACCGGCGCATGGCGCGTGCGCTGGCGCTGCGGATCGCGCTGTCGGTGGCGTTGTTCCTGATCATCCTGCTCGCCTGGGCACTGGGCTGGGTCAAGCCCACCGGGTTCGTCGCCGGCACCTGACCGGCGGCCGCCGCGCCCCTGAACGGCGAGGGCGCCCGCGGGCGCCCTCGAGGCCGTGGCGGCAGCCGTCTCAGAGCCAGTAGACCAGGAAGTACAGGCCGAGCCACACCACGTCCACGAAGTGCCAGTACCAGGCGGCGCCCTCGAAGCCGAAGTGGCGCTGCGGCGTGAAGTGGCCCTTCATCAGGCGCAGCGTGATGAACAGCAGCATCAGCATGCCGACGAACACGTGGAAGCCGTGGAAGCCCGTCAGCATGAAGAAGGTGCTGCCGAAGATGCCGCTCGACAGCTTGAGGTTCAGATCGGTGTAGGCGTAGTAGTACTCGTAGCCCTGGACGCCCAGGAAGATGGCGCCGAGCAGCACCGTGATCCACATGAACAGGATCGTGCGCGCCCGGTTGCCCGCGATCAGCGCGTGATGTGCGATCGTGATCGTCACGCCCGAGGTCAGCAGCAGCGCGGTGTTGATGGTGGGCAGCCAGAACGGACCCATCGTTCGGAACGGCTCGACGGTGCCCGCCGGCGAGGCAGTGACGCCCCCGCCAGCGCTCGGCCAGACCGCCTTGAAGTCGGGCCACAGGATCTGGTGGTCGAGATTGCCGAGCATGGGCACCGCGAACACGCGCGCCCAGTACAGCGCGCCGAAGAAGGCGGCGAAGAACATCACCTCGCTGAAGATGAACCAGCTCATGCTCCAGCGGTAGCTGACGTCGACCCGGTCCGAGTACAGGCCGCCCTCGCTCTCGGCGATCGCATCGCGGAACCAGCGGAACAGCACCGCGAGCCAGGTCACCATGCCGACCAGCAGCACGTAGGCGCCCCAGCCCTGCCCGTTGACCCACTCGGCGGCGCCGAAGATCACCAGCAGCAGACCGAAGGCCAGCATCACCGGGTGGTGCGACGGCGCGGGAATGAAGTAGTGCGGCGTCGTGCCGGCCTGTGTGGTCGATGCCATCTTTCTCTCTCTCCTCGAACGGATTGCCTTCGCCGGCGGTCCTGCCAGTTGCGCTCAGCGGGCCACGCCGCTGTCGACGACCCAGCGTACGAGCAGCACCAGCGCCACGACGAACACCACGGCGCCCGCGATACCGCCGACGACGACGTGGACGGGGTCCAGGCGCTGGGCATCGTGCTCCAGCCCGGAACGCCGGCGCACGCCGAAGAACGACCAGGCCACGGCACGCATCGTCTGCACGACCGAACCCTGGCGCCCGGACCTGCCGCCCATCCCGTCCGCGCCGCCGCTCACGAGGCGGGCCTTCCGGGCCCGGCCGCGCGGGCGTCGCCGAGTCCGCCCTTGGGCGCGGCGGGCACCTTGCCGCCGACCTCGAAGAACGTGTAGCTCAGGGTGATCGTCGTCACGTCGCGCGGCAGCTTGGGGTCGATGACGAAGGCCACCGGCCACTCCTTCTTCTCGCCGGGCGCCAGCGTGTACTCGTTGAAGCAGAAGCACTCGAGCTTGTTGAAGTGGGCGGCCGAGTGCCGGGGCGCGTAACTCGGGATCGCCTGCGCGGCCATCTTCCGGTTCTGGATGTTGGTGAACTCGTACATCACGGTCGTCAGCGCACCAGGGTGCACCTGAACCGAGCGCTGTGCGGGCTTGAAGTCCCAGGGGCCCCGCACGTTGGCGTCGAACTCGACGGTGATCAGCCGGGTCGAGTCGACCTGCGTGTTGACCGCGCCGCGCTTGCCGGTCCAGCTGCCGGTGGTGGCCCGCTGCTCGGACAGCGTCAGCACGTTGATGCCCAGCGCCTCGCAGATTGCGCGGTACATCGGCACCAGCGCGTAGCCGAACCCGAACATCACGGCCGCCACGACCAGCAGCTTGCCGAGCATGCGCCGGTTGTCGGCGCCGAGTGCACGCGTAGCCATCTCTATCTCGATCCGAACCAGACGATCTTGGCCACGAACCCGAGCGCGAAGGCGAGCGCCAGGCTGGCCAGGATCAGGGCCAGCCGAACGTCGGACTTTCGCTGCTCGGGAGTTCGGGCCATCGAAATGCGCGGCGTCAGCCGACGACCTTGGTGGCGGCCGCGTTCAGCTTGGGCGGCGTCTCGAAGGTGTGCCAGGGCGCGGGCGAAGGAACCTCCCACTCCAGTCCCTCGGCGGCCTCCCAGGGCTGCTGCGGCGCCGGCTCGCCCTTGCCGCGCATCATCGGCAGCACGACGAACAGGAAGAAGTACACCTGCATCAGGCCGAAGCCGAACGCGCCCACCGAGGCGATGGCATTGAAGTCGGCGAACTGCATCGGGTAGTCGGCGTAGCGGCGCGGCATGCCCGCCAGCCCGAGGAAGTGCATCGGGAAAAAGGTGATGTTGAAGAAGATCAGGCTGCCCCAGAAGTGGATCTTGCCGCGGACCTCCGAGTACATGACCCCCGTCCACTTCGGGCCCCAGTAGTAGACCCCGGCGAACAGCGCGAACAGCGAGCCGGCCACCAGCACGTAGTGGAAGTGGGCGACGACGTAGTAGGTGTCCTGCAGCTGGATGTCGATCGGCGCCATCGCCAGGATCAGCCCGGTGAAGCCGCCCATCGTGAAGACGAACAGGAAGCCCACCGCCCACAACATCGGGGTCTCGAAGGTCATCGAGCCCTTCCACATCGTCGCGAGCCAGTTGAAGATCTTCACGCCCGTGGGCACCGCGATCAGCATCGTCGCGTACATGAAGAACAGCTGGCCCGTGACCGGCATGCCGGTCGTGTACATGTGATGCGCCCAGACGATGAACGACAGGATCGCGATCGACGCGGTGGCGTAGACCATCGACGTGTAGCCGAACAGCCTCTTGCGCGCGAACGCCGGGATGATGGCGCTGACGATGCCGAAGGCCGGCAGGATCATGATGTAGACCTCGGGGTGCCCGAAGAACCAGAAGATGTGCTGGTACATGATCGGGTCGCCGCCGCCGGCCGGGTTGAAGAAGCTGGTGCCGAAGTGGCGGTCGGTCAGCGTCATCGTGATCGCGCCCGCGAGCACCGGCATCACCGCGATCAGCAGGTAGGCGGTGATCAGCCAGGTCCAGCAGAACAGGGGCATCTTCATCAGCGTCATGCCCGGGGCGCGCATGTTCAGGATCGTGACGATGATGTTGATGGAGCCCATGATGGAGCTGGCGCCCATGATGTGCATCGCGAAGATCGCGGCATCCATCGACGGGCCCATCTGCAGCGTCAGCGGCGCGTAGAGCGTCCAGCCCGCGGCCGGGGCGCCGCCGGGCATGAAGAAGCTGCCCCCGAGCATCAGCGCCGCCGGGATCAGCAGCCAGAAGCTCAGGTTGTTCATGCGCGCGAAGGCCATGTCCGCCGCACCGATCTGCAGCGGGATCATCCAGTTCGCGAAACCCACGAACGCCGGCATGATGGCCCCGAAGACCATGATCAGCCCGTGCATCGTGGTCAGCTGGTTGAACAGGTCGGGGTTGACGAATTGCAGGCCCGGCTGGAACAGCTCGGCGCGGATGCCCAGGGCGAGCACGCCGCCGAACATCAGCATCGCGAAGCTGAACAGAAGGTACATCGTGCCGATGTCCTTGTGGTTCGTCGCGAACAGCCAGCGCCGCCAGCCGTGCGGATGGCCGTGCGCGTGGTCGTCGTGATCGGCGTGCCCGGCGTGTCCGGGCTGGGGCAGAACGGCGCTCATCGGTCGTGTCCTCGGGTATTCGCTGTGATTCGGTTCGCTGGCGGGCTCAGGGCTGCTTGCGGGCGGCAACGACCTGGGCGGGCTGGATCACCTTGCCGGTCTTGTTGCTCCACGAGTTCTTCGTGTAGGTCATCACCGCGGCCAGCTCGGTGTCGGACAGCTGCTTCCAGGCGGGCATCGCGCCATTGGCCGCCCCGTTGAGCAGGATGCGGATCTGCGCGGCAGGGTCGTCGAGAACGATCTGACTGCCATCGAGCGCCTTGATCGGCCCCGCGCCCTTGCCATCCGGCCGGTGGCAGGCGACGCAGTTGGCGTTGTAGACCTTCTCGCCGCGCGCCACCAGCTCGTCGAGCTTCCACTCCTTGTTCGGGTCGTCGGCGGCGGCCGCCATCTCCTTCTTCTTGCCTTCGACCCACTTCGAGTAGTCGGCCTGCGAGACCACCTTCACGTGGATCGGCATGTAGGCGTGCTCCTTGCCGCAGAGCTCGGCGCACTGCCCGTAGAAGTCGCCGGTCTTCTCGGCGCGGAACCAGGTGTCGCGCACGAAGCCGGGGATCGCGTCCTGCTTGACGCCGAAGGCGGGAACCATCCAGGCGTGGATCACGTCGTTGGCGGTCGTGACGATGCGGATCTTGCGGTCCACCGGCACGACGAGCGGGTTGTCGACCTTCAGCAGGTAGTCGTCGCCGGCGGGCTTGCCGCTGTCGGACATCACGCGGTGCGCGAAGTCCAGCGTGGACAGGAAGGCGATGCCCTCGCCCTCGCCCTTCAGGTAGTCGTAGCCCCACTTCCACTGGTAGCCGGTGGCCTTGATCGTCAGGTCGGCATTGCTGGTGTCCTTCATCGCGACCACCGTGCGCGTGGCCATCGCGCCCATGGCGATCACGATGATGAACGGCACCACCGTCCAGGCGATCTCGACGCCGACGCTCTCGTGGAAGTTCGCGGCCTTGTGGCCGACCGACTTGCGGTGCTTGATGATCGAATAGAACATCACGCCGAAGACCGCCACGAAGATGAACAGGCAGATGGCCAGCATCACGTAGTGCAGCCAGTGCTGCGCCTCGGCGATCTTGGTCACCGGCGGATGCAGGTCGAGCTGGTTGACGGCCGGGCCGCCGGGCAGGTCGTTGACCTTGCCCTGGGCCAGCGCCACGCCGCAGGCGGCCAGCGCCGCCGCCGACAGCGCGATTTCGCGCGCCCGGGCCGCGAGGCGCATGGGCCGGAGCGCCAGGTCGTGCGCCGCTGCATGCAGCGGCGCGGTCTCGCTCGGGTGGATCGGGTTCATCGTGAGTACGTCGGTTCGCATCGGGATGGGCAGTCGGTCATGGCGCCGCCGTCGGCGGCATCGACGCGCGCCGGACCGCGGCACGCAGTTCGCTTGCGAAGGCGGAACGCTGGTCCGGACGGAGGAAGCGGCCGACCCGCAGGCGCAGGCCCTGGCCGCTGAGCTCGACCAGCGAGCCCTGCCCGGCGGCAGGCTCCACGCGAAGCCAGTCGGCGCTGAAGTCGGCGCGCTGCACGCGCGAGCCGTGGCGCAATTCGACCAGCAGCGAGCGGCCCACCAGCGTGAGTTCCTCGCAATCGGCGGCGTGGCGCGCGAACACGAGCAGCGCGGCGCCGACCAGCAGGAGCTCCAGGCCGGCGAAACCCAGCACGAAAGGCACACCCTGGAGCAGGAACACCACGCCAACGGTGAGCGACAGCGCGCACAGCAGCAGGTAGGCCCCCAGCAGCTGGCCCGGCGTGAACGAGCAGTTGCGCTGCAGGCGCCAGCGCAGCGCGCGCGCGGCCGACCCGTCGGCGAGCGCAACCTCGCGCGCGAAGGCCAGGGAAACCCCGCCCGCCGGTGCCGCAGGGGCCGGCCAGGGGCTCGGAGCGCAGGTCACGGACATCGCGGCGTCGTACAGCAGGGTCGGGACTTGGGGGGCGGGGCGACAGCGGCGGACTGCTGCCGGTGGCCGCACGGCCCGGTAGACGCAGAGCGACCGGCCGCAAAGCAGGGCAGATTCTATAGCCCCGCCGCATCGAGGGCCGCGCGCGCCACGGTCCCCTGGACGTGCGCGGGGTGACGCGCGAGCCGCCGCGCGCCGCCGGCGTCGGCGCGCCTGCCCGCCCGTTCTCAGTCGGCGCGCGGGGGCCGGCGCCCGGCCCGGGCCATCGCCAGCAGCTCCTCGGGCGCGAGCCGCGCCTCCGCGTCCACCCGCAGCCGCGGGGCGGGCCGGAAGGCGTGGCCGTAGACGACCTCGAAGCCGAGGCCGATGCGGCCGCCCGCCGCGCGCTCGCGCAGAGCCGCGAGCAGCCGAGCCCGCCAGCGCGGGGTGCGCAGGCCAGCCGCGCGCGCGGGGTCGGCGTTGCCGCCGAGCCCGCGCAGCTCGGCGAGCAGTCGCGCCGGGTCGTCGTAGGTGAGCGTCAGCGGCTCCTGGTCCATCACCGGGTCGGCGAACCCGGCCTCGGCGAGCATGTCGCCAAGGTCGTGCATGTCCACGAAGGGCGCATGCGGCGGCGGCCAGCCGGCGTCGCGGTACACGTCGCGCAGCAGCGCGAGAGAGCCCGGGCCGAGGGTCGAGAACATCAGGAAGCCGTCGACCTGCAGCGCGCGGTGCCAGTGCCGCATCTCGTTCTGCGGGTCGGCGACGTGGTGCAGCGTCATGTTGGCCCACACCAGCCCGGCCTGCCCGGGCGGCCCGGCCGCCAGCGCCGAGACGGTCTGCACCTCGGGCTCCGGCCTGGCGCGCAGGGACCAGCGCAGCCAGCGGCGCGGCTGCGGCGCCGCCGAAGCGCCCACGGCGGCCGCCCCGTCCGGCTCCACGGCGACGACGCGCGCCCGCGGGTAGGCCCGGGCCAGCACGTCGCGGCCGCCGCCCGCAGCAGCCCACCAGTCGAGGACCAGCGTCGGCTGCAGCCGGATCACGGGCAACCGCTCTCCCATCCGCCGGGCCACCTCGCCGTGCAGCCACGGGGGCTGGCCCGCAGCGAACAGGCGGCGCCGCACGCGCCGCAGAGCCACATCGTCGACCGGCCTGCGTGCACTCCGCAGGGGTGATTGCGCGGGCATGGCCGGGCAGTATATTGACCCGATGCTCAGCGCGATGCGCTCGCGGCTGGCCGCCGCCCTCTCCCGCGCCGGCACGCGCACGGCCGCGGCCGTTCCGGCGCACTGCGAGATCTGCCGCCACGCCACGCGAGGCACGCTTTGCGACCCGTGCCGCACGCGCTTCGTCGTGCCGCGCCAGCGCTGCCCGCGCTGCGCGCTGCCGCTGTCGGCGCCGCAGCCGCCCGCTGCGGCCACGGCGTGCGGCTCCTGCCTGCTGGCGCCGCTGCCGTTCGAGCGGGCGGTGGCCGCACTCGACTACGCATTCCCATGGGACGGCCTGGTCCGGCGCCTGAAGTTCGAGGCCGCGCCTGAGCTCGCCGCGCCACTGGCCGCACTGCTCGCGGATGCAGTGCGGGCCGCCGGCACGCCTCGGCCCGACCTGGTCGTGCCGGTGCCGCTGGCGCCGACCCGGCTGGCCGAGCGCGGCTACAACCAGGCCTGGGAACTGGCGCGCCACGCCGCGGCTGCGCTCGCACTGCCGGCGCAAGCCGATGCGCTGCGGCGGGTGATCGACACGCCGCACCAGACGGGACTGGCGCGCGCCGAGCGCGAGCGCAACCTGCGCAATGCGTTCGCGCCCGCGCCGGGCGCGGCCGCGCTGCTGGCCGGGCGGCGCGTGGCCCTGGTCGACGACGTGATGACCACCGGCGTCACCGTGCGCGAGGCAGCTGCAGCGCTGCAGCGCGCCGGCGCCGCGGCGATCGACCTGTGGCTGCTCGCGCGCACGCCCGAGCCGGGGGACGGCCCGGGCCCGGTCGCGGCGGTCCGCGCCATCGCCGGCGCCCCCAGCCACTGATCCCGACGTCCGCCCGGTGTTCCGCATCGTCCTGGTCGCGCCCGAGATCCCGCCCAACACGGGCAACGTGATCCGGCTGGCCGCCAACACCGGCAGCGAACTGCACCTCGTGGAGCCGCTCGGCTTCTCGATGGAAGACCGGCTGCTGCAGCGCGCCGGCCTCGACTACCACGAGTACGCCCCGGTCCGGCGCCACGCCTCCTGGGATGCGCTGCTGGCGGCGGAGAAGCCGCCGCAGCAGCGCTGCTTCGCGTTCACCACGCAGGCCGCACGCGCCTTCGGCGACGTGGCGTTCGCTCCAGGCGACTGGCTGGTCTTCGGCAGCGAGAGCCGGGGGCTCGACCCGGCGCTGCGCGCGCGCTTCGCCCCGGAGCAGTGCCTGCGCCTGCCGATGCGTCCCGGGCAGCGCAGCCTCAACCTGAGCAATGCCGTCGCGGTGGCGGTGTTCGAGGCGTGGCGGCAGCAGGGCTGGTCGGGCGGGGCCTGAGCGCGGCGGGCCTGCCCCGGCGCACCCGGGACGGCCCGGCGCGGCGGCCGAGGCGGGCTGGAATTGCGGCCCGCGGTGGCGGCGACGTCTGCGCGGGCTGGGCGGCCCGGCCCGAGCGCTCAGCCCTCGGCGCGGGCCTCGCGCGCCATCAGCCGGCCGAGCGCCTGCGGCACCGTCGCCCGGCCCTGCAGCACGTCGACCACGCACTCTGTGATGGGCATCTCCACGCCCAGGGCGCGTGCGCGCGCGAGCACCATCGGAGCGCTCGGCACGCCTTCGGCCACGTGGCCGAGTTCGGACAGCACCTGCGCGAGCGGCAGCCCCGCCGCGAGCCGCATGCCGGTTCGCCGGTTGCGCGAGAGGTCGCCGGTGGCGGTGAGCACGAGGTCGCCCAGACCCGACAGGCCCATGAAGGTCTCCGCGCGCGCCCCGAGCGCGACCCCGAGCCGCGCCATCTCGGCCAGGCCGCGCGTGATCAGCGCCGCGCGCGCGTTCAGGCCGAGCTGCATGCCGTCGAGCGCGCCGACCGCGATCGCGAGCACGTTCTTGACCGCACCGCCGACCTCCACGCCGACGACATCGGTGCTCGTGTACACGCGCAGCGCGTCGCCGTGCAGCGCGCGCATCGCCTGCGCGGCGAGCGCGGCGTCGGTGCAGGCGGCCACCAGCGCGGTCGGCTGGCCGCGCGCCACCTCCAGGGCGAAGCTCGGACCCGACAACACGCCGCAGGGCGCGTCCGGGCGCACGTCGCGCGCGATCTCGTGACCGAGCGCCCCGGTGCCGGACTCGAAGCCCTTGCTGAGCCAGAGGACCGGTCGCGCGTCGGGCAGCGCCGCCAGCGTGGCGCGCAGGCCCGCCATCGGGGTGGCGACGATGGTCAGCGCGTCCGCGCCCGGCGTGCCGTGCGCGTGCGCGGCGCCGGCGTCGTCCTCGACGCGCAGCGCAACAGGCAGCAACGCCTCGGGCAGGTAGCGCTCGTTGCGGCGTGTGCGCCGCATCGCGCCGGCCTGGGCCGCGTCGCGCGCCCACAGCAGCACGTCGTGGCGTGCGGCCAGCGCGATCGCGAGCGCCGTGCCCCAGGCGCCGGCACCGAGGATCGCGATCTTCATGCGCCGGGCCGCCGCCAGCAACTGCCGCGGCGGGTCAGTTCACGCCGGTGATGATCCGCGAGCCGTTGCCCTGCTGCGCGGCCTGCTGCTGCTGCTGGGCCTCGAACAGGGCCTGGAAGTTGACCTCGGTGAGCAGGATCGGCGGGAAGCCGGCGCGCGTACAGACGTCGGAGACGATCGCGCGCAGGTAGGGGTAGATCATCTGCGGGCAGACGATGCCGAGAATGCCCTGCATCTGCTCGTCGGGCAGGTTGCGGATCTCGAAGATGCCGGCCTGCTTGGCCTCGACCAGGAACAGCACCTTGTCGGCGACCTTGGTGGTCACGGTGGCCATGACGCTGACCTCGTAGATGCCCTCGACCACGGGCTCGGCCTGCATGCCGAGGTTGATGTCGACCTGGGGCTGCGCCTGCTCGAGCAGGATCTGCGGCGAGTTGGGCTGCTCCAGCGACAGGTCCTTCAGGTACATGCGCTGGATCTGGAACACGGGGGTCGCGTCGGCCATGGTGCGGTAGGGGGCAAGGGAAGGGGCAGCCGCGGCGCGGCCGATACGAGCACGCCGCGCGGCGAGGCGGCGTGGCAGCGGATTATGGGGCCGTGCCCGACACGCGGGCGGCCGCGCGAGCCGGGCAGCGCCGGGCGTCGCTCAGCCCTGCAGCAGGGGCATCAGCTCGCCCCGCCGGTCGAGCTCGTGCAGCTCGTCGCAGCCTCCGACGTGGGTGGCGCCGATGAAGATCTGCGGCACCGTGCGCCGGCCGGTGAGCTCGACCATGCGCTCGCGCTCGGCCGGGTCGAGGTCGATGCGGATCTCGTCGATGTCGGCCACGCCGCGCCGCGCCAGCAGCGCCTTGGCGCGCACGCAGTAGGGGCAGACCTGCGTCGTGTACATCTTGACCGGCTTCATGGTGACCTCGGGCAGTTCGGCGGCAGGCGCGGCCGGGCGGCCGCGTCGCGGGTTCAGGCGGGGGCCTTCTCGGCGGCCGGGCTCTTGTCCACGGGCAGCTGCGCCTCACGCCAGGCCGCCGTCCCGCCGGCCACGGCGAAGGCCTTCTCGTAGCCGGCCTTGCGCAGCAGGCCGGCGGCGCGGGCGGCGCGCGCGCCCGTCGGGCACAGCAGCACGACCGGGAGCGCCTTGTTGGAAGGCAGGTCGCGGCTGCCCTCGACCTGGCCGAAAGGCACGTTGCGCGCGCCTGCCGCATGGCCGGCCGAGAACTCGCCCGGCTCGCCGACGTCGATCAGGACGCCCTTCTCGCGGTTGATCAGACGCACGGCCTCGCCGGTGGGCACGTTGACCCGGCTGCCGCCACCGCGCACCGCCGGCCAGACGAGCATCGCGCCCGACACGAAGGCCACGAGGATGAGGACCCAGTTCTCGACGAAGAAGCTCACGGCGGAGGGGTCGGCCGGGCGGCACCGTGACACGGCAGCGCAGGGCCAAAGGCAAAAGTCGCAGATTATAGAATTCGGGGTTGATGAAGACGCCCGCGCATCGCCTCGTCCTGATCCGGCACGGGGAATCGACCTGGAACCTGGAGAATCGGTTCACCGGCTGGACCGACGTGCCGCTGACGGCCAAGGGGGTCGAGCAGGCGCGGCAGGCGGCGCGGCTTCTGCAGGAAGAGGGCTTCGAGTTCGACCTCGCCTTCACCTCGGTGCTCAAGCGCGCGATCTGGACGCTGTGGCACGCCCTGGAGGCGATGGACCGCGCCTGGCTGCCGGTGGTCAACGACTGGCGGCTCAACGAGCGCCACTACGGCGCGCTGCAGGGCCTGGACAAGGCCGACATGGCGCGCCGCTACGGCGACGCGCAGGTGCTGCAATGGCGTCGCAGCTACGACGTCCCGCCACCGGCCCTCGAGCCGGCCGACCCGCGCTGCGAGCGTGCCGACCGGCGCTACGCGGCGCTGGCCCCGCAGCAGGTGCCGCTCACCGAGTGCCTGAAGGACACGGTCGCGCGCGTGCTCCCGTGCTGGAACGAGCGGCTCGCGCCGGCCATCCGTGCCGGCCAGCGCGTGGTCGTGGCCGCCCACGGCAACAGCATCCGCGCGCTGGTGAAGTACCTCGACGGGATCAGCGACGAGGAGATCGTCGGCCTGAACATCCCGAACGGAATCCCTCTCGTCTACGACCTCGACGCGCAGCTGCGCCCGCTCGGCCGGCGCTACCTGGGCGACCCCGAGGCGGCCGCGCAGGCGGCGGCGGCCGTGGCTGCCCAGGGCCGCGGCTGACGGCGGCGCCGGGTGCCGCCACGCGGCGGCGCGCTCAGGCCGCGGGGCCTGGACCGGCGGCGGCCGTGCGCAGTGCGTGGGCCAGCAGCGGCACGACGCTGACCGCATTGGTCGGGTGCGGCACGCAGTCGCTGCTCCAGACGTGACGCACCCCCGCGGCGCGCACCGCCTCGAGCGCGTCACCGACGAACAGCGCATGCGTCACGGCCACGTCGACGCTGGCCGCGCCGGCGACCAGCGCGCCGCGCGCCGCCGCCACCAGCGTGCGCCCGGTGCTGGCCACATCGTCCAGCAGCACGACGGCGCGGCCGTGCACCGGCGCGGCCGGCAGCGCGACCTCGACGTCGCGGTCGCCGCGACGCTGCTTGACGCAGACGGCGTGGTCGAGCCCGGGCCCGGCCGCCGCCGCGCGGACCCAGCGCGCGGCCTCCTCGTCCGGACCGAGCAGCAGCGCGCGCGGCAGCACGCCGGCCACGTGCTCGCCGAGCAGCGCGGCCGCGCTGAGCGCGAAACCGCGCCGGCCCGGCAGCACCTCGTCCAGGCTCGCCACGCGGTGCAGGTGCGGGTCGACCGTGACGACGGCGTCGAAGTACGCCGCGAGCAGCCGCCCGAGGTGGCGCTGGCTGACCACCTCACCGGCGCTGAACGCGGCGTCCTGCCGCATGTAGGCGAGGTACGGCGCCACGAGCACGAGGTGCGCCGCGCCCAGCTCGCGCGCGCCGGCGGCGGCCAGCAGCAACTCGGTCAGCCGCGCGTTGGGCTGCTGCAGCCCGCAGACGATGGCCACCTGCAGCGGCAGCGCCGGCGGCAGGGTCAGCCGGGTCTCGCCGTCGGGGAAGACATGGCGTCCGATCGGCACCCACTCCCAGCCGAGGGCCGCAGCCAGCGCCGCCGCGCGTGCAGCCTCGTCTTCGGCGGCAAGGATCAGCGGCATGGGCGGCGCGGCCTCATCGCCCATGGGTGCCCGCGACGCTGGCGGCACCGCCCGTTCCGCCTGCACCGGCCGCGCCACCCGTACCGGTCGACTCGACCGCCGACTCGACCGCCCCGGAGGCCATCGCAGCCGCACCCTGCGGCGCGAGGTCGGCGGCGAGCGCGCGCGCGATCTCCTCGCGCAGGTGCTCGGCCAGGCGGCGGCGGTCGGCATGCGCGCTGACCTGCGCCGGCAGCACCGTCACGCGCACCTGCACACCGTCGGCGCAGGCCAGCCACCACAGGCTGCGCCGCAGCGTGATGTCGCCGGTGAACAGCGTCGCGCGGCTGACCGGGCCGTGCGCGTCGGCGTAGCGCAGCGCAACGGGCTGCACCGGGCTGGCGGTGCTGATGGCCGCCTGCAGCAGGTTGCCGTGGAAGGACAGCAACGCGTGCCCGTCGTTGACGGTGCCCTCGGGGAACACGGCCACCGTGTCGCCGGCCTGCAGCGCCTCGGCGCACTGGTGGACCACCCGCAGCGCGTCGCGCGCGCGCCCACGTTCCAGGTACAGCGTGCGCGCCGAGTCCACCAGGCGCGCCACCAGCGGCCAGTGCCGGACCTCGGCCTTGCTGACGAAGCGCGCCTGCGGGCAGGCGGCGTGCACGGCGAGGATGTCGAGCCAGGACACGTGGTTGGCGACGATCATCTTGGCGCCCGGCCGGAAGGCCCCGCGGACCTCGAGCCCCATGCCGAGCATGCGGAACATCCGCGCGGACCACCAGGCGATGCGCGCCTCGCGCCCGGCCCGGTCCAGCGACGGGAACCGCAGCAGCACCAGCACGAGGCCGTGCAGGCCGTGCACGAGCGCGCACGCAAGCCGCCAGGCTGCGCGCGGCAGTGCCAGCGGCTTCACCGCGGACCCGCCTCGTACGCCAGCGCGCCGGCCACCAGCGTGGCGTGCACGCAGCCGGGCAGCGCCATCCCGGTGGCCGCGAACGAGAACGGCGTGTGCTTGCCCTGGCTGGCCAGCCGCTCGGGCGCGACCGCCCAGTGGCCGCCGGGGTCGAACAGGCACAGGTCGGCGACGCCGCCCTCCACCAGGCGCCCCGCGCTGCCGGCCAGCGGACCGAGCGCCGCACCGAGAACGCCCGCCGGGCCGCAGGTCACGCGGGCCAGCGCCTGCGCGAGCGGGCAGCCGGCGTCGGCGCCCCAGCGCAGCGCGAGGCCCAGCAGCAGCTCCAGCCCCGTGGCGCCGGGCTCGGCCTCGCCGAAGGGCAGCTGCTTCATGTCGTCGGCCACCGGGTCGTGGTCGGAGACGAGGGCGTCGATCGTGCCGTCGGCCAGCGCGGCGCGCAGCGCGGCGCGGTCGGCACCCTGGCGCAGCGGCGGCACCAGCCGCATGTCGGGGTTGAAGAAGCCGATGTCGACGTCGGTCAGGTGCAGCGAGTTGATGCTGACGTCGGCCGTGATCGGCAGGCCCTCGGCCTTGGCCGCGCGCACCAGCGCGACGCCGGCGGCGCTGGACAGCCGCATCAGGTGCACGCGGGCCCGTGTCGCGCGCACCAGCTCGACGATCTGGTGCAGCGCGATCGTCTCGGCCAGCACCGGCACGCCGGACAGCCCGAGCCGCGTGGCGACCGCGCCCGATGCCGCGACGCCGCCGCCGAGCCAGGCGTCCTGCGGCCGCAGCCAGACGCGGAACCCGAACGTCGACGCGTACTGCAGCGCGCGCAGCAGCACGCCGGTGTCCTTCATCGCCACGTCGGCCTGCGAGAAGCCGACACAGCCGGCCTCGGTCAGCTCGGCCATCTCGGTCAGCGCCTGGCCCTGCAGGCCGCGCGTCAGCGCCCCGAGCGGGAACACGCGGCAGCGGCCGAGCTTGCGGGCGCGGAACTTGAGCATCTCGACCAGCCCCGGCTCGTCGAGGGGCGGGTCGGTGTCGGGCGGGCAGACCAGGCTGGTCACGCCGCCGGCGGCGGCGGCGGCCAGCTCGGTCTCGAGCATGCCGGTGTGCTCCTGGCCCGGCTCGCGAAGGCGCGCGCAGAGGTCGACCAGCCCCGGCATCGCGACCAGGCCGGCGGCTTGCAGCGTCCGCTCGGCCTCGAAGCCCTGCATCGCGCCCGCGGCGGCGATGCGGACGATGCGACCGTCGGCGATCGCGACGTCGGCCGTCTCGTCGCGCCCGCTGGCGGGGTCGACGACGCGCGCACCGCGCACCAGCAACCTCATGCCCGCGGCCTCATGCCTGGTTCCCGGCGATGGTGCTCATCACCGCCATCCGCACCGCGATGCCGAAGGTCACCTGCGGCAGGATCACGCTGTGCGAGCCGTCGGCGACGCGGGAGTCGATCTCGACGCCGCGGTTGATCGGCCCGGGATGCATCACGATGCAGTCGGGGCGGGCCAGCGCGAGCTTGTCCGGCGTCAGGCCGTAGCTCTTGAAGAACTCGCCGGCGCTCGGCAGCAGCGCCCCGCCCATGCGCTCGTTCTGCAGCCGCAGCATGATGACGACGTCGGCGTCGCGGATGCCCTCGGCCATGTCGTGGCAGACCCGGACGCCCATGCCGGCGAGGTCGCCGGGCACCAGCGTCCGCGGCCCGACCGCGCGGATCTCGGGCACGCCGAGCGTGGCCAGCGCGTGGATGTCGCTGCGGGCCACGCGCGAGTGCTGGATGTCGCCGACGATGGCCACCACCAGCTGCGTGAAGTCGCGCTTGTAGTGGCGGATCGTGTACATGTCCAGCAGGCCCTGCGTCGGGTGCGCGTGGCGGCCGTCGCCGGCGTTGACCACGTGCACGTGCGGCGCGACGTGCTGGGCGATCAGGTAGGGCGCACCGCTCTCGGCGTGCCGCACGACGAACATGTCGGCGTGCATGGCGCTGAGGTTGGCGATCGTGTCGAGCAGGCTCTCGCCCTTGGCGGTGGAACTGCGGGCGATGTCGAGGTTGATGACGTCGGCCGAGAGCCTCTTGGCCGCGATCTCGAAGGTCGTGCGCGTGCGGGTGCTGTTCTCGAAGAACAGGTTGAACACGCTCTTGCCGCGCAGCAGCGGCACCTTCTTGACCTCACGCTGGCTGACGCTGAGGAAGGTGCCGGCGGTGTCGAGAATCTGTGTCAGCACCGCGCGCGGCAGGCCCTCGATCGACAGCAGGTGGATCAGCTCGCCGTGGGCGTTGAGCTGGGGGTTGCGGCGCGCCAGCATCAGCGTCCCTGCGCGCCGCCGCGGAGTTCGAAATCGAGCCGGCCGTCGGCCTCGCGCGCCAGCGTCAGCCGCTGCGCCGCCGGGAGCACGATGCGGGCGGCGGCGAACGCGGCCTCGATCGGCAGCTCGCGGCCGCCGCGGTCGACCAGCACCGCCAGCACCACGCTGGCCGGGCGGCCGAAGTCGTACAGCTCGTTGAGCGCGGCGCGGATCGTGCGCCCGGTGTAGAGCACGTCGTCGACCAGCAGGACGTGCGCGCCTTCCACGGCGAACGGCAGCGCCGTGGCGCCGCCGCCGCCGGCCAGGCCGCGCTGCGCGAAGTCATCGCGGTGCAGCGCGCTGGAGATGAAGCCCGGCGTGGCGGGCAGCCCGAGGTCGGCCTGCAGACGCTCGGCGAGCCACGCGCCGCCGGAGCGGATGCCCACCAGCACGCCGCCCGGCCGCAGCAGCCCGCGCACGCCGCGCAGCAGTTCGGCGTACAGGGCCTCGGCGTCCAGCGACAGGGTCGACATCGGGGTTGGTCCGGCGGGTCAGGCGAGGTCGGAGATGACGGGCGGCGGCGCGGCGTCGTGGGGTGTCACGCAGCGTCAGGCGGCGGCACGCGCGCGCTCGTCCAGGTGCTGCCGCAGCAGGATCGCGGCCGCGGCCGCGTCGGTCGCCGCGCCGCGCTGCCCCGCGGCCAGCGCCTCGGTCGTGCTGTAGCGTTCGTCGACCTCGTGCACCGGCAGCCCGAAGCGGGCCTGGAGCCGGCGCGCGAAGGCGCGCGCCCGGTGCGTGTTGTCGTGCTCGGCGCCGTCGGGGTGGCGCGGCACGCCGACCACCAGTTCGGCGGGTTGCCACTCGGCCACCAGACGCGCGATCGCGGCCAGCCGCGCGTCGCCGGCGGCGTCGATCGTCGCCAGCGGCTCGGCCGTGTCCAGCAGCGTGTTGCCAACGGCCACGCCGACGCGGCGCGTGCCGTAGTCGAAGGCGAGCAGGGTCTGCGGACGCGCGGGCGCACCGGCGGCGCGCGCGGCCTCAGGCATGGCCGGCATCCTGCGACAGCATCCGCGGGTCGAAGCCGAGCAGCCCGAGCGCGCGCTGGTAGCGCTGCTCGATCGGCGTGTCGAAGATCACCGCCGGGTCGGCGCCGACGGTGAGCCAGCCGTTGCGCCCGAGCTCGTCCTCGAGCTGCCCGGCGCGCCAGCCGCTGTAGCCGAGCGTGATCAGCACCCGGCGCGGCCCGCCGCCCTCGGCCATCGCCTCGAGCACGTCCTTGCTGGTGGTCATCTCGAGGCCGCTGTCGCCGATGGACAGCGTGCTGTTGTACGGGCTCGGCCCGTCGCCGAGCTTCTCGTGCAGCACGAAGCCGCGCTCGGTCTGCACCGGGCCACCGAAGTACACCGGCTGCTCGCCGAGCTCGTCGCGATCGAGCGTCAGCTCGACCTTCTCGAAGAGGTTGCGGACCTTGATGTCGATCGGCTTGTTGATGACCAGGCCGAGCGCGCCGTTGTCGTTGTGCTCGCAGAGGTAGACGACGGCGCCGCGGAAGGTGTCGTCGGCCATGCCGGGCATGGCGATCAGGAACTGGTTCGTCAGGTCGATCCGGGAGCCCGAGCCCATGCAGGGCATTCTACGGCGGCCTCACACTCCGGCCCATGCGCAAGGAAGCCCAGCACACCCCCGCCAAGACCTGCGACCGCGCCCTGGTGTGGCTGCGGCGCGATCTGCGTGTCGACGACCACGCGGCGCTGCACCACGCGCTGCGGCGTGCGCGCTCGGTCTGGGCCTGCTTCGTCTTCGACCGCGCGATCCTCGACCCGCTGCCGCGGGCCGATCGGCGGGTGGAGTTCATCCGCGACAGCCTGGTCGGCGTCGATGCGGAACTGCGCGCGCTGGCGGCCAGCCATGGCGTGGAAGGCGCGGGCCTGATCGTGCTGCACGGGCAGCCCGCCGAGTGCGTGCCGGCGCTGGCCGCACGGCTGGGCGTGGCCGAGGTCCACGCCAGCCGCGACGAGGAGCCCTACGGGCACGAGCGCGACCGCGCGGTGCACGGGGCACTCGCCCACGCCGGCGTCGCGCTGCACCTGTGCAAGGACCACGTCGTCTTCGAGCGCGACGAGGTGATGACGCTGGCCGGGCAGCCCTTCTCCGTGTTCACGCCCTACAAGAACGCATGGCTGAAGAAGCTGGCGCCGTACTACCTGAAGGCCTACCCGGTGGCGCACCACGCCGGCGCGCTGGCACCGCGGCCGCCCGGCGAGCCGGGCGTGCCGACGCTGGAGGAGATCGGCTTCCAGCGCACCAACCTGCACGAACTGCGGCTGCCCACAGGGCCGGCCGGTGCCGCCGAGCTGCTCGACGACTTCCTGGGCCGCATCGACCGCTACCACGAGACGCGCGACTTCCCGGCCGTCAAGGGGCCGAGCTACCTGAGCCCGCACCTGCGCTTCGGCACGGTGTCGGTGCGCCGCCTGGCGCGCGAGGCGCACCAGCGCGCCACGGCAGGCCAGCGCGGCGCCGAGGTCTGGCTGTCCGAGCTGGTGTGGCGCGATTTCTACCACCAGATCCTGCACCACCACCCGCGCGTGGCCGGCCAGGCCTTCAAGCCCGAGTACGACCGCATCCGCTGGGAGCACGGCCGCCGCGCCGACGAGCTGTTCGCGGCCTGGTGCGAGGGCCGCACCGGCTACCCGCTGGTGGACGCGGCGATGCACCAGATCGCGCAGACCGGCTACATGCACAACCGGCTGCGGATGGTGGTGGCGAGCTTCCTGACCAAGGACCTGGGCATCGACTGGCGCCGCGGCGAGGCCTGGTTCGCGCTCCACCTCAACGACTTCAACCTCGCGGCCAACAACGGTGGCTGGCAGTGGGCCGCGTCGAGCGGCTGCGACGCGCAGCCCTACTTCCGCATCTTCAACCCGGTCAACCAGAGCGAGAAGTTCGACCCCGAGGGCCGCTTCATCCGCCGCTACCTGCCCCAGCTCGCCCGGCTGCCCGACGCGCTGATCCACGCCCCGTGGCTCGCGCGCCCGGTGGACCTCGAGGCGGCCGGCGTGCGGCTGGGCCTCGACTACCCGCTGCCGGTGGTCGACCACGCGGTCGCACGCCAGAAGACGCTCGAGCGCTACGCGGTGGTGAAGGCCGCGCGCTGACGGCTCACGGCGGGTTCACCGCGGGCTCACGGCGCGGGCCGGCCGGGGCCCTGGCGGCCCTCGGCCCGGGCGCTCAGGTAGGCATGCAGGTCGACAAGGTGCGCCTGCACCACCGGCTCGCCGTTCCAGGCCGGCATCGTGATCGGCTCGCCGCGCCCGGCGACGAGCTCGTCGAGCAGCGTGGCCCGCGGAGCGCCCGGCGCCAGGCCGTCGTAGCGGCGCAGCACGAGGTCGAAGAAGCGCTGCGGCCCGAGATCGCGCACGCGCTCGCGCAGGTCGGGGGCGCCCGCGGCCGCGCCCAGGACATCGGCGGAACGCCCGTGACAGCTGGCGCAGCGTTGCTCGTAGACGCGCCAGCCCAGGTGGATCGAGCCCGGCGGGCGCGCCTGCTGAGCCACCTGCTGCGCCGCATGGCGGTTGGCCACGTCGAGCGCGCAGCCGCCGGCCAGCGAGCCCGCGGCGACGAACGCCGCCGCCCACGCCCACCGGACCAGCCTTCCCGGCCCACCCGGCCCACCCGGCCCATCTGGCCTGCCGAGCCCGCCGGGCCGGCCCGAACGGCGCGGCGTGCCGAGCCCACGCGGCCTCAATCGCCCGCCTGCCGTGGCAAGGCTTGCCTCGCCGCCGGATCCGCTGCCGCACACACCGCCGATCCCACGCCTGGCCCCACGATCCATCGCACCCTCTTCTGCCTTCGCCTGCCCTGCTCCGCCCGGAGTCTGGCCGGCCATTCTGGGCGGCGCTCGGCCTGCAGGCTTGCGCACGGTCAAGCGCAGCCGCGGCAACGCATCGGCCAGCAGGCCTTCAGTCGGACTCGACCACGAAGCCCAGGCTCGCGTACAGCCGCTCGGCCGGCGCATTGCCGTGCGTGACGACCAGCCGCAGCAGCGGGTCGCCGGCCACCGCCAGGCGGTTGATCGCCCGCGTCAATGCAGCGCGCGCGAGGCCGCGACCCTTCCACTCGGGCGCCGTCACGAGGAAGGCGAGGAAGGGACGGCCCTCGAACACGGTGCAGACCGCGGCGGCGACGATACGGCCGTCGCGCTCGGTCACCTCCGAGACGTTCCACAGCACCGATCCGTACTCGCCGGCGAAGAGCCGCTCGACCAGGTCGAGCGTCTCCTGGGGCGTCTCGCCGTCGTCGTCGATCGTGCCGCGGTAGGCATCCAGCATCAGCGCCGCGACCGCCGGCGCATCGCTGCGACGCGGCGCGCGCACGCCCGGGTCGGGGGCGACCTCGCGCCGCTCGACGCGCGCGGCCATCCGCGAGCGCCTGCGGGGCAGCACGGCTGCAGGGGGCAAGTCCTCCATCGGCTGTCAGGCCCGCGCCTCGGCGAAGCGGGCGAGGATCGAGGCGTGCTGCTGCGGCCACGCGGCCAGGGCGCGCTCGTCGCCCTCGAACACGCCGCGCAGGAAGGCCAGCGTCAGCGCGCGCGTCGCCGCCTTGACCTGGGGGTTCAGCAGCGGGCCACCAGGGGCGCTGCGATCGGTGAAGATGCTGTGCGAGCCGCCCTCGTACATCGCGAACCACTTGCGGGTGCTGCCGATGGCCTCGAACAGCGCGACCCGGTCGTCGGCGCCGCTCCAGTAGCCCGGGATCCGGATCACGTCCTCGGTGGCGGTGACGTGCAACGTCGGCAGCGTCACGCCGCCGACGATCCGCCGCGGGTCGCCTTCGCCGTAGAACGGCGGCGCCGACATCAGGATCGCCCCGGCCAGCCGGGGATCGGACAGGTCGACGACCCGGCCCTCGCGCTCGACCCGCGCCCCGGCCGCCAGCAGCGCGGTGTTGGCGCCGTAGCTGTGGCCGGCGGCGATGACGCGCCGCTCGTCCAGCCGCGCGCCGAGTTCGCCGCCGAGCGCGGTGTCGAGCACGAAGCGCAGGTCGAGTGCGCGCGCGACCGCCTCGCGCTCCTGCGCCGCCTCGGCCAGCCGGCCGGCCACCGTGAACACGTTGCCGAACCAGACCTGGCGGTCGCTGCCCACGTGCTGCGGGTGCAGGCTGGCCACGCCATGCGCGGCCAGGTGCGCGCCGAGCCAGCTGTAGCCGCGGCGCGAGCCGCCGATGCCGTGGCTGAACACGACCAGCGGCACCCGGCGCGAGGCCTGCGGCAGGTACAGCCGCACCGGCACCGGGCGCTGGCGCTTCTCGTCGGCCCAGTCGAACTCCAGGGTCTCGAAGCCGTAGGCCGGCGCCACCCCGTCGGCAGCCCCGGCACGCGCCGTGCGCAGAGCGCCGGCTCCGGCCAGCCCCACGCCGGCGACCGCCAGCGCCGCTGCCTGCATCCAACGGCGGCGGTCGATCCGCCGCGCCCCATCGTGTGTCATGCCGCCGCTCCCGGAGCCTGTGCGGGCCGGCGCCGGAACAGCCGGCGCATCGACACGATCAGGTCATCGACATAGGTGAAGAGTACCGGAATCACGAGCAGACTGAGGAATGTGGATGTGATCAATCCCCCGATCACGACGATCGCCATCGGTGCGCGGAAGCTCGGGTCGGTGCCGATGCCCAGCGCGATCGGCAGCATGCCGGCGGCCATCGCGATGGTCGTCATGATGATGGGCCGCGCGCGCTTGGCGCAGGCGTCGAGGACGGCGTCCCACCGCGCCATGCCGTGGTCGCGCCGCGCCAGGATCACGTAGTCGATGAGCAGGATGGAATTCTTGGTGGCAATGCCCATCAGCATGATCAGCCCGATCATGCTCGGCATCGACAGCGCCGTGTGCGTGATGAACAAGGCCAGGAAGGCGCCGGGCACCGACAGCACCAGCGCGCCGAGGATCGTCGCGGGCTGCACGAAGTCCTTGAACAGCAGCACGAGCACGATGTAGATGCACAGCACGCCGGTCAGCATGGCCAGCCCGAAGCTCTCGAACAGCTCGGCCATGGCCTCGGCGTCGCCGATCTCGGTCTGCGTCACGCCCGGGGGCAGGCTCTGCAGGCTGGGCAGGGCCAGCGCCCGGGCCTTCACCTCGCCCAGCGGCTGCTGGTTGAGCTCGATCTCGAAGTTGACGTTGCGCTGGCGGTTCAGGCGGTCGATCTCGGCGGGTCCGCTGTCGATGGCGAGCGTGGCCACGTTGCCCAGCATCACAGGCCCGTTGCGGCCCGGCACCGGCAGCTTCTCGAGCAGCGCGAGGTCGGTGCGCGCCTCGGCCGGGAGCCTGACGACGATCGGCACCTGGCGCTGGCTCAGGTTGAGCCGGGCCAGGCCCTGGTCGTAGTCGCCGGCGGTGGCCACGCGCAGCGTGTCGGCGATGGCAGCCGCGGTCACGCCCAGATCGGCCGCGCGGGCCGGGTCGGGCCGCACGATCAGCTCGGGGCGCACAAGGCTGGCCGTCGACGTCACGGCGCCGATGCCCGGGATCGTGCGCAGCTCCTTCTCGACCAGCGCGGCGTGCGCCGCCAGCGCCCCGCCGTCGGCCGAGGACAGCACGAGCACGTACTTCTCGGAGCTGGCGCCGAAGCCCACCTTGACGCGGGCGCCAGGCAGCGTCTCGAGCGAGCCGCGCAGCTGGCCCTCGATGTCCTGCTTGCTCAGCCCCGGCCGCTCGCTGCGGTGGGTCAGGTTCAGCGTCAGCGTCGCCCGCCGGACTTCGGGCAGACCGGCCCCCGGCGTGAAGGTGTCGGCACCGGTGCTGCCGCCGCCGACCGCGGTGTAGACCATCTTGACGTGCGGGTTCTGCACGACGATCCGGCGCGCCTGCTCGGCCGCCGCGTAGGTCTGGGCGAAGGTGCTGCCCGGGGGCAGCGTGACCGTCACCTGGGTCTGGTTGATGTCGTCTGGCGGGATGAAGCCGGTGGGCAGCAGCGGCACCAGCGAGAACGAGCCGAGGAAGAACGCCGCCGTGGCCAGCATCGTGACCAGGCGGTGCCTCAGGCACCAGGCGGCCCAGCGCAGGTACCAGCCCATCCAGCGCGGCTCGGTGTGCTCCTTCCTGGGCGGCTTCAGGATGTAGGCGGCCATCATCGGCGTCAGCATCCGCGCGACGACGAGGGAGAAGAAGACGGCGATCGCCGCCGTCCAGCCGAACTGGACGAAGAACTTGCCGGGCACGCCGGCCATGAAGGCGGTGGGCAGGAACACCGCGATCAGCGTGAAGGTGGTGGCGATCACGGCCAGCCCGATCTCGTCGGCCGCCTCCATGGCCGCCTGGTAGGGCGTCTTGCCCATGCGGAGGTGGCGCATGATGTTCTCGATCTCGACGATCGCGTCGTCGACGAGGATGCCCACCACCAGCGACATGCTCAGCAGCGTCACCACGTTGAGCGTGAAGCCGAACACGTAGTGCATCACCGCCCAGGCCGGGACGATGGACAGCGGCAGCGCGGTGGCTGCCACCAGCGTGGCACGCCAGTCGCGAAGGAAGAACCACACGACGATTACCGCGAGGATCGCGCCCTCCAGCAGCAGGTACATGCTGCCGTGGAAGTTCTCGACCACAGGCGCGACGAAGTCGAAGGCCTCGGTGAACTGCACCTCGGGGTGCTCCGCTCCCAGCCGGGCCAGGGCGGCACGGACGCCGTCGGCGACCTCGGTCTCGCCGGCGCCGCGGCTGCGCACGATCTCGAAGCCCACCGCGGGCCTGCCGTCGATCAGCGCCGCGCTGCGCTGCTCGGCCACCGTGTCGGTGACGGTGGCCACCTGGTCGAGGCGGATGCGCCGGCCGGCAGGGTCGTTGGGCAGCGCGATCTCCAGGCGCGCCAGCTCGGCCGCCGACTGCACCGTGGCGATCGTGCGCACGCTCTGCTCGATGCCGCCCACGTCCATCCGCCCGCCCGCGGCCTCCTGCTGCACGTTGCGCAGCTGGCGCGAGATGTCCGCCGCGCTGGCGTTGAGGGCCAGCAGCTTGGCCGGGTCGAGCTCGACGCGGACCTCGCGGGTGGCCCCGCCGACCCGGTTGACCGCGCCCACGCCGCGCACGGCGAGCATCGCCTTCGTGACCTCGTTGTCGACGAACCAGGACAGGGCCTCGTCGTCCAGGCGCTGGCTCGCGACGGTGTAGGTGAGGATCGGCGCGCCGGCCAGCTCGAGCTTGTTGATGACCGGCTCGCGCAGGTCGCCCGGCAGGTCCGAGCGGACCCGGCTGACGGCGGCACGCACGTCGTCCAGCGCCTCCTGCGTCGGCTTCTCGAGGCGGAACTCGACGCTGACGGTCGCCACGCCGTCCTGGACCTTGGTGTAGATGTTCTTCACCGCCTGCAGCGAGGCGACGGCGTTCTCGATCTTGCGCGCGACCTCGGTCTCCATCTGCGCCGGGGCGGCGCCGGGCAGCGCGGCCGTGACGACGATGGTGGGCAGGTCGATGTCCGGGAACTGCTGCACCTTCATCTGCTTGAAGGCCAGCATCCCCGCCAGCGTCAGCATCACGAACAGCATCACCGACGGGATCGGGTTGCGGATGCTCCAGGAGGACACGTTGATCATGACGGTCGCTCCGCGGCTCAGGGCTTGGCGGCCGGGGCCGCCGGGGCCGCCGGGGCCTTTCCGGCAGCCGGGGCGGCGGCCACGACGCGCACCGTGTCGCCGTCGGCGAGGAAGGGCGCGCCCTGCGCCACCACGCGCGCGTCGGGGGCCAGCCCGCTGGTGATCTCGATGCGGTCGCCCTGGCGCCGGCCGACGCCCACCTTGGTCTGCAGCGCCTTCTGGTCGGGGCCGACGCGGAACACGTAGGCGAAGCCGTCGCGCAGCACGACGGCGCTCTGCGGCAGCGTCAGCGCGCTGCCCTGCCCGAGCGCGAATTCGCCGCGCGCGAACATCCCGGCCTTGGCGCCGGCGCCGGCCGCGGCGGCGGGCAGGTCCACGTAGACCAGGCCGTTGCGGCTGGTCGCGTCGACCGTCGGCGCCACCATCCGCACCCGGCCCTCGACGGGCTTGCCGCCGGCAGGCGTCACCTTCACCGGCTGGCCCGGCTGCACGGCGGCCAGGTCGGCGGCGGCCACTTCGGCGCGCCACTCCAGGCGTCCCTGCCGGATCAACCGGAACAGCTCCTGTCCGGACGGCACGACGGCACCCACGGTGGCCATGCGCGCGGAGATCACGCCGTCGTCGGGGGCCAGCACCTGCATCTGCGCCAGGCGGATCTGCTGCGCCTGGACGCCTGCGCGCAGGGCCTCGAGCCGCGCCTGCGCGGTGCGCTCCATCGTCAGCATCTGCTGGATCTGCTGCGCCGACAGCGCGCCGGTGGCCTGCAGGTCGCGCGCGCGCTGCGCGTTGGCGGCGGCCTCGGCCAGCGCGGCTTCGGCCTCGGCCACGGCGGCCTGGCTCTGCGCCAGTTCGGCCCGCGCCAGCTCGGCGGCGAAGGTGGCCAGCACCTGGCCCTTGCGCACCCGGTCGCCGACGTTGACGCGCACCTCGGCCAGGCGCCAGCCGTTGGCCTCGGCTCCGATGCTGGCCTCCTGCCAGGCGGCGATGTTGCCGTTGGCCGAGATCGTCTGCGACAGCGTGGCAGCCTGCGGCTGCACCAGGGTGACGCTCAGCGCGGCCTTGGCGGCCACGGCCGTGGCCGGCTTGTCGTCGGCGCGCGCTTGCAGTGCCACGGCGGCAAGCGTCGTGGCGCCGGCGAGCGCGACGGCGCCGAGGGCGAGAACGGTGGGGGAGGTCTTCATCACGGGTCCTCAGCGCAGCGCGGGGCGGTCCGGCTCGAAGCCGCCGCCCAGGGCGCGGTACAGGTTGATCCAGGCGGTGGCGCGCTCGCGGCGCAGCTCCACCAGCGCGCTCTGCGCGGCCAGCGCGCTGCGGCGCGCGTCCTCGAGCTCGAACAGGCTGCCGACGCCGCCGCGCCAGCGCGCCTCGGCGGCACGCAGCGACGCGGCGAAGCCCTCGGTGGCGATGCCCACGTCGGCCTCGCGCGCGGCGGTCGACTGCAGCGCGACCAGCGCATCCTCGACCTCGCGCACGGCGCCGCGCAGCGCGCCCTGAAGCTGCGTCACGGCATCGTCGTAGGCCGCCCGCGCCGCGACCTCGCCGGCGGCGCGCCGCCCGCCGTCGAACAGGGGCAGCGTCACCGCGAGCGGCCCGACGCTGAACGTGGTGCCGTCGACGGCGCCGGCCGCCGTGGCCACGCGCGTGGTCCCCACCGATCCGGCGAGCGTCACCTGTGGCCAGCGCTCGGCAGTGGCCTGCGTGCGGTCGGCGGCGGCGGCCTCGACGGCGTGCGCCGCGGCGACGAGGTCGGGCCGTCGCGCCAGCAGGTCGGCTGGCACGCCGAGCGGCGGCAGCGCCGCGGGCTGGGGCTGTCGCGCGCCCGCGGCCGCGAGGCGGCTGCGCAGGTCGGGTTCGTCCAGCGCCGCCAACGCCACCAGTGCCTTGACGAGCAGGTCGCAGGTCGCGCGCTGCTGTGCCAGCTGGGCCCGCCCCTGCGCGGCACTGGCGCGGGCGAGCGCCGCACTGGCCGGGGCCACGATGCCGGCGCGCGCGCTCTGCTCGGTGAGCGTTGCGGTCTGCTCGCGCGACGCCGCGTCGGCGGCCACTGGGCCGAGCTGAGCCTCGCACGCCCGCAGCGCGACGAAGGCCGTGCCCACTTCGGCCGCCACCGCGGTGCGGATGGCGTGGCGCTGCGCGTCGGCCGCCCGCAGGCGCTGCCCGGCCGCGTCGCGCGCCGCGGCGCGGGCGCCGAACAGGTCCAGCTCCCAGCCGGCCTGCAGGCCGAGCGTGGCCACGTCGATGCTCGATGTGCCCGGCGCGCTGCGCGACTGCGTGACGGAGCCGGCCGCCTCCAGCCGCGGCATCAGCCCGGCGCGCGCGCCCGCAAGGGCCGCCCGCGCTGCCTCGATGCGGGCAGCGGCCGCGGCCAGCGTGGGGCTTGCGCCCTGCGCCGCCTCGATGAGCGCGGGCAGCAGCGGATCGCCGAACCCGGACCACCAGGCGACAGCGGCGAGCGGATCGGCGGCCCCGGTGGCCGGGGCCGGCGCCTGCCACTGCGCCGGCGCCGGCGGCGGCGCGGCCGGCGGCGCGGCCGGCGCCGCCGCCGGCGGCAGTTCGGGCAGCCCCGCGCACCCGGCCAGCGACGCGATCAGGGCGGCCATCAGGGCGTGCTTCGAACGCCAGTGCGCCGTCCGGTGAATCGGCTTGTCCATCAGTTCCTCACCGCGCCCGTGCGGCGCGCCCGTTCGGCCTCCACCATCGCCAGGCCGAACATCACTAGGCGCTGGCACCATAGGTCCAGCTGCGCGGGGCTGCTGTTGAGCCCGGGCGCGACGCTGTCGGTGACGTCGCGGCCCACATGCATGTGCACACCGAGCCCGGTCAGGCAGACCGCGAGGCGCTGCAGGTCGTCATCGGCGGCGGCCAGCCCGAAGTGGCGGCGCAGCAGCCCGATCAGGGCTTCGTGCAGCGGGCGGATGCCGTGCGCGTGCCCGGGGTCCCACAGCCCCGTCGGCTCCAGCATCTCGCGGAAGTGCAGCTTCATGCAAAGCCGCGCGACGTCGCCCTGCTTCAGCGGCTCGAGGAAGCTCGCGTAGAACACGCGCAGCGCCGCAGGCAGCGCCAGCTTCGGGTCGCTGACCGCTGCCACGTCGTCCTCGGGCTTCCCGCCCATCGGCTCGAGGAACACGGCCCGGTACAGGCCTGCCTTGTCGCCGAAGTAGTAGCTGATGGCCGCGACGTTGACGTCGGCGGCCTCGGCCAGCTCGCGGGTGGAGGTCTTGGCGTAGCCCTGCAGCGCGAAGAGGCGCAGACCCGCCATCAGCAACCGCTCACGGGCTTCCTCGCCGGGACGCCCGGCTCGGTCGCGGCGCGCTCCCCGAGGCGACGCGGAGGGAGAATTCGGCAAAGATGCAGCCATCCCGCCAGTCTAGCCGATGAATCAAACGATCGATTAACCCACCGGTGCGGTAAGGATCGAAGCCCGGCCGCTGTCGGCCGGCCGACGGGAGCGCTCGAAGCCTTGGCGCAGCCGGGCGCACCGGCACCGCCGCACCGGCAGAGCCGGCCCTAGTGCGTGCCGGCGGCGGTGTGACGGGCGACCAAGGCGAGCAGCTCGTCCTCGGCGTAGGGCTTGCCGAGATAGTGGTCGACGCCCAGCGTGGCGGCGTGATCGCGGTGCTTCTGCGCGATGCGCGAGGTGATCATGATCACCGGCAGGTCTGCCAGGCGGGCGTCGGCGCGCACGTTGCGAACGAGGTCGAAGCCGTCCATGCGAGGCATCTCGATGTCCGACAGCAGCAAGGCGGGCCGCTCGCCGGCGAGCCTCTCCAGCGCGTCGAGCCCGTCGCGTGCCAGCTCGACCCGGTAGCCCTCGCGGGCGAGCAGGCGCTGGGTGGCCCGGCGGACCGTCAGTGAGTCGTCCACCACGAGAACCAGCGGCGCGCGCGCCGCGGCGGACGCCGCGGGCAGCGCCGGGCTCCGCGCATCGCCGGCGCCCGGCACGGCGGCGCCGAGGCGCAACCGCGCACGCGCTTCGTCGGCATAGGTGGCGGCCAGCGCCACGGGGTTGTAGATCAGCGCCACGGCGCCCGAGGGCAGCAGCGTCACGCCAGCCAGGCCCGGCAGGCGAGCCAGCTGCGGGCCGATGTTCTTGACCACCACTTCCTGGTTGCCGATCACCTCGTCGACGTGCACCGCGACGCGCTGCGCTGCGCTGCGCACGACGACCACCGACTGCGGGCGGGCCGCGGTGTCGCCGCGGGTGCCGCCCTGCAGCAGCGCCGGCAGCCAGAAGAACGGGACCCGTTCGCTGCCGTGCTCGATCCGGCCGCCGGAGTAGGCCGACTCGACCTCGGCAGCGGGCACCCGGCGCACGATCTCGACCAGCGTCGACGGCACCGCCACCGTGGTCGTGCCGCAGCGCAGCATCACGATCTGCGTGACGGCGGTGGTCAGCGGCAGCAGCAGCCGGACCTGCGTGCCCTGCCCGCGCTCGCTGGCCGTCTCGATGCGGCCGCCCATCGCGTTGACCTCGGCGCGGACGACGTCCAGGCCGACGCCGCGCCCGGCCAGCTCGGTAAGGCCCTCGGCGGTCGAGAAGCCGGGCACGAAGAGCAGCTCGGCGAGCTCGGCCGCGCCGGCGGCGGCAGCCGCCTCGGGCGACAGCAGCCCGCGCTCGATGCCGCGCCTGCGGATGCGCTCGTAGTCGAAGCCGGCACCGTCGTCGCCGATCTCGACCTGCACTTCGTTGCCGACGTGCGAGACCCGGACGACGATGCGGCCCGAGCCGTCCTTGCCGGCCGCCACGCGCTGCGCCGCCGGCTCGATGCCATGCACGACGCTGTTGCGCAGCAGGTGCTCGAACGGTCCGACCATCCGCTCCAGGACGCCGCGATCGACTTCGATCGCGCCGCCGTCGATGTCCAGCCTCACCGACTTTCCGCTTTCGCGCGCCGCCTGGCGCACGGTACGGTGCAGCCGCTCGGACAGGCTCTCGAACTCCACCATCCGCGTGCGCAGCAGGTCGTCCTGCAGCTCGCGGGTGGCACGCCCCTGGGCGGCCAGTTCGTCCTCGGTGTTCTGCACCGCGCGCTGCAGGCTGCGCTGCAGCGTGGCGACGTCGTTGACCGACTCGGCCATGAAGCGCGTGAGCTCCTGGAAGCGCGTGAAGCGGTCCATCTCCAGCGGATCGAAGGCCGCCCCTGCGACGCGCGCCGACTCGAGCCGCGAAGCGATCTGGGTTTCCGAGTGCAGCTCGATGTCGCGCAGGTGGCGACGCATGCGCTCCAGGCTGGTGCCGAGTTCGTCCAGCGAGCCGTGCAGAGCGCGTGCGTCGGCGGCAATGCGCTCGCGGGCGATCGAGACCTCGCCGGCCTGGTTGACCAGCCGGTCGAGCAGGCCCGCGCGCACGCGCACCGCCGCGCTGCCGGGTGCAGAGCGCTGGCCGAGGCTGGCTGCCGCCTGCACCGAGGCGGCAGCGGTGCCATCCGCTGCGGCGCCGGGGGACACCGGCCGGCCCGCCAGGCGGGCCCAGTCCACGGCCGGCGTGGGCCCGGCCGGCATCGACAGCGCGGGTGCGACCGCCGATGGGTCCGGCGCAGGCGCCGAGAGCTGCGACGCCGCCGGCGCGGACAGCCCGGCCCAGGCGCCGGCCGCCGGCAATTCGGCATCGCCGGCCGGCGCCGCCGCGGCGCCCTGGCTCGCACCCGCGGCGACATCCGCCGCAGCCTCCGTGCCCTCGTTGGCACCTGCCCCAGTGGCGGCCCCAGCACCCAGGTCCGCACCCAGGTGCGTGTCCGCATACGCTCCCGCGCCCGCCGCGCGCGCGACATCGGGCCAGTCCGCGACCTGCGGCTCGACGGCGCGATCGGGCTCGACGGCCTCAGCCGCGCCAGGCTCCGCGGCCACGCCGGCGGCGCCCTGCCCCGCTGCGATCGACGAGCGGTCGGCGTCGGCACGGGTCGCGTCGCCGGCGGGGATCGAGGACGCCTGCGCGAGCGAGCGCCGCAACGCATCGCTGGCCACGGCCATGGCGTCGCAGCTCACCAGCAGAGGGTCGAGGTCGGCTGCGGTCAGGTCATCGCGCGCGGCCAGCTGCTCGACTGCACCCTCGAGCCGGTGCGCCATCTCCCCGAGCCGCATCGCCCCGGCAAGGCGGGCGGCCCCCTTGAAGGTGTGCAGCGTGCGCATGCAGCCCGCTGCCGCACCGCGCTCCGAGGGCTGCTCGTGCCAGCCGCGCAGCTCCGACTGCAGTTGCCGCAGCAGCTCGCCGGCCTCCTCGTCGAAGACCGGGAACAGCTCCGGGTCGACCGCGTCCTCGGCGTCGATGTCGGACGGGTCGTCCGCGCCCGCCGCGGAAGTCGGCGCCACGGCGACCGGCCGCCCCTCGGCGACGGCGGCGTCCGCGTGCGCCGGCCAGCGCTCGTGGTCGGCCAGCCGCGTCATCAGCATCGCCGGCACCGGCGGCAGGAAGCCGGCCGCGAACTGGTGCAGCATGCGCCGGATCCCCTCGGCGGCATCGCCGAACAACTCGGGCTCGCCAGCACGCCCGTGGCCCACCGCCCGCGAGCGCTCCAGAGCATGCTCCAGCGCCCGCGCCAGCTGCGACAGCTGCACGTAGCCGACAGTGGCCGAACTGCCGGCCAGCGAGTGCGCCAGCGCCACGCTGGTGTCGGGCACCGGGTGCCGCGCCGGCTCGACGCTCCACTCGGCGATCTCGACCGCGAGCCGCCGCGACAGCTCGTCGGCTTCGTTCAGGAAGATGTTGAACAGCGGGATCGCGATGCGCAGCGGCCCGACCACGCGGATCTGGTCGTCGTCGATGGCGCTGTCGGCATCGGCGGCCGCCGGCGGCACGGCCGGCTCGACCTCGGAGGGGGCAGGCGCGCCCTGCTCGTCGAGCGCGCCGAGATCCAATTCAAATTCGGGCAGCGGCTCGGCGCGCGAGGGTGCACCGAGATCGAGGTCGGCGGCCTCCGGCAGCCCCGGAACACGCTCGGCGAGGGAGCGTGGCGCGGCCGCAGGCTGCTGCCCTGGGGCTGTCACTGCGGGCCACGGCAGGGCCTGCCTGGCCACCTCGGCGGCGTCGGACGCAAACCCCTCGTCCGACGAGTCGTCGCCGGCGCCAAGATCGGGATCCGGCCCGAGCTCGGGCGGCGCCAGATCCGCCGGGAAGCCGGCTTGGGGCGCCGGCGGGGCCAACTCGTTCAGGGGCAGGACCGGCAGCGTGACCTCGACTTCCGACACTGGCGGCTCTGCCGCAGCGGAGGGCAGCTCCGGCAGCGGCGCGGGGGCGGGCTGCAGGCCCGGAGCGGGTGGGCGCGGCGCACCCTGCTGTCGCAGCGCGTCGGCCGCGGCGGCCAGGGCGGCACCCGGCTGGCCGGGGTCGCGGCCCGCTGCGATCGCCTCGGTCCAGGCCGAGAGCACGCGGAGTGCCTCGACCGTGAACTCGCGCAACGGCGCGTCGAGCTGCGGTGCGCTCGCCAGCCGCGCGTTGTAGAGCTGCTCGCAGGACCAGGCGGCCTCGCCGAAGTCGCGCAGCCCGACCATGCGCGAGCTGCCCTTGAGCGTGTGGAAGCCGCGCCGCAGCACCGTCAGCTCGGAGACTTCGTCGGGTGCGTCGGCCAGCCGGTCGAGAGCGCTGCCCGCCTCGGCCAGCACCTCGCGGGCCTCCTCGAGGAAGATCTCGCGCAGCTCGGGGTCTTCCTCCAGCCCGGTGCGGCCGGGCGCTGCGGCCGGCGTCGTCCGCGGCGGCGTGGCGGGCAGGGCCGGCGGCGGCGCGACCGCGGGCGCGGACAGCGCGCCGAGCGCGCGCGCCAGGTCCTGCCGCACCCGGTGCCGCTGAGCATCGTTGCCGGCGGCCCGCAAGGCATCGAGCGCAGCGCTGGCCGTGCGTGCCAGCCCGGCCTGTTCGGCGGCGAAGGCGTGCTGGGCCAGCCGCTCGAGTGCGCGCTCGATCTCCGCGTCGGGTGCGGACGGGCGCGCCGCGGCCTCGGCCAGCGCCCGAGTCTGGTCGGGCAGCGACACCTGCAGCGTCGGCACGGTGGCGCTGACTTCGGCCGGCGACAGCTCGCCCGGCCCCGAGGGCGTGTCGGGCGCCCCGTCGACGGGCACGAGCTGGCCGCTGCCGGCGTCGAAACGGAACAACGACTTGGCCAGCGCCGGCTGCACGCCGAGCATGTCGATCAGGAAGCTCAGCGCGCCGAGGTTGTCGGCCACGCGCTCGATCGTCCCCGGCGCCGGCGCCGCGCCGGCATCGGCGGCGGCGAGCGCGTCGACGTCGTCGCGCATGCGGAGCACCGCCTGCGAGGCCTGGTCCAGGCCGAGCACGCTGAGCACCCCGCGCATCGCCTGCAGCTGCCCCGGCACCGGGATCAGGCCGCGGCGGTCGGCAGGATCGCGGAAGTACTGGTCGATGTGCTTCTCGACGTCGGACAGCTGCGCGCGCAACTCCTGCACGACGCTGCCCATGGTCTGACGATCGCTGACGCGTCGATAGAGCTCCTCCATCCAGGGCTCGAGCGGGGCCGACGCACCGCCGGCGCGGACCTGGTCGATGCGGCCCGCCAGGCGCTGGACGCGCGCGCCGAGCTCCGGCGCGTCGAGGTCGCCGTCGTCGATCGTGGCATCGAGGTACAGGATGGCGGTCGCCACCTCCATGGCCAGCGGCGCGGGCGGTGCGCGGCCGCTGGCGACCGTCTGGGCAGCGGCCGCCTGCAGCGACTGCGCGAGCACGTCGCCGCCAGGCAACAGCCGCGACAGCGAGTCCCCGACGAGGGAGAACTGCTCGGGCAGTGCGGCAAGCCGGTGTAGTTCGTCGCCCGCGACCGCCGACCATCCGTCCTTGGCGGCGGCGACACGCCGGCTGGCCAGCGCCACCAGCGCGGGGTCGAAGCGCCCGAGCCGGGCAGCCTCGTAGTCGGCACCGGCGTCGCTGCCGAGCTGCCAGCACCGCAGCACGGCAGCCAACCGAGGTGCCTTCTCGGCCGCGGCGGGGGCCCGGGCGCGGGCGCAGAAGAAGAGCAGATCCTGGGCCAGTCGCTCGCTCGGCTCGTGCTGGCCGCGCACGGCCAGCCGCAACTGCGCGAGCAGCCGCGAGGCGATCCGCTTGGCATAGACGTCGGCGGCCAGCAGGCCCTGCGACTGCGCCTCGAAGACGGCCGCGGCCAGGCGCCAGATGGTCGCCTCCCGCGATCGCGTCGCACCGGCGCCCAGTTCGGCAGCGAACTGGCTCATGCGCCGCAGCGCGGCCGCGTCGGGGCCGCGCAGCAGCGCGAGCGTGCCAGTCTCCATGCGCACCCGCGACGCCTCGTCGCTCGCCCGGGCAGCGATGCCCGGCTCGGAGGGCAGCTCGCGCCACTGGAAGTCCACGGGCCACAGGTCGGCCGGGTGCACGCGGTCGGCGCCCGCGAGCTGCTGCGCGGCCCGGTACTGCGGAAACAGTGCCACCGGGGACAGCGGCTTGCCGGCGACCATGCGGCCGAGGAAGTCGAGCACCGCGAACGACGCCCGCTCCACCGCCTCCACCGCGGCGGCGTCGACCAGGCCTGGCCGGCTCATCATGCGCTGCACGGCTGCCTCGCTGGCGTGCAGCACGCGTGCGACCGCAGGCAGCCCGACCAGCTCAAGCGCGCCAACGCCCTGGTGGATCTGCAGGCGCGCGCTGCGCAGGATGGCCGGGTCGACGGCGTCGACGTCGGAACGCCCGCTCGCCTCGGCCTCCTTCAGGTAGCGCCGCAGCGACCGGTGCGCACCGTCGAGCGAGCGGCGCAGCTCGCCCTGCACCCACGCCAGCGCGCTGACGTCGTCGGCGATCGGGGCGGCCGGACGGGGGCGGGAACTCATCGGCGGGCTCTGGGCTGCGAGTGCGGGTGCGGGGCGGCGGCCGGGTCAGGCGACCTTGAAGCGCGCCACCGAAGCCTTCAGGTCCTCGGCGCTGCGCGACAGCTCGCGCACCATCTGCGCGGTCGATCGCGTGCCGGCCGAGGTCTGCTCGGTCACCGCGAAGATGTGCTGGATGTTGTCGGCCACGACGTTGGCAGAAGTCGCCTCGCGGCTGGCCTGTTCGGCGATCCGCTCGATCAGCTCGGCCAGCTCGCGCGTCACGCGGTCGATGTCGGCCAGCGCCGCGCCGGCGGCGTCGGACAGCCGAGCCCCCTCCACCACGCCCTGCGTGCTGCGCTCCATGGCCGCCACGGCGTCCTGGGTGTCGGTCTGGATGGTGCGCACGATGGCGGCGATCTGGCGCGTCGCGTCGCCGGAGCGCTCGGCCAGGCGCTGCACTTCCTCGGCCACGACCGAGAAGCCGCGGCCGGCCTCGCCGGCGCTGGCGGCCTGGATCGCGGCGTTCAGTGCCAGCACGTTGGTCTGCTCGGTGATGTCGCCGATCAGTTCCGTGATCTCGCCAATCTCCTGCGAGCTCTCGCCCAGGCGCTTGATGCGCTTGGAGGTCTCCTGGATCTGGTCGCGGATCGAGTTCATGCCGCCGATCGAGTTCTGCACCGCCAGCAGACCGGACTCCGAGGCCCGCAGCGACTGCCGCGCGACCTGGGCCGACTGCTGCGCCTGCGCCGACACGTCGTTGATGCGGCCGGCCATCTGCAGCACCGACTCGCCGGTGTCACGGATCTCGCGCAGCTGCTCGGTCGACGCCGCCAGCAGCTCGGTGGAGGTCTGCTCGACCTGCTGCGTCGTGTCGGTCACGCGCGCCACCGTCGTCTGCACCTGCGACACCAGCGAACGCAGTTCCTCCACGGTGTAGTTCACCGAGTCGGCGATCGCGCCGGTGATGTCCTCGGTCACCGTGGCCTGTTGCGTCAGGTCGCCTTCGGCCACCGTCTGCAGCTCGTTCATCAGCCGCAGGATGGCCGCCTGGTTGGCGTCGTTGACGCGCTTGGCCTCCTGCTCCTGGCGCTCGGCCTCCAGTCGCTGCGCCTCCAGGACCTGCGAGCGCGCGGTCTGGTCGGAAACGAACAGCCGCAACAGGCCGACGCCGGCCACCACCATCAGCGCGAGCCCGAGCACGCCGAGCACCGCATTGAGCCCGCCGAAACCCGATCCACCGGCCAGCTCCTGCTGCAGGGCCTCGAGACCGCGGCGCAGCAGCTCGGCGTCGCCGACGACCGCCGCCTGCGCCTGGCGCGCCGCGGCCAGCCCCTGCAGGTTGCCGAGGATCGGGGCGGCCTCGCCGCGCAACTGCTCATGCTGGCCCAGCAGCTGCTGCAGCCGCTCGCGGGCAGGGCCGTCGCGCTGCGCAGTCAGCCGCAGCTCGGCACTGCCGTTGAGCAGGCCCTGGGCGGTGTCGCGCAGGGCGTCGAGATCCTTGCCCAGCCGCGCGGCGGCGTCGCCGCCGGCAGCGTCGCCGACTACGATCTCGCCGGCGCTCTTGCCGATACGCTGCGCGAGCATCAGCAGCTGCCCGGACGCTGCCAACTCGGCCGCCGGCGCGCCGGCCTGCAGCTTCAGGGCGGCAAGCGCCTCGGCAGTCTCGGCCATCGCCGCGCTGCGACGGTTGATCGCGCGCAGGGCCTGCCCGGCCTGGGTCAGGCCCTGCTGCTGCGCCAGCACGACGCCGGCGCTGCGCTCGGCGCGCTCGATCAGCGGCAGCAGCGGCTCGAGTTGCTCCTGCAGCGCCCCCGGCAAGGCCGCCGCGCCACCCTCGCCGCTGCGCAGCGTGCGCACGTTCTGCGCCAGCACCTCCGCGCTCTCGCGCACTTCGGTGAAGGCCGCGGCCTGGCCCTGGACCGCCTGCGCGACCGACTTGGCCAGCCGCTGCGAGTGCGCGGTGGCCTGCGCGGCGGCGGCCAGCTGGTCGGCGCTGCGGTCATCGCCCAGCGCTTCCAGAATGACACCCAGCAGCAGCGCCGCCAGGCCGATGCCGAACGCCGTGACCAGCGCCCGTTGCTGGCGCTCGAGCGGCCAGCCGCCGATCAGCGGCAGGTCGACGGCGCCGCTCGCGCCGCCGTCGCCGCGGCCGGTTGCGGCCGCGGCAGCCAGCGCTGCGGCGGCACCCGCGGCCACGAAGGAATCCGCCCCCTCGGGCTGCGGGTCATCCGGCCCGGGGTGCAGCCGCACGGTGGCCTCCATCGGGCCGGGCGGATCGGCGACCGGGTCGAAGGCCGGCAGCGGCTCCGAGGCGGGCGCGTCCGCATCGCGCGAAGTGCCCTTGATCTTTTCCAGGAAGCTCATGTCGTCCCCATCAATCAACGCGCGGTCGGTGTCGAACCGGTGCCGCGTTGCCTCGATTCATCGCTGCACCGCTGGCGCCGCCCGCGCGGCGATCGCCAGGAAACGCTCGTCGGCGGCCAGGGCCGCAAGGTCGATCTCCTGCCACACCCGCCCATCGCCGTCGCGCCAACGCGGTCCGGCGAAGGCAGGCCGCGGGCCAGGCCCTGGCGGCTCAGGTTGCATCTGCTCGGCCGCGCGCAGTCCGGCGAGACGGTCGACCAGCAACGCGCAGTGCGCACCCGAGCCCGGGTGGATGGCCAGCAGCCGCGCCGGGTCGCGGGCCGCCTCGGGCGCCAGCGCCGGCCGCAGCCCCAGGAAGGCCGCCAGGTCGACGACGCCGTGCAGCCCGCCGCGCAGGTTGGCCACACCGAGGAACCAGGATTGCGTGTGCGGCACAGGCAGCAGCGGGCCGACGGGGAAGATCTCGCCGGCGCCTTCCAGCGGCACCAGCACCCCGAGGCCGGCGCAGTCCAGCGCCAGCCACTGCGCGATCCGAGCCTCGGAGCGGGCCAGCTGCAGCCGCTCGGTCAGCCGGCCCTGAAGTTCGCGCAGTGCTTCGCGGTTGGCCATTGCGTGACAGGTCAGTCGAATGCGCGGATGCGGGTCACGAGCTCTTCGCCGTCGACCGGCTTGACGAGGTAGTCACGCGCGCCCTGGCGCATGCCCCACACCTTGTCGGTCTCCTGACCCTTGCTGGTGCACATGATCACGGGCACGTCGGCGAACCGAGGGTCGCGGGTGATGCGGCGCGTCAGCTGGAAGCCGTTCTGGCCGGGCATCACGACGTCCATCACGATCAGGTCCGGCTTGTCCTCCTCGAGCCGCCGCAGAGCCTCGTCGCCGTTCTCGGCGGTGCGGATCGCATAGCCGTGCCGGCGGAGGATCTCCGACAGGTGGTACAGCTCGGTCTTCGAGTCGTCGACGAGCAGGATCTTCTGGATGGTCATGGTGGTGGTTCCTGCGCCAGGCTCGTTCACAGCTTCTCAGTCGGTCGCCGCACGGCGGAAGCTCTCCACCGCGCGCAGCAGCTGTTCCTTCGTGAAGGGCTTGGTCAGGTACTCCTCCGAGCCGACCATACGGCCGCGCGCCTTGTCGAACAACCCGTCCTTGGACGACAGCATGATCACCGGCACGCGCGCGAAGCGCGGGCTGCGCTTGATGATCGCGCAGGTCTGGTAGCCGTCCAGCCGAGGCATCAGGATGTCGCAGAAGATGAGCTCGGGGTCGTGGTCGTTGACCTTGGACAGGGCGTCGAACCCGTCCTCGGCCAGCACGACGTCGTGCCCGCCCTGCCTCAGGAAGATCTCGGCGCTGCGGCGGATGGTGTTGCTGTCGTCGATGACCAGCACCTTCACGCCGGGCGGCTCGTGGCTGTCCAAGTGACCCTCTCCTCAATCGATGGGCTGCGGCACCGCACCCGCGGCAGTCCGACCCGGTCCGGCCGCCGCCGGCGCGGCCCTCAGAGCTGGACCATCTCGAAGTCTTCCTTGCGCGCTCCGCACTCCGGGCAGGTCCAGTTCATCGGCACGTCGTCCCAGCGGGTGCCGGGCGCGAGCCCATGCTCGGGGTCGCCGTCGGCCTCGCTGTAGATCCAGCCACAGATCAGGCACATCCAGGTCCGCGGTTCACTCACGGTCAGGCGGTCTCGTCACTACAATGGTGCTCGATTGTAGCCACGCGCACTCGGAGAAATTCGAGGAAACGTGAGGACATACACAACAGTTCTCAGAGATTGCTGGAAGTCCCGACCGGGATGCGGCCGCTGCCGCTCCCGGCCCTTTCGGCCCCGACCAAGGCGCCGCCCATGAGCTCCGAAACCGCAGCGGCCACCGGCCACGACGAGCCCGGCGCCGAGCCGCCGGCGCCGGCCTGCGTGATGTGCTTCAACGCCAGCGACCCGAGCGGCGCCGGCGGCGTGGCCGGCGACATCGCCACGGTGGCCGCGATGGGGGCGCACGCCCTGCCGGTCGTGACCTCGATCGTCATGCGCGACACCGCCGACGTCTTCGAGCACGAGCCGCTGGACGCCGAGACCGTCGTGCAGCAGGCGCGCACGGTGCTCGAGGACATCACGATCGCGGCCTGGAAGGTGGGCTTCCTGGGCAGCGCCGACGCCGTCAGCGCGGTGGCCGAGGTGCTGTCGGACTATTCGGAAATCCCGCTCGTCACCTACCTGCCAGGGCTGGCGTGGCTCGACGAGGACCAGGCCCAGCCCTACCTCGACGCGTTCCGCGAGCTGATCCTGCCCGCCACCGAGGTGCTGGTCGGCAACCACAAGACGCTGCAGGACTTCCTGCTGCCCGAGTGGGACAGCGAGCGCCCGCCGTCGGCGCGGGAACTCGCCGCCGCGGCCGCGGAGCACGGCACGCGCTACGTCCTGGTCACCGGCATCGCGCTCGCGGCCAAGGGCGGCAAGGACGCGCCCCAGTTCATCGACAACGTGCTCGCCTCGGCCTCGGGCGCGATCGCGGGCGAGAAGTTCGAGCGCTTCGAAGCCGCCTTCGTCGGCGCCGGCGACACGCTGGCCGCGGCGCTGGCGGCGCTGCTGGCCAGCGGCAGCGAACTGCAGCCCGCGGTGAGCGAGGCGCTCGGCTTCCTCGACCAGAGCCTGGACGCCGGCTTCCGGCCCGGCATGGGCCACGTCGTCCCCGACCGCTTCTTCTGGGCGCTGCCGCCGCCCGAGGAAGGCCAGGAGACGGCCGACGGGGCAGGCGAGGACGGCAGCCCCGTGGCCGACGGCCTCGGCGACGGCAAGGCAGGAGCCCCGCGTCGTGTCCACTAACGAAGAGCTGTTCGCGCGCGCCCAGCGCGTCATCCCGGGCGGCGTCAATTCGCCGGTGCGCGCGTTCCGCGCCGTCGGTGGCACGCCGCGCTTCGTCCGCCGCGCCGAGGGCGCCTACTTCTGGGACGCCGAGGGCCGGCGCTACATCGACTACATCGGCTCCTGGGGCCCGATGATCCTCGGCCACGGCCACCCGGCCGTGCTCGAGGCGGTGCTCAAGGCCGCCGCCGACGGCTTCAGCTTCGGCGCGCCGACCGAGCGCGAGATCGAGCTGGCCGAGGCCATCATCGCCCTCGTGCCGGGCCTCGAGCAGGTGCGGCTCGTCTCGAGCGGCACCGAGGCCGGCATGAGCGCGCTGCGCCTGGCGCGTGGCGCCACGGGCCGCTCGAAGATCGTCAAGTTCGAGGGCTGCTACCACGGCCACGCCGACGCGCTGCTGGTCAAGGCGGGCTCGGGCCTGGCGACCTTCGGCCACCCCACCAGCGCCGGCGTGCCGGCCGAGGTGGTGCAGCACACGCTGGTGCTCGAGTACAACAACCTCGCCCAGCTCGACGCCGCGTTCGACGTCCACGGTCGCGAGATCGCCTGCGTGATGATCGAGCCGATCGCCGGCAACATGAACTTCGTGCGCGCGAGCGTGCCCTTCATGAGCCGGCTGCGCGAGCTGTGCACGAAGCACGGCGCACTGCTCGTCTTCGACGAGGTGATGACCGGCTTCCGCGTCGGCCTGCGCGGCGCCTACGGCGTGTACGCGCAGGCCCTCCCGGGCTTCGCGCCAGACCTGTTCGTATTCGGCAAGGTGATCGGCGGCGGGATGCCGCTGGCCGCCTTCGGCGGCAAGCGCGACGTGATGAGCCAGCTCGCGCCCCTGGGGCCCGTGTACCAGGCCGGCACGCTGAGTGGCAACCCGGTGGCCACCGCCTGCGGCCTGGCGACGCTGCACGAGATCTCCCGGCCTGGGTTCTTCGAGGCCCTGGCCGCGCGGACGCGCGGCCTCGTCGAGGGGCTCGGCGGCGCCGCGCGCGCGGCCGGGGTGCCGCTGGTCGGCGACAGCGAAGGCGGCATGTTCGGCTTCTTCTTCACGCGCTCGCACACCGACGGCCTGCCGCAGAACTACGGCGCGGTGATGGCCACCGACAAGGAGCGCTTCAACCGCTTCTTCCATGGCATGCTGGCGCGCGGCGTGTATCTCGCGCCGGCGCTGTACGAGGCCGGCTTCGTCAGCGCGGCGCACTCGGAGGCCGACCTCGCCGCGACCATCGATGCGGCGGCGGCGGCACTGGCCTGAACCGCGCCGCCGACGCGCCGGCGGCGCTGCGCTGCGGCAACTGCGGCCAGGCGCTCGAAGCACTGGACCTCGACGGGCACTACGGCCAGCGCGTCGCGGTCGACCTGTGCCCGGGCTGCCACCTGGTGTGGTTCGATCCCGTGGAGTCGGCGCGACTGGCCCCCACCGGGCTGCTGGCGCTGGTGCAGTCGATGGCCGCCGCGCAGTCCGTCGCCCACCAGCCGCTGCGGACCGACCTGCCGTGCCCGCGATGCCGGGGCGCGCTCAAGCCGGTGCACAACCTCACGCGCTTCGGTCGCTCGCGACAGCTCGAGTGCGTGGCCGGCCACGGCGCCTGGCAGAGCTTCGGCGAGTTCCTCGGCGAGCGCGGGCTGCTGCGCCCGATGGGCCTGGCCGACCGCCACCGAGCGCTGGGCGACGACGGGCGGCTGGGCTGCGTCGCCTGCGGCGGACGGATGGCGCGCGACGATGCCGCCTGTCCATGGTGCGGCTCGGTGCCTGCGCTGGTGGACGTGGCGCGCCTGGCCGCAGCACTCGACCCCGAAGGCGCCACCGCGGCGCACCCGGTGCACGCCCGCGCGGCCAGCGCCAGCACGATCCACTGCGCCGCCTGCGGAGCGGCCCAGCCGCCGGGCGGCGACTGGCGCTGCACACACTGCGCCGCGACGCTCGCGGTGCCCGACCTGGCCAGCGCCGTGCTCGCCGTGGCCGCGCTCGGCCCCGCGCTGGCCTCGCACGCGGCACGCCCCGCACCCGCGATCGTCCGCCGCCGCCTCGAGGCGCAGCAGCCGGCGCTCGAACGCCAGCGCGAGCGTGCGGCGCAGATGCAGGCCGAGGCCGAAGCCCGCCAGCGTGGCTGGGCCGGCCCGGACCCTTTCGCCACGGGGGAGTGGAAGAGGCGCGGTCTCGGTGTGCCCGAGGGGGCGATCCGGGTCGCGTTGGTGGTGGGGTTGTTGGGGTGGCTGGTCTGGTCGTTCTTCTCTTCCGGCTGAGGGTTTGGGATCGGCTGGCGGAGCCGATGTCGTCTTCGTGGCGGGGTGGGGGCCGGGTCTCGCCCCAGCAGGGCGGGTGGCCGGGTCTCGCCCCGGCGGGCGACCTACTTTCTTTGCTGGTGCAAAGAAAGTAGGCAAAGAAACACCTGGGATGTCTTGGGGGGTGTGGATCGCTTCGGGGGCAGTGCGCATCGCGACTGCGCGCTTCGGGGGCAAACACCTCAGGTCGGTCCGTGCGCGAAGGGGCGCTCGATAGTACGGGGCCGACGCCGGCACGGCGGCGCCGAACTGTCGAGCGTGCCCGCAGCGCGCTGCGGGCGCGTGGGTGTTTGCCCCCCATCCCAGCGAGCGCCATGAGGACCGCCTCCGAAGCGAGCCCCCATGACCGGGCATCCACGTGTTTCTTTGCCTGCTTTCTTTGCACGAGCAAAGAAAGCAGGTCGCCCGCCGGGGCGAGACCCGGCCGCTCGGCCCGCCGCCGAACCAAGCGCAAGAACCACGAGCCAGACCCGCCGTCAGCGCCCCCCGGCCCGGCAAGGCCCAACCAACCCCCGGCCCTTCAAGCCGGCGCCGACCGCAACCCGAACGTCCTGCCCCCGACGAACACGTACTCGGCCCGCAGGATCGCCTCGCCCTTCTCGCCGGCGAAGGTGAAGCCGACCACGCCGACCGTGTCGCCGGCGCGGATCTCGGGAACGCCCCAGGCCTGCATCCGGGTCAGGGGCGCCAGTTCGACACGCCAGCGGCGGTCCTTGCGGGTGGGCAGCATGGCGGCCTTGAGCAGCGCGGTGCCGTCGACCTGTGCCGCCTGCGGGGGCACGGGGCGCGCGGCGAGGTCGGCCGGCAGCCTGGGCTCGGCCGGCAGTTCGAGGTCGAGTTCGGCGTGCGGGTTGCGCCACTGCACGTTGGTCGCGCGGCCCCCGAGGTAGAGCGGGCGCGCCTGGTCGAAGCTGCTCCAGCCGTGGTGGGCAAGTGCCGGCGGCAGCACCAGTGCCGGGGCGGCCGCGAGGATCAGGCGTCGGTGCATGGCGTGAACTCCGGCAGGTCTCAGAGGTAGGCGATCCAGCGGCCGAGGATGATGACCCCGAGCCAAAGCCCCAGCGACAGCACGGTCTGGGCCCGCGCCAGGGTGTCGAGCCGGGACAGGCCGCCGCGGGCGTGGAACCACGCCGCGTTCAGGCCGGCCAGCATCACGATCCCCATCTTCAGCACGAAGGCACCGTTGGCAAGCAGCTCCAGCGGCCGCGCGCTGAACATCGCCAGCCCCGTCAGCAGCACCAGGGCGAAGCCCACCGCCGTCACCGCGAGCGCCAGCCGGGCGAGCGCGACCACCGGCAACTCGGGCGCCGCGCCCCACACCCGCAACTCGAGCAGCACGAGGCTGCCGACCAGCAGCGCGATGCCGGCGATGTGCACCGCCTCCAGCGCCGGCCAGGCCCAGGGGTGCTCGGCCAGCGCGCGAAAGCCGACGAATCCGGGAGCAGCCACGCGTGCACGCTAGCACGCGCAGTGGCCGGCTGCGGCCCGGCATGCCGGGCGCAGGACGGCCGGCTTCCTAGAATGCCCGCATGCACCTGCACATCCTCGGCATCTGCGGCACGTTCATGGGCGGGCTGGCGGCCCTCGCGCGCGAGGCCGGGCACCGCGTCACCGGCTGCGACGAGGCCGTGTATCCGCCGATGAGCGACCAGCTGCGCGCCCTCGGCATCGAGCTGATCGAGGGTTTCGGCGACGACCAGCTCGCGCTCGCCCCCGACGTCTTCGTGGTGGGCAACGTGGTCAAGCGCGGCAACCCGCTGATGGAGGCCGTGCTGGATGCCGGCGCGCGCTACACCAGCGGGCCGCAATGGCTGGCCGACCACGTGCTGCACGGGCGCCACGTGCTGGCCGTGGCCGGCACCCACGGCAAGACCACGACGACGGCGATGCTGGCCTGGATCCTCGAGTGCGCCGGTCTCGAGCCGGGCTTCCTGGTGGGGGGTGTGCCCCGCAACTTCGGCGTGTCGGCGCGCCTGGGCCGGACTGCCGTGCGCGCCGCTGGCGAGTGCCCGCCGTTCGTCATCGAGGCCGACGAGTACGACACGGCCCTGTTCGACAAGCGCAGCAAGTTCGTCCACTACAAGCCGCGCACCGCGGTGCTGAACAACCTCGAGCACGACCACGCCGACATCTTCCCCGACCTGGCCGCGATCGAGACCCAGTTCCACCACCTCGTGCGCGCGATGCCGCGCAGCGGGCGTGTCGTCGTCAACGCGCGCGACGGGGCGCTGGCCCGGGTGCTGGCGCGGGGCTGCTGGAGCGAGGTGCAGCGCTTCGGCACGCGGCGCGAGGAGCCGGGCGGCCTGTCCGCCCGCGGCGACCCGCAGTCGTTCGACGTGCTGCGAGGCAGCCTGAAGCTCGGCCACGTTCACTGGAGCCTGCTCGGCGAGCACAACCAGCTCAACGCGCTGGCGGCCATCGCGGCGGCCGAGCACGTCGGCGTCGCGCCCGACGCGGCCGCAGCGTCACTGGCGCGCTTCGAGAACGTGCGCCGGCGGCTGGAGCTGCGCGGGCAGGCCGGCGGCGTCAGCGTCTACGACGACTTCGCGCATCACCCGAGCGCGATGCGCGCCACGATCGAGGGCCTGCGGCGCGACATCGACAAGCGCCAGGCCATCGCTGGCGCCGCGCCCGAGCGCATCCTGGCGGTGTTCGAGCCGCGTTCCAACACGATGAAGCTTGGCACGATGAAGGCGCGGCTGCCCTGGTCGCTGGAGGAGGCCGACCTCGCGTTCTGCCTGCAGGGCGACTACGGCTGGAGCGCCCGCGAGGCGCTCGCCCCAATGGGCGCGCAGGCGACCGTGGCCGACGGCATCGACGAGCTCGTCGGCGCCGTGGTGCGCGCGGCACGGCCCGGCGACCACGTGCTGTGCATGAGCAACGGCGGCTTCGGCGGCATCCACGGCCGGCTGCTGGCCGCGCTGGCACACGCTTGAGCCGCGGCCGGGACAGGGCCTGGACGGCAACGACCCGGCGCCTGCAGCCGGGGCCCGGCTGCGCTATGTTCGCGAGTCCGACACGATTGCGCCCGTCGCCGGAGCCGCGATGACCCGAGATCCGATGCCCGTCACCTCCCGCGCCGGGGCGCTCGCCCTGGCCGCGGCCCTGGCCGCCTGCGCCACACCACCGGCGGCCACAACGGGCGGCCCGCCCGCCGCCGCGCCGGCAGCAGCGACGACGCCCACACCCGCGGGCCAGCCCACCGCGGCCCCGGCTGCCCCCGCCAAGCCCGGCGCAGCACCGGCCGCGCAGCCCTCCGCCCCGGCGACAGCTGGCGGCGCCGGCGGCGCCAGCGGCGCGCCCGCGCCTGTTGCGGCGCGTCCGCCGGCACCCGGGACCCCGCCGCCCTTTGCCGAGGTGACCCGGGACGCCCGGAGCAGCAGCGGCTTCCTCACCGTCTGGACCCGGGACGAGAAGACTTGGCTCGAGATTCCGACTGATCGGCTCGGCCAGCCGTTCTTCCTGGGCAACTCCCTGGCCGGGGGCCTGGGCGAGTCGTTTTTCCTGCCCGGCATACAAGGCGCCGAGCAGGTCGTGGTGCTGCAGCGCGTGGGCAACACGGTGCAGCTCGTGGCGCGCAACCTCGGCGCGCGCGCCCCTGCAGGCTCGCCGCTCGAGCGCGCGCTGCGCGAGAGCTACGCCGACAGCCTGCTCGCGGCCGCTCCCCTCGCGGCGGCCCCACACCCGGAGCGCAAGTCGCTGCTGGTCGACGCCAGCGTGCTGCTCGGCGGCGACCTGATGGGCGTACAGACCGCCCTGGAGACCGCGTTCCGGATGCCGTACGCGCTGGACCGTGCCAACAGCAGCATCGAGAGCATCCGCACCTCGGCCGACGGGACTTTCGTGACCTTCCGTGCGCACTACGCCGTGCCCAAGCTGCCCGCGCCGCCGGTGTCGGCGCCCGGCGCCCCGCCGCCCAATCCGGCCGCACTGCCGCGCCCGCCGCGCGCGGTGCCCGACGCACGCAGCCTCCTGATGGCGCACACGCTCACGCTCGCACCGCTGCCGGCCGCGCCGATGCAGCCGCGCCGGGCCGACCCGCGCGTGGGCTACTTCGTCGAGTCGTTCGTCGACTACACCAGCCCCACGACGTCGCCCGACCGCCGCGTGCACCTGATCAATCGCTGGCGGCTCGAGAAAAAGGACCCGTCGGCCGCAGTCAGCGAGCCCAGGGAGCCGATCCGGGTGGTGCTCGACCGCAACATCCCCGAGCGCTGGCGCGACACGGTGCGCGCGGGCGTGCTCGAGTGGAACAAGGCGTTCGAGCGCGCGGGCCTGCGCGATGCGCTGCGGGTCGAGCAGCAGCCGGCCGACGCGGACTGGAGCACCTTCGAGGGCACCCGGCTGCTGGCCGTGCGCTGGTTCGCGATCGACGGCCCGGGCGCCCTCGCCGTCGGCCCGAGCCAGAGCGACCCGCGCACCGGCGAGATCCTGCGCGGCGCGGCCATCGTTCCCGAGAACTGGGTGCGCTTCGACCGTGGCGCGATCCTGGACTCGCGCCCGCCTGGCAGCGGTCTGGCCGCGCACGCCAACGAAGGGCCGCTTGCCGGGGTCGCGGCCGCGGCGCGCGACGCCCTCGGCTTGCCCCCGGGCATGGCCGGCGGCAGCGGCGCGCGCCCCGGCGAGTTCGCCGCGCGCTTCGCGCAGTGCGAATACGCCAGCGAGGCCCTCGAGCACACGGCCTTCGGGCTGGAACTGCTGCAGCTGCGCGGCGACCTGGCGGCCGACTCCCCGGAGGTCACGCGCTACATCGAGGACGGGCTGAAGGCGGTCGTGACCCACGAGGTCGGCCATGCGCTCGGCCTGCGCCACAACTTCAGGGCCTCGGCTGGCATGTCGCTGGCGCAGCTGCGCGACCCGGAGTTCACGGCGCGCAACGGCAACAGCCATTCGGTGATGGACTACAACCCGCCGAACACGCCGCTGCAGGGCGAGAGCGTCGCCGGCTTCCACATGCCGGGGCTTGGTGCCTACGACCTGTGGGCCATCGAGTACGGGTATCGCGAATTCGCGCCGGCGGAGGAAGCGGCCGCCCTGGCGGCACTGGCGGCGCAGTCCGATTCGCGCCCTGAGCTGGCCTACGGCAGCGACCCCGACCTCGCGCTGGTCGACCCGTCGATCACGCAGTTCGACCTCGGCGACGACCCGCTCGCGTACGCGCAGCGCCTCGTCGCGCTGTCGCGCGAGCTGTGGCAGCGCACCGAGCGGCGCGTGCTGGATGCCGACGACGACTACTCGCTGTACCGGCGCAACCTGCAGCGCGCACTGGGCGTCAGCGGCCGTGCGGTGCCGCTGCTGCTGCGCGTGGTGGGCGGCCAGTCGACGACGCGGGCGCTGGCCGGCAGCGGCAAGCCGCTGGCGACCCCGTTGCCCGGCCCGATGCAGCGCGCGGCGCTCGACCTGCTGCTGGGCGAGATGTTCACCAGCCGCAGCTTCCGCATCGACCCGCGCTTCCTGACCCGCATGGGCTTCGACCGGACCGACCGCCGTGTCGACGACGGCATGGAGTTCAGCCTGCCCGCGGCCGTGGCCACGCTGCAGCGGGGGGCCCTGGACGCGCTGATGGGGGAGCAGCTGGCCACCCGGCTGGCCGATGCCGAGACCCGCGTCGCCGACCCGCGCACGCGGGTCGGCTTCGCGGAGGTGCAGGAGCGCCTGGTGCGGGCGGCCTGGTCGGAACTCCGCCCCGCGGGCAAGGCGGCCATCGAGATCGACGCCATGCGGCGCACGCTGCAGCGCGAGCACGCGCGGCGGCTCGCCACCGGCCTGGTGCGCCCGACCCCGACGGCGGCGGCCGACGTGCGCGCGGTGCACCGCCAGGTGGCACTGCAGCTCGAGGCCGACCTGCGCGCCACGCTGGCCTCGCGGCGGATCGACGCCACGACGCGGGCGCACCTGGCCGACACGCAGGCGATGCTGGCCGAGGCGCTGCGCGCGCCGCTGGTCAAGCAGGGCGTCTGAGCGGCCCTGCGCGTCGGGGGGCGGACGGGCACCGGGCCTAGACTCGGCGCGTGGTCCACCCGCCTCCCGGCGTTGCCCCGGCCCTGGCGCCGCTGCCGCCGACTCACCTGCTGTATCTGCACGGCTTCCGCTCGGGCCCGCGCTCGTTCAAGGCCGAGCGCGTGCGCGCCTGGCTGGCGGCGCACCGGCCCGAGGTCGCGTGGTGGTGCCCGCAGCTGCCGCCCTCGCCGCGGGAGGCGATCGCGCTCGTCGAGCGGGGCATCGCCGCCTGGCCCCGCGGCCCGTCGGCCGGGCGCATGGCGGTGTGCGGCAGCTCGCTCGGCGGCTTCTACGCCACCGTCGTGGCCGAGCGCCACGGCTGCCCGGCTGTCGTGATGAACCCCGCCGTCGAGCCGGCGCGCGACCTCGCGGCGCACATCGGCGAGCAGCGGCCGTTCCACGCCCCGGACGACCCGGCCGGCGCCTTCTTCTTCCAGCACGGGTTCATCGACGAACTGCGCGCGCTGGCTCCCTGGCCGATCACGCGGCCGGAGCGCTACTTCGCGCTCGTCGCCAAGGGCGACGAGCTGCTCGACTGGCGCGAGATGCTGGCCCGCTACCCGGGCGCCGCCGTACGCCTGCTCGAGGGCGGCGACCATGCACTGTCGGACTTCGAAGACCACCTGCCCCACCTGCTGAGGTTCCTGCACCTATGCGACTGAACGACAAGATCTGCATCGTCACCGGCGCCGCGCAAGGCATCGGCGCGGCCACCTGCGCACGCCTGGCCGACGAAGGCGCCACCGTGATCGGCTGCGACCGCCGCGCCGAGCTGGTCCACGAGCGCTTCGAGCGCCACGCGGTGGACGTCACCGACCGCGTCGCCGTGGACATGATGGTGGCCGCGGTGCTCGAGCGCCACGGCCGCATCGACGTGCTGGTCAACAACGCCGGCATCACCAGGGACGCGCGGCTGGTGAGGATGACGCTCGAGCAGTTCGACGCCGTCATCGACGTCAACCTGCGCGGCGTGTTCCACTGCGCGCAGGCGGTGGCGCCGCACATGATCGAGCGCGGCCGCGGCGTGATCCTCAACGCGAGCAGCGTGGTCGGCATCCACGGCAACTACGGCCAGACCAACTACGCGGCCAGCAAGTTCGGCGTCATCGGCTTCACCAAGACCTGGAGCCGGGAGCTCGGCCCGAAGGGAATCCGCGTGAACGCGGTGGCGCCGGGCTTCGTCGACACACCCATCCTCTCCACCATCCCCGACAAGGTGCTGCAGCAGATGAAGGAGCAGGTGCCGCTCGGCCGCCTGGCGCGGCCCGAGGAGATCGCCGCGGTCTACGCCTTCCTCGCCAGCGACGATGCCAGCTACGTGAACGGCGCGGTGATCGAGGTCGCCGGCGGGATGACGCTGTAGCGCCCGCGCGCGGTGCGGGCGCCCGCCTCGCGCCACAATGTCGTCGATGTACGCCCTGTTCGACGACGCCGGCAAGTTCCACGCCGGCCGCGTGATGACCGAAGCCGAGGCCTCGATGCAGGTCGAGCTCGACTCCGGCAGGCGGGTCAAGGTCAAGGCCGCCAACGTGATGCTGCGCTTCGACCGGCCCGCCCCTGCCGAGCTGCTGGCGCGCGCGCAGACGCTGGCCGCCGAGATCGACCTCGATCTGGCGTGGGAGTTCGCGCCCGAGGGCGAGTTCGGCTTTGCCGACCTGGCGCGCGACTACTTCAGCGCCAGCGCCGGACCCGAGCAGCAGGCCGCGGCGCTGCTGCGGCTGTTCGACGCCCCGCACTACTTCCGCCGCATGGGCCGCGGCCAGTTCCGCAAGGCGCCGGAGGAGACCGTCAAGGCGGCGCTGGCGGCCATCGAGCGCAAGCGGCAGCTGGCGGCCCAGGTCGACGCGTGGGCGGGCGAGCTGGCCGCCGGCACCTGCCCGGCCCCCGTGCGCGAGCAGCTCTACCGGATCCTGTTCAAGCCGGACAAGAACGCGCCCGAGTACAAGGCGGTGGTGCAGGCGGCGCGGGCGGCGCAGGCCGCGCCGCTGGCGCTGCTGGTGCGCGCCGGCGCGATCACGAGCCCGTACCAGTTCCACTGGCGGCGCTTCCTGTTCGACATGTTCCCCGCGGGCACCGGCTTCCCCGCCCACGCGGAGCAGGACCCGCCACCGCCCGCCGAGGACCTGCCGCTGGCGGCCGTGCGGGCGTTCTCGATCGACGACTCGGCCACGACCGAGATCGACGACGCGCTGTCGGTGCAGGGCCTGGGCACGGGCACCGTGGTGCTCGGCATCCACATCGCCGCGCCGGGCCTGGCCATCACGCCCGACTCTGCGCTCGACCGCGTGGCGCGCGAGCGGCTGTCCACCGTGTACATGCCGGGCTGGAAGATCACCATGCTGCCCGACGCGGTGGTGCGGGCCTACACGCTGACCGAAGGCCGCGACTGCCCGGCCCTGTCGATCTACGTGACCTTCGACGAGGCCACGCTCGAGCAGCGCGGCTTCGAGAGCCGCGCCGAGCGGGTGCCGATCGTGGCCAACCTGCGCCACGACAAGCTCGACGCCGTCATCACCGAGGACGCGCTGGAGGGCCGCACCCCGGCCGACTTCCCGTTCGCCGCCGAGCTCGCGTTCGGCTGGCGCCTCGCGCGCCACCTGAAGGCCGCACGCGAGGCGGTGCGTGGCCGGCCCGAGGTCTTCACGCGGCCCGACTACGGCTTCCGGCTCGAGCGCGACGCAGCCGAGGACGGCGGCACCGACGCCGAGCCCGACGGCAGCGAGCGCGTGCTCATCACGCCGCGGCGGCGCGGCGCGCCACTCGACCTGATCGTCGCCGAGGCGATGATCCTGGCCAACAGCCGCTGGGGCGGCTGGCTGGCAGAGCTCGGCGTGCCCGCCATCTACCGCAGCCAGGCAAGCCTCGCGCCCGGCATCAAGGTGCGCATGGGCACCAAGCCGCTGCCGCATGCCGGCATGGGCGTGCCGCAGTACGCGTGGTCGACGTCGCCTCTGCGCCGCTACGTCGACCTCGTGAACCAGTGGCAGATCCTGGCCTGCGTGCGCCACGGGCGCACCGCGGCGCTGGCCGCCCCCTTCAAGCCGCGCGACTCGGCGCTGCTGTCGGTGGTCTCGGCCTTCGACGCAGCCTACTCGGCCTACGGCGACTTCCAGAACGCGATCGAGCGCTTCTGGACGCTGCGCTGGCTGGAGCAGAACGGCGTGGGCGAGCTCGACGCCACGGTGATCCGCCCGGGCCCGGCGCCGCTGCTGCGCGCGGAGACGCTGCCACTCGTCTTCGCGCTGGCCGGCGCGGAGTCGCTCGAGCGCGGCGCGCGGGTGCGGGTGCGCATCGCGCGCGTCGACCTGCTCACGCTCGACCTGCACGCGGCGCTGCAGGAACGCCTGCCCGAGGTGCCGGCCGCGGCCGCCGGCGAGCCCGAGGACGAGGCCGCCGACGTCGGCCCGCTGCACCTGGCCATCGAGGTCGACGACGCCGCGCCACCCGGCGGCACGTCCGATGCAAGCGCTGACGCCACCGACTGAAGCGGCGGAAATCGCGCCCACCCGGGCGGAGGGCATGGCTGCCCCCGGTTCCGCGCGCGCGGCGTGGTGGCGCCGGCCGAGCGCACTGCAGTGGGCGCTGCTGGCCTCCTCGGCCGTCCACGCGGCGCTGCTGACGGTGCGCTTCGTCGACCCCGAGGCCTTCGAGCGCGTGTTCCGCGACACCCCGCTGGACGTCATCCTCGTCAACGCCCGCAGCAGCGAAGCGCCCACTCAGGCGCAGGCGATCGCGCAGGTCTCGCTGGCCGGCGGCGGCCAGGCCGCCAAGGGGCGCGCGACCAGCCCGCTGCCGGCCGCCGCCGCCAACGCCGCCGGCGACGCCAGCGAGGAGGCGCGCCGGCGCATCGAGCAGCTGCAGCAGGAGCAGCAGCAGCTGCTCGCGCTGCTGCGCCGCGAACTCGCCGCGCTGCCGCCCCCCGACCCGCGGCGCGACCTCGGCGACCCGCTGGCGATCGACCGCGAGGAGCACCGGCGCCGGCTGCTGCGGCAGCTGGCCGAGATCGAGAAACGCGTCAACGAGGAGAACGCGCGGCCGCGCAAGCGCTACGTCAGCCCGGCAACCCGCGAGCAGGTGTACGCCCTCTACTACGACGGCCTGCGCCGCCGGATCGAGGAGCGCGGCACGCGCGACTTTCCGCAGCACCAGGGACGCAAGCTCTACGGCGAGCTGGTGATGAACGTGACGGTCGATGCCATGGGGCGGGTGGTGGACGCCGAGATCGTGCGTCCCTCCGGCTCGCGCATCCTCGATGCGCGTGCGGTGGCCATCGTGCGCGCGGCCGGGCCGTTCGGCCCCTTCAGCGCCGCGATGCGCGCGCAGGCCGACCAGATCGTGGTCACCTCGCGCTTCCGCTTCACGCGCGAGGACAGCCTCGAGACGACGCTGCAGAGCCGATGAGCGAGCCCGGCCTTCCGCCCGGTCCGCCGGGCCTTCCCACCACCGCGGCGCCGGCGCTTGCGGCGGACCTCTACGCCGTGCTCGGCAACCCGGTGGCCCACAGCCGCTCGCCCTTCATCCACGCCCGCTTCGCGGCGCAGACAGGCCAGGCGGTGCGCTACGACCGCGTGCTCGCGCCACTGGACGGCTTCGAGGACGCGGTGCGGGCCTTCGCCGCGGCCGGCGGGCGCGGCTGCAACGTCACCGTGCCGTTCAAGTTCGCGGCCTGCGCGCTGGCGGCGCGGCGCAGCGAGCGCGCCGAGCTGGCGCAGGCGGTCAACGTGCTGCGGCTGGACGGTCCGGCCGCGGGGGGCTGGTTCGGCGACAACACCGACGGCATCGGCCTGGTGCGCGACCTGGAGGGCAACGCCGGCGTCGTGCTGCGCGGCTGCCGCGTGCTGCTGCTGGGCGCCGGCGGCGCGGGCGCCGGGGTGCTCGGTCCGCTGCTGGCCGCGCGGCCCGCCGAGCTGGTGCTGGCCAACCGCACGCCGCAGCGCGCCGCGGCGCTGGTGCAGCGCCACCGGGACTGGGCCGGGCGCCACGGCGCGCGCCTGGCCGCGGCGGGTCTGGACGAGCCCGGGCGCGGCTTCGATGTCGTCGTCAACGCCACCAGCAGCAGCCTGGGCGGCGCGGCGGCGCCGGTGGCGCCCGGCGCGCTGCGCCCGGGCAGCCTCGTCGTCGACCTGATGTACGGTGCCGCGGCGCAACCCTTCCTGGACTGGGCGCGGGCCCATGGCGCGCTGGCGCGAGACGGGCTGGGCATGCTGGTCGAGCAGGCTGCCGAGGCCTTCCACGTCTGGCGCGGCGTGCGGCCGGACACCGCGCCGGTGCTGGCCGCGCTGCGCGCCGAGATCGAGGGCGGGCGGTGAAGGCGGCGGCATCGGCGGCCGGCCAGGCCCTGCTGCGCATCGCCGCGCTGCTGGCGCTGGCGGCGCTGGCGCTGCAGCTGGCCTTCCTGGCCCGCATCGCGCTGATGGCGGCAGTCGATCCGCAGTCCACGACCTTCCAGCGCAGCGAGGCCTGGCGGCTGCTGGTGGAGCGGCAGCGCATCGCCTGGGCCCAGGAGTGGGTGCCCTACGAGCGCATCTCGCCGCACCTCAAGCGCGCGGTGATCGCCAGCGAGGACGCCGGCTTCACCGAACACTTCGGCATCGACTGGGAGTCGCTCGAGCAGGCCTGGGAGCGGCAGCAGCGCAACGAGCAGCGCATGGCCCAGGGCCGGCGCCCGGGCAAGGTGGTCGGCGGCTCGACGATCAGCCAGCAGCTGGCCAAGAACCTCCTGCTTTCTGGCGAGCGCACGCTGCTGCGCAAGGGCCAGGAACTGGTCCTGACCGTGATGCTCGAAACCCTGCTGACCAAGCAGCGCATGCTGGAGATCTACCTGAACAACGTCGAGTGGGGCGAAGGCCTGTTCGGCGCCCAGGCGGCGGCGCGCCACTACTTCCGCGTCGATGCCGAGCGCCTGTCGCCCGAGCAGGCGGCCCGGTTGGCGGTGATGCTGCCCGCGCCAAAGCGCTTCGAGAAGCGGCCGGCGTCGGCGTACGTGATCGGTCGCGCGGCGACCATCCAGGCCCGGATGGGCGACGTGGTGCTGCCGTGAGCGGCGAGCGCCAGCTGGCCGAGATCGCCGCCGCGGCGGCGCGCCTGGTCGTCGAGGAGGGCGCCGAGTACGCCGCCGCCAAGCAGCGCGCCGCGCGCGACCTCGGGCGCCGCGGGGGCCGCGCGGTCGAGCTGCCCGGCAACGAGCAGCTCGAGGACGCGGTGCGCGAGCACATCGCGCTGTTCTGCGCCGACGAGCAGCCCGGCGAGCTCGACGCGCTGCGGCAGCTCGCGCGGCGCTGGATGCAGCGCCTGGCCGGCTTCCGGCCGCACCTGGCCGGCGCGGTCTGGCGCGGCACGGCGACCCGGCGCTCCGCGATCCACCTCGACCTGTACTGCGACGACCCGAAGGCCGCCCAGATCGAGCTGATCAACGCCGGCGTCGACTTCGACAGCGCCCAGATCGACCCTCCCGGGCGCTCCGGGCGCGAGCCGCTGCAGGTGCTGAGCCTGGCCGACCGTGTGCCGGGTTGGCCCGAGCCGGTGACGCTGCACCTGACGCTGCACGACCACGACGACCTGCGAGGCGCGCTGCGCCCCGACGCGCGCGGTCGCACCTGGCGCGGCGACCTTGCGGGCCTGGAGCGGCTGCTCGGGGAGGAACACCGGTGAACAGACGCACGTGGCTGATCGGCGGCGCGGCCGCCCTGGGCGGCGCGGCCGGCCTGGGCTGGCAGCTGTGGGGCGAGCGTCAGGAGTCCGCACTGCATGCCGCCACCGGGGGCATCTGGACGCTGCGGTTCCCGCGGCCGCAGGGCGGCGAACTGGTGCTCGCGCAGCTGCGCGGCGCGCCGCTGCTGCTCAATTTCTGGGCCACCTGGTGCCCGCCTTGCGTGCGCGAGATGCCCGCCCTCGACCGCGTCCACCGCGAGTTCGCGCCGCGCGGGCTGGCCGTCGTGGGCCTGGCCATCGACGCCCCGACGCCGGTGCGCGAGTTCCTGGTGCGCACCCCGGTGGGCTACCCCATCGGCCTGGCCGGCTTCGAGGGCACCGAACTGAGCCGCCGGCTGGGCAACGACCGCGGTGCGCTGCCCTTCAGCGTGCTGTTCGGCGCCGACGGTGCGATCCGCCAGCGAAAACTCGGCGAGGCCACCGAAGACGACCTGCGGACCTGGGCCCGCAGCGTCGTCTAGGGGCGTGCGGGGCGGAGATCCCGCCGCGCCACTCTCCGGGCTGCCTGCGGGCTGCTGCCAGGCGGCCACTTGCCCGCTCAAGTGGTCGAGCGGCGAATTTGCATCGAGCAGCTTGCATCTGCGTCGAAAACGCGTAAAGTCCGCGGCTCTCCGGCAGGCTCGAGCCGCCGGGCGAGATCCCGAGATGTCCATCCTCGTCCTCCACGGCCCCAACCTGAACCTCCTCGGCACACGCGAGCCGGAGGTCTATGGGTCGATCACGCTTGCCGAGATCGACGCGGATTTGCGCAAGATGGCTGCCGATGCAGGCGCGATGCTGCACGCATTCCAGAGCAACCACGAAGGTGCGCTGATCGACCGGGTGCACGCCGCCCGCAGTGACGGCACGCAATTCGTGATCATCAACCCTGGCGCGCTCACGCACACCAGCGTGGCGCTGCGCGACGCGCTGGCCGGCGTCGCGCTGCCTTTCATCGAAGTGCACCTGTCCAACGTCCACCGCCGCGAGCCGTTTCGCCATCACTCGTACTTCTCGGACCTGGCGGTCGGCGTGATCGTCGGCCTGGGGGCCGACGGCTACCGCTACGCGCTGCGCCACGTCCTGGGCCGGCGACCAGTGCTGGAAGCCTGAGAAGCGGTGAACGGACCCGCCACCCGCGGGCCGGCACGAGACGAGGCGCGCAGCCGGCTGGCACGCCCGCAACAACGAAGAGGAGAGTCCCGATGGACCTGCGCAAGCTGAAGACCCTGATCGACCTCGTCTCGGAGTCAAACATCTCCGAGCTCGAGATCACCGAGGCCGAGGGCAAGGTGCGCATCGTCAAGTCCGGAGCGCCCGCCATCGCGGCGGCGCCCGTGGTGCTCGCGGCGCCGGCGGCGGTCGCCCCGGTGGTGCCCGCGACCGCGCCGGCCGCTGCCACGGGGCCTGCCGCGACGCCCGCGGCGGAGGCGCCGGCAGCGCCCGAGGGCAAGGTGGTCAAGTCGCCGATGGTGGGAACCTTCTACCGGGCGGCCACCCCCGGCGGCAAGCCCTTCGCCGACATCGGCGACAGCGTCAGCGCCGGCCAGGCCATCTGCATCATCGAGGCCATGAAGATCATGAACGAGATCGAGTCCGACATCGACGGCCGCGTCACCCAGATCCTGGTGCAGAACGGGCAGGCGGTCGAATTCGGGCAGCCGCTGTTCGTGCTCGAGTAGGCCAGCCGCGGATCGGGAAACCATGTTCAAGAAGATCCTGATCGCCAACCGGGGCGAGATCGCGCTGCGCGTGCAGCGTGCCTGTCGCGAGATGGGCATCAAGTCCGTCGTCGTCTACTCGGAAGCAGATCGCGAGGCCAAGTACGTCAAGCTCGCCGACGAGGCGGTCTGCATCGGCCCGGCGGCGTCCTCGCACAGCTACCTCAACATGCCGGCCATCATCTCGACGGCCGAGGTCACCGACGCCGAGGCCATCCACCCGGGCTATGGCTTCCTGTCGGAGAACGCCGACTTCGCCGAGCGCGTCGAGAAGAGCGGTTTCGTCTTCATCGGGCCCACCCCCGACAGCATCCGGCTGATGGGCGACAAGGTCAGCGCCAAGCAGGCGATGCTCAAGAGCGGCGTGCCCTGCGTGCCGGGCAGCGAGGGCGCGCTGCCCGAGGACCCCAAGGAGATCATCCGCATCGCGCGCGCCATCGGCTACCCGGTGATCGTCAAGGCCGCGGGCGGCGGCGGCGGGCGCGGCATGCGGGTCGTCCACACCGAGGCGGCGCTGATCCACGCCGTGCAGACCACCCGCGCCGAGGCCGGGGCGGCGTTCGGCAACCCGCAGGTCTACCTCGAGAAGTTCCTCGAGAACCCGCGCCACGTCGAGATCCAGGTGCTCGCCGACGGCCACCGCAACGCGGTCTGGCTCGGCGAGCGCGACTGCTCCACGCAGCGCCGGCACCAGAAGATCATCGAGGAGGCGCCGGCACCGGGCATCGCGCGGCGCGTGATCGAGCGCATCGGCGACCGCTGCGCGGCCGCGTGCCGCAAGATCGGCTACCGCGGCGCCGGCACCTTCGAGTTCCTGTACGAGAACGGCGAGTTCTACTTCATCGAGATGAACACCCGCGTGCAGGTCGAGCACCCGGTGACCGAGCTCGTCACCGGCGTCGACATCGTGCAGCTGCAGATCCGCATCGCCGCCGGCGAGAAGCTGCCGTTCTCGCAGCGCAACGTGCAGATGCGGGGCCACGCGATCGAGTGCCGCATCAACGCCGAGGACCCGTACCGCTTCACGCCGAGCCCGGGCCGGATCACGCTGTGGCACGCACCGGGCGGCCCCGGCGTGCGCGTCGACTCGCACGTCTACACCAACTACGTCGTGCCGCCCAACTACGACTCGCTGGTGGGCAAGATCATCGTGCACGGCGACACCCGCGAGCAGGCGCTGGCCCGGATGCGCAGCGCGCTCAGCGAGACGGTGGTCGAGGGCATCCAGACCAACATCCCGCTGCACCGCGAGCTGCTGGCCGACGCGCAGTTCGTCGCCGGCGGCACCAGCATCCACTACCTCGAGGGCTGGCTCGGCCAGCGCCGACGCTAGCCGGCGCCGTGTTCGAGCTCGTGCTGCGTGCCCCCGAGGCGGTGGCCGAACCGCTGTCCGACGCCCTGCTGGACGACCTCGGCGCGCTGGCGGTCACGGTGGAGGACGCCGACGCCGGCGCCGCCGGCGAGCGCGCGCTGTACGGCGAGCCGGGCCTGCCGGCGCCGGCCGCGGCCTGGCAGCGCTCGACCCTGAAGGCGCTGTTCGACGGCGACGACGCTGCCGAGCGCGCCGCCACGCTCGTGCTGGCGCAGCCCTGGGCGGCCGAGGTGCACGTGCAGTCGCTGGCGCCGGTTCCCGACGCCGACTGGGTGCGCCTGACGCAGGCGCAGTTCGAGCCGCTGGCCGTGACGCCCTCGTTCTGGATCGTGCCCAGCTGGCACGAGGCGCCGGCCGCGGCGCGCGAGGTGATCCGCCTCGACCCGGGCCTGGCCTTCGGCACCGGTTCGCACCCGACCACGCAGATGGTGCTGCGCTGGATCGCCGCGAACGAGGCCGCGCTGCGCGGCGCCCGGGTGCTCGACTACGGCTGCGGCTCCGGCATCCTCGCGATCGCGGCGGCCCGCTTCGGGGCTGCCGAGGTGGTGGCGGTCGACATCGACCCGGCTGCCGTCTGCGCCACGGCCGACAACGCGCGACGCAACGGCGTCGGGTTGCAGGCCGGGCTGCCCGAGACGGCGCACGGCGGCTTCGACGTGGTGCTCGCCAACATCCTGGCGCGCCCGCTGGAACTGCTCGCCCCGCTGCTCAACGGTCACCTGAACGCCGGCGGCCGGCTGGTCCTGTCCGGGATCCTGGAGCGCCAGGCGCCGACGCTGGCCGCCGCCTATGCGCCGCTGCTGGCCATAGACGTGCTCGAGCGGCTCGACGGCTGGGTGCTGATGGGCGGCCGGCGCACCCCATGAGCCTGGCCACCCGTTGCCCCTCGTGCCACACGGTGTTCCGCGTGGTGCAGGACCAGCTGCGGGTGTCGCAGGGCTGGGTGCGCTGCGGCCGCTGCGCCGAGGTCTTCGACGCCTCCGTGAACCTCGTCGACCCGGGCACCGGGGAGCCGCGCCAGGGCCCGACCGAGCCGCACGAGTGGCTGCCCGAGGGCGGGCCTGCGGCCGACCCCGGTCCGGCGTGGACGCGCGAGGCTGCCGAGCCAGCCGCCGGGCCGGCCCCCGGGCGCCCTGCCGAGCCCGGGTTCGAGCCGACCCGGCTGTTCGAACGCACCCTGGTCCTGCCGCCGCCGGCCCCGCCGGAGCCCCCGCCGGAGCCCCCGACGGCGCCCGCGCCGGAGCCCCCGACGGCGCCCGCGCCGGAGCCCCCGACGGCGCCCGCGCCGGAGCCCCCGACGGCGCCCGCGCCGGTGCCGCAGGCAACGCCACCGATCCCATCGGCCGCGCGCGCACCGGTCGCCCAGGCCACGCGCACCGCCAAGCCTGACATCCCGCTGCCCCTCGGGCACGAGCCGACGGCCGCAGGCACGGACACGCCTGCGGCACGGCATGCAGCAGACACCCCCGCGCCGGCCGGCCAGGCCGGCGCGGGCGAACCGTCGGGGCCGCAGGCCGCAGCGGCAGCAGCAGCCGCAGCAGCAGCCGCCGCGGGCGAGTCGAAACCCACCCCGTCCTTCGTCCGCGAGGCCGACCGCGCCGCGCGCTGGCGTCGCCCCGGGGTCCGCGCCGCGCTCACGGCCGGCGTCGTGCTGGCTGCGGCCACGCTGGCGCTGCAGCTCCTCGTGGCCCTGCGCGACCCGATCGCGGCGCGCCAGCCCGCGCTCCGGCCGGTGCTGGAAGCACTGTGCGAGCCGCTGGGCTGCCGCGTCGAGCCGTGGCGCTCGGTCGAGGCGCTGGTCGTCGACAGCAGCGCGGTGCTGCGGGTGGAGAAGTCCGACCTGTACGAGCTGAGCGTCACGCTGCGCAACCGCCGCGGCCACGACGTGGCAGCCCCGGCGATCGACCTGCGCCTGACCGATCTGCAGGGGCAGCTGATCGCGCGGCGGGTGCTCCAGGCCGGCGAGCTCGGGGCGCCGGGCTCCGTCGTGCGCGGCGACGGCGAGCTGCTGCTGCAGGGCACGCTGCGGGTGGCCGCCACGCCGGTGGCCGGCTATACGATCGAGCTGTTCTACCCCTGACCCTGCCCGGCCGCGGCCCGCGCCGCCGGAGCCCCTGACCTGGAGATTCCATGCCGGCGCTGATCTGCGGCTCGCTCGCCTTCGACACCATCACCACCTTCCCGGGGCGCTTCGCCGACCAGATCCTGCCCGACCAGGTGCACATCCTGAACGTCTCCTTCCTGGTGCCCACGCTGCGCCGCGAATGGGGCGGCTGCGCCGGCAACATGGCCTACAGCCTGCACCTACTGGGCGGGCAGCCGGTGGTCCTCGGCGCGCTCGGCGTGGACGGCGGCGAGTACCTGGCGCGCATCGCCGGCTGGGGTGCGGACACCTCGCTGATCTGGCGTGATGCCGAGCTGCACACCGCCCAGTGCCACATCACGACCGACCGCGACAACAACCAGATCACCGCCTTCCACCCCGGCGCGATGAGCCACGCGCACAAGGTGCGCGTGCCGCCGCGCAGCCAGCGCAGCGACCTGGCGATCGGCATCGTGGCTCCCGACGGTCGCGACGCGATGTGGCAGCACGCGCACCAGATGCACGAGGCGGGCATCCCCTTCGTCTTCGACCCCGGCCAGCAGCTGCCGCAGTTCGACGGCGCCGAGCACCGGGAGATCCTGGGCCTGGCGAGCTGGCTCGCGCTCAACGACTACGAGGCCCGGATGCTCGAGGAGCGCACCGGGCAGAGCGTGGCCGAGATGTCGCGCCGGCCCAACCTGCGCGGCGTGATCGTCACGCTGGCGGCCGAGGGCTGCGAGTTGTGGCGCGGCGGCGAACGCGTGCTCGTGCCGGGCGAGAAGGCCGCGCAGGTGGTCGACCCCACCGGCTGCGGAGACGCCTTCCGCGCCGGCCTGCTCTACGGCCTGGAGCGCGGCTGGGACCTGCCGCGTTGCCTGAAGCTGGCCAACCGCATCGGGGCCGTCAAGATCGCCAGCCGCGGGCCGCAGAACCACGCGCTGGCCGGCGTGCTCGACGGCCTCTGACCGTCCCGGACGGCTTCGCGCGCGCAGGCCGCGCGCGGCCCGGTCAGGCCACCAGCTGACGCAACTCGCCGCTGGCGTAACGCCGCGCGACGTCGGCGAGCGGCAGCGGCCTGATCTTCGGCCCCTGCCCCTCGCAGCCGAACTCCTGGTAGCGCTGCTTGCAGATGCGGTAGGCCGCCTCGCGCGCGGGCTTGAGCCACTCGCGGGCGTCGAACTTCTCGGGGTTGTCGTGCAGGAACTTGCGCACCGCGCCCGTCATCGCCAGGCGGATGTCGGTGTCGATGTTGATCTTGCGCACGCCGTACTTGATGGCCTCCTGGATCTCGGAGACCGGCACGCCGTAGGTCTCCTTCATCCGCCCGCCATACTGGCGGATCTGCTCGAGCAGATCCTGGGGCACGCTCGAGGAGCCGTGCATCACCAGGTGCGTGTTCGGGATCCGGCGGTTGATCTCCTTGATGCGGTCGATGGCCAGGATGTCGCCGGTGGGCTTGCGGCTGAACTTGTAGGCGCCGTGGCTGGTGCCGATGGCGATGGCCAGCGCGTCGAGCTGGGTCTTCTCGACGAAGTCCGCGGCCTGCTCGGGGTCGGTGAGCAGCATCTCGCGCGTCATCGTGCCCTCGGCGCCGTGGCCGTCCTCCTTGTCGCCCTTCATCGTCTCGAGCGAACCGAGGCAGCCGAGCTCGCCCTCGACGGTGACGCCGATCGCGTGCGCCATGTCGACCACCTTGCGCGTGACGTCGACGTTGTAGTCGTAGCTGGCGACGGTCTTGCCGTCGGCCTCCAGGCTGCCGTCCATCATCACCGAGCTGAAGCCGAGGTCGATCGCGCCCTTGCAGACGTCGGGGCTCTGGCCGTGGTCCTGGTGCATCACCAGCGGCACCTGCGGCCACTGCTCGAGCGCGGCCAGGATCAGGTGCTTGACGAAGGCCTCGCCGGCGTACTTGCGGGCGCCCGCGCTGGCCTGCAGGATCACCGGCGCGCCCACCTCGGCAGCGGCGGTCATCACGGCCTGCACCTGCTCGAGGTTGTTCACGTTGAAGGCCGGGATGCCGTACTGGTGTTCGGCAGCGTGGTCGAGCAGCTGGCGCATCGAGACGAGGGGCATGTCGGACTCCGGACAGGCGTGGACGGGAGGGGTGGCAGGGCGAGGGCCGAAGGAACGCGGGAGGCCGGGTGGCGTGCACCCGGCACGGCGCGGCAGCAGCCCTGCGGACAAACCCTGAGATTCTAGTCGCGGGCCCCTCGGGCCCTGCGCCGGCGCGGGCGCTTCAGCCCACCTGGCAGACCTTGAGCATGTTGGTGCCGCCCGGGTAGCCCATCGGCTCGCCGCAGGTGATGGCGTAGGTGTCGCCGGGTTTGAGCACGCCCTTGCCCACCAGCACGGCCTCGGCCTGGGCGAGCGCGGCGTCGCGGTCGGTCATGCGCGGCATCAGCAGCGGCCGCACGTTGCGGAACAGCGCCATCCGCCGCTCCGAGGCGGGCTGCGAGGTCAGCGCGTAGATCGGTACCTTGATGTTGTGGCGGCTCATCCACAGCGCGGTGCTGCCGCTCTCGGTGAGGGCGACGATCGCCTTGCAGCCGAGGTGGTGGGCCGTGAACAGCGCCCCCATCGCGATGCTCTGGTCGATGCGGCCGAAGCGCTTGTGCGCGAAGTCGGTCTCCAGCGTGACCTCATCGGCGCGCTCGGCCTCCAGCGCGATCAGGTGCATGTGCTCGACGGTCTCCACCGGAAACCGGCCGGCCGCCGTCTCGGCGCTCAGCATCACCGCGTCGGTGCCGTCGAGCACCGCGTTGGCCACGTCGCTGACCTCGGCGCGGGTGGGCACCGGCGCCTGGATCATGCTCTCCATCATCTGCGTGGCGGTGATGGCGAGCTTGTCCATCTCGCGCGCCATGCGGATCATCTTCTTCTGCAGCGCCGGCACCGCAGCGTTGCCCACCTCCACCGCCAGGTCGCCGCGCGCCACCATGATGCCGTCGCTCGCGCGCAGGATGGCCTCGAGCTGCGGGATCGCCTCGCTGCGCTCGATCTTGGCGATCATGGCCGGCTTGTGGCGGCTCGACTCGCCCGCCACGTTGGCGAGCTGGCGCGCCATCTCCATGTCGGTGGCGCTCTTCGGGAAGCTCACCGCCACGTACTCGGCCTGGAAGGCCATCGCGGTGCGGATGTCCTCCATGTCCTTGCCGGTGAGCGCCGGCGCCGTCAGGCCGCCGCCGGCCTTGTTGATGCCCTTGTTGTTGGACAGCTCGCCGCCCAGCACGACGCGGGTGACGACCTGCTCGCCGCGCACGTCCTCGACGCTCAGCTTGATCAGGCCGTCGTTGAGCAGCAGCGTGTCGCCCGGGCGGACGTCGCGCGGCAGCTCCTTGTAGTCGAGGCCCACCGCCTGCACGTCGCCAGGCTGGGTGCGGCCGGCGTCGAGCACGAAGCGCGCGCCCGCCTCGAGCAGCACCTTGCCCTCGGCGAAGCGGCCGACACGGATCTTCGGCCCCTGCAGGTCGGCCATCAGCGCCACCGGCTTGCCCACGCGCTGCGCGGTCGCGCGCACGAGCTCGGCGCGCGCGATGTGGTCGGCCGCCTGCCCGTGGCTGAAGTTCAGGCGCACGACATCGACGCCGGCACGCAGCAACCGCTCGAGGACGTCGGGCTCGCTGCTCGCGGGCCCGAGGGTGGCGACGATCTTGGTGGCGCGGGTCATCGTGTGGGGGGCGGCGCACAGGCGCGCCGCAGGCGGGGTTAGCGGCCGATTATGGGCGCGGCCCCCGTCAGGCCGCGCCGGCGCCGGCGGTCGCGGCGGCCGCCGAGGCCTCGGCCACCGCCAGCGCCGTCATGTTGACGACCCGGCGCACCGTGGCGCTGGGCGTGAGGATGTGCACCGGCCGCGCGGCGCCGAGCAGGATCGGGCCCACGGTCACGCCGTGGCCGCCGGTGATCTTCAGCACGTTGAACAGGATGTTGGCGGCGTCCAGGTTGGGCAGCACCAGCAGGTTCGCACTGCCCGGCAGCGTGCTGTCGGGCAGGTAGCCGCGACGCACGCTCTCCGACAGCGCGGCGTCGCCGTGCATCTCGCCGTCGCAGGGAATGTGCGGCGCGCGGGCGACGAACAGGTCGCGCGCGGCGCGCATGCGGCGCGCGCTGGCGCGCTGGCTGCTGCCGAAGATGCTGTGCGACAGGAAGGCCACGCGCGGCGGCACGCCGAAGCGCTGAACTTCGGCGGCCGCCATCCAGGCGATCTCGGCCAGCTCCTCGGCCGACGGCTCTTCGTTGACGAAGGTGTCGGCGATGAACAGCGTGTGCTCGGGCAGCATCAGCGCGTTGACCGCGGCGAAGCTGCGCGCGCCCGGCTCCAGGCCGATCACCGCACGCACGTGGTCCAGGTGCGCGTCGAAGCGGCCGACCAGGCCGCACAGCATCGCGTCGGCCTCGCCGCGGCGCAGCATCAGCGCCGAGATCAGCGTGTTGCTGCGCCGCACCGCGGCCTTGGCGACCTCGGGCGTCACGCCCTCGCGCGCCATCAGCCCGCGGTACAGCTCCCAGTACTCGCGGAAGCGCGGGTCGCTCTCGGGGTCGCACAGGTCGAAGTCGCGGCCCTGCTCCAGGCGCAGCCCGGCGCGCTCGACGCGCATCCTCACCACCTCGCGCCGGCCGATCACGATCGGCCGCGCCAGGCCCTCGTCGATGACCACCTGCACCGCGCGCAGCACGCGCTCGTCCTCGCCCTCGGCGTAGACCACGCGCGACGGGCGCGACGCATGGTGGCGCTTGGCGGCGGCGAACACCGGCCGCATCAGCATGCCGGTGGTGTAGACGAAGCGGTTCAGGCCCTGGCGGTAGGCCTCGAGGTCGGTGATCGGCCGCGTCGCCACGCCGGACTCGGCCGCCGCCTGCGCCACCGCCGGCGCGATGCGCAGGATCAGCCGCGCGTCGAACGGCTTGGGGATCAGGTAGTCGGGGCCGAAGCGCAGCTCCTGTCCGGCGTAGGCGCCGGCCACCTCGTCGCTGATCTCGGCCTTGGCCAGCGCGGCGATCTCGCGCACGCAGGCCAGCTTCATCGCCTCGGTGATCTTCGTCGCGCCGCAGTCCAGCGCGCCGCGGAAGATGTACGGGAAGCACAGGACGTTGTTGACCTGGTTGGGGTAGTCGCTGCGGCCGGTGGCGACGATGCAGTCCGGGCGCGCCGCCTTGGCGACCTCGGGCCGGATCTCGGGCTCGGGGTTGGCCAGCGCGAGGATGATCGGCCGCGGGGCCATCGTCGCCACCATCTCGCCGCTCAGCACGCCGGCGGCGCTGCAGCCGAGGAAGACGTCGGCGCCGCGCACCGCGTCGGCCAGCGTGCGCGCCTCGGTGCGGGCGCAGTAGCGCAGCTTGCTCTCGTCCAGCCGCGCGAAGTCCTCGCGGCCCTCGCGCACGACGCCCTTGCTGTCGACCATCACCACGAGCTCGCGCCGCACGCCCAGGCCCACCATCACGTCCAGGCAGGCGATCGCCGCGGCGCCCGCGCCCGACACCGCCACCCGCACCTCGTCGATGCGCTTGCCCACCAGCTCGAGCCCGTTGAGCAGCGCGGCGGCGCTGATGATCGCGGTGCCGTGCTGGTCGTCGTGGAACACCGGGATGTTCAGCCGCTCCCGCAGCTTGCGCTCGACGTAGAAGCACTCGGGCGCCTTGATGTCCTCGAGGTTGATGCCGCCCAGCGTGGGCTCGAGCGCGGCGATGATCTCGACGAGCTTGTCCGGGTCCTTCTCGGCCAGCTCGATGTCGAACACGTCGATGCCGGCGAACTTCTTGAACAGGCAGCCCTTGCCCTCCATCACCGGCTTGCCCGCCAGCGGCCCGATGTCGCCCAGGCCCAGCACCGCGGTGCCGTTGGTGACGACGCCCACCAGGTTGCCGCGACTGGTGTACTCGGCCGCCAGCGTGGGGTCGTCCTCGATGGCCAGGCAGGCGTAGGCCACCCCGGGCGAATAGGCCAGCGACAGGTCGCGCTGGTTCGACAGCGGCTTGGTCGGGGTGACGCTGATCTTGCCGCGCGCGGGCGAGCGGTGGTACTCGAGCGCCGCGTCACGCAGGGCCTGCTCGGCAGGGGCGAGCTCGCGCCGGAACTTCTCCATGGCCTGTCTCCGTCGTTCTGGATCGACAGGCCGAGCGTACGCCTGCGCAGCCGCGCCGGGCGGCGGCAATCCCCGACGCCGGGGCGGCGGCAGTTTCGACCGCCGTGGGGGGAATCGGCGGTGGCGGCCGCCGTCGGGGGATTCGGCGGTGGCGGCCGCCGTCAGCCCTGCGCCGCGCGCCGCGCCAGGATCTCGAAGGCCGGCAGCGTCTTGCCCTCGAGCACCTCGAGGAAGGCGCCGCCGCCGGTGGAGATGTAGCCGATGTCCTTCTCGATGCCGTACTTGGCGATGGCCGCCAGCGTGTCGCCGCCGCCGGCGATGCTGAAGGCGCTGCTGGCCGCGATCGCCCGCGCCACCGTCTCGGTGCCCTGCGCGAAGGCGTCGAACTCGAACACCCCGACCGGCCCGTTCCAGACGATGGTGCCGGCCGCGGCGAGCCGATCGGCCAGCATGCGCGCCGTGCGCGGGCCGATGTCGAGGATCATGTCGTCGGCACCGACGTCGGCGCTGTCCTTCACGGTGGCCGGCGCATCGGCCGCGAAGCGCGGCGCGACGACCACGTCCACCGGGATCGGCACCTCGGCGCCGCGCGCCTTCATCGCGTCCATCACCGCGCGCGCCTCGGCCACGAGGGCGGGCTCGGCCAGGCTGCGGCCGATCGGAAGCCCCGCCGCCAGCAGGAAGGTGTTGGCGATGCCGCCGCCGACCACCAGGCCGTCGACCTTGCCGGCCAGGCTCTGCAGGATGGTGAGCTTGGTGCTGACCTTGCTGCCGGCGACGATGGCCACCAGCGGGCGCCGCGGCGCGGCCAGCGCCTTGGTGATGGCGTCGATCTCGGCGGCCAGCAGCGGGCCGGCGCAGGCCAGCGGCGCGTACTGCGCGATGCCGTAGGTGCTGGCCTCGGCCCGGTGCGCGGTGCCGAAGGCGTCGTGCACGAACACGTCGCACAGCGCCGCCATCTTCCGCGCCAGTTCCTCGCCGTTCTTCTTCTCGCCCTTGTTGAGCCGGCAGTTCTCCAGCAGCACGACCTCGCCCGGCCGCACCTCGACGCCGCCCACCCAGTCGCGCACCAGCGGCACCGGGCAGCCCAGCAGCTCGGACAGGCGCGCCGCCACCGGCGCCAGCGAGTCCTCGGGCCGGAACTCGCCCTCGGTGGGCCGGCCCAGGTGCGAGGTCACCATCACCGCGGCGCCGGCCGCGAGCGCCATCCGGATGCAGGGCACGCTGGCGCGGATGCGGGTGTCCTCGGTGATGCGGCCGGCGTCGTCCTGCGGCACGTTGAGGTCGGCGCGGATGAAGACGCGGCGGCCGGCGATGCGGCCGGCGGCAACGAGGTCGGACAGGCGCAGGACGTCCATGGGCGGCGGTCGGTGGCTGGGGACGGTGGGTGGGGTCGGAAGCTGCGGCGGGCGAAACCCGCTCACCGCTCGGATTGTCTGCGAGGCTCGCGAAGGAGCGGCAGCGGGGCGGCGGGAGCGTGCCCTCACCACCCCAGGCCGAGCCGCAGCGGCAGCAGCACCGCCATGCCGACCACGATCGTGCCGAGGATGCCGCGGCGCCAGAAGTAGTAGGCCGCGGAGGCCACGACCGCGAAGATCCGCGCGTCGAGCAGCGTGTCGATCAGCCGGCCCTGCGTCATCACGATCTCGGGCGCCACCACCGCGGCCAACGCGGCCAGCGGCGCGTAGCGCAGCGCTTGGCGCAGCCCCTCGGGCAGCGGGATCTCGCGCCGCGAAAGGAAGAAGAACCCGCGCGAGACGACCGTCAGCACGGTCAGCCCGACGATCGCGACCACGCCCTCGACCAGACCGATGCTCATGTCGCGTCGTCCAGCGGCCGCGCGGCACGGCGGGCGGCGGGCTTCGAATGGTCGATCAGCAGCCCGATGGCCACCGCCGCCGCGATCGCGACCAGGATGTTGAGCTTGAGCGGCAGCGCATAGGCCGCCACCGCCGCGCAACCGGCCACCGCGCCGGCGATGCCGGTGGCGCGATCGGTCAGCAGCGAGCAGGCCATGCCCAGCAGCGCCAGCGTGCCGGCGAAACCGATGCCCCACTCCAGCGGAACCCGGTCGGCGAGGAAGATGCCCACCAGCGACGGGATCTGCCACGACAGCCAGTTCGTCAGCGCGCCACCCCAGAAGTAGGGCCACTGCTCCGGCGCGGGTCGGGGCTCGGGAAAGCGCCGCATGAACAGCACGTAGTTCAGGTCGGCGGTGAGGTAGGCCAGGCGCAGCCGGTCGCGGAACGGGCGGTGCGCCCAGTACGGCCGCCACTGCGCGCTGAAGATCAGGAAGCGCAGGTTCACGCAGGCCGCGGTGGCCCACATCACCCACACCGGCGCGCCGCTGCTCATCAGCGGCAGCACCGCCAGCTGCGCGGTGCCGGCGAAGACCAGCAGAGACATCAGCACCACCAGCGGAAGCGCAACCCCGCTGTTGGCCATGGCCACGCCGGTGATCAGCCCCCAGGCGGCGATGCCGACGGCGGTGTCGGCCATGTCGGCCGCGCCGCGCCGGAACTCAGGGTGGCGCCAGACGGGCAGTTCGGGATCGGGGTCCGGGCCGGGTGCGGAATCCCCGGCAACGGGCGCGGGCGGGCTCACCGGCGCATTGTCCGCGCCCGCGCCATGCCCCCAGCACGCCCGTGGCGCGGGCGCGACGCGGGTCGCCCGGTGGCGTGGCGGGGCCTGCCCCGGCGCTCAGCGCCGGGGCACCTCGCCGCTGCCGGAAATCGAGGTCGTGAGCGCCGGGTTGCCGCCGTAGGTCACGTCGCCGCTGCCGGCGATGCACACGTCCAGCGAGCGCGCGGCCAGCATCTCGGCCTCGCCGCTGCCGGTGATGCGGGCGTATGTCGTGGGTGCGCAGTTCGGCCAGCTTCGCGTCGCCGCTGCCCGAGATGTCCAGCGTCGGCTCCTCGGCCGGCAGGTCGACCGGGGTGGGGTCCCGTCCGAGCGGACTGCGACACCGCGCAGGTGCCCGCGGCAACGCGCCTCCGACAGTCTGCGGATGCGGGCGACGAAGTGGGCGACGCCCCGGACGCTCCGCCGTGGAAGCGGTCACTGGACCGGGTGCGCCCGAGCGCCGCACCGGGCGCCCCCGGGACGAAGCAACAGCCCCAGCCCTGTCTGCCGGACGATGTCGCGGGCACGTGCCTCGACGGGCCGGCGCTGCAGCGCGCGACCGACGGGCGCCGCACCTGCGTGCACCGCTTCTCAGTCGACGCTGGCCGTGGCGGACTGCCGCGGGCGGTCGCGCAAGGCGTCGCTGCCCTCAGGCACCCGATCGGCCGCACCTCGGGCGGGGGCGGCGGCCGGCTCCGGCGCCAGCACCGGTGCAGAGAAGGCAAGCGCCCGCGCGGCGGCCTCCGGCTGCGGCGCCCCGATCAGGAAGCCCTGCAGGTCGGTCACGCCGTGGGCGACGAGCAGCTCGGCCTGCTCGCGCGTCTCCACGCCCTCGGCCGTGGTCTGCATGCCCATGCCGGCGGCCAGCTGCGTGACCGCGCGGATGATCGGTAGGCAGCTCGGCCGGTGGCCGAGGTCGGCGATGAAGGAACGGTCGATCTTGATGCGGTCGAACGCGACCGCGTGCAGGTAGCCGAGAGAGCAGTAGCCGGTGCCGAAGTCGTCGAGCGCGAAGCGCACGCCCGACGCGCGGATCGCGCCGATGCGCTCCAGCGTCGCCGGGTCGGCCGCGAGGAACACGCTCTCGGTCACCTCCAGCTCCAGCCGGTCGGCTCCCAACCCGCAGGCGTCGAGGATGGCCGCCAAGCGCCTGGGCAGTCCCTCCTGCCGCACCTGCACCGGGGACAGGTTGACCGCCACCCGCAGGCCCTGCGGCCAGGCGGCCGCGGCCCGGCAGGCCTGCGCCAGCACCAGCTCGCCGATCTCGACGATCAGGCCCGTCTCCTCGGCGATCGGGATGAACTCGGCGGGCAGCACGACGCCGCGCGTCGGGTGCTCCCACCGCACCAGCGCCTCGAAGCCCGCGAGGCGGCCGCTCAGCGCGTCCACCACCGGCTGGTAGTGCAGCACGAACTGGCGCGCGTCGACGGCGACGCGCAGGTCGAGCTCGAGCTGGCAGCGCTCGCTGTACTTCTCGTCCAGCGACACGTCGAAGTACATCGCGTGGCCGCGGCCATTGGCCTTGACGCGGTACAGCGCGCGGTCGGCGCGCGTCAGCAGCTCGACCCCGGCGGTGCCGTCGCGCGGGCCCTCGGCGATGCCGATCGAGCCGCCGGGCACCAGCGTGTGGCCGTCGACGCGGACCGGCTCGGCCAGCGCACCGAGGATCTCGCGCGCGATCTGCCCGGCGCGCGCCGCGGCCTCGCGGCCCTCCAGGGTGATGACGAACTCGTCGCCGCCCCAGCGCGCCACCGTGCCCCAAGCGCCGACCGCAGCGCGCATGCGCCCGGCCGCGGCGACCAGGTAGGCGTCGCCCGCGCGGTGGCCGAGCGTGTCGTTGATCAGCTTGAGCCGGTCGAGGTCCACGCACATCACGGCATAGGCACCGAGTTCCGGCAGGCGCCCCTCGAGCTGCTCCAGGACCGACTGCATCCTCGCCCGGTTGGGCAGATCGGTCAGCGGGTCGGTGAGCGCAAGCCGGGCGATCTCCTCGGTGCGCGCCGCGACCTTGTCCGCGAGCTCGCGGGCGTGCCGCGCGGCCGCCCCCTTCTCGCGCAGGAACTGCACCCAGATCGCGCCCGCCACCAGCGCCAGCGCCGCTGCGATCGCGAGCCCCGTCACCTGGAAGGCACGGGCGGCGAGGGCCTCGGTCGATTGGTGGAAGTCGGCGTCGGGCCGCGCCACCCACACCGTCCACTCGCCCCTCGGGTCGGGCACGCCGATGCCGTAGCTTGCGGAGAACAGCAGCTCGGGGTCGGGCCGGCCGGCCTCGAAGTGCGGGCGCGAGGCCTCGATCTGCCCGACGTCGGTCGGCAGCACGTACCCGTAGGCGGCGTTGCGGAGCACCGCGTTGCGTGCCGGCAACGCGGCGGCCAGCGCGCGGTCGAGCACGACCGCCGCCACCAGACCCTTGAAGGCGCCGTCCGGCCCGTAGAACGGCACCGACAGCAGGATGCCCATGCGGTCGGCGTCGCGGCCGCTGTGCATGAAGTACCAGTTGTCGCAGGTGATCACGCTGCGCGACCCGACGATCGGCACGTTCATGCCCTTGATGGACTCGCGCCGCGGGTAGTGCTCGCGCATCCAGCGGGCCTGGCGGGCGAACTCCCGGTACTCGTGGATCTCGATCTCCTCGTGGGCGTCCGCGACCAGCGAGCCGCGCAGCTTCTCGTCGACTTTCGACGCCGCGTCGACGATCAGCTCGTCGAACATCACGATCGGCTCCTCGGGCTTGCCGGTCACGGGATCGATCCGCTCCGGGTCGAAGTCGCCCGGGATCACGTAGACCTCCGACACCTCGACCGCGTTGGCGAGGTTGTTGTAGATCTGCTGGAAGGTCTCGCGGCTGTCGCCCAGCAGCGACGCGCCATGCCGGTCGACGGCGCGCACGCTGGGCAGCGCGGCCAGCGTGCGCAGGTCTTCGTAGACATGCTCGAACAGCTGCTCGACCGGGCGCAGGCTCAGGCGGGCCTGCTCGGCAGAGTTGCGCACGTAGGTGGCCGCCGCCAGCTCCATGCGGCGCTGCGACTCGACGATGACCAGGCCGACCAGGACGGCCGTCACGAGCAGGATCGCCAGGAAGCCGCCGGCCGCCTGGGCATCGAATCTCCTCCCCGCCGGTCTTCCGGCGGCGCCGTCGGTTGCGCCTTGGGCGCGAGGGCCCCCGCCGGCTTCGCGTCCGCCCCGCAAGCTGCCTTCCCGGTCAGCGCGTGGCGGGGCGATCTGCCGGCGGCCTGCCGGCGCTGGCCTCCCGGGCCCGGTCGGGTCCGGCGCCCTCGGCCGCCCGGTTCGGCGCCTTGCCGTCGCGGGCGCTGCGGTCGGCGCCGCCGGCGTCGGCCGCGTCGGACTTGCCGCCGCCGGCTGCCATCCCCTGCGGTCCGGGCTCGACCTCGGCCTCGGCCACCTGCGGCGCCGCTCCCGCGCCAGCAGGCTGCGCCTGGAGGTTGTTCTCGCGCATGTAGTCGTTCATCTCGCGCCAGCCGGTGAAGACGGCGGCCTTGTCCGCGCGCTTGTTGGTCTCGTAGCACTCCTCGATCGAGCGCGCGGCCTGCCGGCAGGCGCCACCGACCGCCTTGCCTTCGGCCTCGCGGCGCGCGGCCACGTCGCTGGCGGACTCGATGCCGAGCAGGTCGCAGCCGGTCAGGCCGAGCAAGGCGGCGATCGGCAGGGCGATCCGGATCCGGCGCAGCGGGCGCAGTACGCCCAGCGGACGCTCTCGGGTATCGACGCAGGGGCGGGTCATCTGCGCCATATCGGCCAGCCGGGCGCCACCTTGAGCCGCTTCGAGTCAACCCGAGCGCCCCCCTCGGGCCAGCCTGCGGCAGCGGCGTTGGCGGCCGGCGCGCTGCCGCGTCGGGGGCGCGCCGGTCCGGCCGCGTCCGGTCCGCAACCGATTGCGGCCGCAGAAGCCAGGGATCGGGGCCTGGGCCCGCTACGCCGCTGCCAGCAGGTCGCGGGCGGCGACGCGGCGGCCGCCGGGCCGCTGCACCTCGAGCAGTTCGAGCACGCCCTCGCCGCAGGCCAGCGCCAGACGCCGGGGCCCCAGCTCGACGCGGGTGCCCGGCGCGCCGCTGCCGGGCAGCGCAGCGGCGCGCCATACCTTCAGCGAGGCGCCGGCGAAGTCCGTCGTGCAGCCCGGGAAGGGGTCGAAGGCGCGGATGCGGCGCTCGAGCGCGGCGGCCGGCAGCGTCCAGTCGAGCGCGCCCTCGGCCTTGTCGATCTTGCCGGCATAGGTCGCGCCGGCCTCGGGCTGCGGCTGCGGCACCAGCGTCGGCAACCGCGCCAGCGCCTCCACGACCAGCCGAGCGCCGAGCACGGCCAGCGCCGAACCCAGCGTGGCGGCGGTGGCGTCGGGGGAGATCGGCAGTTCGCCCGTCAGCAGCATCGGCCCGGTGTCCAGGCCCTCGTCCATCTGCATGATGGTGATCCCGGTGCTGCGGTCGCCCGCCTCGATGGCGCGCTGCACCGGCGCGGCACCGCGCCAGCGCGGCAGCAGCGAGCCGTGGATGTTCAGGCAGCCGCGGCGCGGCAGCGCCAGCACCCAGGCCGGGAGGATCAGGCCGTAGGCCGCCACCACCATGACCTCCGGCGCCGCCGCCTGCAGCGCGGCGCGGGCCGCGGCGGCATCCTCGGGATACCGGCCGTCGAGCCGCAGACTGCGAGGCTGGATGAGATTTATCTCGCGAGCGAGCGCACACTGCTTGACGGGCGACGGCTGGAGCTTCAAGCCGCGCCCTGCAGGCCGGTCGGGCTGGGTCAGCACCAGCACCACGTCGTGCCCGGCGGCCAGCAGCGCGTCCAGCGCGATGCGCGCGAACTCCGGCGTGCCGGCGAAGGCGAGCCTCATCGCGCAGGCTCCCCGCCGTCGCGACGACGCGGCAAGTCGGCCCGCCCGGCCCCCGGCGACGCGGCAAGGCTCAAGCGCGGCGCTGCTCGTCGCGCGTGCGCTTGAGCATCTTGGTGCGGATGCGGTCGCGCTTGAAGGCGCTCAGGTACTCGACGAAGACCTTTCCGACCAGGTGGTCCATCTCGTGCTGCACGCAGACCGCCGTCAGCCCCTGGGCGTCGAGTTCGAACGGGCGGCCCTCGCGGTCGAGCGCATGCACCCTGACACGGGCGTGACGCTCGACGCGGTCGTACACCTGGGGCACCGACAGGCAGCCCTCCTCGGCCAGCGCCAGCTCGGCGCTGCGCTCGACGATCTCGGGGTTGATCAGCACCAGCGGCGCCTTACGCTCCTCCGAGGTGTCCATCACGATCACGCGCTCGTGCACGTCGACCTGCGTGGCCGCCAGGCCCACGCCCTGCGCCGCGTACATGGTCTCGATCATGTCGGCAACCAGCTGCCGGATGCGGTCGTCGACCGCGGTCACCGGCCGCGCCACGGTATGCAGGCGAGGGTCGGGGTAGCGCAGGATGGCGAGTTGGGGCATGGGCGTGGAAGACGGGTTGGACAGGTCGGTGGGCCGGGCCCGCTCAGCGCAAGCCCTGCGGGCCGCCGCGCCCGGCCAGCGGCGGATTGCAGGAAGATGGGGACGCCGATACAGCTGGCAACAGCTGTGGAGGCAGCGCAACGCGCCGCCGGCCACCAGCTCCGTGGCAGACGCCGCAGCCAGGGAAGTTTCGTTGCGGCATCAATGGTTTACGGGCAGAATCTACCAAACAGTATCAGCATCGTTGCGGCCGCGCCCGGGCGTCGACGATCGGCACGAAAGACCGGTCGGAGGCACACATTTGCACGCATCGCCGCGCCGGCGTTGCGGCATTCTGGCACCGGCTGCACCGCGGCCACCTGTTCATGGAGATGCGAACAATGAGCGACCGCACCCGTCGCCGCCTGTCGGCCGCGCTGCTGTTCGGCTGCGCCGGCCCGCTGCCGGCGCTGGCCCAATCGGGCCTGCCGGTGCTCCCGCAGTGGCGCGAGACCGCGCGCCGCGTGGCCGATGCCGGCGTGGCCCTGGAGGACCTGGCCCCCAACGCGCCCGATTCGCACACGGTGCAGCGGGGCGACACGCTGTGGGGCATCTCGACGATGTTCCTGAAGAGCCCCTGGCGCTGGCCCGAGCTGTGGGGCATGAACCTGGAGCAGGTCGCCAACCCGCACCTCATCTATCCCGGCCAGGTGCTCGTGCTCGAGAAGTCGGCCGGACGCGCGCGGCTGCGCATGGCCACCGCCGGCGACCCGGCCGTGGCGTCGGTACCCGCCGCCGGCACCGTGAAGCTCTCGCCGCGCGTTCGCAGCGAGCTGCTCGAGAACGGCGCGATCGCCTCGGTGCCGCTCAACCTGATCGGTCCGTTCCTCAACGAGGCCGTGGTGTTCGAGGGCAACGAGCTCGACGGCGCCCCCCGCATCGTGGCCACGCAGGAGGGCCGCGTCGTCATCTCGCGCGGCGAGACCGCCTACGTGCGCGGCGACCTCGCCGGCGCGCGCGACTTCCGGCTCTTCCGCGAGCTGCGCCCGCTGGCCGACCCGCTGACGCGCGAGGTGCTCGGCTACGAGGGCCGCTACGTCGGCACCGCCGAGTTCGTGCGCGCGGGGGAAGACACCGTCGGCCCCAACGGCAAGCCGCTGGTCGTGCCGGCCACTTTCCGCATCACCAGCACCCGGCTTGAAGCCGGCGTCGGCGACCGGCTCTCGCCGGTGCCGCAGCAGGAACTCGTCGCCTACGTGCCGCGGCCGCCGGCCGGCCAGGTCGAGGGCCGCGTGATCGGCATCTACGGCGACGGCCTGAACGCCGGCCAGAACCACGTAGTGGCGATCAACCGCGGCCGCCGCGATGGCATGGAGCGCGGCAACGTGCTGGCGCTGTGGCGCGCCGGGCGCGACGCCGCCGACACCACCGTCCGCGGCCAGCGCACCGCGATGCGCCTGCCCGACGAGCGTCACGGCCTGCTGTTCGTGTTCCGCGTGTTCGACCGCGTCAGCTACGCGCTGATCCTGGACGTGCTGGAGCCGGTGCAGCGCGGCGATCGCTTCTCCCAGCCCTGAGCGGCGACCCGGGCGCGCGCATGGCCGCCTCCGCGCAGCCGGCGCCCGAAGACTTCGAGGCCTGGTTCCGCCTGCTGGCCACCCCCGGCGTGGGCCGCGTCACGGCGCGCCGGCTGCTTGCCGCCTGCGGCTCCCCCGACGCCGTGCTCCGCGCGCCGCGCGCCACGCTGCAGGCGCTGGCCGGCGCCGCGGTCGCGCATGCCGTCGGCGCGGCCGACGCGGCCATCGACGAGAGGCTGGTGCAGGCGCAGCGCTGGCTCGCCGGCGGCCCGGCGCGCTCGGTGCTCACCCTGGGCGACCCGGCCTACCCGGCGCGGCTGCTGCAGACGGCCGACCCGCCGCTGATGCTCTACGTCGAGGGTGCGTTGCCCGCGCTGTCGGCGCCTGCGCTGGCCATCGTCGGCAGCCGCAGCGCCACGGCGCAGGGCCTGGACAACGCGCGCGCATTCGCGGCCGCGCTCGGCCGCGACGGTCTGGTCGTCGTGTCGGGGCTGGCCCTGGGCATCGACGCCGCGGCGCACGAGGGCGCGCTGGCCGCCCCGGCAGGCACCGTGGCCGTGCTCGGCACCGGCCTCGAGCCCGTCTACCCGCCGCGCCACGCGGCGCTGGCACGCCGCATCGCCGCCCACGGCGCGCTGCTGAGCGAGAACCCGCCGGGCACGCCGCCGCTGCGCGAGCACTTCCCGCAGCGCAACCGCATCATCGCCGGCATGACGCTCGGCACGCTCGTGGTCGAGGCCGCAGTGGCCTCGGGCTCGCTGATCACCGCACGGCAGGCGGCCGAGGCCGGGCGCGAGGTCTTCGCCATTCCCGGCTCGATCCACTCACCGCAGGCGCGCGGCTGCCACGCGCTGATCAAGCAGGGCGCCAAGCTCGTGGAGTCGGCAGCCGACATCCTGGACGAGCTGCGCGGGGCGCGGGCCGGCACCGCCTCCGTCCCTTCGGGCGCGGCTGCGGGCGCGCAGGACCCGGCGGCGTCCGCCGACCCGCTGCTGCAGGCGCTGGGCCACGACCCGGTCACGCTCGACGCGCTGCAGGCCCGCACCGGCTGCAGCAACGCCGAACTCAACGCCCGGCTGCTCGAGCTCGAGCTCGACGGCCGCGTCGCCCGGCTGCCGGGCGGGCTGTTCCAGCGGCGCTCCGCCGGCTGAGCCGCACCGAGCGAGACCGCCGCGGACCTACGTCACGCCGGGCGCCCTGCCCGCCCGGTGGCGGCCGCAAGCCCACGCGCCCGGCTGCGCGCCCGCCCGGGTATAGTGGATTCATGTTCGACGTCCTCGTGTACCTGTACGAGAACTACTGGCGTCCCGATGCCTGCCCGGACGAACCGCAGCTGCGCCGCAAGCTGAGCGCGGTGGGCTTCGAGACCGACGAGATCCAGGACGCGCTGCGCTGGCTGGACGGGCTGGCGAGCTCCGCGCAGTCGCAGCTCCGTGCGCAGGCGCCCGGCAGCCTGCGCGTGTACACCGACGGCGAGCGCGAGGCGCTGGGCGAGCACTCGATCGCCTTCCTCGGCTTCCTCGACAGCGCCGGCGTGCTGCCGCCGGCCATGCGCGAGACCGTCATCGACCGCGCGCTCGCGGCCGCCGGCGACAACGCCCCGCTCGGCCTCGACGACCTGAAGATCATCGTGCTGATGGTCTTCTGGAGCCATGGCGAGGAACCCGACGCGCTGATCCTCGACGAGCTGCTCGTCGACGACGAGGACCGGCTGATCCACTGAACGGCGCGCCGGGCCCGGCGCCCAAGGCGGCCTGGGCGGCGCGCGCCAAGGCCTACCGGGCCTCCGGCGCCGGCAGCGCATGGCGTCAGTGCAGCAGGCGCGAGAAGTCGACGTCGAGCTTGGCCAGCGCGCTGCGCGTGGCGCGCACGGTCAGCGCCTCGTCCTGCGCGGGCAGCAGCAGCCCGGCCTGCAGATAGCTGGCCAGCCGGTGCTGCTGGAACAGCACGCAGCGCCCGCGCGGCGTGACGAACAGGCTCAGCTGGCGGCGCAACCCATGCCAGGCGAGCTGCACGGGCTCGGTGCGGCCGTTGCGGTCGAGCATGTACCAGCTGCCCACCTGCAGCTCGCGCGCCCAGGCCAGCATCGCCGGCGCCGGCGCGCTGCCGCCGTCGAGCACCACCTCGAGCTCGCCGCTCTGGTGGCCCGACAGGTCCAGCACCATGCTCTCGTCGATCTCGACGCTCTCCGCGTCGGGCAGGAGCTCCTCGAGCGTGCGCAGCTGCTCGGTCAGCTCGCGCAGTCGGTCGTCGGGGATCACGGCAGCCTTGGCGGTGAAGGCGGCGGCCAGCGAGTTGTTCAGCTGCTGGATGTGCTCGTCCTGGCGCGGGCCGTCGATGCTGGCGGCGGCCATGCCCTCGCGCAGGCTCTTCAGCAGCGCGGGCAGCCGGCGGATGACCTCGGCCCGCTCCTCGCGCGTGACCTTGGCGCTGGCGCTCCAGATCAGGTCGGCGGCGGCGCGCTTCATCTGCTGCGTCGGCTCGCCCTGCGCGCCGTGACGCACCGCCGTGGTGGCCAGCACGTCGGCCCAGACGTGGAAAAGGAACTGGCGCACGCCCTCCTGCACCGGCACCTCGTTGAGCATGCGGCGCAGCTCGATCGTGTACTGGATCGCCAGCGTCTCGCGCTGCTCGACCTGCTGCGCGAGCGACACGCCCTTGCGGGTGGCCTCGTTCTCGTTGCGGAACCAGTGCTCGAGCCACTTCTCGAACTCCACCAGCACCGTCTGGAACACGCGCCGCCCGGTGTCGGGGTAGGCCTCGACCACCTGCACGATGCGCTTGATCTCCTTGTCCAGCGCCTCGCTGACGCCGGCGTCGGTGCCGCTGTCGAAGCCCATCACGCAGGCACCCATGCGGTCGATCAGGCGCCGCGCCGGGTGGTCTAGAGTGGCGAAGAAGTCCGGCTCGCCGACAGCCACCCGCAGCACCGGCATTTGCAGCCGTGCGAACCAGATCCGCACCGACGCCGGGATGCGCTCCTCGGTGAGAATGCTCTGGAACAGCAGCGCGACGATCTCGATCGTCGCCCGCTCCTCGGGCGTGGCGGCCGCCCGCTTGAGCTCCTGGCTGCGCGACTGCAGCTCGTCGAGCACCACCGGCGTCGTGACCAACGCCTCGCCGGGGCGCGAGGCGGGCGCCGTGCGCTGGCGGATGCCCATCTGCGCGGTGTCGATCGCCCGCGACAACGCCGAGGACACCGCGCGCGGCGGCGGCGCCGGCGCCCCGTGCAACGTGGAGGCGCCGAACTCAGGCACGTGGCGGGCGACCAGGCGGTTCAGCCGTTCGAGCACGGCCTCGGCGTGCTCTCGCCCGCGCACCAGCGAGCCGATGCGGGTGGTCGTCGCGCGCATGTCGTCGCCGAGGTCGTCGAGCCCGCTGCGCCCGCTGCGGCCGCCCAGGAAGCCGCTGTAGCCGCTGGAGTGCAGCGCACCCCCGGCACCGGTGGTGTAGGCGCCGCCCGAGGGCAGGCCGAGCCGCTCGCTGTCGGCCGACAGGTGGATGCCGGCCGCCCAGCCCGGCTGCGTCTTCGGGTTGGTGCGGGAGCGGCGGATGAAGGGCCGCAGGTCGACCTCGGGCAGCACGCCCTGGTCGACCAGCCAGCGGTTGGTCTCGTGGTAGGCCTCCTCCACGAGCTGCGCGAACTCGTCGTGCAGCACCGGCTGCAGCTCGCGCCAGCTCTCGATCGTCTGGCCCGCGATGCGCCAGCCGTCGAACGCGATGCCGGCCAGCACGTGCGGGCGCAGCATGTCCTGCGGGTCGAGCTCGCTGCGGCCCTCGAGGTGGGCCACGCGCGAACGCAGATCGGAGAACTCCCAGGAGCAGCGGTCGGTGATCGCCAGCGCCAGCCGCGACGTGACGATCTCGAGCTCGATCGTGTCGTCCGACACCAGCGTCAGCGGCCGCCGGCCGCCCGCCGGCAGGGCCGCACGCGTCATCGTGCCCTGCAGCAGCACCTGGCGCAGCCCGGACACCATCGCCTTGTGCCAGGCCTGCGCGCCGGTGGCGATGCCCCGCATCAGGTCGCGCCGCCGCATCGTCACGGCGTGCTCGGCGGGCTTGTCCAGCAGCGCGCGGGCGCCGTCGATGCAGGCCTGCACCATCGGCACCAGCCCCTTGACCACCTCCTCCGCGTAGCGTCGGCGCGCCTGCCCAGCCAGGGCGTCGGGCGTGGCGCTGGGCGGCATGTCTGCGTGGTCGGTAACGGCGACTGACTCTACACCACGGCCCCGGCGTTAGGGTCGTTCGGATCGCGCTCCCTCGCGCCCGTCTTCACGAGGTCTTCGCGCTTGACGCCCAGCCACATCGCGATGCCGGCGGCCACGAAGATGGACGAGTAGATGCCGAAGAGGATGCCGATCGTCAGCGCGACGGCGAAGTAGTGCAGCGTCGGGCCGCCGAAGATCAGCATCGACAGCACCATGATCTGGGTGCTGCCGTGCGTGATGATCGTGCGGCTGGTGGTGCTCGTGATGGCGTGGTCGATGACCTGCGGCGTCGTCAGCTTGCGGTACTTGCGGAAGGCCTCGCGGATGCGGTCGAAGATGACCACGGACTCGTTCACCGAGTAGCCCAGCACCGCCAGGATCGCCGCCAGCACCGCCAGCGAGAACTCCCACTGGAAGAAGGCGAAGAAGCCCAGGATGATGATCACGTCGTGCAGGTTGGCCACGATGCCGGCCACCGAGAACTTCCACTCGAAGCGGAAGGCCAGGTAGACCATGATGCCGATGATCGTGAAGGCGAGCGCGATCGCGCCGTCGCGCGCGAGCTCGGCCCCCACCGACGGCCCGACGAACTCGGTGCGCATCAGCCGCAGCGGCTCGCTGCCGTCGGCCCGCGTGCAGCTCGGGCGGCTGACCTGCTCGCCCTGCGGCGTGGTGTACTGCTTGGTGCCTACGGTGCCCTGCTCGGCGGAGCACAGCGCGCCGAAGGCCTGGCTGGCCAGCGCGTCGCCGCGTGCGCCCGCGCCTTCCGCGCCGCCGCGCACCGGCAGCCGGATCAGCACGTCGCGCGAGGTGCCGAACTTCTGCACCTGCACCTCGCCGACGTTCAGCTTCTCGATCGCGCCGCGCGTGCGCTCGATGTCGGCGGTCTGCGCGTACTCGACCTCCATCAGCGTGCCGCCGGTGAACTCGATCGACAGGTGCAGCCCGCGGGTGGCGAGGAAGAACACTGCCAGCGCGAAGGTGACGAACGACACCACGTTCAGCACCAGCGCGTAGCGCATGAATGGGATGTCGCGCCGGATCCTGAAGAACTCCATCGCAGTGCTCCTTCAGGCGTTCAGGCTTCGGCCGGCGGCTGCCGCGGCGTCTCGTCGGGCCTCCAGACCTGGCCGATCGACACGCTCTTCAGGCGCTTCTGGCGCCCGTACCAGAGGTTGACCAGGCCGCGCGAGAACATCACGGCCGAGAACATGCTGGTGAGGATGCCCAGGCAGTGCACCACCGCGAAGCCGCGCACCGGCCCCGAGCCGAAGGCCAGCAGCGCCACCCCGGCGATCAGCGTCGTGATGTTGCTGTCGAGGATCGTGCCCCAGGCCATCTCGTAGCCCTTGTGGATGGCCTGCTGAGGCGGCAGCCCGGCCCGCAGCTCCTCGCGCACGCGCTCGTTGATCAGCACGTTGGCGTCGATGGCCATGCCCAGCGTCAGCGCGATGGCCGCGATGCCCGGCAGCGTCAGCGTGGCCTGCAGCAGGCTGAGCACCGCCACCAAGCACAGCAGGTTGAAGGCCAGCGCAAGGGTGCTGAACACGCCGAACAGCATGTAGTAGGCGCACATGAAGACGCCGATCGCGATGAAGCCCCACAGCACGCTGTTGAAGCCCTTGGCGATGTTCTCCGCGCCCAGGCTCGGGCCGATCGTGCGCTCCTCGATGATCTCCATCGGCGCGGCCAGCGCGCCGGCGCGGGTGAGCAGCGCCAGGTCGGCCGTCTCCTGCGGCGTGAACTGGCCGGTGATCTGGAAGTCGGAGCCGAACTCGCCCTGGATCGTGGCCACCGAGATGGCCTCGCCCTTGCCCTTCTCGTACAGCACGATGGCCATCGGCTTGCCGATGTTGTCGCGGGTGACGGCGCGCATCGCGCGGCCGCCCACGTCGTCCAGGCGCACGCTGACGGCGGGGCGCTGGTCCTTGTCGATCGTCGCGCTCGCGTTCTTCAGCTGCTCGCCGGTGGCCACCACCTCGCGCTTGAGGCCCACCATCCGCACGCTGCCGTCGCGCGTGCGCTCGGGCACCGTCTCGGCCGGCGTGCCGCCGGGCTCCTCGACGAGGCGGATCTGCAGCGTGGCGGTGCGACCGATGATGTCCTTGGCACGCGCGGTGTCCTGCACGCCGGGCAGCTGCACGACGACGCGGTCGGAGCCCTGCTGCTGGATCACCGGCTCGGCCACGCCGAGCTCGTTGACGCGCTTGTGCAGCGTCTCGATGTTCTGGCGCAGCGCCTGCGACTGCACGTCGGCCACTGCCTTGGGCGTCAGCAGGCCGACCAGGCGCAAGCCGCCGCTGCCGTCGGTGGCCGGCTCGACCGTCCACTGCATCGTCGGCAGGCGGTCGGCCAGCAGCGTGCGCGCCGCCTCGGCCACCGTGCCGTCGGGCAGCGCCACCGTGATGCCCGCGGGCTCGCGCGTGATGCCGGCGAAGCGCAGCCGCTTCTCGCGCAGCGCGGTGCGGGCGTCGCTGGCGTAGGTGTCGACCTGCTGCTTCAGGGCGGCGCGCATGTCGACCTGCATCAGGAAGTGCACGCCGCCGCGCAGGTCGAGGCCCAGGTACATCGGCAGCGCCCGGATGCGTGCCAGCCACTCCGGGCTGCGCGACAGCAGGTTCAGCGCGACGATGTAGCGCGCGTCGGCGGCGTCGGGGTTCAGCGCCCGGGAGATCGCGTCCTTGGCCTTGATCTGGGTGTCGGTGTCGCCGAAGCGGGCGCGAACCGAGTTGCCGTCGAACTGCACGAAGTCGGCCTTCAGGCCTGCGGCCGCCAGGGCCTGCGACACGCGCTCGGCGGTGGAGGAGTCGACCTTGACGGTCGCGCGGCCCGAAGACACCTGCACCGCGGGCGCCTCGCCGAAGAAGTTGGGCAGCGTGTACAGCAGCCCGACCACCACGACGACGGCCAGGATCGCGTACTTCCACCAGGGATAGCGGTTCATCGGATGCTTCCTGCAGGCGCGCGAGGGCGCGGCGCCGCTCGAGACCCCGCGGGCGCGGCCCGCGGCGGCCGGCTCACTTGAACGTGCCCTTGGGCAGGACCTGGATCACCGAGACGCGCTGGACCTGGACCTCGACGCCGTTGGCCACCTCGACGTGCAGGTAGGTGTCGCCGAGCTTGGCCACGCGGCCGAGCACGCCGCCGGCGATGACGACCTCGTCGCCCTTGGCCAGCGCCTCGACCATGGCCTTGTGCTCCTTCTGCTTCTTCATCTGCGGCCGGATCATGATGAAGTACAGCACCACGAACATCAGCACCAGCGGCAGCAGGCTGAGCAGCGTGGACTCGGGGCCGCCGGCGGCGGGGGTCTGGGCGTGGGCGACGGAGATGAACACGGGCGGGTCCCAGTTGGCAAAGTGCGCGATTTTAATCGTGCCGGCGGCCGCGGCCGCCGGCACGGCCGTTATCCTTGCCGACACCCCGCCCGAACTCCCCTGTCACCATGAAAGTCACCGTCGTCGGCACCGGCTACGTCGGCCTCGTCACCGGGGCCTGCCTGGCCGAGATGGGCAACGACGTGCTGTGCCTGGACGTCGATCCGGCCAAGATCGCGCTGCTGGAGTCGGGCGGCATCCCGATCCACGAGCCGGGCCTGGAGGCCGTCGTCGGGCGCAACGTGGCCGCTGGGCGGCTGCACTTCACCACCGACGTGGCTCGCTCGGTGGCGCACGGCACGATGCAGTTCATCGGCGTGGGCACGCCGCCGGGCGAGGACGGCTCGGCCGACCTGCAGTACGTGCTGGCCGCCGCGCGCGGCATCGGCCGCCACATGACCGACTACAAGGTCATCGTCGACAAGAGCACCGTGCCGGTGGGCACCGCCGATCGCGTGCGCGAGGCGGTGAGCGCCGAGCTGGCCGGGCGCGGCGTCGAGGGGCTGGAGTTCGCCGTCGTCAGCAACCCCGAGTTCCTGAAGGAGGGCGCCGCGGTCGAGGACTGCATGAAGCCCGACCGCATCATCGTCGGCACCGACGACGAGCGCGCGATCCTGCTGATGCGGGCGCTGTACATGCCCTTCATGCGCAACCACGACCGCATGCAGGTGATGGACGCGCGCAGCGCCGAGTTCACCAAGTACGCCGCCAACGCGATGCTGGCCACCCGCATCAGCTTCATGAACGAGCTGGCGCGGCTGGCCGAGAAGACCGGCGCCGACATCGAGATGGTGCGCCGCGGCATCGGCAGCGACCCCCGCATCGGCACCCACTTCCTCTACCCCGGCACCGGCTACGGCGGCAGCTGCTTCCCCAAGGACGTCAAGGCGCTGATCCATGCCGCCGGCGAGCACGGCGTCACCCTCGGCGTGCTGCAGGCGGTGGAAGCGGCCAACGAGCGCCAGAAGCGCGTGCTGGTGGACAAGATCGTGGCGCGCTTCGGCGACGACCTGGCCGGGCGCACCTTCGCGCTCTGGGGCCTGGCCTTCAAGCCCAACACCGACGACATGCGCGAGGCGCCCAGCCGCGTGATCGTGGCCGAGCTCGCGCGCCGCGGCGCGGCCGTGCAGGCCTACGACCCGGTGGCCATGGACGAGGCGCGCAAGGTGCTGGGCGGCACGCCGCGCCTGGCCTTCGTGGGCAGCCAGAAGGAGGCGCTCGAGGGCGCCGACGCACTGGTCATCGCCACCGAGTGGAAGGAATTCCGCAACCCCGACTTCGAGCACATCAAGGCGGTGCTGAAGCAGCCGGTGATCTTCGACGGGCGCAACCTGTACGAGCCGGCGCTGATGAAGACGTGCGGGATCGAGTACCGGGCGGTGGGGCGGCGGGGGGCGTAGGCCCCGTCGCCGCTAGACCAGCTGCCGCGCGCGGACGTACGCGCCGCAGCGCTCGACGAAGTGCAGCAGCATCGGCACCGCGGCATGAGCCGCGTTGACCGCCTCGGCCAGCATCTCGGGCTGGCGGATGTACTCGTGCACCATGCGGTTGCGCAGCAGCCGCACTGCCAGCCAGTCCTCGCTCGCCACGTCGAGCCAGCCCAGTCGCGCCGCGCGATCGAGGTTGTCGAGCACGGCACCCACCGGCTCGCCGATCCGCGTGAGCAGGGCCGGTAGCAGCTTGTCGCCGGCGGTGTCCTGCAGCCGCGCAAAGCGCGCGACGAAGGCATCGAGCCGCTCGGCCAGCACGTCGTCGTCCCGAAGCGTCGCGGCGCGCTCCGTCGTGAAGGGCACCGAGAACAGGCGCCCGTCGGTGGCCTTCAGATGCTCGGCCTCGAGCTGAACCGTCTCGAGCAGGAACGCGAGCCGCTGGCGCGAGACGTCCATCAGGCCTCCAGCACGATGCCCTCGGCCAGCGCCGCTTCGTGCACCGGCTCGCGCTGGGTCTGTGGATCGAGCCAAAGCACGTCGATGCGACGCTCGCCCAGGCTGCGTTGCAATCGCGCGGCGATGCACGCCGCCAGCCACACCGGTCGCTCGACCGGGCGCGGGCTCTCGACCAGCAGATCGATGTCACCTCCGCGCAGGTCGTCGCGCACGCGGGACCCGAACAGACGCACGCGGACCCCCTCTCCCGCCAGCTCGCGAGCGACACGGACGATGTTGCGGGCTTGATCGGGGCTCAGGCGCATGGGGGCATGCTAGCGCACGGTCCGCCCGGGTGACTCCGCCACGCCCGTTTGCGGACGGATGAACAGCGCGAGCCCGATCACCACGTAGATCAGCCACGCGATACGCGGCATGTCGAGCAGGCTGTCGGCCAGCCCGACCACGGCCAGGCCGACCAGAGCGGCAGCCAGCGCGGGCGCCAGCGGCTCGCGCCGCGCGCTGCCCAGCGTGACGCGCCACAGCGCCGCCACGCCCAGAAGCGTGAACAGCGCCAGTCCGACGACGCCCTGCTCGAAGACCAGGTGCAGCGCCAGATTCTTGGCATGCCACGGCATGTGCAGGTGGTCACTGGAGAAGAACCAGCGCGCCATGCCGTCGTCGAAGCCCGGGTTGGCGAGCAGCTGTCGCCCATCGCCCGCGATCAGTTCGACGCGGTCGAACTCGGCCCTCGAGCCCTGCGAGCCGAGCGCGAACGAGAACACGATGAAGCGCGGCGCCAGCGCACTGCCGCGCGACGGCTGCCCGCCCTTCAGCTCCCATTCGAGCGTCTGCCAGGCGCCGCCCGCCGGATCGGCCCCGCGGTGGCCGACGACGCAGGTGCCGTTGTAGAGCAGGTGCTTCTCGCACACCTCCGCGTGCAGGTCGACGCGGGCCTCGGCGCGCAGCGTCGTGCGCACGCGCAGCGGCAGCGTCGGCGCGTCGATGCGCTGCGAGATGCGGAACAGCTGTCCCCAGCCGAGGATGTGCCTGCCGCTCGTCAGCAGCAGCACCTGGCGTCCGTCGGCGGCACGCAGCCGGTAGTCGCCGATCTGGTGGTCGGCGTCGCCCGACATCGTCTGCGTGGCCGCGTAGCGCCCGAGGCCCTTCCCGAACGCGTCGTCCCCCGGAGCGCGCAGCAGCGAGAGGGCATGCCGTGCATGCCCGAGCCGGGAGGCCGCATCGCCCTCGAGCGACTGCCAGCGCCCGCCCATGTAGCCGCCACCCGAGAACACGCCGATCACCAGCGCCAGCACTGCCAGCACCCCCACCTGGCCGGCCTGCCAGCGCGTCGCGGCCGGCCACGGCGTGCGCCGCGCCGCGGCCAGCCCGAGCAACGATGCCACCAGCACGCAGGCCGCGAGCGCCGCCGCCGCCAGCGCACGCCCCTCGCCCCAGTACCAGACCACCGCCACCACGCCCGCCCACAGCCCGAGCGCGGCGGCCATCAGGCCAGCGCGCGCCAGATCGGCCGCCATCGAGTCGACGCTGCGCGCGCGCCGGCACGCTACCCAGCACAGCGCACCACCGCCGGCCACGGCGAGATAGGCCGCGTACGCGCCCTTGGGCACCGCCAGCGTGGCGGCCAGCACCAGGCCTGCCGCGAGCAGCCCGCCAACAACGCCGGCCACGATCACCCCGCGCCGCGCCGCGGCCATCGCCGGCAGCGCCGCCAAGCTGAGCGCGAACGCGCCGAGCAGCGCCAGCAAGCCGCGGTACCCGCCGCCCGGAAACACGACCAGCCCCGCGCCGGCGAAGGCCAGCGCCAGCGCCACTCCGGCCCGCGCCGCGGCTCGCGGCTGCGCCGCGCCAGCGTCCTCGGGTCCGGGCGCCGCCAGGCCCCGCCCGCCCGCCCGCTGCTGCATCCAGCGCAGGCCCAGCAGCAGCGTCAGCGCCACCGGCGCGCCGAGATAGACGACGCGCGAGAACGTCGCCAGCGCCGCGTACGCCGCCGCCATCAGCGCCGCGGCGGCGCAGGCCCAGGCCAGCCGGTCGTGCGCGCGCAGCAGCACCAGCAGTGCGGCCGGCAGGGTGGCTATCAGAGCAGCGTCGAGCGCGGCACCGCCCACGTGCATCTCCCAGAACAGGCCGGTGGCCCGGTAGTCGCTGGAGAAGTTGGTCAGCCCGGTGTGCGCCAGCCGTTCCCACAGCACCGTCAGCGCCACCGCCGCGGCCATGCCGGCCAGCCCTGCCAGCAGATGCTGACGGGCGCGCGCCGGCCGCGCCCGGTGCTCGCGCAGCCACAGCGGCAGCAGCAGCAGCGCAAGCGGAAGGCTCTTGCCCAGGCGCAGCGCGTTCAGCGGCTCGTGGTAGCCCTGCCACCAACCCGCATGCGAGCTCCACTGCCAGCCGCCGGCATCGGCCACGCCTCGCAGCAGGCTGGTGGTCAGGGCGCCGGCATGCGCCGCCAGCAGCACGCCGGCGAGCATCGCTCCGAGGTGCCAGCGGCCGCGTGGCGCGGCCGGCGGCGCCAGCGCCCAGCGTGCGTAGCCGGCGGCCGCCGTCGCCAGGACGAGCAGGTCGAACTCCTCCACCACCAGCCAGCCGGTCCACGGCATTCCGCCCACGAGCGGCAGCAGCGGCAGCAGCCACAGCGGCCAGGCCCCGGGGGCGCGGCCCGCCAGCGCAGCCACTGCGGCCAGCGGCAGCAGCATGGCCGCGCCGAACACCGGATGGTGCACGCCGAGCCATGCCGCCAGCACGCCGCAGGCCAGCGCCATCAGCGCGGCCGCGAGCCGCGCCGGCACCGGCAAGGCGGCGCCGGCCGTCAGCCCGCCCGGCGCGTCAGTCACCCCCCAGCCGCCAGTCGGGCGCGTGGTGCCGCAGCCACTGCTCGAGCATCATCAGGATCCACACCATCTCGCCGTAGTAGCCCGGGTGCGCCGGCAGGTACTCGTCGAGCAGCCGCGCCACGAACTCCCGCCGTACCACGCCGCGCGTGCCGAAGCTGCGCACCGAGTCGGTGGCCAGCGCCTTCAGCGCCGCGTGCCGCGTGGCCCACACGCCGAAGGGCAGCCCGAAGCCCTTCTTCTGTTTGGTGATGATCTCGGGCGGCAGGAAGTCGCGCAGTGCCTCCTTGAAGAACCATCGCAGCGCGCGGCCCCTGACCTTGTACTCCGCCGGCAGCGTCATCGAGAAGTCGACCAGCGGGTCGTGCAGCATCGGGTAGCCGACCTCGATGCCGGCCAGCGCCGCCGTGCCGCGTACCTTGGGCAGGTCGCTCTCGGCAAGCGTATAGCGCCAGTCGTAGGCCAGGTGGCGGTCGAGATCGCCTTCGGCCTGCGCCAGGGCCCACACCTCGCGCTGCTGCTCGAACACCGACTCGGGCCGCACGCCGGCCTGGAAGCGCGGCGTCAGCACCTCCTGCGGCCCCAGGCGCAGCAGCAGGTTGTAGTGGTGCAGGCGGTCGGGCAGCCCGCGCTCGGCGTCGCGCACGTAGTTGCGGCCGCGGCGCACCACGCCAAGGCTGCCGGCGCCGGGCAGGCCCAGCACCGGCTTGACGAAGCCGTTTCGCACCCAGGCGGGAACACGGTCCCAAACCTCGTACACCTTCTGCGACGCGTAGCGCTCGTTGCCGCCGAAGAGCTCGTCGCCGCCGTCGCCAGCCAGCAGACGGGTCACGCCGTCCTCGCGCGCGCGCAGCGCGCAGTAGTAGGCCGGCAGCGCCGAAGAGTTGCCGAACGGCTGGTCGTAGGAGGCGGCCACGCGGGCGATGCCGTTCACCAGGTCGCCGGGCGTCACGTAGTACTCGTGGTGCACGGCCCCGAAGTGGCGCGCGGCGATGCGCGCGTACTCCATCTCGTCGTAGCCCTCGGCATCGAAGCCGATCGAGTAGGTGTGAACCTCGCCGGCGACCTGCTTGATGTGCCCGGCGACGGTGGAGCTGTCGGTGCCGCCGCTCAGGAAGCAGGCCGGCACGCCACCGTCGAGCTCGGCGCGCACGGCGTCGAGCAGCAGCCGGCGGAACTCGGCCTTGAGGGCGTCGAACGAAGGCGCGCGCTGCGGCTCGAAGCGCAGCCGCGCGGCGGGCGCCAGCTGCGTGCGCCCGCCCTGCCACTGCAGCACGTGCCCCGCGGGCAGCCGCCGCACGCCGCGGAAGATCGTGCGGGGCGACGGGATCGCGTGGAAGAACAGGTAGTCGTAGATGGCCTGCGGGTCGAGCTCGCGCACGCGGAAGTCGGTGGCGGCGGCGCCGAACACCAGGCGCCCGTCCTGCTCGGAATAGCACAGCGTCTCGCGGCCGAAGCGGTCCACCGCCGCGGCGACGCGCCCGTCGCCGAGCCCGGCAACCACCGCGAAGCCCCCCGCCGCCTGGCCGGCGGCGGCCTGGGCGCCCAGCCGGCCGGCCGCATCGGGCCAGGACACGCAGCCCTGCGGCCACTCGGGGCGGCCGCGCTCGAAGGGCAGCCTGGGCGGATCGGTTGCGGTCATGCCGAACGGATCAGACCAGCACTTCGGCGCACGCCGGGTGGCCGAGGAAGGCCTGCGGGCTCGAGCTGGCGCCGTAGGCGCCGGACTGGAACACCACCACCAGGTCGCCCACCTGCGCCTGCGGCAGGTCCATGCGGTCGGCCAGCAGGTCGAGCGGCGTGCACAGCGGGCCCACCGCCGAGGCCGTCTCGCGCGCCGTGCCGCGCACCGGGAACACGCCCACGGGGTAGTTCTTGCGCACCACCTGCCCGAAGTTGCCGCTCGCGGCCAGCTGGTGGTTGAGCCCGCCGTCGCAGACCAGGAACACCTGCCCGCGCGAGACCTTGCGGTCCACCACCCGCGTCACGTAGAGGCCCGCCTCGCCCACCAGGTAGCGGCCGAGCTCGATCACGATGCCGGCGGCCGGCATCTCGCGCGCCGCGCGCTCGACGATGGCCTGCAGGTTGGCGCCGATCGGCGCCAGGTCGAGCCGCTGCTCGCCCGGGAAGTACGGGATGCCGAAGCCGCCGCCGAGGTTGAGGAACTTCACCGGCGAAGGCGCGTGCCCGGCCAGACGCAGCGCCAGCTCGTAGCTCTTGCACTGCGCCTCGCAGATGCTGTCGGCGCGCAGGTTCTGCGAGCCGGCGAAGAGGTGGAAGCCCTCGAAGGCCAGGCCCTCGCGGGCGGCGAAGGCGAGCGCCTCGGGCACGAGCTCGACGTCGAGCCCGAACTGCTTGGGGCCGCCGCCCATCTTCATGCCCGAGCCCTTGAGCTCGAAGTCGGGGTTCACGCGCACCGCCACGCGCGCCGGCAGGCCCAGCTCCTGCGAGGCCGCGGCCAGCACCGGCAGCTCGCGCAGCGACTCCACGTTGACCAGCACGCCCGCGGCCACGCTCTGGCGCAGCTCGGGGTCGCGCTTGCCCGGGCCGGCAAAGCTGATCTCGGCCGGGTCGGCCCCGGCGTCCAGCGCCACCTTCAGCTCGCCGGCCGAGGCCACGTCGATGCCGTCCACCAGCCCGGCCATGAACTGCACCACGGCCGGCATCGGGTTGGCCTTCATCGCGTAGTGCAGCTTCACCGCGCGGGGCAGCGAGGCGCGCAGCTCGGCCACGCGCTGCCGCAGCAGCGGGCGGCTGTAGGCGTAGAACGGGGTCTGGCCGACGCGGGCGGCCAGCCTCGACAGCGGCTCGCTGCCGACGAGCAGCTCGCCGTCGCGGAGCGGCCACTGGCTCATCGGCGCGTGGGTGGGCAGTGCTCGTTCCATCGCGGGTGCTTCCGGGGTCGGGCTCGTCGTGGCGGGGCCAGGTGTTCGGGCGGGGCGGGATTGTCGGGCGTCAGGCGGCCCGGGCCGGCGCCAGGCGCAGCCGCATGCGGCTGGCGGCCGAGGCACTGAGCCCCAGGTACGGGGCCACGGTGGCGACCATCACCTCCAGCCGCCAGGCCTGCATGAACAGCGCCATGCCGAGGCGCCGCCCGCCGAGCCTGGCGTGGGCGCGGCGCGAGGCCAGGTTGAACAGCGTCACGCGGCTGAAGCTGTGGCGCACGCCCAGATCGTGCAGCCAGCGGTTGGCCCCGTGCCAGATGGCCAGGAAGGCGATGCCCAGCCGGTGCTCGGGCAGCACGTAGAGGTCGAAGTCGAACACCGAGGCGCCCGCCGGCTCGAGCTCGAAGGTGCAGCGCACCTCGTCCTCCTCGTAGCGCCCGGGGCACCACCAGACGTAGCCGAGCAGCACCCCCTTGCGCCACACCCCGAGGCAGCGCGCGCCCTGCGCGAAGCGCGACACCTTGATCTCCGGCCGCGCCGGCATCTGCGCGAGCACCGGGTGCCCGGGCCCGATCTCGGCGAACTCCAGGTTCTGCGCCATGCGGGCGGGCAGCAGCGCGCGGCCGTCGATCGGCTGCTCCATCAGCTCGTACACGTAGAGACCCAGCCGCGGCGAGACGGCGCGCAGCAAACGGTCGATCACGTACAGCGCGCCGGCCACGGGCCCGAACTCGCGGAACGGCCCGAGCGCCCGCTGCCACCATCGGCGGGGGCGCCCGCCCTCCGGCCGCGATTCAGGCGTGCCCACGTGCCCTCAGCGCACGGCGGCCGGCACCGTGGCCGCGCCTTCGCACCAGGCCGTCGACAGCGCCTTGCGATCGAGCTTGCCGTTGGGGTTGCGCGGCAGCGGCCCTGGGCGCGCATCGATGCCGGCCGGCACCATGTAGGCCGGCATGCGCTGGCGGCACTCGGCCAGCAGCGCGTCGAGGTCGATGCGGTCGCTGCCGTCGGGGGCGGTGGCGATCACCTGGATCGCCTGCCCGAGCCGGTCGTCGTCGACGCCGAAGGCCACGCACTCGCCCACCAGCTGCGTCGCGTACAGCACCTCCTCGACCTCGGTCGGGCTGACGCGGTAGCCCGAGGTCTTGATCATCTCGTCGCGCCGGCCGATGAAGTACAGGAAGGCCTCGGCGTCGCGCCGCACCGTGTCGCCCGAGTAGACGGCGATCTCGGGCAGCACCAGGCCGGCCTCGCGGCCGCCCACGCCCGCGGGCAGCGCCTTGTAGCGCTCGGCGGTCTTGGCCGGGTCGTTCCAGTAGCCCATGCCCACCAGCGCGCCGCGGTGCACCAGCTCGCCCGGCTCGTCGGGCGCGCACTCGGTGCCATCCTCGCGCAGCACCAGGATCTCGGCGTTGGGAATGGCCTTGCCGATGCTGTCGGGCCGGCGGTCGACCTCCTCGGGCGGCAGGTAGGTGGAGCGGAAGGCTTCCGTCAGGCCGTACATCAGGAACGGCCGCGCCGCGGGCACGCGCTGGCGCAGCAGCTGCAGCGTCTCGCGCGGCATGCGGCCGCCCGTGTTGGCGAAGTAGCGCAGGTGCGCGCCGATCGACGACGGCCACTCGAGCGCGGCGAGCTGGATGTACAGCGGCGGCACGGCCGTGAGGCCCGTGACGCGCTCGCGCTCCAGCGCCCTGAGCACGTCGCGCGGGAGCAGGTAGTTCAGCAGCACCACGCGGGCGCCGGCGTGGAAGGCGGTGGTCAGCTGGCTGAAGCCGGCGTCGAACGACAGCGGCAGCGCGGCCAGCAGCGTGTCGCCGGCGTGGTTGCCGAGGTAGCTGGCCACGCTCTTGGCGCCGGCCACCATGTTGCGGTGCGACAGCACCACGCCCTTGGGCTTGCCGGTGGAGCCCGAGGTGTACAGGATGGCCAGCATGTCGGTGTCGATGACGCGGTGGCCCGGGCCGCCGGGCGGCGGCGCCGTGGCCGCCAGCTCGGCCCAGGCGAGCAGGCCCACGCCCGCGGGCAGGCCCTCGGGCAGCCCGGCTGCGGCGTCGACGAGCACCACGTGGCGCAGCGCGGGGCAGGCCGCGAGCCCGGGGGCCAGCGCCTTCAGCCTCTCGGCCGAGGTGACCAGCACGCGGACGTCGCAGTCGCGCAGGATGAAGGCCACCTGCTCGGGCTTGAGCAGCGGGTTCACCGGCACGAACACGCCCCCCATGGTCGGCGCCGCGAAGCACGCCGCCACCATCTCGAAGCGCTTCTCGAGGTAGACCGCCACGCGCTCGGCGCGCCCGACGCCCAGGCCGGCCAGGCCGCTGGCTGCCGCCTGCACCGTGGCCGCCAGCGCCCCGTAGCCGAGCGTCTCGCGGCCGTGGGTGAGCGCCGGCGCGTCGGGCGAGCGCTCGGCGCCGAGGAGAACGAGTTCGTGCAGGAGGTGGGCTTCGCGCATGCAAGGCTCGGGGTGCCCGCGGCCGCCCGGAGAGCCGGCCCGGCACACGGGCAGGCGCCGGAGGCGAGGCAGCCATCCACGAAGGACGACGCAATGTAGCGCAGCCCCTGCGTGCCGCAACGGGGCTGCTGTGAGTGCGGCGCGATTGACGTGAAGGAGTGCGACCACACGCCGCCTGCGCGCAGCGGCCCCCACGTTTGCGGGATGGAGCGGAACGAAGGCCCCGGATGCGGCCTTTTCCCACGGGGGGCCAAGGCTTGCCCACGAGGCGGCTGCCTAGAATCCTAGCCCATCCCAAGACGCGTGCTCGACCCCGAGCCCCCACCCCGATGAACATCGACGCCGACGTGCTGCGCACGCTGGACGAAGTGCTGAGCCTGAAGGGCCGCGCGCTCGGCTTCGGGCGCGACACGCCCCTGCTCGGCGCCATCCCCGAGCTCGACTCGATGGCCGTCGTCGGCCTGATCACGAGCCTGGAAGAACGCTTCGGCATCGTCGTCGACGACGACGACATCGACGGCAGCACGTTCGAGACGGTGGGGTCGCTGGTGGACTTCGTGGCCGCCCGCATGCCCGCCTGAGCCGACGGCGCCGCCGCGGCGCACCCGCCCCGCCCACACCGGCCCCGCGCCGCCCGCCTGCCCGCCCATGAACGCCGCGCCCACCTGGCAGCCGATGCACCTCGACATCGACGGCGGGAGGCGCTTCGCCGTGCTGCACGAGCCGGCCGGCGCGCCCCGCGGCCTGGTGCTGCACGTGCACGCGTGGGCCGAGGAGATGAACAAGTCGCGCCGCATGGTGGCGCTGCAGGCGCGCGCACTGGCGGCCGCCGGGTGGACGGTGCTGGTGCCCGACCTCCACGGCTGCGGCGACAGCGACGGCGACTTCGGCGAGGCCACCTGGGCGCGCTGGCAGCAGGACGTGGCCGCTGCCGCCACGTGGCTGCGCCAACGGCACGACGCGGCGGCCGATGCGCTGTGGCTGTGGGGCCACCGCTGCGGCGCGCTGCTGGCCAGCGAGGTGGCGGCCAGCCTGCCGCAGCCGGCGCACCTGCTACTGTGGCAGCCCGCAACGGCCGGACGCACGGTGCTGCAGCAGTTCCTGCGGCTGCGGCTCGCAGCCGACCTGCAGGCCGGCCCCGCCGAGCAGCGGCCCGAGGGCACGCGCGGCGTCGTCAAGACCCTGCTCGACGAGCTCGCCGCGGGCCGGCCGGTGGACGTGGCCGGCTACTCGGTGCACCCGGACCTTGCCGCGGGCCTGGACCGCGCCACGCTGATGCCGCCGCGCGACGGCCGGCGCGCGGTGTGGCTCGAAGTGGCGCGTGCCGACACACCGGCGCTCTTGCCCGCCAGCGAACGCGTCGTTGCGGGCTGGCGCGCGCAGGGCGTGCCGGTGGACGCAGCGGCCGTGGCCGGGCCCGGGTTCTGGCAGAGCGTGGAGATCGAGGAGGCGCCGGCGCTGGTCGAGGCCACGCGTGCGGCGCTGCAGGCCGTGGCCCCCGACGCGCGGCCCGCCGCGCGGCAAGGCGTGGGCAACGCCATGGCGCTGCCGGCGACGACGGGGGCCGCATGAACGCCAGCGCGACCGGCTGGCACGAGACGGGCCTGGCCTTCGAATGCGCCGGCGAGCGGCTCGCCGGCGTGCTGGCGCGCCCCGCCGCAGCGCAGGCCGCGTGCGATGTCGGGGTTGTGGTGGTGGTGGGCGGCCCGCAGTACCGCGCAGGCAGCCACCGGCTCTTCGTGCGCCTGGCGCGCGCGCTCGCGGCAGACGGCGTGCCCACGCTGCGGTTCGACGTCCGCGGCATGGGTGACTCCACCGGCACTCCGGCGGGTTTCGAGGCGCTCGACGACGACATCGCCGCAGCCATCGACAGCCTGCAGGCCGCCTGCACGACGGTGCGACGAGTCGTGCTCTGGGGGCTGTGCGACGGGGCTTCGGCGGCGTTGCTGTACGTGCAGCGGGCGCACGATGCGCGCGTGGCCGCGCTCTGCCTCCTCAACCCCTGGGCACGCACCGAGCACACGCTGGCCCGGGCACGCGTTCGCCACTACTACCTGCAGCGTCTGGTGCAGCCGGCTTTCTGGCGCAAGCTGGTTGTCGGGCGCGTGGCGTGGTCCGGGCTGTCCGAGCTGGCCGCACACCTGCGGACGGCCACGGGCGCAAGCCCAGCCGACCCCTTGGTCTCGGAGCCCGGTTACGCGGTCTCCATGATGCGCGTGCTGGCGGCGTGGCGGGGCCCGTTGTTGATCGCGCTGAGCGGCCGCGACTACACGGCGCGCGAGTTCGAGGAACTGCTCGCCCGGCACCCCGCGGCGCGGCAGGGCCTGGACAGCGCAGGTGCCGGTTGGCGCCGCTACCCATCGGCGGACCACACCTTTTCGGACAGGGCCGAGTCAGAAGCCCTCGTTGCCGACTGCCGGCTGTGGCTGGCAGGACTGGCGGGGCCGTCCCTTCCAGCTGCGGCAGCCAGCCCAAGTGCACGGATCAGCATTTCGCCGACCTCCGACGCGCCAGCCGCGAGGCCCCAGCCTGCCCCTTCGAGTTCATGAACGCAACGCAACGGTGATGCCCATGCCATCTTCGACCGCCACCGCCAATGCCACCCAGCCGTCGACGCACGTGCGGTCCATGACCGCGCTGCGGATCGCACTGGCGCTGCTGGCCTCCGGCGCACTGTCGCCTGCCGTCGCACAGACCGGCGCCGCCGCCTGCGGCGACCCGTTCCGCAACCACTTCGGGCCCTTCGACTACCGCACCGCGCCAGCCGAGACGCGCAAGCTGGTGGAGGACTACCACTTCACGCCAGGTATCGAGTCGATGACGCGGCCGAAGAACACGATGTTCCAGGACATGGCCCAGGACGTCTCGTACACGCTGGGCGTGTTCCCGAATCATCCTCGCGCCCTGCTGGTGATGACACGCCTGGCCGAACGTTGGAAGAGCGATCCGCCCCCGGGCGCCAAGATCACCGTCGAGTGCTGGTTCGATCGTGCCGTGCGCTTCCGCCCGGACGACACCGTGGTGCGCAGCCTGTACGCCCAATACCTGGGCAAACGCAAGCGTACCCAGGACGCGACGCGGCAACTGGAGCTGGCCGCCGAAGCTGCCAAGGACAACCCGCTTTCGCACCACAACATCGGGCTCGTGTACCTCGAGCTTGGCCAGCAAGACGCGGCTCGGCAGCAGGCCCTGCGGGCCCGGTCGCTTGGCTTCACCGGCACCCAGCTGACCGATCAGCTGCGTCGTGCCGGGAAGTGGTCGGACACCGACGACACGCCCGCGCGCCAGTAGCTCCGACTCTTCCGCGCCACTTGGGCTGTGCCCAGCCGGCGCTTCCGCGCTGACGCCGCGCAGCGACAGCTCCGTCTCCGACGTGCCGGCCGGCATCTGCCTGGCGGGGCGAGTTGCGGCGTGGTGCCGCTTTGGACGCGCTCGTCGGAGCCCTGCTCACATTTGGTAGTGCTTGCGCCAGCGCGAGCACTTCGGTTCGACGGCGCCGCGCCGATAAGCGGAAGGTGCCGGTGCCTCGGTCCGTCCGGACCTGGGCCCTGACTTCGCGGCAAGCCAGCGACCCAGGGATCCGATGAAACGACGCCAGCTCCTGTTCTTTGCCGTGGGCACCGCATCGCTCAGCGCATGCGGTGGTGCCGGTGGCGACACACCGGGCAGCGGCAGCCCCTCTGAGCCGCCTGCGGCCGTGCCTCCGCCGCCCCCGTCGCCGCCACCACCAGGCCCGCCGCCGCCTTCGCCGACCCCATCCCCACCTCCTCCCCCGCCGCCGCCGCCCCCCCCGGCTGGCGACGCACCACCGCTGTCGGGCAACGACGTGGTCTGGATCGCGCTCAGCCATGTCGGCGGAGACCAGCCCTTCACGGTGGGCCAGCCGTTCCGCAAGGGCGAGATAGCCAGTGGCCAGGCCATCACGGCGAACGTGGCCCGCTTCCAGGCCGACGTGCGGAACTACTGGGACGATGGAAGCGTGCGCTTCGCGGTGTTGAGCGGCGTGGCGCCCGCGGGCTACGTCGTGGTGCGCAAGGGCGGCACGCCCGCAGCAGGCACGGCCGTGCCCGAACCCGCCATCGAGGCGAGCGTGCGGTTTTCCTCGGTGGTGGATGCCTCCGGCGCCGCGGTGGCAGGCGGCAGCCTGGTCGCGGAACTGTCCAGCGCCCGCGCCGCCGGCTCAGGGCCGTGGTCGCGCACCTCGCCGCGGCGCGTGCGCCAGGTGAGCGGGCCCGAGATGTCGGAGTTCCACTACTTCGTACCCACAGCCGACCCCCACACGCACGTCTGGTTCTACGTGCGCGCCTACGCCACCGGGCAGGTGGAGGTGGAGACGGTGGTGGAGAACGGCTGGCTGCGCGTGGCCGCGCCCGGACGACGCGACTACGACGTGCAGGTCAGCGTGGGCGGCACCGTCCGGTACCAGGGCACGGCCATCCGGCAGCACCACCACACGCGCTGGAGCCGTGTCGACTGGATCGGCACCGATCCGCAACTCGTGCCCCGCCACGACGTCACCTACTTCCAGGCCACCGGCCTGGTGCCGCGGCTTGCGGTCACGTCGATGAACGCGTCCTCGTACGCCTCGACGCCGGATGCGGGCACCAAGTACAGCGCCTGGACGCTGGCTGCCGCCAACCAGCCCGCGCCGTTTGCCCGCGCCAACATAGACCCCGCCCTCGGCAGCGGTGGCCACAGCGACAACGTGGGGCTGCTGCCGGCCTGGGACATGACCTACCTGGTCGAAGGCAACGCCGGCGCCTACCTCGCGATCCAGGGCAACTGCCGTGCGGGCGGACGCTTCTCGGTGCACTACCGGGACGAGGCCAGCGGACGGCCGGCGCGCGGCTCGCAGTACCTCACGCTGTGCCTGAACGACACCAACGTGGGCATCTCCGACAACGCCGGCAACGGCGTCCAGCTGACCCCGGCACCGACCGGCGGCACTAACAGCCCGGACTGGTACTTCTCGCACGGCCCTTCGCTCGGCTACATGGCCTACCTGACCAGCGGCCGCTGGAGCGCATGGGAGGAACTGCAGCACTTCAGCACCGCCGCCGACTTCTTCCAAAGCGGCAACGTCTATGGCGGATACCGCATCGGACCTTGGTACACCCAGCTGCGCGTGCATGCATGGATCTACCGCATCCGCACGCAGGCTGCGATCGTGGCGCCGCAGGCTCTGGCCGGCGTCAGCATCGCCGAGCCGCTGGACATCGGCCAGCGCACCGAGGCGCTCGGCCGGCTCGACGCCGACATCGACTACTACCACGGCGTCTATGTGTCGGGCGCAGTGACGGCCACCCCGTCCGCCGCGCGGGACAACGTCTTTGGCCTGTTCTACATGAACCAGGACTACGACGAGGCCAACGACGGCCAGCACACCTACGGCGGGATGATGGAGGGCTACAACGCCCTTGCAGTGATGTGGTCGTGCCTGACCGAGGCCACCTCCAACCCGCGGTTGCGCGACCTCGCGGCGTTCGTGGCCCGCTTCCCGGTCGGCATGCTGGGTGCGGCACCGGGTTCCACTCTTTGGGACTGGCGCGTGTTCTCGTTCTACCAGCTGTCCTTCGGCACCGGGGGCTGGAACGGCACGAGCCTGGTGCCAACGACCTTCCGCCCCAGCTGGGACGCGCAGTGGACCTGGATGACGACGCAACTGCCCTGGGCATCGGGCAGCCCTGCCTCGATCACGCCCGACAGCCGGCTGCGCTCGATCGCTCCGGACACAGTACCCGGCCGCTACGTGCTCAGCGGACCGATCGCCAGCATCACGACCAGTTCGCACGTCGTGGCGATGCTGGCCTGCGTGGCCTTCGCCCACGAACTCGCAGCCCGTCTGAACATTCCAGGCGCCGACACGATGGCCGCCCGCTTCTACGGCTCGGACACGTGGCGCGACAGCGTCGACACCTCGTTCAAGAACTACGCCGGCTGGGCCATCCGCTCTCGGCGTCTCTGAACCCGAACCGCTGATCACCATGTTGCAACGTCGTCACCTGCTTCTCTCCAGTCTGTTCGCGACGTACTCGCTCTCCGGCTGCGGTGGCTCCGCGGACGCCGCGTCTGCCGTGGCAGGCTCGGAAGGTCCGCTCGGCGCGGCTCCACCCAACCCGGCGCCGACCCCCCGCCCTCCTGCACCCACACCGCCCACTCCGACTCCTCCTGTCCCGAGTCCTGCTCCAAGCCCGACGCCCAGCCCGCCGTCGCCCGCCCCGGCGCCGCCAAGCCCACCGCCCACAGCGCCGCCGCCGCCACCCGCGGTCTACGACCGCGGCAACCTGCCGGCCTGGGTGCCGCTGACGCAGGGCGAGGCTGCCCTGGTGCCGATGCAAAACCGATTGCAGGACGTGGCGTTCCTGGACGAGCCGCGACTCGGCAACAACAGCACCTTCGTCTTCGCCGCCTACTCGGGAGGCGCCTACAACCCCTATTACGGAGCCTGGGGCGCACACGTCATTCACGGCGGCGGGCACGCCGCCACGCAGGACAACTCGGTGTTCATCGCCGACTTCAACACGCTGCGATTCGAGCGCATCGGCGGCCCGACGATGCTTTCCAGCTTCCAGGCCTACGAAGACGCGATCCGGTCGGGAGGCTTCCCGGACGACGAGTCCAATCCGCGCGAGGTGGCACCGAGCGTGCCCGGCTCGGCGCACACCTACGATTGCCTGCTGATTCTTCCGCCCGAGGTCGCCGGCGACCCGTACGGCGCGCTGATCCGCCCCGTTGCCGGCGCCATCGGGGTGGGTGTCTCGCGCAGCACCGGGTGGAGCCATGCGTTCACGTTCGGCGACCGCCGCTGGCAGCGCTTTTCCACCAACCACGCCCGCAGCTGGCCCCCGGGAGGGAGCTGCGCATACGACACCCAGCGACAGCGGATTTGGCCGATTGCCGCGGACAACGTGCCGTGGCTGATGTCGCTGGACGTTCGCAGCAGGGCCTGGACCAACTCAGGGGGCGGGCCGCAGTCCATCGCCGCATATCCGGACATGGTGTACTCGGCCTACTGCGCACACCGCGACGTGATCGCCATAGCGGCCCACCGGGAGTCTGCAACCGAGGCCAACTTCTACTGGTTCTCTGCAGCGGGCAGCGGGTCCGAACGCACCCGCGTGCGCTTCACCAACGGCCCGTTGCCGCCCGCCAACTGGGGCCGCGGAAGCCTGGTTTACGTGCCGGACATCGCCCGCCTGATCTGGTTCACGCTCCAGGGGGGTGACTACTATTACGAGATCGACGTGCCCGCGAACCCGGCCAACGACTGGACGTGGGTCGCACGGCCCATCACAGGCGCCGCGCGTCCTTCCATCCTGACTCCAAAGCCCTACAGTTCGGTGTACAAGCGGTTGGACTACGCGCCACAGCTCAAGTCGCTAGTTTGGGTGACGGCGCAGGACACTTCGGCCAGCTACTCCTTCGGCGGCCGCGTCGTCGCCATCCGCGTCGCGCCGTGAGCGCCACGCCGTAGCTCGGGGCGTGAGCGCCACGCCGTAGCTCGGGGCGTGGGCGCGGCGTACCGGCCGTCACACCACGATGCCACCATGAGTTCCGCGCCGGTTTCGATCGTCCTGGCCACCTACAACCGGGCGCGCTACCTCCGGGAGTGCCTGGACAGCCTGCTGGCCCAGACGGCGCCAGCCAGCGAGATCGTGCTGGTGGACGACGGCTCGGAAGACGACACGCCGGCCGTGGTGGCGAGCTACGGCCACAGGATCCGCTACCTGCGACAGCCCAATGCGGGCAAGGCCGCGGCGATCAACCGCGCGCTCACACATGTCAGCGGCGACTGGGTCTGGCTGTTCGACGACGACGACGTCGCGGTTCCTGACGCGATCGAACGCCGACTCGCCGTTGCCTCCGAACACCCCAACGCGCAGTGGATCTACGCGTCTCACCATCTCGGCAGCGACGGACGCGACGGACGAATCGTGCAAGGCCGGCTGTACGAGCCGCCGCAGCCACAGCCCGAGGAGTTCTTCTTCGAGACAATGGCGGGCTGCTTCTTCCACCTGAACTCGGCACTTGTGCGTCGTCACTGCTATCGGCACATCGGCGGCTTCGACCCGTCAATGCTGCGCGGGCAAGACTACGACGTCCAGATCCGGCTCGCACGGCACTTCAGTCCTGTGTACTGCGCGTCACCGGCATTCGTCTTCCGGCAGCATGCTGGCACCAGAGGCCCAAAGGCACTGCACCGCGACAGCGCCTCGCGGTCTGACGTGTTCAGGCGCTACAGCGTCGCTCTGGGCCGCAAGATCCGCGCTGACGTCCTCCTCGCAGAGTTCTGCAGTCCAACCAGCAGTGTGCTTGGCGAGCGGCAAGCACTGCTGAACCGGCTGCACGTGATGGCCAACCATGGCTGTGTCCCGGAGATGTTCGAGGACTTGGCGGCCTTGGCTGCCCTGGCGGCGCGAGATGGCGGCTTTGAGGTCAGGGAGCTAGACAGCATAGTGCGGGCCGCGTGCCGCGGCTGGGCAGCCCAGGCCATGGCGGAACAGCAGGGTGAGGTGCTGGAGCTGTCGCGAAGACTGGCACGTCAAGGCTGTGGCGCGGCTGCCGTTGCAAGTGTGGCGCGTGCGCTGTTCCGGGTGGCTCGAGGCTATGGCGGCGACGTACGCGAGAGGTGGCGTTGCCTCGTTCTAAGCATGCGACTGGCGCGGGTATCGAAGGCTCGGTGAGCCTTCGATACGCAGCAACGTCGGCCGGCGAGTTGAACGGAAAGCGGCGCGATCGCTTACAGAGTACCGATGAGCTTGGCAAGCCCCTTTTCGGCCTGCAGTCGCTCGAGGCGCAAGCCGGGGTGCTCCTTCAGCCATTGCTCGACTACCGCTTGTTCGCCCGGACGGTCGGCATCGTCCAAAAATACGGTCACCTCCCCGGGCATTCGCGATGCCAGCTGGCCCAGCGCGGGATATCGGGCGGTGGACGCACCCCCTGCCGGCGGGCCATCTACCACGAGTACATCGATCGGGGGCATCTCCTGCGGTAACGCATCGCGCGCGTACCAGCCAGGCCCGCCAGCCACCGGTTCGAGCGGCGCAATCACCACGCTCGCCCAGTCGGTCAGGTCGTAGCGGGCCAGCAACTCGCGCGTCTTGGCAGCGTATGTCTCGTCGTGTTCGAGGCTGTACACGTGACCTTGGCCATTGAGCTGCATGCAGCGCGCCGCCACCACCGTGGAGACCCCTGAGCTGCACTCCGCCACGCACCGTGGACGGCTCTTCAGAAGAAGCTGAGCGAGGTGCAGGAGCATGTCGGGCGAGCCCGCCCAGTTGCGCATGGGCGGTAGGCACTGCGGCATCGCCAGAAGCTTCTCAAGCGAGGCGAGCGCGTGCAACTGGTCGAACAGCGCGGCCGCTTCGCGTCGCGCAGCAATGGCCTCCTCAAGCGCATGGTACGTCGCCATGTGAATTCGCCGCACCTTGTGCGCCACATACCCCAACAGGCCGAGCATCACGACGGCGGCCAGAAGGATGAGATAAGCCATTTCTGCCCAAGTAGTCTGCCGCCCGCGGGCGTGGCCAGGCCAGAAGGACCCGGAGGAGCGGTCCGGATTCTTGCATCAGCCTACGGACTGATTGGCTGAGAACGTGCAGGCACAGCACGCGACACCCGGACAATTGCCGCGCTTTCTGTGGTGTCTGCGCGCCGGGCTCGAGCGGCGTTCGCGTGGCCCTGCCAAGGAGCGTGCCACGCCGCCAAGACCTCAGCAATCGGCCAACGCCCGCGCGGCTGCAGCCGGTAGCGTGGGCTCGGCGGCACCGCGGGTTCACGCCGCCAGGGGTCGGACGGCGAACCTGCCGGATGCAGTCAGCGCCGCCCGGCGAACCGCCCAGCGATGGTACGCAGCTCGTTCAGGTACTCGCGGGACAGCAGGTGAAGGACAACGAAGTAGCAGAGCGCGGCCGCCAACGCGTGCGCGAGCAACTGCAGGCCCGGGTGAACCGTGACATCCTGGACCACTGGCCGCAACGAATGGACTGCTGCGGCCATGCCCACGCAACCCAACGCAGGCGGTCCCAGTATCGACCAGGCGGCTCTCCAGCCCAGCCCAGTGAGCCTGAGCGCGTAGCCGAATGGCACCAGCGCGTACAGCCCGACAACCGCCTGCGCCCCCGCAACGGCCTCGAGTCCGTGGCGAACAGTCCCTGCGATCGCAACCGCCATCAACAACGTCCCGACGACCTGGAGCTGCAAGCCGCGCGCCACGCGGTCGTGCGCGTTGATGACCACGCTTGCCATGCTGCAGCTTGCGCGTACCGCCGCGCTGATGCCCAGCATCGCCACGACCGGGATCATCGGCAGCCATGACGAGCCATACAGCACCGGAACAAGTTCGGGGGCCATCGCAGCAATGCCTATGCCGATCGGCATCACCACTGCCGCCAGCATGCGGCCACTGCGCACCAGCATGTGTTGCATCCGGTCGCGCTCGCGCAGCACGGAGGAGAACGCCGGAAACAGAACGTGCTGCAGCGGGATGGCGATCCTGGCTCGCACCTCGTCGGTGAGCGAGCGCGCGTTCTGGTAGTACCCCAGCGACTGGGCGCCGAGGCTGCGGCCGATCAATATCAGGTCGAGGTTCATGTTGGCGTAGTAGAGAAGCCCGCCGCCGAAGTAGCTGCCTCCCGTGCGCCAAGTGGCCGCCAGGAAGGGGAGATGAAATCGCCGTCTGGGCCAGTAGCCTACGGCGGCGAGGCCAAGAACCAGATTCACCAGCAGGCCGGCCAGTCCGCCGATCACCAGGCTCCACAGGCCCAGGCCCGCCCACGCGCAGACGATGGCAGTGGCGGCGCGGACCAGCATCGTCGCCAGCTGCAGCCAGAACTCGGTCCGGAACCGCATCAACCGCACGAGCACGACCCACGGAATGACGTTGAGCCCGCCCAGCACGAACGACCAGCAGAGCACCCTCAGCACTTCGCCGACGACGGCATCGCGGAACCACATCGACGCGAAGAGCGAGGCCCCGACCGTGACCAGGGCGAGGAGTACGCCCAGCGCAGCCGAGGCCCAGAACACCGTGTCCAGCTGAAGCCGCGTGATCCGTCTCCGCTGGATCAGGATGTTGGACAGCCCGAAGTTGGCGAAGAGCGCCGCCAGCTCGGTGACCACCGCAGCCATGGCGACGTAGCCGAAAGCGGAGGGGGCCAGCAGTCGCGCCAGAACGGCGGTCGATCCAATGGTGATGACCGTCTTCAGAACGACGCCGAGCAGCTGGAACCCGGCGCCGGAGACGACCCGCCCGCCCAGGTTCTCGGACCGCAGGACCATCGCGTCCTGCACCATGGAGCGGCGGCCGCGTACTCCCGCTGCCATGGGTCAACGTCGCGCCAAGCCGGGCGGCCGGACCAGCGTCTTGCCCAGCATTTTCCACGCCCCGAGCAGCGACGGGTCCGACTGCAGCGCCGTCAGGGCCGCGCCGCGAGCGCGCGCCGGATCTCCGGCATGCAGCAGAGCTGCGGCAAAGTCGATCCAACTGCGCGCCACCTGTCGGCTCACTGAAGATCTGTCGGCCTGGCGACCGTCGGGCCCCCCGTAGCCCCAGCGCGCGATGGCGCGCGCAACGACCTCGGCCTTGTGGTTGCGCTCCGGTGCCCGGCGGGTGGTGTTGCTACCGTGGATCCGATAGAGGGCCAGCGGCGCGCACACCCGCAGGATCGGTGTGACGCGCGATGCGCGCAGCCACAGGTCGTAGTCCTCGCCGATCCGCAGCCCGGGGTCGAACCCGCCCAGTTCCTCTAGCAGCGCCCGCTCGGCCAGCACCGTGGAGGTCCAGACGACGCAGTCGAGCAGCAATTCCGGATAGATCCAGCCCGAGGCCCCTGCCCAGCGCCCGGCATCGGCGGCGGACTCCTGGAGGCGTTCGAGCAACCCCGCCGCAGGCTCGACGTCCTCGCTCGGCCAGACCTCCCAGGCCGTGTAGGCCAGGCGGACCTGCGGATGGGCAGCCAGCAGGTCAAGCTGCGCCGACAGCTTGCCCGGCAGCCACAGGTCGTCGGCATCGAGAAAGGCGACCCACCGCCCCTGCGCACGCGCGGCACCCGCGTTGCGGGCGGCAGCAACGCCGGCGTTGGCCTGGCGCACCAGAGTGACCGGAATCCCGCACCCGAGCACAGCATCGACCGAGCCGTCGCGCGAGCCGTCGTCCACCACGATCACCTCGACTGCGGGGCCCTGACTCCAGGCCGATCGGATGGCGGCTGCAACGTACCTCTCGGCGTTGTAGCAGGGGATGACGACCGAGACTCCAGGAGCGCTCATGGGCAGCCCGTCATTCTGACACCCCACCCCCCAGCCACACGAGAGCGCGACCGGCGTGCATGACATTGCTCACGGGGGGTGCATACGCGCACCTGAGCACGCATCGGCGTTGCGAAGCCGAGGGCAATAATGGGCGCTATGCGCGTTGGGTGTTGATGTAGCTCACTCGGTGAGCCACCCGCCTGGGAGACTGGCGTGACGGCGATGTGCCGTTGCTTCCGAGTCGAGGGCTGTGATGCGGCGGCGCGAGTTGAACCGGGTGATGCGGGCGA
>JADCGP010000015.1 GCA_020248915.1 Rubrivivax sp. | reverse complement strand
GAGGTCATCAGCGGCAGCACGCGCCTGAAGGCCGGCACGGCGCAGAAGATCGCGCTCAACACCTTCAGCAGCAGCTTGATGGTGAAGCTGCACAAGGTCTACGGCAACCTGATGGTGGACGTGAAGGCCACCAACGCCAAGCTGCGCCGCCGCTCGGTGGCACTCACCGTCACCGCCACCGGCCGCAGCGAGGCCGAGGCCACCGCAGCGGTGGACGCCGCCGGCGGCTCGGTGAAGTGCGCCATCCTGATGCTGCGCCACGGCGTCGACGCGCACGGCGCCGCGCAGGCCCTGGCGCGGGTGGATGGCAGCCTGCGCAAGGCGCTGGGCGAATGAGCGCCGTGCCCCGCTCTCCCTGGGGCTGGATTCCCAGCCTGTACCTCCTTCAAGGCCTGCCCTACGTGGTAGTGATGACGCTCAGCGTCGTCATGTACAAGAACCTGGGACTGAGCAACACCGACATCGCGCTCTACACGAGCTGGCTCTACCTGCCCTGGGTGATCAAGCCGCTGTGGAGCCCTCTCATCGAGTTGCTGGGCACCAAGCGGCGCTGGATCTGGGCGCTGCAGTTCGTAGTGGGTGCGCTGCTGGCCGGTGTGGCGCTCACCCTGCCCCTGCCCAACTTCTTCCAGATGAGCCTGGCCGTGCTCTGGCTGATGGCCTTCGCGTCGGCCTCCCACGACATCGCCGCCGACGGCTTCTACATGCTGGCCCTGAAGACGCACCAGCAAGCCGCGTTCGTGGGCGTGCGCAGCACCTTCTACCGCGTGGCCAACATCGCCGGGCAAGGCGGCCTGGTGTACCTGGCCGGCGAGCTGACCGAGCGTACTGGCAGCCCCGTGCAGGCCTGGCAAACCGTGATGGCGGCGCTGGCCGTGGTGTTCGTGGCGGTAGCGGGCTACCACCTGCTGCGACTGCCCGGGCCCGAAGCCGACGCGCCCACGGCCCTGCCGGCGGGGAGCTTGAGCGGCTTCCTGCGCGAGTTCGGCCGCGTGTTCCTGGCGTTTTTCAGGAAGCCGGCCATCCTGGTGATCGTGGGCTACCTGCTGCTCTACCGGTTCCCCGAGGCGCAACTGCTGAAGCTGGCCACGCCCTTCTTGCTCGACCCCGTGGACCAAGGCGGCCTGGGCCTGAGCACCAAGGAGGTGGGCATCGCTTACGGCACCGTCGGCCTGATCTCGCTCACGGTGGGCGGCATCGTCGGCGGCTTGGTGATCGCCCGCGTCGGGCTGAAGAAGGCGCTGTGGCCGCTGATCCTGGCCATGCACGTACCCAACGTGGTGTTCCTCGCCATGGCGATGTCGCACCCCGGCAGCCTGTGGATCGTGTGTGCCGCCTTGGCCGTGGAGCAGTTCGGCTACGGCCTGGGCTTCACCGCCTACCTGATGGTGATGATCCTCGTTGCCGAAGGGCCGCACAAGACGGCGCACTACGCCATCTGCACCGGCTTCATGGCCCTGGGGATGATGCTTCCGGGCATGTGGAGCGGCTGGCTGCAAGACCAACTCGGGTACGTGAACTTCTTCGTGTGGGTGCTGATCGCCACCCTGCCCTCGTTTGCGATGACGGCCTTGATCCGCGTGCCCGAAGGTTTCGGCAAGAAGGAGGCGGCGTGAACACCCCGCTGCAGTACGGCCCGTTGGCGGATGCCGAGTGGCATGGCTGGACCTCCACCGACTGGGTCTTCCCCCTGTTCGTCTCCATCAGCGGCATGGCCATGACCATGAGCCGGGGCCGCCGCGCTGCGCAAGGAACCTGTGCGGCGAAGGGCGGGGCTGGCGTGGTCCCTGCGCAGGCGCAGGCTAGGAGCGACGTCGCCGTGGACTCGTGTCCGCAGGAAGAAGAGGCGACGCATGGGCCGGATCCAGTGCGCGCGCTGCCGCAGCGCTGAGGCCCAGGCGGGCATCCATGCGCCGCAGCAGCAGCGCGCCGCCCTCGCTGCTCAGGTCACCGCCGCCGAATTCGGCCTCGACAACCCGCCGGCCGATCCGCCCAAAGTGCAGCTTCTCGTCCGTACGCTTTGGCATTGGCAGTTCTCGGTTGGCACAGGGGGTGAGACACCCATGACAACGCGCCTCGGCACGCGGCTGCCGACCCCGGCTTCATGAAGGATCCGGACTAGGGCAGAAGCGGCAGCGGGCCCGATGCAGCCCGCGAAGCCGCGGCCGCGGCGAAGTCTGCCTCGAACCGCTGCACACTCACTCCGGCCGGCAGCGCCCGCTCGAGCGCGCTCCACAGGCGCGGATGCAGTCCCGCGGCCCGCCCGGCCACGGCCACGGGCATGGCGCCGAAACGGGTCACCACGATGCGCGCGAGGCGCGCCAGCGCGGCGCCGGCCTCGTCCAGCACCGCCAGCGCGGCCGGGTCTGCGTCGTCGGCAGCGCGTGCGACCGCCAGCGCGAGCTGCGCGAACTCGCCGCGGCTCGCGTCCAGCAGCACGCGGCGGGTGTGATCCCATCGGCTGCCGCCGATGGCCGCGAAGAGGTGGCACCCCAGCGCGCCGGCGGCAGCGCTGCCGGGGCGTTCGTCCTCGGCGCGCCAGAGTCGCGCCAGCGCTTCCTTGGCAACCCAGTAGCCGCTGCCCTCGTCGCCGATGAGGCCGCCGCGCCCACCGACGCGATGGCACTGTCCGGACGCATCGACGAAGACCCCGATCGAGCCGGTGCCGGCGTAGACCAGGCAGCCCGTGCCGGGCTGGAAACGCAGGCGGCAGGCGAGCTCGACATCGTTGAGCAGCGTGATGCGGCGCGCTTCCGCGGCCAGGGCCGCGGTCATCGCCTCGCGCAAGGCAGGGCCTGATTCGGCGTCGTAGCCGGTGACACCGGCCCACACTGCACCGAGCACGCAACCCGGCGCGGCGGCTCGCACGGCGCGAGCGAGCTCGCCGAGCGCGGCCTCCACATGCGGGCGGCCGGCCGGGCTGTGGATCATGGCGCCACTGAAGGGTGCCACGACCCCTGCGGCGAACACCGCGCCGTCGGCGCCGGCCAGGGCCCAGCGGCTGGCGCTGCCACCGACGTCCAGGCCGAGCGCGATGGGAGGTGCAGCGGGTGCTTCAGCCATGGCGGCGGTCAATCAGCAGCTCGAGCGCGTCCATCGCCTCGGGCGCCCCTGCCACCGGCAGCGGCCGCCCGGGCGCTGGTTCGAGATCGCGCAGGCAGCGCCAGGGGCCGCGCGCCGCGCGTGCGATCGGGCGCCGGCGGCGGCGGTCCTCTCCACGCAGTTGGGCCGGCAGTTTCCAGCGCTGGAGCCCGACGCGCGCAGCTTCTTCCGCCGCCACGGGCGGTCTCGACTTGCGCCGCCAATCCGGCGCGAAGCGCGGCTGCGCGACCGTGCCGCCGTAGAACTGCCTGGGCTCGCGCTCTATCGGCTGCAGCGCGCTGCGGCTGAACCACGGCATGTGGCCGCCGCGGCCGAGCGTGCGCGTGCGCGCGATCGAGTCGCGCAGCCGCTCCCAGCTCGAGTCGCGCCCGTCGCCGTCGCGCCGGATGCCGGCGACCAGCTCGTGCGCGCTGCAGGCGCCCTCGCGCCGCTGCAGACCTTGCCTCTGCTCGCGCCAGGTGGCTTCGAAGGCGGGGTAGCTGAGCCGGTGGGCCTGCGGCACGACCTCGCCGAAGTACTCGACCTCGGGCCGGCTGCTGCACAGCGGCCAGTCCGGCCGGTAGTTCTTGCAGGGCCACGGGGACACCGCGGGGCTGAACGACGGCAGCATGGCCGGGCGCATCGCGCTGCGCAGCTCGCGGAAGAACTCGCGCCCGACCGCGTCGAGCTTCGTCGCGCGCCACTTCATCCACGCCGGGTCGCGTGCGACCTCCTGCGGCGCACGGCCTTCGTGCTCGGCGGCGTAGAGCTGCCTGGTGAAGGTGTCGTGGCCCACGCTCGGGCCGGGCCAGACGATTCGGTCGTCGAACTGCACGCCGTCGAGGTCGTAACGCCCGATCGCCCCGCGCGTGAGATCGAGCAGGATGCACCGCGTCTCGGGGTGCAGCGGGTTCATCCAGGCGAAGCCGCTGTGCGCGACCACGAAGCCGTGGCCGAACCAGACCAGGTGATGCAGCCCGTTTCGATACGCCTCGATCAGCGTCTCCTCTAGCAGGTCGCGTGCGGGGCGCTCGAGCGCGCCGTCGGAAGGGTCCTGGCGAGCGCCGCCCGGCCGCTCGCGCACGCCGATCGCACGCTCGAGCACCGCGCTTGGGAACCGCGTGTGGCCTTTCTTCCGGATCTCGACGTAGACCGCGTTGAGCCCCATCGCCGCCAGGCGCTGCACCGTGCGCACGGTGTTCGCAGGCGTGCCGATGTCGGTATCGGCGGTGGTGGTGAGCCGGGTGCCGCGGACCTCGGGGCCGGGCAGCGCCCGCGGTGGGGCCGAGGAGGGCGTCGCAGACGGCGAAACCGCAGGCTCTTGAGCCGCCGCCGGCTGTGCGTACGCCGGCGCGGCCGTCAGCGGGCCCAGCGCGCCGGCGGCCGCGGCCTCGAGCAGGGTCCGGCGGTCTTCAGATCTTGGCACGCAGGTTGAGGAAGAACTGGCGCCCGCTCTCGTGCCAGTTGGCCGGCGAGTTGCCGGTGTTGTAGTACGTGCTGCGCACCGGGTTGAGCAGGTTGTTGCCGTCCAGCGTGAGGGTGATGCTGTCCGTGAAGCGGTACGACAGCGCCATCGAAAGGGTGCCGTAGCCCTTGTACTTGTGCACGCCGTTGCCGGGCGTGTTGGTGCCGTTGCCGAGGAAGGCGAAGGCGTAGTCGGAGCGGTGGTTCCACGCCAGGCGGGCGCCGATCTTCTCGTTCTCGAACCAGACCTGCGCGTTGTAGGTGGCGCGCGAGGTGCCCAGCAGCTCGACGCCGTCCTGGTCGCGCCCGTCGACCAGCACGCCGTTCAGGTTGATGCCGAAGCCCTTGCCCAGCGGCATCTCCAGCGCCATCTCCAGCCCGGACAGCGAGGCGCTCACGCCGATGCGCGAGGTGACGGTGTAGACCGAGTTGGTCTGCGTCGAGGTGTTGAAGAAGGTCGCCTGCGAAGTGCCGACCTTCACGTAGTCACGCAGCGTCTGCGCGAAAAGGCCCGCCTGCAGGTAGGCCTGTGGCGCGAAGTACCAGGCCAGCGAGGCATCGACGTTGGTGCTGGTGATGGGCTTGAGCAACGGGTTACCGGAGCTGCCCACCAGCGTGGTGTTGTTCAACGACACCGCCCCGGCCAGCTCGTTGTAGTTGGGCCGGCCCAGCGTGCGACTGAGCGACAAACGCGCGATCAGCCCGCGTTGCACCGCGTAGCGCAGGTTCAGGCTGGGCAGCAGCGAGGTGTGGGTGGTCTCGGTGATCTGCGGCAGGAAGCTCGCAGCCACGGCGCCGACGATCGCACCCGGTAGCGGGCAGGGCTGCAGCGGCACGCAGTTGCCGGTCGGGCGGCCGTTGCCGTCCAGCGGGGCGCCGTTGGTCAGCGCCTGGTAGGACACCGAATAGACCTTGGTCTGCGCCACGCGCAGGCCGGCGTTGCCCGAGAGCTGGTCCTTCTCGAACTCGGTCATCACGAAGGCGGCGTTGTTGGTCTCCTCGACCGTGTAGCCGCTGCTCCAGAGCTTGTTGCGCACCGGGTCCCAGTTCACGTACTGCGCCGCGAAGGCGGACAGCTGGTCGGGCGTGAAGCGGAACAGGTTGCGCGGGAAGTTGGCATCCAGGCCACTGGCGTAGTTGCCCGGGTAGGCGGTGGCCGGCACCGGGATCTGGCCGTTGGGCACGATGGGCTGCTGGGTCGGCAGCACCGTGCCCGGGTAGACCGGCAAGGCCTGGAAGTTGACCAGTGCGCCGCCGGTCACGCTCAGGAAGGGGCTGGGGCTGACCGGGTTGCCGTTGGCGTCGTCCTGCGCGTTCCAGCGCACGCCCACCACGTCGAACTTGCGCTCGTGCTTGGCCGTGCGGATGCCGAACTTCAGGGCGTTGAACCACTCGCCGTCGAGCTTCCAGGTGCCGTTCAGGTGCAGATAGCGCTCGTCGTCGCTGCTCTTGACCGAGTTGCCGACGTCGCTCATCTGCACGTAGCTGCTGGTGCGCGAGAGGTCGACGTCGAGGCCCGTGATCGCGTCGGTGATGCGGTAGTCGGTGGGCCGCGAGGTGTTGATGGTGTAGCTGACGTTCGGGTTGATGAGGCCGAAGGTCAGGCTGGGCTGGGTGTTGGTGACACCTTCGCCCTTGGTGTAGCCGATGCGTCCGTCGAAGCTGAGCTTGGCGCTCGGCTCCCACTTGAAGTCGAAGTCGTAGAACGACGACAGCGAACTCGCGCCCCGGCGCTGGTTGTGGTCGAACTGCAGGCCGATCACGCGGTCGTTCGCGTTCGCGGCAGTCGGCGCCGGCCGCTCGAGCGAGGCGCTGATCAGCACATCGCCCTCGACCCGCGCGTTGCGGATCAGCCAGCCGTTGTTGAGCAGCGTGCTGGGCAGCGCGAAGGCGCTGGAGTTGTAGTTGTCGGCTTTCAGCTTGCTGTGGAAGGCACTGAAGTTCAGGTCCAGACCCGGCGTAGGCCTGAACTGCACGCCCAGGTAGCCGCCGGTGCGCTCGCGCACGCCTTCGAACAGCGCCGAGTTCAGCACGTTGGGCACGCGCAGGCCGGCCAGGCTCGGGTCGCCCGACGCGGCGGCCGTCGCGGTGCTGACGCGGTAGATCCGGCCGAAGACCTCCTGCCCGTCTCGCCGCAGGTGCCGCTTCTCGCTGTAGGCCTGCACCAGCACGCCGAAGGTGCGTGCGTCATTGCGCCAGGCGAGCAGGCCCGACAGCTGCGGATCGGTCTTGCGCGGCAGGTCGGCATACGCGGCGCCCACCGCGGCCTCGCCGGTGAAGGTCTTGCGGAAGTCCAGCGGCTTGCGCGTCTGGATATCCACCGTGCCGGCGATGCCGCCTTCGGTGATGTCGGCCTGGCCGGTCTTGTAGACGACGGCGCGGCCGATCAGCTGGCTGGGCATCAGGCCGAAGCCGACGCTGCGGCCGCTGGAGAGCTGGTCACCGACGTGCCAGTCGCCCGAGCTCAGCGCGTGGCCATTGATGGTGACGAGGTTCAAGTTCGGGCTCGTGCCGCGGATCGCGACCCGCTCGGCCTCGTCCATCGCCAGCGCGCCGCCGAACTGCACGTTCAGGCCGGGCAGGCGCGAGAGCGCGTCGGCGATGTTCTTGTCCGGCAGCTTGCCCACGTCCTCCGCCGTGATCACCTCGACGCTGGTCAGCGCGTCGCGCTTGCTGGCGATGCTCTGCAGGATGGAGGCACGGATGCCGGAGACCTCGACGGTCTGCGTGTCGGGCTGCGCCTGCTGCGCCACGGCGGCTCCCCCCGCGAGCAGCAGCATGGCGGCAGCGGCGGTGGGCTTCAGGATCGGGTGCATGGGGGTCTCTCCTCGGTGGGTGGCGGCCGGGCTTCGCAGCCCTGCGGATGGGGTCGCAATTAGACCTAAGGCCTAAAACATTCTGACTTAACAAGGCCTCTTCTTGGGCCAATCATCGGGTTTGTCCGGGGGCCGGGAAACCCGGGGTGCGTGCGGTCGGCACGGCGGCGGCAGCCACGGCCGCAGCGAACCAGCCGGTGGCGTGCTCCAGGCGCGTGAGCGCCGAACCCACGGTGACGCACCAAGCGCCGGCGGCGATGGCTGCCGCCGCCTGCTCGGGCCGGTGGTAGCGGCCCTCGGCCACCACGCGGCAGCCGGCGCGCGCCAGCTCCCGCACGAGATGCAGGTCGGGCTCGTCGGGCACCGGTCCGCCGGTGTAGCCCGAGAGCGTGCTGCCGACGACCTCGAAGCCCAGCGCCATTGCCGCACGCGCATCGGCCGCGCACGAGGCGTCGGCCATCGCGGGCAGGCCGGCCGCGTGCACCGCGGAGAGCAGCGCGGCCAAGGGCACGGGGCGCGGGCGCTCGGTGGAATCGAGCGCGACCAGGTCGGCGCCCGCCGCCACCAGCGCGTGCACGTCCTCGAGCCGCGGCGTGATGCGCACCGGGCTCGCCGGCAGGTCGTGCTTGACGATGCCGATGAGCGGCACCGTCACGGCCGCGCGAACCGCGGCGAGGCGGCTTGCGCCCTCGATGCGCAGGCCTGCGGCGCCACCGGCCAGCGCGGCCCGCGCCATGCGAACGACGGTGGCGTCGTCGTCCAGCGGCCCGTCGTCCACCGGCTGCACCGACACCACCAGTCGGCCGCGCAGCGCGGCATCGAGGGCGGCCAGGCGGCCGAGCCGCCGCTGCGCCGCGCTCAAGCGGCGTCCCCGCCCGCATCGCCCTCGCCCGGCGGCACCGCGCGCCCTACGTTGACCTCGAAGCGGTAGCGGTCGGCGCGGTACAGGCTCTTGCCGTACTCGATGGGATCGCCGTCGGTCGAGTACACCAGCCGCTCAACGAGCAGCGCCGGGCTGAAGGGAGCCACCTCGAGCAGCAGGGCCTCGTCCTCGGTGAGCACCGTGGCCTGGATCTCCTGCGCCGCGTTGCGCACCGCGAGCCCGTACTCACGCTGCAGCAGCTCGTAGAGCGAATGGCGGGCCAGCCGCGCGGGGTCGAAACCGGGCAGGCGCGCGCGTGGCAGGAAGGCATGCTCGATCGCCATCGGCTCGCCGCTGGCCAAGCGCAGCCGGCGCACCTCGAACATCTCGCTGCCGGGCACCGCCTTGAGCTTGAGCGCCACCTTGGCGTCGGCGCGGCGCACGCCGTGCGAGAGCAGCTCGCTGCTGGCTACGAGCCCGCGCTCGCGCATGTCCTCGGTGAAGCTGCGCAGCACCAGCGGCTTGAGCCAGCTCTGCCCGGTGACGAAGGTGCCTGCCCCCTGGCGCCGCTCGAGCAGGCCGCGTGCCTGCAGTTCGTCGAGCGCACGGCGCAGCGTCTCGCGCGCCACGCCGAGCCGGTCGGCCAGCTCGCGCTCGGGAGGCAGGCGGCTGCCGCCGCCGGTCTGCTGCAGGATCGCCTCCAGCCCGCGTCGGAGCTGGTCGCGCTTTTCTTCGCGGCTGCGCGGCGACACGCCGCGGGTGTCGAGCAGGGTGGGCACTGGGTCCGGCTCCTGACGGGTCATGGAGCTTTAATATAGACCAGGTGGACTATTTCTAGCAGCCCGGTGCTATATTCGTTTTCACCATGCCACGCCCGCGCTGCCGTGTCCTGCTCCAGCGTCTGGCGGTGGCCGGGATGGCGCTCGCCCTGCCCGTGCAGTCCTTGCCCCGCAGCGGCCCGGTGGCGGCGGCGCACGCGGGCCGCTGCGAGCTGGCGCCGTGGACGATGCAGTTCTCGCCCTTCCACGACACCTGCATGCAAGGCGTGCTGCGTGGCTTCGAGGCCGGCCCCCGGCTGGCGCGTGAAGTGGATGGACGTGCCGTGGGCCGAGACGACGGCAATCTCGTCGTCTTCGCCGGCCTCGGCGGCTGCGGCAAGACCACGCTGCTGCACACCATCGCCGGACTGGAGAGCGCGAGCGCCGGCCGCGTGCCACTGGCTGGCCGCAGCATGAGAGACGAGCGACCCGGCAAGCGGGGCCTGGCCATGTTGCTCCAGAGCCATGCGCCCTACCCGCACACAACCGTGCGCCAGAACCTGGGCTTCGGCATGCGCATGCGCGGCGTGCCGGCGGCCACCGTGGCGGCCAGGCTCGAACGTGCGGTGAAGCTGCTCGCGCTCGACCCCTGCCTCGACCGCAGGCCGGGCGAGCTCGCGGGCGGGCAGTGCCAGCGCGTGGCGATCGGCCGCGCCTTCGTGCAGGAGCCGGAGGCCGTTCTCTTCGACGAGCCGCTGTCGGACCTCGACGCCGAGCTTCGCCTGCGCATGCGGCCGGAGCTCGCGGCGCTGCACCGCGAGCTCGGCGCCACCGTGGTCTGCGTCACGCCCGACCAGGTCGAGGCGATGGCGCTGGCCCAGCGCATCGTCGTCCTGCGTGCCGGCCGCATCGAGCAGGTGGGCGCGCCGATGCAGCCGAACGAGCGCCCAGCCGACAGCTTCGTGGCCCGCTTCATCGGCGCGCCGGCCATGAACCTGCTGGCGCGCGCGGCCGTGCCCGCGCTGCCGGCCCATGCGCCTGCAGCGACAACCGGCATCCGCTCCGAGCACCTCGTGGCCTCGCCGGCAGGGCCGCCGCCGCTCGAGGTGCGCGGCGTCGAGCGCCTTGGAGCCCGCACGTGGCTGCGCGGCGTGCTGACCGGCACGGGCCACGCGCTGTCGGTCGAGTCGCGCAAGGACACGGCCGGCGGGGCACCCGGCGCGTGCCTGCTCTCCGGCCCGCTGCCGGGGCGGGTGCGTGCGTTCGACTCGGACGGGCAGCGCACCGCGTATCGCGACGCATGAACCCGCAACGCCTGCACGGACACCTGCTCACGCCAGGAGGCTGGCGACGTGGCGAGCTCGCCTGGTCCGAGGACCGCATCGTCAGCGTCGAGGGCGAGCCCCTCGCAGAGGCCCAGGCGCGAGACGGGAGTGCGCCGATCGTGTTGCCCGGCTTCGTCGACCTGCATGTGCACGGCGGCGGCGGCGCCGACACGATGTGCGGCGGCGCCGCACTCGAGCGCATCACGCGCACCCACGCGCGCCACGGCACCACGGCGCTGCTGGCGACGACCATGACCGGGCCGCGCGACGAGATCGAAGCCGCGCTGCGCGGCGTGGCCCCGTTCGTGCGCCGGCGCTGCGCCGCTGGCGCGCGCGTGCTGGGCGTCCACCTCGAGGGCCCCTACATCAACCCCGGTCGGCTCGGAGCGCAGCCTGACTTCGCGAGCACGGCGCGCATCGACGAGGTGCTGGCTCTGCACGCCATCGCGCCGCTGGTCCTTATCACGATCGCACCCGAGATGCCCGGCCACCTGGAGCTCATCGTGGCGCTGCGCGCGCGCGGCTTCGTGGTGCAGATCGGTCACAGCGCCGGGAGCTACGAGGACGGCGTTGCCGCGCTCGCCGCCGGCGCCACGGGCTTCACGCATCTGTTCAACGCGATGACGGGCCTGCACCACCGCGAGCCCGGCATGGCCGGCGCGGCGCTGGCGCATGCCGAGCGGGCCGAGCTGATCCCGGACCTGCTGCACGTGCACGAAGGCGCGATCCGCGTTGCGCTGCGCTGCATCCCGGGGCTCTACTGCGTGACCGACTCGACCGCAGCCGCTGGCATGGGCGACGGCGAGTACCGGCTGGGCCGCCACACCGTCACCAAGTGCCTGGGCGGCGTGCGCCTGGCCGACGGCACGCTGGCCGGCAGCACGCTCACGATGGACCAGGCGCTGCGCAACCTGGTCGCACTCGGCCTGTCACTCGAAGAAGCATCGCAGCGCACGAGCGGCATCGCAGCCCGGCACCTCGGACTCGGCCACGAGCGCGGCTCGCTCGCCGCCGGTGCCTTTGCCGACCTCGTGGTCCTTGACGCCGATCTGCATCTGCGCGAGGTGTGGGTCGAGGGCGAACGCATCGACACGGAGACCCCCTGATGGACGACCCCACCCACATGCTCGCCGAAGCGCGCGAGGCCCCGGCCGCCGTGGCGCGCCAGCTCGCCGCCGACGGCACGGTGTACGCCGCGCTTGCGGCCCGGCTGCGGGTGGCCGGGCCGGCCGGCGTGCTCACCGTCGCGCGCGGCAGCAGCGACCACGCGGCGCACTACATGGCCTACCTCGTGATGGCGCGGCTGGGCCGGCTCGTGACCTCGCTGCCGATGTCGCTCGTCACGCTGTACTCGGCACGCCTGAAGGCGCAGGGGCTGCTGTCACTGGCCTTCTCGCAAAGCGGCCAGAGCCCCGACCTCGTGGCACCCACGCGCTACCTGCGCGAGCACGGCGCCACCACCGTGGCGGTGGTCAACGACGCGGCCTCGCCGCTGGCGCAGGCCAGCGAATGGGTCCTGCCGCTGCACGCCGGGGCCGAACAGAGCGTGGCCGCCACCAAGAGCTTCATCACGCAGATGGTGGCGGGCGCGCGGCTGGTCGCGGCCTGGGAGGGCAGCGCGGATCTGGATGCGGCGCTGGCCGGGTTGCCCGAGGCGCTGGAACGCGCCGCCGCCACCGACTGGAGTGAGGCGCTGCCGGTGCTGCGGCACACGCAGCGCCTGTATGTCATCGGCCGCGGCACCGGCCACGCCGCAGTGATGGAGGTCGCGCTCAAGCTCAAGGAGACCTGCGGCATCCAGGCCGAAGCCTTCTCGGGCGCCGAGCTGCGCCACGGGCCCATGGCCATCGTCGAGGAGGGCTACCCGTTGCTGATCTTCGCGCCGCGCGGCCCGGCGCAGTCGGGGCTGCTGGCGCTGGCGGAAGACATGCGAGCGCGCGGCGCGCGCGTGCTGCTGGCGGCGCCACCCGGCACGCCCGGTGCCGCGCTGCAGCTCGTGCACACCGCACACGAAGACCTCGACCCCATCGCCGCGGTGCAGGCCTTCTACCCGATGGCCGAAGCCCTGGCCCGCGCCCGCGGGCTGGACCCCGATCGGCCGCGCCACCTGGCGAAGGTGACGAGGACGCACTGAACGCGGGCCCGCCGTCGGCGCCACCGCCGCGCGAGGCGCAGGCGCTTGCACCGTCTCACGCTGCGGTCGTTGTGTCGTAGCAGCGCTTCACGGCTCCGTCGGGCTACCGGCGGCGTGCAACCCGCGCGCCGCGACCCCCGTCTAACCCGAGGAGACCCGCATGTCCTTGCGGCGATCGCCGCGCCTGCTTCGCAACGCCAGCCCCCTGGCCTCGGTCTCGCTGATGATCAGCGGCCACACCGCCGCCCAGGGCCTCGCACCTGAGCCGATCGTGGCCGCCTGCAGCGTCGCCGGGCAACCGGTGATCGTTCGCGAACCGACCGAGCTTCAGACCTCTTGGAGGGTCTTGGTGCGCGTCGGCGCGGGCGGCTCGTGCAGCGGCTCGTGCTGCGGCTCGGCGCAGGGGCTCTCGGCGCCGGTGGTCTCGCTCTGCCGCTGAGCGGCAGACCCGCGGCGATGCGTGCGTCCAGCGCAGCGCCGAGCTCGAGAGCGTGTACAGGAAGGCCGCGAGGTCAGCCTCCTGCTGGGCCCCGAGGTCGAGCCAGCGCAGGCTGCCGTCGTACATGCACGGACCGGTGTGCCCCAAGGTGGCGCAGGCCCGGCACGCGGAACTCGCCGTAGCTGCAGCGCTGCGCGGCCAGGTGCTGCGTCAGCACGACCAGGTGCTGCGTCAGCACGGCCTGCGGACCGTGCTCGGCGCCGCCATCGTTGAAGCGGCCGAGGCGGTTGAACCCGCTCGCCCGCACCCGTTGCACGCCGCCGAGGCGTCCGCTGTCCATGCCGGCGCCGGGAAGGCACTGCGGCACGCCGGCATCGGCGAACTCGGCGCGGCTCAGGCGCGGGCCGCCGTGGCAGAGGATGCAGCGCACGGCGCCGAAGAACAGGCGCAGGCCAAGGGTGCGGCCCTGACTCCTGGCACGGACCTGGACGACGTCCATCACACGAGCGAGAGGCTGCGTGCCGGCATCGAGGAGGCGGCGATACCGGGCCGGGACGCCGCTGTCCATGCGATCGGCGCGACCGGCGTGATCCAGGCGGTCCGGGCCGGCCATCACGCGGGCGTGCTCAACGTGCGGGGCGACCCGCTCGAGGACACCCTGTGCGCCGCGGACCCGGATCGGCACGCGATCGTCATCAAGGCGGGGCAGTGGGTGCAACGGGCCGAGCCATGGGGAACGGTGAGGTCGGGCAGTTGCAAGCCATCGCGCAGGAGCTGTCGCGGCCGCAGGCGCGGGACCCGAAGACGGCGGCGGTGTAGTACCTCCTGACGCAGCACCGCACCGACGGCCGGACCGGGCTGGAGCATGGCTGCATCGTGTTCAGTGCTACGACACGGTACCCTCGCTGGCCGCCGAGCTCGCTGCGGCGCTGCAGGCGTTCCGGTGGCGATCTGCGCGGATGCAGGCCGCAGCGGCATCTACCGCGGGGCGGACTTCGCGTCGGTGGAGCGTGAACAGATCAAGCCCGAGGTGAAGCAGCGCGAGCTGAAGCTGCTGATCGCCACGGATGCGGCGTGTGCAGGCCTGAATCTGCAGACGCTGGGTACCTTGACCAACTTCGACCTGCCCTGGAACCCGTCGCGCCTGGAGCAGCGCATGGACGAGTACATGCATCTGCGCGCCAGTGCGCGCGACGCGTTCGAGATCCGCCACCAGGAGACCATCGATCCGGACCGGGACCGGTGGAAGCTGCGCGCCGAAGTGCCGTCTCGGCGCGACGTCGTAGACCGGCTGACCCAACCCTGGTGAGACACGGCCGACCGGACGCCGATCAGCCCTTGGGCGGTGGCGGGCACTTCGTCGTGGCCCGGAAGTCCCTGGGCATCACCGCCCCCGGCGTGGCGTGCAGCCCGCGCTTGAGCGCCATCGCCTGCCGCTCCTGCTTGACGAGCGGCCCGTTGTCCCACTTCGTGCGCGTGCTCCAGGCGTGGCCTTCGACCACCATGCGCGCGCCGAGGTCCTGGCCGTCGATGCTGAGGCTGCCGATGACGCGGCCGTACGAATCCCGGCCGGACGTCCGCAGCTCGGCTGTCTTGCCGAGCGCGTACTCCTCGAGCGCCCTCTTCGACTCCGGGCCCCAGGGCTGGCAGCTCTCCGGCGCGTCGATGTTGCGCAGGCGCACCTCCGTCGGCGGCTTGCCGGCGGGCTGCAGCAGCAGCGTGTCGCCGTCGATCACCCGCGTGACGACGCCGCTCAGCGGCGCGTTGTCGGGCCTCTTCTGCGCCAGCGCGGGCAGCGGCACCAGCGCGCCCAGCAGGGCGGCAGTCAGGAGGGTTCGGCGGAGCGGCATGAGGTGCGATCGGTTCAGCGCGACCACGCGATGATGCCGGACACCGCCCCCGCGGTCAGAACCAGCCACAGCAGAACGACGGCGGCGGCCTCCCAGCGCCAACACGGCAGCCGCGCCTCGCGCTGCCCGGCGCGCTGCAGGCAGTCCTGCCACAGCGGCCGCGGCACGAGCGCGACGACGAGCGCGACGACGAGCACGATGCCCAGCGGCAGCAGCACCAGATCGTCGAGCAGGCCGAGCACGGGGATGAAGTCGGGGATCAGGTCGACCGGGCTCGGCGCGTAGGCCAGCAGCGCCACGCACGGCCAGCGCACGACGCGCGGCGTGCGCGGGTCGCGCCACGCCACCGCAGACCGAGCGCCACGAGGCGAAGCTTCGGCCTGGCGATCACGTCGGCGCGACGCGGCGCCGACGCGGCCGCGGCCGCGGCGATACGTCTGCGGCCAGCGCCGCCTCGCCTTCGGCCAGCAGGCGGTCGAGGCGGTCTTTCAGCTTCTCGGTGCTGAGCTGCTCGCGCAGCCGCTCGATCATCAGCGGCAGCGCAAAGGGGCTGGGCGTGCACAGCGTCACGCGCTCGGCGGGCAGCGTGGCCAGCCGGGCCAGCGTCGTGCGCAGGCGCTCCAGTTCCAGCTCCTGGCTCAGCACCTCACCCTCGGCCTGGCCGAGCAGGCGGTTGCCGCTGTCGTACTTGCGGAACACCTCGTAGAAGAGCGACGAGCTGGCCTGAAGCTGGCGCAGGCTCTTCGGCGCGCCCGGGTAGCCGCTGAACACCAGCCCGGCCACGCGCGCGATCTCGCGGAAGCGCCGCTGCGCGAGCTCGCCCGAGTTCAGGCTGGCCAGCACGTCGTCGAGCAGGCCGCGGCCGCTCCACAGCGCGGCCAGCGCCGCATCGTCCAGATCGAAGGGCACCGCGGCCAGCACCTCGAGCCCGTAGTCGTTGACCGAGAGCGAGAAGGTGTTCGGCGCCGCCTTGGCGAGCCGCCACGCGATCAGCTGCGCGAGGCCGATGTGCACGTTGCGCCCGGCGAAGGGGTACAGGAAGAGGTGCTGCCCCTCGCGCGAGCGGAACTCCTCCACCAGCAGCCGGCCGCGCGCCGGCAGCCTCGACAGCCGCGCCTGCGCCTCGAGCATCGGCCGCGCGCACTGCATCTCGGGCTCCAAGAAATCGCCCTGACTGGCACCCTCCAGCATCACCTGCACCGCATCGGCCAGTTCGCTGGAGAGCGGCATGCGCCCGCCGGCCCAGGCCGGGACGATGCCCTTGTTCTTGGTGGCCTTGCGCACGTAGGCCGCCATGTCCTGCGTGCGCACGTACTCGAGCACGCGGCCGGCGAAGACGAAGCAGTCGCCGGCCTTCAGGCGCGCGATGAAGCCTTCCTCGATGGTGCCGATGGTGCCTCCGCTGCCCAGCCACTTCACCTGCATGCTGGCGTCGCTGGTGATCGTGCCCACCTGCAGCCGGTGGCGCTTGGCGATGCCGCGGTCGGGCACGCGGTACACGCCGGCCTCGTCGCGCTGCACGCGGTGGTACTCGGGGTAGGCAGCGAGGCTCGCGCCGCCGTGTTCGACGAAGGCCAGCGCCCAGTCGAACTCCTCGCGCGTGAGCGCGGCGTAGCTCGGCGCCATGCGCACCTCGTCGTAGAGCGCCTCGGGCGTGAAGCCGCCGCCGAGGGCCACCGTGACGAGGTGCTGCACCAGCACGTCCAGCGGCTTCGATGGCGGCGTGCGTGACTCCACCCGCCCGGCCAGCGCCGAGCGCCGCGCCGCGGCCGCTTCCACGAGTTCCAGCGTGTGCGTGGGCACCAGCGTCACGCGGCTCGCGCGACCCGGCGCGTGGCCGCTGCGGCCGGCGCGCTGCAGCAGCCGCGCCACGCCCTTGGCGCTGCCCAGCTGCAGCACGCGTTCCACCGGCAGGAAGTCGACGCCGAGGTCGAGCGAGCTGGTGGCCACCACCGCGATCAGCGTGCCGGCCTTGAGCCCGGCCTCGACCCAGTCGCGCACGCTCTTGTCCAGCGAGCCGTGGTGCAGCGCGATCTGCCCGGCCCAGTCGGGCCGCGCCTGCAGCAGCAGCTGGTACCAGATCTCGGCCTGCGAGCGCACGTTGGTGAAGACCAGCGTCGTGCCGCCCGCGCGCCACTGGCGCTCGATCTCGTCGACCACCGGCTGCTGCATCTGCGCGCCCAGGTGCCCGCCCCAGCTGAAGCGGCCGGGCTCGGCCGGCAGCAGCGTGTCGATGACGAGCTGCTTGTCGAGCCGGCCGCGCACCAGCGTCGCCGGCCGCGAGCCCACGAGCGCGGCCATCGCCTCGTCGAGGTTGCCGAGCGTGGCCGACAGGCCCCAGACGACGAGACCGGGGTTCCAGCGCCCCAGCCGCGCAAGCGCCAGCTGCACCTGCACGCCGCGCTTGTTGCCCACCAGCTCGTGCCACTCGTCGACGATGACCGTGTGCGTGCCAGCCAGGGCCTGCGGTGCGTCGTCGCGCGTGAGCATCAGGCTCAGCGACTCGGGCGTGGTCACCAGCGCCGCCGGCGGCTTGCGCTCCTGCCGTGCGCGCTCGGCGCTGGGCGTGTCGCCGGTGCGTTGCCCCACCGCCGCCTGCGGCGCCAGATCGGCCAGCGGCACGGCCAGCGCCTTGGTCGTGTCGCTGGCCAGCGCGCGCATCGGCGTCAGCCACAGCACCTGCAGCCCGGGCCGGGCCTGCAGCCGGGCCAGCGCGCCCATCCACACCGCGTAGGTCTTGCCGCTGCCGGTGGTGGCGTGCAGCAGGCCACTGCGGCCCGCCGCCATCGCCGCCCACACGTCGCGCTGGAAGGCGTGGGGCTGCCAGCCGCGGGCGGCAAACCAGGCCTCGGCGGCGGAAGCCTTGCTCGGCAAGGGGTCGGACACCGCGGGATTGTGGCGGGCCCCCGCGAACGCGGGGCCGCCACGTCACGCACGACCCCGCTCGCGCGGGGTGACGTGACGCGTGCGTGACGGCGGGTGCCGAAGCATGGCTGCCATCGGCTGCGACATCCCGTCGCGGTCCGTAGGGAGCGTGCGATGGCGATGAAGATCACTGGATGGTTGACATGCCGCGGGCGGCTGACCGCGCGGCTCCTGCCGCTCGGGCTGGCCGGCGTGTTGCTGCTCCTGGTCGGCTGCGCCCGCAACGACGACGAGGCACCCGCCGCCGATGGCGCGGCCAGCGCCACCATCGGCCCGGCCGGCGGCACTCTCAACGGCCCGGACGGCGCGCAGCTGATCGTGCCGCCCGGCGCGCTGGACCGCGACGTCACGTTGCGCATCGCGCGCAGCCGCGCCGGCGCGCCGGACGGCCCGCCCGACCTGCCTGCCGACCTGCCCGTGTACGAGCTGACGCCGCACGACCTGGCGTTCAACCTTCCGGTGCAGCTTCGGCTGCCGCTCGGCACGCCGGCCCAGGCCGATGCCGGCGTGATGGTGTCCTCGCCGACCGAACCGTGGACCCTGGCGGAAGCGCGCTTCGAGGGCAGCACCGCGATCTTGGAGCGCCTTTCGTTGTCCTGGTACAGCCCCTTCTGGACTTTCAGTCCGCTTTGCCAGCCGCGGCCGAACGACCCCAATCCCTGCGCACTGGTCGGCGTCGGGCCGGGCGTGGTCACGACCACGCCGCCCGGCCTGCTGCGTCCGCCCCTCTCGAACCCGACGATCACCGGCACCGGCACGCTGAACATCCCCATCAACTACGGCGGGCCTCGCGATTGCGTCAACCCACGGCTGCGCATCGAGCGCTGGAACTGGGGCCCACCGGCGCTCATGCCCGCGTCGCAGACGCGCCGGCTGCTTTTCGACGGGCCGGTGCCGGCGATGACGCCTTCGCCAACCGCCACGAACCGGGCCGGTGGCACTTTCCAGTTCCAGACGCCTGTCGACTCGTCGTTGGCCAGCAGCAGCTGGGTGCTGTACCGCATCCAGTTCAACTGCACGCGGTCGTTCGACGGCACCCGGCGCGGTGTGTTCGGCGAACTGACCTACGGCATCGACATCCCGCCGCCGCAGGCCCCCACCATCAGCACGCAACCTTCCGACCAGAGCGTCACCGAGGGCCAGAGCGCCAGCTTCAGTGTCGCCGCGAGCGCGGCACCGAACACGACGCTCCTCTACCAATGGTCGCGGCGCGCGAACCCGAGCGCCGCCTTCGCCCCGATCGCCGGTGCCACGGCCGCCGCATACACCACGCCCGCGACAACGCTGGCCGACGGACTCGCGCAGTTCCGAGTGGAGGTCTGCGCGTCGGCCAACCTGTGCGTCACCTCGGACGTGGCTACGCTGACGGTGGCAGCAGCCCCGGCGGCGCCATCGTTCGGCACGCAGCCCACCGACGCCAGCGTGGTGGCTGGGCAGCGCGCCACCTTCGACGTCCAGGCCAGCGGCCTGCCACCGCCCTCGATCACCTGGCAGACCGCGCCAGCCAGCGACCCCGGCAACTTCGTCGGCCTGGTCGCGAACGATTGCCCCGTCATCGGCCCGCCCGCGCGCGGCGTCGTGACGGTGGCCCGGTGCACCACCGACGCCTTGACCCTCGCCGACAACGGACGCCGCTACCGCGCTGTGGCCACCAGCAGCGCCGGCACCACCACAAGCAACGTCGTCACGGTGACGGTCACGCCCGCGCCGGTGCCCCCCGCCATCACGCAGCCGCCGACCGGGCAGAGCACCAGTGTCGGCGGCAGCGCGAGCTTCAGTGCCGCAGCCAGCGGCAGCCCGGCACCGACGCTTGGGTGGTCCATCAACGGGAGCGCACTGGCCGTGGGACCCTTCAGCGCCGGCAGCTGCAGCGGCTCGGCATCGTTCGGCGCCAGCGGCGGCACGCTCACCCTCAGTGGCCTGAGCGCCGGCTGCAACGGGGCCACCGTTGGCGTGACGGCCAGCAACGGCACGCCGCCCAGCGCCAGCGCGAGCGCCACGCTGACGGTCACGCCGACCACGGCACCGGCGCCGACGATCACCTCGTTCACCAGCAACGGCCCCCGCGACGAAGGCCAGACCGTCACCACCACCGTCACCGCCACCGGCAGCAACCTCACCTACCAGTGGCTGCTCAGCTTCGACATCGGCAGCACCGGCATCGCGATCGCGGGCGCCACCAGCGCCAGCTACGCGACGCCGCCGATGACACAGGGCTACAACGCCGCGGCGCTGCGGGTGCGGGTGTGCAGCGGCCCGCAGCCGGCCGACATCGCGGACGACCCGAGATGCACCTTCAGCAACATCGAGACGCCGCTCGGCCAGACCTTCGAGGTTGGCGCCGCCGGCGTCTGTTACGGCGGCCCCAACGGCTGGTGCGTGCGCAGCCCCTCGCCGCAGCCGAACGACCTGCGCGCGCTGGTGCTGCCCGACCCGTCCAACTCGCCGACGGCGCCGGTGGTGGCCGTGGGCTTCGGCACGGTGATTTCGTCGACCGACTTCGGTGTCTCGTGGACCACGCGGTTCCCGAATCCGCGGCTCGACTTCCGCGGGCTCGCGCGCGTGGCCGACGGCTCGCGCCTGGTGGCTGCGGTGGCCGCGAACAACGCGTCGCAGACCACGGGCGGCCTCTACACCAGTGACGATGGTGGCGCCACCTGGGCGCTGGCCACCGGCGTCGGCACGCAGGACTTCGTGAGCGACGTGGCGCTCGCCACCAGCGGATCCGGCGTGGCCGTGGGCAGCGGCCTGTGGCGCAGCGCCGCCAACGGCACGGGCTGGACACCGGTGGTCACCGGGGCCCAGTTCCTGCCCGAGTCGCTGACGCGCGTGGTCATCCAGGGCAACGTCGCACTGGCCGTCAGCGATGCCGGCGGCATCCTGCGCAGCACCGACGGCGGCGTGAACTGGACGCGCGTCTACAGCGACAACGGCGCACGCCGGCTGGTCGACGCGGCGCTCGATGCCTTCGGCCTGGCGGTGGTGGTGATCGACAACGCGAACCAGGTGCTCGTCAGCAGCGACGCCGGGCAGAGCTGGAGCCTGCGGACGCTGCCGTTCGGCAATGCACGGGGCGTGGGCCTGCGGGCCCAGGACCAGGCGGTGGTGCTGAGCGCCACCGGCGACGGTGCCTTCAGCACGGACGGCGGCCAGACCTGGACGCTGGCGACCGCCGCCGCGGGAATCTCGGGCGACGCCGACTGGCGCATCGCGTACACGTCCTCCGGCAACGGCCTGGCCGTGGGCAAGGTCGGGGCCCTGCGCCGCACGAACTCCCTCGACAGGTTCTACGGCATCGGCGGCGGCGATGCGGACGCCCGCATCGACGCCATCGAGGCCGCGCCCGACGGCACGCTGCTCATGGTGCGCGGCGGCCGCATCGGCCGCAGCACCGACAACGGCAGCACCTGGACCGGCTTCGGCCAGCCGGGCACGAGCCTGAGCTGGGTGGGCAACGGCACCGCCTTCGCGGCGCTCCTGTCCGGCAACGCGACCAAGCTGTTCCGCTCCGACGACGCTGGCCAGACGTTCACCGAGCAGTGGGACCAGTCGAATGACATGATCTACGGCCTGTCGATGATCAACACGAGCGTCGGCGTGCTGATCGGCACCCGGGGCGGCCAGCCCGCCGTGTTCCGCACCACCAACGGCCGCTTCTGGGACTCGATCGGCGCCCTGCCCGCGGGCTTCGAGCCGCGCAGCGTGCTGGCGCTGAACCCCGGCCCCTTCGCCGACCCCAACTCCGCCGTCGTGCTCGTCGGCTCGGGCGACGGCCGCGTTCTGCGCACCACCAACGGGGGCCTCAGCTGGTTCGAGTTGAACCCCGGTATCGGCGCCGCGGTGAACCAGATCCGGCGCATCGATGCCAGCGGCGTCATCGCAGCGGCCGACAACGGCCTGTGGCAGAGCTTGGATGCCGGACAGAACTGGACCCGCGTGTTCGACTCCACCCCCTACGGCAGCATGACCTCGGTCGCGGTCGATGCCAGCGGGCGCTGCGTCGCCACGGGCGTGGTGGGCGTGGTCGACTGCAGCAGCTTCAGCATCATCGACCTACCGTTCAACGGCCTGCTGCGCGCCACGGCCTGGGGGTCGGGCGACACCGTGCTGGCCGGCGGCCTGGGCGGCGCGCTGCTCATCAACCGCAACGGCGGCCTGCCGGCACGCGCCGCGCCCGATCGCCGCCAGCGGCTGGGCACGACGCGGACGGCGAGCTACCCGATGCCGCTGGCCCGCGTCGCGGCACCGCCCACGCCTCGCGGTGCGCTGCGACCGGCGACGGCGCCGACCGCGGCCGCGGCGCGGCCTGCCGCGCCGGCCCTGCGTGATCCGCGCGACCCGCGTGCGGTCCTCCTCCCGCGCACCGTGCCCAACGCCCGCAAGGCCACGCTGCCACCGCTGCCGCCGGTGGTGGTGGGGCCGCTGCGCCGGCACGTCGACGTGGTTCCGGCCGGCAGGCCCGTTGCGGCAGGCGTCCGGCAGCGCTGAGCGGGAGAATCGCGCGACTCGGGGCCTGCCCGCGCCGCGTGGTGCGAAGATGCCGCCCGCTCTGCCCGGCCCGACGGGACGCGTGCCTGGCCGCGCGCCCGTCCTGGAGCCGTCCATCACCGCTGCCCTCCAGCCCGACGCCCGCGCGATGTCCGCCCCCTTGATGAGCCTGGTGCTGCACCTGCACGGCGTGCCCCGTGTGGCGCTGCCCTCGGGGGCCGACCCCGCCCGCGGTCACGCCGCCGGGCGCACGCCCGAGTGGCTGCTCGAACGCCGCGCCGCCGCGCTGTGCGCGCTGGCGGCGCTGGAGCCGGGCTTCCCGCGCGAACGGGCCGCCCGCTGGCTGTGGCCCGACTCGACCGACCCGCGCCGCAACCTGCGCCAGCAGGCGCTGCGCTTCAAGCAGCAGTTCGGGCGCGCCCTGCTCGAGGAAGGCGGCGAACGGCTGGCCCTGGCGCCGGGCGTGGTGCTGGTCCGGCCGGCCGACCCGCTCGAGCATGCCGAGACGGCCCGCACCGACACGGCCGCGGGCGGCCCCGCCCTCCATGCCGCCGACTTCGGCCTGACGCTGCTGCCTGACCTGAGCGACGACGACGGCAGCGAGTTCGCCGGCTGGCTGGCGGCGCGGCGCGAGGGCGAGCGCCGGGCGCGCATCGACACCCTGCACGCCGGCATCGCGCGCCACGAGGCGACAGGCGAACTCGACGCGGCCCTGGCACTGGCCGCGCGGCTCGTCGCGCTCGACCCGGCGCGCGAGGCGTCGGCGCAACTGGCGCTGCGGCTGCACTACCTGCGCGGCGACGCCGCGGCCGGGCTGGCCGTGTTCGACGCCCTCACGGCCGCGCTGGCCGCCCGCCATGGCGCCGCGCCGTTACCGGCCACGCTCGAGCTGGCCGCGGCGCTGCGCGGGGCGTCGACGGCCATGCCGGTGACGCCGGCGGGCGGGCCGCCGACATCGCCCGGGCCGGCCCGGCCATCCGCACCCGGGGCCACGTCGCCGTGGCTGTCGGCGCCGGTGACGCAGCCGGCGAACCTGCCCGTGATGCATCCCGTGACGCGGCCCGTGACCCTGCCGCTCACCGTGCCGCTCACCCAGCCGCTGACCTTGCCGGTGACCTTGCAGCGCCCGCCGGTGCTGGTGGGGCGCGGCGCCGAACTCGCCGCCATCGCGCAGGCCTGGGTCGAGGCCCGCGCCGTGTGGCTGGAAGGCGAGGCCGGGCTCGGCAAGAGCCGCCTCATCGCCGAGTTGCTGCGCGAGGCCGGGGCGGCGTCGGCCTCGCCGGCCTCGCTGGCCTCGTTGGCCGCGTCGACCGCCTCGACCATATCAAGCCCATCGACCGCTTCCCTCGCGTCACCCGCGCCGCGGGCCCTGGCCGGCGCCGGCCGGCCCGGCGATGGCGGCGCGCCCTACACGACGCTCGCGCGCTGGCTGACACCGCTGCTGGCCGACGACGGCGCGGCCGGGCTCGACGCCGCGGCACGGGCGGCGCTCGGCTCTCTGGCGCCGGGCCCGTCCACCGCGCCATCCACCGCGCCATCCACCGTCCCGCCAGCCACGACCGCCGCACCGCTGCGCCCCGGCGAACTGGCGCGCGCCGTGACCGTCCTGCTCGACCGGCACGCCGTCGGCCTCGCCGTCGTCGACGACCTGCACTTCGCCGACGCGGCCACGCTCGAGCTGCTGGCCAGTCTCGTGGCCGCGACTGCGCACGACGCCGCCGCGCCTGCGCGGCGCTGGCTGTTCGCCACGCGCCCGGCCGAGATGCCGCCGGCCGCGCAGTCGCTGCGCGACGCGCTGCTCGAACTGCACCGCCTCGTGCCGGTGGCGCTGGCGCCGCTCGACGCCGACGCGGCCGGCACCCTCGTGGCCACGCTCGGCATCGCCGCGCTCGACAGCCTCGGCGCGGGCACGCTCGGGCCCGCCCTGGTGCGCCATGGCGGCGGCAACCCGCTCTTCATGCTCGAGACGCTGAAGCAGGGCCTGCTCGAAGGCCGCCTCGCCGCGATGGCGCAGGCGGGCGCGGGCCCCGGCTTCGGCACCGGTGCGGCGCTGCCGCGCCCGGGCACCGTGGGCGCGCTCATCACGCGCCGGCTCGAGCGCCTGTCCGAGCCGGCCGCGGCGCTGGCGCGGGTGGCCGCGATCGCGGGCGTCGACTTCTCGGTCGAACTGGCCGAGGCGGTGCTCGGCCGGGGCGCGGCCCAGGTGGCCGGGGCCTGGGCCGAGCTGGAACGCGCGCAGGTGCTGCGCGGCGAGGCCTTCGCGCACGATCTCGTGGCCGACGCCGCCCTGGCCGACGTGCCGCCGGTGGTGGCGCGGCGCCTGCACGCACTATGCGCCGAATGGCTGGAGGCGCGCGGCGCCGAGCCGCTGCGCCTGGCGAGGCACTGGCACGAAGGCGGCGTGCCGGCACGCGCGGCCGTGGCCTTCAGCGCCGCGGCCGAACGCGCGCAGCGCGCCTCGCGCCCCGCCGACGAGGCCGCGCTGCGCACGCAGGCTGCGGCCGCGTACGAGGCCGCCGGCCTGCACGCCGAGCGCTTCGAGGCGCTGGCGCTGCGCATCACGGCGCTGGTCAACGCCGACGCCGGCGCGCAGGCGCTGGTCGAGGCCCGCGCGCTGGCCAGCGGCGCACGCCACGACGGCGAACGGCTGCGCGCGCTGCACGTGCTGGCCGACCTGCACGGCGAGCGCGGCGAAGCCGAGGCCGCCATCGACTGCGGCCGCGAGGCGCTGGCGCTCGCCGAGCGGCTGGGCGAACACCATCTTCGCGTGCGCGTGGCCTGTCCGCTGGCCAGCGCGCTCTCCCGCATCGGCCGCGCCGACGAGGCGCTGGCGCTGCTCGCGCCGCTGCGCGGCATCGCGCTGGCCGCCGAGGACCCCGAGGTGACGATGCTCTGGCACGGCCAGTGGGCGCCGACGCTCGGCCTGCTCGGCCGCGTGCACGAAGCGGTGACGGCCTTCGACGACGCCATCGCCGCCGCACGCCGCACCGGGCGCGACAACGCGGTCGGCCGCCAGCTGCAGAACTGCGGCATCGCGCTGCGCCAGGGCGGCCAGCTCGACCGCGCGCTGGCCATGACGCGGGAGGGCGCGGCGTTGCTGGCCGCCGGCGGCGACGGCGGCGCCGACCCCTCGATCGTCGAACTGATCGTCGCCCGCGACGAGACCGAGTGCGGCTGCTACGCCAGCGCGCTGGCCGCGCTGGAGGCCCTGCTGCCGCGCTTCGAGGCGATGGGCGCGGCCTTCTGGCACCAGGCCTGCCGCCTCGTGCTGGCCACGCTGTGGCTGCACCTGGGCCAGCCGGCCCGCGCGATGCCGCAGCTGCGCGACGAGACGGCCGGCCTGCCTGCCTGGCTGCGCGCCGACCGCCGGCTGTGGCAGCTCGAGCTGGGGCAGGCGCTGCGCCAGCTCGCCGCGGCCTCGCTGCACGACGAGGTGCTGGCGCTGGCCGGGCAGGACCTGCAGCGCGGCCCGGTGCTGCGGGCGCGGGCGCTGCGCTTCGCGGCGGCCGACGAGGTGCTGGCGCAGGCCGATGCGCTGGCCGCACCGCTGCGCGCCAGCGAGCGCCTGGGCGCGCTGGCCCTGCTGCACCTGCTGCGCGCCCGCGCCGCGCTCGAGCTCGACCGGCCGGCCGAGGCCGCCCCGGCCGCGCGCGCGCTGCTCGCGCTGCTGGACGATGGCGTCGCGCCCGAGTCCACCTACCGCGCCGAGGCCTGGTGGATCGCCGGCCGCGCGCTGGCCGCCGCCGGCGACGAAGCCGCCGCGGAGGCGGCCTTCGATCGCGGCACGCGCTGGGTGACGCAGCACGCGTTGCCGCAGGTGCCGGCCGCCTTCATCGACAGCTTCCTGCACCGTAACGCCGTGAACCGGGCGCTGCTGGCCACGGCGCAGCGGGCGCGCGCGGCGATGCCCGCGCTCGCGGCGTCACCGACGATGCGTGCGCTTCCTCGAGCCTGAAGGCCAGCCCCGCGTGCGCCTCGAGGCGCCGCACGAGCGCGAGGCCGAGGGCCGCGCCGGCCGTCCACACTCCGCCCGGCGTGGCCGCGCGGTCCACGTCGTGCAGCAGCGCGAGCGCGGCCTCGGTGACCATGCGGCTCGTCGAGCCGTAGCCCGGATCGCGGTCGCCCGTGACGACCAGGCTCAGGCGCTCGCCGGCCGCCGTCTCGCCGGTGAACAGCACCTCGAAGCGCCCGGCCTCGCGCGCCGCGCGGCCGGGGCCCTGCCCCGGCTGCGGCAGCGCGAAGCGGCCGATCAGCCCGCGCGCTGGCCCGAGGCCGAGCAGGAAGTTCTGCAGCCGCGTGCGCCGCGCCAGCGCCCGGGCGCGCTGCTCGCCCACCGGCCCGCTGCCGGTGAGCTGGCGCTCGTCGTAGCGGAAATCGGTGCCCCAGGGGTGGCCGCGCAGCGCGTTGGTGCGGTGCACGTTCTTCGTGTTGATGGGCGCCATCACGAACGGGCCGCACCAGGCCCGAGCCCAGTCGTCGTAGCCGGCCTCGCCGAGCGGCGGCTGCGGCGCCCCGGCAAAGCCGGGCTGCTCGCGCGTGAGGGCGAAGGGGTCGTCCATCCGCGCGGCCAGCGCCGGCTCGCGCGCGGTGGCCTCGAAGGTGGCCAGTGCACTGGCCGCAGTGCCGCCCGACAGCGTGCCCTTCATCACCCGCACCCGCGCGCGCACCTCGCGCGCCGGCGCGCCGAAGCGCCCGGCCATCGCCTGCTGCAGCACCAGCACGCCGAGGTCGAACGGGATCGAGTCGAAGCCGCACGAGAAGACGACGCGCGCGCCGCTGGCCGCCGCCGGCGCCTGCAGCCGCGCGATCATCGTCGCCATCCACAGCGGCTCGCCGCACAGGTCGACGTAGTCGGTGCCGGCCCCGGCGCAGGCAGCCACCAGCGCCTCGCCGTGGCGCTGGTACGGGCCCACCGTGGTGAGCACCACCCGCGCACGCCGCGCGATCGCGGCCAGCGCCGCGGCGTCGTGCGCGTCGGCCGCCAGCACCGGGGCCTGCGTGCCGAGCTCGCCGCGCAGCGCCTCGAGGCGCGCCCGGTCGCGCCCGGCCAGCGCCCAGCGCAGCCCGGCCTCGCGCGCCCGCGGGCCGGCGGTCGCGCCGTGCAGCACCTCGGCCACCAGGCGGCCGGTGAAGCCGGTGGCCCCGAACAGCACGAGGTCGAAGTCACGGTCCTGCATCGTCGCTCCCGGTCGCTCCAGTTCGCACGGCGCGGATCGGGGCCGACCGCGGCCGCTCACCCTCTCAGGGCAGCATCGACAGGCCCACGCGCACGATGCGCGACCCGTCCATCGCGCGCACCGCGAAGTGCGCGCCGTGCCAGTCGAAGCCGTCGCCCACCACCGGCGGGCGGCCGATCATCTCGGCCGTCCAGGCGGCAAGCGTGGCGCCGTTGGCCGGTGCCGGCAGGCCGTAGAAGGCGCACACGTCGGCGGCCGGGGCGTCGCCGGCCAGCGCGAAGTCGCCGAACACGCGGCGCATCGCGTCCTCGTCGGCCGGCGCCTGCGCGTCGGGCAGGTTCACGCCGGCCAGCCGCGCGGCGCGCACCAGCGTCGTGCCCTGCAGCAGCAGCGAGGCCAGCACGACGACGAAGGCCACCTCGAACAGCAGATCGGCCTGCGGCACGCCCGCCAGCAGCGGGAACAGCGCCAGCACCACCGGCACCGCGCCGCGCAGGCCGACCCAGGACACGAACCCGATCTCGTGCCAGTCGAACCGCAGCGGTTTCAGGCACAGCGCCACGGCCAGCGGTCGCGCCACGAACATCAGCACCGCCGCCACCACCAGCGCGCCGGGCAGGTCGGCCACCAGCTGGTGCGGCGTGACGAGCAGCCCGAGCAGCAGGAACAGCCCGGCCTGCGCCAGCCACGCGTAGCCGTCCATCGCGGCCAGCGAGCGCTCGACAATGGCGGTGGCTCGGTGGGCCACGATCAGGCCGAACAGGTAGACCGCGAGGAAGCCCGAGCCGCCGAGCCAGCCGGTGCCGCCGAAGACGGCGACACCCGAGGCCAGCAGCAGCAGGCCCACCAGCCCGTCGGCGGTGCCACCCAGCGGCAGCCGCAGCAGCAGCGCACCCACCGCCATGCCCGCAGCCACGCCTCCCGCGGCGCCGATCAGCGCCTGCTGCGCGAACAGCACTGCCGCGGCGCCGAGCGTGGCCTGCTCCGGCGTCGTCAGCGCGGCGGTCAGCGCCAGCACCATGAACACGGCCATCGGGTCGTTGAGCCCGGACTCGATCTCCAGCGTGGAGGCCAGCCGCTCGCTCACGCGCAGCCCCGACGACTTCAGCAGCGCGAACACCGCCGCCGCGTCGGTGGAGCCGACGATGGCGCCCGCCAGCAGCCCGGCCAGCGGCGGCAGGCCCAGCACCAGGCAGGCCGCCACGCCCGTGACCGCCGCGGTCACGGCCACGCCCACCGTGGCCAGCCAGGCTGCGGGTGCAAGGCCGGTGCGGAAGGTGGAGAACTGCGTGCGCAGGCCGCCGTCGAGCAGGATCACGGCCAGCGCCGCGCTGCCCACCCACAGCGACAGCTCGCGGTCGTTGAAGGCGTAGCCGCCCGGCCCGTCCTCGCCGGCCAGCATGCCCACGACCAGGAAGACGACGAGGAAGGACAGGCCGGCCCGCGCCGAGAACAGCCCGGCCAGCACGCTGGCGAACACCAGCGCGCCGACGGCAAACAGCGATGCGTTGAGCAGGTCCATCGAGTGGCCGATCTTCGCAGAGCGCCGATGGCCGCGCCGGCCGCGGCCGATCGGCATCGGCGCGTGCATCAGACCGATCCCGGCCGACCACGGCCGCTCCGGCCGCTCCGGCCGCTCCGGCGGCTCCGGCAGCTCCGGCAGCTCCGGACCACTCAGGGCCGCTCAGGGCCGCTCAGGGCCGCTCACGGCCCGACGATCCAGCCTTCCACCGGGTCGGTGTGCGGGGGCACGCCGTGCCCGGGCTGCGCCTGGGCCCACGCCGCCTGCAGCAGGCACAGCACGGCGTCGATGCGGTCGCCCCCGGTGTCGTCGACGATGGCGTCGCGCTGAGCGTGCGACAGCCGCAGCCGCAGCCCGAGCGAGGGCGTGCCGGTGCGCCCTCGCTCCAGCGCCTCGATCAGGTCCTTGCGCGCCAGCAGCCGCTCGGCGCTGGCGTCGTTCTTGTACGAGCGGCGCCCGAGCACCGCGTGAGCGAGTCGTCCCGGGTAGCCCTCCACCGCCACGCGCTGCGGGTCGCCCCGGCGCAGCCCGGGCAGCGCCAGACCCGCCGCCACCAGCCGCGCCAGGCCCTCGAAGTACATGAAGCCCACCGGCACGTAGCGCGTCTGCAGCGGGCTCGACGAGGCCACCGCCTGCGCGGTGTCGGTGGCGCGGTGCACGAGCCGCCGGCCTGGCGGCCGCCCGTTGCCCCAGGCGTCGACCAGGGCGCGGAAGTCCATCCGGCCCGCGCAGCGCGCCCGCAGCGCCGCGATCACGGCGTCGCAGTCGGCGCCCAGGCCGAGCGCGTCGACAAACTCGCGCGGCAGCCCGAACGGGAAGTCGAAGGCGCCGAACCAGGGGCCGGGCCGGGCCAGCAGCGCCTCGAACTCGGCCAGGCTCGCAAGCTCGTCGATGGCCGCCAGGCGCACGACGCCGCCCATGCGCTCGCCGCGCGCCACGGTGATGGGCTTGCGGCGCGACGGCGCGCAGGTGAAGTCGACCCCCAGCAAGGGCACCGGGGCCGGCGCCGCGGGGGCCGCCGGGGGCGGCGTGCGACGGGGGTCGGCGGACCGGCTCACCGCTGCGCTCAACCCAGCGCCAGCGCGCCCACGCCGCCGGCGATGCACACCGCGCCGGCCACGCGCGCACCGCGGTGCCCCTCGCCAAGCAGGCGGCCGCCCAGCAGCGCCGCGAACAGCATCGACACCTCGCGCGCCGGCGCCACGGCCGACAGTGGCGCCCACTTCAGCGCATACAGCACCATGATGTAGGCCAGCGGCCCGAGCGTGGCCACCACCAGCGCGTACCGCCATTGCTCGGCCCAGGCGCTGCGCAGGCTGGCCCGCGCGCGCCAGGCCTGCGGCGCGAGCATCGGCACGCGCAGCAGGTTGCCGAACCAGTCGAGCAGGATCGGCCCGACCAGCAGCACCTTCACCGCGTAGCCGTCGATCACGCTGTAGCCGGCGATCATGGTGCCGGTGATCACGCCCCACTTCACGCCCGCGCGCACACGCGGATCGTGACCGCGAGCGAAGAGGGCCGGCCCGCCGGCGATCAGGAACACGCCGCCGCACACCGCCAGCACGCCCAGCACCGCGACGGGCCCCGGCCGCTCGCCCAGCAGCAGCACTGCGCCGGCAGCGGTGAGCAGCGGCCCGCTACCGCGCGCCACCGGGTAGACCACGGTGAGATCGGCGCGCTCGTAGCCGCGCAGGAGCGCGCTGAAGTACAGCACGTGCACGAAGGCGCTGGCCGTGACCGCGAGCCACTGCGCCAGACCCCAGCGCGGCAGCTCGTCCACCGCGAGCACGAGCGCGATGGGCGCCCACAGCACGCTGACCATCAGCGCCGACAGGAAGGCGAAGTGCGGCCCGCCGCCGGACTTCTTGGCCGCGACGTTCCACAGCGCATGCAGCAGAGCGGCGGCGAGCACGAGGGCGAGCGCGGGCCAGGGCATGCGGCCCGACTGTAGCGAGGCCGCGCCGCGGCCCGGCGCGCGCCGACCCGGCGCCGGCGCTCAGGGCCGGGCCGCCAGCGCCTTCTCGATGGCGGTGGTCATCGTGCCGCTGGTCGGCCCGGTCATGCTGCCGAAGTGCGCGATCGGCTTGCCGTCGCGGCCCACCAGGTACTTGTTGAAGTTCCAGCCCGGCTGCTGTCCGGTGGCGCCCGCCAGCGACGCGAAGAGCGGGTGCGCGCCGGCGCCGCGCACCGACACCGTCGTGAACATCGGGAACTTGACGCCGTAGGTGTTGAAGCAGACGTCGGCGATCTTCTTCGCGTCGGGGTCTTCCTGCTTGAAGTCGTTGGACGGGAAGCCGAGCACCACCAGCCCCTGGGGCCCGTACTTCGCGTTCAGCGCCTCCAGGCCCTCGAACTGTTTCGTGAAGCCGCAGTAGCTGGCGGTGTTGACCACCAGCAGCACCTTGCCGGCGTATTGGCACAGTGGCTGCGGCTTCTCGTCCTGCAGCCGCGGCACGGTGTGCTGCAGCAGCGCAGGGCAGGCGGAGGCGGCGGACGGCGCGGCAGGAGCCGCCGCCGGCCTCGTCTGTGCCGCGACCGGGAACGCGAGCGCGGAGATCAGAGCGAGGGCGCCCATCGATATGGAAGGGTTCATGGTGCGGTGCGGGCCGTGACGGGACAGTGGATCGTGCCAGCGCCGCGGCCGCGACGGGCGTGCAGGGTCATCCGCCGCCGCACCGCTACAGTCAGGGCGATGAGCTCTGCGAATCCCGTGCTCGTCGAGGCCCGCCGCGGCGGCATCGTCGAGTCGTTCCACCGCGGCGCCTATGCCGTGCTCGACGCCGACGGTGGCGTCGTCGAGCAGCAGGGCGACATCGGCCGGCCCGTCTTCCCGCGCTCGGCGGTCAAGGTGCTGCAGGCGCTGCCGCTGGTGGCCGGCGGCGCGGCCGAGGCGCTGGGCCTCGACGACGCGGAGCTGGCGCTGGCCTGCGCCTCGCACGGCGGCGAGGAGATGCACGCCCGCACCGCCGCCTCGATGCTGGCCAAGGCCGGACTCGATGCGGGCGCGTTGGAGTGCGGCGCGCACTGGCCCTACCACGACGGCGCGCTGAAGGCGCTGGCCGCGGCCGGCCTGCAGCCGAGCGCGCTGCACAACAATTGCTCGGGCAAGCACGCCGGGTTTGCCTGCCTGGGCTGCCTGATGGCGCGGCACGCCGGCCGAGAGCCGCGCGAGTTCGTGCGCGGCTACGTGCGCCCCGACCACCCCGTGATGCGCGAGGTGACGGCCGCCCTGGCATCCAGCACCGGCTTCGACCTCGACCATGCCGCCCGCGGCACCGACGGCTGCTCGATCCCCACCTTCGCGATCCCGCTGCGCCACCTGGCGCTGGCCTTCGCGCGCGTGGCCACCGGCCAGGGCCTGGCCCCCGCGCACGCTGCCGCCGCGCGCCGCCTGCGCCGCGCCGTGGCCGCCGCACCGCAGATGGTGGCCGGCACCGGCCGCTTCGACTCGCGCGTGATGCAGCGCGTGGGCGAGCGCGTGTTCTGCAAGGTGGGCGCCGAGGGCATGTACTGCGCCGCACTGCCCGACCGCGGCCTGGGCATCGCGATCAAGATGGACGACGGCAACACCGCACGCGCGGCCGAGGTGGTGATGGCGGCGCTGCTGCTGCGGCACCTGCGGGCGGACGACGCCGAGGCCGGGTTCCTGCGGTCGTTCGCGGATGTCCCGCTGGTGAACTGGAACGGGGTCGAGGTGGGTAGGTTGGTGGCCGGCGGAGTGATCGCACTCGCCGCGTGACCCCCTTCACCTCACCCCCCCTCCATCCCCCAGCAGCGGCCACCCCGCCCCCTCCCCGCCCCCCAGCAGCCCGGCTCGGGAGTACACCGCGAGCTTGTCGCGCGTGTCGGCGATGTCCAGCGCGCGCATCGCCAGCTGACCGATGCGGTCGGCCGGGGTGAACGCGCCCTCGCCCTTTTCCATCGTCAGCCGCTCGGGGTGGTAGGTGAGGTTGGGGCTCTGCGTGTCGAGCAGGCTCCAGTCGTTGCCGCGGCGCAGCTCGAGCCACACCTCGCCGGTGACGGCGCGCGCCACCCAGCGCTGCGCGGTCTCGCGCAGCATCAGCGCCTGCGGGTCGAACCAGCGGCCGTGGTAGAGCAGCTTGCCCAGGCGCCGGCCGTTGGCGCGGTACTGCTCGATCGTGTCCTCGTTGTGGATGCCGGTGACCAGGCGCTCGTAGGCGATGTGCAGCAGCGCCATGCCCGGCGCCTCGTAGATGCCGCGGCTCTTGGCCTCGATGATGCGGTTCTCGATCTGGTCGCACATGCCCAGGCCGTGGCGGCCGCCGATGGCGTTGGCCTCGGCGAAGAGGTCCACCATCGAGGCCGCATCCGAGCCGAAAGTGCGCCCGTTCAGCGCCACCGGCACGCCCTCCTCGAAGCGCACCGCCACCGCCTCGGCCTTCACCTCGACCTCGGGCTTCCAGAAGGCCACGCCCATGATCGGGTTGACGATCGTGAGGCCCTTGTTCAGGAACTCAAGGTCCTTGGCCTCGTGCGTGGCGCCGAGCATGTTGCTGTCGGTGCTGTAGGCCTTCTCGACCGACATCTTGTAGTCGAAGCCGTTGGCGATGAGGTACTCGCTCATCTCCTTGCGGCCGCCGAGCTCGTCGATGAAGCGCTGGTCGAGCCAGGGCTTGTAGATGCGCAGCGACGGGTTGGCCAGCAGCCCGTAGCGGTAGAAGCGCTCGATGTCGTTGCCCTTGTAGGTGCTTCCGTCGCCCCAGATGTTGACGCCGTCCTCGCGCATGGCCACCACCAGCGCGGTGCCGGTGACGGCGCGCCCGAGCGGCGTGGTGTTGAAGTAGGTCTGGCCGCCGGTGCTGATGTGGAAGGCGCCGCTCTGGATGGCGGCGATGCCCTCGGCCACCAGCTGCGCGCGGCAGTCCACGAGGCGCGCGATCTCGGCGCCGTAGGCCCTGGCGCGGCGCGGGATGTCGTCGTAGTCGCTCTCGTCGGGCTGGCCGAGGTGGGCGGTGTAGGCGCAGGGGATGGCGCCCTTGGCGCGCATCCAGTGCACGGCGGCGCTGGTGTCCAGGCCGCCCGAGAAGGCGATGCCGACGCGCTCGCCGACGGGGATGGACTGCAGGATGTGGTTGGACATGGCAGGACCGGCGCCCGGTCGCGGGTGGTTACGAAGTACGGCCCGGATTGTCGCAAGGCCGGCGGCAAAGCCCGCCGCCGGGCCAGGAGGGCACGTGCCGCGTGACGAAGTTCACCGAGCGCTGGCGCGGAGGGCTTCCACGAACCGTTACAACGACTTACAGTTGCTACGTTGTTCGTTACGAAGCGGACGGCGAGAAGGGCAAACCCGTCGAAAGGCGGCGACGCAAAGCTTCCGGGCTACCGCGCCGACAGGCGCCACGCCAGCGGGGCTGCCGGCAGCACCACACCGTGTGTCGTCATGCCAAGCCTTCTCTTTCGTCGTGTGACCACATCGAAAGGGGAATCATGCTCGAGTTCATCAGGCGTTCGCTGGGCGCACACGCCGCGCCGCGTTTTCTTCCCACGACCGCCCGTTTCCTGCCGCAGGCCGGCAACGCCCGGGCTGCCGACGCCGTCGGCACGCCTGCCCTGCAAGGGCAGCGCATGTCCGACTGGGCGCCGGCGTCGGCGCAGCGCGTGCGCGTGGTCGAGACGGTGGCGATCGCGGCGGTGATGGGCTACTTCGCGGTCGGCCTGCTCGCCACGATGCTGGGCGGCTGACGGCTCAACCGCCACGGCGGGCGCGGGGCACCTGGCCGGGGGGCGGGGGGGCCCGTTTTCGTCTGGGGTGGTCATATCTGCCTACCCCCGCTTCCCGTACCACTGGTTTGGAACATCTCCGCGGGGTTGATGAACTTACGCTTGCCTGAATCCGTGACCTGACCTCGCAACGCGCGCACCCTGCGGTTGAATCCGACATGAGTTGTACGCTGGGCGACGGGACAATGCGGTGCCATGCCTTTCAGATGACGCCGGTCAGCTTGTCCAGCAGCTTCATCAGGTCCGGCGGCTGCCGGACGATGTGATAGCTCCACCGGCCGAAGCGCCCGTCGTTGTTGACCGCGGTGCACCAGCGGTGCGCGGCCTGGGCCTTCACCTCGGCGTCGCCGGGCTGGCCCTTCACTTCGACCATCAGTCGCACGCCCGTCGTCAGGTCCACGATGAAGTCCGGCAGGTAGCGTCGGCGGATGCCGTCCTTGCGGTACGGCACGATGAAGCCCAGGTGGTCGTTCTTGACCCACTTGGCGACGCCCTCGTGGGCGTCCAGGGCCGTGGCCGCCGCCTGCTCCCAGGTCTTCGTGTCCGCCACGATGGCGTTCAGGTGGCACTTCTGCACCGGCCAGGGCTGCCGGCCGGTGAAGAACTCGACATGCCGCGTCGAGCGCTCGCCCGCCGGCCCCGGCGTGATGATGGGCCGCTCCTGCGTCTTGCCGCTCTCGTCCACCGGCATCAGCGAGTCGAACAGGATGCCCACCGCCTGCTGGAAGTACGGGTTCAGTGCCACGTCCTGCGGCGCCCGGTTGCCCGACAGCTTCAGCTTCTCGGCCAGGAACCGGGTCGTGTAGCCCAGCAGTTGCGGGAACAGCCGGTGCGTTGGGATGACATCGCCACGGTCGGCCAGCCACTGCTGCGTCAGCACCTTGGCCATGGTGAAGGCCACCTGCTGCACCCGCACCTTGGCGCGCCACTGCTCCAGGTTCACCACGTCCGCCGCGCCTGGGCCGTAGGCCGCCAAGGCGCCGTCCTGCGTGGTCAACCCCTTCATCAGCGTCACGTCGGGCACCGTCATGGGGTTCAGCTCCAAGGTCGGCACCTTGGGCCAGTCCATGGTCAGGCGGGTCACGCCGGGATCGGCGTACCCTTCCACCACCGGAAAGCCCAGCTCGTACTGCGCCTTGGCCTGCACGGCGTAAATCTGGTTGGCCGGCGGTGATGGCGGCTGCTGGGCGCCGCCCTCCACCTTGAACGGGATGAGCTCGAAGGGCACGCCGAAGACCTTGGCGGTCTCCTCGCGGAAGAAGCCGGTGGCCTCGTCCACCGCGTAGGACGTGCGCCGCAGCGCCCGGCCGACCACCTGCTCGCACAGCAGTTGCGAACCGAAGGGGCGCAAGCCCACCACGTGCGTCACGGTCGTGGCGTCCCAGCCCTCGGACAGCATGGCCACGCTGATGATGCAGCGCACCTCGCGGCCGGGCGGCACGCTGGCGTCGATGGTCACCAGGCCGCTTCCCTCGTCGTTTCGGTCGTCCTCCAGGGCCTTGCGGTTGTGCTTCTCGACCATGGCCACATACTCTTCGGGCACCTTGTTGCCCGGCCAGCCGGTCTTGCCGATGGTCTCCAGCACGAAGCGCAGGCGCCGCGCCTCGTCGTTCTTGCCACCGCCCTCGGCGATGTCCTCGGCCACCTTGCTGTCCACCCGCACGGTCCATTCACGGCCCGGGGCGTTGCGGAACTGCTCGGGCGCCGCACCGTAGGTGGCGTTGCCGTTGGCCAGCCAGTCGTACAGCTCCTTGGCCAGCGCGGTGTCGCGGCAGACGATGATGAAGACTGGCGGCACGTCGGTCTTGCGGTGGCCGGCCTTGAACTGCGCTGACCACTGCTCGGCCGTCTTGCGCCACTCGTCGGCCAGTTGCACGATGGGCTGCGTCGCATAGCGCATCAGCACGTCGGGCGTCAGCTTGCCGCTGTGGCCTTCCTTCTCGGCAATCTCCTGCACCCACCGCCACACGTTGAAGTAGGCCGGTGTCTCGGTGCCGCCGATGTCCTGCGTGGGGAGCTGCGGAATCTTCACCAGGCCGGCTTCGATGGCCTCCAGCAGGCTGAAGTCGGACACCACCCAGGGGAAGGGCTTGCCCACCTCGTTGCCGCTGCCCTGGATGAAGAACGGCGTGGCCGACAGGTCCACGCACAGCCGCACGCCATTGGTCCGGCCGCCCAGCGCCTTGTTGATGCGGTCCAGGCCTTCAATCCATACCGTCGCCTCGCGGGCATCGACCTCGGCCGTTTCCTCGTCGATGGCGAAGGTGTCCTCGGCGTCGAGCTTGCCGCGCCGGTAGGCGTGGTGGGCCTCGTCGTTCATCACCAGGATGGCCGAGCTGCGCCCCTTGCGGTTGCCCAGCACGCGGCGCAGGAAGGCGGTGTCGCTCTCGTAGTAGCGCACCTCCTTCACCTCGAAGCCGGTGAGCTGGCCCTTGTTGTCCCGCAGCTCGCGCAGGATGTCGAAGGCGCCGGTCAGCGCCTGCTGCCGGATGTCGGCCTCGGTCACCGCGTCCTTGCCGCCCACCTTCACGGTGCGCAGCTTCTCCACCGGCACGCCGCGCTTCACCACCAAGGCCTTCGTGCCGTTCACGTCGGTCAGCTCGCGCCGCTCCAGGTTGTGCCAGTTGGTGATGAAGACCTCGCCCTTGCGCAGGTCGGGCATGCGGTGCAGCGGCACCAGTTGCCGGGTGCGGTACAGACTGAGCTCGTCCAGGTTGGGGTCGAGCTCGCGCAGCCGGTCGCGGATGGTGACGTTCGGGCAAACGATGAGCACCGTGTCCGAGTAGGCCGAGGCCTGCGGCTGCGCCACCTTGTTCAGGATGGACCAGGCCGACAGCATGCCCATCACCGTGGTCTTGCCGCTGCCCGTGGCCATCTTCAGCGCGTAGCGCACGAAGGCCTTGTAACCCTCGGCCTTGGCGTCGTCGCCCGGCTCGTCGCTGGGCACGTTGATGCCCTGCTTCAGGTCGTCCGGCCCCTCCACCAGGAACAGCACCGTCTCCACCGCTTCGAGCTGGGCGAAGAACAGCCGCTGCGAGCGGTGAGGCGACCGCCACAGTTCCAGCAGTTCCCGCGTGACCTTCGTTGCGCCGGCATAGTCGCGCTCCCGCCACTCGCGCAGGCGCTGACGAATGAGGTTGGCCAGGTCCAGCAGGTATTCCTGGCCCTTGGATGCGTCGTCCAGCAGCGACTGCTGGCCCTTGGCCTTGCGCCCGCGCGCCGCGCGGTCGGGCACGCGGAAGAAGTACGAAGCCAGGCGCCGGCCTGGCCGCTTCTCCGGCTGCTTGCCCTCTTCGATGTGCCAGTGGAAGGCTGGCGCGTCGTAGGGCGAGTTGATGATGGGCGCCGGGACGGCGTTGATCTGGCTCATGGTGTGGCCAATGGGGTCGATCGCACAGCTTGGATCAGGCCGCCACCTGCTCGTAAGAGAAGTGCGGGATGTCCGCCCGCGCGCTGGCGTGTTCCAGCGTCATGGCGCACAGCTGGCCTTGCGCGTCGTACTCGGCCAGCGTGTTTTCGTCCAGGTCACGCGTCTCGGCCACTTCCGCCGGGCGGAACTGGATGTAGAGCGTGTCGGTGTCGGCGAAGTAGCGGATCTTCATGGCTTGAACCTCCGATCGAAGAATGCGTTATGGACGGTCTCGCCGTCCGCGAGCAGCACCACGCGCAGCATGCGCCCTTCGGCCTCGGCGATGGCGCCCCAGCGGCGGATGCGGCCATCTTCCTGCACAGCCTCGTGTTCCGGGCGAGCCACCACGCCAGCAATCCATGCCGGCGCAATCGCCTGCCGGTCAGCGCGCTCGCGCGTGGCCCGGAAGTACGCCGTCGTCTTGAACGGCAGCGCGGTCGGCTCGCTCACGGCTTGACCTCCAGCACGCGCATCAGCTCGTTGCCCCGCTCGTCGATGACCTTCACCGCCACACGGCGCTTCGGGCCGATGGGGAAGGGCTCGCTCACGGTGCCGGCCAGGTGCTCCCACACCGACGGGTCGAACTCGGCCTTCAGCGACTTCTGCAGGTTGTCCCACGCGGCCGTCTTGGGGAAGAAGACCTGGGTGGCGTAGAAGCACATGCCGTCGTAGTCGGTGTCCAGCATCCACGCCGGCAGGTTCTGCGCGGGGATGTCCTCCTGGTCCATCGTGGCGGGGTTGAAGATGTCCAGGCCGCGCAGCTCGACTTCCCACAGGTCCGCACCGTCTTCGTTCTTCTTGCCGGCCTTGCGCACCACGGCGTCGGGCAGGCCGGTGACTGAAAAGATTTCGCTGGCGCGGCTGGTCTTCAGCAGGTCGCTCATGGCCACGTCCGGTGTCACCGTGACGTAGGTGCAGGGCACGCGCAGCTTGGCGCGGTCTTCCAGCAGCTCGCGAGCTTTGGCCTGGATGGCGAAGCCGAAGAAGTACAGGTGCGGGAACTTCAGGAAGTAGGCCTCGCGGGCGGCCTCGAACACCACGTCGGACGAGATGGCGCCGTCCTCGGGGCCGAAGACCACGGCGATGCGGTTGCCTTCGGCGTCCAGTCCTTCAGCATGGATGGCGTCGCTGTCGGTCATGCGGCGGATGTCGGCCAGCACCAGTTCACGGTTGCCGGGCAGGCGCAGCGTCTTGGACTGGCGCAGCACCTGGGTCATGCGCTCGATGTGCGTCGCGGGGTCGGTGTATCGGCCAGCGGGTTCGGCTACTTGCAGGGGCAGGCCGCCGTTTGCGGCGTCGGCGTCACCAAGTGCCGCATCGAGACTCTGCACCGCACTCTCCCCGGGGTCAGGCTCCAATTCAACAACCTGCGGCGGCGCAATAGTGGCTTCAACGACAAACGGGCCTGCCACCCGCGTAACCTTTTTATTCTCTTCCGGGCGGTCCGTCAAAACCTCCGTTGCGGGCGGCTCATCATTCGCAATGGATTTCAGAGTAATGTGTGGAATTAGCCCGCCTACTTCTTCGCCTTTTCGATTCTGCTTTCGCTTATAGACGAAGCCGCCTTGAGGGCCCGCAGCCGGGTCCTTAAGCTCGTAGTACGGGAAGGTGGCAGTTAGCATTCTCTGTCTGGCCAATGCCAGCGGTACTCGGGACGTATCGCACGTTATCCAGCGCCGCCCCCATGTTTCCGCCGCAAACGCGGAGGTTCCGGAGCCGCACGTAGGGTCAAGCACCAGGTCGCCCGGGTCGGTGGCCATCAAAATGCACCGTTGCAGAACCCGAACAGAGGTCTGCACCACGTATAACTTGTCAGACGCCCCAGCAACGTCGTCCCAAAGGTTTCCGATTGGATTCGCCGGAAAGTCATCCAGGAATTTAATGTAGTTGAGACTCTTGTCGCCCGCGCGCACACGTCCCGCTTTTGCGAGCCGCTCAAATCCCTCCTTCGTAGTCGTCCAAGTTCTGTTTGCTGGCGGATAAAAAGTCCTACCCTCAAAGTCAAAGGGCACTTTCTCGTGCTCCTTTGCTGGGCGGTTGGACGAAAGTGTCACAAGCCTGAAGAATCGCGTTCCTTCTGGAACATCCTCCAGCGAGCCTGCAGGTACGACTTCGCCGCTTGGAAGAAGCGCTTGGTCGTAACGCTCCCCAGTGCTCCGTCCTTCCTTTGCCTTCATTAGCGAAAAAGGTTGCCTGAACTTCACCATCGATATGTCTTTCGCATACCAAAGAATGAAGTCAGAGACTGGCGGCAACAGGCTCGTAGTCTGCCCTCCAGTCTTCTTGACGGTAATTACAGAAATGCAATTTGCCGCACCAAATACTTCATCAAGCACTTCCTTCACATGATGAAGATTGTCGTCGGAAATCTGAACAAACATGCTTCCGGACTGAGCCAACAGCTCCTTGGACAATAAAACTCGGTCCCGCAAGTAACTCAGATAGGAGTGCAGGCCGAGCTCCCAAGTGTCACGGTACGCTTTGACCATTTCCGGTTCACGAGTAAGGTCTGTATCCTTCCCGTCTTCAACCTTTGTCTTTCTGACAAAGGGCTGAAAGTTCGAACCGAACTTCACCCCGTACGGTGGGTCCATGTACACCATTTGCACCTGGCCGCCGAGACCCTCGAACTCCAGCAGCGAATTCATCACCTGCAGGCTGTCCCCGAGAATCATTCGGTTCTGCCACGGTCCCTTGTGCTCGTAGGCATCGAGCTTGTCGGTCACGTCCAGCCCGCCGCCGTCGCCGAACAGGTCGTAGGTGGTGCCCTTGGCCTTGCGGTGCTTGATGCCTTCCAAGATGGCCTTGGTCGAGTGCCGCTCGTGCACGAACAGCGGCACCGTGGGCACTGAAATCTGGTGGCGCTCGGCCTTTCCGGTCCAGTTCAGGAAGGGCTGGCTCAGCGCCTGCAGCAGGTCGGCCGCCGCCTTCAGCGACTGCACCTGCACGCCACCGCCGGCCCACACCTGTGGCGCGGCGAACACCGCCGCCTCGCCTTCGGTGGCGCACCGCTGCACCAGGCCCAGCAGCCATTCGGCCAGGTCGCGGTCGCGGTTCTCGTCCCAGCTCAGCGCCGGGTCCAGGCTGCTGTCGTAGCGGTAGGTCTTCGGCGGCTTCCTGGTGTTGAACTGGTCCTGCACGCCGACATCAGGGCGCTGAGTGGCCTGCTGGGCGTGCTGGTAGTCGGTGGTTTGGCTTTGCGGCGTGGCTGCGCTCTTCTTGGTGGCCAAGACGTGCTCCCGTTCGGTTATTGAATGACGTAACCGACAAGGATACCGGCCGAATGGCTGCACTATGCCGGTCGAATCAACATCGGCGTCAGCGCGCGCCAGCGCGTGCGGGTGCCACGCCTCCGAGTTCGACACCAACCGCTGTAAGTCCCTGATCTGTATATGCCGGGCTTCGGACGTTGCCACTACAGCGGTGGCATCTGGGCGTCGATGGTCGGCTTCTTGACGTTGAGCGCTGCCAGGGCGTGCATGCGAAGGGCTTCGATCTTGAAGATGACTGGCTTGCCATGACGCTGGCCCATGCGGTGCGCGGTTGCTGCGTCTGCGGACAAGTGAACCTGCTGGCGAGCCTGCGGCTTTAACCCGGCAGACAGGATCGATTCGACGAATCGCGATGCAGTCCCGTGGTACAGCACGAGCGGTGGTTCTTGAGGCGATAGAACAAGTTCGACGGTAACCGAGTGGCCTTGGGCGGCGCGGGTGCGCAGGCCGTCGGCCGAGATGGAGAACCGCTTCTCGTCGCTGGTCTCGACAACCTGCCGCAGGTCGTCTTGATCGAACTGTGTGCCAGCGGCATTGCCCCTCTGGATCAGCTCGTCAATGCTGGCCCAGCCTTGCGGGTCCAAGGTCAAGCCGATGGCATCGGGCTTGTTGCGCAGGACGAAGCTCAAGAACTTGCTGAGCTGAAGGGGGTCGGCCGACATCAACCCTTCGCCTTCTTGCTCTTGTCCTCTGGCGTGACGAAGCCGATAGGCCGCTTGGGCGGATCGGGCGGCGTCATGAGTTCGCGCAGCGCGTCGAAGACCTGTTTGAGCTGACTGCGGGTGTTGCGGCTGAAGGTGTCGTGGCTCATGGCCAGCGCCTCGGTCTTCTGCTCCAGCTCATCGAGCCGCTTGGCCATGTCGCCATGCGTGGCCGCCAGCTCGCGCATCCGCACGAAGGCCCGCACCACGTACACCGAGACTTCGACGGCGCGCGGGCTGTTGAGGATGGTGGCGGCCATCAGCGCGCCATGCTCGGTGAACACGCGCGGCGCATAGCGCCGGCCGCCGCGCCCGGGCGAGGTGGCGGCCTGGTCGTTTGAGGTCGCAAATTGCGACCACAAAGCGGCGAACTCCTCGGCCGTGAGGGTGAACATGAAATCGGCCGGGAACTTGGCCAGGTTGCGCTTGACGGCCTCGTTGAAACGCTTGGTCTCCACACCGTAGAGCGCGGCCAGGTCGGCGTCCACGATCACGCGCTGGCTGCGCACCGTGGCGATGCGCAGTGTGATCGCCTCGGGGGCCAGGGTCTGCAGCGCCGTCACCGCGCGGCACCTTCACCAAGCACATTGCGCAGCATCTCGGCCACGAACTGCTGGCGGCTGCGCGGCAGACGCGCGATGGCCTCGATGTGCTGCTGCCACTGCGGCACCGGCCCGCGCTTGCGGGCTGTGGCCTTCTCCCCCTTCTCCTGCTCTTCGCCGAACAACACCATCAGCGACACCGACAGCGTGCGCGCCACCACCGGCAGCGCCGACACCGGGATGCGCCGGCTACCGGCCTCGTAGGCCTGCACCGTCTGCTGGGTGACGCCCAGCGCCTCGGCCAGCTGGGTCTGGGTCAGGTTGCGCGCCTTGCGCAAAGAGGCGATGCGTTCGCCCATGGCAACAAAGAACGCGCGCTCGTCGCTGCTGATGGTCATGGCGGCTGAAAGAGGCGGTCTGGCAACGCTGTCGATCGACACCGTCTCATCGCCAAGGACCACCAGGGATCTCGATCCAATCGGTTGCTTGCCTTCGGTCCTGCGGCTCGCCTGCCGCGCACGGCAAGCTTCGCAGGGGATTGCTTGATGTCTTGGCGACCTTCGCGTCGGTTCCAGTGGCTGGGTCCGTTGCAGTGCCATGGTCCGCAACTGGACAAGCCCAGCGCGGATCTCGTCATCCGTCCGCGGAATCACTGGATTCCCCTTACAGCGCTGGGGGGGGGCTCGTCGCCCGGGCCGGGCAGATGGGTCGGGTTGCGGGCGGCGCGCCCAGGCGCCCTGCCGCCCCTACTCCACCGCCGCCGCCTGCTCCGGCCCGGCGCTGAAGACGCGATAGCGCACTTCGCTGCCCGCCGGCACGTAGATCACCAGCGGCAGGCGCGGGTTGTAGCGCAGGGCGTCCAGCTCGGGCGCTCGCGCGGGGACGAACTGGCGTCGGGTGGGCTCGCCCGGCGGGCAGGCCATGCGGGTCGATGCGGCCGGGCCGAGCGCGGCGACGACGAGGTAGTCGTAGCCCCAGCCGGGCACGGTGCGGCGTTCCACGCTCGCGCCCAGCGCGTGGCGGTTGCAGTCGATCTCGATCGTGCGGCCCACGAGCAGCTGCACGCGGCGCGCGTCCTCGTCGGACACGGGCGGCACGCGCAGGACGAAGCGCTGCATGCCCGCCTCCGCGGCCGGGAAGGGGGCGAGGTCGGCGCCCTGGCCCTGGGCGGTGCCGCCGACCACGGCCACGAGCGCGGCCACGAGGGCGGCGACGAGCGCGGCGGCGAGCCGGCGGCGCGCGGGCGTGGGGCGTCGCCACGGCCCGCCCGGCGGTGGGTCGAGGCGTGGCACGGATGCGGCCGGCGCACCGGCCATGCCGTCCGGCACGTTGCCCGTCGCGTGGAGCGTCACCCTCGTTGCCATGGCCGGATTCCCCCGTGGTGGCAGGCGCGCCGCTGCATGTCGTGCGGCCGCCTGCGGCTCGGGCCGATGCTATCCGCAGCGCGGCCGAGCCTCGAGCCGGCGCGGCGGCGGGCTTGCGGCCCTTCGGGCTCTGCCCGTGCGCCGCTCAGCGGCGTGCTGCCGCACCCGTCACCGCGGCCCAGTAGGCCGAGAACGAGCGGCAGCGCCGGGCCGGCGGCGGGTGCAGGCGCGGCGCCGGCGCCAGGCTCGAGTACGGTGCGCAGCGCAGGGCGGCACCCAGGTGCGGGTCGTCGACACCGTGCACGGCGCGCGCGGCGTCGAGCGCCCGCGCGAGGTCGGCCGCGGGCGCCGCCCAGCGCAGCGACGCCGCCTCGACCATCCGCGCGGCGACGAAGTCCCAGCGCCGCTCGCTCCAGGGCCAGCGCGCGTGATGGTCGTCGTCGAGCACGGCCACCACGCGCCACGGCGGCGCGCCGGGCGCGGGCGGCGGCGGGTCGGCCAGGTGCCAGGGGTGCATCAGCCAGACGTCGGCGCCGGCCACGGCGGCCGGGTCGGGGCGGTGGAAGGCCGCCGCCCAGCGCCCGGGCGGCGCGCCGTGGCACGCGGGCTCCCCGTCGGGCAGTGCGCCCAGGTCGAGCGCGCCCTGCGCGGCGCGGCGCACGGGCGGCGGCCGGCGGCCGCGCGCGATGTCGTCGAGTGCGTCGTAGCCGGTGTCGATCACGGTGCCGGGGCTGTGCCACGACGACGGCGCGTAGCGCGCCACGTTGTCGGCGTTGAACAGGTAGGGCTTGGCGCTCGCGGTGCCGGCCACCCACTGCCACGAGAGGTGATTGCTCGCCAGGTCGCCGTCGAGCAGGTGGCCGAGCATCCAGTCGGCGCCGGCGCGCCAGTGCACGCGCCGCAGGTGCACGGTGTACGACGCCAGCCACATCCGGGCATGGTTGTGCAGCGTGCCGGTGGCGTGGAGCTGGCGCACCGCACGGTCTACGGCCGGCACGCCGGTGCAGCCGCCGCGCAGGTCGGCGGGCAGCTCGCGCGCGTAGGCCGACTCTGGCAGCGGGCCTTCGTGCAGCGACTCGAGGATGCCCTCGCCCTCGTGCTGCCAGACGTGGCGGAAGTACTCGCGCCAGGCCAGCTCGAACAGCAGCTTGTGCCCAGGGTGCAGCCGGTGGCGCGCGACGAGGTGGTCGCGCACCTCGGGCAGGCCGAGCAGGCCGTGGGTGATGTAGGGGCCGAGGCCGGTGACCGCGCCGTCGAGGTGGTTGCGCGAGCGCGCGTAGGCCGCCGGATCCACGGCCTCGAGCCGCGCCTGCGCCGCGGCGGGCGTGGGCTCGTACGCAAAGGCGGCGGGAGCGGCCATCACCACGTGATCACCACCCGATCACCACGTCGTCACTCCGCCCTGACCTGCCCTCACCCGCGATCCCCCGCCATCACCCTGCGCCATCACCCTGCGCCATCACCCCGCGCCGACCGCCGCGCGGTGCGCCGCAGCCTGCGCGCGGATGCGCGCCCGCTCGTCGTCGGTCAGCCGCGCGAGGTTCTTCACCTGCATCACCATGCGCGGGTTGGCCGCGAGCCGCGCCTCGTGGCGCAGCAGGAAGTCCCAGTACAGCGTGGTGAACGGGCAGGCGCGCTCGCCGGTGCGCTCGGCCGGGCGGTAGCGGCAGCGCGCGCACAGGCTGCCGCCGCTCATGCGCTCGATGTACTTGCCGCTGGCCGCATAGGGCTTGCTCGCCATCGGGCCGCTTCCGGCAGCGGGCTCCCCGGGCCGCGCGCCGTCGCCGTACTGGCTCATGCCCAGCGTGTTGGGCAGTTCCACCCACTCCACCGCGTCGACGTAGACGCCGAGGTACCAGGCGTGCACCTCCTGCGGCCGCACGCCCAGCAGCAGCGCGTACAGGCCCGTCACCATCAGGCGCTGGATGTGGTGCGCGTAGCCCAGGCGCAGCGTCTGGCCGATGGCGTCGGCCAGGCAGGCCATGTCGGTGCTGCCGCTCCAGTAGAAGGCCGGCAGCGGGGCCGCGGCGCCGAGCGCGTTGCGCTCGAGGTAGCCGGGCATCTGCGTCCAGTAGATGCCGCGCACGTACTCGCGCCAGCCGAGCACCTGGCGGATGAAGCCCTCGGCGCTGGCCAGCCCCACGCGCCCGGCGCGGTAGGCGGCTTCGGCCGCGGCCACCACCTCGCGCGGGTGCAGCAGCTTCACGTTGAGTGCGGCCGCGAGGTGCGCGTGCCACAGCCACGGCTCGCCGGGCCACATCGCGTCCTGCCAGCGGCCGAACTCGGGCAGGCGCTCGCGGACGAAGGCGTCGAGCGCCTCGAGCGCCTGCGCGCGCGTGACCGGCCAGCCGAAGTCGTCGCAGCGGCCGGGGTGGCCCGCGAAGCGCGCACGCACGAGGGCCTGCACGTCGCGCGTGATGGGGTCGGGCTCGAAGCGGCGCGGCGGCGGCACCGCGCCCGGGCCCCCGCGGCCGAAGCTCTCGCGGTTGTCGGCGTCGAAGTTCCACTGCCCGCCCTCGGGCTGCGACGGGTCGGCCGCGTCCATCAGCACGCCGTGGCGGCGCCGCATCTCGCGGTAGAAGAACTCCATCCGCAGCTGTTTGCGGCCCTGGGCGTGGGCGCGGAACTCGCGCACGGTGGACAGGAAGTGGCGGTCCTCGCGCACGTCGAGCTCCAGGCCCTCGGCGGCGGCCGCCTCGCGCAGCGCGGCCAGCACGCGCCACTCCCCGGGCGCGGTCATCACCAGCGCGCGCGGGCGCAGCGCGGCCACCGCCTGCCGCAGCTCGGCCGCGAGCGTGCCGAGGTTGCCCTCGTCGTCGAGGGCGCGGTAGTGCAGCGGCCGGCCGCGCGCGCGCAGCTCGGCGGCGAAGTGGCGCATCGCGCTCAGGAAGAAGGCCGTGCGCATCTGCGACGACGGGACGTGCGTGGACTCCTCGGCCACCTCCGCCATCCACACTGCGTCCTGCGCGGGATCGAAGCCGTCGAAGGCGGCCGCGTCGACGTCGAGCTGGTCGCCGAGCACGAGGACGAGGTGGCGCAGCGGCGCCGTCGCGGCGCGGCTCATCGCGCGGGCCCCACGGCGGGCGCGCGCGGCACCTTGCCGCGTCGGCAGGCTTCGGAACAGTACTTCACCGCGTCCCAGTTCTTTGCCCAGGCCTTGCGCCAGCTCATCGGCCGGCCGCAGTGCACGCAGGGCTTGCTCGGCAACGCGGCCTTGTTGCCGGCGAAGCCCCCGCCGCCGGAGCGCGCGGCGCTCACTCGTCGCCCTCCGCGGGCAGCGACGCGAACAGGTCGGGCTGGCGTTGCGTGCCGGGTCCGCCAGACCCGCCCGCCGCGGCGGCCGCCCGCTTGCGGCCGGCCTGGGCCCGAGCGCCGCTGGGCGGCAGGCCGCTCTTGCGCGAGCCGTGGCGCTGCTGGATGGCGTCGGCCTCGGCGCGCGCGTCGGCGGTGCGGCGCAGGCCGTACAGCCGCTCCTTGGCCCGCGCCAGCGCGCTGCGCTCGTCGACCACCGGGGCCGGATAGGCCGGCGTGCCGTACTCGGGCACCCAGCGCCGGATGTAGGCGAAGCCGGGGTCGTGGTCGCGCTGCTGCTTGGCCGGCGAGTAGATGCGCAGCGTGTTGATGCCGGTGGTGCCGCTCTGCATCTGCATCTGGCTCCAGTGGATGCCGGGCTCGAAGTCGAGGAACTGCCGCGCGAGAAACAGCCCCGGCTCGCGCCAGTGCAGCCACAGATGGTAGGCCCCGAAGCTGACGAGCATCGCGCGCATGCGGAAGTTGAGCCAGCCCGTCGCGCGCAGCTGCCGCATGCAGGCGTCGACCATCGGGTAGCCGGTGCGGCCCTCGCACCAGGCCTCGAAGCGGGCGCGGTCGAACGCGTCCTCGCGCAGGCCATCGCAGGCGCGGGCGAAGTTGCGCTGCTCGATCTGCGGCTCGTCCTCGAGCTTCTGCATGAAGTGGCAGTGCCAGCGCAGCCGGCCGGCGAAGCCGCGCAGGTGGTAGGCGAACGAGCGCGCCTCGGGGTCGACCCCGGCCGCCGCGTCCCGCTTCAGCGCCGCGATGCGCGCCTCGGTGGCCTGGTGCACCTGCCGCATCGACAGCGCGCCGAAGGCGAGATGCGCCGACAGCCGGCTGCAGCCGGCCTCGGCCTCGAGCGGGCTGGACAGCGTGCGCCGATACTCGCGGCCGCGCGCGGCCAGGAAGCCGTCGAGCGTGGCCGCGGCGGCCTCCTCGCCAGCGGGCGGCAGCGGCCGCGCGGCGGCCAGGCCCAGGCCGGCCGGCGTGGGCAGCGGCGCGGCGGCCGCCTCCGCGAGCGGGCCGCGCACGCCGCGCCAGGCCGCGGGCGCGGCGACGGCCGGCGCGTCCATGCGCCGCTGCCAGCGACCGGCCCAGCCCTGGCGCGACCGCAGCCGGCGCACGACGCCGGTCTGCGGCAGTTCCTGCCACGCGACGCCTTCGCGGCGGCACCAGGCCGCCACGCGCTTGTCGCGGTCCCAGGTCCACAGCGGCCCGGTCTCCTCGTGGCTGAAGAGGTGCGTGAAGGCGAAGGCGCGCCGCAGTTCGTCCAGCACCTGCGGCAGCGGCCCGTGGCGCACGACGAGCGGCAGGCCGCGGGCGGCCAGCGCCGCGCGCAGCGGCGCGAGGCACGCCAGCGCGAAGGCCTGGTGCTGCGGATCGAACTCCGGGCTCGCGAGCCACCCGGGCTCGATCACGTACAGCGCCAGCGCCTCGTCGCAGGCCGCGGCGGCGGCCAGCGGCGCGTGATCGGCCAGCCGCAGGTCGCGCTTGAACCAGACGAGGGCCCGGGTGCTCATGGGCCCCGATGCTGGCGCGGCGCGCTTGCGGGCGCTGCGGCCGGGGATTGCGGGGGTGTGCTAGCAGGGTGAAACGCTGCAGGCCGTGCGCGACCCGGCCGGCACACGCGCCACCGCTGGGGCGCCGCGCGCGAGGTAACGGCCCGCCCGGCGGTCGAGTCCGGCCAGGCCCTGCACGAAGGCCGGCACGGTGGGACACGAGCGGTCGCCCGGCACGAGCAGCCCGACGCGCGGCCCCCTTGGGTCGGGGCCGTGTCCGGGCACAGGCGCCATCGCGGCCGGGCCTGCAGCGCCGCCGCTCACAGGCCGAGCTGGCGCGCGGCAAGGTCCTTCATGACCTCCTCCGACCCGCCGCCGATCACCATCACCTTCACCTCGCGGTACAGGCGCTCGCTCTTGCTGCCTCGCATGTAGCCCATGCCGCCGAGGATCTGCACCGCCTCCTTGGTGCAGAACTCCATCGCCTGCGTGGCCTGGATCTTGGCCAGGCAGGTGCGCGCCACCAGCGCCGCCTCGTCGCCGGCCTCGTGCAGAAGGCGCCAGGCCAGGTCGTGGACGACGGCGCGCGCAGCCTCGGCGTGGCGCACCATGTCGACGAGCTTGTGGCGGATCACCTGGTGCTCCACCAGCGCGCGGCCGAAGGTGCGGCGCTCGCGCGCCCAGCCGAGCGCCTCCTCGGTGCAGGCCATCGCGTAGCCGACGGCACTCGCCGCCATCACCAGCCGCTCGTGGTTGAAGTTGCGCAGGATGGCCTTGAAGCCCTGCCCTTCCTCGCCCAGCAGGTGGGCGGCGGGCACGCGGCAGCCGCTGAAGCGCAGGTGCGCGGTGTCGCTGGCCCACCAGCCGGTCTTCCTGAGCTCCGTGCGCTCGAGGCCGGGCGTGGCGCCCTCCACCAGCAGCAGCGAGATGCCGCCGGCACCGCGGCCGGCGGGGTCGGTGCGCACGGCCACGGTGATGAAGTCGGCCCGCATCCCGCTCGTGATGAAGGTCTTCTCGCCATCGACGACGTAGTGGTCGCCGTCGCGCACCGCGCGCGTCCGCAAGGCCGCGACGTCGCTGCCGCCGCCGGGCTCGGTGATGGCCAGCGCGGCGATCTTCTCGCCGCGCAGCACCGGCGGCACGACCCGCGCCTTGAGTTCGGCGCTGCCCAGCGCCAGCACCGGCGGCAACCCGATGTGCAGCGAGCCGAGCGAGGCCTGCACGCCGCCCGAGCCGGCGCGCGCGATCTCCTCGGCCGCGATCACGGCGAACATCGTGTCGGCCGGCGTGCCGCCGTACTCCTCGGGGTAGCCAATGCCCAGCAGGCCGAGCGCGGCCGCCTTGCGGTACAGCTCGCGCGGGAAGCTGCCGGCCTCGTCCCAGGCAGCGGCGTGCGGCTCGATCTCGCGGCGGACGAACTCGCGCACGCTCGTGCGAAAGGCCTCGTGCTCGGGGGTGAAATGGTGTGGCGCGGGGGGCAGCTCGAAGATCATCGCCGCCGAGTGTGCGGCCGGCGCCGGCCAGCGTCCAGCGCGGGCAATCGAGGGGGCCGGGCGTGCGCTGCCTTGCGTCCGCCGGTCGAAGTATGTATATTCGATACATACTCAATCGCGCAGATTGGAGTTCGCCACATGGACGCCACCGTTGCCGAGCGCGGCCAGATCACGCTGCCCAAGGCCGCCCGCGACGCGCTCGGCCTGGTCAAGGGCACCAAGCTCAAGGTCGAGGTCGAGGGCGGACGCATCATCCTGCGCAAGGACGTCGACGACGCCATCTCGCGCCTGCGTGGCCGCTTCAAGCTGCCCGCCGGCATGACCACCGACGACGTGATGCGCGAGTTGCGCGGCCGCGCCCCCGGCGATCCGATTCCCGAGTGGGACCGCCCGCCGAGCGAGCGCCGCAAGTGATTGCCGTCGACAGCTCGGTGCTGGTCGATCTGCTGGGCGGCGGCGCGCTGGCCCGCCCGGCGGAGACCGCGCTGCGCGACGCCCTCGCCGCCGGCCCGGTGGTCGCCTGCGAGGTGGTCATCGCCGAGGTCGTGGCCGGGCTCGGCCACGGCTCGGAGATGGTCGATGCGCTGGAGGGCGCCGGCATCCGCTTCTCGGCTCTGGAGTTCCGCTCGGCGGCGCGCGCCGGCGAGATGCAGCGCCGCTACCAGGAGCGCCGGCGCGCGGCCGGCGAGCCCGGCCCCGGCCCGCGCAGCGTGCCCGACTTCCTGATCGGCGCCCACGCGCTGCTGCAGTGCCAGGCGCTGCTCACGCGCGACACCGGCTTCTACCGCGACTACTTCAAGGGCCTCAAGCTGCTCGTCCCCCAGCCGGCCTGAGCCTGGCCGCCCCCGCCGCAAGCCCGCCGACAGCCCGCCCACCACACTCCACCCCTCCCCGACGTACCCCGAGGACCGTCTCATGCCCCACGCCTTCGCCAAGACCCTGAAGACCTTCCAGACCGCCTCCGGCAAGGAGGGGCAGCTCTACTCGCTGCCCGCGCTGGCCCGGCAGTTCCCGAACGTGAACCGCCTGCCGGTGAGCATCCGCATCGTGCTGGAGAGCGTGCTGCGCAACTGCGACGGCAAGAAGGTCACCAAGGAGCACGTCGAGCAGCTCGCCAACTGGAAGCCCATCGCCGAGCGCGTCGACGAGATCCCGTTCGTCGTCGCCCGCGTCGTGCTGCAGGACTTCACCGGCGTGCCGCTGCTGGCCGACCTGGCGGCGATGCGCAACGTGGCCGCCGAGATGGGCAAGAACCCGAAGACGATCGAGCCGCTGGTGCCGGTGGACCTGGTGGTCGACCACAGCGTGATGATCGACCACTTCGGCAACAAGAAGGCCCTCGACCTGAACATGAAGCTCGAGTTCGAGCGCAACCAGGAGCGCTACGAGTTCATGAAGTGGGGCATGCAGGCCTTCGACACCTTCGGCGTCGTGCCCCCGGGCTTCGGCATCGTGCACCAGGTCAACCTCGAGTACCTCGCGCGCGGGGTGCACAGGGCCGGCAAGGGCAAGGACGCCGTGTACTACCCGGACAGCCTGGTGGGCACCGACAGCCACACGACGATGATCAACGGCATCGGCGTCGTCGGCTGGGGCGTGGGCGGCATCGAGGCCGAGGCCGGCATGCTGGGCCAGCCGGTGTACTTCCTGACGCCCGACGTCGTGGGCTTCGAGCTCACCGGCAAGCTGCGCGAGGGCGTCACCGCCACCGACCTCGTGCTCACCGTCACCGAGATGCTGCGCAAGCACAAGGTGGTGGGCAAGTTCGTCGAGTTCTTCGGCGAGGGCACGAAGACGCTCGCCCTGCCCGACCGCGCCACCATCGCCAACATGGCGCCCGAGTACGGCGCGACGATGGGCTTCTTCCCGGTCGACGAGCGCACGATCGAGTACTTCAAGGGCACCGGCCGCACGAAGGCCGAGATCGAGGCCTTCGAGGCCTACTTCAAGGCGCAGGGGATGTTCGGCGTGCCCGGCACCGCAGGTGCCCCCAGGTCCATCGGCGAGATCGACTACACCAGCGTGGTCAAGCTCGACCTGTCCACCGTGGCGCCCAGCCTCGCCGGCCCCAAGCGCCCGCAGGACCGCATCGAGATCACCCATCTCAGCAAGAAGTTCTCCGAGCTGTTCAGCAAGCCGGTGGCCGAGAATGGGTTCAACCAGCCGGCCGACAAGCTGGCCCGGGTGTTCAAGGCCGACAACGGCGTCGACGTTCGCAACGGCGACGTGCTGATCGCCGCCATCACCAGCTGCACCAACACCAGCAACCCGGGCGTGCTGCTGGCCGCCGGCCTGCTGGCCAAGAAGGCGGTGGAGGCGGGCCTGAAGGTGCAGCCGCACATCAAGACCTCGCTCGCGCCCGGCTCGCGCATCGTCACCGAGTACCTCACCAAGGCCGGCCTGCTGCCCTACCTCGAGAAGCTCGGCTTCGCGGTGGCGGCCTACGGCTGCACCACCTGCATCGGCAATGCCGGCGACCTCGCGCCCGAGCTGAACAAGGTGATCCAGGACAACGACCTGGTCTGCGCCGCGGTGCTGTCAGGCAACCGCAACTTCGAGGCCCGCATCCACCCGAACCTGAAGGCCAACTTCCTGGCCAGCCCGCCGCTGGTGGTGGCCTACGCGATCGCCGGCAACGTGACGCGCGACCTGATGACCGAGCCCGTCGGGGTCGGGAAGAAGGGCAAGCCGGTCTACCTGGGCGATATCTGGCCGTCGAGCGACGAGGTCTACAGGCTGATGAAGCTGGCGATGGACCCGAAGGCGTTCAAGGAGAACTACGCCAAGGTCAGGAACAAGCCCGGCAAGCTGTGGGACCAGGTCAAGGGCGTCAAGGGGCAGGTCTACACCTGGCCGAAGAGCACCTACATCGCCAGGCCGCCGTTCTTCGACGGCTTCCAGATGAAGCCGGCCGCGCTCGACGCGGGCGTCAAGGGCGCGAAGGTCATGGCGTTGTTCGGCGACAGCATCACCACCGACCACATCAGCCCGGCCGGCAGCTTCAAGGAGACGACGCCGGCGGGCAGGTTCCTGGTGGCCAACGGCGTGGGCAAGGCCGACTTCAACAGCTACGGCGCACGCCGCGGCAACCACGACGTGATGATGCGCGGCACCTTCGCCAACGTGCGCGTCAAGAACCTGATGCTGCCGCCCAAGGCCGACGGCAGCCGCGAGGAAGGCGGCTACACGCTGAAGGCCGGCCAGAAGATGCCGATCTACGACGCGGCGATGGCCTACATCGCCGAGGGTACGCCGACGGTCGTGTTCGGCGGCGAGGAGTACGGCACCGGCTCGTCGCGCGACTGGGCCGCCAAGGGCACGCAGCTGCTCGGCATCAAGGCCGTCGTCGCGCGCAGCTTCGAGCGCATCCACCGCAGCAACCTGGTGGGCATGGGCGTGCTGCCGTTGCAGTTCAAGGCCGGCGACTCGTGGGAGAGCCTGGGCCTGAAGGGCGACGAGACGATCGACGTGCGGCTCGGTGCCGAGATCAAGCCGCAGAGCGACGCCACGCTCGTCATCACCACGCCCGACGGCAAGCGGCGCGAGGTCACGGTGACGCTGCGCATCGACACCGCGATCGAGGTCGACTACTACCGCCACGGCGGCATCCTGCCGTTCGTGCTGCGGCAGCTGCTGGCAGCCTGAGGGAGGGCGGGGCGGGGCAGGGTGCCCGCCCCCCGTCCGCCCCCCGTCCGCCCCCCGTCCGCTCAGCGCCCGCGCAGGAACAGCGCGTCGAGCTCCTTCAGCGTCAGCTGCCGCCAGGTCGGGCGGCCGTGGTTGCAAGTGTCGGCGCGTTCAGTGGCTTCCATCTCGCGCAGCAGCGCGTTCATCTCCTCCGGCGTCAGCCGGCGGTTGGCGCGCACGGCGCCATGGCAGGCCATCGTCGCGAGCAGTTCGTCGCGCGCGCGCTGCACGACGCCCGAGCGGCCGCCGGTCTCGGCCTGCGCCAGCTCGGCCAGCACCGAGCGCGCGAGCTCGGCCGGGTCGGCCTGCGGCAGCGCCGCCGGCCGGCTGCGCACGGCCAGCGTGGTGGCCGACAGCGCGCTCACGTCCAGCCCGAGCTCCAGCAGCGCCTCGCGTTCGGCCTCGGCGGTGGCGATCTCGGCCGCGGTGGCCGCGAAGCTCACCGGGATCAGCAGCGGCTGCGACGGCAACGCGCCGCCGCCGGCAGCCGCCTTGAGCTTCTCGTAGACGACGCGCTCGTGCGCGGCGTGCATGTCGACGACGACGAGGCCGTGCCGGTTCTCGGCCAGGATGTAGGCGCCGCCCAGCTGCGCGAGCGCGCGGCCGAGCGGCCACGCCTCCTGCGCGCCCGGCTCGCCGCGCCCAGGCTCGGCGGCGCCGGCATCGGCGGCGCCGGGCGGCCCGGCCCGCAGCGCCGCCCAGGCCTCCAGGCCGCCGCTGCCTCCGGTGCTTCCGCTGCCGTTGCGGCCAGCCGCGGCCGCGTGCCACGGCACCGCGCCGCGCTCGCGCGCCTCGAAGGACGCGGCCGCCTCGGGCAACGCGAGCGCCGGCTGCCATGGCGTGCGCGCGGCGGGCGCCGCGAGGGCGGGCCCGTGCACGCCGCCGTGCGGGGCCACGGCGCCCGGCGTCGCGGCTGCATCGGCCCCGGCATCGGGCACGCGGCACGGCAACGCGGCGCGCATCGGTGCCAGCGACTCCTGCACCGCGTGCTGCAGCGCCTGGTGCACCGCGCGCCCGTCGCGGAAGCGGACCTCGATCTTGGTCGGGTGCACGTTGACATCCACCAGCTCGGGCGCGATCGAGACGAACAGCGCGTACGCCGGCTGCCGACTGCCGTGCAGCTGGTCCTCGTAGGCCGCGCGCACCGCGTGGGCGAGCAGGCGGTCGCGCACGAAGCGCCCGTTGACGAACAGGTACTGCTGGTCGGCGCGCGCACGCGCCGCCTCGGGCGCGCCGGCCACGCCCTCCACCGCGAGCGGGCCGCGCTGCGCGGCCACGGTCCGGCCGGCGGCCACGAAGTCGGCGCCCAGCACGTCGGCACGGCGAATCGCGGCGTCGGCGGGCCGCCACTGGGCCACCAGCCGGCCCTCGTGCCAGACCGCGAACCCGACCTCGGGCCGCGCCAGCGCATGCCGGCGCACCGCCTCCAGCGCATGCGCCAGCTCGGTGGCATCGCTCTTGAGGAACTTGCGCCGCGCCGGCGTGGCGAAGAACAGCTCCTGCACCTCGACCGTGGTGCCGCGGCCGCGCGCGGCCGGGGCGATCTCGCCGCTGGCGGCCTCCAGCCGCCAGGCGTGCCGCGCGTCGTCGGTGCGGCTGGTGATCGCGAGCTCGGCCACCGAGGCGATGGCTGCGAGCGCCTCGCCGCGGAAGCCCATCGTCGCCACCGACTCCAGGTCGGCCAGGCTCGCGATCTTGCTCGTGGCGTGGCGCCGCACGGCCAGCGGCAGGTCGTCGCGCGCGATGCCGCTGCCGTCGTCCTCGACGACGATGGCGCGCACGCCGCCCGCCGCCAGCCGCAGCGTGACCTGGCGCGCGCCGGCGTCGAGCGCGTTGTCCAGCAGCTCGCGCACCACCGAAGCCGGCCGCTCGACCACCTCGCCGGCGGCGATCTGGCTGACCAGCGCATCGGGCAGCTCGCGGATCGGCCGCCGCGGCGGCGCGCCGCTGGCTGCTGTGCCGGACGAGGGGTCGACTGCGGCGCCGGCGGCGTCGGGTACGCCACCGGATACGCCACCGGATACACCACCAGGTACGCCACCGGGGGCGGCGCCAGGAAGAGGCTCGCCGGTCATCGCCGCGATTCTAGGAAGCGCGCGGGCCCGCGACCGGCGGCGCCAGAGGCGGCGGCGTGCGGATCGCCGCCAGCGCCGCAACCGCCGCGACCAGCGCGAGCACGCCGCAGGCGGCCACCACCGGTGCGTAGCTGCCGGTGGCGTCGAACACGCGCCCGGCCACCCAAGGCCCGCCCAGGTTGCCCAACGCCGCCCCGGTGTACAGCGTGCCGATGATCGACGAGACGGCGCGCGCGCCGAACAGGTCCATGCACAGCGCCGGCATCAGCGAGACGGCGCCGCCGTAGCTCAGGCCCATCCACAGCGCGAACAGCGCCAGCGCCGCGTAGCCGTCGGCGGCCAGCCAGAGCGCCATCGACAGGCCGAGCGAGGCCATCACCGCCGCCAGCGTCGGGCCGCGCCCCCAGCGGTCGGCCAGCCCCCCGATGACGAAGCGGCCGCTCAGGCTGCCGATGCCGATCAGGCCAACCAGCCCGACCGCCTGCGCCTCGGACACGCCGATGTCGCGCGCCGCCGCCGACAGGTGCGCGAAGGGCACGAACATCGCCGGCGCGCCGAGCAGGCACATCGCGTACAGCCACAGGAAGTTGCGGCTGCGCAGCGCCACGCCGAGCGGCACGCCGGCCACCTGGCCGCCGGCCACGCGGCGCGCCGCAGGCGCGCGGCGCAGCAGCAGCGCCGCGGCCAGGCCCAGGACGAGCACCGCCAGCGCCAGCAGCTGCATCGCGCCGCGCCACTGCAGGGCGGCCACCGCGGCGGCCGCCAGCAGCGGCAGCACCAGCGTGCCGGCGCCGATGCCCGCGCTGGCGATGCCTGCCGCCAGGCCGCGGCGGCGCGTGAACCAGGGCTGCACACAGCCGATCGAGGGCGTGTAGACGAGCGCGATGCCCACGCCGAGGCCCAGGCCCCAGGCCAGCGTCAGCTGGAAGAGCGACTGCGCGAGGCTGCCCGCGGCCAGCGCGGCGGCGATGCACAGCATGCCGGCCGCGGCCACCGGCGCCGGACCGTGGCGGTCGGCCAGCATGCCGGCAAAGGCCCCGAGCACGAAGTACAGCAGGCCCGACAGCCCGAACACCAGCGAGACCTCGGCGCGGCCGGCGCCGAACTCGGCCGCGAACGGCTCGAAGAACGCGGCGAACGAGTACGACAGCCCGAAGATCAGCGCCAGCGCCGTGAAGCAGGCGGCGACGACGACCCAGCCGTAGCGCGGCTCGACCTCGGCGGGCGGTACGCCCGGCGGGCCCGGAGCCGGTGCAACCGGCACAACCGGGGTCTGCGTGCCGGCCGGCGAAGCCGGCACCTGCGTGGCAGCCGGCGAAGCCGGCACCTGCGTGGCAGCCGGCGAAGCCGGCTGAGGCGTACCCCACGGCGGCGCCGCAGGCGGCTCGGATCGGGCGTCGGGGTCGGGCCTCATCGCGCGGACGGCAGCGGGCCTGCGGGGCGCGCGGCCGGCGGGCCTACATGCTGCGCCGGTACTGCCCGCCGACCTCGAACAGCGCGTTCGTGATCTGGCCCAGCGAGCACACGCGCACCGCGTCCATCAGCACCTCGAAGACGTTGCCGTCGTCGATCACCGCCTGGCGCAGCCGCTCGAGCATCGCCGGCGCGGCGGCCGCATGGCGCGCGTGGAAGTCGTGCAGCCGCGCCAGCTGGCCCTGCTTCTCCTCCTCGGTGCTGCGCGCGAGCTCGATGTGCTCGGGCACCGGGTCGCCGTGAGGGTTGCGGAAGGTGTTGACGCCGATGATCGGATGCTCGCCGGTGTGCTTGAGCATCTCGTAGTGCATCGACTCCTCCTGGATCTTGCCGCGCTGGTAGCCGGTCTCCATAGCGCCGAGCACGCCGCCGCGCTCGGCGATGCGCTCGAACTCCGCCAGCACCGCCTCCTCGACCAGCTCGGTCAGCTCGTCGACGATGAAGGCGCCCTGGTTCGGGTTCTCGTTCTTCGCCAGGCCCCACTCGCGGTTGATGATCAGCTGGATCGCCATCGCACGGCGCACGCTCTCCTCGGTGGGCGTCGTGATCGCCTCGTCGTAGGCGTTGGTGTGCAGGCTGTTGCAGTTGTCGTAGACGGCGATCAGCGCCTGCAGCGTCGTGCGGATGTCGTTGAAGGCGATCTCCTGCGCGTGCAGGGAGCGGCCGCTGGTCTGGATGTGGTACTTCAGCTTGCAGCTGCGCTCGTTGGCGCCGTAGCGCTCGCGCATCGCCACCGCCCAGATCCGGCGCGCCACGCGCCCGAGCACGGCGTACTCGGGATCCATGCCGTTGCTGAAGAAGAAGCTCAGGTTGGGTGCGAAGTCGTCGATGTGCATGCCGCGCGCAAGGTAGGCCTCGACGAAGGTGAAGCCGTTGGCGAGCGTGAACGCGAGCTGGCTGATCGGGTTGGCGCCGGCCTCGGCGATGTGGTAGCCGGAGATCGACACCGAGTAGAAATTGCGCACGTCGTGGTGGACGAACCACTCGGCGATGTCGCCCATCACCTTCAGGCTGAACTCGGTGCTGAAGATGCAGGTGTTCTGGCCCTGGTCCTCCTTGAGGATGTCGGCCTGCACCGTGCCGCGCACGTTGGACAGCACCCAGGCGCGGATCTTGGCGGCCTCGTCGTCGGTGGGCTCGCGGCCGTTGTCGGCGCGGAAGCGCTCGAGCTGCTGGTCGATGGCGGTGTTCATGAACATCGCCAGGATCGTCGGCGCCGGCCCGTTGATCGTCATGCTGACGCTGGTGCTCGGGCTGCACAGGTCGAAGCCCGAGTACAGCACCTTCATGTCGTCCAGCGTGGCGATACTGACGCCGGAGTTGCCGACCTTGCCGTAGACGTCGGGGCGGCGCTCGGGGTCGTGGCCGTAGAGCGTGACGGAGTCGAACGCGGTCGAAAGCCGCTTGGCCGGCATGCCCTCGGACAGCAGCTTGAAGCGCCGGTTGGTGCGGAAGGCGTCGCCCTCGCCGGCGAACATGCGCGTCGGGTCCTCGTTCTCGCGCTTGAAGGCGAACACGCCGGCGGTGTACGGGAAGCTGCCGGGCACGTTCTCGAGCAGCAGCCACTTCAGGACCTCGCCGTCGTCCTCCCAGGCGGGCAGCGCCACCTTGCGGATCCGGCTGCCCGACAGCGTCGTGCTGGTCAGCGCGGTGCGGATCTCGCGGTCGCGGATGCGCACGACGTACTCGTCGCCCGCATAGGCCTTGCGCATGTCGGGCCACATCGCCAGCAGCTTGCGGCTGGCCGGTTCGAGCCGCGCCTCGCGCAGCCCGGCCTGATCCTCCAGGGCGCTGCGGGCGCGCACCTTGTCGGGGTTCGCTTCGTGCAGGATGCGCGAGCTGGCACGCAGCTGCTGCACCTCGCGCGCCAGCCGCGACTGCTCGCGCGCGCGGCGCTTGTAGCCGCGCACCGCGTCGGCGATGTCGGCCAGGTAGCGCACGCGGGCCGGCGGCACGATCGGGTTGCGCTGCGTGCTGGCACGGGTGGCCACCGGCGGCAGCCGGCCGGCGCCGCCCGCCAGGCCCAGCGCCTGCAGACGCGGCCGCAGCGCCTGGTACAGCGCGGTGACGCCGTCGTCGTTGAAGCGGCTGGCCATCGTGCCGAACACCGGCATCTCGTCGGGCCGCCGGCCCCAGGCCTCGCGGTTGCGCTGCACCTGGCGCGCGACGTCGCGCAGCGCGTCGGCCGCGCCCTTGCGGTCGTACTTGTTGATGGCGACGAACTCGGCGAAGTCGAGCATGTCGATCTTCTCGAGCTGGCTGGCCGCGCCGTACTCGGGCGTCATCACGTACAGCGGCACGTCGACCAGCGGCACGATGGCCGCGTCACCCTGGCCGATGCCCGAGGTCTCGACGACGACGAGGTCGAAGCCGGCGGCCTTGCAGGCCGTCAGCACGTCGGGCAGCGCGCGGCTGACCTCGCTGCCGAAGTCGCGCGTGGCCAGGCTGCGCATGAACACGCGCGGGCCGCGCTGCCACGGCCCGATCGCGTTCATCCGGATGCGGTCGCCGAGCAGCGCACCGCCGCTCTTGCGCCGGCTCGGGTCGATGCTGATGACGGCCACGCGCAGCGCGTCGTCCAGGTCCAGTCGCAGCCGGCGGATCAGCTCGTCGGTCAGGCTGCTCTTGCCCGCGCCGCCGGTGCCGGTGATGCCGAGCACGGGCACGCGCCGGCCCTGCGCCGCCTCGGCGAGCGAGGCCCTCAGCTGCGGCGTCGCCCGGTCGTTGTCGAGCGCGGTGATGGCCTGCGCCAGCGCACGCCAGGCCGCGGCGTCGTGCCCCTGCAGCGCGGAGGCGTCGGCGGGCGCGTGCGCCGACAGGTCGTGGTCGCAGCGCATCAGGATCTCGCCGATCATGCCGGCCAGACCCATGCGCTGGCCGTCCTCGGGCGAGTAGATGCGGGCCACGCCGTACTCATGCAGCGCGCGGATCTCGGAGGGCACGATGACGCCGCCACCGCCGCCGAAGACCTGGACGTGGGCGCCGCCGCGCTCGCGCAGCAGGTCGACCATGTAGCGGAAGTACTCGACGTGCCCGCCCTGGTAGCTGCTGACGGCGATGCCCTGCACGTCCTCCTGCAGCGCCGCGGTGACGACCTCCTCCACCGAGCGGTTGTGGCCCAGGTGGATGACCTCGGCGCCCATGCCCTGCAGGATGCGGCGCATGATGTTGATCGCGGCGTCGTGGCCGTCGAACAGGCTGGCGGCGGTGACCAGCCGCACCTTGTTCGTCGGGCGGTACTCGGCAAGCGCCTTGGCTTCGGCGGAGAGATCGGTCATGGCGGGTCCGGCGGCTGGCGGGCGCGACGCGCGGCGGCGGCGCGACCCCGGTGGATTCCGGATGATGCCACCGGCCGGGGCGCCGCTACCATCGCGTCGCGATGACCTTCCTGGCGATCGACTGCGGCAACACGCGCCTGAAGTGGGCGCTGTACGCCGGCCCCCGGCCCGGCGCGGCGCTGCTGTGCGAGGGCGCCGCGTTCCTGGAGACCATCGACGAGCTGGCGGAAGCGCAGTGGCGCGAGCTGCCCGAGCCGGCCTCGATGCTCGGCTGCGTGGTCGCCGGCGACGCGGTGCGGCGCCGCATCGAGGAGCAGCTGGAGTTGTGGGACGTCGAGCCGCACTGGGTGGTGCCGGCGCCGCTCGAGGCCGGGCTCGTCAACGGCTACGACCACCCCAGCCGGCTCGGGGCCGACCGCTGGGTGGCAATGGCCGGCGCGCGCGGCCGCGCGCTGGCGCAGGCCGCCGCGCTCGGCAGCCCGGCGCGGCCGGCGCTGGTGGTGATGGTCGGCACCGCGGTGACAGTGGACGCGCTGGACGCCGAGGGCCGCTTCCTCGGCGGCCTGATCCTGCCCGGCTTCGGGCTGATGCTGCGCGCGCTCGAGCAGGGCACCGCCGGCCTGAAGGTACCCACCGGCGAGGTGGTGGACTTCCCCACCAACACCAGCGACGCGCTGATGAGCGGCGGCGCCAACGCCATCGCCGGCGCGGTCGAGCGGCAGGCGCGCAGGCTGCGGGCGCGTGCCGGTGCCGAGCCGCTGCTGTACATGAGCGGCGGCGCGGCGATCAAGCTCGCGCCGATCACCGACCTGCCCTTCGAGACGGTGGAGCGGCTGATCTTCGAAGGCCTGCTCGAGATCCAGGACCGGCGGCTCGGGCAGCCGGCGTGAGCGGTGCCGGCGGCACTCAGGACTGGATGTAGCTTTCGAGCTGTGCGATCGTCGCCTCGTGGTCGGCGATGATGTCGTCCATGATGTCGCGCATCGAGATCATGCCGAGCACGGTGTCGCCGTCGACCACCGGCAGGTGCCGGATGCGCCGCTCGCTCATCAGCGCCATGCAGGCTCGGGTGCCGGTGCGCGGGCCGACCGTGTGCACCTCGCTCGACATGATCTCGGCCACCCGGGTCTCGCGCGAGTTGCGGCCCTGCAGCGCGATCTTGCGCGTGTAGTCGCGCTCGGAGAACACGCCCAGCAGCCGGGCGCCGTCCATCACCATCAGCGCGCCGACCTCGTACTCGGCCAGCAGCTTCAGGGCGTCGAACACGGTGTCGTCGGGGCGCACGTGCCACAGCGCCCCGGACGGGCCCGCGGCGGCGGCGTCGCGCTTGCGAAGGAGTTCGGAGACCGGCTTCATCGTCCCTCCCGGCGGTGGATCGGCGGCGCCCTCGTGGCGCGGCGGTCGCGCCCGGCGGAGCAGCCCCGAGGAAGGCTAGCCTGCCCGATGTCGGCGCCGGCGACAAGAGCGGCGACCCCGGGGTCGGGGGCGCCTGCCGGCGCCCGGCGGCTCGGAGGGTGAGGGCCATCCAGCGCGGCCTAGGGGGCTGTCCGAGACGCCCCGATCCGGACGCACAGCGCAGCCGTGGCGCGGGCTACGGCGAGCACTGGCAGCGCCGAGCGGTGCGTCGCGGGCAGTCAGAGCGGCCATGATGGAGGCCTCTCGCCCCCTCAGCCCGGCACGACCGCGGTGGCCTCGATCTCGACCTTGGCGCGATCCTCGATCAGCGCCACGACCTGCACTGCCGACATCGCCACCCCGTAGTGGCCGATCAGCTCGCGGTAGGCGGCGCCGATCTCGCGCGCGCGGGCCAGGTACTCGCGCTTGTCCGTCAGGTACCAGGTCATCCGCACCAGGTGGCACGGCTCGGCGCCGGCCTGCGCCAGCACCGCACGCACGTTGGCCAGGGCCTGCCGGACCTGCGCCACGAGGTCGTCGCCGACCATGCGCTGCTGCTCGTCCCAGCCGATCTGGCCCGCCACGTGGACCTGCAGCCCGCGGGCGGCGACCCCGTTGGCGTAGCCGCGCGGGGCGGCCCAGCCCGGCGGCTGCAGCACGCGGTGCGGCCCGTCCGCGCTCACGCGCCCTCCCGCAGCCGGAAGCGCTGCAGCTTGCCGGTCTCGGTGCGCGGCAGGCTGGCGCGGAACTCGATCTCGCGCGGGTACTTGTAGGGCGCGATCGTCGCCTTGACGAAGTCCTGCAGCGTGCGGATCATGTCGGCGTCGGCGGCATGGCCCGGCCGCAGCACCACGTAGGCCTTGACGATCATGCCGCGCGCCTCGTCGGCGCGGCCGACCACGCCGCACTCGGCCACCGCCGGGTGCAGCAGCAGCGCGCCTTCCACCTCGGGGCCGGCGATGTTGTAGCCGCCGGAGATGATCATGTCGTCGGTGCGTGCCTGGTAGACGAACTGCCCGTCCTCGTCGACGAGGTAGGCGTCGCCGGTCAGGTTCCAGCCGCCCTGCACGTAGCTGGCCTGGCGCGGGTCGTCGAGGTACTTGCAACCGGTGGGGCCCTTGATCGCCAGGCGACCGACCTGGCCGCGCGGCAGCTCGCGGCCCTCGTCGTCGAGGATCGCGGCGCGGTAGCCCGGCACCGGCAGGCCGGTGGCGCCCGGCCGCGCGTGCGCCTCGTCGGCGCTGATGAAGATGTGGAACAGCTCGGTCGAGCCGATGCCGTCGATGATCTCGATGCCGGTGGCGTCCTTCCAGAGCCGGCGGGTCGCCGCCGGCAGCGCCTCGCCGGCCGAGACGCACTTGCGCAGGCTCGACAGGTCGTGCGCGGCCACCTGCGAGGCCATCGCCCGGTAGCTCGTGGGCGCGGTGAAGCACACGCTGGCCCGGAACTGCGCGATCGCCGGCAGCAGCGCGTCGGGCGTGGCCTTCTCCAGCAGCACCGTGCTCGCGCCGATGGCCAGCGGGAACACCAGCAGCCCGCCGAGCCCGAAGGTGAAGGCGAGCGGCGGGCTGCCGATGAAGACGTCGTCGCGCGTGGCGCGCAGCACGTGCGGCGGCCAGCAGGCGCAGGCAGCCATCACGTCGCGGTGGAAGTGCAGCGTGCCCTTGGGCACGCCGGTCGTGCCCGACGTGAAGGCCATCAGGCAGATGTCGTCGGCCGCGGTGTCGACGTTGGCGAAGGTGGCGGGCTTGGCGGCCGCGCGCGCCTCCAGGCCGTCGGCACCGCCGCCGTGGAACGACAGCACGCGCGCGAGCGTCGGGCAGTCGGCCCGCGCGAGCTCGAGCTCCCCGGCCAGCCGCGCGTCGACGAGCGCGTGCGTGACCTGGGCCTTGTGCACGATGGTCGTCAGCTCGCGCGCGCGCAGCAGCGGCATCGTGCCGACGACGATGCCGCCGGCCTTGACCACCGCGAGCCAGCACGCGGCCAGCATCGGCGAGTTGGCGCCGCGCAGCAGCACGCGGTTGCCGGGCACGAGGCCGAGGTCGTCGACCAGCACGTGCGCGATGCGGTTGGCCTCGGCCAGCAGTCCGGCGTAGGTGTAGCGGCGGTCGTGGCCGGCGACGCAGGGCCGATCGCCGTCGCCGGCCGCGACGCGGCGGTCGAGCAGCTCGGCCGCGCAGTTCAGCCTCGGCGGCAGCTGCAGCGCGGGCAGCTCGAACAGGAACTCCGGCAGCGCCTGCGGGGGCGGCAGGCGGTCGCGCGCGAAGGTGTCGACGTGGGCCGTGCGCACGGCCGCGGGCTCAGCGCTCATGCGGGCCGATTCTTCGGCCGGGTACTTTAGTTGTCAACCAATCGACCCCGCGCCGGATAATGCGGCCATGACGCGAGACGACGCCGCGGCGCTCGATGCCGCCGACCCGCTGGCCCCGCTGCGCCAGCGCTTCCGCATCCCGCCGGGCCTGATCTACCTGGACGGCAACTCGCTGGGCGTGCTGCCGGCCGACGCGCCGGCGCGGGTGGCGGAGGTGGTCGAGCGCGAGTGGGGTCAGGGCCTGATCCGCAGCTGGAACGAGGCCGGCTGGATCGCGCTGCCGCAGCGGGTGGGCGACAAGATCGCGCGCCTTGTGGGGGCGGGCCCGGGCGAGCTCGTCGTGGCCGACTCCACCAGCGTCAACCTCTACAAGGTGCTGGCGGCCGCGCTCGACATCGCGCGCGCGGGCGACCCGGCCCGCACGGTGATCGTCTCGGAGCGCCACAACTTCCCGACCGACCTCTACATCGCCGAGAGCCTGGCGCGCGAGCGCGGCTGCGAGCTGCGCCTGGCGGACACACCGGAGGCGATCGCGGCGCAGCTCGACAGCCGCACCGCCGTGCTGATGCTCACGCACGTGAACTACCGCAGCGGCCGCATGCACGACATGGCCGCGCTGTCGCAGGCCGCGCACGCGGCCGGCGCGCTCGCGATCTGGGACCTCGCCCACAGCGCCGGCGCGGTGCCGGTGGACCTGCACGGCGCAGGTGCCGACATGGCGGTGGGCTGCGGCTACAAGTACCTCAACGGCGGCCCGGGCGCGCCGGCCTTCGTCTGGGTGCACCCGCGCCACGTCGAGCGCTTCTGGCAGCCGCTGGCGGGCTGGATCGGCCACGCGGCACCGTTCGAGTTCACGCCCGGCTACCGCCCGGCACCGGGCATCGCGCGCTACCTGTGCGGCACGCCGCCGGTGCTGTCGATGGCGGCGCTGGAGTGCGGCGTCGACACGGTGCTGGCGGCCGAGCCCCTCGGTGGCATGCGGGCGCTGCGGGCCAAGTCGCTCGCGCTGACGCGGCTGTTCGCCGACGAGGTGGGGTCGTCCTGCCCCGGGCTCGCGCTCGCCTCGCCGCGCGAGGACGCGCTGCGCGGCAGCCAGGTCTGCCTGCGCCACCCGGAGATCGGCTACCCGGTCATCCAGGCGCTGATCGCGCGCGGCGTGATCGGCGACTTCCGCGCCCCCGACATCCTGCGCTTCGGCTTCACGCCGCTCTACCTGAGCCACGTCGAGGCATGGGACGCGGCGCGCCACGTCGCCGAGGTGCTGCGCACGGGCGAGTGGCGCCGCCCCGAGTTCAACCGCCGCAACGCGGTGACCTGAAGGTCGCCGGGAGGCCACGCAGATGAGCGGCTGCCCCTTCCACGCCACGCCTGGGGACGACCGCGAGGATGTCGCGCCTGCCGAAGGCGGCGCCGGCGGCCCCGGGCACCACGACGCCAAGCTCGACTTCAGCGCCGACATGAGCTACGGCGACTACCTGCGCCTCGACCAGGTCCTGACGGCGCAGCACCCGCGCTCGCCCGACCACAACGAGATGCTCTTCATCGTGCAGCACCAGACCAGCGAGCTGTGGATGAAGCTGATGCTGCACGAGCTGCGCGCGGCCACCGGCGCGATCGCAGCCGACCGCATGCCGCCGGCGTTCAAGATGCTGGCCCGCGTCAGCCGCATCATGGAGCAGCTGGTGCACGCCTGGGACGTGCTGGCGACGATGACGCCGCCCGAGTACAGCGCGATCCGCTCCTACCTGGCCAGCTCGAGCGGCTTCCAGAGCTGGCAGTACCGCTGCATCGAGTTCGGCCTGGGCAACAAGAACGCGGCGATGCTGCGCCCGCACGCGCACCGGCCCGACCTGCTGGCGCAGGTCGAGGCCGCCTACCGCGCGCCGAGCCTGTACGACGAGAGCCTGCGCCTGCTGGCGCGGCGCGGCCTGCCGGTGCCCGCCAGCCACGTCGAGCGCGACTGGACGCAGCCCTACCCGGCCAGCGACGAGGTCGAGGCGGCCTGGCTGCAGGTCTACCGCGACCCCGAGCGGCACTGGGACCTGTACCAGCTCGGCGAGGAGCTGACCGACCTCGAGGACGCGTTCCGCCTCTGGCGCTTCCGCCACGTGACGACGGTGGAGCGCGTGATCGGCTTCAAGCGCGGCACCGGCGGCACCAGCGGCGTGGCCTACCTGCGCCGGATGCTGGACGTGGTGCTGTTCCCGGAGATCTGGAAGCTGCGCACCGACCTCTGAGCGGCGGCGCGGGCGGCGGCGCTCTCAGCCCATCGCGTCGAGCGCGCTCTCGAAGGTGGCCACCGTGCGCTCGACGTTCTTCAGCTTGTCCAGGCCGAACAGGCCGATGCGGAAGGTGCGGAAGTCGGCCGGCTCGTCGCAGGCGAGCGGAACGCCGGCGGCGATCTGCAGGCCCTGCCCGGCGAAGGCCTGGGTGTTGTGCCAGTCGACGCGGTCGGTGTAGGCGACGACGACGCACGGCGCCTCGAAGCCCTTGGCCGCCACGCTGGCGATCCCGCGCCCGGCCAGCACCGCGCGCACCCGCTCGCCCAGCCGCTGCTGCGCGGCGCGGGCGGCGTCGAAGCCCATCGCCGCGGTCTCCTTCATCGCGTCGCGCAGCTGCACCAGGCCGTCGGTGGGCAGCGTCGCGTGGTAGGCGATCTGGCCGCGCTCGTGCGTCTCCATGATCGCGAGCCACTTCTTCAGGTCGAGCGAGAAGCTGGTGCTGGCGGTCTGCTCCAGCCGCGCGCGGGCGCGGTCGGACAGCATCACCAGCCCGCAGCACGGCGTGCTGCTCCAGCCCTTCTGCGGCGCGCTGACGATCACGTCGACGCCGGCGGCCGCCATGTCGACCCACATCGCGCCGGAGGCCACGCAGTCCAGCACGAACAGGCCGCCCACCTCGTGCACCGCCTCGCCCACCGCGCGCAGGTAGTCGTCGGGCAGCATCAGACCGGCCGAGGTCTCGACGTGCGGCGCGAACACCACGGCGGGCCTCTCGCGGCGGATCGCCGCCACGACCTCGGGCACGGGCGCCGGCACGAAAGGCGCGTTCGGCCCGGCGTGCGTCATGCACGCCTTGAGCACCGTCACCGACGACGGGATCGAGCCCATCTCGAAGATCTGGCTCCAGCGGTAGCTGAACCAGCCGTTGCGCAGCACCAGCACCTTCTGCCCGGTGGCGAACTGGCGCGCCACGGCCTCCATGCCGAAGCTGCCGCTGCCCGGCACGACGATGGCCGACTGCGCGCCGTAGACCTTCTTCAGCGTGGCGCCGATGTCCTGCATCGCCTTGCCGAAGCGCTTGGACATGTGGTTCAGCGCGCGGTCGGTGTAGACGACCGAGTACTCGAGCAGTCCGTCGGGGTCGACGTGGGGCAGCAGGCCGGGCATGGGGGCTCCGCGATGGAACGACGGCGCCGAGGTTAGCAGCCCGGCGCCGTCCCGTGCTCCGCCCGGGGGCGGGGGCCGAACCTAGAATCCGCGCCACTTCCCACGCCCGCCCGCACTCCGGGCCGCCGCCGCGATGGACACCCGTACCCACCCTGCCCGCGAGCGCCTCGTCCGGCTGCGCGAGGCGCTGGCCTCGGCCGGCGTGCACGCGCTGCTCGTGCCCTCGGCCGACCCGCACCTGTCCGAGTACCTGCCCGGCCACTGGCAGGGACGCGAGTGGCTGTCGGGCTTCACCGGCTCGATGGGCACGCTGGTGGTGGCCGCGGACAAGGCGGCCCTGTTCGCCGACAGCCGCTACTGGGTGCAGGCCGAGGCCGAGCTGGCCGGCTCGGGCATCGAGCTGGTGCGCATCCCCACCGGCGCGAGCCCGATGCACATCGAGTGGCTCGCACGCGAGACGCCGCGCGGCGCGACGGTGGCCGTCGACGGCACCGTGCTCGGGCTGGCGGCCGCGCAGGCGCTGCGCAACGCGCTGGACGCCGCCGGCGTCGCGCTGCGCACCGACGCCGACCTGCTCGAGGCCGTGTGGCCGGAGCGGCCGCCGCTGCCCGCCGCGCCGGTCTACGAGCACCGGCCCCCGCACGCGACCACCCCGCGCGCGGCGCGGCTGGCCGCCGTGCGCGAGGCGATGGCGCGCCACGGCGCCACCCACCACCTCGTCAGCACCGTCGACGACGTGGCCTGGATCACCAACCTGCGCGGCAGCGACGTCGAATACAACCCGGTCTTCCTGGCCCACCTGCTGGTGGACGCGCGGGGCGCGCGGCTGTTCATCGGCGCCGGCAAGGTGGACGCCGCGCTGGCGGCGGCGCTGGCCGCCGACGGCGTCGCGCTGGTGCCCTATGGCGAAGCGGCCGCGGCGCTGGCCGCGCTCGGCGCCGCCGACGTGCTGCTGGTCGATCCCCGGCGCGTCACGCTCGGCCTGCGCCAGCGCGTGGGCTCAGGCTGCAGGGTGGTGGAAGCCACCAACCCGAGCGTGCTGCTGAAGAGCCGCAAGAACGACGCCGAGGCCGCCTTCGTGCGCGAGGCGATGGCCGAGGACGGCGCGGCGATGTGCGAGTTCTACGCCTGGTTCGAGCAGGCCCTCGGGCGCGAGCGCATCACCGAGCTCACCGTCGACGAGCGCCTCGGCGCGGCGCGCGCCCGGCGCGCGGGCTTCGTCGGGCCGAGCTTCTCGACCATCGCCGGCTTCAACGCCAATGGCGCGATGCCGCACTACCGCGCCACGCCGTCCAGCCACGCCGTGATCGAGGGCGACGGGCTGCTGCTCATCGACAGCGGCGGCCAGTACCTCGGCGGCACGACCGACATCACGCGCGTGTGGCAGATCGGCCGGCTCTCGGCGGCGATGAAGCGCGACTTCACGCTCGTGCTCAAGGGCACGATGGCGCTGTCGCGCACGCGCTTCCCTCGCGGCACACCGGGGCCGATGCTCGACGCCATTGCGCGGGCGCCGCTGTGGGCCGAGGGCATCGAGTTCGGGCATGGCACCGGCCACGGCGTGGGCTACTTCCTGGCCGTGCACGAGGGCCCGCAGAGCATCAGTAAGGCGGTGCCGACGCCCGACATGGCGATGGAGCCGGGCATGATCACCTCCGTGGAACCGGGCGTGTACCGCGCGGGGCAGTGGGGCGTGCGGATCGAGAACCTCGTGCTGGCCGTGCCGGCGGCCACGCCGGAGAGCACCACCTTCGGCGAGTTCCTCGAGTTCGAGACGCTGACGCTGTGCCCGATCGACACGCGCTGCATCGAGCGCGCGCTGCTGCGCGAGGACGAGGTGGCGTGGCTCGATGCCTACCACGCCACCGTGCGCGCGCGGCTCGAGCCGCGGGTGCAGGGCGACGCGCGCGCGTGGCTGCTCGAGCGCACGCGGCCGCTCTGACGGCGCATGCGCCGGGCGGCCGGCGCGGCCAGGGTCCGGGGACCGCGCCGGGATGAGCGCCGCGCCGTCGCTGCTGGGCATCGACCTGGGCGGCACCAAGATCGAGGCGCTGCTGCTCGACGCGGCGGGCGCCGAACGCTGGCGCCGCCGCGTGCCGACGCCGCCCGGCGACTACGAGGCCACCGTGGCGGCCATCGCGGGGCTGGCGGCGCAGGCGCGCGCCGCCGCCGGCGCGCCGCTGGCCGTAGGCCTGGGCACGCCCGGGGCAGCCGGCGCCGACGGGCGGATGAAGAACTGCAACTCCACCTGGCTCAACGGGCGCCCGCTGCACAGCGACATCGAGTCAGCGCTCGGCCAGCCGGTGGCGCTGGCCAACGACGCAAACTGCCTCGCGCTGTCGGAGGCGACCGACGGCGCCGGCGCGGGAGCCGACGTGGTCTTCGCGGCGATCCTGGGCACCGGGTGCGGGGCCGGCATCGCGGTGCGCGGCCACGTGCTCGGCGGTCCCAACCGGCTTGCCGGCGAGTGGGGGCACAACCCGCTGCCCTGGGCCCGCGACGATGCCGACCCGCCCGCACCCTGCTACTGCGGCCGCCGGGGCTGCATCGAGACCTGGGTCAGCGGCAGCGGCCTGGCGCGCGACCACGCACGCGTCACCGGCCAGGCGATCGCGGGCGAGCGGATCGTCGAGCAGGCCGCGGCCGGCGACGCTGCCTGCCGCGCCACGCTGGAGCGGCACGCCGAGCGACTGGCACGCGCGCTGGCCTCGGTGATCAACCTGCTCGACCCCGACGTCATCGTGCTCGGCGGCGGGTTGTCGAAGCTGCCGCACCTGCCGCGCGAACTGCCGCGGCTGTGGGTGCCGTGGGTGTTCGGCTGCGGGCCGGGAGAGCCGGTGCTCACGCGGCTGGCGGTGGCCCGCCACGGCGACGCCTCGGGCGTGCGCGGGGCCGCTTGGCTGGCGCGCGGGCTGCCTGCGCGCTGACCTGGTCCCGCCCGGCCGGAAGAAGAAAGGCGCGCCGCACGCGCGGCGCGCGAGGGGAAGAAAGGCGCGCCGCACGCGCGGCGCGCCAGGGGCCGAGGCGGCGTGCCGCGCGCTCAGCCGCGGCCGTGCTTGGCGATCAGCGACTTGGCCGTGGACAGCAGTTGCGCGCCCTTGAAGCCGCGCTTGTCCATGTCGGCCACCCACTCGTCGTCGATGGCCGCCGACAGCTTGATGAACTCCTGGGCCTCGGCGGTGGTCAGCGTGTAGATCGTGTTGCCGCGGTCGGCCGCCGCCTTGCGACCAATGGGGTCGTTGCCCTGCTGGGTCTTGCCGAGCCAGGCCGAGGCCGTCGAGCCGGAGTTGGCGTCGATCACCCGCTTCAGGTCGGCGGGCAGCCCGTCGTACTTGGCCTTGTTCATCGCCATCACGAAGGTGGTGGTGTACAGGGCCGGGCCGGTGGCGGGGAACTCGGTGTGGAACTTGGTCAGCTCGTGCACCTTGACCGAAGGCACGACCTCCCAGGGGATCACCGCGCCCTCGACCGTGCCCTTGCTCAGCGCGTCGGGGATCTGCGGCAGCGGCATGCCCACCGGCGTGGCGCCCAGCGAGCCGAGCAGCTTGGTCACCTGGCGCGTCGGGCCGCGGACCTTCATGCCGCGCAGGTCGGCCGGCGCCTTCACCAGCTTGCCGGCGGTGTGGAACATGCCCGGGCCGTGCACGTGCAGCGCGAGCACCTGGGTCTCCTTGAACTCGTCGGGGCACTGGGTCTGGAAGTACTCCCAGTAGGCCTTGGACGTGGCCTCGGCGTTGTTCATCATGAACGGCAGCTCGAAGGCCTCGATGCGCGGGAAGCGCCCGGCCGTGTTGCCCGGCAGCGTCCAGACGATGTCGACCACGCCGTCGCGGGCCTGGTCGTACAGCTGCACCGGCGTGCCGCCGAGCTGCATCGCAGGGTAGCCCTCGAACTTGATGCGGCCGCCCGAGTCCTTCTCGACCTTCTCCATCCAGGGCTTGTGCATCGTCAGCCAGACGTTGCTCATCGGCGCCATGAAGGTGTGGAACTTCAGCGTCACGGTCTGCTGCGCCAGCGCGGCCAGCGGGGTGCCCAGGGTCGCGGCGGCGGCGCCCTGGACGAAGGTGCGGCGTTTCATGGTGTTCTCCGGAAAGAGGGGCCCAGCCCCCGAAAGTAGCGGCTCCGAGAGCCCCTGGAAGTCATGGTTGACCCTAGCCGACGAACTGCACCAGCCACAACGACAGCGGCGGGAACAGCAGCAGCAGCACGGTGCGCACCGTGTCCGACACCAGGAAGGGCAGCACCCCGCGGTAGCTCTCGGCGATCGGGACGTCCCTGGCCATGCCGTTGACGACGTAGACGTTCAGGCCCACCGGGGGAGCCAGCAGCCCGAAGCCCACGGTCATCAGCACCATGATGCCGAACCAGATGGCCACGCTCTCCTTGGGCATGCCGAAGTCGAGCCCCATCACCATCGGGAAGAAGATCGGGATCGTCAGCAGGATCATCGACAGCTCGTCCATCACCGCGCCCAGCACGACGTAGAAGAGCAGGATCGCCGCCACCACCATCACCGGCGCCAGGCCCCAGCCCTGCACCACGCTCGCGAGCTGCCCCGGCACCTGCGTCAGCGCCAGCGCCGCGTTCATCAGGTCGGCGCCGAGGAAGATGAAGAAGATCATCGCCGAGGCCTCGGCGGTGGCGTAGAAGCACTGCTTGAACTTGTCCCAGGTCATCTCGCGCTTGGCCAGCGCGGCGAAGAAGGTGGCCGCGGCGCCGACCGCCGCGCCCTCGGTGGGCGTGAACTTGCCGCCGTAGATGCCGCCGAAGACGACGAGGAAGATGATCGCGATCGGGGCGATGCCCGCCAGCGCGCTCCACGCGAGCCTGGGCGCGTCGTCGTTCTCGGGCGCCTGGCCCGGCACCAGGCGCACGTAGATCGCGATGGCCACCATGTAGCCGAGCATCGCGATCAGCCCCGGCACCATCGCCGCGGCGAACAGCTTGGCGATGTTCTGTTCGGTCAGGATGGCGTAGATCACCAGCGGCACCGAGGGCGGGATCAGGATGCCCAGCGTGCCCCCGGCGGCCAGCGTGCCGGTGGCCAGGCGGCCGCTGTAGCCGTGGCGGCGCATCTCGGGCAGCGCCACGCGCGTGATCGTGGCCGCGGTGGCCACGCTCGAGCCGCAGATGGCGCCGAAGGCCGCGCAGGCACCCACCGCCGCCATCGCCAGGCCGCCGCGGAATCGCGCCATCACGGCAGCGGCGAACTCGAACAGCGCCCGGCTGATGCCGCCCTGGGTGGCGAAGTTGCCCATCAGGATGAAGAGCGGGATCACCGACAGGTCGTAGCTGGCGAAGCGCGCGAAGGCCTGCGTGTTGAGGAAGCTCGCCAGCGGCAGCCAGCCCGCCTGCACCACGTAGCCGAGCGCGCCGGCGATGAACATCGTGGCCGCGATCGGCACCCGCAGCGCCATCAGCACCAGCATGACGGCGAAGATCGCGACGGTGAGGGCGATCGGGCTCATGCCGCCGCTCCCTGCTCGTCGCCGAAGCCGCGCAGAGCCTGGGCGAGCGCGATGGCCGCCGTCAACGCCAGCGGCGGCACCATGAAGACATAGACGATCCACTCCGGGAAGCCGAGCATCATCGACCCGGACTGGCTCTTCCAGGCGTTGAGGCCGCCGATGGCGGTGCGCCAGGTCATCAACCCCATCACCAGCGCCACGCACAGCGCGCCCAGGCGGTCGAGCCGCGCCTGTGCGGCGGCGGAGGCACCATTGGTGAAGAAGTCGACGATGATGTTGCCGCGCCGCGCCTGGCACCACGGCAGGAAGAGCGCGATCGCGGCACCGGCGGCCGAGCCCGACAGCTCGAAGTCGCCGACGATCGTCCAGCCCGTCGTGTTGCGCCCGAGCACGCTGGCGCAGGTCATCAGCGTGATCGCCGTCAGCAGCACGCCGGCCACGATGGCGCAGAGTTTGGCCAGCGCCTCCAGCAGCTTCATTCGCGCATCCTCCTGCGGAGCGCCGGACCGGCGCCGTCGCGGACGATTCTGCCGGTCGGCACGTAGATGCCGCTACTGGTATCGCCCGCCATCTGTCATGCCGTTGCGGCATGTCGCCCCGGCCTTGTTGCGGCGCAGCCGCCGCCGACGGTGCCGCGGCGGGTCAGTACTGCCGTGCCGGCAGCCGCACCACCAGCCCGGCCAGCGCCGGGGTCAGCGTGATCTGGCACGACAGGCGGCTCGAGGCATCGGCGGGCTCGGCCGTCATCTCGAGCATCGCGCGCTCGTCCGCGTCGGCGGGGGGCATCCGGTCGGCGAAGGCCGGGTCGACACGGACATGGCAGGTCGCGCAGGTGCAGGTGCCGCCGCACTCGGCGACCACGGCCTCGATGCCGGCGGCCACCGCCGCGTCCATCAGGCTGCGGCCGACCCGGCCGGAGATCTCGTGGCGGCTGCCGTCGTGGGCCACCAGGGTGACGGGGATGGTGCTCATTCGATGAGAGTCTAGAAGCGGCCGAAGTACTCGCGCCGCATCCACTCGTCGCGGTCGGCGGCGTCGTCGTGGCGCGCCTGCTCGCTGCGCTTGATGGCGTCGTAGACGAGCGCGAGATCCGGGCCGAGGCCGGCGGTGATCACGGGGTCGGCGGCCAGCGCGTCCAGCGCCTCGGCCAGCGTGGCCGGCAGCCGTGCCTCGGGCGGGTCGTCGCCGGCATAGGGCGCATCGGTGGCCGGCGGCGGCACCAGGCCGCGCTGCAGGCCGTCGAGCCCGGCCAGCACCTGCGCGGCGATGTACAGGTAGGGGTTGGCCATCGGCTCGCCGGCGCGGTTCTCGATGCGCGTGGCGCGCTGCCCGGCGCCGCCCAGCACGCGCAGCATCGCGCCGCGGTTGTCGCGTCCCCAGCGCACGGCCACCGGCGCCAGCGCGCCGGGCCGCAGTCGCCCGTGGCCGTTGACGGTGGCGGTGGCCAGCGCCGACATGCCGCGCGCATGGGCGAGCAGGCCGGCGAGCCACGCGCTGCCCGTCGGGCCGAGCCAGTGCCCCGCGTCGGCCGGTGTGCTGCCGGGGGCCGGCGCGGCCGGCACGAAGGCGTTGGCGCCATCGGGCGCGACCAGCGAGTGGTGCAGGTGCCAGCCGCTCGCCATCACCTGGGCGAACGGGGGCCGGCAGACGAAGCTCGCGTGCCAGCCGGCACGCGCCAGCGCCTGACGCACGCCATTGCGGAACAGCACCATCTGGTCGGCAGCCGCCAGCGCGTCGGTGGCCTCGAAGACGGCCTCGATCTGGCTCGGCCCGAGCTCGACCTCGAGCGACGCGAGCGGCAGGCCGAGCCCCTCGCAGGTGCGCTGCACGATCCCGAAGACCTCGTCGCAGCGGTCGGCCCACGCCTCGGCCAGAAGGTTGTAGCCCGGGTGCAGCAGCGAGACGCGCGGCGGCTCGCCGGGCCAGGCGGCGGCGTGCGGATCGGCGCGCGCGTCCTCGATGCGGTAGACGTGGAACTCGACCTCGAGCCCGCAGCGCAGCGCCAGGCCCCGGCCCTCGAAGGCCGCCAGCCGCGCCAGCGCGCGCTGCAGCACGCGGCGCGGGTCGAGCGCGAGCGGCGTGCCGTCCGCGAAGCACGCGTCGGCCCGCATCCAGGCCGTGCCCGGCGCCCACGGCAGCCGCACGAGCGAGGCCGGATCGGGCCGCAGCACCAGGTTGTTGGCCGGCCCGAAGCCCGGCAGCTTGGCCAGCGCGCCGGGCTCGAACACCTTGAACGCGGTGCGGTCGGAGGTGTCCTTCAGCACGATCGTCGACACCATCGTGATGCCGCCGTCCAGCGCCGCCGGCAGCGCGGCCAGCGTCAGCGTCTTGCCGCGCAGCACGCCGTGCAGGTCGGCCCAGCCGATGCGCACGCGCTCGACGCCGTCGGCGCGCAACCGCGCGACCAGGGCTGCAGGATCGGCCGACGCGGCCGACGCGGCCGGCGGACCCGGCGGCGGCGCCGCCCGCACGGGCTGCGGGTCCTGCACGTCCTGCGGCTCGTGCTGGTCCCGAAGTCGGGGCCCGCCCGCCGCGGCGGGTGCGCGGCCCCGGCTCATGCGGCGGCCGCGGCCGCCGCCAGCCAGGCCGCGCCTTCGCGCTTGGCTGCGGCCTGGCGCTGCCAGTAGGCCTGCCAGTCCTGCGCCGGCGCGATGCAGTCGATGGTGTCGGGGCCGGAAAGCGCCGCGGCGGCCTCGGCATCCACGGCCAGCGGCGGGGCGCCGCCGTTGCGCACCGTCTCGATGGCCTGCAGCAGCATGCGCCGGTTGGCGATGATCACCTTGTCGCTCGTGCCCAGGTGCTCGCGGGTGCGGTCCTGGATCGCGCCCATGCTCTCCACGGCCCACTGGTCGTGGACGTTGATGTCGGCCTCGCCCATGCCGAGGTAGGTGCGACCGCGCTGCTCCTCGGCCGAGAAGCCCCAGTCGTTGTGCGCGCCCATCCGCGGCGTCCAGTCCGGCAGCACGGTGTTGGCCATCCGCTGCGCGCGCATCGTCTCCCTGTCCAGCGGCGCGCCGAAGCTGGTGAAGAAGCTGTACCACCAGGTGTGCGTGTCGTCGATCGGCACGTGCATCTGGGTGATCGTCACCGTCTCCGACAGCGGGATCACGAAGGTGTACGGGAACGCCGCGTGCGTGACACGCACGTGGGTGTGCGCCTGGTCGATCGCACGCAGCGTCGTGATCCGCACCAGGCCCGGCGCCACCTCCTCGTGGCGGATCTCGGGGCTGCAGAACTCGCGCATGATCCTGGTCATCGGCCAGCGCGCGCCGTCGACCTCGCCCACGCTGGCGGCGCGGAACTGGCGTCCGAACGCGTCGGCATCCTCGCCCTCGTCGAGCATGCGATGCAGGAAGCTCGGGTGCGCCGGGTCGATGCCCACCTCGAAGGCCTGCAGCCAGTTGCAGCGCCACATGCCCTTGAAGGCGAAGCTGTGCGTGGCCGGGGCGCGGAAGGCGTCGAAGGCGGGCAGTTCGGGCGGAGCCACCTCGTCCGGGCCGAGCCACGCGAAGATCACGCCGGCGGCGGTGCGCAGCGGGTAGCTCTGCTGGCGCACGCGGCGGCACAGCGTCGAGCCGGCAGGCTCGGCCGGAGTCTCCAGGCAGCGGCCGGCGGCGTCGAACTTCCAGCCGTGGAAGGGGCAGCGGATGCCGTCGCCCTCGTGGCGCGCGAACTTCAGGTCGGCGCCGCGGTGCGGGCAATCGCGGTCGAGCAGCCCGAAGCGGCCCGACTGGTCGCGGAACAGCACGAAGTCCTGGCCCAGCAGGCGCACCGCCTTCAGCGGCCGCGCCGCCATCTCCGGGAACAGGCGCGGGTCGAACTCGTCGAGCAGCGCCACCGGCTGCCAGTAGCGGCGCATCAGAGCGCCGCAAGGCGTGCCCGGGCCGATGCGGGTGATCAGGTCGTTCTGGGCGGCTTGCATCGGCGCTCCGTGCAGCAGCGCCCGGCGCGGGCGCCGCGCCAGTCTATCGGGTCGGGCGCGCCGTCACGCTGCGGGAGTGCCCGCAAACGGGCAGGCCGGAGGCGTGCGGGTCGTGTCGCGGCCCGGTCGCGCTACGAGTGCGGCAGGCTGGTGCCGGCCCACTGCGCGAGGAACCCCGCGATCTCGGGGGAGCCGACGAAGAAACTCCGCCCTTCGGCACTGCGGCCCGGCACCGGGCCCTGCACGCCGGGCGGCAGCACCAGGACCGGACAGACCTGATGGGCCTCGCCGAGCTCGGCGATGACCTCCTGCCGCGGGCGAGCGAAGTCCACGTAGCGCACCTCGAGCCGTTCGCGCAACTCGGGGTGGAAGGAGAGCAGACCTTCGACCGCGGCGCTGTGAGGGCAGTGAAACAACCCCGGGCCAGCCTTGGGGTCGGGGAAGGAGGGCTTCAGCAGGAAGAGCTTGGGGCGTGTCATGCGCGTCGTGGTGTGGTCAGCCGACAACCCGGCGGCCGCCCGGCCACTGAACCGGTCCGCACCGGCCGTGCCCGCACTCACCGTGGCCCTTCGCGGCGCGAAGGGGCTCGCCGGCGGGTATCCACTGCACGTCGCAAGGATGCTACCGCGGGCAGCATGCTGCCCGCTGCGGCCCTATGCTCGGCTTCCACGCGCCCTGCCGTCCCCGGTCTGCCTGCCCGTCGCCCCGCCATGCCGATCGCCGACCCCGACCTGCGCCGCACCTGGCTGTTCGGCCCCGGTGCCGATGCGAACGCCCACGAGGCCATGCTCGCGAGCGGCGCCGACGCGCTGATCGTCGACCTGGAGGACTTCACGCCGCCGCCGCGCCGCGACGAAGCCCGGCGCGCGCTGGCCGCGCTGCTGCCGCGCTGGCACGAGGCGGGCCGGATCGCGGTGGTGCGCATCAACGCGCTGGACGCCGACGGGCCGGACGACCTGGCCGCCGCGATGCCGGCGCGGCCCGATGTCGTGGCCTACCCGATGGCCGCCAGCGCCGCCCAGATGCAGGCCCTGCACGCGGCCCTGTCGCACTGGGAGCGGGCGCTGGGCATCGAGGCGGGCCGCACCGAGATCGTGCCGGTGTGCGAGACGGCGCTCGGCGTCGTCGACGTGCGCGCGATCGCCGCCGGCAGCCCGCGCATCCGCTGCGCGCTGCTGGGCGCGGAGGACCTGGCCACCGACCTGTGCGCCGAACGCCAGCCCGATGCGGTCGAGCTCGACCACGCGCGCCGGCGCTTCGTGCTCGAGTGCCGCGCGGCCGGCATCGAGCCGATCGACGCGCCCTACACCTGGGGCGATGCCGAGGGCGCGGTGCGCGAGGCGCGCTACGCGCGGCGCCTGGGATACCGCAGCAAGGCGCTGGTGCGGGCCGACCACGCGCAGGCCCTGAACGCCGCGCTGACCCCCGACGCCGCCGAGCTGCGCGCGGCCGCGGCCGTGGTGGCCGGGTTCGAGGCAGCGCGCGAGCGCGGCGAAGATCGGGCGCTGGTGGCCGGGCACTGGGTCGAGGTGCCGACCTACCGCAACGCGCGCCGACTGATGGAGCGCGCGCGGCGGCTCGCGCAGGCCGGCGCGGCGGAGTCCGGCGACGCGGTCGGGCAGCCGCCCCCAGAAACACCTTGAAGCCCGCGGCGGCAGCCGGGCACACAATCGGTCGCGTTTCCCTCCGCACCGGGGGATCCCGATGAGCGACGCCGCCTCCGCCCCGGCTCCCCGACCCGTCCGCACGCTGCGAGACCTTCCCGCGCCACCCGGCGAGTGGCCGGTGATCGGTCACCTGCTGCGCGTCGACCCCACCAAGGTGCACCGCTCGCTCGAGGACTGGGGCCGCAGGCTCGGCATGCCCTACCGGCTGCAGCTCGGCCCGACGCCCGCCGTCGTGCTGGACGACGTCGAGCTGTTCCACCGCATCGCGCGCGAGCGGCCGCAGCGCTGGATCCGCAACGGCCGCATCCTTCCGGTGTCGCGCGAGATGGGCCTGGACGGCCTGTTCTCGGTCGAGGGCGACGAGTGGGTGGTGCAGCGGCGGCTGATCATGCAGTCGCTCAACGCGAGCCACTTCCGCGGCTTCTTCCCTACGCTGCACGAGGTGACCCGGCGGCTGCACCGGCGCTGGCACCGGGCGGCGGAGCGCGGCCAGACGCTCGAGATGGGCGACGAGCTGATGCGCTACACGGTGGACGTGACCAGCGCGCTCTCGTTCGGCGAGGACCCGAACACCATCGAGCGCGAGGGCAACCGGATCCAGCAGCACCTCGCGGCCGTGTTCCCGATGCTGATGAAGCGGGTGCTGCTGCCCTGGCCGGTGTGGCACTGGGTGAAGACGCCCGCCGACCGGCGCCTCGAGCGCGACCTCGCCGCGGTGCACGCCTACGTCGGCGAGGTGGTCGAGCGCGCCCGCGCGCGGCGCCGCGACGCGCCGCGCGAGCCGGGCGAGCCGCCGCGCCACGTGCTGGAGGCGATGCTCGATGCCTGCGACGCGCCGGGTTCCGACTTCACCGAGGCGATGGTGCGCGCCAACGTGCTGACGCTGCTGCTGGCCGGGGAGGACACGACCGCGCATTCGCTGGCCTGGACGCTGCCCTTCCTGGCGGCCGAGCCGGCGCGCCAGACCCGGCTTCACGAGCGTGCGGTGGCGCTGCTCGGCGACGCGCCTGTGGCCGCCAGCCTGGAGGCCTTGCGCGAGCTCGACGAGTTCGAGGCGCTGGCCACCGAGGCCACGCGGCTGCGCCCGGTGGTGGCCTTCCTGATCGTCGACGCGATCGGCGACGAGCGGGTCGGCGACCTCGACGTGCCCGCCGGCACGCGCCTGATCTTCCTGATGCGGCCGCAGGCCACGAACCCCGCGCACTTCCACGACCCGCAGGCCTTCCGGCCCGAGCGCTGGGTCGGCGCTGGCCCGGCCGGCGCGCACGAGCCGCGCGCCCACAACCAGTTCGGGGCCGGGCCGCGCGTGTGCCCCGGCCGCCACCTGGCCAGCGTTGAGATGCGGTTGGTGCTGTCGATGCTGCTGCGCCACTTCGAGGTCGAGCTCGCCTGCGATCCCGCCGCGATCGACGAGGTCTGTGCCTTCACGGTGATGCCGAGCCGCATGCCCGTGCGGCTGCGGCTGCGCGCCGATGCGCCGGCACCGCACTGAGCCCGCCGCCGCACGGCTGGGCCGGGCCTGCGCCCTGGCCTGGGCCGTGGCCTGGGCGCTCGGCGGCTGCGCCAGCGCGCCGCCGCCGGCCATGGCGGTGATCGCGGTCGAGCTCGAGGGCATGCCTGCGGACTGGCCACCGACGCTCGCCTGCCGGGCCTCCACCCCGGCCGGGAGCTGGGAATTCACCGCCCCGGGCACGGTGCGGGTGCGCGCCACGGGCGCGCCGCTGCGCATCGAGTGCACGGTGCCGCCGGGGTCGCGCGCGGCGGTCGAGGTCGGCGCGACGCGCGCAGGCCGTGGGCGGCGGGGCGGGCGCTGCGGCCGGCGTGGCCGCAGCAGCCGCCGCGGCACCGGTGGCCGGCGCGGCGATGGCGGCGGCGGTCGTCGTGGGCGCGGTGCTGCGCGGCCGCGAGATCGCCGGCATCATCCACGGGCTGCGCGGCGGCAGCTTCGGAGGCTATCCCGAGCGCGTGCGGATCCGTATCGAGGGCGCGGAAGGCCCGCGCTGAGCGCGGGGCCCCGGGTCCGGGGCCCGCGCCTGCAGGAGGACGGTCAGCGCGACGGTCGCGCCCACGGCTGCGGCAGCAAGAGGGCCGCGGTCCGCGGTCCGCAGCAGGCGGCGGCCGGACGGGGCGCCCCGGCGAGGAAGTCCATCACCGCCACGAGCGCGGGACTGCGCAGGTCGTCGCGCTCGACCAGCAGCGCGTGCCGGCCCTCGGCGAGCCTCCACCCGGTGCAGCGGCCCCCGGCCGCGCCGGCGTTGACGTGGGCGCAGAACTCGAGTTGCGCCCGCGGCTCGACCACCGTGTCCTCGCCGCCCTGCAGCAGCAGCACCGGCACCGCGATGCCGCCGGCCTGCGGGCCGCGCGCCTCGCGGGCGCCGCGGCAGGCCTGGGCCACCCAGCGCAGCGTGGGGCCGGCCACGCGCGCGTCGGCATGGCCGCAGTGCTCGCCCGCGCAGGTGGCCGTGCGGTCGGCCCAGCGGCGCGCGATGCGCGGCTGGCTGTGCGACATGCCGGCGAGGCCCGCCTCGGGATCGGTCTCGAAGGCCGCGCGCTCGGCCTCGAAGCCCGGACCCTGCACGCGCAGGCTCGACAACCACGGCAGCGGCACCGGCAAGCCGGTGGCGCTCACCTGGCACCAGCGGCGCAGCGCCGACGCGGTGCCGGGCTCGGCCACCCGCGGCTCGTGCATCGGCGTCACCAGCGCGGCACGCGCGAACGGGGTCTGCGCGCCGCGCCGCGCCAGGTGCATCGACACCACCGCGCCGCCCATCGAGTGCGCCAGCGCCACCAGCGGCCCCCCTCGGTCCGCACGCCGGGCCTGCACCAGGGCGACGAAGCCCTCGAGGTCGTCGACCAGGCGGTCGAAGTCGTCCAGGTGACCCTTGCTCGCGTCGTCCGGGTCGTTGAGCAGCCGGGTCGAGAAGCCCTGCCCGCGATGGTCGTGCACGTACACCGACCAGCCGTTGCGCACCAGGTCGTGGATGACCTCCTGGTACATCGAAAGGCCCTCGGTGAAGCCGGGCACCACGACCACGCCGCCGCGGCTCTCCTGCCGGTGCTCGTAGGCGCGGTAGTGGATGCGCACCGTGCGCCCGGACCAGCCCGTCGGCCGCCCCTCGAACGAGCCGACCGTGCGCTCGGCCCACTGCATCGTCCGCGCCTCGATGGCCTGCCAGTCGTGCCCGGCGAAGCGCGACTCGTCGCTCAGCTTGAAGGCGCCGGCGGGCTGCGCCGGCAGCGCAGCGAAGGCCGGCGCATCCTGCGCCCCGGCCCCCGCCTGCAGCAGCAGGACTCCCGCCAGCGCAGCGATCCCGCAACGGCCGACGGCTCGCAGTGCAGCAGCCGACAGGCACGCGCCCAGACCGGCGACCGTGCAGGTGAAGAAGGACAGGCCCATGACTGGCAGTATGGCGCCTCGGGCGGGCGGATCTGCGTGCGCCGCGGGGGCGCCTTCGCCGCCGCAGCGCCGACCGCACCCAGGGTAGTCAGGAATCGTCCATGGTCGTCAGCAGTCGTCCGACGCGGCCGAGGCGCCAATGGCGGCCGAGGGAGTCATGGCATCCGAAACGGCCGGCCGCCTCAGCCCGCCAGCGCCAGCAGCCCCAGGTAGACCGAGGCCCCGGCGACCAGGCCCCAGAGCGACTTGCGCGTCAGCCGCACCACCAGCAGCAGCGCCAGCGCACCCGCGAGCCGCGGGTCGGTGGCCACCGCCAGCGCGCCCGCGCCCCAGCCGGGCGCCGCGGCCAGGCGCAGCGGCAGGTCGCGCACGATCTCCGGCACCGTGATGGCCAGCAGCGCCGCCAGCGGCGCCACGCGCAGCGCCTGCTCCACCGCGCCGCGCGGCTGCCAGCGCGGCGGCAGCACCAGGAACAGGTTGCGCGCCACCAGCGTGACCGCCGCCAGCAGCCCGATCAGCACCCACAGCGCCGCTGCCGACACGCTCATCGCGGCCCCCGGCCGCGGCCGGCCCACAGCGCCGCCGCCACGCCGGCCAGCACCGCCGCGAAGGTGCCCAGGCGGTGCGGCCAGTCGGCCCCGGCCAGCGCCACGGCCACGCTGGCCGCGGCAGCGGCCCAGGCCGGCCGTCCGGCCAGCAGCGGCACCGTGATGCCGAACAGCGCCAGCAGCCCGATGTAGGCCAGCTCAGCCCCGAGCGGCAGCACCGCAGCCAGCGCGATGCCCGCCACCGAGCTGCCGCACCACACGGCCGCGGTGAGCGCGTTTGCGCCGTTCAGGAACGCGACGCGCTGCACCAGCGGCCCCCGGCGCTGCTGCTGCATGAAGGCCGCCACCGGGCCGTCGATGGTCCAGAAGCCGGTGCCCAGCCGCAGCGCGAGCGGCACGCGCCGCAGGTGGCGCGACAGCAGCGCGCTGTAGACGACGAAGCGCAGGTTGGCCACGGCCGCCGCGGCCGCCATCGCCAGCACCCCGGTGCCGGCCGCCAGCAGCGGCAGCACCGTCAGCTGCGAGGTGCCCGAGTAGACGATGAAGGTCATGCCCAGCGCCGGCAGCAGCTCGAGCCCGACCTTGACCATGGCCACGCCCGTCACCAGCCCCCACGCCGCCATGGCCGGCAGGCTCGGCACGACGCAGCGCGCGCCGAGCCGGAAGGCGCGCCAGCGCACGGGATGGCGGCGCAGGGCTGGTTGCATCGTGCGCAGCATGCCCGAGGGCGGGCGTCGTCCCGCGGCCTGGGGTCATGCGGGGGCGGAAGCCGGCGAACTCCTACGGCAGCACGATGTCGTATCGAGGGGAACGCGGCGAAAGTCGCAGGCGGAACGACGGCTTGCGTTCGCGTCTGAGGCGGGTGGCGTTTCGGGCTACCCGTCTGGCTACCTGGACCGCAGGGGCTTTCATGGACTCACGCGGGCTGCAGTGACCTTGGCACTTGCAGCTCGGCATCCCAGACACGGGGTTCGGGCGCATCGATCGGAAAGTGCCGGGACTCATGGGCCTGAGCCTGCGTGGCCAGGATGTCCAGCCGGTCACCCTCGGTCGCACCCGGAGCAGGGTCGGACTCCATCAAGGCCGAGATGCCGGCGAGCGCGGCCCGGTAGTCGACTTCAGTGTGAATCGGGCGGATCTTCATGGTGCCAGGGTAGCCGAGCGTCAGAACAGCCGCTGCTGCCCGTCCGCTTCTGCCGGCGGCGGTTCCGGTTCTGCGGCAGGCGGCTCCGGCTCAGTGGCCCGCGCCAGCGCCTCGCGCGCCCACTGGATCGACTCCGCCGGCCTGGGCCGGTGCTCGGTCTCGCGGCCGCAGCCGCGGTCGATCCAGGTCAGTGCCATCCGCTCGTACACCGGCTGCCATCCCTCGCCGGCCCGCAGCTGCATTGCCGGGTTCGGGAAATAGTGGCCGTTCTTCGTGCGCACCCACAAACGCCGCGCCGGCTGGTAGCTGCTGTTCACCTCGGCGCGGGCAAGCACCTGGTTGACATAGGTGCGCTTGGCACGCGCCTCGGGCCACAACCAGAGCGGCAACTGCTGCAGCACGTCGTGGAGCTGGTCGGCGAAGTAGCCCGACAGGTAGCGGTACGGCTCCAGCCGGCGAGTCACGCACTGCGACCACTGCGTCTTCAGCCCGGCCAGCATCAGCGTGAGCAGCCAGTACTCCCCCTGGTGACGTTCCAGCCGCACGAGGCGACCGTCGGTCTGCACGTCCAGCGCTGGTGGTGCCAGGAGGTCGAAGAGCGCCGGAAGACCACTGCCTGCAAAAGCGGCTTCGCGCATCGCACGATTGACCGCATGGTCCCAGGCCGTGTGGCCGAACTCGTCGCGGCGCGCGGGGTCGGCGCCCTTGGCCAGCAGCGCTTCCACCAAAGGTGCATTGCCGGCCATGGCGGCGAGCATCAGCGGCGCGGCACCCACCGGCGTGGCATGGTCGGGGCCGTGCACGTCAGCGGCACGCAGGATGTCCTTGAAGTTCTTCGCCTGGTACGGCTGCAGGTGGCGCTGGTGCACCGCAGCGACCGTCTTGCGCACCAGCTGCTGCCGGGCCATCCACGAGCCTTCGATGCCGTAGCGTGGCGGCAGCAGGGTGCCGGCGCCGGCGAACTCATGCTCCTCCATCAGGCCACGGGCTGGAGCGAACCTGGCCGAAGCCAGCGACTCGATCCAGGCGTGCTGGCCATGCCACAGCGCATAGTCGAAGACCGTCTGCCGCGGCTTGCTGCTCGGGTTCTGCGGGTCGAAGGCCTTCGCGAACTGGTCTTCGATCAGCGCCTGGCTCCACGGCACCCACGGCACCGGCCTGTGCTGCAGGAAGGCATCGCGGATGGCCTGCGCCTGCTCGGCCTTGCCCTGCAGTTCGAGCCGGCGCGCTTCCTGGGCCCACTCGTCCTGCGTCGACTTCGCCGCGGCTTGCGCCGTTACCTCGCCCGCCTTCAGGCCGAGGAGTTCCAGCAGCGGGTGGCCCGTGTCCTGTTCGACCAGCGTAAGCGTCTCGACCGCGCGCGTCATCGCCACGTACAGCGCATTGATCTGGAACTTGTACAGCTCCAGCGACTTGTCGGCCTTGTCGCGCGCGCGGCGGTACTCGAGGTCGTCGGCCTGGAGGTCGGACGCGCTGACGCCCTCGCACACCTCGGCATAGGCCTGACGCTGGCTCGACACCAGCCGGAACAGCAGCACGTGCGGGTACTCCAGGCCCTTGGCCTCGTGCACGCTGAAGACCAGCGGCGTGTGGAAGGCCTGGCGTGCCGCGGGCTTGTCCTCGTCGCGCAGCACGATCACCGCATGGCGGACCGACTGCCGCGTCGCTGCGTCCAGCTGCGCCAGCGTCCTTTCCTTCGAGTCGAGCAGCCGCACCTCGCCGGCCACGGGCGAGGTGCTGCGCACGAGGAAGTTGCTCTCGCGGTCCACCGAGCCGAAACGCGCCTGCTTGATCTTCAGCAGCCGGTTGGCGATTGCGGTGACGGCCAGCGTGTTGCGGAAGTTGGCCTGCAACAGCTTCAGCGGCTGACGCTGCGCCGCATCGCCGGCCAGGCCCTGCCAGAACAGACTCTTCAGCGCGGCCCAGCTGAAGAAATTGGGATGCACGATCTGGTGGCTGTCGCCGCACAGGATGAACTGTCCCGGCGCCTTCAGCAGTGCCAGCACCAGGGCCAGCTGCACCGGCGTGAGGTCCTGCACCTCGTCGATGACGACGAAGTCGTAGACCGGCGGCTGCTTCTCGGCCATCTGCGTGCGCCACTCGTGCGCCACCAGGTTGCTGTCGTGAAGCCCGGTCTCAGCCAGCCAGGTGCGGTAGCGCTGGAACAGGCCATGGGCCAGCTCGCGCTGCGCGCTGTTCAACAGGCTCTGCCGCGTGCCCAGCGCCAGGTAGTCGGCCAGCGACAACGGGCCCGCCGGTTGTGCGCCGATGACGCCACGGAACTCCTCGAACAGCGCCTGCACATCCAGCTCGCCCAGCAGCCGCAGCGTCTGGCGGTGGCGCTCGCACCAGGCGGCGAACATCGGCAGCGTCACCTCGCGACCGGGCGGCACACGCAGCGTCTCGAGCAGTTCGCGGTAGCTGAGGAAGTCGACCTCCTGCTTCGGGTTCTCGAAGCCCAGCGCTGCGTGCAGTGCACGGGCGCCCTGCGCCAGGTAGGCCGACAGCGTGACGTACAGCACCCGGCCCTCGGCGTCGCGCAGCCGCGCCAACGTGACCGCGGTCTTGCCCGAACCGGCCGAGCCGATGACGACCAGCGGCGCCGGGTGGCGGTAGGCCTCTTCCTGCGCCTCGTCGAAGACGATGGGCTTGTCCAGCAGCTCGAACTGCGTGCGGCCCGGGCCCAGCCAGCGCAGCGGCGCGGCCTCGGCGGCCAGCGCCGGGGCCCTGGTGTCGGCTGCCGGTTCGCGCTCGAGGCGGGCCTCGTCCACCACCGCACCGCGCAGGAAGCGCGAGCGATCGTAGGCGTGGTTCTCGATCACCTCCAAGGCCAGGCACACGGTCTCGGTGCCGCCGTCCACCTCTGGACGGTCGATGCGCGCGAACTGCAGCAGCAGCCGGTTCGCGTAGTCCAGCTTGGCACGGTAGTACGGCCCGGCGTTGAGCTTCTTCACGTCGGCCGAGCGGAAGTCGCCGGACTCGATGGCGGCCTTGACCTTGTCGAATGCGGCCTTGACGCGGCGGAGGTTCAGGTCCTTGTATTGGAGCAGGCGCATGCGGTGAGGGGATCCGGAGGCGATGTTGGCGTCAGCCCGACAGCAGTTAGGGTCGGTGCTCCTTCAGCCAGGCCAACACGTGCCCCTGCAAGGCCTGCGCGCTGGCCAGGCACTCGGCGGCCACGGCATCGGGGATGAGATCGCCCGAGTAGTCGGACACGCTGCGCTGCTTGCGCAGCGCGTCGAGCACGATGACCCGGGCTGTTGCGACACCGACGCTGGTGGTGAGGGTCTGGACGCCGTCTGGTGGTGTCCAGGCTTGCTGGTCAGCCTGCGGTAGCCGTTGGCCTGCACCGCCACCATCGACAAATGGATGATGGCCTTGCCGGCCGCGATCGGCCAGATTGCGCTGCGCGGCGGCCAGGAGCCTTCCGATGGCCGCAGGGTCCGGCGGAACCGCGTCAAGGCTGATGCCCAGCAAGTTCTTCAAGGTCATCGGCATCTCCGATCAGGAAGATCTTGGGGCGAGACAGCACGTCCCGCAGGAACGGCTCCGAGCGAGCCTTCGCCGCAAACTCGTCAGGCGCGAAGACCTTCGGATTGATCTCGCGGCCGAGTGTCGTCTGCGCCGGATGCAGCGCCTCAACCACGTCGCGGAAGCCGGCTTCGCCGACCAGCAGCACATCGATGTCGCTGCCCGCCGCTTCCTCTCCCCGGGCGACCGAGCCGAAGACGAAGGCCAGCTTCACCCGCCCGGCCAGCGGCACCAGCGCTGCCGACAGCACGTCGCCCAGGCCGGAGGTCTTGCGCAGGATGCTCGCGAGTTCGGCAAAGATCGGCCCACTGGTGTTGGCGCTGTAGACCTGCTGATTGCCGCGCTTCTCGCGCCGCAACAGCCCCGCCCCGGCCAGCTTGGTCAGTTCACGCGTGATCGTGCCGGCCGGCAAGCCCGTGCGGCGCGCAACCTCCCGGCCATGCAACGCCTCATCCGGGCGCAGCAGCAGCAGCCCGAGCACCCGGCGGCGGTACTCGGGGAATAGCAAGGAGGCGACGGGCTGATGCATTAAAGGCGCCAATTGTCGCTTGATTTGCATCGATCTACCAAGAGGCGCGCGTACCGCGAGGATCAATCAGCCTGGCCTTTGGCTTTTGCTTCTCGGCTGCCGGGTTGCGGCCCTGCTGAACTTCTGCGCGCTTGAGGGTGGCGATGCCGCGCGCCTCGGTCAGGCCGATGTCGGGGTAGCGGCCGATGGTCAGCTCGCGGCGCCGGCCGCGGTGCGGGTAACGCAGGATCCAGCCGGACACGCCGGCGGCCGAAAGCGTGAACGTGAGGCCATCGCCGTCGGTCTTGGGCGAGGCTTGCCGGCCTTGATCCAGTGCCTGAGTTGCAGGTCCGTCAGGTGGCCCTTGCCCCGTGCCATCCGCACCCCCGTTGCTCGGATGTGGGCAGGATCGCGGCTACCCGTCTAGCGACCCAGCCAGCTGCCCGATTGGAGTGGGACCCGGTGAGACTTCAAGGGCATCGAAGAAACTTGCCACCCGAAAACGCCTGGGAAATCAGGCGCTTGCGGGTGGCAACTGATCCGGGGTGGGACCCCGTGAACCGCTACATCAGCACGATGTCGTATTGCTCCGGGCTCATCCCCGGCTCGGCACTCAGCGAGATCGGCTTGCCGATGAACTCCGACAGGCCGGCCAGGTGCACGCTCTCCTCGTCGAGCAGCGTCTCGACGACGGCGGCGCTGGCGACGATGCGGAATTCCTTGGGGCTGAACTGGCGCGCCTCGCGCAGGATCTCGCGCAGGATGTCGTAGCACACGGTGCGCGGCGTCTTCACCTGGCCGCGGCCCTCGCAGGTGGGGCAGGGCTGGCACAGCATGTGGGCCAGGCTCTCGCGCGTGCGCTTGCGCGTCATCTCCACCAGCCCCAGCTGCGTGAAGCCGCTCACCGTGGTGCGGGTGCGGTCGCGCGCGAGCTGCTTCCTCAGCTCGGCCAGCACCGACTGTCGGTGCTCCTCGCGCGTCATGTCGATGAAGTCGGCGATGATGATGCCGCCCAGGTTGCGCAGGCGCAGCTGGCGCGCGATGGCGCCGGCCGCCTCGAGGTTGGTCTTGAAGATCGTGTCGTCGAAGTTGCGCGCGCCGACGAAGCCGCCGGTGTTGACGTCGATCGTCGTCAGCGCCTCGGTCTGGTCGATGATCAGGTAGCCGCCGCTCTTCAGGTCGACGCGGCGGGCGAGCGCGCGCGCGATCTCCTCCTCGATGCCGAACAGGTCGAAGATGGGCCGCTCGCCCTTGTAGTGCTCGAGCCGGGCCGCGGCGCGCGGCATGTAGGCCTCGCCGAAGGCCCTGAGCTGCTCGTGCTGCATCCTCGAGTCGATGCGGATCGACTGCGTGCCCTCGTGCGCCAGGTCGCGCAGCACGCGCTCGGCCAGGCCAAGGTCCTGGTGCAGCAGCGTGCCCGGCGGCGACTGCAGCGAGCGCTCGCGGATCGCGGCCCAGGTCTTGCGAAGGTAGGCGATGTCCTCGGCCAGCTCGGCGTCGCTGGCTTCCTCGGCATTGGTGCGCAGGATGAAGCCGCCCGGGTTCTCGCCGCCGGGCAGCGCGGCCAGCGCCTGCACGCGCGCGCGCAGCTGCTCGCGCAGCTCGGCGCTGCCGATCTTCTGAGACACGCCGACGTGCTGGTCGTGCGGCAGGAAAACCAGCATCCGACCGGCGATGCTCACCTGCGTGGACAGCCGCGCGCCCTTGGTGCCGATGGCGTCCTTGATCACCTGCACGGTGAGCGTCTGGCCCTCGAACACCTGGCGCTCGATGGGCACCGGCGGCGCGTCGGCCCGCGCGGGGCCGCCGGGCAGCAGGTCGGCCACGTGCAGGAAGGCGGCGCGCTCCAGGCCGATGTCGACGAAGGCGCTCTGCATGCCGGGCAGCACGCGCGCCACCTTGCCCAGGTAGACGTTGCCCACCAGCCCGCGCTCGAGCGTGCGCTCGATGTGCAGCTCCTGCACGGCGCCGTTCTCGACCACAGCCACCCGCGTCTCCTGCGGGGACCAGTTGATGAGGATGTCCTGGCTGGCCATGCGACCGAGTCTATGCGCTGGCCGCGCGCCCTGCGGCCGGCGCCAGCGCGGTGGCGACGCCGGCGCGCCCGAGCAGCCGCGCGGTGGGGTGCAGCGGCAGACCGACGATGCCGCTGTGGCTGCCCTCGATGCGCTCGATCCATCCGGCCAGCGCGCCCTGGATCGCGTAGGCGCCGGCCTTGCCGAAGGGCTCGCCGCCGGCGACGTAGCGCTCCACCAGTGCCGGGGGCAGCGGCGCCATCCGCACGCGCGAGACGTCCAGCGCCAGCGCGGCGCGCCGGCCGTCCCAAACCGCCACCGCGCTCAGCACGCGGTGCGTGCGGCCCGACAGCGCGGCGAGCATGGCGCGCGCCTGCGCGGCATCGGCCGGCTTGCCGAGGATGCGACGCCCGAGCACAACGGTGGTGTCGGCGCACAGGATCGGCGCCGCGGGCAGCGCGCGCCGCGCGAGCCGGGCGCGCGCCGCGGCCAGCTTGGCGCGCGTGACGCGGCACACGTAGTCCTCGGGGCGCTCGCCGGGCCGCTCGGCCTCGAGCGCCTCGGCATCCTCGTCGGCGCCGGGCGCGAGCAGCCGGTACGCCACGCCGAGCTGCTCGAGCAGCTGGCGCCGGCGCGGACTGGCCGAGGCGAGGTAGACGAAGCCGGACATCGGCAGCATTGTCGGCGCCCGCCGCTCACTCGCGGTGGTAGGGGTGCCCCTCGAGCAGCGTCCACGCGCGGTACAGCGCCTCGGCCAGCAGCACGCGCGCCAGCGCGTGCGGCAGCGTCAGGTCCGACAGCCGCAGCGTCTCGTCGGCGCGCGCCTTCAGGGCCGGGTCGAGCCCGTCGGGCCCGCCGATCACCAAGGCGACGTCGCGGCCCTCGCCACGCCAGGCCGCCACGCGGGCGGCCAGCGCACGCGTCGTGTGCCGCGTACCCTGTTCATCGAGCAGCACGCGGCGGGCGCCGCGCCCGTCACGGGCCAGCACGGCCTCGATGCGCTCGGCCTCGGCGGCCATGCACTGCGCCGGGCTGCGGCCGCCCGTGCGCGGCTCGGCCTTGGGCGCGCGCAGCTCGAGCCGCATCTCGGGCGGGAAGCGGCGGGCGAACTCGTCCCAGGCGGCATCGGCCCAGGCCGGCTGGCGCTGGCCCACCGCCACCACCAGCAGCTTCATCGGCTCAGGAGCGGACGGTCTTGCGCACCGCGGTCTTGCGCACCCCGGACTTGGGCGCCGCGGTCTTGGCAGGCGCGCCCGCGCCCGCTCGGCTTCGCGCGGACGGGGCCTTGGCGGCCGGGGCACCGCCCGAGGCCGTGCGGCGCGCCGGCGGCGGCTTGGTGAGGGTCCTGGCACCCGTCTTCGCGGCAACCTTGCCGGCCGCGGTGGCGGCGGTTTTCGTAGCGGTCTTCGTAGCGGTCTTCGTGGCGGCTTTCGGGGCGGCTTTCGTGGCGGTTTTCGCCGCCGTCTTCTTCACGGCCGGCGCGGCGCGTTTCGCACCCGCCTTGGGCGCCGCGTTCGCCGTCGTTGCCGTTCCTGCCGCGTCCACCGACGCGGCCTTGCCAGGCGCCGCGGACAGCCGGGCCTGCGGGGCAGCGGCCGGCGCGGCGCCCTTCTTCATGCGCACCGGCTTGCCGCCCCAGATCTCCTCGAGGTGGTAGTACTCGCGGATGGCCGGCTGCATGATGTGCGCCACCGCGGCGCCGCAGTCGACGATGATCCACTCGCCGTTGTCCTCGCCCTCGGTGCGCAGCACCTGCATGCCGCGCTCCTTGACGGTCTCGCGCACGCTGCTGGCCAGCGCCTTGGTCTGGCGGTTGCTGGTGCCGCTGGCGATGATGACGCGCTCGAACAGCGGCGACATCGCCTCGGTGTCGAAGACGACGATGTTCTGGGCCTTGACGTCCTCCAGGCCGTCGACGATGGCGCGTTGCAGCTTGCGGATGTCCATTCAGCTCCCGATGGGGGCCCGGTAGAGCCCGTTGATTTCAATATAGCGCGCCACCTCGGGGGGTACCAGCGCGGAGATGTCCTGCCCGGCCGCGACGCGCGCGCGGATGTCGCTGGCCGACACCGCCATCGGCGGCAGTGGCAGCAGCACGCGCGGAAGCGCCGCCACCTCGGGGTCGGCGGCGGGCGGCGCGCCCGGCCGCGCGGCCACGGCCAGTTGCACCGAGGCGAGCAGCGCGCGCCACTCGCGCCAGGTGTGCAGGCCGGCGTACTGGTCCTGGCCGATCACCAGCGTCCAGACCGTGCCCGGGTGCGCGGCGGCCAGCTCGCGCACGGTGTCGATGGTGTAGCTCGGACCGTCGCGCGCGAGTTCGACCGGGTCGAGCACGTGGCGCCCGGGCTCCGGCGTGCCCGCCAGTGCCAGCCGCAGCATCGACTCGCGGTGGAAGGCGGGCGTGATGGCGCGCTCCTTCTGCCACGGCCGGCCCGCCGGCACCCAGCGCACCTCGTCGAGCGCCAGCGCCTCGAGCGCCACGCGCGCCAGTGCCAGGTGCGCGTTGTGCACCGGGTCGAAGGTGCCGCCGAAGAGGGCGGCGCGGCGCGGCGGGCTCACGGGCGCGATGGACTCACTCGCTCGCCCTGTCGCTCGCCCTGTCGCTCGCCCATTCGCGCGGGCGCAGGAAGTCGGTGTACAGCCGTGCCTCGGGCGTGCCCGGCTCGGGCCTCCAGTCGTAGCGCCACTTCACCACGGGCGGCATGCTCATCAGGATGCTCTCGGTGCGGCCTCCGCCGTGCAGCCCGAAGTGCGTGCCGCGGTCCCAGACGAGGTTGAACTCGACGTAGCGGCCGCGCCGGTAGGCCTGGAAGTCGCGCTCACGCTCGCCGTACGGCATGCCGCGGCGGCGCTGCGTGATCGGCACGTAGGCCTCGAGGAAGGCGTCGCCGGTGGCGCGCATCAGCGCGAAGCCGGCCTCGTGGCCGCCCTGCTCCGGCGGCAGCGCGAAGTCGTCGAAGAAGATGCCGCCCACGCCGCGCGGCTCGTTGCGGTGCTTCAGGAAGAAGTACTCGTCGCACCAGGGCTTGAAGCGCGCGTAGAGCGCGGGGCCGATGGCGTCGCGGCAGACGCGGTGGAAGTGCTGCGCGTCGTCTTCGAAGCCATAGTAGGGCGTGAGGTCCATGCCGCCGCCGAACCAGGTCACGGTCGCGCCGCCGGCGGGGGCGGCCGCCAGCATGCGCACGTTCATGTGCACCGTGGGCACGTAGGGGTTCAGCGGGTGCATCACGAGCGAGACGCCCATCGCCTCGAAGGGCGCGCCGGCGAGCTCCGGCCGGTGCTGCGTGGCCGAAGGCGGCAGCGCCTTGCCCTTGACGTGGCTGAAGTTGCAGCCGCCGCGCTCGAGCAGGTTGCCGCCCTCCACCAGCTGCGACAGGCCGTCGCCTTCGAGCGCGCCGCCCGCCGGGCGCGTCCAGCCGTCGCTGAGAAAGGCCTTGCCGTCCTCGGCCTGCAGCGTGCTCACGATGCGGTTCTGCAGGCCCAGCAGGTAGCTGCGCACGGCCTGCGTGTCGATGGCCTGATCGGTGGGGATGTCGTTCATCTCCGGCTCTCCTCCTGGCGCGCCGCGCGCACGGGCGCGGCCTGGTCGTGATGGCGGCCACGCACCGGGGCCAGCCGCTCGGCAAAGCAGGCGAGGTCGGCGTCGAGGTCGCCCGACAGCTGCCAGACGCTGTCGATGCCCACGCGCCGCGTCGCGTAGTCGATGATGCCCAGCGCCACCGGCACGTCGGCGCCGTCGGCCACGCGGTAGAAGCCGGTGCGCCAGCCGCTGCCGCGCGAGCGCGTGCCCTCCGGGGCCAGCGCCAGCCAGAACGTGCGCCCCTCGGCGCGCGCCGCCTGCATCTGCTGCACCATCGCCCCGACGATGCCCTGCGGCGAACCGCGCACCACCGGCACGCCGCCGATGGCGCGCAGCCAGCGCCCGAACAGCGGCACGCGGAACAGCGAGTCCTTGGCCCAGAAGTGCACCGGGATGCCGGTGCCCCACTTGGCCAGCATCGTGAGCGGGAAGTCCCAGTTCGAGGTGTGCGGGTAGGCCACGATCACGCCTTGCGCCGAGGGCAGGCCGCTCCATGCCAGCCGCCAGCCGAACAGGCGCAGCACCGCGCGGGCCAGCGCGCTGCCGCGCAGCTGCACCGGGCGCTCGCGCAGTTCGTGCGCCGCCGGGGTCGGGTTCAATGACGGATGGCGCGGTGGCCGATGTCGTTGCGCCACTGCGCGCCGGCGAAGCGGATGCCGCGCACCGCCGCCAGTGCGCGCTGCTGCGCGATGCGCACAGAGTCACCCAGCGCGGTGACGCACAGCACGCGCCCGCCGCTGGTGACGAGCTGGCCGTCCTTCAGCGCGGTGCCGGCGTGGAACACCTGCAGGTCCTCGGTGGCCGCCGGCACGCCGCTGATGGCGTCGCCGGCGCGCGGCTTGGCCGGGTAGCCGGCCGCCGCCATCACCACGCCGAGGGCGACGCGGCGGTCCCACTGCAGCTCGGCGCGGTCGAGCGTGCCGTCGGCGCCATGCGCGAGCAGGTCGAACAGGTCGCTCTTCAGCCGCGCGAGCAGCACCTGGGCCTCGGGGTCGCCGAGGCGGCAGTTGAACTCCACCGTGCGCGGCCGGCCCTGGGCGTCGATCATCAGCCCGGCGTAGAGGAAGCCGGTGAAGGGCGTGCCCTCCCTGGCCATGCCGGCGATCGTGGGCTGAACGATCTCCTGCATCACGCGCGCATGCACGTTGGGCGTCACCACAGGCGCCGGCGAGTAGGCGCCCATGCCGCCGGTGTTGGGCCCGGTGTCGCCTTCGCCGATCCGCTTGTGGTCCTGGCTGGTGGCGAGCGCGACCACGTTCGCGCCGTCGCTGGCGACGATGAAGCTCGCCTCCTCGCCTTCCATGAACTCCTCGATCACCACGCGCGCCTGGCCGCCGACATGGGCCACGCCCAGCGTGTTGGTGCCCAGCATGTCGTCGATGGCGGCGTGCGCCTCGGCGAGCGTCGTCGCGACCACCACGCCCTTGCCCGCCGCCAGGCCGTCGGCCTTGATGACGATCGGCGCGCCGTGCTTCTCGACGTGTGCGTGCGCCTCGGCCGCGTCGGTGAAGCTGGCGTAGAGCGCGGTCGGGATGCCGTGGCGCTGCATGAACTCCTTGGCGAAGGCCTTGGAGCTCTCGAGCTGCGCCGCCGCCTTCGTCGGTCCGAAGATGCGCAGGCCGCGGGCGCGGAACAGGTCCACGATGCCGGCGGCCAGCGGCACCTCGGGGCCCACCACCGTGAGCGCGATCTTCTCGGCGGCGGCGAAGTCGGCCAGTTCGTCGATCTTCGCGAGCGGCAGGTTCTTCAGCGCAGGGTCGAGCGCCGTGCCGCCGTTGCCCGGCGCCACGTAGACCGTCTGCACGCGCGGGCTCTGGGCCAGGCGCCAGGCGAGCGCGTGCTCGCGGCCGCCGGAGCCGACGACGAGGACCTTCATCCGAGGTCCAGCTCGGCGTTGTGGAACACGTCCTGCACGTCGTCCAGTTCCTCGATCACGTCGAGCAGCTTCTGCATCCTCGCGGCCTCGTCGCCGGCCAGCGCGATCGTGTTCTCGGGGCGCATCGTCACCTCGGCCACCTCGGCCTTGAGGCCGGCCTTCTCGAGCGCCGCCTTCACGTCCTCGAAGGCCGTGGGCGCGGTCAGCACCTCGATCGAGCCGTCGTCGCCGGTGATCACGTCGTCGGCGCCGGCCTCGAGCGCGGCCTCCATCACCTTGTCCTCGCTGGTGCCGGGGGCGAACAGCAGCTGCCCGCAGTGCTTGAACTGGAAGGCCACCGAGCCTTCGGTGCCGAGGTTGCCGCCGTGCTTGCTGAAGGCGTGGCGCACCTCGGCCACGGTGCGCACGCGGTTGTCCGTCATGCAGTCGACGATGATGGCTGCGCCGCCGATGCCGTAGCCCTCGTAGCGGATCTCCTCGTAGTGCACGCCCTCGAGGTTGCCGGTGGCCTTGTCGATGTTGCGCTTGACGGTGTCGGCCGGCAGGTTGACGGCCTTGGCCTTGTCGATGGCCAGCCGCAGCCGCGGGTTGGCGGTCGGGTCGCCGCCGCCCTGGCGCGCGGCGACCATGATCTCGCGGATCACGCGTGTCCAGGCCTTGCCGCGCTTCTCGTCCTGGCGGCCCTTGCGGTGCTGGATGTTGGCCCACTTGGAATGACCGGCCATCGGGATGTCTCGCGCCTGATCGGCGGCATGTCGGAACGGGGGCGCGAGTTTACCGGGCGGCGCCGCGCGGCCGGTCTGATCTGGCGCAGTCCGGCCGCGGGGCGCCGGCTTGGGGCAGGATCGCGGCGTGAGTGCCGACCCGTTGCCCGACCCGTTACCGGACTCCCCGCCCGGCGATCGGCCCGGCGATCGGCCCGGCGATCGGCCCGGCGCTCGCCGCGCCGACCGCGCCGCAGCCGCCCCGTCGTCGCCCCAGCCGCTGACGCTGGACGACAGCGCGCTGCGCAACCGCGTCGCCGCGCTCGGACTGAAGCAGTGGTGGCTGGCCGAGCAGGCCGGTGTCGACCGGCGTACCGTGCTGCGATGGGTGAACGGCCAGGTGCGTCAGATCCAGCCGGCCAACCAGCGACGGCTGGCCGCCGTGCTGGGCTGCGCCGAGCACGAGCTGCTGCTGGCCACGCCGCAGGCCGCCGCCTCGGCGCTGGCCGGCGCCGACGAGCAGCGCGCCGCCGGCGCGGCGCTGGCGGCCGGCCACCTGCTCGACCGCCTGGGGCCCGTGCACGAGTGGGACGTGGCCGAGCAGTTGCTGAAGGCAGTGGCCTTGCCCGACCTGCCGGCCGCGGTGCTGGGCCGCCTGCTGCACCAGCTGGCCGTGGCCTGCTGGCGGCAGGACAAGCTGGACGACGCCGCGCGCCACAACGCCACCGCGCTGGCGCTCGCCTCGCGCTGCGGCGACCGCGCCCTGCAGGCCGAGGCGCTGGGCAGCCGCGCCAACCTGCGCTGGTGGCGCGGCGAACTGGCCGCGGCGCTGGCCGACTGGCAGGCCGCGCTGGCCGACGAGGCGGTGTTCGGCCCGCGCGCACGGGGCAGCCTGCACAACAACCTGGGCGCCGCGCTGTGCGAGATCGGCCGCCTGGACGAAGGCCGCGCGCGCCTGCTGCACGCGCTGGAGTGCTTCGACGACGACGGCACGGCGATGAACCGGAGCATCGCGCGCGGCCTGCTGGCGCTGGCGGCGCTTTCGGCGCTCGATGCCGAGGACGCCAGCGCGGGCGATCTGGTCGGCATCGCCGAGCGCGAGGCACTGCGCAGCGAGGCGCAGGCCCGGCGGGCCGACTACCGACGCGGCCTGGCCTTCGCGCTGCTCTTGCGGGCCGAGGTGGACGCGCGCCGTGGCGCCGCCCGGGCCGACGTCGAGGCGCGCGTCGAGGCCGGCCGCGCTGCCTTCGCCGTGCTCGGCATCCGCGAGTCGCTGAACGAGCGCCTGGCCGCGCGCGCTCTGGCGCGGGCCGGCGCGCCCGAGGCAGCGCGGCAGGCCCTGGGCCGCGCCTGGACCTGGGCCGGGCCGTTTCCGCTCGAGCAGGCCGAGCTGCGGCTGCTGCAGGCCCGGCTCGCGGCAGCGGCCGACGAACGGCGCGCGCTGGCCCTGGACGCCGCGGCGCGCTTCGAACGGCTGGGCGCGCCGCTGAAGGCCGAGCGGGCCCGCGCGCTGGCTGCCTGACGCCTGACGCCTGACGCGGCAACATCGTGGCCGTGCAAGCGCCCGCGCCCACGCCAGCCATGTCACCGCGTGTCACTTGGCACCGCGCGGCCGCGCGAGTACCGTGGCGGCCATCGACGAGCACCCGACGGACGAGCACCCGATGACCGCTGCCCCCACCGAGTTCGCCCCCTGGCTCGACCAGGCCTGGACCGACCACGCCGACCACCCCGCCGCCGTGGCCGCGCGCATCGACGCCGAGGGCAACGCGCTGGCCGCCGGCGACGCCGACGTGCACGCCCTCGCCCGCCTCGGCCATCACGTGCATGGCGACCACCTCGGCGGCGAACCCGCGCAACTGGCCGCCGGCCGCGCGCAATTGGTCCGCCTGGCCGCGCACCCCCGGGCCGGCGACGGGGCCCGCGCCGGCATCGCGCTGCTCGACGCGAGCCTCGTGCTCACCGGCGGCGGTGCGCCGCCCCAGGCGCTGGGCGCGGCCGACCGCATCCGCGTGCAGGCCCTCGCCGCCAGCAACCTCGCCGAGCGCGACAGCGCCCGCGCCGCCGCGCTGCTGCAGCAGGCGCTGGCCGAGGAGGAGATCGCCGGCCTGCCCGACGCCGACCCGGCGGTGCGCGCGCTGGCCATGACGGGCAACAACATCGCCGCCACGCTGGAGGAGAAGTCCGATCGCAGCGCCGATGAACGCGCGCTGATGATCCTGGCCGCGCGCACCGGCCGCGCGTGCTGGGCGCGCGCCGGCACCTGGCTGGAGACCGAGCGCGCCGAGTACCGCCTGGCCAGGACGTGGATCGCCGCCGGCGACCTGGTGCAGGCGCGGCGCCACGCCCAGGCCTGCCTGGAGATCGTGCGCGAGCACGGCGACGTCGCGCTCGAGGCCTTCTTCGGCTGGGAGGCGCTCGGCCACGTCGAGGCGGCGGCCGGCAACCGCGTGGGCCACGGCGAGGCGCTGGCACAGGCACGGGCGGCCTTCGAGCGCCTCGACGCCGGCGACCAGGGCTGGTGCCGGGCCGAGCTGGACAAGCTGGCCGCCCGCTGACGCAACCGCGGCCCGGCCCACGCCGATCGGGGGCGCATCGGCTCGTCTAGACTGCGCGCGAGCACCCAGCGCGGACCCTCCCGCATCGCCGGCGGCGCTCGGAGTCCCCCATGCCCGAACCGATCCTCGTCGCCCAGCATGGCGACATCCAATGCCACCTGTTGCCGGCCCTGGCCAACCGTCACGGCCTGATCACGGGCGCCACCGGCACCGGCAAGACGATCTCGCTGCAGAAGCTGGCCGAGAGCTTCAGCGCCATCGGCGTGCCGGTGTTCATGGCCGACGTCAAGGGCGACCTGACCGGCATCACGCAGAAGGGCAGCCTGAGCCCCAAGGTGGCCGGCATCCTGAAGGATCGCGGCCTGCCGCTCCCCGACAGCACGGTGTGCCCGGCGACGCTGTGGGACGTGTTCGGCGAGCAGGGCCACCCGGTGCGCGCGACGGTGTCGGACATGGGCCCGCTGCTGCTCGCGCGGATGCTGGCGCTCAACGAGACGCAGCAGGGCGTGCTGAACCTGGTGTTCAAGATCGCCGACGACCAGGGCCTGGCGCTGCTGGACATGAAGGACCTGCGCGCGATGCTGCAGCATGTGGGCGACAACGCGAAGGAGTTCACCACCGAGTACGGCAACATCAGCGCCGCCTCGGTGGGCGCGATCCAGCGCGGCCTGCTGCAGATCGAGGAGCAGGGCGGCGACCGCTTCTTCGGCGAGCCGATGCTCGACATCGGCGACTTCATGCAGACGGTGGACGGCAAGGGCGTGGTCAACATCCTCGCCGCCGACCGGCTGATGACCTCGCCACGGCTTTACGCCACGTTCCTGCTGTGGATGCTCTCGGAGCTGTTCGAGACATTGCCCGAGGTGGGCGACCTCGACAAGCCCAAGCTGGTGTTCTTCTTCGACGAGGCGCACCTGCTGTTCAATGATGCGCCCAAGGTGCTCGTCGAGCGCATCGAGCTCGTCGTGCGGCTGGTGCGGTCCAAGGGCGTGGGGGTGTACTTCGTGACGCAGAACCCGCTGGACGTGCCCGACACCGTGCTGGCGCAGCTGGGCAACCGCGTGCAGCACGCGCTGCGCGCCTTCACGCCGCGCGACCAGAAGGCGGTGAAGAGCGCCGCCGAGACGATGCGCGCCAACCCGAAGATCCGCGACATGGCCAGCGCGATCACCGAGCTGGCCGTCGGCGAGGCGCTGGTCAGCTTCCTCGACGAGAAAGGCCGCCCGAGCGTCACCGAGCGCGTCTACGTGCTGCCGCCGGGCAGCCAGATCGGCCCGATCACGCCCGAGCAGCGCAAGGCGCTCGTCGCCGGCTCGCTGGTGGCGGGCACCTACGAGAAGCAGGTGGACCGTGAGTCGGCCTGCGAGAAGCTGAAGGGCCGTGCCGAGACGGGCACGGCGGGTGGCGGGGGCGCGGCGGCCGGCAGTGCAGCCGGCGGCGGGCCTGCGGCCGGCGGCATGATGGACATGGTCAAGGACATGATGCTCGGCAGCACCGGTCCGCGCGGCGGGCGCCGCCCCGGCCTCGTGGAGGCCGCCGCCACCTCGGCCGTTCGCAGCATCGGCACACAGGTCGGCCGCGAGATCATGCGCGGCGTGCTCGGTTCACTGCTGGGGGGCACCCGTCGCCGCTGAACTGCTGGCGCCCGCGCCGCGCTGCGACGCGGCGCTGCGCGACGCTCTGCAGCGCCGCCTGGCGGCCTGGCCGCGGCAGGCCCTCGACGAGCCCGGGCTGCGGCGCGCGGCGGTGGTGATCGCCGTGGTCGAGGCCGGCGGCGGCGCCGACCTGCCGGGCCTGCCGCGCCACGCCGGCTGGAGCGACGAGGCCGCGCTGCTGCTGACGCGGCGTCCGCGCCACCTCGACCGCCACGCCGGCCAGTGGGCCCTGCCCGGTGGCCGCATCGATGACGGCGAGACGGCTGCCGCGGCCGCGCTGCGCGAGCTGCAAGAGGAGCTCGGACTCGAGCTCGGCGCCGACGCGCTGCTCGGCGCGCTGGACGACTACGCCACCCGCTCGGGCTACGTCATCACGCCCTTCGTCGCCTGGGCCGGCCGCGCCGAGCCGCTCGAGCCCGACCCCGGCGAGGTGGCCAGCGTGCACCGCATCCCGCTGGCCGAGCTGCTGCGCGCCGACGCGCCGCTGCTCGACCCGCCGCACGACGCGGGCGGACCCCCGGTGCTGCGGCTGCCGCTGGGTCCCCGCGCCGACTCGTGGGTGGCAGCGCCCACGGCCGCGCTGCTGTACCAGTTCCGCGAGGTGGGGCTGCTGGACCGGGCCACGCGCGTGGCGCACTTCGACCAGCCGCGCTTTACCTGGCGCTGACCTCGACGATGACCTCGACGATGACCTCGACGATGCAGCAGGCGCCTGACGCGCGATGATACGGACTGCGGACGCGGCAGCGTCTGCCCGCACTGGAGGAGCCCCATGACCTGGCTGAAGTGGACGTTGATCGTGCTTCTGGCGCCACCGCTCATGTTCCTGGCCGCTGGCCAGCTCGGCGCGTTGCGCGGGCAGGCGCCGTCGGACCTGGGCCTGCGGGAGGGCAAACTCAAGGCGCCGTCGGCCACCCCGAACAGCGTGTCCAGTCAGGCGGCGCTGTGGCCCGGCCACCCGCAGCTCGAGTACGCCCGCATCGAGCCGCTGCCGGCCGGCGCCGACGGCCGCGCGACGATGCGGCGCCTGGCCACGCTGGTGGCCGCGATGCCCGGCGCGACGGTCGTCACCTCGCGCGACGATTACCTGTACGTGCAGTTCGAGACGCGCTGGCTGCGCTTCGTCGACGACGCCGAGTTCACGCTGCAGCGCGACACCGGCGGCGGCGCCGGCGTGATCCACGTGCGGTCGGCGTCGCGTCTGGGGCACGGTGACTTCGGCGTCAACCGCGCCCGCATCGAGGCCATCCGCGCCCGGCTGGCGGCCGGCTGACACGCAGCGGCGGCGCAGCGGCGTCCCGCGACCACAAGTGGCGTTTCGTCGCACGGCGGTGCCGCGCCGCCGGCCGGCGCCCGACAATCGCGGCCGATGAGCGCACCGGCCCCGTCGATCGACTCCCCGGGCGCTCCGACCCGTGCCCCGGGCCCTTCCGCGCTGGCGGCGATGGTCGCGCGCATGGCTGCCAACTGGTGGCGCACCGGCCTGTTCATGACCGTGCTGTGCACGCTGATCGCGTTCGTCATCACCGCGATCGACGGCTCGGGGCTGCGCTTCAAGCTCGTCTACTCCTTCGCGGTCGGCCTGTCGTGCCTGGCCACGATCAGCGCCACCCGCCTGCTCGCCGCCGCGCTGCACGACCTGCTGCGTCGCCAGCGCGGCCTGCCCGCGGACGCCGGCACCTTCGGCGGCGGCGGCTGGGGCGGCGTGGCGCCGGGGGTGCTGCTGGCAGTGCTGCTGGGGCCGCCGCTCGGCCTGACGATCGGCGACCGCCTCACCGGCCTCGTCAGCCCGAGCCTGCTCGACTTCAGCGCCGGCAACTCCCGGATCACCTTCGCGATGGCGCTCGCGGGCACGCTGGTCGCCGTGGCCGTGCTCAGCCTGCGGGAGCGGCTCGCCGCCGCGCGAGCCGCTGCGGAGGCTGCCGAGCGCCAGAGCACTGCAGCCCGGCTCGCGCTGCTGCAGTCGCAGCTCGAACCGCACATGCTGTTCAACACGCTGGCCAACCTGCGCGTGCTGATCGGCATCGACCCGCCGCGCGCGCAGCAGATGCTCGACCGGCTCAACGCCTTCCTGCGCACCACGCTGGCCGCCTCGCAGGCGCCGTTGCACCCGCTCGGGCGCGAGTTCGCCTGGGTCGAAGACTACCTGGCACTCATGAAGATGCGCATGGGCGAGCGGCTCGAGGTGCAGCTCGCGCTGGCCCCGGCGCTGGCCGCGCTGCCGGTGCCGCCGCTGGTGCTGCAGCCGCTGGTGGAGAACGCCGTGCGCCACGGCGCCGAGCCGCAGGTGGGCGGCTGCCGCATCGAGGTCGGCGCGCTGCGCGAGGGCGCGACGCTGCGCCTGACGGTGCGCGACACCGGCGTCGGGCTGTCGCGGGCCGGCACGCCGGGGCCGGGCGGTGGCTTCGGGCTGGCCCAGGTCCGCGACCGCCTGGCCACGCTGTACGGCGCCGCCGCTTCGCTGCACCTCGAGGAGGCCGCGGGGCCCGAGGGCGGCACCATCGCCACGCTGAGGCTGCCGCTGGACCCGGCCCCCGCGGCCACGGCCGAGCCGCCGCCATGAACGCACCGCCCGCCGCCCGCGCCCTGATCGCCGAGGACGAGCCGCTGCTCGCCGCCGGCCTGGCCGCCGACCTGCGCGCGCACTGGCCCGGGCTGGAGATCGTCGCCTGCGTCGGCGACGGTCGGGCCGCGCTGGCGCAGGCGCTCGAACTGAAGCCCGACATCGCCTTCCTCGACATCCGCATGCCGGGCCTGGACGGCCTCGAGGTCGCCGCGGCGCTGGTCGAGGAGTGGCCCGAGACCGAACGCTTCCCGCTGCTGGTGTTCGTGACCGCCTACGAGCAGCACGCGCTGGTGGCCTTCGAGCGCCAGGCGGTGGACTACCTGGTCAAGCCGGTGGCGCCGTCGCGACTGCTCTGCGCCGTGCAGCGCCTGCAGCGGCAGATGGTCGGGCGCGCGGCGGCACCGGCGCAGGACGGCGCCGCACTGGCCGCCGAGCTGCAGCGGCTGCACGGCGTGCTGGCGGGCATCGTCACCGGCCAGGCCGCCGCGCCGTCCGCGGCCGAGCGGCTGGACGTGCTGCCGACGCAGGCCGGCAACCTGGTGCACCTCGTGCCGGTGGACGACGTCGTCTACTTCGAGGCCGCCGACAAGTACGTGCGCGTGGTCACCGCCGAGCGCGAGCACCTGATCCGCATGCCGCTGAAGGAGCTGCTGCCGCGGCTGGACCCGGCCCGCTTCTGGCAGGTGCACCGCGGCACGATCGTGCAGGCGCGCTGCATCGCGCAGGCGCGCCGCGACGAGTCGGGCAAGGTCTACCTCGCGCTGCGCGGCCGGCCCGAGACCCTGGTGGCCTCGCGGCTGTACGCGCACCTGTTCAAGGGCCTGTAGCCCGGGCGGGCGGCGGGGCGGGGGGGCAGGCGCAGCGACAAGCGCCGGCAGCCGGCCCCGCCAGCACGGAGCGGCATCCGGCGCCGCTGCCGCGCAGTGTCGTCGCCCCCGGCACCGTTTCGTCGCAGCGCGATGGCGGGCAGTGACGGCCGGCCCGACCATGGCGCCATCCACCCGCCAACGGCCCCGCCGCCATGGAACCCCTCGCCCAGCTCCTGCAGCAGCGCCCCGTCGTCTTCGTCCACCTGGTGTCCATGCTCGGCGCCGTCGCGCTCGGCGCGGTGCTGTTGCGCGGGCGCAAGGGGGCCATGACGCACCGCGTGCTCGGCTGGACCTGGGTGGCGTTGATGGCCACGGCGGCGCTGACGAGCTGGTTCATCCGCGGCAGCGGGCCGTGGTGGGGGCTGTCCTGGATCCACCTGCTGACGCTGCTGGTGTGCCTGACGCTGCCGCTGGCCGTGCTGGCCGCGCGCCGCGGCCGCGTCGCCGCACACCGCAGCGCGATGACGCAGCTGTACTGGGGCGCATGCATCGCGGCCGGCGTCTTCACGCTGCTGCCGGGACGGTTCCTGGGCCGCCTGGTCTGGCCGCACGGGTTGGGACTGACCTGAGCCGCCGCGAATGGGCGCGCCGCTCCCGCCCGGGCGACCGCTACCTAGAATCCCGGGCATGCCCGCGCCTGCCGATGCCCACGCCGCCCCCAAAGCCGCCAACTTCCTGCGCTCGATCATCGAGCGCGACCTCGATGCGGGAACGTACCAGGGCCGCGCCTTCGCCGGCAGCCCGGGCGATGCGGCGCACCACGCCGCCGGCGCGCCCGACCCGGCGAAGATCCGCACGCGCTTCCCGCCCGAGCCCAACGGCTACCTGCACATCGGCCACGCCAAGAGCATCTGCCTGAACTTCGGCCTGGCGCACGACTACGGCGGCGTGTGCCACCTGCGTTTCGACGACACCAACCCCGAGAAGGAGGAACAGGAGTACGTCGACGCGATCGTCGAGGCCGTGCACTGGCTCGGCTTCGACTGGAATGCCAACGGCACCAGCCACCTCTTCTACGCGAGCGACTACTTCGACTTCATGTACCGCGCGGCCGAGGCGCTGATCGGCGCGGGCCTGGCCTACGTCGACGAGCAGAGCGCCGAGGAGATGCGCGCGAGCCGCGGCGACTTCACCACGCCCGGCACCGAGAGCCCGTTCCGCGGCCGCACGCCGGCCGAGAACCTGGCGCGCTTCCGCGAGATGCGCGACGGCCTGCACGCCGACGGCAGCATGGTGCTGCGGGCGAAGATCGACATGGCCTCGCCGAACATCAACCTGCGCGACCCGACGATCTACCGCATCCGCCGCGCCACGCACCACAACACCGGCGACACCTGGTGCATCTACCCGATGTACACCTACGCGCACCCGATCGAGGACGCGCTGGAGCGCATCACCCACAGCATCTGCACGCTGGAGTTCGAGGACCAGCGGCCGTTCTACGACTGGCTGCTCGAGCACCTGGCCGACCTCGGCCTGCTGGCGCGCCCGCTGCCCCGTCAGTACGAGTTCGGGCGCCTGAACATGACCTACGTGATGACCAGCAAGCGCAAGCTGCGCCAGCTGGTGGAGGAGAAGATCGTCGCCGGCTGGGACGACCCGCGCATGCCCACCGTGTTCGGCCTGCGCCGGCGCGGCTACACGCCGGCAGCCATCCGCGCTATGGCCGACGGCACGGGCGCGAGCAAGACCAACATCTGGCTCGAGTACGCCGTGCTCGAGCAGTGCCTGCGGGCCGACCTCGAGGGCCAGGCGCCGCGAGCGATGGCGGTGCTCGACCCGCTGCCGCTCGAGCTGACGAACTGGGCCGAGGTGTTCGGCAGCGACACCCACGTCGAGCCCTGCGCCGCGCCGGCGCATCCTCAGCACCCGGAGTACGGCCAGCGCGCGTTCGGCCTGTCGCGCACGGTGTGGGTTGACCGCGACGACTTCGCCGAGGCGCCGCCCAAGGGCTTCCACCGGCTCTTTCCCGGCAACAAGGTGCGCCTGAAGTACGGCATGGTGGTCGAGTGCACCGGCTGCGAGAAGGACGCCGGCGGGCGCGTCACGAAGGTGACCGCCCGCGTGGTGCCCGACACCAAGAGCGGCACGCCCGGGGCCGACGCGGTCAAGGTCAAGGGCACGATCACCTGGGTCGGCGCCGACGGCATCGAGGCCACGGTGAACCTGTACGACCGCCTGTTCACCGAGCCGCAGCCCGACGCCGGCGGGCGCGACTTCCGCGACGTGCTCAACCCGGCGAGCCTGGTCGTCGTGCGCGCGCGGCTCGAGCCGGGACTCGCCGCCGCGGCACGCGAGCAGCGCTTCCAGTTCGAGCGTCACGGCTACTTCGTCGCCGACCGCGAGCTGCACGGGCCCGGCGTGCCAGTGTTCAACCGCATCGCGACGCTGAAGGACGGCTTCGCGCCCGGGGCACAAGCGGCGTAGAGTAACGGCGGGCGCGGCCTGCCCCGGTCCGCGTCCGGAGGACGACACGATGACCGACGCAGCCCGCGTGCAACGCAGCAGTTCCGCCCTTGCGGGCAGTACCCGGCACCCCGAGTGCGCGCCGCAGGGCGCGCGGCCCGCGGTGCTGGCACCGGCTGCGGTCGGCACCTTCTTGCGCTCCTGGGCCGCCGCCAGCGTGGCGGCCGTCGCGCTGGCGCTTGCACTGGCCCCGCCCGCTCAGGCCGCCGGCCGCGCCGAGGTGCGCTACGTCGAGCCCGAGCGCTTCAGCGACGTGGGCCGCGGCGCCTTGGATCGCGAGCGGGTGCTCGCCGCGCTCGGCGCGCAGTTCGAGCGCCTGGCCGCTCGTCTTCCCGACGGCCGCACGCTGCGCGTCGAGGTGCTCGACGTCGACCTGGCCGGCGCGCTGGAGCCGACCCGCGGCGGCGAGGTGCGCGTGCTGCGCGGCACCACGGACGCACCGCGGATCACGGTGCGCTGGACGCTTCTGGAAGGCGAGCGCACGCTGCGCGGCGGCGTGGACCGCGTGTCCGACCTCGGCTACCTGTTCGACGCCGGCCCGCGGGCGCGCGACGGCGAGTTGTCGTACGAGGCCCGGATGCTGGAACGCTGGTTCGACGAGAACGTCGCCCCCGCCAAGTGATCCGCCGGCCCGGCCGGCGGGTAGCATCGGGCGGATGAATCCTTCTACGACCTCTCCGCGGCGCGCGGCGCGCGGGCAAGCCTCGCAGGTCGCGCGGGTCTCGCGCGTCACCTGGGTCGGGCGCTCTCTCGCCGCCCTCGCCGCCGTCAGCGGCCTCCTCGCAGCCGGCTCACTGCACGCCCAGGCTGCGGCCGATCCGCTGGCCCGCGCCGCTGCCGAGGCCGGTGCCGTCGTCACGCCGAGCGGCCTGGTCTACCGCGACCTGACTGCCGGCTCGGGCGCGAGCCCGGCCGCGGCGGACGTGGTGCGCGTGCACTACCGCGGCACGCTGACGGATGGCACCGAGTTCGACAGCTCGTACCGCCGCGGCCAACCGGCGAGCTTCCCGCTGGACCGCGTGATCCGCTGCTGGACCGAGGGCCTGCAGCGGATGAAGGTGGGCGGCAAGGCGCGGCTCACCTGCCCGTCCGCATTAGCCTACGGCGAGCGCGGTGCCGGCAACGTGATCCCGCCCAACGCGACGCTGGTCTTCGAGGTCGAGCTGCTCGGCATCGGGCGCTGATCGGGCCGCGGACGCCCCTGGAAGGGGCCGGGGACGGGCCCGGGAGAGGCGGCCCGCGAGCCACTTGCCCGGGCCCGGGCGCCTCCGGGCCGATCAGGCCGTCGCGGCGCGCCCGGACAGGCGGCGGACCAGCATCACGGCCGCCAGCGCCAGCGCCCCGGCGATGAGCCCCGCCAACCCATCGGCCAGCGTCGGGAGCAGCATCGCGCCCGCCGGGCCCGCGGCCGCGGCCGCCTGCTGCACCGCGTGGTGCAGCGGCGCCAGGCCGTGCACGAGGATGCCGCCGCCGACCAGGAACATCGCTGCCGTCCCGGCCACCGACAGCGCCTTCATCAGCCAGGGCGCCGCGCGCAGGATCACCCGGCCGAGGCCGCGCGCGGCGGCGCCGCTGCGCCGGCTCAGCCACAGCCCGGCATCGTCGAGCTTGACGATGCCTGCCACGAAACCGTAGACGCCCACGGTCATCGCCAGCGCGATGCCCGACAGCACCAGCGCCTGCGTGGCCAGCGCCGCACCGGCCGCGGCGCCGAGCGTGATCGCGATGATCTCGGCCGACAGGATGAAGTCGGTGCGCACCGCGCCGCGGATGCGCTCGCGCTCGAACGCGACGAGGTCGACCGCGGGGTCGGCCAGCGCCTGCACAAGCTCGGCTCGGCGCTGGCGCCCGTCGGCGCCGGCGTGCAGGAAGCGGTGCGCGAGCTTCTCGAAGCCCTCGTAGCACAGGAAGGCGCCGCCCGCCATCAGCAGCGGCGTCACCAGCCACGGCACGAACGCGCTGATGGCCAGTGCCGCGGGCACGAGGATGGCCTTGTTGCGCAGCGAGCCGCGGGCCACCGCCCACACCACCGGCAGCTCGCGCTCCGGCCGCAGCCCGGTGACCTGCTGCGCATTCAGCGCCAGGTCGTCGCCGAGGACCCCGGCGCTCTTGCGCGCGGCCGCCTTGGACAGCACCGCGACGTCGTCCAGCAGCGACGCGATGTCGTCGATCAGCGCGAGCAGGCTGGTGGCGGCCACCCGCGGATTGTCCGCCGTCCGCGGGGCCTTCAGCGGGCCGCCGAGCCGCCGATATCGAACCCATGACCGAGATCCTCCGCCGCGAAGCAGCCGCGGCCCCGACCGCTGCCGCCGGCAGCCGCGCGCCAGCAGCAGCCAGCAGCAGCCACGGCGAGCGGGTGTACCGTGAACTCGATCACGCTCGCCGGCATGGCCCGCTGCGCGAGATCGTGATCCCGCCCTGCCCGGAGCTGCTGCGCCGGCTGCAGGTCGCGCTGGCCAAGCCCGAGCCCGACCTGTCGGAGATCTCGCGCATCGCCGCCAGCGACATCGCGATGGCCGCCACCCTGGTGCGGCACGCCAACTCGCCGCTGCACGCCGCGGGCCAGCCGGCGCGCACGGTGGGCCAGGCGATGAACCGGCTCGGCCTGGAGGTCACCGCCGCCACGATGACGGGGTTCCTCGTACGCCACGCGATCGCGGTGAACCCGCCGCGGCTGGCCCGGTTCTGGGAGCGCTCCGCGCTGCGGGCGATGGCGCTGGCCTTCATCGCACGGCAGCTGCCCGGCCTGTCGCCGGACCTGGCGTACACCTGCGGGTTGTTCAACCATGTCGGCATCCCGGTTCTGCTGCAGAGCCTGCGCGGCTACGGCGGCACGATGGCCGAGGCGGAGGCCCGCATCGACCGCTCGTACGTGGCCACCGAGAACGCGAACCACCGCACCGACCACGCAGTGGTCGGTGCGCTCGTGGCGCGCACCTGGGGCCTGGCGGAGCCCGTCGTGCTGGCGATCCGGCTGCACCACGACTTCGACGCACTCGGCAGCACGGGCGTGCCGCCCGAGGCGCAGACGCTGGTGGCGGCCACGCTGCTGGCCGAGCACCTGACGCGCCGGCGCGAGGGCCTGGAGCCCGAGCGCGACTGGCTCGACCACGGCGAGCGTGCGCTGCGCTGGCTGGCCATCGGGCCGGCCGAGCTCGAGGAGTGGGACGAGCCGCTGCAGCTCCAGCTCGACGCGGTCTGAGGGTCCGCCGACCTGAGCGATGATGGCCGCGCGATGCGCGACCAGTTCCTGCTCGATCCGGGCCTCGTCTTCCTGAACCACGGCTCCTACGGGGCCTGCCCGTCACCCGTGCTCGAGGCGTGGCAGGGCTGGCAGCGCGAGCTCGAGCGCAACCCGGTGGAGTTCCTCGGCCGACGCTCGGCGGCGCTGCTGCGCACGGCGCGCGAGCGGGCGGCCGCTGCGTTCGGAGCGCAGGCCGACGACCTCGTGTTCGTGCCCAACGCCACCACCGGCGTCGCCACGATGGCCCGCTCGTGGCCGCTCGCGCCCGGCGACGAGGTGCTCGGTACCGACCACGAGTACGGCGCCTGCGAGGCCGCGTGGCAGGTGGCCTGCCGCGAGCGCGGCGCCGGCTACCGGCGCGTCGAGGTGCCGCTGCCGTTCGACCCGGATGCCTTCGCCGGCCGCGTGCTGGCCGCCGCCGACGGGCGCACGCGGGTGATCTTCGTCTCGCACGTCACCTCGACCACCGCGCTGGTGTTCCCGCTGGCCGGGCTGGTGGCGCGGGCGCGGGCGCTCGGCATCGCCGTCGTCGTCGACGGCGCCCACGTGCCCGGCCAGCTGCCGCTCGACCTCGACGCGCTGGGCGCCGACGCCTACACCGGCAACTTCCACAAGTGGCTGTGCGCCCCGCGCGGCAGCGCCTTCCTGCACGTGCGGCGCGACGTGCAGCCCCTCGTGCACGCGCCGGTGGTGAGTTGGGGCTATGTCGCCGACGCGGCCGGCGCCGGCCACACCGGCTTCGACGCCTACACCGGCCGTACGCTGCTCGAGCGCCGGCTGCAATGGCAGGGCACGCGCGACGTCACGCCCTGGCTCGCGCTGCCGTCAGCACTCGACTTCTGGGCTGCGCACGACGCGCCGCGGCTGCGCGCCGAGAGCCGCGTCCGCGCCCTGGCGCTGATGCACCGCGTGGGCCGCCGCAACGGCCTCGCACCGATCGCGCCCGACGACTGCTTCGGCCAGATGGTGCCGGTGCCGGTCCGCTGCACCGACGCCGAGGCGCTGCGGCGGCGCCTGTTCGAGCACCACCGCATCGAGGTGCCGGTGACGACGCACGGTGCGCACGCCTTCGTGCGCGTGTCGGTGATGCCCTACACGCGCGACGACGAGCTCGACGCGCTCGAGCTCGCGCTGGCCGCCGAGCGGGTGTGAGCGCGCGCCGGGGCAACCGGCCCGGCCTGCACGCCGCGTCCTGCTCGACGCCCTAGGGCCCCCTGGTGCGGGCGCGGCTCGAGTCTTCCCGGGCTGTCAGTCGGCCGCGAAACAGTGGAACAGGCCGGCGCCGCCGGTCGTTCGCAGCTGGTCCTGGCTGCAGTCGCGCGTGAAGTGCGACGAGTTCCAGGACAGCGCCCAGGGGTCGCTCACCAGCCCGATCCGGTCGTGGTGCCCCACCATCGCCTGGCCTTCGCCACTGCTGGTCCAGTTGCGGCAGGTCAGGTCGTAGGCCGGCGAGAAGGCCGTGCCGTCCAGGCGCGAGCCGGTCAGGATGTCGTGCTCGTTGGGCGTGTCGCCGCGCCCCTTGACCGCGTTTCCGCGTTCGTCGAGCGCCGTCGCCTTGATCAGGCGGTTGGCGCCGTGCAGCTGCTCGACGTCGCGCGCGACGAGCTCGCCCTTGGCGTTGAACCACGGGCCCTTGCCGATGCGGTCGCGGGCGTTGACCGCAGGGGCGGCCGGGCCGGCCGCGCTCGTGCTCAGGTAGGCACGCCAGCGGCGCTGCGCGGCGCCGGGCGCGCCCGAGGCCGCGGCCAGCTTCTGGCAGTGCGCATCGGCGCCATCGAGCCCGCCGAGGTCGGCGCCACGGCCGACGCCGGTGCTGGTGACGAAGAAGCCCATCGGACCGCTCTGCGATGTGCTGGCACAGGACGCCAGCAGGGCCGCAGCGGCCAGGCCGGCCACAAGGGCGCTGCTTCCGGGACGCAGGGTCATCGGGATCTCCTCGTGGTGGCGCGCCTCGCGGCGCGGCGCACAGCGGCTGCCTCCTGGCAGGATACGCCCGGGCCGCGGCCGCCGGGAGCGGCCTGCGCTCAGGATCTTCCCGGCCCGGGCTTGCGCCCAACCTTGCCACCGCCCCTGGCTCCGATGGTGCCCGCGCTGGAGCCTCCGCTCTTGCCCGCGCTCCTGGCGCCAACCGGCCCCGCCGGCCGGTTCCGCGCGCGCGTGGCGGCGCCCCCCGTGTCGCGCGGCGGCAGCCCGGTGTGCTGCGTCAGGATGCGGCCGCGCGGCACGCTCGCGGGGACGGCCTGCGAGGACGCCGGCGTGGAGTTCTTGCGCCGCGCGCTGACGTAGCCGGCGTCGGCGGCGGGCTGGTAGCTCGGGATCAGCTGGTGCTTGCCGTTGCCGATCAGGTCGGCGCGGCCCATGTCCTTCAGCGCCTCGCGCAGCAGCGGCCAGTTCCGCGGGTCGTGCCAGCGCAGGAAGGCCTTGTGCAGGCGCCGCCGCCGCTCGCCGCGCACGATGTCCACGCGCTCGCTGCGCGCGTCCCGGTGGATGCCCTTCAGCGGGTTGAGCTCGGTGTGGTACATCGCGGTGGCGGTGGCCATCGGGCTCGGGTAGAAGGTCTGCACCTGATCGGCGCGGAAGCCGTTGCGCTTCAGCCACAGCGCCAGGTTCATCATGTCCTCGTCGGTGGTTCCCGGGTGCGCGGCAATGAAGTACGGGATCAGGAACTGCTTCTTGCCTGCGGCCGCGCTGGCCTCGTCGAACAGCTGCTTGAAGCGGTCGTAGGCGCCGATGCCCGGCTTCATCATCTTCGACAGCGGACCGGCCTCGGTGTGCTCGGGGGCGATCTTCAGATAGCCGCCGACGTGGTGCGTGGCGAGCTCCTTCACGTACTCGGGGCTGCGGATCGCGAGGTCGTAGCGCAGGCCGCTGGCGATCAGCACCTTCTTCACGCCGGGGATCGCGCGCGCCCGGCGGTACAGGCGCACCAGCGGCGCGTGGTCGGTCTTCAGGTTCGGGCAGATGCCGGGGTAGACGCAGCTCGGCTTGCGGCACGCGGCCTCGATCTCGGGGCTCTTGCAGCCGATGCGCCACATGTTGGCCGTCGGGCCGCCGAGGTCGCTGATGACGCCGGTGAAGCCCTGGACGCGGTCGCGGATGTCCTCGATCTCGCGCAGGATCGAGGCCTCGCTGCGGCTCTGGATGATGCGGCCCTCGTGCTCGGTGATCGAGCAGAAGGTGCAGCCGCCGAAGCAGCCGCGCATGATGTTGACGCTGAAGCGGATCATCTCCCAGGCCGGGATCCGGGTCGCGCCGTCGTGGCGGCCACGCTCGTCGGCGTAGGCCGGGTGCGGGCTGCGCGCGTAGGGCAGGTCGAAGACGAAGTCCATCTCGGGCGTCGTCAACGGGATCGGCGGCGGGTTGATCCAGACGTCGCGCGCGGTCGCGCCCTCGCCATGGCGCTGCACCAGCGCGCGCGCGTTGCCGGGGTTCGTCTCGAGGTGCAGCACGCGGCTGGCATGGGCGTACAGGACCGGGTCGTCCCGCACCTGCTCGTAGGAGGGCAGGCGGATCACGGTGCGCTCGCGCGGCGGCAGCCGCACCGCGCCGGCCCTGCGGCTGACGGGCATCGAGATGGTCGCGACCGCGGGCGCGACGGGCCTGGCGGTGACGGCCGCCTCGGCGACGACCGGGAGCGCCAGGATGGCCGCATCGGCCGCACCCGTGCCGCCCGCCGCCGCCCTGCCCTGCTCGCTCGCGCAGCTGGTGCCCTGCGCCGCCGCGGCGTCCTCGGTCATCAGGTATGGGTTGACGTGCTCGTCGATGCGGCCCGGCTGGTCGACCTCGGTCGAGTCCATCGCCATCCAGGCGGCGAGGCGCTCGCGGTGCAGGGGGTGCTGCGGCCGCACGACGAACGCGCTGCCGCGCAGGTCGGTGATGTCCTCGATGCGTTCGCGGCGCGCCAGGCGGTGCGTCAGCTCGACGACCGCGCGCTCGGCGTTGCCGTACAGCAGCAGGTCGGCCTTGCTGTCGACCAGGATCGAGCGGCGCACCTTGTCCTGCCAGTAGTCGTAGTGCGCGATCCGGCGCAGCGACGCCTCGATGCCGCCGATCACCACCGGCACGTCCTCGAAGGCCTCCTTGCAGCGCTGTGTGTAGACGAGCGTGGCGCGGTCGGGCCGCCGGCCGGCCTCGCCGCCGGGCGTGTAGGCGTCGTCGCTGCGGATCTTCCGGTCGGCGGTGTACCGGTTGATCATCGAGTCCATGTTCCCGGCGGCGACGCCGAAGTACAGGTTCGGCCGGCCGAGCGCCTTGAAGGCCTCGGCCGAGTTCCAGTCGGGCTGGGCGATGATGCCCACGCGGAAGCCCTGCGCCTCCAGCGTACGGCCGATCACGGCCATGCCGAAGCTCGGGTGATCGACGTAGGCGTCGCCGGTGACGACGATCACGTCGCAGCTGTCCCAGCCGAGCGCCTCCATCTCGGCGCGGCTCATCGGCAGGAACGGTGCCGGCCCGAAGCGCTTGGCCCAGAACGGGCGGTAGCGGTCGAGCGGCGTCGGCGGGGCGGGCGGGGAGGAGACGGCAGTCACGGTGTGGACTCGAGCAGCAGCACCGGAGGCTGCGCGCGACCCGGCATTGTCGCTGCCCTCCCTTGCCCCTGCAGGCGGCGGACGCCGCCGCCGCCGGGCGACACTGCGGCCCCTGGACGGAGCCCGACGATGACCGAACCGAACCCCGACCCGCGCCGCCTGACGGAGGCCGAGTGGAAGGCGCGCCTCTCGCCCGAGGCCTATGCCGTGCTGCGCAAGGAAGGCACCGAGCGCGCCTGGACGAGCCCGCTGTACGAAGAGCACCGGCAGGGCACCTTCGTCTGCGCGGGCTGCGGCTCGCCGCTGTTCACGAGCGACATGAAGTTCGACAGCGGCACCGGCTGGCCGAGTTTCTTCACGACCCTGCCCGGGGCGTTCGAGACCAAGACCGACCGCAAGTTCTTCATGACCCGCACCGAGTACCACTGCGCGCGCTGCGGCGGCCACCATGGCCACGTGTTCGACGACGGGCCGGCGCCCACCGGCCAGCGCTGGTGCAACAACGGCGTCGCGCTGCGTTTCGTGCCCGCCGTCGAGCCGGCGGGCGGCTGACCCGGGCCGGCGGCGCGGCAGCGTCGGCGGCGCCGGGGCCCCGGGCCGCCGCGGCCCGGCCGTCAGGCCGCCCTGCTCCGTGGCACGCTTGGCGCTGGCGGCGACGGCTGCTCAAGTCGCGGCAGCCGGGGCCGATACCGGCGGGATGGGAGACATCTGGGGTCCTCTCGGGCTGTTCCTGGCCGTGCTGGCGGTCGGCGCGCTCGGACTCGCGTGGTGGGAGCACCGCCGTCGGCTGGCCGAGGTCGAGCGCCGGCTCGAGGACTCGGAGAACTCGCGCTTCATGCTGGAGCGGCAGGCCGACACGCTCGGCGCCCGATTGGCTGCGCTGAGCGAGGTGCTGGCCGAGTCGCACCCGCTCTCGCGCGGACGCGGCGCCGGCACGCAGGGCGACCAGGCCGAGCGCGCGGCCGCGATGTCGGCGGCGATGAACCGGATGGCAGCGCACGCCGGGCGCGAGGACTCGGCGTTCCCGGACACCCAGCCGATGATCGTCAAGTCGGCCTTGCCGCCGGCCGATCGGGGTGAGGACCCGATCGACCCGATCGACCCGATCGAGCCATCCGAACCGCCCGAACCGCCCCCGTTCGCCCCGACGCTGCCGACCCCGATGGGCCTGCCGACACCGCCGCGCTAGTCCTCGGGCCGCGTGGCGGCCGGCTGGCCGGCGACCCGCACGGCACCTTGCTCGGGCGGCGACCCCTCGTCGTCGTCCTCTCCGAGGAAGCCCCCGCTCTGGTGCGCCCACAGCCGCGCGTACAGGCCGCCCTGCGCCAGCAGCGTCCGGTGGTCGCCCATCTCGACGATGCGCCCGCGATCCATGACGACCAGCCGGTCCATCGCCGCGATCGTCGACAGCCGGTGCGCGATCGCCACCACCGTCTTGCCCTCCATCAGCCGGTACAGGCTGGCCTGGATTGCCGACTCGACCTCGCTGTCGAGCGCGCTGGTGGCCTCGTCGAGCAGCAGGATCGGCGCGTCCTTGAGCATCACGCGGGCGATCGCGATGCGCTGGCGCTGTCCGCCGGACAGCTTGACACCGCGCTCGCCGACATGGGCGTCGTAGCCGCGCCGGCCCTGCGGGTCGGTGAGCGAGCCGATGAAGTCGTGCGCCTCGGCGCGCTCGGCGGCGCGCTGCATCTGTTCGTCGGTGGCGCCGGGCCGGCCGTAGACGATGTTGTCGCGCACCGACCGGTGCAGCAGCGACGTGTCCTGGGTGACCATGCCGATCGCGCTGCGCAGGCTGGACTGCGTCACTCCGGCGATGTCCTGGCCGTCGACCAGGATGCGGCCGCCCTCCACGTCGTAGAGGCGCAGCAGCAGGTTGACGACCGTGCTCTTGCCCGCGCCCGAGCGACCCACCAGGCCGATCTTCTCGCCGGGCCGCACCACGAGCGAGAAGCCGTCCAGCACCGGCCGGCTGCCGCCGTAGCCGAAGCGCACGTCCTCGAAGCGCAGCTCGCCGCGCGTGACCTCCAGCGCCTGCGCGCCCGGGGGATCGACGATCGGGCGGCGCCGCGAGAGCGTGCGCATCCCGTCCTGCACCGTGCCCACGTGCTCGAACAGCGAGGCCATCTCCCACATCACCCAGTGCGAGATGCCGTGCAGCCGGATCGCCAGCGCGGTGGAGGCCGCGACCGCGCCGACCCCGATCGCGCCTGCCGCCCAGCCGTGCAGCGCCGCGGCGGTGATGGCGCCGATCAGTGCCACCGACAGCGCCTGGATGCAGGTCTCGAACAGCGTGACCAGCCGCATCTGCGCATGCACGGTGCCCATGAACTCCTGCATCGCGCCGCGGGCGAACTGCGCCTCGCGGTCGGCGTGGCTGAACAGCTTGACGGTGGCCACGTTGGTGTAGGCGTCGGTGACGCGGCCCGTCATCAGGCTGCGCGCGTCGGCCTGCAGCTGCGCCACCCGCCCCAGGCGCGGCACGAAATACCACAGCGCCAGCGCGTACAGCACCAGCCAGCCGACGAAGGGCAGCGCCAGCAGCGGGTCGAACACGGCCACGATCCCGAGCATCGTCGCGAAGTAGATGACGACGTAGACCAGGATGTCGGTGACGATCAGCCAGCAGTCGCGCACCGCCAGCGAGGTCTGCATCACCTTGGTGGCAATGCGGCCGGCGAACTCGTCCTGGAAGAAGCTCATGCTCTGCTCGAGCATCAGCCGGTGGAAGTTCCAGCGCAGCCGCATCGGGAAGTTGCCGAACAGCGCCTGGTACTTCACCAGCGCCTGGCCGGCGGCGACGGCGATCGAGCCGAGCAGCACCGCCGCCAGCAGCGCCAGCGTGCCGCCGTGGTCGGCCCACAGCTCGGCCGGCCGGGTGCGGGCCAGCGCGTCGACGATGTGGGCCATCATGCTGTAGAGCATGGCCTCGAACACGCCGATGGCCGCCGTCAGCAGCCCGATGAGCAGCAGGTAGGGCCGCGTGCCGCGCGAGCAGGCCCACAGGAACGCGAAGAAGGTGCGCGGCGGCACCGGGGGCAGGGCCTCCGGGTACGGGTGCACGAGCGTCTCGAATCGCCGGAACAGCACCGGAAGCCTCCCCCGCGCGGCCGCTGCCGGGAAGCCACCCGGAGCGCGCGCAAACCGCGGATTATCGGCGCGCGCCGCGGCGGGCCGGTCGCGCACAATGCTCCGCGAGGCCGCGCGCCCCGCGCGCGGCCGGGCAGGCCACACGGCAGTCACACGGAAGGCAAGCGCACGATGAGCGACGCAGGCGCCCGCTGGCGCAACGACGGGGTGCGGGTCGTGCCCGGCGACCGGCTCGACCCCAACACCGCGCAGACCCCCGGCATGGACCGCCGGGCGGCGATCGACCTGGCCCGGGTCGGGGCGCGCAAGCTGTGGGCCGGCACGGTGCACATCCACCCCGATGCCAAGACCGGCGCCCACCACCACGGGCCGCTCGAGAGCGTGATCTACGTCGTGCGCGGACGCGCCCGGATGCGCTGGGGCGAACGGCTGGAGTTCGCGGCCGAGGCCGGCCCGGGCGACTTCATCTACGTGCCGCCCTACGTGCCCCACCAGGAGATCAACGCCAGCGCCACCGAGGTGCTCGAGTGCGTGCTGGTGCGCAGCGACGGTGAGGCGGTGGCGATCAACCTGGACATCGAGCCGGCCGAGAAGCCCGAGAACGTGCCCTGGATCGACCCCATCCACCGCGCCTGATCGGCGCGCCAGGCCAACATGTTCGACTACCTCATCGTCGGTGGCGGCGCCGCGGGCTGCGTGCTCGCGGCGCGGCTGTCGGAAGACCCGGCCGTCAGCGTCTGCCTTCTGGAGGCCGGCCCGCCCGACCGCAGTGCCCTGGTGCACTGCCCGGCCGGGTTCGCGCTGCTGGCGCGCCTGGGCAACATCAACTGGGGCTTCGAGACGGTGCCGCAGCCGGGCCTGCTCGGCCGCCGCGGCTACCAGCCGCGCGGCAAGGTGCTGGGCGGGTCGGCCTCGGTCAACGCGATGATCTACATCCGCGGCCAGCGCGAGGACTACGAGCACTGGGCCGCCGAGGGCAACCCCGGCTGGGGCTGGGACGACGTGCTGCCCTACTTCCGCCGCGCCGAGCACAACGAGCGCGGCGCCGACGCGCTGCACGCCACCGGGGGGCCGCTGAACGTGGCCGACCTGCAGCAGCCCAACCGCTTCTCGGCGCTGTTCGTCGAGGCGGCGCTGCAGGACGGGCTGCCGCGCAACGACGACTTCAACGGCCCGACACAGGAAGGTGCCGGCCTGTACCAGGTGATGCAGAAGGGCGGCGAGCGCTGCAGTCCGGCCAAGGGCTACCTGACGCCGCACCTGGGCCGGCGCCCGAACCTCCGGGTGCTGACGGATGCGCGGGTGCGGCGTGTGCGCTTCGACGGCCGCCGCGCCACTGGCGTGGAGGTGGTCCAGGGCGCAGCCACGCGCACGCTGGAGGCGCGGCGCGAGGTCGTGCTGTGCGCGGGCGCGCTGCAGTCGCCGCAGATCCTGCAACTGTCAGGCGTGGGCGACGGGGCGATGCTGCAGGCGCTGGGCGTGCCGGTGGTGCACCACCTGCCCGGCGTCGGCGAGCACCTGCACGACCACGTCGACGTGACCGTCGTGCACCGCGCCGACGGCCGCACCGAGCTGTTCGGTCTGTCGCTGCCCGGAGCCTTGAACGCGCTGCAAGGCGTGTTGCAGTGGCGCCGCGAGCGGCGCGGCATCCTGACCACCAACTTCGGCGAGGCCGGCGCCTTCCTGCGCAGCCGCCCGGACGAGCCGACGCCCGACCTGCAGCTGCACTTCGTCATCGCCAAGCTGCTCGACCACGGCCGCAAGACCGTGCTCGGCCATGGCTACAGCTGCCACGTCTGCGTGCTGCGCCCCGAGAGCCGCGGCCGCGTCACGCTGGCCAGCGCCAACCCGGACGCCGCGCCGGCCATCGACCCCGGCTTCCTCGCCGCCCCGGGCGACCTGGAACGGCTGGTGGTCGGCATCAGGCGCGTGCGATCCATCCTCGGCCGGCCGGCGCTGGCGGGGCTGGGCGGCCGCGAACTGGCCGGGTCGGCCGCCGCTCGGACCGACGAGGAGATCGAGCGCTTCGTGCGCAGCCACGCCGACACGATCTATCACCCGGTAGGCAGCTGCCGCATGGGTCCCGGGCCGCGCGACGTGGTCGACGCCCAGCTTCGGGTGCACGGCCTGGAGGGCCTGCGGGTGGTCGACGCGTCGATCATGCCGCGCATCGTGTCTGGCAACACGACGGCGCCGACCGTGATGATCGCGGAGCGGGCCGCGGACCTCGTGCGCGCGGCGGCGCGGGCCGCCTGAGAGCGTCCGCCCGTCAGCGCAGCGCGGACGGGGCGGCGGCCGGGGCGGACAGGGCCGCCGGCTCGGCGAGCCCGGCGACGATGCGCTCGACGCGTGCGGTGACCGCCGGGTCCATCGTGATCGGCCGACCCCACTCGCGCGAGGTCTCGCCGGGCCACTTGTTCGTGGCGTCCAGCCCCATCTTGCCGCCCAGGCCGCTCACCGGCGAGGCGAAGTCGAGGTAGTCGATCGGGGTCTGCTCCACCAGCGTGGTGTCGCGCACCGGGTCCATCCGCGTGGTGAGCGCCCACACCACTTCCTTCCAGTCGCGGATGTCCACGTCGTCGTCGGTGACGACGATGAACTTCGTGTACATGAACTGGCGCAGGAAGCTCCACAGGCCGAACATCACGCGCTTGGCGTGGCCCGGATAGGCCTTGCGGATGCTGATCACGGCCAGCCGGTAGCTGCAGCCCTCGGGAGGCAGGTAGAAGTCGGCGATCTCTGGGAACTGCTTCTGCAGGATCGGCACGAACACTTCGTTGAGAGCGACCCCGAGCACGGCCGGCTCGTCGGGTGGCTTGCCGGTGTAGGTGCTGTGGTAGATCGCATCGCGGCGCTGGGTCAGCCGCTCGAGGCGCAGCACCGGGAACCAGTCCTGCTCGTTGTAGTAGCCCGTGTGGTCGCCGAAGGGCCCCTCGAGGGCGTGCAGGTAGCCGCCGACCTCGCGCAGCCGCACGCCGCGCTCGCTCAGGCCTTCGAACCCCCGGGCCGCAGGCGGGATGTGGCCCTCGAGCACGATCTCGGCGCTGGCCGGCACCTGGAGCATGCGTTCGCCTTCACCCACGCCGCTGTCGACCACCTCGGTGCGGCCGCCGCGCAGCAGCCCGGCGAACTGGTACTCCGACAGCGTGTCGGGCACCGGGGTCACCGCGCCGAGGATCGTCGCCGGGTCGGCGCCCAGCGCCACCGCCAGCGGGAAGGGACGCCCGGGGTTCGCGCGGGCGAAGTCACGGAAGTCGAGCGCACCACCACGGTGCGCCAGCCATCGCATGATGACCTCGCGCCGCCCGATGACCTGCTGCCGATAGATGCCCAGGTTCTGTCTCTGTCGCGGTGACGCAACGGTTTGCGGGCCGCGCGTGATCACTAGACCCCACGTGATCAGGGGGCCCGCGTCGCCCGGCCAGCAGGTCTGCACCGGCAACCGCCCCAGGTCGATGTCATCGCCCTCGAACACCACTTCGCGGCAGGGAGCCTGACGCAGCAGGGCCGGCTTCATGTCCCACACCGCCTTGACCATCGCCAGCAGCCGGCCGGCCTCCTTCAGCCCGCGCGGCGGCTCGGGCTCCTTCAGCGCCGCCAGCAGCCGGCCGATGTCGCGCAGTTCCTCGGTGGATGAGGCCCCCATGCCCAGCGCCACCCGGCGCGGCGTGCCGAACAGGTTGATCAGGCAGGGCATCGAACTGCCCACCGGCGACGTGCACAGCACGGCTGGCCCGCCGGAGCGAAGCAACCGGTCGCCGATGGCCGTCAGCTCCAAGTGCGGCGAGACCGGCTCGTCCAGCCTGCGCAGCTCTCCTTGCTGCTCGAGCTGGGCGATGAAGTCGCGCAGGTCGCGGTACTTCATTCCTTGCAGTTATTTGAAGTGAAAAACAAATTATTGACCGGGTATTTGGGCGTTCCTAGAATCGCCTCAAGTTCAGATTTCAGGGTTAACCCGAGAAGGTTGTGGGACGAACCGGCCCGCAGCTCACGCATCGGAGTACGGGTCAACCCGGAAGGACGCTGAAGCCCGCTGCGGTGGGCGGCGTCGTGTTTTCATTATCGCCGTGCCCTCGCACATGACGCCTCCGGCTCTCCGGCGGCGGCGGGCAACGGGCCAGGAGAAGACCAGAATGCGAGCGATCGAACTGCTGCGCGGCGCGTGGCAATCAAGCGCCCGATCTCTGGGCGTGTTTTTCCGCGACGTCGGTCGCGGGATGCTGGAGATCAGCCACAACACCTTGGCGCTCGTCGGCCTGGCGGCCGTCGCCGTGCTGGCTTTCGGCATTGGCCGGGCCGACCTGCGCCAGCAGGCGGAGGTGGTTGCGCTGGAGTGGCTGCAAGACCGCCACGAGGCCCGCGAACAGGCCGCCGGCAACATGCTGGCGGCGGTGTCGGAACCCGAGGCGGTCAGCCGCGCCACGGCCGCCGACCTGAGCGCTCTGCCGCGCGAGCAGCTGGCCGTGGCCCAGTGGATCGCGCGCCGCTACCGGGTTGCCCCGGAGCCGATCGCCGCGTTGGTCCGCGAGGCGTGGACGATCGGCCAGCGCGCCGGGCTCGACCCGACGCTGATCCTGGCGATCATGGCCATCGAGTCGGGCTTCAACCCGTTCGCGCAGAGCCCCGTCGGTGCCCAGGGCCTGATGCAGGTGATGACGCGCGTGCACGACGACAAGTACGAGGCCTTCGGCGGCACGCACGCGGCCTTCGACCCCATCACGAACCTGCGCGTGGGCGTGCAGGTGCTCAAGGAGTGCATCGCCCGCGCCGGAAGCCTGCAGGAAGGCTTGCGCCACTACGTCGGCGCCGCGCTGCTCGAGCACGACGGCGGCTACGTCGCGCGCGTGCTGGGCGAGCAGCTGCACCTGCGGGCGGTGGCCGACGGCAAGCGGGTACCGGTGAACGCGCCCGCGGTGATCGCGGGAACCCCCGAGCCGGCCGCGACGGCCGGCGGCGGCCGCGAGCCGGCGCCGGCGGCGCCGGCGCCGGACGGCGCGCAACCGGCGCCGGGCGAGCGCGTCGCGCTGCTGCGCTGACCGTCACACCGCCCGCACGCCCCCGGTTCGGCGGGTGCGAAGCAGGCCGGCTTCGACCGGAGTCGGGGATACACTGGTCGCCTGCGCGACTGGCGATAGGACCGGAGCTGCGGCGCACGAGCGCCAGGGCCGAGGTTCGAGGTGGACGACCACCGGGGAGCGCGGGCCGGAACGCCGCGCCCATGCCGGGCCGGCCCGGTGTCCGCCGTGCGCCTGGGCAGCCCTCGAACGCAACGCCTCGCGGCGGCGCCGAGCGGCCACACCCGCACACACCGCAGCACAGGACCGCCATGTTCGACCGTTCCCAATCCACCCTCGCCCGCGTCGACCCCGAGGTCTGGGCCGCGATCGAGGCCGAGAACCGGCGTCAGGAAGAGCACATCGAGCTGATCGCCAGCGAGAACTACGCCTCGCCGGCCGTGATGGCGGCGCAGGGCTGCCAGATGACCAACAAGTACGCCGAGGGTTACCCTGGCCGGCGCTACTACGGCGGCTGCGAGCACGTCGACGTGGTCGAGACCCTGGCGATCGAGCGCCTGAAGACGCTGTTCGGCGCCCGCTTCGCCAACGTGCAGCCCAACAGCGGCAGCCAGGCCAACCAGGCCGTCTTCTTCGGGCTGCTGCAGCCCGGCGACAAGATCATGGGCATGAGCCTGGCGGAGGGAGGGCACCTGACGCATGGCATGCCGCTGAACATGAGCGGCCGCTGGTTCCAGGTGGTGAGCTACGGGCTCGACGCCGACGAGGCGATCGACTACGAGCAGGTCGAGCGGCTCGCGCACGAGCACCGGCCGCGGCTGATCATCGCCGGCGCCAGCGCCTACAGCCTGCGCATCGACTTCGAACGCTTCGCCCGCGTGGCACGATCTGTCGGCGCGATCCTCATGGTCGACATGGCGCACTACGCCGGGCTGATCGCCGCCGGCGTCTACCCGAATCCGCTGCCGCACGCCGACGTCGTCACCAGCACCACCCACAAGAGCCTGCGCGGTCCGCGCGGCGGCATCGTGCTCACCAACGACGAGGCGATCGCGAAGAAGGTCGACAGCGCGGTCTTCCCCGGCATCCAGGGCGGGCCGCTGATGCACGTCATCGCGGCCAAGGCGGTGGCTTTCCAGGAGGCTCTGCTGCCGTCGTTCCGCGCCTACCAGCAGCAGGTCGTGGCCAACGCCCAGGAGCTGGCGCGCACGCTGGCCGGCCGCGGGCTTCGAATCGTCAGCGGCCGCACCGAGAGCCACGTGATGCTGGTCGACCTGCGGCCCAAGGGCCTGACCGGCAAGGAAGCCGAGGCGGTGCTGGGCCGCGCCCACATGACTTGCAACAAGAACGGCATCCCGAACGACCCGCAGAAGCCGATGGTCACCAGCGGCATCCGCCTGGGCACCCCGGCGATGACGACCCGCGGCTTCCGCGAGGAGCAGGCCCGCATGACCGGGCACCTGATCGCCGACGTGCTGGACCGTCCGCACGACGAGGCGCACATTGCCGCCGTGCGCGAGCGCGTGGCCGCGCTGACGCGCGACTTCCCGGTCTACCGCTGAGCGCGGACGCGGCCGCGCAGCTGTCCACCGCACGGCACCCGGAGCCCCGATGCGCTGCCCGTACTGCGGCCACGAGGAGACCCAGGTCGTCGAGACGCGCGAGTCCGACGAGGGCGACGTGGTGCGCCGGCGCCGCCGCTGCACCAGCTGCGACAAGCGCTTCACGACCTACGAGCGCAGCGAGATCGCGCTGCCCGCGGTGGTGAAGAAGAACGGCACGCGTGCCGAGTTCGACCCGGCCAAGGTGCGCGCGTCGATGGACCTGGCCCTGCGCAAGCGGCCGGTCAGCGTGGAGCAGGTCGACGCCGCCATCGAGCGCATCCAGGACCGGCTGCTGGCCACCGGCCTGCGCGAGGTGCCCAGCACACGCGTGGGTGAGCTGGTGATGCGCGAGCTCAAGCGCATCGACAAGGTGGCCTACGTCCGCTTCGCCTCCGTCTACCGCGACTTCGAGGACGTCGACGCCTTCCGGCAGCTGATCCGGGACATCTGAGCCGCGCGCCGGCCAGGGCCGTCGCAGCCGGCCCGGTGCCCGCCCCAGCCGCCCCAGCCGCCCTGTCCCCGGGGGGACCCAATGGCAGGCCCCGCAGCCCCCCCCGGTTCCATCCCCCGCCGCACCCGCCGCGGGGGGACGGCTGCGCCGGCGCCATCGTCCTATCGTGCTCCGGACCCCATGGACCGGGAGACCGCGATGCCAGCCCTTGCCGACACCAGCCGCCGCCGCGCCGGCCTGACGCTCACCGAGACGCTGATCGCGCTGTCGATCGGCGCCGTGCTGCTCGGTGCCGTGCTGCCCGACCTGTCGGACTCGCTGCGCCGGCGCCACGTCGAGGGCGCGGCAGCGCAGTTCGAGACCGACTTCGCCTACGCGCGCGGGGCCGCGGTCGCCACGCAGCAGCCGCTGCGCCTGCGCTTCGGCGGCGACGCCTCGGGTAGTTGCTACGTCGTCTTCGCCGGCGACCCGGCAGCCTGCAGCTGCAGCGTCGCCGGCGCGGTGTGCGGTGCCGGCGGGCGGCCGCTGCGCCACGTGCACCTGCCGGCCGACGGCAGCGTCAGCGTGCGCGCCAACGTCGGCGCGATGACGCTCGACCCGCTGCACGGAACGGTCAGTCCCACCGGCACGGTGCGATTCACGGCCCGCGACGGCCGCGCCGTGCACCAGGTCGTCAACCTGATGGGCCGGGTGCGCAGCTGCTCGCCTGCGCCAGTCCTGTCGGGCCATGCCCCCTGCTGAGCCCGCCCTGGCGCGGCGCAGGCCTGCGCAGCCGACAGCCGGCGGGCGGGGGGCGACGGACGGCGTGGAACGGGTGGCCTGCGCTGAACAGAATGCGCGGATGCCCGCGCTGCCGCCCCCTGCCACTGCGTCCGGCCCCGGCCATGCGGGTCCGGGCGCGCGCGGCTTCACCCTGCTGGAGCTGCTCGCAGCGCTTCTGATCCTGGGCGTCGTGATTGCCGTCGCCTTGCCGAGCTACCTCGACTCGGTACGCAAGGGCCGCCGCAGCGAGGCCTTCGCGGCGCTGGCCGACGTGCAGCAGCGGCAGGAGCGGCACCGAAGCAACCAGCCGACCTACGCCGCTTCGCTGACCGATCCCCGTACGGCGGTGCCGCCAGGGCTCGAGATGGCCGGCACCTTGACCGGCAACGGGCTGTACGAGCTCTCGCTGGCCAATGTCTCGGCCACCGGCTACGTGGTGGCCGCCTTCGGCGTGGCCGGTGCCGCGCAGGAGTCCGACGCGGCGTGCCGCACCCTTGCCGTGCAGCACGTCGGCGGCAACGTCCGCTACGGCGGCGGCGCCACGCTGGCCGCCATCGACTGGACGGTCATCAACCCCGACCCAAACCGTTGCTGGCAACGATGAAACCTTCCCTGCAGGCCCGTGTGCCGCGCGCGCTGACGCTGATCGAGGCGATGATCACGATCGGCATCGTCGGCGTCCTGCTGGCCCTGGCCGCGCCGTCGATGCGCGAGATGATCGGCATGCAGCGACTGCGCAGCGTCAGCGCCGAGCTGCTGTCGGACATCCAGTACGCACGCAGCGAGGCGGTGTCGCGCAACCAGGCCATCGGCATCGTCGTGCAGGACTCGTCGTCCGCAATGAGCTGCTACACGATCTTCGCCGCCACGAACAACCCGCTGGCGTTCACCTCGCTCGATCCGAGCCGGTGCGACTGCACCGCCGGTGCCGGCAGCGCCTGCACCGGCAGCCAACGCGAGTTGCGCACGGTGCAGGTGCCGCGCACGCTGGAGCTCGGCCTGCGCCGGCCTCCGCAGCAGCCCCGCTGGATGGGCATCGACCCGGTGACCGGCGCGGTCCGCATCTGGAACATCAGCTCGGAGGGCATGCTGACGGTCATTCCGGCCGCCTTCTGCGTCGACGTGGTGCGCGACATCGGCGGCCGCATCCGCGCCATGGCCGGCCTCGGCGGACGCGCGACGCTGTGCACCCCCGACGGCTCGGTGCGGGGCCTCGAGGCCTGTCCGCCGGACGACCCGGCCGCCGGCACCTGCATGCCATGGGGATGAGCCCGAACGCGCCCGCAGCCCGCGGTCGTGCCTGCGCGAGGCGCGCCGGTGCGCCTTCGCGCGCACTCTCCCGCGGCCTGTCGCTGGTCGAGCTCATGGTCGGCATCACCGTCGGCCTGTTCGTCGTCGCCGCGGCGTCGGTGACGATGACCGGCCAGCTGTCCGAGAACCGCCAGCTGATGCTGGACACCCAGCTGCAGCAGGACCTGCGCGCGGCGGCCGACATCGTCACCCGCGAACTGCGCCGCATCGGGACGATGCAGAACGCCATCTCCGCGGTGGCCACGCCCGGCGCGGCGGCCGCGCCCAACCCGTTCTCGACCGTCACGATCACCAGTGCCGGCCCGGCCGCCGACATCGAATTCTCCTATCACCGCCGCGGCGCCGAGGTCGGGCCCTGGCGCTTCGTGCTCCAGAACGGCGTCATCCGCACGCGCTCCGTGGGCAGCAGCACGCTGCAGGACCTGACCGACGGCAACGTGATGCGTGTGACCCGCTTCGAGGTCAACGAGACGGCAAGCACGCCGGTCCGGGTGCCCTGCCCCAGGCTGTGCCCCGATGGCAGTGTGGACTGCTGGCCCGAAGTGCGCGTGCGCGAGTACGAGGTCATCCTGGAGGCCGAGGCGCGCAACGACAGCCGCGTGCGGCGCACGCTGCGCAGCGTCGTGCGGCCGCGCAACGATCTCGTCACGTTCCAGGCCGGGGGCTCGCCGGCGCAGGCCTGCCCGGCATGATGGCCATGCCGACCTTCCTGCGTCACCGCGTGCCGCGCTCCGGCCCTCCGCGCGGCGCGACCTCGCTCGTCGTCGTGATGGTGATGCTGTTCATCGTCGCGATGGTCGCGGCCTACGCCAGCCGCAACCTGGTGTTCGAGCAGCGGACCTCGGCCAACCAGTACCGCGGCACGCTCGCCTTCGAGGCGGCCGACGCCGGCGTCGAGTGGGCCATCACCCGGCTGAACGACTCGAGGATGGACAACGCGTGCCGGCCGCTGGCGGCCGCCGCGATCGACCCGACGACCCCGCAGCCGTCCTTCCGCGAGCGTTACCTGGCGATCGATCCCACCAGCGGCATGATCACCCCGGTGGCCGGGCGGCTGGCCGGCTGCGTGTTCGACGGCAGCGACTGGTCGTGCGACTGCCCCGAGTCGGGCAACCCCAACCCGACCTTCGTCGCACGCGGGGACGGGCCCTACGTCGCGTTCTGGGTGCGCTTCTCGGTGCCCCCCAACGTGCGACCCGGCATCGTCCGCGTCGAGGTCAACGGCTGCACGCGCAACGACGCCGATTGCCTGCGCTTCGACCGCCAGTCGCAATTCGGCGACGGCCTGGCAGCGCACAACGCACAACTCGTGCTGCGCAGCGCGCTCGGCTCGGTGCCCGTGGCGGCGGTCACCGCCCGCGGCTCGGTCGGTCTGGTCGGGGGCTCCCCGACGCTGCGCATCACCAACGATGCGCCGACGGGCCGGGGCATCACCGTTCACGCCGGCGCCACGTTCAATGCTCCCGGCGCGGTGCTGAACACCATCCCCGGCACGCCGGCCGCGCGCTCGGTCCTCACCGCAGACGCGGGCCTGGCGCTGGCCGACCTGTCGCCGCCGCTGGTGCCCAGCACGCCGGCCAACTTCGGCGTCGACCGGATGTTCCAGCGCGTCTTCGGCGTGTGGCCGGCGACCTTCGCCGAGGCCACCGGGGTGGTGGTCGTCCCTTGCGCGCCATGCTCGGCCGCCGACGTCAACCAGGCCGTGCGCATGCACCCGGGCCATGCCGTGATGCTCGACGGCGCCGGTCCGTTGACCATCGACGCGGACATCGGAAGTGCGACGAACCCGGTCGCGATCGTCGCCGGCGGCAGCGTGCGCTTCGGCGGCGCCCCGGTCATCGTCCACGGCCTGGTCTACAGCCGGGCCGCCACGTGGACCACGGCCGGCATCGGGACAATCCGCGGCGCCGCGGTTGCCGAGGGCGACCTCGAGGCCGGCGGTCCGCTGGAGGTCGTGCACGACAGCGACCTGCTGACGCGCCTGCGGGTGAGTACCGGCACCTTCGTGCGGTCGCCCGGCGGGTGGAGGGACACCGCACCATGATCCCGAACCAACGCACGCCCGGCGGCGCGGGCTCCCGCCGCCTTGGCCGCGGCCTGTCGCTGATCGAGGCGCTTGTCGCCTTCGCGGTCATGGGGTTCGGCATGCTCGGCGTGCTGGGCATCCAGGCCACGCTGCGCGGCAACGCGGACCTGGCCAAGCAGCGCACCGAGGCGGTCCGCATCGCGCAGGAGGCGCTCGAGTCGTGGCGCGCCTTCTCGGTGCTGAACACCACGCCCACGCACCTGCGCGTCTACGCGGACATCAACGACCGGGGCCCGAGCAGCGTCACCGGCTACACGACCAACACGACCTACACGCTGAGCGGCATCGTCACCGAGGACGTGGCGGGCGGCGCCAAGACCGTCGTCGTCGACGTCTCCTGGGCCGACCGCAACGGCATCACCCAAAGCGTGCGCCTGGCCAGCCTGATCGCCGGCGTCGCGCCGGGGCTGGCGGCTTCCGTCGGCACGCCGGGCGCCGCGGGGCCTTCCCTGTCGCCCGCCGCCCGCAGCAGCAACATCCCGGTCGGCGCCGTCGATTTCGGCAATGGCCAGAGCGGCTTCATCCCGCCCCAGCCTGAAGGTCCGGGCCCGAGTGTGGCGTGGCTGTTCGACAACGTCACCGGCCTGTTCTCGGTCTGCGAGGCAGCAGCACCGGTCTTGCCGTCGGTCCCTCCGGCCAGCCAGTTCGTGAACTGCGGCACTCAGCTGCACCTGCTGGTGCAGGGCTACCTTCGCTACGCGACCCAGGCCGCGCCGCCCGGACCGACGGCGGCGGACGTGGCCGATGCCGCGGCCGTGGGCCCGCTGTTCCCGCAGCCACAGCTCGCGGTCGTGCAGTCACTGCCCGCATCGCTGGCGGCCACGCGCGGCTGCCTCGTCTCCCGCACCGGGTCGGCCACGTTCGGCGAGTATTACTGCGCCGTGCCCGTCGACCCGGCGATCGGCGGCTTCTGGACCGGCAGCGTCGCGTTCTCCGACAACCCGGCCTCGTCGCCGCCGTTCCTGCTGGCCAGCGGCGCCGCCGACACCCGTGCCGACCGGTTCCGCATCTGCCGCTACTTCGCCGCCGCGTCGTACGCCAACGTCACGGCCGCGCTGTTCGACCAGAACTACGCGATCGTGCTTGCCGGCAGCGGCACGCAGGCCTTCGCCTGCCCGTCGCCTCCGACCTGGACGCACCAGCCGACGACGCCCTGACCGCCACCGTTGCCGGCACCGGCTCGCGGTCGAGCGGCGCACCGTGTGGCCGCCGCTGCCGCCAACGCCCGGCGGCCCCGGCCCACTAGACTTGTCGGCATGCCGCTGACGGCACTCGATCACATCCGGCTCGCCGAGGCGCTGCAGCTGGCCGAGTCCGCCATCGGCCTGAGCGAGCCCAACCCGCGCGTGGGCTGCATCCTCGGCAGCGAGGACGGGCAGGTGCTCGGCCGTGGCCACACCCAGCACGCTGGCGGGCCGCACGCCGAGGTCGTTGCGCTGCAGGACGCGCGCGACGCAGGGGCCCCGGTCGGCGGGGCCACGGCCTGGGTGACGCTGGAACCCTGCGCGCACCATGGCCGCACGCCGCCGTGCTGCGACGCACTGGTGGCCGCGGGCATCGCGCGCGCCGTGATCGCGGTCGGCGACCCGTTTCCGAAGGTCGACGGCGCGGGCGTGGCGCGGCTGCGCGCGGCCGGCGTCGAGGTCGAGTTCGCGCCGGCCGCCGTCGCGCGCGCCGCGCGCGAGCTCAACATCGGTTTCTTCTCGCGCGTGCTGAGGCAGCGGCCGTGGGTGCGGATGAAGGCCGCGATCTCGCTCGACGGCCGCAGTGCGCTGGCCGACGGCTCGAGCCGCTGGATCACCGGCCCGGCCGCACGCGCCGATGGCCACGCCTGGCGGCGCCGCGCCGGCGCCGTGCTCACCGGCGTCGGCACCGTGCTCGGCGACGACCCGCGGCTGGACGTGCGCGAGGTGTCCACCGCACGCCAGCCTGCGCTGGCGGTGGTGGACTCGGGCCTGCGCACACCGCCCGGCGCGCGGCTGTTCGAGCCGCCCGGCCGCCCCGTCTGGCTGTATGCGGCCACGGACCCCGTGGCGGCCGCCGACCCCTCCGCCGAGGCCCGCGCCGAGGCCCTGCGCGCGCGCGCCGCGGAGATCCGCGTGCTGCCCGGCCCAGGCGGCCGCGTCGACCTGCCGGCGCTGCTGCGCGACCTGGCCGCGCACGGCGTCAACGAACTCCACGTCGAGGCCGGCGCCGTGCTCAACGGCGCGCTGCTGTCCGCAGGGCTGGTCGACGAGCTGCTGGTGTACGTCGCGCCGCGCCTGCTCGGTCCGGGCCTGCCGCTGGCCGGGCTGCCTGCGCTGGCGCGCCTGCAGGACGCGCCCCAGTGGCACTTCACCGGTGTGCAGCCGCTCGGCGACGACCTGCGGCTGCTGCTGCGCCGCCCCGGCGCGGATGAGTTCTGAGCACCGGCCGGACCGGCTCCGACCACCCCCCGTCTGCAGCCTGCCGGTGCCGCCGGCGCGACACGTCCGCCGGGGGTGCCCACCTACAATCCGCCCCCATGTCGACCGTCGTCGCCCCCATTGCGCCCGTGCCCGAGCTGGTGGCCGAGCTGGCCGCCGGCCGGATGGTCATCCTGGTCGACGAGGAGGATCGCGAGAACGAGGGCGACCTGGTCCTCGCGGCCGAGCACGTCACGCCGGAGGCGATCAACTTCATGGCGCGCCACGCGCGCGGCCTGATCTGCCTGACACTGACGCGCCAGCGCTGCGAGCAGCTGCAGCTGCCGCTGATGGCCACCCGCAACGGCACCCGGCACGGGACCGCGTTCACGGTCTCGATCGAAGCCGCCAGCGGCGTGACGACCGGCATCTCGGCGGCCGACCGGGCGCGCACCGTCGCCGCCGCGGTGGCCCGCGATGCGCGGCCGTCCGACCTCGTGCAGCCCGGCCACGTGTTCCCGCTGATGGCGCAGGACGGCGGCGTGCTGATGCGCGCCGGCCATACCGAGGCCGGATGCGACCTGGCACGCCTGGCCGGCCTGGAGCCGGCCGCCGTCATCTGCGAGGTGATGAACGAGGACGGCACGATGGCCCGCCTGCCCGACCTGCAGCGCTTCGCGAAGGGCCACGGGCTCAAGATCGGGACCATCGCCGACCTGATCGGCCACCGCGTGCGCCACGAGACGCTGATCGAGCGCCACGGCCGCCGCCCCATCGACACGCCGTTCGGCGCCTTCGAGGCCCATGTCTTCCGCGACCAGGGCGGCGGCATGCACCTGGCCCTGGTGCACGGCCGCTGGGAGGCGGCCGACGTCGTCCACGTGCGTGTGCACGAGCCCTTCACCGCGCTCGACCTGCTCGACGCCGGAGGCCGTACGCACAGCTGGCCGCTGCCGCGGGCGCTGCAGCGGCTGCAGCAGCACCCCGGCGGTGTCGCCGTACTGCTGAACTGCGGCCCCGACGCGCAGGCGCTGTGGGGCCAGCTGCTGCCCGCGGCCGCCGTGCAGCCGGCGCAGCCGCGCTCGCCGATGGACCTGCGCCTGTACGGCGTCGGCGCACAGATCCTGCGGCAGCTCGGCGTGCGCCGGATGCAGCTGCTCGGCAGCCCGCGCCGCATGCCGAGCATGGCCGGCTACGGCCTCGAGATCACCGGCTTCACGGCCGCCGACTGAAGGACAACCGATGCAGCAGGCCGACAAGGGCAGCAGTGCGGAGCTCGAGGGCGCGGGGCTGCGCGTCGCCATCGTGCGCGCGCGCTTCAACGACGCCGTGACGCAGGCCATCGCGCAGGCCTGCATCGGCGAGCTGCTGCGACTGGACGTGGAGAGCGACGACATCCGCCACGTCACCGTGCCGGGCGCGCTGGAGATCCCGGTGGTGCTGAAGACGCTGGCCGAGTCGGGCGACCACGACGCGCTGGTGGCCATCGGCTGCGTGATCCGCGGCGAGACCTACCACTTCGAGCTGGTGGCCAACGAGAGCGGGGCCGGGGTCACCCGCGTCGCGCTCGACCGCGGCGTGCCCGTGGCCAACGCGATCCTCACCTGCGACACCGAGGCCCAGGCCTGGGCGCGCGCCGAGGAGAAGGGACGCGACGCCGCCCGCGTGGCCGTCGAGATGGCCAACCTGCTCGAAGACCTGTCTTGACCGACGCCGCCCCCGAACGCGCCGACGCCGACGCCAGCGCTCCCGCCCCCACCCGCGCGCCGTCGCGGCCGCGCCCGGCGGTGCGGTCGCCGCGGCGCCGTGCCCGCGAGCTGGCCCTGCAGGGGCTGTACCAGTGGCTGCTGGCCCGAACCGAGCCGGCGCGGATCGAGGCCGTGCTGCGCGACCAGGACGGCTTCGCCAAGGCCGACCGCGAGCACCTGGATGCACTGCTGCACGGCACGATCGCGGGGCAGGAGGCGCTGGATGCGCAGCTGGCGCGCCACCTCGACCGCGCCGCGGCGCAGCTGTCGCCCATCGAGCACGGGCTGCTGCTGATCGGCGCCTACGAGCTGACGCACTGCGTCGACGTGCCCTACCGGGTCGTCATCAACGAGGCCGTCGAGCTGGCCAAGACCTTCGGCGGCACCGACGGCCACAAGTTCGTCAACGGCGTGCTGGACAAGGCCGCGGCCGCGCTGCGCCCGGCCGAGGTGGCCGCGGCACCGGCGCGCCGGCAGCCGCCCCGATGACGCTGCGCACCGCCTCGCGGCTCGGGCAGATCGAGCCGTTCTACGTGATGGAGTGCGCCAAGGAGGCCGCGCGCATCGCCGCGCTGCCCGAGTGCGACCCGGCATGCGGCGGCGAGCGGATGCTGCTGCTGCACATCGGCGAGCCCGACTTCACCGCGCCGCCGCCGGTGCTCAGGGCGGCCGAGCGCTGCCTGCGCGACGGCCGCACCCAGTACACGCCGGCCACCGGCCTGCCCGAGCTGCGCGAGGCCATCGCGGGCTGGTACGCCAGCCGCTTCGGACTCGTAGTGGACCCGGGGCGCGTGGTCGTCACCGCCGGCGCGTCGGGGGCGCTGGCGCTCGCGTGCCTGGCGCTGTTCGAGGACGGCGACGAAGTCCTGATGCCGGACCCGAGCTACCCGTGCAACCGGCACTTCGTCGCGGCCGCCGGCGCGCGGGCGCGGCTGCTGCCGGCGGGGCCGCAGGCCCGCTTCCAGCCCGACGCCGCCTCGGTGCTTGCGGCCTGGACGCCGGCCACGCGCGGCGTGCTGCTGGCCAGCCCCGGCAACCCGACCGGCACCTCGATCGCGCCCCAGGTCCTCGGGGAGATCGCTTCGGCCGTACGCGAGCGCGGCGGCGTGACGCTGGTCGACGAGATCTACCTCGGGCTCGGCTACGACGAGCGGTTCGCGGGCAGCGCGCTGGCGCAGGGGGACGACATCGTCTCGATCAACAGCTTCTCGAAGTACTTCTCGATGACCGGGTGGCGGCTGGGCTGGCTGGTGCTGCCGCCGGCCCTGGTCGGCGCGGTGGAACGGCTGGCGCAGAACCTGTACATCTGCCCGAGCGTCATCGCACAGCGCGCGGCGCTGGCCTGCTTCGAGCCCGATTCGATCGCCGAGTACGAGCGCCGCCGCGAGGAGTTCCGGCGCCGGCGCGACTTCATCGTGCCCGCGCTGGGCTCGGTCGGCCTGCCGGTGCCGGTGCCGCCCGACGGCGCCTTCTACGCCTGGGCCGACTGCTCGGCGCACGCGGCGTCGAGCTGGGACCTGGTCTTCGACCTGATGCGGCGCGCCCACGTGGCGCTGACACCCGGACGCGACTTCGGCCCTGCCGCGGCCGAGCGCTACCTGCGGCTGAGCTTCGCCAGCGCGATGTCCGAGCTGGAGGAGACGGTGGAGCGGCTGCGGCGGACGCTGGCCGGCTGACCTCCGGCCGACCTCTGGCTCACGGGTCGGACCCGGGGGTCGGAACCCCGACCGCGGGCCGGGCCGGCCCGGCCCGGCGCACCCCACCGGGAGATCCTGCGCCGGCGGCCGCAGGAGTCCCGGCCTGTCCCGCCGCCAGCGGCAGTGGAGGACCCGATCCACCGCGCTATTCGCACGCCCCGCGGCCGGCCGCTTGGCATAAGCTGAGGCCCGTGGGGAAGAATCTCTTCGCGCAGCACCTGGGACACGTCGCCGCCGACTCGGAGTTCGCGGCCACGGTGGCGCTGCCGCTGGAGCCGGGCCGCCCCGATCCACCGCCGGCCGACGCCGCGGTCGCCCGCGGGGGTGCCGATCGGGGGCCCGGCGGCGTATCGGTCGACATCCTGGCCGACATCCCCACCGACCTTGCGGCCAATGCGCCAACCGACAAGGCGGGTGACAAGGCGGGCGACGTCCCGGCCGGCACCGGCAGCGGCGGCGGCGGCGGCGGCGGCGGGGACGACGACAGAGTCTCCTCCGCGCCGACGCTGGACACCATCGGCCGCTACGAGCTGAAGCGCCAGCTGGGCGTCGGCGGACTCGGCCAGGTCCACGAGGCCTGGGATCCGCTGCTGTCGCGCACGGTGGCAATCAAGACCCTCCACGTGCCGACCGACGGGCCCGGGCGCGAGACGTTCGACCGCATGTTCCTGCACGAGGCGCGCGCGATCGCCTCGCTGTCGCACCCGAACATCGTCACGGTGCACGACGCCGGCTCCTCGCCGCAGGGGGTCTACATCGCGATGGAGCGGCTGCACGGCAGCGACCTGCGCCAGCGCCTTGCCGAGGGCTGGCGCCCCGGCAACGCCCAGGCTGCCCAGCTCGTGCGGCGTATCGCCGAGGCGCTGGCCTACGCGCACGCGCGCGGCGTCGTGCATTGCGACATCAAGCCGGCCAACATCTTCCTCGGCGAACGGGACAAGCCCAAGGTGCTGGACTTCGGCATCGCCCGGGTCGCCCGCAGCGGCGATGCCTCCGGGCAGCAGGGATGGCTGGCCGGATCGCCGCACTACATGGCACCCGAGCAACTGCGCGGCGAGGCGGTCGACCCGCGCACCGACGTCTACGCGCTGGGCGTCGTCTTCTACGAGCTGCTCGCCGGGCGCAAGGCCTTCGCCGGCGACTCGGTCGAGCAGATCTCCACTGCCGTGCTGACCAACCACCCCGCGCCAGCGAACGCGCTGCGCAGCGGGGTCTCGCCCTCGCTGGCGCTGATCGCGGCCAAGGCGATGGCGCGCGATCCCGCCGAGCGCCACGCTTGCGCCTCGGCGCTGGCGACGGACCTCAAGCGCTGGATCGAGGCCCACGGCAAGGTGCTGCCCGCGCTGCCCGCGTCGCCCGAGGACATCCCGGCTGCTTCCGCGGGCGAGCTTGCTGCCGCCCCTGCGCGGCGGCGGCTGCAGCGGCCGCCGCGCGCGGCCTGGCTCGCCGGTTCCGCGGCGGCGGCCGCGGTGGTGGTCCTGATGGTGTGGTCTGGCGGCCGCATGGCGCCAGAGGCATCCAACCCGCCGGCCGGCGGGTTGGACGGATCGGCCGGGACCGCCGGCGCCGGCACCCGCGCGGCGCCGGCGCCGGACGGCGCAACCGCGGCGAGACAGGCGCCGCTGGTGATGGCCGGGGACGCGCCCGCGCCGGCGGGTGCGGATGCGCCCGCCGCAGAGCCGGACGCCGATCGGGCGGCTGCGCCGCTGGCGCAGCCGCCCGCGGCCACCGCGGCGGCGGCCGCGACGCCGCCGGCGGGACGCGCAGCAGCCGCGCGCCCGCCGCCCGCGGCACCCCCGGCGGCCCGCCCACGCCCGGCCGCGGTCGAGAGCACGGCCCGCAAGGCCGATGCCCGGGGCACCGTGCAGCTGGCCATCAGCCCCTGGGGACAGGTCGAGGTCGGCGGCACGCCGGCAGGCACGACCCCGCCGCTGACCCAGCTCACCCTGTCCGAGGGAACGCACCAGATCACCGTGCGCAACGCCGACTTCCCGCCCTACGTGACGACGGTCCAGGTGCACGCCGACCGGCCCATCGTCATCCGCCACCGCTTCTCGCCGTGAGTACCGCGCTCCGTCCACTCCCCCCTCCCGTCCGGCCCGCGCGGACCGGCCGCCGGAGCGCCTTCGGCGCCGCCAGCGCCGCGCTCGCGCTCGCGGTGCTGGCCGGCTGCGCCACGCCGCCGCCCCCGCCGCCACCACCCCCGCCGGTCGGCCTGGCGGACCTGATGGACCGCCCGGCCGAGCGCGCGCTGTACGAAGGGATGCGTTCCTACGAGGACGGCCAGTACCTGGCCGCCGAGAGCCACCTGCGGCGCGCGCTGGACAACGCCCTGCGCAGCGCGCGCGACCGCGCCGTGGCGCACAAGCTGATCGCCTTCATCACCTGCACCAGCGAACGCACGGCGGAATGCGAGTTCCACTTCCGCGCGGCGCGGGCCGCCGACCCCGCCTTCCAGCTGAGCCGCCCCGAGGCCGGGCATCCGATCTGGGGGCCGGTGTACCGGCGCATCGCCGGGCAGTGAGACGGCTCGACAAGCCGGACGCGGCCTGACGCGGCACGCGGCTATGATGCCGCGCGCGATGAGCGCACGAACCGCCACGCCCCCTGCCGCACCCTTCGAGTTCGCGCTGCGCGTGTACTGGGAGGACACCGACGCCGGCGGCGTGGTGTTCTATGCCAACTACCTGAAGTTCTTCGAGCGCGCCCGCACCGAGTGGCTGCGCGCCCTCGGCGTCGAGCAGCAGGCGCTGCGCGACGCCACCGGCGCGATCTTCGTCGTCGCCGCCACGCAGGTCGCCTATCACGCCCCGGCGCGCCTGGACGACCGGCTGCGCGTCACGGTGGAACTGCGCGAGGCCGGCCGCGCGTCGATGCGGATCGCGCAGCGCGCGCTGCGCGACACCACCCTGCTGGCCGAGGGCGAGATCCGCATCGGCTGCGTCGACGCGGGAACCTTCCGCCCGCGCCGCATTCCGAACCGGATCCTCGACGCACTGCCATGACCAACGAAATGTCGATCACCGCGCTGGTCCTGCAGGCCAGCTTCGTCGTCCAGCTGGTGATGGCCGGCCTGCTGCTGACCTCGCTGGCCAGCTGGACGGTCATCTTCGGCAAGCTGTTCGGCCTGCGCCGCGTGCGCGCGGGCAACGACGAGTTCGAGCGCGAGTTCTGGAGCGGGCGCAGCCTGACAGAGATGAACCAGGCCATCGCCGCCAAGACCGCCGGCACGGCGCCGCTGGAGCGCATCTTCGCCAGCGGCATGCGCGAGTTCCTGAAGCTGCGCGAGCGGCGCCTGGACGGCCAGGCCCAGCTCGACGGCGCGCGCCGCGCGATGCGCGCCAGCCTGCAGCGCGAGATCGACGCGGTCGAGAGCCGCCTCAGCTTCCTGGCCAGCGTCGGCTCGGTCAGCCCCTACGTCGGGCTGTTCGGCACCGTGTGGGGGATCATGCACGCCTTCGTCAACCTCGGCACGCTGCAGCAGGTGACGCTGGCCACCGTGGCGCCGGCCATTGCCGAGGCGCTGATCGCCACCGCGATCGGCCTGTTCGCCGCGATCCCGGCGGTGGTCGCCTACAACCGCTTCGCGCGCGACATCGACCGCATCGCGATCCAGCTCGAGACCTTCATCGAGGAGTTCACCAACATCCTGCAGCGCAACGTCGGCGCGGCGGCCGGCCCGGCAGCGGCGCCGGGCGCCGGGGGGCGCTGATGCCGGCCACCTCGCGCGGCGCGCGGCGCCGGTCGATCAGCGAGATCAACATGGTCCCGTTCATCGACGTGATGCTGGTGCTGCTGATCATCTTCATGGTGACCGCGCCGCTGATCACCACCGGTGTCGTCGATCTGCCCTCGGTGGCACAGTCGCAGCAGCGGCCGGTGCGGGTGGTCGAGGTCATCGTCGGCAGCGACGAGCGGCTGCGCGTGCGCGCCGACGCGCAGGAGCCGTCGACGGTGGCGTTGGCCGCGCTCGCGTCGGAAGTGCGCCGGCGCCAGGCCGGCGGCGACGACGTGCCGGTGGTGATCAGTGCCGACCGCACGGTGCGCTACGAGGCGGTCGTCCGCGTGATGGACACGCTGCAGCGTGCCGGCGTGCGCCGCGTCGGCCTGGCGGTCCGGCAGGCGGCCCCGGACGGCGGCTGACCGGGCCACGCCGGCTGCGAGCCTGCCGACGATGACCACTGGCGCCCTGCCCCACGACGCGCTGCTGCCGCGGCCGCCCGGCGGCACCGCGCTGGGCGCGCTGCTCGCGCTGACGACCCACGCGGTGCTGATCGCGGCGCTGGCCTGGGCGACCCAGTGGCGCACCACCACGCCGCAGGTCGTCACGGCCGAGTTGTGGGCCAGCCTGCCCGAGCTCGCCGCGCCCGCACCGGCGCCGGCCGCCGAGGCGGCGGCCATGGCGCCACCTGTCCAGCCGCCCGCCCCGGCACCGGCGCAGGAGCCCGCAGCCGAACCCCCGGCGCCGCAGCCGGACATCACCACCGCGAAGGCAGCCGCGGAGCGCGCGGCGGCACGACGCGAGCAGGCCGACCGTGCGCGGGCTGCGCGCGAACAGGCTGCGCGGGAACAGGCTGTGCGCGAACGCCGCGAGCGGCGCGAACGCCAGCGCGAGGCCGAGGCCGCGCGCGAGCAGGCGCGCCAGCAGCAGCTGCGCCGGATGCTGGCCCAGGCCGGCGCCGGGGCAGGCGCGCCGCAGGTGGCCGCCTCCGCCGCGGGCAGCGCCATCGACGCGCCGCCTTCGACCGCCTACGTGGCGCGCCTGGCCGACCTGATCCGCAGCCAGACCGTCTTCAGCGGCGACGTCCCCGGCAACCCGGCCGCCGAGGTCGAGGTGCGCGCGGCGGCCAGCGGCACGATTATCGCTAGGCGGCTGCTGCGCAGCAGCGGGCATCCGCCCTGGGACGAGGCGGTGCTGCGCGCGATCGACCGCGTCGGCACCTTGCCGCGCGACACCGACGGCCGCGTGCCGTCGACGCTCATCGTCGCCTTCCGGCCGAAGGAATAGCGCGACGCGTGCGCGCCGACCGCACGGCCCCGCGGCATCACCGCGGCATCACCGCGGCGCCACCCGCGACGCCAACGGCCTGGCCGCATGGTCCACCACGAAGCGGCACTCGGCCGGCGCTGCCGCGCGCAGCGAGCGGCAGCGCTCGGCAATGCCAGCGGGTGTCGGCTTCGTGCCGCGCTCCACCAACGCCAGCAGCGCCTCGAACAGCGGCGGGTAGATCGCGTCGCCCAGGTAGCCGTGCTCGCCCGAATCGACGAAGGTCTGCACCAGGCGCGCGCCATGGCCCGCCGTCTCCATCCGCCGGCGCAGCGTGTCGTGCCCCTCGATGAAGACGATGGAGTCGGCGGTGCCATGCGTCGTCGGCACCGGCACCGCGAAGCGGCCGCCGCGGTCGACGTCGGCGACGAAGCGGCGCTCGGCCGCGGGGTCGGGCGCGAAGCGCAGGCCGGCCGCGTCGATCCCGGCATTGAGCCCGGCGTCGTCGTCCGAGCCCGCGTAGCGCACGCGCGGGTTGCCGAACGGCGGGCCGCCGGCCTTCTGCACCACGTCGCGCAGCGTGAACGTGCCCCAGTCCAGGTGGCCCGCGATCGAGTTCCCGTGGCTCTTCAGCACCGAGAGGATGTGGTGCGGACCTTGCGCTGCGGGCGTGCGCTGTGCGGCGGGCAGGCGCAGTCCGAGGCAGGCGTCGGCCCGCGCCGCGAGCTCGGCGCCGGTCAGGCCGCTGCCGGCGGGCAGCCCGATGGCCAGCGGATGCGCCGGCTCGTCGGGCCGCGGGTGGTTGCCGCACAGCAGCTGGTAGATGGCACGCAGGTCGAGCTGGGAGTCGTAGGCGGCCGGGCCGGCGACGACGCTCGTCGGCGGGATGCCTTCCCAGCTCTTCGGGTACATCGCGCCGGCACGCGCCGCCACCATCGCGCCCCAGATCTGCCCGTGCAGCAGCGTGCGCCGCGGCTGGCCACGTGCTGCACGAAGATCCGCCGCATGCGCTCGGTGTCCTCGGCGGCGGTCGCGACGGCGAAGCCGCCCTGGCGAAGCACCGAGCCGGCCCACGCGTGGCCGAGTTGCACCGTGACGGCCCAGCTCCGCGCGTCCTCGTCGGCGCGCGAGGCCTGCGGCGGACCGAGCACCGGCCCGCCGTGCGCATGCACGACCAGCACGCCGGGTCGGCGGCGCGGGCCAGCACGTCCGGGGAGGACGCATCGGTCATCTGCGGGCCTCGGCCGCGGCCGGCTGGCCGCCGGGCATGCCGGCCGGCAGGGTGTACTGCGCAATGAAGCCGCGGTCGATCCGGTCCTTCCACCACCAGGCCCAGCGGCCCTCGGCCACCAGCGGGCCCCACGCGAGGATCGCGCGGCGGCCGCCGCACGACACGAGGTTGAGCGTGCGGCGCCGAGGCTGGTAGGGCAGCAGCGTGCCGCCGCCCGCAGCGAGCCTCAGGTTGCGGGCCAGCGGGGGCCCGGCCCGCACCGCGTACACGCCGCTGCGCGGATGGGCCACGTCGTCGCGGCTCGCGCAGTCGCCTGCCGCGAAGACCGCGGGGTGGGAGCGGCTCTGCAGTGTCGGTCCGGTGGCGACGAAGCCGCGCGCGTCGACGGCCAGTCCGCTGGCCGCCAGCCACGGGTGCGGGTCGACACCAGTGGCGATCACCGGGGCATCGCAGGCCAGCCCGGCGCCCGAGGCGAGCAGCACGCTGCCGGCGTCGATGCGCGCGCAGGGCTCGCGGAACACCGTGATGCGCGAGCGTGCCAGCGCGCGCTCTGCGTGCTCCACGGCCCGCGGCGGATAGCCCGCCAGCGGCCGCGGCCCGCCGGTGACGAGCGCGACACGGGCGCGCTCCCCATCGGTCCCGGCCAGCCGGTGCGCGAGCGCCAGCGAGAGTTCCACGCCGGCGGCGCCCGCACCCACCACCACGACGTCGAGCACGCGCTGCCGGGCCAGGCCGACCAGGCCGTCGAGCAGCCGCACGAAGTGCTCGATCGGGCGCACGAACAACCCGTGCTCGCGCGCGCCGGGGATCGCCTCGCGCGCCTGCGTGGCGCCGACGTCGAGCGACAGCAGCTCGTACTCGGCGACGCGCCCGTCGGCCAGGTGCACGACGCGGCGCGCCGGGTCGAGCGCCACCGCCCGGCCCTCCACCAGCAGCACGCCGGCCGCGGCGGCCAGCGGGGCCAGCGGGATCGCGGCCTGGGCGGCGCGGTAGTGGCCGGCCACGATGCCGGGCACCATGCCGGAGTAGATCGCGCGCTCGAACGGCGCGACCAGCAGCACCTCGGCGCCGGCAATGGGCTGCCGTGCCAGCTCCTTCAGCACGTGGACGTGGGCGTGGCCGCCGCCGAGCAGGAGGATGCGCTTCAACGGGGCGGGGCCGGTGGGGCGGCGGTCAAGGCGCGGGGCTCGAGGTAGGGTCCGGCCAGCAGCGCACGGCTGGACGCGCCGGTATTGTCGGCGTCGGCGCCGACGATCAGCGCCGACAGCGGCGGCAGCCGCGCCGGGTCGGTCCACTCGTCGCCGAAAGCGCGCCGGAAGTCGGCTGCCACGTCGCGCAGCTCGTCGTACCAGCGCCCGGTGGCGTCGCCACGGCCACGCAGCACGACGAAGCGCACGCGGCGCGAGAAGGGGTTGTCGATCACGCTGCCCACGGGCTCGGCGTGGCCCCACACCCAGCACAGCGTGGCCGAGGGCAGCGGCTCGCCGCTGCGCGCCCGGGCCAGCCGCAGCAGCTGCCGCTCGACGATCGGCACCGCCGCGAGCGGCAGGTCGAACGCGAGGCAGACCTTGGCCGGGCTGTCGTCGCCGGCCTTGCGGCTCAGGTCGAGCGCGGGGTTGGCCTGCTCGAGCCGCCAGCGCCAGCCGATGCGCAGCGGCGGCGCACGCCCGGACAGGTCGAGCACGAGGTTGCCATACGAGGCGCGGGCGTCGAGCAGCAGGGCCTCCACGCCATCGACCTTTGCCGCCGCGTACTGCGTGAGCGGCGGCTTCTGCTGCGGCAGCCCGGCCACGCGCCAGGCCGGGTGCAGCGCGCCGTCCGCGACCGGAGCCGGCACCGGCACCGGCACGGGCGCAGGCTGCCCCGCTGCGGGCGGCGTGGCCGACGCAGCCACGACCGCCAGCGCCGCCGCGACGCGCCGCACGGCCTCAGCCCCGGCGCCAAGCATGGAAGCGCTCCACCCAGCGCAACAGCCCCTGCGGCGCGTGGGCGCGCCGCCACTGGCCGGCGGCGTACTTGTTGGCCTCGGCGAGCGTCGGGTAGACGTGGATGGTGCCGAGGATGCGGTTCAGCCCGAGGCCGTGCTTCATTGCCAGCACGAACTCGGCGATCAGCTCGCCGGCGTGCGCGCCGACGATCGTCACGCCGAGGATGCGGTCCTTGCCCGGCGCGGTGAGCACCTTCACCCAGCCCTGCGCGGCGCCGTCGACGATGGCGCGGTCCAGGTCGTCGATGCCGTAGCGCGTGACCTCGAAGGCGACGCCCTGCTCGCGCGCCTCCTGCTCGTTGAGCCCGACGCGCGCCACCTCGGGGTCGACGAAGGTGCACCAGGGGATCACCCGGTAGTCGGCCTTGAAGCGCTTGAACGGTCCGAACAGGCCGTTGACCGCCGCGTACCAGGCCTGGTGCGAGGCCGTGTGCGTGAACTGGAACGGCCCGGCCACGTCGCCGCAGGCGAGGATGTTGGGGTAGATCGTCTGCAGGTACTCGTCGGTGGCGATCGTGCGGCCGGTGGGGATGCCCAGCTCCTCCAGGCCGAAGCCCTCCAGCCGCGCGACGCGGCCCACGGCACACAGCAGGGCGTCGAACTCGATCCGCCGCTCGTCCCCGCCCTGGGCGGCGACGAGGAACCGGGTCCCGCCGCCGGCCGCCGGCTCCACGCCGCAGCGCAACGCCTCGTGCCCGGTCAGCACGCGCACGCCGTCGGCCTCCAGCGCACGCTGCACGAAGGCCGACACGTCCTCGTCCTCGCGCGCCATCAGCCGCGGCAGCCTCTCCACCTGCGTCACCTGCGAGCCCAGCCGCGCGAAGGCCTGCGCCAGCTCGCAGCCGATCGGGCCGCCGCCCAGCACCAGCAGACGCTGCGGCAGCGCGCGCATATGCCACAGCGTGTCGCTCGTGAGCACGCCCACGTCTTCAATGCCCGGCAGCGGCGGCACGAAGGGCCGCGCCCCGGTGGCGACGACGATGGCGCGCGTGCTGAGCCGCTGGGTCGTGCCGTCGTCGCGCGCGATCTGCACGTGCCAGGGGTCGACGATGGTCGCGCGGCCAAGCTGCACGTCCACGCCCAGGCCGGTGTAGCGCTCGACCGAGTCGTGGGGCTCGATGTCGCGCAAGACGCGCGCCACGCGCTCCATCACCTCGGCGAAGTCCAGTGCCGGCTCGGCCGGCCGCAGCCCGTAGTCGGCAGCGTGCCGCATCTGGCGCGCCAGGGTCGCGGTCCGGATCAGCGCCTTGCTCGGCACGCAGCCGTAGTTCAGGCAGTCGCCGCCCATCCGGTGGCCCTCCACCAGCGTCACCCGCGCCTTCACCGCCGCGGCGATGTAGCTCGCGACGAGCCCGGCCGCACCGGCGCCGATGACGACCAGGTTGCGGTCGAAGCGCCGCGGCCGGCGGGACGCCCAGCGCGCGTAGACCCGGCGCGCCTTCATCGCCTCGACCCCCTTCCTGGCCGCCAGCGGGAACACGCCCAGCAGCACGAAGCTGCCCACCAGCGCCGGGCTCAGGATGCCCGCCAGCGAGTCGATGCGCGCGAGCTGCGTGCCCGCGTTCACGTACACCACCGTGGCGGCCAGCATGCCGAGCTGGCTGACCCAGTAGAAGGTCCACGGCCGCATGCGGGTCAGCCCGAACAGCAAGTTGATGGCGGCGGGCGGGATGGCCGGGATCAGGCGCAGCGTGAACAGGTAGAAGGCCCCGTCCCTGGCGATGCCCTTGTCGACCTCGGCAAGCCGGGGGCCGAAGCGCGCCCGCACCCCGTCGGCCAGCAGGAAGCGCGCGGCGAGGAAGGCCAGCAGCGCGCCGATCGACGAGGCGAAGGACACGACGACGGTGCCCACCACCCAGCCGAAGAGGGCGCCCCCTATCAGCGTCATGACCGCGCCCACCGGCAGCGCCAGCGCGAACACTGCCACGTAGGCGAGCGCGTACGCCCCGAGCACCAGCGCCGGCCGCTCGGCGTACAGCGCCGCGAAGTGCGCCTGGGCGCCCTTGACGTAGGCCAGGCTGAAGAAGCGCCCGAGGTCGAGGGCGAAGAAGGCCGCCACGGCGGCGGCCACCAAGAGCAGCAGGGCGATCTTGCGCGGGTTCATGCGCGCCTCGGCGCGGGGGTTCGTACCATGGATCGGGGCAGGCCCAGCTCGCCGCGGGCGTCCCGACGTTACACCGGGAACGCGCGCCAGCCGGCCGCGATGCGCGTGGCCAGCGTGACGCCGCACAGCGCGGCAAAGCCATAGGCCAGCAGCGCGAAGGCGCCGGGCCACAGGCACATCGCGGCAAAGCAGATCAGCGTCTCGGTGGCCTCGGTGAGGCCGCCGAGGTAGTAGATGCCCTTCTTCGGGTAGGCCTCGCTCTTCAGCCCGCGCCGCTCGGCCAGCACCGCGAAGGCGAGGAAGCTCGAGCCGGTGCCGACGAAGGCCGCCAGCAGCACCGCCGCAGCCAGCGCGTTGGCCGCGGGGTCGGCGACGGCGAAAGCCAGCGGGATGCTGGCGTAGAACACGAAGTCCAGCGCGATGTCGAGGAAGGCGCCGCGGTCGGTGGGCCGCGTGCGCCGCGCCACCGCGCCGTCCAGCCCGTCGGCCAGCCGCGACAGCAGGATCAGCGCGAGGCCCGCCAGCGGAGCGCCGAGCGCGATGGCGAGCGCGCCGCCGAGCCCGATGGCGAAGCCCGCGAGCGTGACCGCATCGGCGCCGATGCCCCAGCGCACGAGCCCGCCGGCCGCCCGGTCGAGGGCCGGGCGCAGCAGGGCGATGGCGGCGCGGTCGAGCATGGCGGTCGCGCGGATTCTTCCACGCAGGTCGTGCGCTGCCCGATCCAGGCCCGCGCGGCGGTCCAGCCGGCGTCGAGGCTGCGCCGCCCGAGGTCGGACAGCGGCGCGCCCAGTTCCCACTGCCGACCCGGCAGCGGCAGCAGCCACGACGGCGGCGGGTCGGCGCCGAGCACGCGCCGGTACAGGCCGAGCAGCACGGCCGGCGCCAGCGCGTGGGTGAAGGCCGTGGCGCCCGCTGCGGGCGCCAGAGGCCGGCACGTCGGCTCGGCGGGCGTGCGCGCGGCGTCCACGAACAGCACGCCGCGGCGGCCCTGCAGCAGCAGCAGGTCCTCCAGCTGGAGCTGGTAGCGCTCCACGATCTCGACGAGCGCGCCGCCGGCGTCGTCGGCGCCGTGTGCATCGTCCGCGCGGGCCGTCGCGTGGGCCCTGTGGACCTCCTGGTCCTCCCGGTCCTCGTGGACCGCGGCCGCCGCAGCCGTCTCCGCCAGCCGCGCGGCCAGCGCCGGGCCGAGCGCGTCGTCGCCGCGGCTGGCGTTGCCGATCGCGACGACGAGCCAGGGCGCGGCCATCGCCGGGGTCACCCTCTCAGGCCGCCGGCGGCAGTGCGTGCACGCCGCCATCGCCGTCGCGCAGCAGGCCGCCGCGGTCGCTGCCGTCGGCGGCCTGCGCGCGCACCTCGAGCGGCATCGAGCCGAGCGCGTGCGTCGCGCAGCTCAGGCACGGGTCGTAGGCACGGATGGCGACCTCGACGTGGTTGAGCAGCCCTTCGGTCACCTCGCGGCCGTCGAAGTGCGCGTCGGCCACCGCGCGCACCGTGTCGTGCAGGGCCTGGTTGTTGTGCGTCGTGCTGACGATCAGGTTGCACCACTGCACCAGCTCGTCGGGGCCGATGCGGTAGTGGTGGATCAGCGTGCCGCGCGGCGCCTCGATCACGCCCACGCCCTCGCCCGGGCGCTCGGCAGGCAGCGCGGCGGCGATCGCGGTGCCGAGCAGGGCCTCGTCGTCCAGCAGCTGCCCGATCACCTCGGCCGCGTGCAGCATCTCGATCATCCGCGCCCAGTGCGTGGCCAGCGCGCCGTGCTGCAGCCCGACAGCGCGCGCGCGGAACTGCTGCCGGCGGGCCTCGGCGCGCGGCGTGGCGATGCGGCTGCAGTTCTGCACCCGTGCCAGCGGGCCGACGCGGTAGCTGCCGGCCTCGGGGCCGAGCGCGCGCAGGTACGGGAACTTCATGTAGCTCCACGGCCGCACTTCCTCGTCGATCAGCCCCAGGTAGCCGGCCGGGTCGGCGCCGTCGACGGTCACCGCGCCGGCCGCGTCGCGCACCGTCAGGCGGCCGTCGTACAGCTCGAGCGCGCCATCGCGTTCGCCTGTGCCCAGCAGCGACATCAGCGCCATCGGCGCCGCGCCGAAGCCGTCGTACAGCGGCGCGTCCGCCTCGTGCAGCCGCGCCACCAGGTCCACCGCCTGCTCGCACCAGGCCAGCACCTGCGGCAGCCGCGCCGCCAGCGCGTCGCGCTCGGCACGCGGCAGTGCGCGGTTGACGCCCCCGGGCACCGAGCCGGTGCCGTGCACCTTCTTGCCCGCGGTGGCGAAGATCACGTCCTGCCCGAACTGGCGCAGCAGCACGCCCTGGCGCGCGATCTGCGGATGCGCCTCGGCCACGGCGAGGATGTGGCGCCGGCCGGCGTCGCTGCCGAAGCCGAACAGCAGATCGGGGCTGCTCAGGTGGAAGAAGTGCAGTGCGTGGCTCTGCAGGATCTGGCCATGGTGCATCAGCCGGCGCTGCGCCTCGGCCGCCGCAGGCACCGCGCGCAGGCCGAGCGCGGCGTCGAGGGCCTTGCTCGCCGCCAGATGGTGCGACACCGGGCAGATGCCGCACAGCCGCTGCACCATCACCGGCACCTCCCAGTACGGGCGGCCGCAGACGAAGGCCTCGAAGCCGCGGAACTCGACGATGTGCAGCCGCGCCTGGCGCACGCGGTTGTGCTCGTCGAGCAGCAGCGTCACCTTGCCGTGGCCCTCCACGCGCGACAACGGGTCGATGGCGACGCGGCGCAGGCCGCGTGCGGGAGCGGCGGCGGCAGCGCCGGCGGGGGCGGAGCTCATCGTCATCAGTCGTAGCGCAGGCGACCGCGCGTGACGGGCGGCTCGCGGCCGTCCAGCAGCGCGAGCAGGAACTCCCAGATCGCGTCGGCCGATGGCGGGCAGCCGGGCAGGAAGTGGTCGACGTGGACGACCTCGTGGATCGGGTGCACGCGCGCGAGCGGCAGCGGCAGCTCGGGGTCGTCGGGCACGCGGCTGCCCGGCGCGAGGCCGGGCCGGGCGACGTACACGTCGCGCAGGATCGCGCCGATGTCCAGCGCGTTGCGCTGCGCCGGCAGCCCGCCGGTGATCGCGCACGCGCCCACCGCCACCAGCACGTCGCAGTGGCGGCGGAACTCGCGCAGCACCTGCACGTTCTCGGCGTTGCACAGGCCGCCCTCGACCAGGCCGATGTCGGCGTGACCGCAGCGCTTGAGGTCGGTGAGCGGGCTGCGGTCGAGCTCGATGCGGCCGGCCAGCTCGAACAGCCGCTCGTCGATGTCCAGCAGCGACGTGTGGCAGCCGAAGCAGCCGGCCAGCGAGACGGTGGCGATGCGGTGCTTGCGCCCGGCGCCGGCGGGCGCGGCGGGGGACGGCACGGATGCGGGCGGCGCGCTCATCTCACCCGCCCTAGGCGCTCTCCGAACTCTCCGCACCCTCGGCACTCCCGCCGACCGCGGTGCCCCCGGCCCCCGCGGCGTCGCCAGCGGCAACCGGCCCCTTGGCGCCCCCGGTGCCGCCCCGCGCCGCCAGCGGCGCGGGGTCGAACCTGCGCGCCCCGATCGGCACCACGAAGCCGCGCCGCTTGGGCAGGATGGCCCCCACCGGGCAGACGCCGGCGGCGAAGTCGTCCGCTTCCAGGCGGCTGGTGCCGAGCCTGCCGTCGGGCGAGTTGACGAGCAGCCGCGTGGCGATGCCGTGGCCGCCGATCGCGAACACGTCCTTGCCGTCGATCTCGCGGCTGGCGCGCACGCACAGCTTGCACAGGATGCAGCGGTTGGTGTCGAGCCACAGCTGCGGGTGGCTGGCGTCGACCGGGCGCTGCGGGTAGAACTCCTCGAACCGCGGGCCAAGCATGCCCATCTCGTAGGCGCTCTGCTGCAGCAGGCAGTCGCCGCTCTTCTCGCAGCTCGGGCAGAAGTGGTTGCCCTCGACGAACAGCATCTGCAGCAGCAGCCGGCGGCGGGCGTCGAGCTCGGGGCTGCGGTTGACGACCACGGCCCCGGGCGCGGCCGGCGTGGTGCAGGCCGCGGCGAAGCGCTCGCCGTCGACGCCCACCACGCACAGCCGGCAGGCCCCGCTCTGCCCGAGGCGCTCGTGCCAGCACAGGTGCGGGATCGGGTGGCCGGCCCGGTGCGCGGCCTGCAGGATCGTCTCGCCGGGGGCGAAGGGCACCTCGGCGCCGTCGAGCGTGAAGGTGCCGCCGGCGGCGGCGTCGGTCGCGGGGGCCGCTACGGCGGCGGCTCCGGGCGCGGGGGCCGCGTTGCTCATCCGATGCGCGCCAGGTGCGCGCCCTCGTCGTCGCGGCCGGTGGCGCGTCGCGCTGGCGCGAGCTCGGCGTCCAGATCGAAGGCGGGCACGAAGTGCGGCTGCTGCAGCCGCCGCCGGTAGGCCGCCGGAAAGCGCTCGAGCGTGTCGCGCAGCGGGTTGGTGGCCGTGGAGCCGAGCCCGCAGTGCGTGGCGCCGTGCAGCAGTGCCTCGAGCTCGCGCAGCTCGCGCGCGTCGAAGGCGCTGCCGAAGCCGTCGGCCAGCTTGTCCATCCGCCGCACGATCAGCTCGGTGCCCACGCGGCAGGGCGTGCAGAAGCCGCAGCTCTCGTGGGCGAAGAAGCGGCTGTAGCCGCGCGCCACCTCGAACATGTCGCGCGAGTCGTCGAACACGGTGAAGGCGCCCGCGGTGTGCAGCTCGTCGGGCGCCAGGCCGATCGCGCGGCCGAACTCGTGCGGCGCGACGCAGCGGCCCGACGGCCCGCCCACCTGCACCGCCTGCGTGTGGCGGGCGCCGGCCGCGTCGAGCACCTGTTGCACCGTGCACCCGAGGGGGAACTCGTAGACGCCGGGCCGCTCGACGTCGCCGCTCACCGAATGCAGCCGCGTGCCGCTGCCGCCGGGGCCGCCCTCGCGCCGCCACCAGGCCGCGCCGTGCAGCGCCACCAGCGCCGCGGCGCACAGCGTCTCGACGTTGTTCACCACCGTGGGCTGGCCGAGGTAGCCCTGCTCCACGGGGTAGGGCGGCCGGATGCGCGGCGTGCCGCGCCGACCCTCGAGCGACTCCAGCAGCGCGCTCTCCTCGCCGCACACGTAGGCGCCGGCGCCGACGTGGATCTCGATGTCGAAGTCGAAGCCTGCCACGCCGAGGATGCGCCCGCCCAGCAGCCCGGCGGCGCGCCGCCGCGCCAGCACGGCCTCGAGCGCCTCGAGCAGGTAGCGGTACTCACCGCGCAGGTAGAGGAAGCCCTGGCGCGCCCCGAGCACCCGCGCCGCCACCGTCATGCCCTCGAACAGCGTGTGCGCGCGCCGCGCCAGCAGCACGCGGTCCTTGAAGGTGCCGGGCTCGCCCTCGTCGGCATTGCAGACCACGAAGCGGCCGCCGCCCGGCGGCAGCGGTGCGCGCAGCGCCGCTTCCCACTTGGCGGCGGTGCCGTAGCCCGCGCCGCCCCGGCCGCGCAGGTCCGACGCCCGCAGTTCGGCCAGCGTCGCCTCGCTGCCGCGCGCGAGCGTGGCGCGCAGCGCCGCGCCGGTCAGCGCCGGGCTGCCCAGCAGCGGGCCGGCGCGCTGCACGTTGTCGTCGACGCGCTGCCAGTCCGCCGGCCACTGCGCCACCGGCACGCGGGCCAGGATCAGGTCGGCGAGTTGCGCCACGCGCTCGGCATCCATCCGCGTCAGCACCTGGTGCTGGTCCACGAGCAGGGCCGGGCCCTGGTCGGCCATCCCGGTGCAGGAGGCGAAGTCCACGCTCACCAGCCCGTCGGCCGACACCTGCCCCGGCGCCACGCCCAGCCGCCGGCACAGCTCGCCGGCGAGTTCGCGGCTGCCGCCGAAGCGGTCGGTGACGTTGTCGCTCCACAGCAGGTGATGGCGCCCGACCGGCTTCAGGTGGAAGAAGCGGTAGAAGCCGGCCACCCCCTCCACCACCGCCGGCGTCAGCCCCAGGCCCGCGGCCACGCGCGCGAGCACGTCGCGCGGCAGCCAATGCGTGTGAGCCTGCACTTCACGCAGGATCTGCACCAGGCGCTGGCGCCGGCCGCCGTGCGCGGCCAGCACCCGCGCAACCGGGTCGGCACCGGCATCCTCGGCGCTGGCGGACGGGCGGGGGCGATCGGCGGGGGCGATCATGGCGGCGGCATTTCACGTGGCAGGGCGCCGGACGCGCTTGACCCACCTCAACCTGCCATCTCGGCTGGCCGGTCGGAACCGGCCCCGAAGCGCCCGCCCCGCCAGCTGCGAACTCCGTCACGCTCGGCCCGGATTTCGAGGTCGGACCCCCCTCTTTCGAGGGGATTCAGGCCTCAGGTCGTGGTCCGATGGTGCCGAAGGAGGACTTGCGCGGGCATAGGTCCGCATCCTCTTGCATTGGAGTTGCCATGGATCTGATGAAGCGGCTTTCGGCGCCAAGCGCGTTGCGCGCGATGCTGGGGTCGGTGCTGGTGTCGCTGGGCCTCGCCGCCCAGGCGCAGGCGCCGTTGCAGAGCATCTCGTCGGGCAAGGTCTCGGCCGACCTGCAGGAGGTGCGGAGCAAGGGCGTGCCCACCGGCGAGAAGGCGGTGCGCTGGGCAGGCCACAAGAACGGCCAGGCCCGGGTCAAGGTCGTGATCCTGTCCGGGTCGACCGATCCGTCGCTCGCGGCCCTGCGCGGCACCATCGTGCGCAACGGCGGCACCGTGTTCTGGAACTACGCCTCGGTACGGGGCCTGGCGGCCGAGGTGCCGCTGGCGGCCCTGTCCACGCTCGAGGCGCGGCTCGACGTGCAGAGGATCATCCCGGACCGCCCGGCCTCTCCCAAGGCGAGCCTGCAGCAGGCAGCCTCCTCGGCCGTGAACCTGCTGCCGGTGGCCTTCGGCGGCAACGTCTCGAGCAACGCGGCGCTGGACGGCACCGGCATCGGCATCGCGGTGCTCGACTCCGGCATCGACCACCGGCACCCGGCATTCGCCGGCGCCAACGGCCAGACCCGGGTGCGGGCGGTGGTCGACTTCGTCAGCCGGCGCAAGGCGATGGCCGACGTCGATGGGTGGTCCCGAAGGGCGAGCGACTTCACCACCGATTGCAGCGCCCAGGCCATGCGGATCTGCGGCACGCAGGCGCAGGACCTGCAGCGCTTCGACCCCTCGCTGAGCGTCGGCGACCCGTACGGCCACGGCACGCACGTGGCCGCGATGGCGGCCGGCAACAACGTGATCAGCGCCGCCGGCGTGCACAGCGGCGGCATCGCCCCGCGCGCCACGCTGTACGACGTTCGCGTGATCGACGAGCGTGGCATCGGATCGCTCTCGGAGTTCGTGGCGGGCATGGACTGGGTGATCCAGCGCTCGCGGCTGCACGGCATCCAGGTCGTCAACCTGAGCATCGCCTCGACCTCCGTCGACTCCTACCTGGTCGACCCGGTGGCGCGTGCGGCCCGGGCGGCCACCGCCACGGGCCTGGTGGTGGTGGCCGCGGCCGGCAACTACGGCCTGGCGACCGACGGGCGCACGCTGTACGGCAGCGTCGGCTCGCCGGCGCACGACCCGTCGGTCATCACCGTGGGTGCGGCCGACAGCGCCGCTACCACCGGGCTCGGCGACGACAGGATGACCGCCTTCAGCTCGCGCGGCCCCACCCGTGGTGCGATGCGCACGACCACCGGCAGCCGCTGGATCGACAACCTGTTCAAGCCCGACCTGGTGGCACCCGGCCGGCAACTGGTGGGCGCGATGGCCGCCAGCACCAGCGGCACGCTGAACTTCCTGGCCGCGAGCCACCCGCAGATCCAGGTGCAATCGGCCGCGCCGCGGCTGATGCGGATGAGCGGCACGTCGGCCGCCGCCCCGCTGGTGGCCGGCGCCGCGGCGCTGGTGCTGCAGGCCAACCCGGGCCTGACGCCGCCGCTGGTGAAGGCCGTGCTGCAGTACACCGCCCGCCCGCTGCGCGAGGCAAGCCTGCTCGACCAGGGCACCGGCCAGCTCAACGCCGAAGGCGCCGTGCGGCTGGCCCGCGCGCTGCGCACCGACGTGCGCCAGCAGCTCGAGGCCGGCACGCTGGCGCCGGGTGCGCCGCTGCTGGCCGCCGGGCAGGTGGTGCCCTTCGACGCCTCGTGGAGCCGCATGGTGCTCGCCGGCGGTAACCGGCCGGCCACCGGCACCGTGTTGTTCGAGGCCTTCCAGGGTGTCTACGACCCCCGGCTGACCTGGGTGCGCTCGCTCGCCACGCGCACGACCGTCACCTACCAGCCGGCCGGTGCCAACTGGGGCGCCAACCAGGTGCCCGCGAGCATCGTCGAACGCCAGAGCACGCGCGAGCACCTGCTTGGGGGCGGCGTGAAGCTGCTCGACGGCGGCAGGAAGAACTCCGCGGACCTGCAGCGCATGGCCTTGGCACCGGTGACGCAGTGGCACGGCACCGGCAAGGCAAGCTCCGGGGTGACGCTGTCGCTCGGGTTCCAGGTGTCGCCGATGACGACGACGGGGAGCCAGCTGCAGGCGGATGGCGTGTCCCTGACTGAGGGGCTGCTGCTCACCGAAGGGTTGCTCCTGACGGAAGGACTCCTGCTGACGGAAGGCCTGCTCCTGACCGAAGGCCTGCTCCTGACCGAAGGCCTGCTCCTGACGGAGGGGCTACTCCTGACGGAGGGGTTGTTGCTGACGGAAGGCCTGTTGCTGACGGAGGGGCTGCTGCTGACCGAAGGCACGCTCCCGCAGTAACCCGCCCGATAGCCAAGACCCTCTCAGGAGCAAGGGGTGCAGCCGCTGCCTCCCGCGCACATGGAAGAGCCGCGCTGGCATGAAGCGACGCCGCTCTGGCGTCGCTTCTGGCGCACGCACTTCTTCGACTACACGGGCTCTGCGGCGCTGGTGTGGGCGGCGACGGTACTGGCGGGCATCGTCGCACTCGGATGGGCGTTCGGGTCGGCGGTCCTTGCCTCAACCAGCACCCAGATCGGCATTGCGGCAGCGATGATGCTTGCTGCAGCCAGTTCGGTCTTGTCGGTGCGGGTGCCGCGAACGACCACGACGTTCACCCTCACCGACGCCGTCAGCTTCGCGGCACTTGGAGTTTTCGGGCCCGCTGCCGCAGTACTGGCCTCGTTTGCCGAGGGCGTGATCGTCAGTTGCCGCAACTCCAAGCGGCTCACCAGCCGCCTGATGGCGCCCAGCATCTCGACGCTGGGCATGGCCTTCGCGGGCGGACTGTTCCTGCTGCTGCGCCACTGGCTGACGCCTCTGCTCGGAGAGAGCGGCGCAGTGGTCGCCGCCATCTGCATCGCCGCGCCTTGCAACCTGCTCAGCACGGTCTTCCTGACGCTGACCATCGTCGCACTGAAGCGCGGGGAAGCGCTCTCTCCCCTCAGTTGGCTGAAGCAAACCGACTGGATGCTCGCAGCCAGCCTGGTGACGGCGCTGGCCGGCGGGTCGATGGCCGTGCTCGCGCTGCTGATCGGGCTCGAGGTCCTTGCCATCGCCGGCATCGTGGCCATCGCCCTGGCCGCGCTCCTGCGCCACACCGTCCAGCGCCAGGAAGAGCAGCACCAGCAGCAGGCCGCCAAGGTGGCCGCCGCCGAGCGCGAGGCCGCGCTCAGCCACCAGCGCTTCGTGGCCGCGTTCGAGCACGCGGCCATCGGCATGGCCATCGTGCGGCCCGACGGGCGCATCGCCGAGGTGAACGACGCGCTGTGCCGGATGATGCAGCGCGGGCGCGAGCGCATGACCGGCATGGAGTTCCCGGCGGCGCTGCTGCCGGCGGCCGAGGCCGACTCGCCGCAGCGGCGGCGCGGCGACATCCTGCCCTACACCGGCACCGACGCCTACTCGGCCGAACTGATGACGGAGAACGACGCCGGCGACCGGCTGTGGCTGTCGGTGCACTGCAGCCCCTTCCAGGACCCGGGCCACGCCGGCCAGGGCCATCTGTACCAGGTGCTGGACATGACGGCGCGGCGCGAGGCCGAGGCCAAGCTCGAGCACATCGCCTTCCACGACAGCCTGACCGAGCTGCCCAACCGGCCCCGCTTCATCGAGCGGCTGCAGCGCATCCTGCAGGAGCACCAGCACGGCGCGCGCGACGGCTTCGCGGTGCTGTTCGTCGACCTCGACCGCTTCAAGGACGTGAACGACACGCTCGGCCACCTCACCGGCAACCGGCTGCTGCGCGAGGTGGCACACAGGCTGGTGACCTGCGTGGACCCGGGCGACCTGGTGGCCCGCATGGGCGGGGACGAGTTCGCGATCATCCTGACGCCGCTGGCCGACGCCTCGGTGGCGGTGGCCCTGGCCGAGCGGCTGCAGGCGGCGCTGGCCGCGCCGGTGACGGTGGGTGACATCGAGATCGTGCCCAGCGCCAGCATCGGCGTGGCCATCGGCCACCCGCGCCACACCCTGGTCGACGAGGTGCTGCGCGACGCCGACCTGGCGATGTACGAGGCCAAGGCGCAGGGCCGCGGCCGCTACGTCGTGTTCGACGACCGCCTGAACGAGAAGGTGGCGCGCCGGCTGACGCTGGAGGCCGACCTGCGCCGCGCCATCGCCGAGGACCAGCTGTCGCTGGCCTTCCAGCCGATCTTCGACCTGCCCACCCGGCGCATCAAGAGCCTGGAGGCGCTGGTGCGCTGGAACCACCCGCGCGCCGGGTCGATCTCGCCCGACCTCTTCGTGCGGCTGGCCGAGGAGACCGGCCAGATCGGCGCCCTCACCGACTGGGTGCTCGAGCGCGCGCTGGCGCAGCTGGCCGGCTGGCACCAGCAGCTGCCGCGCGACCGCCTGCCGACGATCCACGTCAACATCTCCGGCAGCGACCTCGGCCGCTCGACGATGGCCGCCAACGTGCAGGGCATGCTGGCCCGCCACGGGCTGGCGCCGCGGCTGCTGACGCTGGAGATCACCGAGACGACGCTGATGGGCCGGCTGACGGACGCGCTGCAGTGCATGCGGCAGCTGCGCGAGATCGGCGTGCGCTTCTCGATCGACGACTTCGGCACCGGCTACTCGTCGCTCGCCTACCTGGGCACGCTGCCGATCGACAGCCTGAAGATCGACCGCTCCTTCGTGCAGGGCATGCAGCAGGCGCCGCACAACGCCGAGATCGTGCGCGCGGTGCTGAACCTGGGCACCACGCTCGGCCGCAGCGTCATCGCCGAGGGCATCGAGACCGAGGCCCAGCTGCAGGCGCTGCGCGAGATGGGCGTGCCGCTCGGCCAAGGCTACGTGGTGTCGCGGCCGCTGGCGCCGGAGGCCGTGCTCGACGCGCTGCGCGGCGGCAGCCCCGAGCGCGCGCGCGCGCCGATGGCCGTCGCGGCCTGACGCGCCGCGCGCCGCGGCCGGGTCCGCCCGGTCGGTCGGTCCCTGGGGCTCTCGGCCTGCCGGCCTCTCAGCCCTGCGGCTCCCCGCACCCCCCACCGCCCGGCGTCTCGATCACGAACACGTCGCCCGGCCCCATCTGCGCCGAGCCGATGTGCGACAGCGTCTCGACGCGGCCGTCGGCGCGCTCGATGCGGTTGACGCCGGTCGCGCCGGGGGCGCCGCCGGCCAGCCCGAAGGCCGGCACGCGACGCCCGTTGCTGAGGATCGACGCCGTCATCGGCGCGAGGAAGCGCACGCGGCGCACGCCGCCGTCGCCGCCGCGCCAGCGCCCGGCGCCGCCCGAGCCGCGGCGGATGGCGTAGCTGTCCAGCCGCACCGGGAAGCGGAACTCCAGCACCTCGGGGTCGGTGAGGCGCGAGTTGGTCATGTGCGTCTGCACGACGCTGGTGCCGTCGAACCCGCCGGTCGGCCGCCCCTGGGCGTCGGTCAGCAGGCCGGCGCCAGAGCCGCCCGACACCGTCTCGTAGTACTGGTGCACGGCGTCGCCGAAGGTGAAGTTGTTCATCGTGCACTGGCTGGCCGCCATCACGCCCAGCGCGCCGTACAGCGCGTTGGTGATGCACATCGACGTCTCCACGTTGCCGGCCACCACCGCCGCCGGCGGCCGCGGATTCAGCATGCAGCCCTCGGGCACGATCACCTCGAGCGGCTTCAGGCAGCCCGCATTGAGCGGAATGTCGTCGTCGACCAGCGTGCGGAAGACGTACAGCACCGCCGCCATCGTCACCGCCTTCGGGGCGTTGAAGTTGTTCGGCAGCTGGGCGCTGGTGCCGGTGAAGTCGATGGTGGCAGCCCGCTCGAGCGGCCGCACGGTGACCTTGACCGCGATGCGGGCGCCGTTGTCGAGCTCGAGCGTGAACGAGCCGTCCGGCCCGCCAGAGGGTCGGAGCGACAGCGCCGTGATGACGCGCCGCACCGACTCCTCGGCGTTGTCCTGCACGTGCTTCATGTAGGCCGCCACGGTGGCGCGGCCGAACTGCGCCACCATCGCGCGCAGCTCCTGCACGCCCTTCTCGTTGGCGGCGATCTGCGCGCGCAGGTCGGCCACCGTCTGCGCCGGGTTGCGCGCCGGGTACGGGCCGGTGGCGAGCGCCTCGTTCAACTCGGCCTCGCGCAGCCGGCCGTCGCGCACCAGCAGGAAGTTGTCGAAGCGCACGCCCTCCTCGTCGATGGTCTTGGAGAACGGCGGCATCGAGCCAGGCGTGCTGCCGCCGATGTCGGCGTGGTGGCCGCGGCTGGCGACGAAGAAGCCCGGCCTGGCCTCGCCCGGCTCGAGGTAGACCGGCGTGACCACCGTGACGTCGGGCAGGTGCGTGCCGCCGTGGTACGGGTCGTTCAGCAAGTAGACGTCGCCCGGCTGCATCGCCGGGTTGCGAGCGATCACGGTGCGGATGCTCTCGCTCATCGAGCCCAGGTGCACCGGCATGTGCGGAGCGTTGGCGATCAGCTGGCCCTCGGCGTCGAAGAGCGCGCAGGAGAAGTCCAGCCGCTCCTTGATGTTGACGCTGTAGGCGGTGTTCTGCAGCCTGAGCCCCATCTGCTCGGCGATGTTCATGAACAGGTTGTTGAACACCTCCAGCATCACCGGGTCGGCCTCGGTGCCGATCGCGTGCTCGGCCGCCCGCGGCACGGCCCGCTGCAGCTCGATCGGGCCGGCGGCCGTCAGCCGGGCCTGCCATCCGGGCTCGACCACGGTGGTGGCGTTGTCCTCGGCGATGACGGCCGGGCCGTCCACCACCGAGCCCGGCGCGAGGCGCTCGCGCACGAACAGGCCGGCCTCGAGCCAGCGCCCGGCGTGCATCCGCACCTTGGCATCGGGCTGCGGGCGCAGCGGCGGCGGCTCGGCGCCGACGGCAGCCGCGGCGTGCGGCTCGCCGGGCCCGACGGCCTCGACCGACACGGCCTCGATGACGAGCGCACGGCCCGGCATCAGGAACGCGAAGCGCTGCCGGTAGGCGGCCTCGAAGGCGGCGGTGATGGCCGCGGCATCGCCGAACGGCACGACGAGCGCGGTGTCGGTGCCCTGGTAGCGCACGTGGATCGCGCGGCGCAGCTCGATCCGCTCGCGCGCGAAGCCCTGGGCGGCCACCTCGGCGGCGGCGGCCTCGGCGAGCTCGTCGAGCCGCTGCGCCGCGGCGGCGAGGCCAGCCGCGTCGAGCGGCCGCTCCAGGCTCGCCTCGCGCATCGCGATCTGGTCTGCCAGGCCCATGCCGTAGGCGCTGAGCACGCCCGCCAGCGGGTGCACGAAGACCCGGCCCATGCCCAGCGCGTCGGCCACCAGGCAGGCGTGCTGCCCGCCGGCACCGCCGAAGCACTGCAGCGTGTACTGCGTGACGTCGTAGCCGCGCGCCACCGAGATGCGCTTGATGGCGTTGGCCATGTTCTGCACCGCGATCTGCACGAAGCCCTCGGCCAGCGACTCGGCCGTGACCTCGCGCCCGCCGCTGCCGGAGGACTGGCGGCGCACCTGCGCGGCCAGCGCCTCGAAGCGTGCCACGACACCGTCGCGGTCGAGCGGCTGGTCGCCGCTCGGCCCGAACACCCTCGGGAACCACTGCGGCTGGATCCGGCCCAGCATCACGTTGGCGTCGGTCACCGCGAGCGGCCCGCCGCGCCGGTAGCTGGCCGGCCCCGGATTGGCGCCGGCGCTCTCCGGGCCCACGCGCAGCCGCGCGCCGTCGAACTGCAGGATGCTGCCGCCGCCGGCAGCGACCGTGTGGATGCTCATCATCGGCGCGCGCATGCGCACGCCGGCCACCTGGGTCTCGAAGGCGCGCTCGAACTCGCCGGCGTAGTGGCTGACGTCGGTGCTGGTGCCGCCCATGTCGAAGCCGATCACGCGGTCGTGGCCGGCGGCCAGCGCGGTGCGCACCATGCCGACGATGCCGCCCGCCGGGCCGGACAGGATGGCGTCCTTGCCCTGGAAGCGGTGCGCCTCGGTCAGCCCGCCGCTGCTCTGCATGAAGAACAGCGGCACGCCGGGCATCTCGGCGGCGACCCGGTCGACGTAGCGGCGCAGGATCGGCGACAGGTAGGCGTCGACCACCGTCGTGTCGCCGCGCGAGACCAGCTTCATCAGCGGGCTGACCTCGTGGCTGGCGCTCACCTGCGTGAAGCCGACCTCGCGCGCGATGCGCGCCGCGGCCTGCTCGTGCGCCGCGAAGCGCCAGCCGTGCATGAAGACGATCGCCACGCTGCGGATGCCGGCGTCGAAGGCGTCCTGCAGCTGCGCCCGCAGCGGCCCTTCCTGCAGCGGCTGCAGCATCTCGCCGTGCGCGCCGACGCGCTCGGCGGCCTCGACCACGCGCTCGTAGAGCAGCTCGGGCAGCACGATGCGGCGCTCGAACAGCCGCGGCCGCGCCTGGTAGGCGATGCGCAGCGCGTCGGCGAAGCCGCGGGTCGTGACCAGCAGCGTGCGGTCGCCCTTGCGCTCGAGCAGCGCGTTGGTGGCCACCGTGGTGCCCATCTTCACGCACTCCACGCGCTCGGGCGTGATCGGCTCGCCGGGCCGCAGGCCGAGCAGACGTCGGATGCCCTCGACGGCCGCGTCCGCGTACTGCTCGGGGTTGTCCGACAGCAGCTTCAGCGTGACCAGCGTGCCGTCGGGCGCGCCGGATGAGCCGGACGAGCCCGGCAGGGCGCCCGGCGGCGCGCGGCCGACGATGTCGGTGAAGGTGCCGCCGCGGTCGATCCAGAACTGCCAACGGGCCGAAGGGGTCATTGCAGCGTTCTCCAGCGCTCGGTCACGAGCGTCGTCAGGTGGTGCACGGGGCGGCCGGTGGCGCGCCGCACCGCGGCGGCATAGGGGGGCAGGTTGGTGCACTCGAACACGATCGCCGCCACCGCGGGTGCGCGCGCGACCAGCCGCTGCGCCGCAGCCACCGTGTCGGCCTCGGCGCGGGCGAAGTCCAGCGCGGGCAGGTTCTCGAGCAGCACGCGGCGCAGGTGGCTGTCGGCCGCCAGGCCCTCCACCGGCGTGTCGGCCGCAGCGCCGGCCGCAGCCAGCTCGGCCGCGCCGAGGCTGGTCGCATCGACCGTCAGCACGCCGGGCCGGAGCAGCGCGGGGAGCGCGAGCAGGCTCGAGGTCCAGACCGGCACGGACAGCGCGTCCTGCAGCTCGCGCTGCCACCGCACCAGGAAGCCGCAGCTGGTGGCCAGCGCGCGCGCGCCCTCGGCGGCCAGCGCGCGCCCGGCCTCGACGAAGGGGGCGAGCAGCGTGCGGTCGGCCTGCTGCACCACGCGCCGCGGGGAGGCACCGGCAACCACGCGGTAGCGCACCGGCATCGGCCAGCTGGCCGGGTTGCCGACGTCGCCCGCCGGGCGCGGGAAGCGCGTGTCGAGCATCAGGATGCCGAGCCGCCCCGGCGCGCCGGCCGCGGCCGGCGCCGCGTCGGTCACAGCGACGTGGCGGCGCGTGCCGCCTGGTCGTACATGCCGCTCATCGTGCGCAGCAGCCGCGCCAGCTCGCCGATGTCGGCGTTGAGCTCCGTGTCCAGGCTCTTCACCAGGCACTCCTCGCGCACGGCGCGGTACTGCTGCACGAAGGCCTCGCCCCGCTCGGTGGGGCTGTAGAAGACCTCCTTGCCCACCTTGCCGGCCTGCGCCAGGCCGGCCGCCATCAGCTTCTTCAGCGAGTACGCGACGACGTGGGTGTCCTCGTAGTTCAGCACGAAGCAGATGTCGGCCAGCTTCTTGTTGCGCGCGCGGTGGTTGATGTGGTGCAGCAGCAGCACGTCGGTGATCGTCAGGTCGGGGCAGCCGGCGGCGGCCATGCAGCGCACGGCCCAGCGCGAGAACGCGTTCCAGGCCACGATCAGCCCGAACTCGAACTCCGACAGCTCCACGCTCTGCGGCGAGACGAGGTGCGACGACGAGACGATGCCCGGCGGCCGGCTGGCAGCGGGCGCGCGCGGGGAGACACCCGCCGGCACCGGTTGCGGAGTGGACTCCTGCCGCGCCGGGCGCGGGGCGGGATGCGGCGCGGTGTGCGCGGGGGCAGCCTTGCGGGGCCTCGGTGTTTTCACTGAATCCTCGAAGAAACGTTGACACTTTATAGACAAAGTTTCTAGACTTCAACGCAGTCGAGCCAGCCCTGCGGCAAACCCCGATCGGCCGCACGGCCGGCACGCCCGATGCTCGCGGTTCGCCGCCCCCTCACCCCCGCCCGCCGGGATCCACCGCCCTCGCCAGGAGTGCCCATGCGTCCGATCCGTTCCCTGCTCGCCTCCACCGCCCTGACGGCTGCGCTGGCCGTCGCGTCGGTGCTGGCCGCCGCGCCTGCGCTCGCGCAGACCAAGTGGGACCTGCCCGCCGCCTACCCGGCCACCAACTTCCACACCGTCAACCTACAGCAGTTCGCCGACGACATCGACAAGGCCAGCGGCGGCAAGCTGAAGATCACGGTCCACGCCAACGCCAGTCTGTTCAAGGCGCCCGAGATCAAGCGCGCGGTGCAGGGCGGCCAGGCGCAGATCGGCGAGATCCTGCTCGTCAACTTCCAGAACGAGTGGCAGATCTTCGGTGCCGACGGCATCCCCTTCCTGGCCGACAGCTACGACGAGGCTGCCAAGCTGTGGCGCGTGCAGAAGCCGCTGCTCGAGAAGAAGCTCGCCGAGCAGGGGATGATGGTGCTGTACGCGGTGCCCTGGCCGCCGCAGGGCATCTACAGCAAGAGGCCTCTGGCCAGCGCGGCCGACCTGCGGGGCATCAAGTGGCGCGCCTACAGCCCGGCCACCGCGCGCATCGCCGAGCTCGTCGGGGCGCAGCCGGTCACGATCCAGGCCGCCGAGGTGAGCCAGGCCTTCGCCACCGGCGTGGTCGAGAGCATGATGAGCAGCGGCTCCACCGGCTGGGACGCCAAGCTGCACGAGCACGTCAAGTTCTGGTACGACACCCAGGCCTGGCTGCCCAAGAACGCCGTCATCGTCAACCGGGCCGCGTTCGACGCGCTCGACGCGCCGACCAAGGCCGCGGTGATGAAGGCCGCTGCCGACGCCGAGGTGCGCGGCCTGGCCGCCAGCCGGCGCGCCAACACCGAGAGCCTTGACCGGCTGAAGGGCGGCGGCATGCAGATCCTGCCGCCGAGCCCGCAGCTCACCGCCGACATGAAGAAGGTGGGCGAGACGCTGCTGAAGGAATGGCTCGACAAGGCCGGACCCGAGGGCAAGCAGCTGGTCGACGCCTTCCTGAAGTAGCCACCCCCGGCCTGCGCACCGACTGCAAAGCCCCTCGCGATGCGCAGGCTGCTCGACGCGCTTTACGACGGCGCCGCCTGGCTGGCGGCGCTCGCGATGGTGGGCCTGCTCGCGATGGTGCTGCTCGGCATCCTCGGCCGCGAGCTGCACTTCCACCTGCCCGGCACCGACGCCTACGCCGGCTACCTGATGGCCGCGGCCGGCTTCCTGGCGCTGGCCCACACGCTCAAGCGTGGCGACCACATCCGCGTCACGCTGCTGCTGCAGTACCTGGGCGTGCGGGCGAAGAAGGCGCTCGAGGTCTGGGCGCTGGCCGCCGCGGTGGCGCTGTCGGGCCTGTTCGCCTTCTTCGCCGTGCGGCTGGTGTGGCAGTCGCGCCAGTTCAACGACATCTCCACCGGCACCGACGCCACGCCGCTGTGGATCCCGCAGCTGGCCATGGCGGCCGGCACGCTGATCCTGCTGGTGGCCTTCGTCGACGAGCTGGTGCTCGAGCTGCGTGGCCAGCGCGTCGCGGTGGTCAGCGACGAAGCCTCGCACAACGAGTGACGCGGGCGACGAGAAGGCGACGAGAGGCGTGCGATGGGTGACCTGGGCATCTCGCTGCTGCTGATCGCGGCGCTGTTCCTGATCCTCGCCTCGGGCGTGTGGATCGGCCTGACGCTGGCCGGTGTGGCCTGGCTCGGCATGACGCTGTTCTCGAGCCGCCCGGCCGGCGACGCGATGGCGGTCACCATCTGGGGCAGCGCCTCGAGCTGGACGCTGACCGCGCTGCCGCTGTTCGTGTGGATGGGCGAGATCCTGTTCCGCACCCGGCTCAGCCAGGACATGTTCCGCGGCCTGGCGCCCTGGATGCAGTCGCTGCCCGGGCGCCTGCTGCACGTCAACGTCGCCGGCTGCGCGATCTTCGCCGCGGTGTCTGGCTCGAGCGCGGCGACCTGCGCGACGATCGGCAAGATGAGCCTGCCCGAGCTCGCCAAGCGCGGCTACCCCGACGGCATCAGCATCGGCTCTCTGGCCGGCGCCGGCACGCTGGGCCTGCTGATCCCGCCCTCGATCATCATGATCGTCTACGGTGTCGCGGCCGAGGTGTCGATCGCGCAGCTGTTCATCGCCGGCGTGCTGCCGGGCATCATGCTGGCGCTGCTGTTCTCGGGCTACCTCGCGGCCTGGGCGCTGCGCAACCCGTCGCTGGTGCCGCCGGCCGACGCGAAGCTGTCGTTCGGCGCCAAGCTGCGCGAGTCGCGCCACCTGATCCCGGTGGTGCTGCTGATCGTGGCCGTGCTGGGCAGCATCTACAGCGGCATCGCCACCGCCACCGAGGCCGCCGCGGTGGGCGTGGTGGGAGCGCTCGTCATCTCCGCGGCGCAGGGCTCGCTGAACTGGCAGACCTTCCGTGACAGCCTGCTCGGCGGCACGCGCCTGTACTGCATGATCGCGATGATCCTGGCTGGCGCGGCCTTCCTGACGCTGGCCATGGGCTACATCGGCCTGCCGCGGCACCTGGCCGAGTGGATCGCCTCGCTCGGACTGTCGCAGTTCCAGCTGCTGCTGGCGCTGATGGTCTTCTACGTCGTCCTCGGCTGCTTCCTCGACGGCATCAGCATGGTGGTGCTCACCATCGGCGTGCTGATGCCGACGATCCAGAAGGCCGGCATCGACCCGGTCTGGTTCGGCATCTTCATCGTGCTCGTCGTCGAGATGGCACAGATCACGCCGCCGGTGGGCTTCAACCTGTTCGTGCTGCAGGGCATGACAAGGCGCGAGATCGGCTGGATCGCCAAGGTCACGCTGCCCTTCTTCTTCCTGATGGTGGTGGCGGTGGCGCTGATCTGGTTTTTCCCGCAGATCGTCACCTTCCTGCCCGAGCAGATGCGCAACTGACGAGCGGCGCCGGCGCGGCCCCTTACCCTGTCGCCCTCTCGCCCTCTAGCCCTCTCAGCCCCGCAGCGGCAGCGCCGCGCCGATCAGCACGAACAGGCCGCCGCAGGCCTGGTTGAAGCGGCGGCCGACGCGCTCGAGCCAGGGCCGCAGGCGCTGCGCGCCGGCAGCAATGAACACCTCTGTTGCGATCTCGATGGCGGCGAAGGTGCCCGCCATCACGGCGAACTGCAGCACCAGGTCGCGCCGCGGGTCCACGAACTGCGGCAGGAAGGCGACGAAGAACAGCAGCGCCTTCGGGTTCGTCAGCGCCGACAGCAGCCCCTGGCGGAACAGCACGATGCCGCGCACGGCGCCGACCTCGCGCAGCGCGGCCGGGTCGAGCTCGATCGGCGGCGAGCGCCAGACCTGCACGCCCAGCCAGACCAGGTAGGCACCGCCCAGCCACTTGAGCAGCGTGAGCCAGCCTGCGGAACTGGCCAGCAGCGCGCCGATGCCGAACATCGACAGGCCGATCAGCGCGACGAAGCCGAGCGTGCCGCCGGCCACCGTCCACAGCGTCATCCGTGCGCCGTGCAGCGCGCCGTGGGTCAGCGCGAGCAGCCCGTTGGGCCCCGGCGACAGCGACAGGCCGATCGCCGCCACGAGGTAGATCAGCCAGGTGTCGAGCGCCATTGCCGGCCTGCCTCCGGTGCTGCCTCGTGCCGGCTCAGGACGCGCGGCGCAACCCGAGCACCATCACCGTGGCCACGACGACCAGGCCGCCGGCCACCTGCAGCGGCGCGATCGCCTGCCCGAGCACCGCCCAGGCGAGCACCAGCGCGAAGATTGGCTCGACGTTCATGATCGGCGAGCTGCCCACCACGCCCAGCCGCGGCAGCACGGTGAACATGATCGTGAACGCGGTGCCGTACAGCAGCGTCAGCGCACACAGGCCGACCCAGCCCGCCGGTGCGGTGGGCAGCCGCGGCCCGCCCTGCAGCACGATCGCCACGCCGGCCAGCAGCGCCACGATGGCCATCGTCAGCGCGGTGCGCAGCCGGCCGTCCAGCCGCCCCGCCTCGTGCTGCGTCAGCACCAGGGCCACGCCGAAGATCGCGGCAGCGGCCAGCCCGAAGGCCACTCCGGCGCCGATGCGCTGCCAGTGCGCTTCCAGGCCCAGGCCCGAGACCGCCCCCGAGACGTCGAGCGCCAGCGCCAGACCCGCCAGCAGCACCGGCATCGCCAGCAGCACGCGGCGCTCGGCGCGGTGGCCGTACAGCAGCCGCGCCGCCAGCGCGGTCCACAGCGGGTAGGTGTTGAAGGCCAGCAGCGCCAGCGCCACTGGCAGCCGCGCCACCGCCGAGTACAGGCAGAAGCTCTGCGCCGCGATCAGCAGCCCGATCAGCGGCATCGCACGCCGCTCGCGCGGGCCGAGCTGCCACGAGGCCTGGGCCGCCAGCAGCAGCCCACCCACCGCCAGCGCCGTCACGCCGCTGCGCACCGCCACCGCGGTGGTGACGTCCAGCCCGTGGTCGAACGCCAGCCGCGCCGCCACGTGGTTGGCGCCCATCATCAGCGCGATCAGCAACAGCGTCGCGAAGGCGGCGCGAGAGGCCGCGGCAGGCATCGCGGCCCCGCTTCAGGGCGCGTTGCGCCCGAAGTCCCCGCTCCAGGCCGCCGCGATGCGCGCCGGGTCGAAGTGGCGGCGCCACGCGGCGTTGACCTGCTCGAGCGTCGCCGCGGCGATCCGCTCGTCGACCTGCTGCGTCAGCGCGAAGGTGCGGCCCAGGTGCAGCTGGCCCGCGGCGGAGGCCGCCACGCCGGCGTCCTGCGCCCGCGCCAGGCGCCGGAAGTTCAGCAGGCTGCTGCGGGCCTCCTCGAGCTCGGCCGCGGTGAAGCCCTCGCGCACGCTGCGCTCGAGCTCCTCGCGCCAGGCCCGCTCCACGCGCGGCTGGTTGGCCGGGGCGAAGATGGCGGTGGACACCCACGGCGTGTTCTCGTCGGTGCTGCTCCACAGCAGACGGCTGCCCACGTCGTAGCTCAGGCCCTCGGTCTCGCGGATCCGCTTCCACAGCCGCGAGCTGCCGCCGGCGCCGAGGATGTGGTTGGCCAGCATCACCGGCACGAAGTCGGCGTGGTTGTCCGACAGCGCCATCGGCAGCACCGCGTGCAGCACCGCGTTCTGCTTGTCGGGCACCGGCAGCATCAGCCGCACGGCAGGCACCGGGTACAGCGGTCGCGGCAGGCGCATCCAGGGCTGCGCGCCGCCGGCCGGGCCGCTCCAGCTGCCGAACGCGGCTTCCAGAGCGCGCGTGACCGCGGCCGCGTCGAGGTCGCCGACGGCGGCGAACTCGCCCTTGGCCGCGCTGAAGAAGCGGCGGTGGAAGGCGCGCACCTGCGCCGTCCCGACGGCCTTCAGGTCGGCCTCCTGCTCCTCGAAGCTGGGCGCGTACCGCAGGTCGCCGCGCGGGTACGGGTTGCCCAGCCGGTCGATCGCGTTGGCCGCCACCTCCTCGGGCTCGCGCCGGCTCTCGGCCAGGCTCGCCAGCGCGCGCCGTCGCATCTCCTCGAGGGCGTCGTCGGGGAACGTGGGCGTGCGCACCAGCCGGCCGACGAGCTCGATCGTGGCCGGCAGGTGCTCGCGCACGGTCTCGATCGTCACCGTCAGCGTCTGGTCGCGCGACGCGAAGCCGACCTGGGCGCGCAAGGCGTCGAACCGGTCGGCGATCTGCTGGCGGCTCAGGCCCTCGGCGCCCTTGTCGAGCAGGCCGGCGGCCGCGGCGGCCACCGTCTCCTGGCCCTGCAGCGACTTCTCGTCGCCGAAGTGCAGTTGCAGCCGCGCCTGCACCGCGCGCCCGCGCGTGCCCTTGGGGAGCAGCGCGACGGCCAGCCCGCCGGCGAGCCGGCCGCGCTGGATGCGCCGCTCGAGGTTGGCCGGCGTGGCCTCGAAGACCTCGGCCTGCGCGACGTCGGCGTCGCCCTTGAAGTCGCGCAGCAGCGCGGCCACGTCCGCGCGCGCCGGCGCCGGGGCGCGCTGGGGCTCGGTCACCGGGCGGTACAGGCCGACCGTGCGGTTGTCCGGACGCAGCCGCTCGACGGCCACGCGCTGGATGTCGGCCAGCGTCACGCGCCGGACCTGGTCGCGCTGCAGGAAGTACAAGCGCCAGTCGCCGAGCGCGATCGCCTCGCTCAGCGCGACGCCGACCACCTCCGGATCGGCGAAGCCCTGCTCCCACGAGTTGAGCCACTGGCGGCGTGCGCGCTCCAGCTCCTCGGCCGTGATCGGCTGCTGCGCGATGCCGTCCAGCAGCGCCGCCATCGCGGCGCGGGCGCGGTCGATGTCCTGGTCGGGCGCGAGCTGCGCGCCCACCAGCATCACGCCCGGCTCGGCCAGCGGCAGGGCGAAGCCGAAGGCGCCCGCCGCCAGCCGCTGCTCGACCAGCGCCTTGTGCAGGCGCCCGCCCGGCGTGTCGCCCAGCACCTGGGCCAGCAGCGTGACTGCGGCGAAGTCGGGATGCGCGCCGGGCGGCACGTGGTGCGCCATCATCACGAACGGCGCCCCGCCGGTGCGGCGCACCGTGACCTGCCGCTCGCCGTCCTGGGCGGGGTCGAGCGTGTAGGTCGCGGGCAGCGCGCGCTGCGCCCGCGGGATCGCGCCGAAGCTGGCGGCCACGCGCGCGAGCACCGCGGCGGGCTCGAAGCGGCCGGCGACGATCAGCGTCGCGTTGTCGGGCTGGTAATGCAGCCGGTAGAACGCCTGCAGCCGCGAGATGTCGACGTTCTCGACGTCGCTGCGCGCGCCGATCGTGCTCTTGCCGTAGTTGTGCCACTCGTACATCGTGGCCAGCGTGCGCTGCATCAGCACGCGGCCGGCGTTGTTCTCGCCCATCTCCATCTCGTTGCGCACGACGGTCATCTCGCTGGCGAGGTCCTCGCGGGCGATGAAGCTGTTGACCATCGCGTCGGCCAGCCAGCCGACGTACCACTCCAGCGTCGCGTCGTTGGCGGTGAAGCTGGCGAAGTAGTTCGTGCGGTCCAGCCACGTCGTGCCATTGGCGCGCAGGCCGCGGCGCGTGAACTCAGCCCACGGGTTGCGCGTGGTCGGCGTGCCCTTGAACACCAGGTGCTCCAGCAGGTGCGCCATGCCGGTCTCGCCATAGCCCTCGTGGCGCGAGCCGACGCGCAGTGTCAGGTTGACCGTCGTCGACGGCTTGCTGGGGTCGGGCGCGAGCAGCAGCTGCAGGCCGTTGGCGAGCCGGTACTCGACGATGCCCTCGACGCTGGCGCCGGCGCTTACGCCCGGGGGCAGCGCGGCCGCGGGCCGGCCCTGCGCGAGGGCGGCGAACGACAGGGCCAGGCTCGCGAGGCCGGCGGCCAGGGCCGGGAGGAAGCGGGTCATGGTGGCTCCGGGGGCGGGGGCGTTGGCGGGGGGGCAGGGTCCGCGGGGACGGGAGGAGTTTAGGTGGCGGGGCAGAGAAACACGTGGATGCCCGGTCACGGGGGCTCGCTTCGGACGCGGTCCTCAGGGCGCTCGCTGGGATGGCGGGCAAACACCCTCGACACGTCGGAGTGCTCGGGCTGCGCTCGACAGTTCGGACCCGTCGGGCTGTCGCGCCGTTGCGCCGTTGCGCCGTGAAGCCATCGTCCGCCCGCACGCACGGCGACGGCCCCGAACTTTCGAGCGCCCGTGTCGCGCGGCGGTCTCACTGAGGTGTTCGAGTCCCGAAGCGCGCAGGTGCCATGCGCACTGCCCCCGAAGCGAGACACACTCCCCAAGACATCCCGGGTGTTTCTTTGCCTACTTTCTTTGCACCAGCAAAGAAAGTAGGTCGCCCGCCGGGGCGAGACCCGGCCGCCCGCCCCGCAGGGGCGAGACCCGCACCCGCCCCGACACAAGAGCAAGCAGGACGCCAGGCCGCAGACCCCAGCACGAACCCTCACCCCACCCGATACACCCTCAACCGCTCCCTGTCGAGCACCCTCACCCCCCCGTACTCCACCCGGATCAGCCGCGCACGCTGCAGCGCCGCCAGCGCCTCGTTGGTGCGCTGCCGGCTGAGGCCGACGAGGTAGCCGAGCTCCTGCTGCGTGATCCGGAGCAGTTCGCCCACGCCCGGGTAGAGCAGCGGGTGGAACAGCGCCGCGAGGCTGCGCGCGACGCGCTCGTCGGGGTGCGTCAGGCGGTCGATCTCGCGCGCGGCGATGAACTGCCCGAGCCGCTCGTTGAGCTGGTCCAGCACGAAGCGGTTGAAGCCCAGGCTACGGTCGACGAGCCAGTGGAAGGTGTCGGCACCGATGCCTGCGACCACGCTGCGCCGCAGGGCCTGGATGTTGTAGCGGTAGACCTCGCGCTTGAGCACGGTGCCCTCGCCGAACCAGCCCCCGGGCGGCATGCCGGTGAAGGTGATCGGCATGCCGAGCGCGCTGTCGTTGCTCATCTTCAGCAGGCCATCGAGCACGCCGAACCAGTAGGTGACCGGCCGGCCGATGCGGCAGACGTACTCGCCCGCCTCCACGGGGACCACGCGCAGGTCGTCGCGCACCCGCGACCGCTCTGCCGCGTCCAGGCGAGCGAGCCACGGGATGCCGGCGAGCTCGTCCGCGGTGGCGCGGCGCGACCGCGCCGCGAGCAGCCCGCTGCGCGGGGCAGCGCTTCCGCGGGCTGCCGCCTGTGCCTTGCTCATCGGTGGAATGCCTGTCAGTGCTAACCCGCAGATTGTCGTTTCAACGACAACATGGCGTCAAAGACCGCTGCAAGAATCGCGCTCCGCCGCAAGCCGGTGGGTGCGCCCGTTCGCGTGCGCGCCACGCCGCCCTTCAGGAGACGAGTGGTGCAGACGACCTTCCCGCGATTGATGCTCGAGCATGCCGCCAAGCGGCCGACGGCTCCGGCGCTGCGCGAGAAGGTGTACGGCATCTGGCAGACCACCACCTGGGCGCAGCTCGCGGTGCTGGTGCGCGATCTGGCCTGCGGGCTGGCGCAGGCCGGCGTGCGGCGCGCCGACCACGTGGTCGTGGTCGGCGAGAACCGGCCGAGGCTGTATGCGTCGATGCTGGCGGTGCAGTCGCTCGGCGCCGTGCCCGTGCCGCTGTACCAGGACGCAGCCGCGGCCGAGTACCTGTTCCCGGCGCGCAACGCCGAGGTGCGCATGGCCATCGTCGAGGACCAGGAGCAGGTCGACAAGATGCTCGAGGTGCGCGCCGGGCACCCCCCGCTCGCCCGCATCTGGTACGACAACCCGCGCGGACTGCGCAACTACGCCGAGCCGGGGCTCGAGTCGCTCGACGCGCTGGTCGAGGCCGGGCGCGCGCACGGCGCCGCGCACCCCGGCTTCTTCGACGGCCAGGTGCAGGCGGCGCGGCCCGACGACGTGGCGGCGATGTTCTTCACCAGCGGCACCACGGGCAACCCGAAGGGCGTCGTGCACACGCACCGCACGCTGCTCGACCGCGCCGGGGCCGGTGCGCGCTTCGACAAGCTGACCGAGCGCGAGGAGGTCCTCGCCTACCTGCCGCCGGCCTGGATCGGGCAGAACATCTTCAGCTATGCGCAGTGGCTGGCCTGCGGCTACGTGGTCAACTGCCCGGAAAGCGCCAGCACGGTCATGATCGACCTGAAGGAGATCGGCCCCACCTACTACTTCGCGCCGCCGCGCGTGTTCGAGGGGCTGCTCACCAGCGTGACGATCCGGATGGAGGACGCCGGGCGGATCAAGCGCTGGCTGTTCGGCCGCGCGATGGAGGTCGCGCGCCGCGTCGGGCCGCAGATCATGGACGGCAAGGCCGTCGGCCTGGCCGACCGCATCGCCTACGGCCTGGGCAACCTGCTCGTCTACGGCCCGCTGCGCAACACGCTGGGGCTGTCGCGCGTGCGGGTGGCCTACACGGCGGGCGAGGCGATCGGCCCCGACCTGTTCACCTTCTACCGCTCGATCGGCGTCAACCTGAAGCAGCTGTACGGCAGCACCGAGACCGCGGTGTTCGTCTGCCTGCAGCCCGACCACGAGGTGCGCGCCGACACGGTGGGCGTGCCGATCGAGGGCGTCGAGATCAGGCTCGCCGACTCCGGCGAGATCCTGGTGCGCAGCGCCGGGCTGCTGAAGGAGTACTACAAGAACCCGGAGGCCACCGCCGAGGTCAAGGACGCCGAGGGCTGGTACCACACCGGCGACGCCGGCTTCATCGACGCCGGCGGCCACCTGAAGATCATCGACCGCGCCAAGGACGTCGGCCGCCTGCTCGGCGGCCCGAACGACGGCGCGATGTTCGCGCCGAAGTACGTCGAGAACAAGCTGAAGTTCTTCCCCTTCATCAAGGAGGCGGTGGCCTTCGGCGACCGGCGCGAGAAGGTCTGCGCCTTCGTCAACATCGACTTCGAGGCCGTGGGCAACTGGGCCGAGCGGCGCAACCTGCCCTACGCGGGATACGTCGACCTCGCGGGCAAGCCCGAGGTGCTCGAGCTGGTGCGGGAGTGCGTCGAGAAGGTCAATGCCGACCTCGCGGCCGACGCCAAGCTGGCCGGCAGCCAGGTCAGCCGCTTCCTGGTGCTGCACAAGGAACTCGACGCCGACGACGGCGAGCTGACCCGCACGCGCAAGGTCCGCCGCGGCTACATCGGCGACAAGTACCAGGCGCTGCTCGACGCGATGTACGGCGGCCGCACCGAGCAGTACATCGAGACCGCCGTCCGGTTCGAGGACGGGCGCACCGGGAAGGTGTCGGCGACGCTGAAGATCGTCGACGCGAAGGTGCTGCCCGCGCTGAGGCAGGCCGCATGAGCGCCGACACCGCCGTCGGCCCGACCGCCGCTGCAGCGGCCGATCCTGCCGCCGTGCCCGGCGCGCGCCGCCGCCGCCAGGGCGAGGTCGTGCTCGAGGTCAGCAACATCTCGCTGCGCTTCGGCGGCGTGAAGGCTCTCACCGACATCAGCTTCGACGTGCGCGAGCACGAGGTGCGGGCCATCATCGGCCCCAATGGCGCCGGCAAGAGCTCGATGCTCAACTGCATCAACGGCGTGTACACGCCGCAGGAGGGCCGGATCACCTTCCGCGGCCGCACCTTCGACCACATGAACAGCCGCGAGGTCGCCGAGATGGGCGTGGCCCGCACGTTCCAGAACCTGGCGCTGTTCAAGGGCATGAGCGTGCTCGACAACATCATGTCGGGCCGCAACCTGAAGATGCGCACCAACATCCTGCAGCAGGCCTTCCGCAACCCGTGGTGGTCGGGGGCCGAGCGCGAGGAGTCCGAGCACCGCGAGGTGGTCGAGAGGATCATCGACTTCCTCGAGATCCAGGCCTACCGCAAGACGCCGGTGGGTCGCCTGCCCTACGGCCTGCAGAAGCGCGTCGACCTCGGCCGGGCGCTGGCGATGGAGCCGCAGGTGCTGCTGCTCGACGAGCCGATGGCGGGCATGAACGTCGAGGAGAAGCAGGACATGAGCCGCTTCATCCTGGACGTCAACGACGAGTACGGCACGACGATCGTGCTGATCGAACACGACATGGGGGTCGTGATGGACATCTCCGACCGCGTCGTCGTGCTCGACTACGGCAGGAAGATCGGCGACGGCACGCCCGACGAGGTGCGCGCCAACCCGGACGTGATCAGCGCCTATCTCGGCACTTCGCACTGAGCGGCAGCGGCAATGGGCTTCTTCCTCGAAACGGTGATCGGCGGCAGGACCTCCCCGCAGGCCGCCTGAAACACATGGGCTTCTTCCTCGAAACCGTGATCGGCGGCCTGATGGCCGGCATGCTCTATTCGCTGATCGCGCTCGGCTTCGTGCTGATCTTCAAGGCGAGCGGCGTGTTCAACTTCGCACAGGGCGCGATGGTGCTGTTCGCCGCGCTCGCGATGGCGCGCTTCTCGGAGTGGTTCCCCGAGCTGCTCAAATTCGACAGCAAGGTGCTGGCCAACGTGATGGCCTTCGTGGCCGCGATGGCGCTGATGGTCGCGGTGGCCTGGCTGATCGAGCGGCTGGTGCTCGGCAAGCTCGTCAACCAGGAAGGCATCACGCTGCTGATGGCCACGCTCGGCATCACCTACTTCCTCGACGGCTTCGGGCAGACGGTCTTCGGCAGCGACATCTACAAGATCGACGTCGGCCTGCCGAAGGACCCGCTGTTCCTGCTCGAGGGCACCTTCCAGGGCGGCGTGCTGGTCAACAAGGAGGACCTGTACGCTGCCGTCATCGCCGCCGCGCTGGTGATCCTGCTGTCCCTCTTCTTCCAGTACACCAGCACCGGCCGTGCGCTGCGCGCGGTGGCCGACGACCACCAGGCCGCGCAGAGCATCGGCATCCCGCTCGACCGCATCTGGGTCATCGTCTGGAGCGTCGCTGGCTTCGTCGCGCTGGTCGCCGGCATCATCTGGGGCAGCAAGCTCGGGGTGCAGTTCTCGCTGGCGCTGGTGGCCCTGAAGGCGCTGCCGGTGGTCATCCTCGGGGGCCTGACCAGCGTGCCCGGCGCGATCATCGGCGGGCTGATCATCGGCGTCGGCGAGAAGCTCGCCGAGGTCTACATCGGCAGCAAGATCGGCGGCGGCATCGAGATCTGGTTCGGCTACGTGCTCGTGCTGTTCGTCCTCCTCGTCAGGCCCCAGGGCCTGTTCGGCGAGAAGATCATCGACCGCGTGTAGGGCCAGGGGAACGACGATGCTCTACCGCGAGAACGGCCAGTTCAAGACCAGCTACACCAGCGACCTGCAGGTCTTCCCGATCGCGCAGGACCGCATCGGCATCGCGTTGCTGCTCGCCTTCGCCGTGTTCGCCGTGCCGCTGCTGGCCGACGAGTACATGTTCCGCGCGATCCTCATCCCGTTCCTGATCCTGGCCCTGGCCGCGCTCGGCCTGAACATCCTGGTCGGCTACTGCGGCCAGATCTCCCTGGGCACCGGTGCCTTCATGGCGGTCGGCGCCTACGCGGCCTACAACCTGTTCGTCCGCATCGACGGCATGCCGATGCTGCTGGCGATCCTGCTCGGAGGCGCGTTCTCCGCCGCCGTCGGCGTGCTGTTCGGCATCCCGTCGCTGCGCATCAAGGGGCTGTACCTCGCCGTCGCGACGCTGGCGGCCCAGTTCTTCTGCGACTGGGCCTTCCTGCGCATCAAGTGGTTCACCAACGATTCCGCCTCGGGCTCGGTCAGCGTGTCCGGGCTGTCTCTGCTCGGCTGGAAGATCGACACCCCGCACGAGAAGTACCTGCTGTGCCTGGGCATCGCCATCGTGTTCGCGATGCTGGCGAAGAACCTGGTGCGCAGCCACATCGGCCGCGAGTGGATGGCGATCCGCGACATGGACGTCGCTGCGGCGGTGATCGGCATCCGCCCGGTGTACGCCAAGCTCACGGCCTTCGCCGTCAGCTCGTTCATCGTCGGCGTCGCCGGCGCGCTGTGGGGCTTCGTGCACCTCGGCGCCTGGGAGCCGGCGGCGTTCTCGATCGACCGCTCGTTCCAGCTGCTGTTCATGATCATCATCGGCGGCCTCGGGTCGATCATGGGCAGCTTCTTCGGCGCGGCCTTCATCGTCGTGCTGCCGATCTTCCTGAACCAGGCACTTCCCGCGCTCGGCGCGTTGGTCGGCGTGACGATCAGCACCGCCGCCGTCGCGCACACCGAGTTCATGATCTTCGGCGCGCTGATCGTGTTCTTCCTGATCGTCGAGCCGCACGGACTGGCGCGCCTGTGGTCCATCGGCAAGGAGAAGCTGCGCCTGTGGCCCTTCCCGCACTGAAGTTCGCTTGCGTTCCGGCGGCCGACGGGCCGCTTTCCCCTTCCCGGCACTGACGAGTGCAACCGTTGTTCGAGCAACCCACCTCGGAGGCAGACATGAAGTTGACGACCCTCGCATTCGGCGCCGCGCTGGCGGTGTCCGCGGTGAGCGCCGCCTGGGCGCAAGCCAAGGAACAGTTCTTCCCGGTCCTGGTCTACCGCACCGGCGCGTACGCGCCCAACGGCGTGCCGTTCGCCAACGGCTACGTCGACTACCTGAAGCTCACCAACGCGCGCGGCGGCATCAACGGCGTGAAGGTCATCTGGGAGGAGTGCGAGACGGGCTACGCCACCGACCGCGGCGTGGAGTGCTACGAGCGGCTGAAGGGCAAGAACGGCGGCGCCACCGTGTTCCAGCCGCTGTCCACCGGCATCACCTTCGCGCTGACCGAGAAGGCGCCGGCCGACAAGATCCCGCTGATCACCGCCGGCTACGGCCGCAGCGAGAGCACCGACGGCATGGTGTTCAAGTGGAACTTCCCGCTGACCGGCACCTACTGGGATGCGGCCGACATCATCCTGCAGCACCTGGCCAAGAAGGAAGGCGGCTGGGACAAGCTGCGCGGCAAGAAGATCGCCCACATCTTCCACGACAGCCCCTACGGCAAGGAGCCGATCCCGCTGCTGCAGGAGCGGCAGAAGATGCACGGCTTCGAGCTGACGCTGATCCCGGTGACGCACCCGGGCGTGGAGCAGAAGGCGGCCTGGCTGCAGGTGCGCCAGCTGCGCCCGGACTACGTGCTGCTGTGGGGCTGGGGTGTGATGAACTCCACCGCGCTGAAGGAGGCGGTGGCCACCGGCTTCCCGCGCGACAAGATGTATGGCGTGTGGTGGGCCGGCGCCGAGCCCGACGTCAAGGACGTCGGCGACGGTGCCCGGGGCTACAACGCGCTCGCGCTGCAGCACGGTGCCGAGCCGAACTCGGCCATCGTCAAGGAAGTGCTGGCCAAGGTGCACGACAAGGGCCAGGGCACGGGCCCGCGCGACGAGGTAGGCCAGGTGCTGTACATGCGCGGCCTGACCGCCGCGATGCTGGCCGTCGAGGGCGTCAAGCGCGCGCAGGAGCGCTTCGGCAAGGGCAAGGTGATGACGGGCGAGCAGGCGCGCTGGGGCTACGAGAACCTGGCGCTCGACCAGAAGAAGCTCGACGCGCTGGGCTTCAGCGGCGTGATGCGCCCGATCAGCACCAGCTGCGCCGACCACCGCGGCGCGACCTGGGCCCGGATGCACACCTGGGACGGCAAGAAGTGGAACTTCACCTCCGACTGGTACCAGTCCGACGAGGCGCTCATCAAGCCGATGATCCGCGCCGCCGCCGACAAGTACGCCGCGGAGAAGAAGATCGAGCGCCGCACGCCGGCGGACTGCCAGTCCTGACCCACCCCCCGAAGGCCGCTGGCGCGGCCTTCCCCCCTCCAGGGGGGCGCCGCCAGTGGACCGGCGAAGCCGGATCCACGGCGGCTGCGTGAGGGGGCCCTGCGCTGCGCTCGGGCCGTCACGCCGATCGCCGCGCTCGTCCCGCATTCCGCCGCCATGAGCAACATCCTCCTCAACGTCAACGGCATCGAGGTCATCTACAACCACGTCATCCTGGTGCTGAAGGGCGTGAGCCTCCAGGTGCCGGAGGGTGGCGTGGTGGCGCTGCTCGGCGGCAACGGGGCGGGCAAGACGACGACGCTGCGCGCCGTGAGCAACCTGCTGGCCGGCGAGCGCGGCGAGGTGACCAAGGGCTCGATCGAGCTGCGCGGCGAGCGCATCGAGAAGCTCAGCACCGCGGCGATGGTCGACCGCGGCGTGATCCAGGTGATGGAGGGGCGGCACTGCTTCGCGCACCTGACGATCGAGGAGAACCTGCTGACCGGCGCCTACACGCGCAAGGACGGCAAGGCCGCGGTCGCGGCCACGCTGGAGAAGGTCTACGCCTACTTCCCGCGCCTGAAGCAGCGCCGCGCCTCGCAGGCCGCCTACACCTCGGGCGGCGAGCAGCAGATGTGCGCCATCGGCCGCGCGCTGATGGCCAACCCGAAGATGGTGCTGCTCGACGAGCCGAGCATGGGCCTGGCGCCGCAGATCGTCGAGGAGGTGTTCGAGATCGTGAAGGACCTCAACACCAAGGAGAAGACGACCTTCCTGCTGGCCGAGCAGAACACGAACATGGCGCTGCGCTACGCCGACTACGGCTACATCCTGGAGAACGGCCGCATCGTGATGGATGGCGAGGCCAAGGCGCTGCGCGAGAACGAGGACGTCAAGGAGTTCTATCTCGGCATGGGCGGCGGCGACCGCAAGAGCTTCCGCGACGCCAAGTCGTACAAGCGCCGCAAGCGCTGGCTGTCGTGATCGTCGCCCAGCGCCTCCCGGCCCGGCAGGGCCCGCGTCGCGCCGCCCGCCTGGCTCGAGTCCTCCATGCCTGACCTGCCCGACTTCGGCTTCGCGCCGCCGCCGTTCGACGCCGCGGGCGCGATCGCGCACCTGAAGCGCGCGCTGCGCGACCTGAGGCTCGCCGAGCGCGGCACCGGCTTCGAGCTGCGCGGCAAGCGTGTCGCCGAGTTGCAGCTCGAGGGCGGCGCGATCGCCGCGAAGACCGCACGCAAGCTGGCCCTGACGCCCGAGTGGGACCGCGTCCAGATCCGCAACGCGGCCGAGCAGCGCAAGTGGCTCGACGAACTGAAGAAGCGCCTCGAGCGCTGGGAGCGCGAGGAGTGAGACCGTCCGGACCTTTCCTCGACACGCTGGAGACGCGCGACCCGCAGGCGCGCGAGGCGGCGCTGATGGCTGCGCTGCCCGCGCAGGTGGCCGCGGCGCAGGGTGTCGCGGCGCTGGCCGGCCGGCTGGCCGGTGTCGATCCGGCATCGATCACGTCCCGCCCCGCACTCGCGGCCCTGCCGGTGACGCGCAAGCACGAGCTGCTCGAGCGCCAGCAGGCCTCGCGGGCCCCCGGCGCCGCGCCCTGGGATCCGTTCGGCGGCTTCTCGGCCATCGGCTGGCGGGCGCTGGCGGGCACGCTGCGGCCGGCACGCCGGGTGTACCAGTCGCCCGGCCCGATCTACGAACCCGATGCCGGCACGCCGGACTACTGGCGCTCGGCACGGGCGCTGTTCGCCGCCGGCATCCGTGCCGGCGACCTGGTGCACGTGAGCTTCAGCTACCACATGACCCCCGGTGCGTGGATCATGGACAGCGGTGCGCAGGCGCTGGGCTGCACGGTGTTCCCGGGCGGCGTCGGCAACACGGAGATGCAGCTGCAGGCGATGAGCGAATTGCGCGCCGACGCCTACGCCGGCACGCCGAGCTTCCTGCGCATCCTGCTCGAGAAGGCGGCCGAGACCGGGCTCGCCTTGCCGGCACTGAAGAAGGCCCTCGTCAGCGGAGAGGCCTTCCCGCCCAGCCTGCGCGGCTGGCTGCGTGAGCGCGGCGTCGAGGCCTACCAGGCCTACGCCACCGCCGACGTCGGCACGATCGCCTACGAGACCGCGGCACGCGAGGGCCTGGTGCTCGACGAGGGCGTGATCGTCGAGATCGTGCGCCCCGGAACCGGCGACCCGGTGCCCGAGGGCGAGGTCGGCGAGGTTTTGGTCACCATGCTCAACGCCGACTACCCGCTGGTCCGCTTCGGCACTGGCGACCTGTCGGCGGTTCTGCCGGGCGCCTGCCCCACCGGCCGCACCAACCAGCGCATCCGGGGCTGGATGGGCCGCGCCGACCAGACCGCCAAGGTGCGCGGCATGTTCGTGCACCCTAGCCAGGTCGCCGAGGTGCTGCGGCGCCACGCGGGGCTCGGCCGCGCCCGGCTGGTGGTGGAAGGCGAGATGGCCAACGACCGCATGACGCTGCGCGTCGAGGCGCCCGAGCCGTCAGCCGCGGGCCTGGCCGACGCCCTGACGGCGACCGTGCGTGACGTCACCAAGCTGCGCTGCGACGTCGTGCTCGTCGCGCCGGGCAGCCTGCCCAACGATGGCAAGGTGATCGAGGACGCCCGCCGCTACGACTGAAGCGCGTCCAGCGGCGCCCGGGCGGACCGCACCTGGCGCAGCGTCGCGGCCAGGTCCGCGATGCGGTACGGCTTGGCCAGGTGGGCGTCCATGCCCGCGTCGTGGCAGGCGGCTCGGTCGGCCGGCGAGGCGTTGGCCGTGACCCCGACGATCGGCAGCCGGCGGCCGCCGCGCTCGCGCTCGCGCGCGCGCCAGCGGCGCGTCGCCTCGAAGCCGTCGAGCACCGGCATCTGGCAGTCCATCAGCACGACGTCGAAGTGCCCGTGGGCGAGGCGCTCGAGCGCCTCCTCGCCGTTGCAGGCGGCCTCGATCGTCGCGCCCATCAGCTCGAGCATGCTGCGAGCGACGACGGCGTTGACTTCGTTGTCGTCGACCACGAGCACACGGCAGCCCTGAAGAAGCCCGGAAGGGAGCTCGTCCTGGCGCGGGCTGGCGGCCGGCGCCGCCGCCTCGGGGGCCGCCAGAGTGAACACGAAGCAGGCGCCCTCGCCCGGCGTGGAACTGCAGGTCACGTCCCCGCCCATCGCCCGGGCGAGCCGGCGCGCGATCGCCAGTCCCAGGCCCGAACCCGGCACGTGGCCGGTGGCCGACAGGCGCTCGAACGCGTCGAAGATGCGCTCCTGGTCGGCCGCGGCGATGCCGGGCCCGCTGTCGCGCACCGAGAAGGCGAGCCGGCCGACCGACGGCCGCTCCACCCGCACCCGCACCTCGCCGGAAGGCGTGAACTTGATGGCGTTGCCGATCAGGTTGTGCAGGACCTGCTTGACGCGCGACGCGTCCACCAGCACCCAGGCCGGCAGGCCAGGCAGGCGCTCGACGTGCAGCCGCAGCCCTCGCTCGCGCGCCGCCGGTCCGAGCAGGTCGCCGACCTCGCCGACCAACGCGGCCAGGCGTGCCACCTCGGGGTGCATCTGCAGGCGCTCGAACTCGATCGTCGAGAAGTCCAGCAGGTCGCCGATCACCCGGTTCAGGTGCAGCGCGGAGCGCGCCAGCGTGTCCAGCCGGTGGCGCTGCACCGGGTCCTGAAGCTCCGCGCGCACGACCTCGGCCATGCCGAGGATGCCGTTGAGCGGGGTCCGCATCTCGTGGCTCACCGAGGCCAGGAAGCGCGTCTTCGCGCTGCTCGACGCCTCGGCAGCCAGCAGCGCGCGCGCACGCTCCTCGGCGATCGCGGCATTCTGGAACCGCAGCCGCAGCATCTCGGCCAGCCGGCGCTCGTTGCGCCAGGCCTCGAATGCGAGCAGGCCCGAGTAGATCGCGGCCGAGGCCGCGACCGCCCAGCCGATGCCCCCGCCCTGCATGGCGAACGTGATGCCCGGCGGCCCGAGCGTGGCGACGTTCCACACCAGCCCCGCCGGCAGGTGGGATGCGGTCATGAACATGCCGAGCGCGGCCACGGCCACCACGCCGCACAGCAGCAGCGCCATCGTCAGGCCGCTGGCGGGCAGCACGAACAGGTGCACGACGGCACCCCAGCTGAGGGCATCGACCAGCGCGAGCAGGAGGTAGCGCCGGCTCCAGTAGTCCGCGCGCTGCGCGCGCGTCGGGTCGGCGCGAAAGCGCAGCACCTCGGTGCTGCGCACCGCGGCCAGCGCGAACTTGGTCAGCAGCCAGCCCAGCAGCACGGCCGGTGCGGCGAGATCCCACGCGATCGCGGCCAGGATCGCGGCGAAGGGCACACCGGTGAGCGCAGGCACCGGGGTCGTCTCGTACAGCTGCGCGATCTGCTCGGCGCGCACGCGCGGCTCGATCCCGTCGGCCTCGGCGGGCTGCGGCGTGTCGGTCGGGGCGGGACGGGCAGGCATGTCGTGGCGCGCGGCCCTGCGGCAGCGGACAGCCGATGGGGGACGTGGTAAGACGTTAGCGCCAACGCGACACGCGGTGGACGTCGCGCCACCGACGAGCGGGCGTCGAGCGTGAAGAGTGCCTGATCCCGGTCTTCGGTGCCCGCGCCGTCGTGGCGCGGACCGCACGCCGGGGGACCCGGCCCGTTGCGCAGGGGGACGCCGAGTGGCGCTTCTCAGCGGGCGCCGCGCGCACCCCCGGCGCCCGGCCCGCCACGCAGCGGCGGCGCCGGGGCGGCGGCATCGACCGCCGCTGCGAGCGGCAGGTCGAGCACGAACAGCGTGCCCGGCCCGCCCGACGGCGCCCGCCACTCGGCGCGTGCGCCGAGAGCGGCCGCGCGGCGCCGGATGCCGCGCACGCCGCGGCCCAGGCTCGGCTGGTCGGGCATGCCGCGGCCGTCGTCGGACACGGTCAGCCGGACCCAGTCGGCAGCGCCTGGCGCGTCCGACACGACACGTCCGGTGGCCAGCGTCACCGTGCCCGCCCCGGAGTGCTGCATCACGTTGGTGAGCACTTCCTGGACGATACGGACCAGTTCGCGGCCGCCGGTACCCCGCAGCACAGGCACCTGAGGGGTGTAGCCCACCGCCCAGCGCAGTTCGACCCCGGCGCCGGCGAGGCCCGGACCGAGCCGGTGCCGCAGGTTGCCCAGCAGCACGCCGAGGTCGCCGTCGGTGACGCTGAGCGTGTCGACGGCCAGACGCATCTCGCGCAGGCAGGCGTCGAGCAGCTCCACCATCTGGGTACTGCTCAGGTCTTCGCTGGCGGCTCGCATCTTGGCGGTCATCAGGGCCGAACCGAGCCCGTCGTGCATCTCCTGCAGCAGCCGCTCGCGCTCGCTGGCGGCGGTGCGCTCGCGCTCGGCCGACTGCAGCGCGGCGAACTGCACCTTCAGCTCGTCGGTGCGCGCATCGAGCTGCGCCGCAAGCTCTTCGCGCAGCTGCCGCTCGCGGCAGCGCTCGCCGACCAGCCGGCGGTGCAACAGCAGCGCCACCCACAGCGTCCAGCCCGCGTAGGCCACCACGTTGAGGTCGACCACCCGGACGATGCCGGGCAGCACGAGCTCGAAAAGGCTGACGGCGACCCAGATCCAGAGCGCCGTGCCGGCCAGCAGCGCGAGCGCAAGGCGCTGTGCGTCGCCCAGGCGTGCCAGAGCATGCAAGGCCACTCCCGCCGCAAGCGCCAGCATCGCGAAGCGGCTGCCCAGCGCCCACCAGGGCCACGGCTGCGCGAAGTCGGTCCAAGGCAGGTTCACGTAGGCCGCCGCGACGTCGAACGGCAGCGCGACGGCCAGGTAGCCCAGGCTGAGCCGACGCACCCAGCCCAGGCCCACGCCGGCCCAGGAGGCGATCACCAGCGGCGCCAGCCCCTTGGCCAGCACGTCCGCGGCGTCCAGCGCCATGCGCCACCAGGGCGCGGGCAGCAGCGGCCGTTCGAGCGCGTAGGGCGCCAGCAGCAGCGCCAGCATCAGCAGGTGCAGCGCAGACCACACGTACAGCCGCTCGCGCCGCTCGACCATCCAGGTGAACAGCAGCAGCGTGCCGATCAGCAGCGCCGACAGCGACGTGCCGGTGCGCAGCGCCGCCCAGAAGCGCCGGGGGCGATCCGCCGCTTCCACCGCCTCGGCCGGGCCGAGCCTCGCCCGCGACAGCGACACGCCCGCCGCGCTGCCGATGCCCACGCGCACGGCCAGCACGTGCTCGCCTGCCGTCAGCCAGTCGGCGGGGACGTTGGCCAGCAGCGGGCGGTCGCCGATCTGCAGGTTGCGCGGCGGGAGGTCGGCATCGGGCAGGGGCACCGAGTTTGCAAGCAGCCGGCCGTTCAGGTAGACCAGCACCGGGGTGCGGTGCGACAGCGCCAGCACCCAGGTGGCATCGGCCGCGCGCGACAGCTCGAACCGGCACAGCAACCACACCGGAGCCGCCGGCGCCGCATCCACGGCGCGGTACAGGGGCAACCGCATCTCGGCAGCGCGGCCGTCGACCGCCACCGGCGGCTGCAGCGAGGCGTCCTCGACCCAGAGCGCCCGGTCGATCACCAGCAGGTCCGGCATCGGGCGCGCGCCCGGCGCCACGGCCAGGAAGTGCAGCAGCACCGTCAGCAACGGCGGCAGGAGCAGCGCGAGCACCAGCAGCTGCCAGCGCGCTTGCTGTGACGGTGGTGCCGCGCCGGCGCCGGCACCGGTGGATGGGTCAGGGGGCATCGGCATCGGGCCGGGCATCGCCCTTCGGGGTCCAGGGTGGTACGTAGTATCCGCGGGCGCCGCGCGCTCGCGCGCCACTACCATCCTGGGCCGGCTGGAGCGGCGTGCCCCGAACGGCGTGCACCGCCCGCCGCCCAAGCCCAGCACACACCCGGAGACGACGATGAAGAAGACCCTGTTTGCGATCGCAGCGCTGGCCCTTGCCGGCAGCGCGTTGGCCTGGCCCGACAAGCCGGTGACGGTGGTCGTGCCTTTCGCGGCCGGTGGTCCGACCGACAAGGTGGCACGTGACCTTGCCGTCGCGCTGCAGAAGAACCTGAACAACCAGTCGATCGTCGTCGAGAACGTCGGCGGCGCCGGCGGCACGCTCGGCGCGGCGCGCGTCGCCAAGGCTGCACCGGACGGCTACACCTTCCTGCTGCACCACATCGGCATGGCCACCAGCCCCGCGCTGTACCGCAGCCTGCCGTACAAGACGCTCGAGGACTTCGAGTACGTCGGCATGATCAACGAGGTGCCGATGACCCTGGTGGGGCGCAGCACGCTGCCGGCCAACAACTACGCCGAGCTGGTCAAGTGGCTCGAGGCCAACAAGGGCAAGATCAACCTCGCCAACGCCGGGCTCGGCGCCGCCAGCCACCTGTGCGGACTGCTGTTCCAGCAGGCACTGAAGATCGACATGACGACCATCCCATACAAAGGCACCGCGCCCGCGATGACCGACCTGCTCGGCGGCCAGGTCGACCTGATGTGCGACCAGACCACGAACACGACCACGCAGATCGAGGCGGGAAAGATCAAGGCCTTCGCGGTCACGACGAGCAAGCCGCTGACGACCCCCGCGTTGGCCAAGCTTCCGACGCTCGACTCCCAGGGCCTGAAGGGCTTCAACGTCAGCGTCTGGCACGGGCTGTATGCGCCCAGGGGCACGCCCAAGGCCGTTCTCGACCAGATGAACGCTGCGCTGAAGAAGTCGCTGCAGGACCCGGCCTTCGTGCGCAGCATGGAGAGCCTGGGTGCGGTGATGGTGACCGATGCGCGCACGAATCCGGCCGAGCACAAGCGGTTCGTCGAGGCCGAGATCGCCAAGTGGGGCCCGGTGATCCGGGCCGCCGGGCAGTACGCGGACTGATGAAAGCGGCTGCCGCTGCCGGTCGCCGCGCTGCGCCACGCGGGTCGACGCTCCGAGCGGCGCCGGTGCGGCATCGGCCGACATGAGCCTGGCCGCCGCCGGTTTGCAGGCCGCCCCCTCGGGCGGCCTTTGCGTTCTGGGCGTGCCGCTCGTGCTGCTGGACAGCATCACGGAGTCCGGCCCGCAGCACCGCGGGGCCGTGCTGGTGACGGGCTCGCACGCCGGCCTCAGCGTGGTGCGCTACACGCTGGCGTCCCGTCCGCTCCTCGCGGTGTTCAACGACGCCGGCGTCGGCAAGGACCAGGCGGGCATCGCCGCGCTGGCCGCCCTCGAGGTGGCCGGCATCGCGGCCTGCGCCGTCGCGCACTCGAGCGCACGCATCGGCGAGGCTGCCTCGACGCTGTCCGACGGCCGCATCGCGCATGCCAACGCCCCCGCGCGCCATCTCGGCGCCACGCCGGGGCGGCAGCTGAGGCCCTGGCTGGAATCGCCGCCGCGACAGCGGCCCTGAACCGAGGTCAGCGCACCGTCAGCGGGATCGTCACCGGCCCGTCGTTGACCAGGTGCACCTGCATGTCGGCGCCGAACCGGCCCGCCGCGACCGGGGCGTGCCGGGCGCGGAACTCCGCCAGCACCGCCTCGTAGAGTGCCCGCCCCTGCTCGGGCGGCGCGGCACCGGAGAAGCCGGGCCGGTTGCCGCCCGAGGTGTCCGCGGCCAGCGTGAACTGGCTGATCAGCAGCAGGCCGCCCGCGGTGTCGACGATGCTGCGGTTCATGCGGCCGCTGTCGTCGGCGAGGATGCGCAGCTTCAGCAGCTTGTCCACCAGCCGCTGCACCTGGGACGGACCATCCTGCGGCTCGGCGCAGACGAACACCAGCAGGCCGCGGCCGATCGCGCCGACGACCTCGCCGGCGACCTCGACGCGCGCCTCGCGCACCCGTTGGACCAGGGCCAGCACCGGTGCGCCTACAGCAGATCCCTGGCGTCGTCGAAGTGGCCCTCGACGTCGGAGGGCAGCAACTGGATCGTCGCGCGCAGCCCCGGCACCGCGCTCATCAGCGCCTGCTCGACCGAGGTGCGCAGCGCCGCGGCACGGCCGAGCGTCCAGCCGGCCGGCATGTGCATGTGCAGGTCGACGAACAGGCGCGCGCCGGCGCGCCGCGTGACCACGTGGTCGAAGCGGATCGTCTGGTGGGCGAAGCCGTCCAGCACCTGACGGATCTTCGTCTGGGCCTCGGGCTCGATGGCGCGGTCCATCAGGCCGTCGGCCGAGCGCTTCACCAGCGAGCCGCCCTCGCGCAGGATGTTCAGTGCCACGGCGATCGCGACGACCGGGTCGAGCCAGTGCCAGCCGGTGGCCATCACCGCCAGCAGCCCGGCGACGACGCCGATCGAGGTCCAGACGTCGGTGAACAGGTGGCGCGCGTCGCCCTCCAGCGCCATCGAGCGCACCTCGCGCGCCTTCTTCAGCATCGACCAGGCGAGCAGGCCGTTGAGCGCCGTGCTCGCCATCGACAGCGCCATGCCCCAGCCGAGCTGCTCGAGCGGCTGAGGCTCCAGCAGCCGATGCACGGCCGCCCAGATGATGGCCAGCGCGGCGACGAAGATCAGCACGCCCTCGAAGCCGCTCGAGAAGTACTCGGCCTTGTGGTGCCCGTAGGGGTGGTCGGCGTCGGGCGGCTGCTGCGCCCAGGTGACCATCGTCAGCGCGAACATCGCGCCGGCGAGGTTGACCAGCGACTCCAGGGCATCGGACAGCAGGCTGACGCTGCCGCTGACCCACCACGCGCCCGTCTTCAGCACGATGGTGGCCACCGCCACCGCCACCGACAGCTTCAGGTAGGTGCCGACCTGCATCGCCCTGGGTCCCCGCAGGTTGTCGCGACCCGTTCGCGGCGCGTGCCCCGCGCGCCTCAGGCGCGCAGCGTGACGCGGGCGAAGCGGCGCTTGCCCACCTGCACGACGCAGGTGCCGGCGGCCACCTTCAGCGCCTTGTCGCTGACCGGCGCGCCGTCGATGCGCACGCCGCCCTGCTCGATCATCCGCATCGCCTCGCTGGTGCTCGGCACCAGGCCCGCCTGCTTGAGCAGGGCCCCGATGGCCAGCGGTGCGCCCGCCAGCGCCACCTCGGGGATGTCCTCCGGCACGCCGCCCGCGGCGCGCAGGCGGAAGTCGGCCTCGGCGGCGTCGGCGGCCGCGGCCGAGTGGAAGCGCGCGGTGATCTCGCGCGCGAGCATCACCTTGGCGTCCATCGGGTTGCGGCCGCCGCCGACCTCGGCGCGGAGCCGGGCGATCTCGGCCTCGGGCCGGAACGACAGCAGCGTGTACCAGCGCCACATCTGCGCGTCACCGATCGACATCGTCTTGGCGAACATCGTGTTCGCATCCTCGGTGATGCCGATGTAGTTGCCCTTGCTCTTGCTCATCTTCTCGACGCCATCCAGGCCCTCGAGGAGAGGCATCGTCAGGATGCACTGCGGCTCCTGCCCGTACTCCTGCTGCAGCGCGCGGCCCACCAGCAGGTTGAACTTCTGGTCGGTACCGCCGAGCTCGAGGTCGGACTTCAGCGCCACCGAGTCGTAGCCCTGCATCAGCGGATACAGCAGCTCGTGGATGCTGATCGGCGTGCCGGCCTTGAAGCGCTTGGTGAAGTCGTCGCGCTCCAGCATCCGCGCCAGCGTGTACCGGCTGGCGAGCTGGATCATGCCGCGCGCGCCCAGCGGGTCGCTCCACTCGCTGTTGTAGCGGATCTCGGTCCTGGATCGGTCCAGCACCAGGCCGGCCTGGGCGAAGTAGGTCTCGGCGTTAGCCTCGATCTGCTCGCGGGTCAGCGGCGGCCGCGTCGCGTTGCGCCCCGACGGGTCGCCGATCATCGACGTGAAGTCGCCGATCAGGAAGATGACCGTGTGGCCGAGGTCCTGCAGCTGCCGCATCTTGTTCAGCACCACCGTGTGCCCGACGTGGATGTCGGGCGCCGTCGGGTCGAGGCCGAGCTTGATGCGCAGCGGCACGCCGGTGGCCTCGCTGCGGGCCAGCTTGGCCAGCCAGTCGGCCTCGGGCAGCAGTTCCTCGCAGCCGCGCCGCGTCAGGGCCAGCGCCTCGCGGACCCGGTCGGTGACAGGATGGGGCGGGGGCGCGGTCGTGCGGGCGGAGACCCCGGCAGGGGCAGGGACACTCGTCGAAGGAACTGGTTGCACCTGGGATTGGGCCGGACACGGCCGGCCGGGGCGGTGGCTATACTCGGCGCTCCGTCCGGCGTCGGGCCATGCTCGAGCGGGACGAAGATTCTAGTGGACGGGTTGCAGCCTCCCGGACTGAAGAGGCGCCCGCTCCGGCCGACAACACGAGACCGACCCGTTGCCGCCGCCGCGCCCCCGCGCGGCGAGGCCCCGCCGACCTTGATCTCGCGCACCGCCACACCCCGTCATCTGCAGGCTCTGCAGGCCTTCGCCGCCCGGAATCGGCGTGCGCTGGTTGTCGTCGCCGTCACGCTGCTGGGTGGCTTCGGCATCAGCGCGGTGGCCACCGTGGCCGTGGCACCGCTGCTCCCCGCGCCAGAGCTGCTGCCGCAGCGGCTGGTCGCCGAGCCGGTGCAGCCGCCCGGCCTGGCCGGCCAGCTCGACGCGCTGGCCACCTTCGACCTGGAACTGACCCGCAGCGGCGTGACCCGCGGCACCGACAGCGCCGAGGTGTTGCTCGGCCGGCTCGGCATCGTCGATGCGCAGGCTGCCGCGTTCGTGCGGGCCGACCCGGTCGCGCGCAAGCTGCTGGCAGGCCGCGGCGGGAAGATGGTCTGGGCGCGCGCCGGCAGCGACGGCATGCTGGCCGAACTGGTGGCGCGCTACCCTGCCGAGGGGGCGTTGGCGCGCACCCACTTCCAGCGCCTGACGGTCGCCCGCACCGGCAGCGGCCTGGGCGCGCGCAGCGAGCTGGCCGCGCTCGGCACGCAGCTGCGGTTCGCCAGCGGCACGATCCGCAGCACGCTGTTCGCCGCCACCGACGAATCCGGCATCCCGGACGCCGTGGCCGCGCAGATCGCCGAGATCTTCTCGGCCGACGTGGACTTCCATCGCGAGCTGCGCAAGGGCGACACCTTCCACCTCGTCTACGAATCGCTCACTGCCGACGGGGAGCCGGTCGCATGGAACGAGGGCGCCGGCCGCGTGCTGGCGGCCGAGTTCATCAACGGGCGCACCACTCACCAGGCGGTGTGGTTCGCAGGGGCCGACGGCCGTGGCGGCTATTTCACCCCCAACGGACTGAGCAAGCGCCGCAGCTTCCTGGCCAGCCCGCTGGCTTTCTCGCGCATCACCAGCGGCTTCGCGATGCGGATGCACCCGATCCTGCAGCGCATGCGGCAGCACAACGGCATCGACTACGCGGCCCCCAAAGGCACGCCGGTGCGCGTGGTGGGTGACGGCATCGTCGACTTCGCGGGCTGGCAGAACGGCTACGGCAACGTCGTCGAGGTGCGGCACGGCAACGACCGCACGACGCTGTACGCGCACCTGTCCCGGATCGAAGTGCGCCGTGGCCAGCGCGTGGAGCAGGGCCAGCACATCGGCGCGGTCGGCGCCACGGGTTGGGCCACCGGGCCCCACCTGCACTTCGAGTTCCGCGTCGCCGGCGTGCACCAGGATCCGCTGAAGATCGCCAAGGCGGCCGAGACGGTGGCACTGGACGCCGCCTCGCGCCCGCGCTTCGAGCAGCAGCTTCGCGTCGTGCAGGCCAAGCTCGACCTGGCCGAGTCGCAGGCCGGCCGCCGCGTCGCCTTCGAGTAACGCGCGCCCGCGGCGCCGATGGCCGGCCGCGACCTGTTCATCGGCCTGATGTCGGGCACCTCGCTCGACGGCGTCGACGGCGTGCTCGCGCGCTGGCCGGGCGACGACGCCCCGGAGGTGCTCGCCTTCGAGCACGCCCCCTTCGACCCGGCATTGCACGCCGGACTCCTCGCGCTGCAGCAGCCCGGCCACGACGAACTGCACCGCAGCGCGCTGGCCGCGTCGGCGCTGGCGCGCGCGTACGCCGCGGTGGTGTCGGCCCTGCTGCGCACGGCCGATGTCGGCCCGGCCGCCGTGCGCGCGCTGGGCGCGCACGGGCAGACGGTGCGCCACCGCCCACGCGAGTTCGACGGCACGGGCTACACGGTCCAGGTCCTCAACGGCGCGCTGCTGGCCGAGCTGTCCGGCATCGACGTCGTCTGCGACCTGCGCGGCCGCGACGTCGCGGCCGGCGGCCAGGGGGCACCGCTGGTGCCGGCCTTCCATCGCAGCGTCTTCGCCCGGCCGGGCGAGGACGTCGCAGTGCTGAACGTGGGAGGCATCGCCAACCTGACGCTGCTGCGCGCGGACGGCAGCATTGGCGGCTTCGACTGCGGCCCCGGCAACGTGCTGATGGACGATTGGTGCCGGCGTCACCTCGGCGAGCCCTATGACCGCGACGGTGCCTGGGCCGCCGGCGGCCGGGTGCACGAGCGGCTCCTCGCGCGCTGGCTTGCCGAGCCCTACTTCGACCGCGCGCCGCCCAAGAGCACCGGGCGCGACCTGTTCGACGCGCGCTGGCTGGATGCCGGCCTGTCCGGGCATGCGGTCCCTTCGGCAGCCGACCCGACGCCGGCACCGCGCGACGTGATGGCCACGCTGTGCGAGCTGACGGCCGCCGCCGCGGCGGGGGCCCTGCAGCGCCATGCGCCGGCCACCGTGCGGCTGATCGTGTGCGGCGGCGGTGCGTACAACGGGCAACTGCTGCGGCGCCTGGGTGCGCTGCTGGGACCGCGGGTCCTGGTGCAGCGCAGCGACGCCGTCGGCGTGCCCCCCGACCGCGTCGAGGCGCTTGCTTTCGCGTGGCTCGCCCGCGAGTTCGTCGGGCGCCGGCCCGGCAACCTGCCGGCTGTCACTGGTGCAGCAGGCCCGCGCGTGCTGGGTGCACTGCACCCTGCGGGGGAACCACCAGCCTGACCGACTTTGTGGCCGAAGCCGGGAGGTCGCGGGCAATCTCCGCGGCGACCCTCGCCGCTGCCGCCATGGCGGCAGCGGCCGTGTGGGAAGCTCAGACGGAGAAAGACGAGCCGCAGCCGCAGGTGGTGGTGGCGTTCGGGTTCTTGATCACGAACTGCGCGCCCTGCAGGTCTTCCTTGTAGTCGATCTCGGCGCCGACCAGGTACTGCAGGCTCATCGCGTCGATCAGCAGCGTGACGCCGTTCTTGGCCATCTGCGTGTCGTCGTCGTTGACGATCTCGTCGAAGGTGAACCCGTACTGGAAGCCGGAGCACCCGCCGCCCTGCACGAAGACGCGCAGCTTCAGGTCGGGGTTGCCCTCCTCGTCGACGAGCTGCCTGACCTTGTCGGCGGCGCTGTCGGTGAAGACCAGCGGCGGCGGCAGCTCGTCGGCGGTGGGGATCGCGGCTTCGGCAACGGCGCTCATACGACAACTCCTGGGGCCTGCTTCGCCCCTGCGGGCGGCAACGCCGCCGTGGTGACCGGCGGCAACTCCGCCTTTGTATCAGGCATCGTTGGACGCCGCCAGCTTCAGTGCGGGCTTGTCCGCCGATTTCAAGGGTCGCAGCTCCCCTTCGACGATCGCGCCGGGGTGCATCTCGAGCAGTTCGTAGCGCACGTCGCCGACGACGCGGGCCTTCGGGTGCAGCTCGAGCAGCTGCTCGCAGTGCACGGGCCCGTCGATCGCGCCGTTGACGATGACGTGCGCCGCGCTGACCCGCCCGCGCACGGTGGCCTTCTCGCCGACCACGAGTATGCTGTTGCCGTCGCCGCCCGATGCGGTGACGTCCCCGTGCACCTCGCCGTCGATGCGGAGGCCCTCGCCGAAGAGCACCGAGCCGTGGACGACCGTGCCCTCGCCAATCAGGCTGCGTATCGGCGGCGTCTTGCGCTTGCCCATCCAGTTCATGCCATGGCTCCTCGGTCCAGGTCGTGCCGTCATGGCCTGACCGTCTGCTGCGCCCGGGTCGCGCCCTGCGCGTCGATCACCCTCGCCTGCACGGTTTTTATCACGGCCGCCGGAGGGAACTCGACCTCCCCCTCGAGCCTTGCATACTGTTGCAGCCGCAGCGCCTGCGGTCCATCGGGCAGGCCCTGCGACCACGCCTGGCCGGCCAGGGTGCCGCTTAGCACCAGGTCGTAGCGGCCGACGAACGGCTGCGCACCCTTGCCCGGCTGCATCACCAGCACCTGATACCGCAGGCGCCCCGCACTCTTGGCTTCGGCCGTCAGGCCGCGCAGCTGCAGCCCGTCCCCGGCGCCGGGCAGCAGGCGCTCGAAGAAGCCGAGGTCGGCCAGCAGCGTGGCCTTCTCGGCCTCGAGGCGGCGGACTTCCTCGGCCAGTCTCTCCTGCGCGGCGCGCTCGGCCTTCAGCAGGCTGTCGGCCCGGTTGGCCAGCGAGCGCGCCTGCTCGGACTGCTCGCGCAGCCGCGCGGCTTCCGCGCGCAGCTGCGCGAGTTCGTTCTTGTGGCCGCGATCCAGGCCGGCGATGTCCTTGCCGAGCTCGAAGGCCCACAACGCGATCGCGGCGGAGAAGCCGAACACCACCGCCGCCACGGCCCAGCGCAGCGGCCACGGCAGGTGGCTGCGCACGATCATCCGAGGTGCCGACACCGACAGCCGGCGGCGCAGCAGCTTCCAGCGCATGGGAGTCCGGGGTGCGGCGCCGCGGCGCCGCACCGCCTGGGGGGATCAGCGCTTGCTGAACTGCTTGCGACGGCGGGCGCCGTGCAGGCCGACCTTCTTGCGCTCGACCTCGCGCGCGTCGCGCGTCACGAAGCCGGCCTTGCTCAGGTCGCCCTTCAGCGCGGCGTCGTAGTCGATCAGCGCGCGCGTGATGCCCAGGCGCACCGCGCCGGCCTGGCCGGATTCGCCGCCGCCGTGCACGTTGACCTTGATGTCGAACGCCGCCTCGTTGGCCGTCAGCAGCAGCGGCTGCTTGACGATCATGATCGAGGTCTGGCGGCCGAAGTAATGCTCGATCGCCTTGCCGTTGACGACGATCTGCCCGCTGCCCTTCTTCATGAAGACGCGGGCCACCGAGCTCTTGCGACGGCCGGTGCCGTAATTCCATTGTCCGATCATGGCCGTCCTCAGATCGCCAGCGGCTTGGGTTGCTGCGCGGTGTGCGGGTGCGCGGCGCCGGCGTACACCTTCAGCTTCTTGAACATCGCGTAGCCGAGCGGGCCCTTGGGCAGCATGCCCTTGACCGCCTTCTCGAGCGCGCGGCCGGGGTGCCGGGCCTGCATGTCCTTGAAGGCGGTGGCGTAGATGCCGCCCGGGTAGCCGCTGTGGCGGTAGTAGATCTTGTCGGTGGCCTTGGAGCCGGTGACGCGGATCTTGTCGGCGTTGACGACGACGATGAAGTCGCCGGTGTCGACGTGAGGCGTGTAGATGGCCTTGTGCTTGCCGCGCAGACGGAGTGCCACTTCGCTGGCGACACGTCCGAGCACCTTGTCGGTGGCGTCAATCACATACCACTCATGCTTCACCTCGGCCGGCTTGGCGCTGAAGGTCTTCATGGGGAGCTTCTGGTTGGCGCGGCCCGGCCGATGCCGGCGCTGCGCCCTGTTGCACGGCGTCACCGCGCCCGCACCCCTCGGCACCGCTCGTTCGGCGGCCTCTCGGGGCGGGTGCGGCTCTGCGGCCCCTGCGGGCCCGTCGCGTCGGGCAGCTCGGTCGGCCCGCCGCACCCGTTGCCGGGGCGGGAACCGGGCTGCTGCCAGGCCGCGACCACTTTCCCCGGCCGTTTTCGGGAAAAGCCGGCGAGTATAGCCCGCTTGGCGCCGGCCGGAAACTGCGGCACGCACATCCCGCTGCTGCGGGGTGGCACGCGCTTGCGGTCCCCCGCTAACATCGCCCCCGACTGATACGCCTGCCCGGAGGCACCTGGACGGCGCGCAGCCACCACTTTGGCGTCTCCCGATGCAGCAAGCGCTCCCCTGGGTCCTCGCGTCGCTCTCCGCGCTGCTGTTCTGCGGCGCGTTGCTGCTGCGCTGGCAGCAACGCCGGCGCAGCCTGCCGCAACCGCTGCCGACGGAGTGGACGCTCACACCCCGGCCGGTCTTCAGCTCCGACGAACGGCGCGTGTACCGTCAGCTGCGCGAGGCGCTGCCGCACCACATCGTGCTGTCCAAGCTGCCGCTGGTGCGCTTCTGCCAGCCCACCGACCCGGACGAGGTCAGGTACTGGTACGAACTCCTCGGCGCCACGCACGTGACCTTCGCGGTCTGCAGCGCCAACGGGCGCGTGCTGGCGGCGATCGACCTGGACACGGAGCGCGGGACCTCGCGACGCGCGCTGCAGATCAAGCAGTCGGTGCTGGCGGCGCTGCGCGTGCGCTACCTGCGCTGCGCGCCCGACCACCTGCCCTCGATCCCCGAACTGCAGCTGCTGGTTCCGGCCAGCGGCGCCGCCGCGCGCGGCCCGCAACCGGCGCCCGCGGCCGCGCAGGTGCGCGCGGGGGCCGCGGCCGGCAGCTCGACCTCTTCACGGCGAGAGCGCACGACGCTGTGGCAGGACTCGGGGTTCCTGCAGGACAGCTTCTTCGGCGTCGATGGGCGCGGCGATGCCGGGCCGGCCAGCAGCTTCGGCTCGCTGGGCAACTTCGGCCACCCGCGCAGCGGCGTGACGGTCCGCGAGGTTCCGATGCGCGAGGTCGGCGCGGTGCCGGAGGTGCCCGAGGACGTGGGTGGCGTGGTGGTCGACACCCCGAACCCCCCGGTGCGACACTGACCGGCAGCGCCGGCACCGCCGCGGGCGCCAGCCCGAACTTGGTCTACGACGACCTGACGCCCCACCAGGTGCTCGCCGCGCTCGACGCGGTCGGGTTGCACGGTGACGGCCGCATCCTGCAGCTGAACTCCTACGAGAACCGCGTCTTCCAGGTGTTCCTGGAAGAAGGCAGCGCGGTGGTGCCCAAGTTCTACCGCCCCGGGCGCTGGAGCGATGCGCAGATCCTGGAGGAGCACGCGTTCGCGCTGGAGCTCGCCGCCGCCGAGGTGCCGGTGGTCGCGCCGCTGGCGCTGACCGGCCCGCCGGCCGAGGGCGGGGGGCTGCGGCTGCAGGGCACACCGCCGACGCTCGCGCACTGGGGCGGGCACCGCTTCGCCGTCGCGCCGCGCTGCGCGGGCCGCGAGCCCGAGCTCGAACGTCACGGAACGCTCGAGCGGATCGGCGGCTTCATCGGCCGGCTGCACGCCGTCGGGCGGCGCCGGCCCTTCGAGCACCGCCACCGGCTCGATGGCGCGCGCGACGGGCGGCGCGCGATCGAGCTGCTGCTCGACGGCGGCTTCGTGCCGCCCGAGCAGCTGCCCGCCTGGCGCGGCGCCGCGGAGGCCGCGCTCGACGCGTTGGCCGCCGCCTTCGGCCGCGCGGCGCCGCTGGCGACGCTGCGGCTGCACGGCGACTGCCACCCCGGCAACGTGCTTTGGCGCGACGGGCCGCACCTGGTCGACCTCGACGACGCGATGCAGGGTCCGGCCGTGCAGGACCTGTGGATGCTGGTGTCCGGCGATGCGCGCACGATGCAGGCGCAGCTGGACGAGCTGCTCGGCGGCTACGAGCGGTTCGCCCCGTTCGACGACCGCGAACGCATGCTGATCGAGCCCCTGCGCACGCTGCGCATGCTGCGCCACAGCGCCTGGCTCGCCGAGCGCTGGGCCGACCCGACCTTCCCGCTCAACTTCCCGTTCTTCGGCAGCGCCGCCTACTGGAGCCAGCAGGCGGCGCAGCTGCGCGAGCAGGTCGAAGCGATGGACCGGGCGCCCTGATCCGCCGCCCGCGCGGCCTCGCTCAGCCCGCCAGCAGGCCGTTGACGCGCCGCACGTAGGCGGCCGGATCCTCCAGGGTGCCACCCTCGGCGAGCACGGCTTGGTCGAACAGGATGTGCGCCAGGTCGTCGAAGCGCTCGCTGCCCTCGGGCGAGTCGATCCGGCGCACGAGCGCGTGCTCCGGGTTGACCTCGAGGATCGGCCGGCTGCGCGGCGCCTCCTGCCCGGCCGCCTTGAGCATGCGCGCGAGGTGCGAGGACATGTCGCCCTCGTCGACCACGATGCAGGCCGGCGAGTCCACGAGGCGGGTCGTCGCGCGCACGTCCTTGACGCGCTCGCCGAGCGTCTTCTTCAGCCGCTCCAGCAGCGGCCGTGCCGCCTCGGCCGCCGCGTCGGCCTGCTTGCGCTCCTCCTCGTCCTGCAGCTTGCCGAGGTCGACCGCACCCTTGGCCACGCTGGTGATCGGGTGGCCGTCGAACTCGTTCAGGTGCGACAGCAGCCACTCGTCGACGCGGTCGACCAGCAGCAGCACCTCGATGCCCTTCTTGCGGAAGATCTCCAGCTGCGGGCTGGACCGCGCCGCGGCCAGCGAGTCGGCCGTGATGACGTAGATGTCGTCCTGGCCCTCCTTCATCCGCGCCACGTAGTCGGCGAACGACACGACCTGCTCGCCGTCGCCGGCGTGCGTGGACGCGAAGCGGTACAGCTTGGCCAGCCGCTCGCGGTTGGCGAAGTCCTCGCCGATGCCCTCCTTCAGCACGGTGCCGAACTGCGTCCAGAAGGCCGCGAACTTGTCCTTCTGGTTCTCGGCCACGTCCTCGAGCATCGACAGCACGCGCTTGGTGCAGCCCTCGCGGATGGCCTTGACGTCGCGGCTTTCCTGCAGCAGCTCGCGGCTGACGTTCAGCGGCAGGTCGGCCGAGTCGATCACGCCCTTGACGAAGCGCAGGTACACCGGCATCAGCGCCTCGGCGTCGTCCATGATGAAGACGCGCTTGACGTAGAGCTTGACGCCTCCGCGCTTGTCGCGGTTCCAGAGGTCGAACGGCGCCTTGGCCGGCACGTACAGCAGCTGCGTGTACTCGGTGCGGCCCTCGACGCGGTTGTGCGTGTAGGCCAGCGGCGGCTCGCTGTCGTAGCTGATCTGCCTGTAGAAGTCCTGGTACTGCTGGTCGGTGATGTCGCCGCGCGCGCGCGTCCACAGCGCCGCTGCCTTGTTCACCGTCTCCCACTCGCCAGTGGGCACCTGGGCCTTCTTCTCGTCGTCCCACTTCTCGGCGGGCATCAGGATCGGCAGCGAGATGTGATCGCTGTACCTGCCGATGATCGATCGCAGCTTCCAGGCCGACAGGAACTCGGCCTCGTCCTCGCGCAGGTGCAGGATGACGTCGGTGCCGCGCTCCCCGCGCGTGATCGTCTCGACCTCGAACTCGCCGGTGCCGTCGCTCGCCCAGCGCACGCCCTCCTCGGGCCGCAGTCCGGCGCGCCGGCTCTCGACGGTGATGCGGTCGGCGACGATGAAACCGGAGTAGAAGCCGACGCCGAACTGGCCGATCAGGTTGGCGTCCTTCCTCTTGTCGCCCTCGAGCGCGGCCATGAACTCGCGCGTGCCGCTGCGGGCGATCGTGCCCAGGTGCTGCACGGCCTCGTCCAGGCTCATGCCGATGCCGTTGTCGCGGATCGTGAGGGTCCTGGCCGCGGCGTCGAACGAGACGCGGATCTCGAGGTTGGGCGCGTCCTCGTACAGCGACGCGTCGTCCAGCGCCTCGAAGCGCAGCTTGTCGCAGGCGTCGCTGGCGTTGGAGACCAGCTCGCGCAGGAAGATCTCCTTGTTGCTGTAGAGCGAGTGCGTGACCAGGTGCAGGATCTGCTTGACCTCGGCCTGGAAGGATTGGGTGCGCTTGTCCATCGCGTGCAGCGGGGTTGTCGTGCGGGATCGGGATGTTGGGGGCGGCGGCGGCGATTTCAAGGGCCCAGGCCACGGACCGTGCCCGACCGCGCCGCCGGGGCTGCCGGCCGGACGGACCTCAGGCCCCTTCGGCCAGGCGGTTGCGCGGCGGCTGGCGCCTCTCGATGGCCCACCTCAACAGCGCCGCCACCCTGTACGCGCCGTGCGCGAACCTGCCGTAGGGCAACTTGGCGAGCAGCGCCAGCACGACGCCGAGGTGCAGGCGCAGCAGCGGCATCGCCGCCGCGGTGCGCAGCGCCGCCAGCGCCAGGCCGCTGGCGGCGCTCCGGATCAGGAGAACGACGCAGCCCAGGTCCATCGGGCGCGGGGCCGGGCGCGACCTCGCGCCAGGAGCGACTCACGCCGACGCCGACCGCGAGCAGCGCGAACGCGACCACCGGCCCGAACTGCCCGACCATCGGGCCGTGGGGCAGGATGTCGCAGAAGCTGCCCGAGACGCGTGCGCGGAGCAGCGCACCGGCCGACCCCTGGGTCAGCACCCGCCAGCACCCGCCAGCGCCGGCCAGCAACAGCGCGGGCGGCAGCGCCACGGCGAACTCATGCGGGGGCGCGTACTGGCAGGCGTGCAGGCAGGCACCGCAGCGGTGGCGGAGGTTGGCGAGGTGATGCAGGTCGGCCGACGGGATCTCGAACCGGGGCGCCATGGCGGCGAACATCACGCAGCGGCCCTCGCAGTAGCGGCGGGCATTGCAGATCTGCAGCTGCCACGCGAGCTCGGCCTCGGTCGCGGCAGCCGCCACCAGCAGCTCGAGCGGTTGCACGCGCGCCCCCGTGTCGCCGCCGGGCCGCCCGCTGCCGCGGCAGGCCCGGCACCGGCCCGGCCCGAGCCCGCGGCCACGGCCGCCGCAGTCGCCGCGGACCCCGCCAGGCGCCCGAGCACGGTGCCGATCGTCATGCCGACGCAGGCGATGTAGCCCAGGCCCGGCACGTTGCCCGCCATCACCTCGCCGTCAGCGAACAGGGTGGGTCTCGGCGCGCAGGGCAGGCGCAGCGCCGCGCGCACATCGACCTTGAGCCCGAAGCAGGTGAAGGTGACCCCGGGCCGCAGCGTGCAGCCGAAGAAGGGCGGCAGGTCGATCGGCCGCGCCCAGTACGTCTTGGGAGGCGACAGCCCGGTGGTGGCGCAGTCGTCGAGCACGGCGTGGTCGAAGCGCCCGGCTGGCACGCGGCGTTGTGGTCGCCCGCCATCCGCACGACGCGCTCGCCGTCGCGGTTGACGACGATGCCAAGCGACACGCAGTCCACGCGCGCGCAGATGCCGCCGTCGTACAGCGGCGCCCGCGCGTCGATGGCCACCATGTGCGCCTGCGTGGGGTCGCCGATGGCGTCGGCGCCCTGCGCGGGCAGGTCCTTCAGCAGCACGCCCTGGTTGTAGCGGGTGCCGCGGATCAGGAAGGCGTCGGCGCGGTCATCCGCCGCGACCGTTGTCGGCCCGGGCCTCGCGCAGCCCCTCGCGGTGAAGCCGCTGCTGGCCACGACGCAGGCCGCCGCCCATGAAAGAGGCGTTGGTGCGGCTCAGGTGCAGCGTGCCCGACAGCGAGGGCTGGAAGCGCACGCCGTGGCGGTGCATCCAGCCGCGCACGTGCTGCGACCCGCGGATCACGAGCCGCGCCAGCGCCTCGTCGGTACGGCCCCCGGTGACCTTGTGCAGGTCCTGCCAGAACTCCTCCTCCGGGTACGCGCCGGTCAGCACGTCCTGCGGCGTGTCGTGCATGCAGGGGATGCTGCGCGTGTGGGCCGAGTTGCCGCCGCGCCACTCGCGCGGGGCTGCCTCGAGCAGCAGCACGCGCGCGCCCGGCCCGCCGGCGACGAGCGCCTCGCGCGCCGTCGGCGCGGCACAGAGCGCGGCGTTGCCGCCGCCGATCAAGAGCACGTCCGGGAGCGCGGTCATGGCAGCGCCGCTCGCGTGCGGGGCCGGGCCCGCCGCCACGGCGCTGGGTGCGCGCAACCTCGCGGCGGCAGGTGGGCGCGGCACCCATCGTCGTCGACCCGCGTGCGGCCGTCGTGCGGCACGCCGGCTTCGGAGGCGCCGGCGATCCTGGCGGGGATGTGCATGCCGCCCTGCATGCGCACGCTCCTCAACGCGCGGGCGGCGCGGCGGCCAACCGCTCGAGCAGGTCCACGCACGCCGTCGAGGCCGCGCGGTCTTCGAAGAGCACCCGGGCGCCGGAGCGGAGCCGCGCCGACACGTCTGCGCGCAGCGCTGCGTCGCCCACGAGACGCGCGACCCGCTCGGCATAGCCCGCCGCGTCGGAGGCCACCCACTCGCCCAGCCCCAGCTGGCGCAGCACCCCGGCGCCGAAGCGGGTCCGCATCGACGGCCCCTCGAGCGTGACGATGGGCGTGCCGCACTCCACGGCCTGCATCACGGTGTTGAACCCCGAGAAGCCGGCGCTGTCGAGGAAGACGTCGGCGGCCGCCAGCCAGCCGAAGAAGCGGGCTCGCGACTGCCAGGGCTGCATCGACACCTTCGCGTGGAATTCGAGGCCTGCGGCCTCGAAGGCCACGCGCAGGCGCCGCTCGAAGCGGTCGGCCAGTCCCTCGGGCCCGCCGCGGAAGAAGACGAGCCGGCCCTGCGGCGATCGGCGGGCCACCTCGACCCACAGCGGGTCGTGGGCCGGCCCGTACTTGAACGGGTTGCCAGGGCACAGCAGCACGCGCTCGCCAGCCTGCAGTCCTGCCCCGACGAGGTCGATCCGCTCCGGCGCAACCCCGTAGCGCCGGGGCGTGCACCCGAGGCGTGGCAACCGCTCGAGGCGCTCGGTGTAGTGCGCATCGGCGTCGGCCGGCTCCAGCGCCTCGGCGCCGATGTAGACGTCGATGGTGGGCAGGCCGGTGGTCACGGGGTGGCCCCAGCTCGCGAGCTGCAGCGGCGCGAGGCGCAGCGCGGCGAGCTTCGCGGTGGCCGTGTGCATGCCGATCTCGGGGTAGATGACCGCGTCCAGGCGCGCCGCCGCCAGCGCGCGTGCCGCGTCGGGCCAGGCGCCGAGGCGATGGAAGCCCGCCGCTCGCCGCCGCGCGAAGGCGGTCTCGTCGTCCTCGTGCCCGCCGAGCGCGAAGAGGTGGAACTCCACGCGCGAGCGGTCCGCGTGCTCGACCCAGCCGCGCACGATGGCGTTCCACACCGAGTGGTCGTGCAGGTGCGCCGAAACGATGCCCACGCGCAGCGGGCGACGCCCTGGCGCGCCGGCCGGCGGCGCGCCCAGCCCGGCCTTGCGCGCCCAGGCGGCCATCGCGGTGGCGCACAGCCGGCCGTACTGCGCCAGCAGTTCGCGCGGGTTCTCGTCCTGGTACGCGAGGTAGAAGGGCTGCGCGACCGCCACGGCCTCGAAGGCGTCGGCCGGGGCGCGGGTGCGCATCCAGGTGGTCAGCCGCTCGAGGGCCTGCGCGAATGCGGCCCGCGAGGTGGCCTCGGCCTGCAGGCTGCCCGGCACCGGATCGATCTGCGCCATGGCCAGCGCCCAGCGCGCGCGCAGGAAGCCGGCGTCGGCCGCGAGCGCCGCGGCATAGGCCGCGCGCGCTGCGTCGGGCTCGCCGAGCGCCATGCGGGCATGCCCGAGCCAGTGGTGCGCCTCGGCCTGGCGCGGTTCGAGGGCGACGAGGCGCTCGAGCGACTGCGCGGCCGGCGCCCACTGCGCCGCGTCGATCTGTGCCAGCGCCAGGTTGAACCACGCACGGGCAAGGCGCGGGTCGGCGTCGACCGCCGCCCTCAGGTGCGGCAGCGCTGCGTCGCCCTGCCCGCGGTCACGCAGCATCGCGCCCAGGTCGGCCTGGGCTTCGGCGTGGAGCGGATCGGCCGCCACCGCGGCGCGGCAGGAATCGATGGCCTCCTCCCACCGGCCGGCCTCGCGCTGCAGCCGCGCCAGCTGGAAGCGCGCATCGGCGAGCATCGGGTCGATCCCGAGCGCGGTGCGATAGGCCGCCTCGGCGGCCTCGCGACGCCCCGCCTGGTGCTCGAGCAGGCCCGCGAGCCAGTCGGCGCGCCCGCCGGCTGCCGGCAGCGCGCGCAGGCGCTCGATCGCGCGCCTGGCGTCGGCGGCGCGCCGGCGATCGACGGCCACGCGGGCGATCGTGACCCAGGCTTCGATGTCGTCGGGTGCGGACTCGACCGCGCGCTGCGCCAGGGCCTGGGCCTCGGCCGGTCGGCCGGCGGCCAGCGCAGCGGCGTGCGCCGGCCGGTCCGGCACGGCGGCGGGTGTCGGCGTCGCGATCCGGGCGGCTGCCTCGCCGGAGGCCGGCGGCGAGGCCGCGCCAGGCGGCAGGTCGCGGCCGGGGGCGGCCGCAAGACGTCGCTGCGCCGCCTCGGCGCGCTTGCGCAGCCAGTCGAGCATCGCCGCCGTCAGCGCTTGCGCAGTCCGGCCGTCGCTGCCAGCGCGACCAGGTCGCCGACGTAGCGCTCGACGAAGTCCTGCGGATACCCCGCCCCGACGAGAGCTTCCTTCACGATGCCGCCCAGCTTGGCCTTCTTGTAGAGGTTGAGCCCGCCCGCCTCGGCCAGCGCCGACAGGCGGCGTGCGACCTGCAGCTCATGGGCGGCGAGGCGTTCGTCGCCCTTGCCGGTGCGCCTTCCGAGGCGCTCCGGCGGCAGTTCTCGCCGCAACCCATCGACGACGAAGGTCGCGAGGCTCTCGATCTCGCTGGTGTCCAAGAGACGGCGGAACATGCTTGGCGGCCTGGAAGTGGCACCGGCACTCGACACGCCGGCTCTCCCTGATGCTAGAGCATCGGCAACGGACCGGTCCGCGGAGCCGCGCATGCGCGGCCGCCCCGGTCGGGCTGGTCCGGCTTGATGCCCGCGCGCAGCACGATGTCCTTCCAGATCTCCTGCTGCCCGATGAAGGCGGCGACCTCCCACGGCGGGCCGCCGTCGCCGACGGCACCGTCGCTGGCGAAGGGCTCGGTGACCGCGTTGCTCTTCAGCGCCTTCAGCGACTCCTCCTGCAGTCTGCCGACGATGTCGCGCGGCGTGCCGGCCGGGGCCAGGGTGCCGTACCACTGCGAGGTCTCGAAGTCCTTGTAGCCGTGCTCGGCCAACCTGGGCACCTCGGGCAGTTGCGGCAGGTGCTGCGCGGTGTCCACCGCGATCGGGCGCAGCTTGCCACTGCGGATGTGGCCGATCAGCGCGGGCAGGCTGGCACTGGCGGCCTGGGTGCGGCCGGCCAGCAGATCGGTGGGCATCGGGCCGGTGGCGCGGTAGGGGATCTGGGTGATGAACATCCCGGTCACCACCTTCAGGTACTCCATGCTCAGGCGGGCTGCGCTGGCTTTGCCAGCGCAGCAGCGGCCAGCAGGGTTCGGCGTTGCGGAGTCATGGGGTGCCTCCTCCTGCCGGTTCGGGGCCGGCCGCCCGTCGCGCCCGGCAACGGGCACGGGAACCGATAGAGGCGCAGCCCGCCATCGACCGGGATCACGGCGCAGGTGATGCAGCCGGCCAGCGGGCTGGCCAGGAAACACACCAGGTCCGCGATGTGCTCCGGCTCGCCATAGCGGCCCGTCGGGATCTGGTGCCCGACCTGCCACCGGCGATAGCCGGGCGTGTGGTTGCGCAGGATCTGCTCGCTGTGGATGCGCCCGGGGGAGTGCAGTGCACCGTGACGCCGTGCGGCCCCCATCCGGCTCAGCCCCTTGGCGCAGCCGTGCAGCGCGGCCTGGGCGCAGAACGCGCCGTTGACGCGCTCGGGCTCGCTCTTGCCGGTGATGTTGACGACGCGGCTCCAGCGCTGCACGACCACGCCGTCGATCAGCGCATTACCGAGCTGGCGCGCGCGGTGGAAGTTGAGCGTGATCGCCTCCTGCCACGCGGCTTCGGGCACGTGAAGCTCCTTGAAGCTGCGCGAGCCGCCCGCATTGTTGACCGGGATGTCGACGACGTCCAGGCCGGTCAGCACGGCGGCCGGCAGGTCGACGGCCCATGCGTGGGAGATGAGGCGTGGGTCGACCGTGCAACGTAGCGGCGCCGCAGGGCGGACCCGCTGCCCGGACCCGCTGCCCGGGCCCGCTGCCTTCAGAATGCGGGCCTTCCCTGATCCCCCGGACCGTCCCCCATGATCGACACCCTGTTCCCGCTCGGCTGGCAGCACTACCTCGGCGGCGGGTTGCTGATCGGCTGCGGCGTGGCGCTGCTCTGGATCGGCACCGGCCGCATGGCCGGCATGAGCTCGGTCTTCAGCAGCACCTGGAGCTTCGTCTCGCGCCGCCCCTATTTCCGCCAGCCGCGCTGGCTGCAGAGCCGCGCCTGGCGACTGCAGATGGCGCTGGGCCTGGTGCTGGGCGCGGGCCTGTGGTGGCTGCTGTTCGGGCCGCAACAGCCGCTGGCCACCGACGTGCCGGCGTGGCGACTCGCGCTCGGCGGCCTGTTCGTCGGCTTCGGCGCCCGGATGGCCGGCGGCTGCACCTCGGGTCACGGCATCTGCGGGCTGGCGGCGCTCAGGCCCGCGTCGCTGCTGGCGGTGCTGACCTTCATGGGCACCGGCTTCGTCACCGCGCAGGCGCTGGCGGCGTGGGGCGCGCGATGACGGCCGCGATCGTCGTGCTGGCCGGGGCGCTGTTCGGCTTCGGGCTGGCACTGTCGGGAATGGTGCGGCCCGAGGTGGTGCTGTCGTTCCTGCAGTTCCGCGACTGGGGCCTGATGCTGGTGATGGGCGGCGCGCTGGCGGTGGCGCTGGTGGCCTACCAGCTGGTGCCCCGCGTGCAGGCCGCGCCGCTGCTGGGCGGCAGCTTCGACACCCACACCGCGCGCATGCACCGCAACACCTTCATCGGCTCGGCGCTGTTCGGCGTCGGCTGGGGGCTGTCGGGCGTGTGCCCGGGCCCGGCGATCGCGGGCCTGGGCACCGGCAACGTCGAGCTGCTGTGGGTCATCGGCGGCGCGCTGGCGGGCGCCTGGCTGCAGGGCGTGTGGGCCGACCGCGGCACTGCGGCGCCGCTGACGCAGGACGGCTGAGCGCTCCGCGGCGCGCGGGTGGCGCGGGCGGGATCGCGGTGCGACCGCGGTGCGTCAGCGTGCCGGGGATGCCGGTGGCGCGAGCACGGCCTCGGCGCGCATCGCCAACGCGCCGGCATCGTCGCAAGCCCACAGCACGACCCTGCCCGCGACCCCGCCGTCGTCCTGCGGCCGGCCGTGCACCGCGAGCGGCCTGCCGTCGAAGCAGGGCCGCAGCGCGTCGAAGCGGAACGAGGCCAGCAGGGCTTGCGGCCGCTGCGACTGCAACAGCTCCAGCAGCAGCGTCGCGATCAGCGGTCCGTGCACGACCAGCCCGGGGTAGCCCTCGACCTCGGTGACGTAGCGGCGGTCGTAGTGGATCCGGTGGCCGTTGAAGGTGAGCGCGCTGTAGCGGAACAGCATCACGTCGTCCGGGTGCCAGGTGCGCGACCACGCCGCCTCGGCGGGCGCGGGCAGCGGCGCAGGCGCCGCCGCGCCCGGGCGCGGCGGCTCGCGGTAGACGATGTCGTGCCACTCGGTCAGCGCCGGCAGCGCGTCGCCCGCGCGCAGGAACTCGTGGCGCACGGTGACGAACACGAGTTCGCCGCTGCGTCCCTGCTTGGCCTCGACGCGCTCCACCGTCGACCGGCGCTCGACGCGGTCGCCGATGGCCAGCGCCGCGCGGTACTGCAGGCGCCCGCCTGCCCACATCCGGCGCGGCAGCGGCACCGGCGGCAGGAAGCCGCCCCGGCGCGCGTGGCCGTCGGGGCCGATGTCGCGGGCCCGGGTCAGCGGCAGGAAGTAGAGCCAGTGCCAGAGTGCAGGCAGCGGCGTGCCGGGGCCGAAGCCTGATCCAGAGCCGGGCACGGGGCCGGACTCATCGCGGTCGAGCGTGGCGGCCAGCGCCCGCGCGGGTGTCGCCCCGATCGTGTCGGCACGCGCCTCGGTGCGTCCGACCCACGACTGCAGCGACCCCGGTGCCTCGCTCATCGCGTCAGTATGCCCGCGCGGCCGCGGCGGCGGCCGCGTCGCTTATCGTCTCGCGGTCCGATGCCCCCGGAGTCCCCCATGCTGACCCTGCGCCGCGGCCACGAGCGCGGCTTCGCCGACCACGGCTGGCTGCAGTCGTACCACTCGTTCTCGTTCGCCGGCTACCACGACCCGGCGCACATGGGCTTCGGCCCGCTGCGCGTGATCAACGAGGACCGGATCGCGCCCGGGCAGGGCTTCGGCACGCACGGCCACCGCGACATGGAGATCATCAGCTACGTGCTCGACGGCGAGCTCGCGCATCGCGACAGCATGGGCAACGGCTCGGTGATCCGCCCCGGCGACGTGCAACGGATGAGCGCCGGCAGCGGCGTGCAGCACTCGGAGTTCAACCACTCGGCCTCGCGGACCACGCACTTCCTGCAGGTCTGGATCGAGCCCGACACGCGCGGCGGGCCGCCGGGCTACGAGGAGAGGCACTTCGACGAAGCCGGCAAGCGCGGCCGGCTTCGGCTCGTGGCCTCGCCCAACGGCGCGGACGGCTCGGTGACGATCCGCCAGGATGCGCGGCTGTACGTCGGCCTGCTCGACGGCGCCGAGGCGGCCTCGCTCGCGCTCGGCCCCGGCCGGCGTGCCTACGTGCACGTGGCGCGCGGGTCGGTGCACCTCGACGGCGAGCGGCTCGGCACGGGCGACGCAGCGAAGCTGGCGGGCGCCGCCCTGCTGCGGCTCGACCGCGGCGAGGCGGCCGAGGTGCTGGTGTTCGACCTGCCCTGACACCCATGGGAGCGACGACGATGAGACCGACGGCAACCGACTTCGCGGCACTGGCCGGCCGCCTCCTGCTGGCGCTGATGTTCGTGCTGGCCGGCTTCTCCAAGCTCGGCAACTTCGACGGCACCGCGGCCTACGTCGCCTCGGGGGGCCTGCCGCTGCCGGCGCTGCTGGCAGCCGGCACGATCGCCCTGGAGATCGGCGCCGGGCTGGCCCTGGCGGTCGGCTACCGGGCGCGCTGGGCGGCGCTGGCCCTGGCCGCGTTCACGCTGCTCGCCTCGGTGCTGTTCCACGCCTACTGGGCCGCGCCGCCGGAGCGGCAGACCACCGAGATGCTGATGTTCATGAAGAACCTGGCGGTCGCCGGCGGCATGCTGATGGTGTTCGCCCTCGGCCCCGGCGGCTTCAGCGTGGACGCGCGCCGCGCGCGCTGAGCGCCGCCCGGCGCGTGGGCGTGCCGGAACCCCGAGGTCGGCGACACTCCACACCCATGACAACGGCCACGTCGCTCGCCAGCCTGCTGCCTTCCCTCGTGATCGTGCCGCTCACGCTGCTGCCGATCATCAACCCACTGTCGGGAGCGCCGGTCTTCATGGCCACCGCCGGCCGGGACCCGCAGACCATCGCGAAGCTGGCCCGCCAGGTGGCCATCAACTGCTGGTTCATCCTCGTGGGCTCGATGCTGGTGGGCACCTACGTGCTCGACTTCTTCGGCATCTCGCTGCCGATCGTCCGCGTGGCCGGCGGGCTGCTGGTCGCGGCCTCGGCCTGGCGCATGCTGATGAGCCAGGCGGACGACGAGGTGCGCTCGGCGGTGGTGCGGGCGCAGCCGGCCACGCTGACCGAGGCTCAGATCGTCGAGCGCAGCTTCTTCCCGATCACCTTCCCGCTGACCGCCGGGCCGGGCACGATCGCCGCGTCGATCGCGCTTGGCGCCAAGCTGCCCTCCACGCCGGCGCTGTACGTGGCCGGCGCCGTCATCGCCGTCGCGGGCGCCACGCTGACCGTGCTGGTGATCTACCTGGTGTACCGGCACGCGGCGCGGCTGCTCGACCGCCTCGGCGAGGTCGGCATGCTGGTGCTGATGCGCATCATGGCCTTCGTGCTGCTGTGCATCGGCATCGAGATCATCTGGACCGGCTGGGCCGAGCTGCAGCGGCAGGCGCCCTGAGCGCGGACCGGTGCAGCCCCGCCGCGGCGGCGAGGCCCCACGTCTGTCAGCCGATGAAGTCGGCGAGGATGCGGTTGAACTTGCCCGGGTTCTCGACGAACATGAAGTGCTGGCCGCCCTCGGCCTCCTCGAAGATCTCGAGCCGCGCGCCCGGCGTGGCCGAGGCGGACCACGCCACGCCCTTCCAGGGCACCAGGCTCACCCGCCCGCCGATGTAGAGCGCGGGCCGGTCGATGCGCGGCATCACGTCGCGCCAGTCCTGGTGGCAGTGGTTGTAGATCAGAGCGGCGGCGTGGGCGCGCGGGAACTTCAGGTTGCAGCCGATCATCCACTCGAGCTGTTCGGCGGGCATCGCCGAGGTCACCATGCCGCCGACGAAACCCTTGGACGTGGCCACGCCGTCGGGGCCGGCCAGCGCGTTGGCCGTCCCGGTGACGGCGTCGGGAGCGAAGATCGCGCCGGCCTGCGCCAGCTCCTCCTCGCTCCACGCCGGGTTCGACGTCAGGAACGGAGGCTCGTCGCAGAACACGAACTTGCCGATGCGCTCGGCGCCGAACAGGTCGAAGTAGCACCACAGCACCGAGCAGCCCATGCTGTGGCCGAGGATGGTCACGTCCCGCAGGTCCAGCGCGCGCAGCGCGTCCCAGACGTCCTTGGCCAGGCGCTGGATCCGGTAGCCGTGCGCGGGCTTGTCGGAGTCGCCGTGGCCGCGCATGTCGATGGCGATCACGCGGTAGCGGTCGGACAGGCCCTCGATCTGGAACCGGAACTGCTCGGCCGCCTGCGACCAGCCGGGGATCAGCACGAGCGCGGGGCCGGACCCGGCCTCGAGCACGTTCAGGCCGACGCCGTCGCTGGTGATGACGCGGTGCTGCTTCATGGGTGTCTCCTTGGGGTCTGCAGGGTCGGCGAGCGCGCGCCGCGGCCGGGCGCTCTGGCGGCCGCAGCGCTGCGCGCACCGCGGCGGCGGCGCGCACCGGGATCCTACCCGCGGCGGCCTTCAGCCCGCCGCGAGCGTGAATCCCACGCGCGTGCGCCCTTGCGCCGACTCCGCCAGGGTCGACCCGGCGTGCATGCGAGCGATCGCCGCCACGATGGCCAGGCCGAGTCCGTGGTGGCTCTGCCCGTCGCAGCAGGCGCGCGACTCGTCGGCGCGGAAGAAGCGGTCGAACACGCGGGGCAGCGCCTGCGGATCGATCGAGGGGCCGGCGTTCTCGACCATCACCCGCACACGGTCGGCAGCAGCAGCATCGATCTGGACGACGACGGTGGAGCCGCGCTCGGCAAAGCGCGCGGCATTGCCCAGCAGGTTGGACAGCGCACGCTTGAGCAGCGGCTCGTCGACGGCCACCCGGGCATCGCCCTCGATGCGCACGCGGACGCCTGCGTCCTCGAACGGCGCCTCGTGGAATTCCAGCACCTGCGCGGCCAGCTCGGCCAGGCTGGCCGGAGGGCCGCGGCGCGCCACGGCACCACGGTCGGCCTGCGACAGGAACAGCATGTCGTTGACCAGCGCCGACAGCCGGTGCATCTCCTCGAGGTTGGAGGCCAGCGTCTCGCGCAGCGCGGCCGCCGGCCGCTCGCGCGCGAGCGCGACCTCGGTCTCGCCGATCAGGCTGGCGAGCGGGGTGCGCAGCTCGTGCGCGACGTCGGCGTTGAACGCCTCGAGCTGCGTGTAGGCGCGCTCCAGCCGCTCCATCAGCGCGTTGAACTGCTCGATCCACGGCAGCAGCTCCGAGGCTGGGTCGGCCAGGGCCAGCCGCTGGTCGAGCCTGCTGGCGGAGATCGCCCGCGTCTGCGCCGCGAGCGACTCCAGCGGGCGCAGCTGGCGCCGGACATGCCAGGATGCACCCGCCGCCACCAGCGCGCCGGCCACCAGCGTCACCAGCGTCAGCACCCAGGCCCAGCGCGTGCCCATCTCGGCGTCGGGCGTGTAGTCGATGGTGTAGCGCGCCCGCAGCCGTCCGCCCGGGACTTCCGGCACGTCGATGTCGAAGTCCAGGCTGCGCAGGTACTCGGCGTCGGCCATCCGCGGCGGGACCGGGTCGGCGTGCAGCAGGCTGCCGTCGGCAGCCCGGACCTCGAGGCGCGAGTCGCCGCGCATCGACTGGTCGCTGCGCAGGCGCTGCCGGACGGCCTGTTCGCCGCCGCTGCGCGCTTCCAGCCTAAGCGTCGACCCGATGAGCTCGGCGCGCCGCACCAGGTCATCGGCATTGCGCTGCACGATCAGCATGTAGACCGACACCCATGACGCGATCGACAGCGCGCCGAGCACCAGCACGGTCAGCAGCGCCAGCTTCCTCGACAGCCTTCTGCTGATGGAGTGGCTGCAGACGGTCATTCGGCACGCTCCTCGAGCACGTAGCCCATGCCGCGCACGGTGTGCAGCAGCTTGCGCTCGAAGGGATCGTCGAGCTTGGCCCGCAGCCGGCGCACGGCGACCTCGACCACGTTGGTGTCGGAGTCGAAGTTCATGTCCCAGACCTGCTCGGCCAGCGTCGTGCGCGACAGGATCTGCCCGCGCCGCCGCAGCAGCAGCGTCAGCAGCTTGAATTCCTTGGCCGTCAGGTCCAGCCGCTGGCCGGCCCGTCGGGCCTTGCGCGCAATCAGGTCGAGCTCCAGGTCGCCCAGGCGCAGCTCTGTGATCGCCTGCGACTGGCCGCCGTGGCCGCGCCGCAGCAGCGCTGCCACCCGGGCCAGCAGCTCGCTGAAGGCGAACGGCTTGACCAGGTAGTCGTCGGCGCCCTGCTCCAGGCCACGGACGCGATCCTCGACCTTGTCGCGGGCGGTCAGCATCAACACCGGCAGCTGGCGGCTGCGCTCGCGGATGGCGGCGAGCACGCCGAAGCCGTCGACGCCGGGCAGCATCAGGTCGAGCAGCACCAGGTCGTAATCGCCGCCGGTGGCCAGACGCCGGCCTTCGATGCCGTCGTGCGCCACGTCGACGACATGGCCGTTCTCGCTCAGCCCCTTGTGCAGGTACTGCGCGAGCTTGGGCTCGTCCTCGATGACCAGCAGTCTCATGTTGGCTCTCCTGACGGAATCGTCGCACGACCGGTCGCCCCGCCGGATTACGAAATTGTCATCGCCACGTTCGTTGTCGCTCGGCCCGGCGGCACACCATTCGTTCCCACGGCCTGCGGAACAAACCCGAGCGTGCAGGCCGCCAACCCAACCCAGCCGTCAAGGAGCCCGTCATGACCTACTTCTCCACCCGCGCCGCCGTCCTCGTCGCCATCCTCGCCGGCCTGTCCGGCGCCGCCGCCGCGCAAGAAGCCAGCTACGAGTACCCGCAGGCCGTCGCGTCGACGCTGACGCGGGCCGATGTCCAGACGCAGCTGATGCAGGCGCGCGCCGCCGGCACGCTGCTGGTGAGCGAGTTCGACCGCCAGGCCAACGACGCCTTCGTCCCTGCGCGCAGCCGCGCGGACGTGCGCGCCGAGACGCTGGCCGCCTCGGCACGCGGCGAGCTGCGCCGCGGCACGGCCGAAGACTACGGTCAGGAAGCGGCTCCGGGGCACGCCGCCCCGGTCGCCCGCATCGTGGCCGTCGCGCGCTGACCAGCGACTGCGCAGGCCGCGGCCCGCGCCGCGGCCTGCACGTCGGCACCGTCACCAGGCCGCGCCGCACGGCCTCGTCCCCCGCGGCTGCGGCCGCCGGCGTCAGAATCTCCGCCACGCGACGCTCCCCCCGCATCTCGCCGCCACGCCCTGGCGGTCGAGGGTGGGGGGGTGCCTTCGCGCCGGGTGGAGACGATGCACTTCTGGTGGCCTCACAACCTGTGGTGGATGCTGGCGCTGCCGCTGCTGGTGCTGCTGTACCGGTGGCTCCTGCGCCGCCGCACGAGGACACCGCTCGCGCTGCCGCGGCTGGACGTTGCGCAGGCCGCGGCCGGCCGGGCCTGGCGGCGTCACGTGCCGCCGCTGCTGTTGCTGCTGGTGCTCGGGCTGCTGCTGCTGGCGCTCGCTCGGCCGGTGGCGCCGGTCGCCCTGCCCTGGTCGCGCTCGACCGTCCTGCTGGCGATGGACGCGTCGCGCAGCATGCGCGTCACGGACGTGCAGCCCACGCGCATGGCGGCCGCGCAGGAAGCGGCCAAGGCGTTCCTGGCCGAGGTGCCCGGGCACGTCGAGGTCGGGCTGGTCACCTTCGCGGGCACGGCCCAGGTCGCCCAGCAGGCCACGCTCGACCGCGCCGCGCTGGCCGCGGCGATCGACGCGATCCAGATGCAGCTCGGCACGGCCATCGGCAACGCGATCGTGCTGTGCTTGGCCGAGCTGTTCCCGGACCACGGGCTCGATCTCGGCGCGATGACCTTTGGCCCGCGACAGGATCCTGGCCGCGTCCTGGGCCAGCCACCCGAGTCGCCCCAGGCCAAGGCCTTCATCCCCGTCGCGCCCGGCTCCCACGGCTCGGCGGCGATCATCCTTCTGAGCGATGGTCGGCGCACGATGGGCGTCGACACCCTCGAGGCCGCGAAGATGGCCGCCGACCGCGGTGTGCGCATCCACGTGGTCGGCCTCGGCACGCCCGACGGCCACCTGGCTGCGGGCGAGGGCATGGCGATCTACCTCCAGCTCGACGAGCCCACGCTGCGCCGCGTGGCCGAGATGACCGGCGGCGAGTACCACCACGCCGCCAGTGCCGAGGCGCTGCGCCGCGTCTATCTCGGGCTCGGGTCGCGGCTGCAGGTCAGCCGACGCGACACCGAGATCACCGCGCTGCTGGCCGGGGCCGCCGCGGTGCTGCTCGCCGCTGGGGCCACGCTGTCGGTGCGGTGGTTCGGCCGCGTGGCCTGAGCGCCTCTCACCCCCTCAGCGGTCGGCAGTCGCCGCCTCGACGACCTCGGCTGCATGCCGGAAGGCGTCCACCGCGGCCGGGAAGCCACAGTAGACGCTGGCATGCAGGAGGATCTCCTGCAACTCCCCGACCGTGACGCCGTTGTTCAGCGCACCGCGCACGTGGATCTTCAGCTCGTGCATCCGGCCCAGCGCCACCAGCATCGACACCGTGACGATACTGCGGGTGCGCAGGTCGATGCCGGGACGCTGCCAGGTGTTGCCCCAGGCGTGGCGCGTCACCAGTTCCTGCAGCGGCGCCGTGAACGGGGACGCCGCCGCCAGCGCGGCATCGACGTAGGCATCGCCCAGCACCGCCCGGCGCGTGGCCAGGCCCTTGTCGTCGAGGTTCATCGGCGGCTCCTTGAAGGGTTCGCCGCAGCATAGCGGCCGGCGCCGCCTGGCGCGCGTGGTCGGCCGACGCTTGACACTCGGCGCCATCTTGGTAACAGTGTTGCCTCATGGAAGCTCCCGCGATCGTCTTCGACTACCAGGCCGCCCGGCGCGAGGGCGACGCGGCAGCGCGACGCGGGCTGCTCGACCTGGCGCACCGGCTGCTCGCCGAGGAGGGGCCGCAGGCCCTGACGCTGCGCACGCTGGCGCAGCGGGCCAACTGCTCGACCAAGGTGGTCTACACCCTGTTCGGCGGCAAGAACGGCTTGAGCGAGGGGCTGAAGGTCGAGGGCTTCGCGCTGCTGCGGTTCACGGTCGAGCGCGAGCGGCGCCGGCACCGCGACCCGCTGCGCGCGCTGCTGCCGGTGATGCTGTCGTACCGCACGTTCGCGCTCGGCAACCGGGCCCTGTTCGGTGTGATGTTCGGCAACGCGCTGCCGGACCACGTGCCCAGCGACTTCTCGCGCCAGCAGGCGCGGCTCGCGCTCGGCGCGCTGGTGGAGGCCGTGGCCCAGGCCCTGGCCGCGCGCGGCGCCGGGCCGGCCGATGCCTACGAGGCGGCGCTGCGCCTGTGGGCCTCGATCCACGGGCCGGTGTGCCTCGAACTCGAGGGCATCACCCCCTTCGACCGCGACGGCGAGCGCCTGGCACGCCTGGCCGTGACCGACGTGCTGGCGGGCCTCGGCCTGGCGCCGCCGACGGCCTGAGCGCCCGCCGTCCTGCCGCGCACCGCTCGACCCATCCATCCATCCGCCCGTCCATCCGGACACCCCACCCACCCACCGGCCCCGGCCGACCCACCCAAGGACCCGACCATGAAGCGACACCCCGACACCCTGCGCCCCGCCGCGCTGGCGCTCCACCGCCAGGCCGCTGCAGGCCTGGCCCTCTTCACCGCCGGCATGCCGCTCGCGCTGCTCGCGCCGCCGGCCACGGCCGACGGCGGCCCGCAGCTCCGGCTGGAGGTCTCGTCGTTCCGCAACGCCAAGGGCGCGCTCAGCTGCCGCCTCTTCACCGACGCGGCCAGCTTCCCCGACGGCGATGGCGCGCGCACCGTGCGCGCCCCGATCGAGGGCGCGCAGGCGTCGTGCGCGTTCCCGAACCTGCCGCCGGGCACCTATGCGGTGGCGGTCGTGCACGACGAGAACGGCAACGGCCGCCTCGACAAGAACCTCCTCGGCGTGCCCAGAGAGGGCTACGGGGTGTCGAACAACAGGACCTATGCGATGTCGAGCCCGAAGTGGGACGAGTCCAAGTTCACCGTCGGCGCCGGCGAGCCCGTGGTCCTGCGCGTCAACCTGAGGTACTGATGCACGCCACCGGCTCCGCACCCAGCCCGATCGCCCGGAGCGAGCAAGGTCTCTTCTTCGGTCATTGGGTAACAATGTTTCTGTTGACCACGATGTTTTCAACCAGGATTCGATCATGAGCCGATCCACCACCCTGCTCACCGGCGCCACCAGCGGCATCGGCCTGGAAATGGCGCGCCTGCTGGCCGCCCGCGGACACCGGCTCGTGCTGGCGAGCCGTGGAGCGCACAGGCTGCACGAAGTGGCCGCAGCGCTGCGGCACGACCACGGCGTCGAGGTGCACACCACCCCGATCGACCTGTCGGAGGCCGGCGCCGCCCAGCGGCTGTACGACCTCACCCGCAGGGCGGGGCTGCAGGTCGACATGCTCGTCAACAACGCAGGCTTCGGCATGCTCGAGGAGCACGTGGCCATCGATGCGGAGCGGCTGCAGCGCATGCTGCAGCTCAACGTCGTCACCCTGGCCGAGCTGTGCCACCGCTTCGGGGCCGACATGAAACGCCGGCGCTCCGGCCGCATCCTGAACGTGGCTTCGTCCGCCGCCTACCAGCCCACGCCCTACTTCGGCGCCTACGGCGCGTCGAAGGCCTTCGTGCTCAACTTCTCCGAGGCCCTGGCCAAGGAGCTCGAGGACTTCGGCGTCAGCGTCAGCTGCCTGTCGCCCGGACCGACGGACACGGCGTTCTTCGACGCGGTCGAACCCGGGCGCCTTGGCGGCGGACACCACCTCGGCAAGTCCGGTCGGGCCGACCCGCGCGCGGTGGCGCAGGCCGGCGTGGACCTGATGCTCTCCGGCGGCCTGTCGCGGGTGGTCGGCGCCGGCAACCGCGCGATGGTCTTCTCCAACCGTTTCGCCCCGCGCGCCATGGTGGCTTCGATCTCCAAGAGACTGTTGCGCCCGCTCGACCCGACGCAGCAGGCTTCGTGACCGGATCCGCAGACCCCGCTGCGCATCCGCTGTCGTGACGCCTCCGACCCCGCCACCGCCCCGTTGCAACCGAGGAGTTCCTCCATGCGCTCGCCCCACCGCCTGCTCCGCAACCTGCACCTCGCGTCTACGCCGCTGATCGGTGCCTACGTCTACTCCGGCGCGCTGCGCGAGATGCCGGCGTTCGCCGCGGCCGTGCAGTGGGTCGCCTTCCCGCTGGCGGCCGGCGTCGGCCTCCTGCTTTGGCTCGGACCGCGCCTGGCGCGCCGCGCCGCGGCCCGCGGGATGGCGCAGTGACCAGCCGTCGCGCCCGGCGCCCGCCCGCGCCGAGGTCCGCGGCGGAACGGGCGCAGGCGCGAACGCAACCTCGCACGCTGGCGCTGGCGCTGGCGCTGGCCCTGGCGCTGTCCGGATGCGCCACCGTCAACCCGTACCACGACGCCAGCCGGCCGCACCACCGGCCGGACGGCTTCAACAACCTGCACCTGGACAACTGGCGCGCCGACGCGCCGAGCTTCTGGAAATGGCAGTGGGAGCGGCTGGGCGCCGACCGCGCGGCCGACGATCCGCAGCGCATCGGCCGCGTGATGCCGGACCTGGCGCGCCTTCACGCCAACCGCGCCGACGTCACGGTGACCTGGATCGCGCACTCGACGGTGCTGTGGCAGGCCAACGGCCTGAACATCCTGACCGATCCGCACTTCGGCCCGCGCGCCTCGCCCGTGCCCTTCGCCGGACCGCGGCGCCTGGTGCCCCTGCCGACGGCGCTGTCGTCGCTGCCGCGGATCGACGTCGTGCTGCTCAGCCACAACCACTACGACCACCTGGACCACGGCACGGTGCAGGCGCTGAACGCGCAGCCCGGGGGGCCGCCGCTGTTCGTCGTGCCGCTCGGCGTCGACCTGTGGATGCGGGAGCGCGGCATCACCCGCGTGCAGCGCATGGACTGGTGGGACCGCCTCGCGCTGCCCGCCCCGGGCGGCGAGCTCGCCGTGCACTTCGTGCCGGTGCAGCACTGGTCGAGCCGCACACCCTGGGACCGCAATGCCACGCTGTGGGGTGGCTTCGTCGTCGAGGCCACCGTCGGCGGCCAGCCCTACCGCCTGCTGTTCACGGGGGACACCGGCTACTCCCCCGACTTCAAGACGCTCGGCGAGCGCTTCGGCGGCTTCGACTTCGCGCTGATCCCGGTCGGCTGCTACGAGCCGCGCTGGTTCCACGGCAGCATGCATGTCGACGAGGAGGAGGCCGTGCGCATCCACGTCGACGTGCGCAGCCGCCTGTCGATGGGCGTCCACTGGGGAACGTTCCGTCTCTGCGACGAGCCGATCCACGCCCCGCTGGACCGGCTGCCCGCCGCCCGCGCGCGTCACGGTGTGGCCGACGACGCGTTCGTGCTGTCGCGGATGGGCGAGACGCGCGTGCTGAAGGCGGCGCGCCCGTGAGCGGGCCCGGCGGCCGGCCGCGGCGGCGCGCAGTGGCTGCTGCAGCCGCAACTGCTGCAACTGCCATAGCGGCCACGGCGGCCACAGCGGCCACAGCGGCCACGGGGTCGCTGCCGGGCGCCGCGCAGCGACTCGCCGGCCCGACGCCAGCCTTCGTGACGATTGCCATGACGGTGGCGACCCCCACGCCATCCCGGGCCGCCCCGGGGGCGGGCGAGCAGCGCCGGATCGACGCGCTGCTCGATGCGGTGGCGGCCGACCGGCACTCGCGCTTCGTGCGCTCGGGCGTCGAGTACTCCGGCGCGGACGCCGCGCGCTTCCTGCGCGCCAAGCTGCAGGCGCAGGGTGCGTCGGTGCAGACCGCGGAGGACTTCATCGAACGCATCGCCAGCCGCTCCAGCACCACCGGCCGGCCCTACCGTGTGTGCCGAGCCGAGGGCGCCTGCGTCGATGCCGGCGAGCACCTGCGCGCGGTGCTGTCCCGCGTCGCCGGTCGCCCCTGAGCACGCGCCGGCCTTGAGCGTGCTCAACCCACCCCGCGCCCACCGCGCTACGCTTCATTCGCCACCGCACCAGAGGCGTCGTCCGCTGAAGCGGCAAGGGCGCGAGTGGGGGCCGCGAGAGCGGCCCGACAACCGCCGGCTGTAAGGCCGGCGTCGCAGCCCGGAGTGCAGGCGGACCTGCCCCGGCAGGACCCGAGGTGCGGTGGTTCGGCTGTCGTCCGCGGCCGGCGCGGCGCGGTCAGAACGTCTCGGTGTCGACCTCGCGCGAGCTCTGCTCGGAGTAGCGCTCGCCCGACACCGTGCGCTCGTTGACGAGCGCGTCGATGCGCGCCACCAGGCCGGGGTCCAGCCGCACTGCGGCGGCGCCCAGGTTCTCGTGCAGGTGCGCCAGGCTCGTCGTGCCCGGCAGCGACACCACGTGCTCGCCGCGCGCCAGCCCCCAGGCCAGCACCAGCTGCACCAGCGTCAGTCCGGCCTCGCCGGCCAGCGTGGCCAGCGCCGCGCGCAGCGTCAGGTTGGACGTCCAGTGCGCAGCGCCGAAGCGCGGCATCGTCAGGCGGATGTCCTTCGGGTCGAACCGCGACGGGTCGGGCGGCGCATCGGTGAACAGGCCGCGCCCGGTCGGGCTGAAGGCGACGAAGGCTGCGCCGATCGTGCGGCAGGCGTCGAGCACCGCGATCTCGGGGTTGCGCGTCCAGGGCGAGTATTCGCTCTGCACCGCCGCGATCGGGTGCACGGCATGCGCGCGCCGCAGCGTGGCCGCCGACACTTCCGACAGGCCGAGCGCGCGCACCTTGCCCGCGCGCACCAGGTCGACCATCGCGCCGACGCTGTCCTCGATGGGCACGGCCTTGTCCCAGCGGTGCAGGTACCAGAGGTCGATGACGTCGGTGCCCAGCCGCGCGAGGCTTTCGTCGCAGTGGCGGCGGATCGTCGCCGGGCGGCCGTCGATGACGCGCTGCAGCGCGCCGCCCGGGCCCACGGGCTCGCCGGCCATGCCGCCCTTCGTGCACAGCACGATGCGGTCCCGGTGCGGCTTCAGCACGCGGCCGACGAGCTTCTCGTTGGCACCGAAGCCGTACAGCGCCGCGGTGTCGAACACGGTGACGCCGGCGTCGAGCGCCGCCAGCAGCAGCCGCTCGGCGTCGGCCGCGGGCGGCGGCGCGCCGTAGGCGTGGCTCAGGTTCATGCACCCGAGCGCGACCGGCGGCACGCTCCAGGGGCCGAGGCGGCGGGGGGCGGGCTTCATCGCGGCCGTGTCGCCCATGCTCAGGCGGCCAGCTGGCGCTCGAGGTCGTGCAGCACCTCGTAGCAGGGCAGCACCTGTGCCACGCTCGCATTCGGCTCGCGCCGTTCGCGGATGGCGGCGAAGAACTCGCGGTCCTGCAGCTCGATGCCGTTGAGCGAGACGTCGACACCGCTGACGTCGATCTTCTCGTCCTTGCCGGTGAAGAGATCGTCGTAGCGCGCGATGTAGGTGCCGGTGGTGCCGATGTAGCGGAAGAAGGTGCCCAGGGGTCCGTCGTTGTTGAAGCTGAGCGACAGCGTGCAGATCGCGCCGCTGGCCGCCTTGAGCTGGATGCTCATGTCCATCGCGATGCCGAGCTCGGGGTGGATCGGGCCCTGCACCGCGTGGCCCCTCACGACCGGGCTGCCGCACTGGTAGGCGAACAGGTCCACCGTGTGCGCGGCGTGGTGCCACAGCAGGTGGTCGGTCCAGCTGCGCGGCTGGCCGAGCGCGTTCATGTTCGTGCGGCGGAAGAAGTAGGTCTGCACGTCCATCTGCTGGATCGCGAACTCGCCCGCGGTGATGCGCCGCCGCACCCACTGGTGGCTGGGATTGAAGCGGCGCGTGTGGCCGCACATCGCCACCCGCCCGGAGGTCTTCTGCGCCTCGACCACGCGGTAGGCATCGCGCAGGCTGTCGGCCAGCGGGATCTCGACCTGCACGTGCTTGCCCGCCTGCAGGCAGGCGATGGCCTGCTCGGCGTGCATCTGCGTGGGCGTGCAGAGGATCACCGCATCCACCTCCTTCAGCGCCAGGCTCCCGGCGAGGTCGGTGGCGACGTGCGGGATCCCGTACTTCGACGCCACCTCCTCGGTCTTGCCGCGCTCGCGGCCGACCAGCGACACCACCTTCACGTCCGCGATCCGGGCGATGGCGTCGAGGTGCTTGATGCCGAAGGCACCGGCCCCGGCCAGGGCGACTTGGATGGTCATGCGCTCTCCAGGATCAGGTGGCCCACGGCCGTGTTGCTGGCCGGCACATGGTAGAAGCGGTGCACCACGCGCGGAGCACGCGCCTGGGTGCCGGTGGCGCCGCCGGCGGCGGACAGGGCCACGTCGCTCATCGCGCCGCGCGCGATCAGCCACATCACGAGCTCGATGCCCTCGCTGCCGGCCTCGCGCACGTACTCGATGTGCGGCGTCGCGGCCAGCGCGGCGGGCTCGGCCACGAGGCGGTCGAGGAAGCGGTTGTCCCACGCGGCGTTGATCAGGCCGGCGCGCGGGCCCTGCAGCTGGTGGCTCATGCCGCCGGTGCCCCAGACCTGCACGTTCAGCGGCTGGTCGTAGCTCTCCACGGCCTTGCGGATGGCGCGGCCGAGCTCGAAGCAGCGGCGGCCGCTCGGCACCGGGTACTGCACGACGTTGACCGCGAACGGGATCACCGGGCACGGCCAGGCGTCCCGCGCCGGGTCGAGCCGGCCGCACATCAGGCTCAGCGGCACGGTCAGGCCGTGGTCGACGTCCATGCGGTTGACGATCGTGAGGTCGAAGTCGTCCTGGATCACGCTGTGCGCGATGTGGCTCGCCAGCTCCGGGTGGCCCTTCACCTCCGGCACCGGGCGCGGCCCCCAACCCTCGTCGGCGATCGCGTACGCGGCCGCCGTGCCGATGGCGAACGTCGGGATCAGTTCCAGCGAGAACGCGTTGGCGTGGTCGTTGTAGACGAGGAAGATCACGTCGGGCTTCGACGCCTTCAGCCACTGCCTGCTGAACTCGTAGCCGGCGAACACCTTCTGCCAGTACGGCTCGTGGTCCTTGCCGAGGTCGAGCGCGGCACCGATGGCCGGGACGTGGCTCGTGTAGACGGATGCCGTGATGCGGGCCATCAGCACTCTCCTCGCGCGGCGCGTGCGGCCCGTCCCTGCGGCTGGCGGTGCGGCTGCGCGTCGCCGTCCTCGCCCAGGCGCCGATTGCCCTCCACCGAGCGCCCGCCGGAGATCATCATGTCGCGGTACTCGGCTTCGGTCATGCCGGTCATGCTGCCCGCCATCTGCTGGAAGCTCCGGCCATCGGTTGCGCCGATCTTGGCCAGAAAGTAAATGTTGCCGCCGGCGGCGATGCAGCGGTTGAGGTCGCGCGCCAGCACGGCCTGCTTCTGCTCCTCGGTCATCGGCCACCCGTCGAGGTAGGCACGCTCGTCGGCCTTGAAGCGCTCGCGGTTGGCAGCCTTCATCAGGCTCATGCAGAACTGGTTCAGCCAGTAGCCCTTGCGGCTCTGCTCGGCGTCGAAGATGGTCGTGCCGGGGATGTCGAGATAGGGTCTGTCGAGCGGCATGCTTCTTCCTCAGGGCGCGCCGCCGCCGGGCCGTCGCAAGGCGGCGCGAGCCCCCGCGGGGGGTGGCGAAGGCGCCAGGCGTCGGGCCCGGGGGCTCATTCTTCCGGCCAGTACAGGCGCATCGGGTTGGTGACGAGCAGCTTGGTCTGCAGCTCGGGCGTCACCGCGATGTGCGGGATGAAGTCCACCAGCAGCCCGTCGTCGGGCATGTGGTGCTTGAGGTTCGGGTGCGGCCAGTCGGTACCCCAGAGCACGCGGTCGGGGAAGGTCTCGACGACGCGGCGCGCGAAGGGCACGACGTCGCGGTACGCGGCGGTCTCGCCGGCGAGCGCCGGTGGGCCCGCCACGCTGAGCCGCTCGGGACAGCTGACCTTGCTCCAGACGTTGCCGTGCTCGGCCATCAGCCGCAGGAACAGCGCGAACTGCGGCCCGTCGACCGGCTGCGTCACGTCGGGACGTCCCATGTGGTCGACCACCACCGTCGTGGGCAGCGCGGTGAAGAAGTCCCACAGTTCCGGGAGGTCCTGCGCCTCGAAGTAGACGACGACGTGCCAGCCGAGCTGCGCGACGCGCCCGGCGATCTCCAGCAATTCGTCCTTGGGCGTGAAGTCGACCAGCCGCTTGACGAAGTTGAAGCGCACGCCGCGCACGCCGGCCCCGTGCAGGTCCTCCAGCTCGCGGTCGGTGACGCTGCGCCGCACGGTGGCCACGCCACGGGCCCGGCCGCCGCTCGCGCGACAGGCGTCTGCCATCGCGCGGTTGTCGGCGCCGTGGCAGGTGGCCTGCACGATCACGTTGCGCGCGAAGCCGAGGTGGTCGCGCAGCGCGAACAGCTGCGCCTTGCCGGCGTCGCACGGGGTGTACTTGCGCTCGGGCGCGTACGGGAACTCGGCGCCGGGCCCGAACACGTGGCAGTGCGCGTCGACGCTTCCCGCGGGCGGCGCGAAGCGCGGCCGGCTCGGGCCGGCGTACCAGTCGAGCCAGCCGGGGGTCTTTTCGAAGGAGGTCATCGCGATGGATTCGGGGCAGGTTCAGTCGGCGGCCTCGAAGGGCAGCCCGGCGTACTGCTCGGCCAGCGCCGCCTGCGCGTAGGCCGAGGACTTCAGGTAGTCGAGCTCCACCTCCTGGGCCTTCTGGTCGAACTCGCTGAAGTGCGGGAAGCGGTGCAGCAGGTTGGTCAGATACCACGAGGTGCGCACGCTGCTCCACACGCGCCGCAGCGCCATGGCGCTGTAGCCGTCGAGCTGCGAGGCGTCGCGCCGCCCGTACCAGCGCGCCAGCGCCCGGCCGAGGTAGAACACGTCGCTGGCCGCCAGGTTCAGCCCCTTGGCGCCGGTGGGCGGCACGATGTGCGCGGCGTCTCCGCACAGGAACAGCGCGCCGTGGCGCATCGGCTCGCTGACGAAGCTGCGCAGCGGCGCGACGCTCTTCTCGATGCTCGGCCCCTCGGTGATGGCCGCCGCCAGGTCGGCCGGGAAGCGCGCCTTCAGCTCGGGCCAGAAGCGCTCGTCGGGCCAGTCCTCCACCTTGTGCTCCAGCGGCACCTGGATGTAGAAGCGCGACAGCACCTGGCTGCGGTAGCTGGCGAGCGCGAATCCGCGCGGGTGGTTCGCATACGTCACGTCGGGCAGCGGCCTGACCCGCGCCATCACGCCCAGCCAGCCGAAGGGGTAGACCTTCTCGTACTCGCGCCGCACGCCCTCGGGGATCGAGCGCCGCGACACGCCGTGGAAGCCGTCGCAGCCGGCGATGAACTCGCAGTCGACGCGCTGGCTGCGGCCGTCGCGCACGAAGGTGACGTGGGGGCGGGCGCCCGGGCCGCCGTCGAAGCCGTGCAGCACCACGTCCTCGCAGCGGTCGAGCACGGGCTGCCCGCGGCGGTCGGCGGCGGCGTAGAGGTCCTCCTGGATCGAGGTCTGGCCGTAGACGACGAAGCGGCGGCCGAGCGCCTTGTGGGTGTCGACGAAGAAGGTGTCGCGGCCGGCCCAGGCGATGCGCACGCCGTCGTGCGCGTGGCCCTCGCGGTCCATGCGCTCGGCCACGCCGATCTGCCGCAGCACGTCCACCGTGGTGCTCTCGAGGACGCCGGCGCGGATGCGCGACAGCACGTGTTCGCGCGTCTGCCGCTCGAGCACGACGCTGTCGATGCCGTGCGTGTGCAGCAGCTGCGACAGCATCAGCCCGGCCGGCCCGCTGCCGACGATGACGACCTGCGTCTTCATGCCTTCTCCTGGTTCGATGCGGCGAGGATGCGGTCGGCCTCCAGCCGCCAGTCGCCGCTGCGGGCGAATCCGGGCGCGCCGCGCGGTCCGAACACGCCGCGGTCGGCCAGGTCAGCCATCCAGGCCTGGCGCTCGGCGGTGCCGGCGGCGCTCCAGGGCTCGAGGCCGGCCTCGCGCACGGTGACGGCCACCTCGCTCACCTCCTCGGCGCGCCGGCGGCCGTGCTCGATGACGCGCTGGAAGAAGTAGGCGGCCTGCCGCTCCCAGTCGATGCCCGGGAAGGTCTCGCGCAGCGAGGCGATCACCGCGTCCTCCACGCCATGGGCGCGGGCGGCCGTGAAGCTCTCGATGACCATGGCCTCCAGGCCCTTGATCATCACGCTGCGGCACATCTTGGTGGCGCTGGCCACGCCGAGCCGGTCGCTCGCCACGCGGGGCTCGAAGCCGAGCGCCTCGAGGCGCGGGCGCAGCGCCTCGGCGTGCGGGCCGCCCAGCAGCAGCGGCACGCGGATGCGGTAGGGCGGCACCGACGTCATCACCGCGCCCTCGACGTAGCGGCCGCCGGCACCGTCGACGAGGGCGCCGGCCTGCTGCTTGGCGCCGGGCGAGGCCGAGTTGAGGTCGAGGAAGAAGGCGCCGTGGCCGAGTCCCGGGCGCACCGCGTCGGCCACGGCCACCGCCTGGCTGGCGGTGACGGCGCTGACGACGAGCTCCGCGCCGCGCACGGCCTGCCCGTGGTCGCCGGTCAGCGTCACGCCGTGCCGCTGCGCGTGCTCGCGCATCGGGCCGGCGGCCGTGCCGCGCAGCGCCAGGTCGAAGGCCCGCACCGCCGCGCCACCGGCGCGCAGGTCCTCGGCGAGGATCCGGCCGACCTCGCCGTACCCGATCAGCGCGACCTCGGCGGCTGCCGCCACGGCCGTCAGTCCACGTAGCGCAGACCGGCCTTCTCGAGGGGCCCGCGCATGTCGTACATGTCCAGGCCCAGCACGCCGCTGGCCAGCCGGGCCCGCTTCTCGCCCTCTTTGGCCTCGCGCGCGGTCGCCGCCCCGAGCGCGGCGGCCGCCATCGCCCGCGGGACGCAGACGACGCCGTCGTCGTCGGCCACGATCACGTCGCCGGGCGTGACGAGCTGGCCCGCGCACACCACCGGCACGTTGACGCTGCCGAGCGTGGCCTTGATCGTGCCCTTGGCGCTGACGGCCCTGCTCCAGACCGGGAAGCGCATCTCGGTGAGCGTCTTCACGTCGCGCACGCCGGCGTCGATGACGAGCGCGCGCGCGCCGCGGGCCTGGAAGCTGGTGGCCAGCAGGTCGCCGAAGTAGCCGTCGGTGCACGGCGCGGTGATGGCGGCCACGACCACGTCGCCCGGGCGGATCTGCTCGGCCACGACGTGCATCATCCAGTTGTCGCCCGGGTGCAGCAGCACGGTGACCGCGGTGCCGCTCACCTGCGCGCCGGCGTAGATCGGGCGCAGGCAGGGCTGCAGCAGCCCGACCCGGCCCATCGCCTCGTGCACGGTGGCGCTGCCGAAGTGCGCCAGCGCGTCGGCCACGTGCGGCTCGGTGCGCTGGATGTTGCGGTGGACGACGCCCAGTTCGTACATGCCCTGCTCCTGGTTCGGGTTGCCGCGGCTCAGCGGCCGCGGGCCTTCAGCGCGCGGTCGAGCCGCGGGTACACGCGCCGAGCGTTGCCTTCGTAGATCGCGTGCCGGTCGGCGGCCGACAGCCGCGTGCTGGCCTCGATGTAGCGCTTCGTGTCGTCGAAGTGGAAGCCGGTCTCGGGGTCGATGCCGCGCACGGCGCCGATCATCTCGCTGGCGAACAGGATGTTGGCCACCGGGATCACGCGCGTCAGCAGGTCGATGCCCGGCTGGTGGTAGACGCAGGTGTCGAAGAACAGGTTGTTCAGCAGGTGGTCGGCCAGCAGCGGCTTCTTCAGCTCCTGCGCGAGGCCGCGGTAGCGGCCCCAGTGGTAGGGCGCGGCCCCGCCGCCATGCGGCACGACGAACTTCAGCGTCGGGAAGTCCTTGAACAGGTCGCCCTGGATCAGCTGCATCACCGCCGCGGTGTCGGCGTTGATGTAGTGCGCGCCGGTGGTGTGGAAGCATGCGTTGCAGCTGGTGCTGACGTGGATCATCGCCGGGATCTCGTACTCGACCATCTTCTCGTAGATGGGGTACCAGTGGCGGTCGGTGAGAGGCGGCTCCCTCCAGTGGCCGCCCGACGGGTCGGGGTTCAGGTTGATGGCGACGTTGCCGTACTGCTCGACGCACTTCACCAGCTCGGGGATGCAGGTCCTCGGGTCGACGCCCGGGCTCTGCGGCAGCATCGCCGCCGGGATGAAGTGCTCGGGGAACAGCTGCGCGACGCGGTGGCAGAGCTCGTTGCAGATCGCGGCCCACGTGCTCGAGACCTCGAAGTCGCCGATGTGGTGGGCCATGAAGCTGGCGCGCGGGCTGAAGATCGTCAGGTCGCTGCCGCGCTCGCGCATCTTCGCGAGCTGGTTGGTCTCGATGGTCTCGCGGATCTCGTCGTCGGAGATGCGCAGGTCGGCCGCGCGCGGCATCGCCGCGCCGCCGACCGCCGCGCCGAACGCGGCGACCTGCGCGTTGCGCCAGGTCTCGAGCGCCTTGGGCGCGGTGGTGTAGTGGCCGTGGATGTCGATGATCATGCTCGGGTGCCCCCCGGAGTTCAGCGCGCCGGCTCCATGCCGTGGCGTCGCTTGACGTCGTCGGCGGCCGGGCCGGCCGCGAACCGCAGCCAGTCGCCCACCGCCGCGGCCCGGCTCGAGCCGGCGCACAGGCCGGCCGAGAACGTGGTGACGAAGTCGGCGCCCGGCGGCAGCAGGCCGAGCACCTCGATGCCGGGCTGGCCGAGCAACTCGCTCAGCTGCTGCAGCCCGAGGTCGCAGCCGCCTTCGGCCACGAGCCGCGCCACCGGCACCCCGGCCGGCGCCTGCACGAGCCGGCCGCCCGGCCCGGCGGGCAGGCCCCAGCGCTCGAACAGGCGCAGCAGGTGCTGGCCGCTCGGGCCGGTGGAATAGCCCACCGTCGCGGCCGCCTCCAGCGCGGCTCGAAACGCGGCCTCGCTGCCGATGTCGGGCCGCGGGGCGCCGGCCCGCACGGCCACCGCCATCGGCGAGCGGACCAGGTCGACGACGCTGCCGGCCACCACGTGCCCGGCCGCCGCCAGCCGGTCGATCGCGTCGCGCGCGAGCAGCACGTGGTCGAAGGCCTCGCCGCCGGCCACACGCCGGGCGGCATCGACGCCACCCACCGACTCGATGCGCACCTCGCCGCCGCCCCGGGCGGCCCAGGCGGCGGCCAGCTCGGCCAGTACGGCGCGCGTGGCCATCGAGGAGATGCCGGTGATCGCAGCGTTCATCGGGTGCGGATTCTTCGCCGCGGCCGGCCATGCGGCAATGCGATCGCCCCTCTAGCTGCTAGGCCGTTGCGGCATGGCCGGAGGCACAATGCGGGCGCGATGGACCTCAAGCAGATCGAGTACTTCGTGCAGGTGGCCGAGCTCGGCAGCTTCACGCGCGCAGCCGGCGTGCTGCGGGTCGCGCAGCCGGCGCTCAGCCGCCAGGTGCGGTCGCTCGAGGTGGAGCTGCGCCAGAACCTGTTCGAGCGCAACGGCCGCGGCGTGACGCTCACCGACGCCGGCAGCCGGCTGCTGGCACACGGCCGCGGCATCCTGCAGCAGGTGCAGCGCGCCCGGCAGGAGCTCGAGGCGCTGCGCGGCACGGCCGCCGGCGCGCTGGCCCTCGGGCTGCCGCCGAGCCTGTCGCGCAGCCTGACCGCGCCGCTGGTGGAGGCCTTCCGCGCGCGGCTGCCGGCGGCCACGCTGACCGTGGTCGAGGGCCTGTCCACCTACATGGTGGAGTGGCTGGTGCAGGGCCGCGTCGACTGCGCCGCGGTCTACAACGCCACCCCGTCCCCGGCGGTCGAGCTGCAGCCGGTGCTGGAGGAGCGCCTGTACCTGGTCTCGGCGCGGGGCAAGGCGCGCCCGGCCGTCGGGCCGCCGGTGTCGCTGGCGGAGGTGGCCGCGCGGCCGCTCGTCATCCCGACCCGGCCGCACGCGATTCGGATGCAGATCGAGACCGCGCTGGCCGAGACCGGGGCGAAGGCCCGCATCGGGCTGGAGATCGAGAGCGTGCCGGCGATCCTGGACCTGGTGCAGCGCCACGACCTGCACGCCGTGCTGTCGCTCAACGCCGTGCGCGCCGGCGCGTCCGCGGGCGCGCTGCTCGCGCGCCCGATCACCGGCAAGGCCGGCCGGCCGCTGGCGGCCACGCTCTGGCTGGCCACCTCGGCCCAGCGTCCGCGCGGCGCGCTGCTGACGCAGGCGCAGGCGCTGGTGCACGAGTTGCTGCTCGAGCGCCTCGCCGCGCGCGCCCGCTGAGCGCCGGGCCGCCTCGCCGCGCGGGGCAGGCGATCCGCCCGCCCGGTCAGCGCAGCGTGCGCCCGAAGAACTCCAGCGTGCGCTGCCAGGCCTGCGCCGCGAGGGCGGGGTTGTACTCGAGCACCGGCAGCAGCTTCTTCTCGCCCACCTGCGTCTCGTTGAAGAAGGCGTGCTGCGCGTCGTAGCGGAAGAACTCGAGCTTCACGCCGGCCGCCTTCAGCTTGGCCTCCAGCGCGTCGACGCCGGCGATCGGGAACGGGGCGTCGTGGATCGCCCAGTGGCCCATCAGCGGCGCCTTGATCCTGCCGGCGTCGACGTACTCGAGCGGCGGGTAGCCGTACCAGATCACGCCGGCGTCCATCGCCGGGACGTGCACCGCCGACAGCGTGGTCAGCGCGCCGCCCATGCAGAAGCCGGTGACGCCGACCTTGGCGCTGCCGCTGCCCTTCAGGTAGGCCACCGCGCCGGCGATGTCCTGCCCGGCCGCGTCGCCGAAGTTCAGGTTCGTCATCAGGTGGTGCGCCTCCTCGGCGTCGAGCGTGCTCCTGCCGCGGTAGAGGTCGGGCACCAGCGCGCGGTAGCCGGCCTGGGCGAAGCGGTCGGCCACGCCGCGGATCTGGTCGTTCAGGCCCCACCACTCCTGGATGACGACGACGGCCGGCGCGCCGGTGGCTCCCGCGGGCTCGGCAAGGTAGGCGTTGACGCTGCCCCCGTCGGGGCGATGGTAGGTGACGGTCTTGCCCATCGGCGGCTCTCCTGCGGCGTGAATCGAGGGCCGATTACAGCCGGGCAGCCCTGCCCTTGGCAAGGCGCCGGGCACGGCCGCGCGCCGCGTAGACTGCCGCGGCATGAAGATCGCGATCGTGGGCCTGGGTGCCATCGGCGGCGTGTTCGCCGGCTGGCTCGGACGGCTCGGGCCGGAGGTCACGCTGAGCGCGCTGGCGCGCGGCGCCACGCTCGCGGCCGTGCGCACGCGGGGCCTGGTGCTCGAGTCGGCCGAGGGCCGCGAGACCGTCGCGCTGCGGGCGAGCGACGACCCGGCCGCGCTCGGCGTGCAGGACCTGGTCGTCCTCGCGGTCAAGGGGCCGGCGCTGGCCGCGGCCGCGCCGGCGGTGGCGGCGCTGTGCGGGCCGCACACGCGCGTGCTGTCGGCGATGAACGGCGTGCCCTGGTGGTTCTTCGACGGCCTCGACGGTCTCGACGGCCCGCTGCACGGCGCCCGGCTCGACGCCGTCGATCCCGGCGGCGGCGTCGCGGCGCTGCTGCCGCCCGCGCGCACGGTCGGCTGCGTCGTGCACCTGTCGGCCGCCACGCCCGAGCCGGGCGTCGTGCGCCACGTCAACGGCCGCGGCCTGATCGTCGGCAACGCCGTAGGCGCGCCCGACGACGCCCTCGGCCGCATCGCGGCGCTGCTGGAGCGCGCCGGCTTCGACGTCACGCGCTCGGACCGCGTCCAGCGCGACGTCTGGTTCAAGCTCTGGGGCAACATGACCATGAACCCGATCTCGGCGCTCACCGGGGCCACGGTCGACCGCGTGCTCGACGACCCGCTGGTGCGGGGCCTGGCCAGCGCGGTGATGCTCGAGGCCCAGGCCATCGGCGCCGCGATCGGCCTGCCGATCGGGCAGACGCCCGAGCAGCGCCACGAGGTCACGCGCCGGCTCGGCGCGTTCAGGACCTCGATGCAGCACGACCTCGAGGCCGGCCGGCCGCTGGAGCTGGACGCGCTGGTGGGCGCGGTGCGCGAGATCGGCCTGCGCCTCGGCCAGCCGACGCCGAACCTCGACGCGCTGTTCGGCCTGACACGGCTGATGGCGCGCCAGCGCGGGCTCTATCCCGCCGATGCGGCCGCCGCCGGCGGCAGCGGGCCGGCCACGGCCAGGTCTTGACCAGCGCCGACGCCACGGCGCCGGCGGCTTCCTTCAGCCCGTCGCGCGCCAGCGCCTGGCACGGGTCGGCGGTCGCACCCGGCCTGGCATCGAAGGTGGGCGCCGCCTTCTCGGGCCGCCACGGCACCGCACGCACGGTGCCGGTGCGCGGCAGCGGCACGACGCGCGGCGTGACCACGCAGGTGCCCTCGCGGGTGAGCCCGCCCTCGACCTGGCCGAGGCAGGTCCACTTGCCTTGCGGATCGAGCTTCCACACCTTCGCCGGTACGTCCTCCCTGACCACCGCCTTCGCGGACTCGGCGTCGACCAGCGATTCGCCCGACAGGTCCAACAGCAGCCACTTCGGCACGCGCGCGGGCTGCGCGCTCGCAGGGGCCGGGGCCAGCGCCGACAGCAGGGCACTACCGGCACGGAAGACGGCCGGGCCGGGCTTCATGCTTCACCTTCACGGCCGGACCACGCTCCGTTGCGTCACGCGGCGCGCGTTCAGTGCACCCATGAAGGCCGCCCCGGCCTGCCCCATTTCATGCCGGCGCAAGGCTTGCCGGCCTATGCTGCGTCGGGCTCGTCGCCGAGCTGCCTCCCGTCCCCACCCAGCGGGCGCCGCCCCTTCCCGATGGACCGCCACTACCTGACCCCGCTGTTCGAGCCGCGCTCCCTGGTCGTCTTCGCCGGCGACCCGCAGGCCGCACCGCCGACGCCGATGGCGCGCCAGCTGCGCGAGGCGCTCGCCGCGAGCGTGGCGGCCGGCTATGGCGGCCAGCTGACCTGGCTCGACGTCGGCATGAGCGGCACGCTCGCCGACCTGGCCACCGCGCGGGCCGACCTGGCGCTGATCGCCCTGCCGCCGCAGACGGCGGCAGCGGCGCTGGAGATCGCCGGCCGGGTCCGCTGCCGGGCGGCGCTGGTGCTGTCTTCGAACCTGCCGCTGGACGCTTGCGCCGAACTGCACCGCATCGCGCAGCGACACGGGGTGCACCTGCTGGGCCCCAACAGCATGGGGCTGCAGCGGCCCGCGCTGCACTTCGACGCCAGCACGCTGGGCGGCTGCGCCGCCAAGGGGCCGCTGGCACTGGTGTCGCAGTCCGGCGCGCTGACCGCCTCGATGCTGGACTGGGCGCGTGCGCAAGGGGTGGGCTTCTCGGCGGTGGTCTCGCTCGGGCCCAACACGGCGGTCGAGCTGCCGCAGGTGCTCGACTACCTCGCCGCCGATGCGTCCACGCAGGGCATCCTGGTCTACCTCGAGGGCATCCGCCAGGCGCGGCCGTTCATGAGCGCGCTGCGCGCGGCGGCCTGCGCCAAGCCGGTGGTCGTGATGAAGGCCGGCCGGCGCGCCGCCGGGTCCCGCGTGGCACTGACGCACTCGGCGTCCATCGTCGGGGCCGACGAGGTGTTCGACACCGCGCTGCGCCGCGCCGGCGCGGTGCGCGTGCGGCAGTTCACGCAGCTGGTCTCGGCAGCGCAGTGCCTGGCCTCGCGCTACCGGCCGGTGGGCACGCGGCTGGCCATCGTCACCAACGGCGGCGGCCCGGCGGTGCTGGCCGCCGACTGGGCCGGGCAGCTCGGGCTCGACGTGGGCGAGGTCGCCGACCTGGGCGAGGAGGCCGACGGCCCGGCCTACCAGCAGGCCCTCGAGCGGGCCATCGCCGACCCCGCCGCCGACGGCGTGCTGCTGATCCACTCGCCCAAGGCCGGCGGCGACCCGTCGGCCGTGGCCGACGCCGTGCTGGAGGTGTTCTCGCCCGCGGCCAAGCCCACGCTCGCCTGCTGGCTCGGCGAGGCGTCCACCCGGCCGGCGCGCGAGCGCCTGTCGGCGCGCGGCCTGCCGGTGTTCCGCACGCCCGAGAGCGCGGTCGATGCCTTCCATGGCATCGCCAGCTACTACCGCAACCAGCAGCTTCTGCAGCAGACGCCGCCGCCGCTGGCCGGCGGTCCGGCGCCCGACACCGAGGGCGCGCGGCTGCTGGTGGAGGGCGTGCTCGCCGAGCGGCGCAGGGTGCTGACCGAGATGGAGAGCAAGGCGCTGCTGGCGGCCTTCCACATCCCGGTGACACGGACGATGCTGGCGCGCAGCGCCAACGAGGCGATGCTGATCGCCAGCCAGCTCGGCTACCCGGTGGCGCTGAAGATCGACTCTCCCGACATCGTGCACAAGAGCGACGTGCACGGCGTCGCGCTCGACGTGGCCACCGCCGCGCAGGTGCGCGAGCGCCATGACGAGCTGCTCGCCGCGGTGCGCCGCGCCGCACCGCAGGCACGCATCCACGGCGTGACGGTGCAGCCGATGGCCGCGGGCGGCCGCGGCACGCCGGGAGGTGCGGCGCGCGAGGTCTACGTCGGCGTGACCACCGACGACCCGTTCGGGCCCGTGATCACCTTCGGCGCCGGCGGCACGATGGTCGAGCTGATCGCCGACCGCGCGATGGAGCTGCCGCCGCTCAACCAGTTCCTGGCGCGCCGCCTGATCGAGCGGGCCCGCGCGGCCACGATCCTGGGCCCCTGGCGCGGCGCGCCGGCGGCCGACACCGACGCGCTGGAGCGCGTGCTGCTGCGGGTGAGCGAGATGGTCTGCGCGCTGCCCCAGCTGCGCGAGATGGACATCAACCCGATCGTCGTCGACGCCACGGGCGCGGTGGCGGTCGATGCCCGCATCGTCGTCGAGCCGGGTGCCGCGGGCCACGACGGCTACCCGCACCTGGCGATCCTGCCCTACCCGGCGAGCCGCGAGCAGCAGTGGCCCCTGGAAGGCGGTGGCGTGTACACGCTGCGACCCATCCACCCCGACGACGCCGAGATGCTGCAGGCCTTCGTGCGCGAGCTGTCGCCCGAGAGCCGCTACTTCCGCTTCGCCAGCCACATGCCCGAGCTGCCGGCGCGGATGCTGGCGCGCTACACGCTGATCGACTACGACCGCGAGATGGCGCTGGTGGCGGTGGTGCGCGACCGCCCGGCCGGCGCCGACGGCGACCCACCCGGCCGCGAGCGGATCGTCGGCGTCAGCCGCTACATCATCAACCCCGACGGCACGAGCTGCGAGTTCTCGCTCGTCGTCGCCGACGACATGACGGGCCGCGGCCTCGGCACACGCCTGATGCTCGCGATCGTCGACGCGGCGCGCGCGCGCGGCCTGGCCGAGATCGTCGGGCTGATCCTGGCCGAGAACGCCGGCATGCTGCGCCTGATGACGCGGCTCGGCTTCGCGATCCGGCCGTTCCCCGAGGACCCCGACTTCAAGCTCGCCGTGAAGGCGCTCTGAGGCGCGGCGCGCGGGGCCCGCAGCAGGCCCTTGGTGCCTCTCGCCCTCTCAGCCGCCGCCCAGGAACCCGCGCCAGCGCGCCGCGAATTCGGCGCGGTGCTCGAAATACGGCAACGCGCCGCCCTCGAACACGTCGAAGCGCCAGTTCGGCCGGCCCTCGAAGAGCCGCTTGGCGCGGTAGTCGGTGAAGTCGCCGCGCGTGCCGTGGCTCGCCCACACCGGCAGCGCGAGCGACTCGTACACCGTGCCGATGTCGGCGCTGAACAGCTTGCCCGACAGGAAGGCCAGGGGCGCGAAGCGGGCCCCCGGTTCGCGCGCGGTGCGCACCGCGTAGTCCCACATCGCCTCGTCGATCGCCTTGCCGCCCCAGGTGCGCTCGAGGAAGTAGCGCACGACGCCGGGCCGCGTGAGGCCGCCGAACAGCGCCTGCGACCACAGCGGCAGCGACACCAGCGGCAGCACGCCGGGCACCTGCCGCGTGGAGCCGGCCGCGCCGCGGCGCAGCGCGGTGCCGTCGAGCCCGGTGGGGCTGACCAGGGCGATGCGCTCGAACCAGCCCGGCTGCTCGCTCGCCGCCCGCGCGAGGAACTCGCTGCCGAGCGAGACCGCCAGCGCCGGCAGCGGGGCGGGGCCGTGGCGCTCGCGCACCGCGCGCACGACGGCGAGCACCGCGTCCGTCATCAGGCGCGGCGTGTACTCGCGCGGCTCGCGCGGCGAGCTGCCGAAGCCGGGCAGGTCGGGCGCGTACACGGTGTTCGTCGCCAGGCCGTCCTCGAACAGCGGCCGAACCTCGGCGGCCGACGCGGCGGCGTTGACGCTGTGCACCAGCACCAGCGGCGGGCCGCTGCCGGCGGTCCAGCAGGCCAGCCCGCCGATGTCGAGGCGGGTTCCGGGCACGGGCGGGGGCAGGGTCATGGCATGCGGCGGCGTGGCCGGGCGTGGCGGTTCAGTGGCCGAGCATCACGCCGGTGTCGCGCGCGGCGCGCAGCAGCGGGTGGTCGGGCGGCACCGGGCGGCTGCGGCCGGCGATGCCGGCGATCTCGACGCTGTCGATCTCCTCGCCGCGCAGCACCACCATGCGGCCGAAGCGGCCTTCGCGCACCAGCTCGGCGGCGGCCCAGCCGAAGCGCGTGGCCAGCACGCGGTCGTAGGCCGTCGGCGTGCCGCCGCGCTGCGTGTGGCCGAGCAGCGTGCTGCGCACCTCGCTGTCCAGGCGCGGCTGCAGCTGCTGCTGCAGCCAGCCGCCCACCCCGCCCAGGCGCAGCGGGTCGGGGCTCGAGGCGATCGTCTCGCGCACCACCAGCCCCTGCCCCTCGGCCCGCGCCCCTTCGGCGATGCAAACCAGCGTGCAGCCGTTGTCGCGCTCGCGCGCCTTGGCGAAAGTGGCCACCGCGTCCACCGAGAACGGCAGCTCGGGCAGCAGGATCGCATCGGCGCCGCCGGCCATGCCGCCGGCCAGCGCGATCCAGCCGGCGTAGCGCCCCATCGTCTCGACGATCATCACGCGGCCGTGGCTGCGGGCCGTCGTGGCCACGCGGTCCAGCGCCTCGGCCACCACCGCCACCGCGCTGTCGAAGCCGAAGGTGCGCTCGGTGGCCGGCAGGTCGTTGTCGATCGTCTTGGGCACGCCGACCACCGGCAGCCCGAGCTGCCCGATGCGGTGGGCGATGTCCATCGTGCCGTCGCCGCCGATGACGACCAGCGCGTCGAGGCCGAGGCTGCGCGCGTAGTCGAGCGCGTCGGCCGAGCGGTCGGCGCCCTGCCAGCGGAACGGGTCGCAGGCGTTGTGCGTGCCGAGGATGGTGCCGCCCTCGGCCAGGATGTGCGCCACGTCGGCCGGCGCCAGCGGCCGCGAGCGCCGCTCGACCAGGCCGTGGAAACCGCGCTCGATGCCCGTGACGCGCGCCCCGCACTGGCGCACGAGCGACAGCGTCACGGCGCGGATCACCGCGTTGAGGCCGGGGCAGTCGCCCCCGCCGGTGAGGATGCCCACGTGCATGGCCGGACCGGTGCGCGCGCGGGTCAGCCGCGGTGCAGCACCTTGGGCACCGCGTTGGGCCGCAGCCGGTAGGCGTCGAGCATGCCCGAGCCGAGCAGCGGCCGCAGGTACAGGCGGAACGCGTCGGTCACGCCGGTGCCGGCGGCGTCGATGAACTCGTCCTCCATCACGCGCGTCCGGCCGGCCACGGCCTCGAGCGGCTGCAGCTCGTAGTCCACCGAGTAGAAGCCGGTGCGGCGGATCGCGACGCTGCCGTTGCGGTCGCCCCACATCGCGTACTGGACCGCCTTCTCGCCGACCTCGCGCGCCTCGCGGGCGTCGACGTCGCTGACGCAGCCGACGAAGCTGCGCTGCAGGTAGCCGAAGGTGTCGCCGCGCACGCGCTTGATCTTCAGCTTCTGCTTGATCTCCTCGCACAGCAGGTCGGCCAGCGCGCCGGTGCCCGACAGCTGCACGTTGCCGTGGGCGTCCTTCTCGATGTCCTTGGCCAGCGTCGTGATGATCGGCTGCCCGCCGGCGTCGTGGATGCCCTCGCTCACGGCGATCACGCAGCGGCCGTGGCGCTCGTGCGTCGCCTTCACGTCGGCGAGGAAGCGCCCGACGTCGAACACGCGCTCGGGCAGGTAGATCAGGTGCGGGCCGTCGTCCGGGAACTTCTTACCCAGTGCGCTGGCGGCGGTGAGGAAGCCCGCGTGGCGGCCCATCACGACACCGACATAGACCCCCGGCAGCGCCGCGTTGTCGAGGTTGGCCCCGGCGAAGGCCTGGGCCACGAAGCGTGCCGCACTCGGAAAGCCCGGCGTGTGGTCGTTGCCGACCAGGTCGTTGTCGATCGTCTTGGGGATGTGGATCGCGCGCAGCGGGTAGCCGGCCTTCGTGGCCTCTTCGGCGACGATGCGCACGGTGTCGGCGCTGTCGTTGCCGCCGATGTAGAAGAAGTGCTCGATCGCGTGCGCCTGCAGCACGCGGAAGATCTCGTGGCAGTACTTCAGGTCCGGCTTGTCGCGCGTGCTGCCCAGCGCCGAGGCGGGCGTGCCGGCGACCAGCTCGAGGTTGTGGCTGGTCTCGCGCGTCAGGTCGACCAGGTCCTCGTTGACGATGCCGCGCACGCCGTGGCGGGCACCGTAGACCAGACGCACGCCCTGGTGGCGTCGCGCCTCGAGCACGACGCCGGCCAGGCTCTGGTTGATGACCGCGGTGGGACCGCCGCCCTGGGCGACGAGGATCTTGCCGGACGACATCGGGTGGGCTCGAAGGCGCGCCGGGATCGACGCGGAGCCCATCGTACCCGCAGACCCGGCCGCAGACCGGCCCCCCGGATGCGCCGCCCCGCCGCGGCGCGCCTCAGTGCAGCACCAGCAGCGGCAGGTTGCTCCCCGACAGCACGGCCTTGGTCTGCGAGCCGAACAGGAACTCGCCGAACGCACCGCGGCCGTGGGTCACCATCACGATCATGTCGCAGCCCTGGGCCTCGGCCTCGGCGACGATCGCGCGGTCGACGCGCGGCGCCTGCGAGTGCCGCCCGACGAACGGCACGCCGGCCGCCCGCGCCTGGGCCTCGAAGCGCGTCAGGATCTCGCGCGCGTGCGACTCGGTCAGCGCGTCGTGGTCGAGCGCCTCCTTGCGCATCAGGCTCTGCGGCTGCCCGGGCGCGGGCAGCGGCGCCAGCGGCTCGGCCACGAAGCCGGTGATCGACGCACCCAGCTGCCGGGCCAGCTCGATGCTCTCGCGGATGGCCCGGTCGCTGAGGTCGGAGCCGTCGATGGGGACGAGGAGATGTCGGTACATGCAAGGCTCCCGCGGCCGGCAGCCTGGGCCCGATGCCCCGCACCGCCGCCGAAGCGCAATCTAGAGCGGCCGGCGGCGGGCGACTTTGCTCTGACGCAAAGCGCGCGCAACGTGATCGCGGCGCGGCCCACGCGCCGGCCGTGCCATCACAGCCATCAGAGCTCGGGCCGCCGCCACAGCCACGTGGCCACGCAGGCCAGCAGCAGCACCATCCCGAGCTTGAGCCAGGCCGGGGCGGACGACAGGCCGACCAGCGCGGCACTGGCGAGCATCGTCGCGCTGGCCAGCCACTTGGCGCGGCGCGGCACCGCCCGGTGGTCGCGCCAGCGGCGGATGGCCGGGCCGTGGCGCGGGTGCGCGAGCAGCCAGGCCTCGAGCGCAGGCCAGCCCTTGCCACCCGCCCACGCCGCCAGCAGCAGGAACGGCACCGTGGGCAGGCCCGGCACGAACACGCCGACCAGCCCCAGCAGCAGACTGGTGGCGGCCAGCAGCCGCCACAGCAGCAGACCGAGCACGCGCCGCACCATGCCGCGATGGTCGCACGACCTTCGGGCAGGTGCCGCGCCGCCCCGGCCTTGACCGGGGTCAACGCGCCGCCACGCGCCGGCGGCGCATCATCACCGGCCCGGGCGCCCGTCGGCGCCCGTCGGCGCCCCGCCCTTCTGCGCCCACGCGCCCTGCCGGAGACCCGGACATGAAGATCGAGCGCATCCACCACGTCGCCTACCGCTGCCGCGACGCCAAGGAGACCGTCGACTGGTACCGCGAGATGCTGGGCATGGAGTTCGTGCTCGCGATCGCCGAGGACCAGGTGCCGAGCACGCACGCGCCCGACCCCTACATGCACGTCTTCCTCGACGCCGGCGGCGGCAACATCCTCGCCTTCTTCGAGCTGCCGAACTCGCCCGGCATGGGCAAGGACCCGAACACGCCGGACTGGGTGCAGCACATCGCCTTCAAGGTCGACAGCGTGAAGACGCTCGAGGCGACGCAGAAGCGGCTGCAGGCGGCCGGTGTCGACGTGGTGGGCCCCACCGACCACACGATCTTCCGGTCGATCTACTTCTTCGACCCCAACGGGCATCGCATCGAGCTGGCGGCGGACACGGCGACGCCGGAGATGTCGCGCCGGCTCGACGAGGTGAAGTGGGCGATGCTGGAGGAGTGGAGCCGCACGCGGCGCGCGCCCAGGCACGCGGCCTGGATGCACGAGAAGGAGTTCTCGGCGGCGTGAGGTGGCTGCCCCTGGCGGCCCGAGCCTCTCGTGGCCCGTCTGGAGGGGCTTCGGCGGGGCTTCGGCGGGGTGCCGCGCGGCCGGGTCTCGCCCCGGCAGGCGACCTCCTTTCTTTGCTCGTGCAAAGAAAGGAGGCAAAGAAACACGTGGATGTCTTGGGAGGGCAGCGCGCTGCGGAGGCGGGCCGCATGGCATGGGCGCGCTTGGGCTCGCAACACCCGCGCGCGCACGGCGCGCTTCGAGTGGCGCTCGATGGCTCGGCGCCGCAGCGCGCCAGCCGGTTGGTCTTCATGGGTCTGGCTCCCAGGGGCGCCGAAGCCCGGGTGAAGTTCTGCCGGGCCTGATGCTCAGCACTGCCACCCATCGGCAGTCGGGCTGCGTCGGCTACACCCCGGCGTCAACCCAGCGGCCACCGTCCACCACGCGGGCGCGGCCCAAGGCCACCAGGGTGTCCAGCAGCGTGGGCAGGCGGTCGCGCCAGCGACCCCGGGCGTTGAAGTGCCCGGCCAGCCCTTCGAGGTCCAGGCTGCGCCCGGCACTGGCCAGCACCTCGGCGACGGCCTTGATTTGCTCGGTCAGCCCCGTGGGCCACGGGCGCTGCACCACGGCGGCCTGGGTAGGCTTCACGTCGGTGGTCTCTTCCTCGCCCTCGTCCTCCGCCCCGGTCTCCAGCGCCGCCTGCTCGCCTTGCCCCGCCTGCTGGAACTCCGGGCGCAGCCAGCGCACCGTGCCGGCCGCTTCCTCGGCCGCGCGCTTGGCGTTCAGCTCCACCAGCCGCAGCAGCAGCGTGTCGGTGTCGGCCGGCAGGGTCAGGTCGGCCCAGCCGTAGGCCTGCAGCACGGCAGCGTCCAGCTCATCGTGCAGGCTCTTGAGCACGCCGACCAGGCCGTGTTCGTGGACCACCTTCTCCTTGGCGGTCAGCGCATCGCCGCTGCGCAGCTTCTCCAGCACGTTGTAGGTGGCCGTGAGCGTGGCGTCCGGGTGGGCCGCGAGCTGGGCCTTGCGGTGGGCGTCGATTTGCTCGGCCAGCGTGCGGATGCGCTCGGCCAGCGCCCCGGCGGCGTCCAGGTCGGGGAAGGGGAACGCCTCGAAGCAGGTGGACTTGCTGTAAACCGGGTCGTTGCCGACCCCCAAGCGCCCACCAGCCGTCAGCGCCCAGGCGCCATGCACTCCGCTGGACAGCACTCCCAGGTGCAGGGCGTCGGCGCTGGCCACGGCGATGAGCTTGTCGTCCGGCAGGATGGAGGCGTCCAGCCACTGGAACACCCGGTGCTTCGCCACCTGCCCGGTGACGATGTAGCGCGGCAAGCCCTCGATGGACTCCCGCATCCGGGGCTGGTCCTCCGCGAACCGCCACCAGAAGTTGCGCCGCTTCGGGCGGGGGTTCTGGTCCCGCTCGGGTTTGACCCGCTCCAGCAGCCACTGATAGACCGCCGGGAAACGCTGCCGCACCTCGTCGGCCTGGAGCCCGAACAGGTCGATGACAAGCACGCCCCGGGGCGTGCCGGTCAGGTCGCGGCCGTTGCGGTAGGGGCGGATGTGCTTCTCCAGGCCCGGCACGGTGCCAAGGCCCAGGCTCCGAGCCTCGTCTGGGGTGACGGTGAACCCCGCCCCGTGGGGTATCACGCCACGGTTCGACAGCCGGTCATTGGCCTGCAGCCGCCTCGCCCCGGCGACGTTGGCGCCGACCTTGAGGTCGGCATGGATGACGCCCTGCCGGGTCAGCAGCTCGACGGCCACCTCGCCGCCGTCGGCCTCCCGCTCCTGGGTGACGGTCTGCAGCCTGCCCTCGGCGCTGCCGCGCACGCCCACGGACATGGAGATGCGCACCGCCGCGCCGTCGGCGCTGTCGACCCACGGGTGGTCGGGCACGGCGTAGGCCAGGCTCAGCGGCGGGGTGGCGGTCTGGTGCGCCTCGATCACCCGCCGGTTGAAGATCATCGTCAGGCTGTTGGTGGTGATCAGGCCGAAGCGCTCGGCCTGGCCCTGGCGCACCGTCTCGGCGGCCTTGTGCCACCAGTACATGACGAAATCGGCGCTCTCGGGCACCTCGGGCCATGCGGCGCGCAGGGCGTCGGCGTAGCCGTCGCCCAGGGCCACCCGCATGCGCTTGTTGCCGATGAAGGGCGGGTTGCCGACGATGAAGTCGGCCTTCGGCCAGGCGGCCTGCCGGGGGTTCACGTAGTGCCACTGCACCACCCGGGCGGCTTCGTCGGGCACGGGTTGGCCCGTCACGGGGTGCGGCTTGACGGTCTCGCCGTCCCAGCGGGTCAGCACCTTGCCGGCGGCATCAAGCATCGGCTCCTGGCGGTCGTAGGCCAGCACGGCGTCGCGGTGCTCGATGTTGCCGTAGTCGTGCACCACGGGCTCGGCCACGTTGGCGCGCCCCTGGGTGCGGATGTGCCACTGCAGGAAGCCGATCCACAGCACCAGCTCGGCCAGCGCGGCGGCGCGCTCGTTCAGCTCCACGCCGCGCAGTTGCTGCAGGGTGACGGTCTCGCCGGCCAGGTCCAGCGCGTCCTGGGTGTCGCCCAGGGCGCTGAGCTGGTTCAGCACCTCGCCTTCCAGGCGCTTCAGGTGCTCCAGCGTCACGTACAGGAAGTTGGCGCTGCCGCAGGCCGGGTCCAGCACGCGCAGGGTGCACAGGCGGTGCAGGAAGACACCCACCTGCCGGCGGGCCTCGGCCCACTTGGCGCGCACGGCGGCCTTGTGCCGGTCGAGCGCGGCGAAGTCCTTCTTGGTCTTGACCTCGGGCGGGTGGGCCTCCAGCTCGGCGGCCTCGTGCGCCAGCAGCAGCGCGGCGGCCTGGGCGTTGGCCCACTCGGCGCGCAGGGGCTCGATGATGGTGGGCAGCACCAGCCGTTCCACGTAGGCGCGCGGCGTGTAGTGGGCGCCCAGGGCGTGGCGTTCGTCGGGGTCCAGCGCGCGTTCCAGCAGGGTGCCGAAGATGGCGGGCTCGACCTCGCGCCAGTTGGCGCGGGCGGCCTGCACCAGCAGGTCGACTTGCTCGGGCGTGAGCAGCAGGCTGTAGCCGTCGGCACTGCCGCCCTTGAACAGCTTGCCGTTGAACTTCAGCACCGACTGCACCAGCGCCACCGAGAAGCCGCCCCGGTCCATGTCGGCCCACAGGCTGCGCAGCATCAGCTGCAGCGTGACGGGGTTCTCGCGGTGCTGCAGCAGCAGCGCCTGGAAAGAGCCCTTGGGCAGCAGTTCGACGTCCTCCGCGAACATGCTGAACAGGCAGCGCGAGAGGTACGCGGCCACGGTCTGCGGCGCGTGCCCCGCCTGTTCGAGCGAGCGGGCGAGCAGGGCCAGCTTGTTGGACACATCCCGGGTGACCTTGGCGGCGATCGACGCCGGGTTCAGGTCATCCGGTCGTGTCCATATCTTGCGCAGCCGCTCCAGCACCTCGGGCTTGGCCAGGTCGGCGAGCAGGATGCGATGGCTGCGCGGGTCGGGGAAGGGCGTGTAGGTGCCGCCGCTGCGGCTGAACTCGGCGTAGACCTCGATGACGGTGCCGACGTCCACCACCATGACGAAGGGCGGGCGGCCTTCCTCGGCCGGCAGCGCACGGGCGTAGCTCTCGCCCTGGCTGCGGGCACGCAGCAGGCCGTCGTCGAATCCCTTGGTGTGGGCGCCGGCCTTCAGCTTCTTGGCCTCCAGCACGAAGTGGCCGCGCCGGTAGCAGTCGATGCGGCCGGCGCTGCTGGAGCCGTCGCCGTGGCTGAAGGTCACGGGGCGCTCGAACATGTAGTCCTGCGCCGGCGTGGGGTGCGGCTTGGACACGCCCAGCAGCTCGCACAGGTCCATCACGAAGGTCTGGGCGGTGGCCAGCTCGCTCGCCGTCACTCCCTGCCAGCGTTCGATGAACGCCTGAACCGCTGTTGTCGTTGTCTCCATGAGTTCATGATAGGGATTGGACATGGTGCACTCCGGGCCGCGCCCGTTGGGAACCACGCCGCATCGGCTCGACCTGAACGCCGCATGCCGCCTGCAGTCGTCCTGCAGCCGCTCTTGCCCCCTGAATCTCCTCGCTCCGCGAACCCAAGCTCGAAGACCCTCGCGCTCCGCCAGGCTCGCCCTCACCGGCAGGCCGTCGCCCAGGATCATGGGATTGGGCCGGTTCTGTTCGTGCGCGCGGGAATCGGTCTCGTCGGCGCCGGCCGGGATGCAGGGCGGCGGTGGGTTGACGACGCGGTCCATCCACTCCTGTGGATCCCTGCCGCGCCAGACGAGCTGCGCGGGCCCCGGTCGTGGTTCGGGCCTCGTTCTCGGCCTTCAGGCGATCGGCGTTCGACACGCTGCGCGAATGGCTGACCTGCATGGGCTTGCGCGCGGCGCCGGTCGTCAGGCTCTGGTGCTCGGCCGTCGGGATGCTCTTGCGCTTGTCGTCGGCGTGCTCGAGCGCATCGACGCAGACGAAGGTGCTGCCTGTCTTCTTGGACTTCATGGTGGCCATGCGGGCCCTCCCTGTGGTGGCTTCAGCGGGCCCGGCCGGTACACTGCCAGCGGACCTGGGGCGCAGCCATGAACTTCGAACTGGAATGCGAGCTTGAAGACGATGGCCGGTGGCTGGCCGAGGTGCCGCAGCTGCCCGGCGTGCTGGCGTACGGCGCCAGCGCGGCTGAAGCCATGGCCAAGGCAGAGATCCTGGCCTTGCGCGTGCTGGCCGACCGGCTGGAACACGGCGAGGCCCAGCCGCTGGAGATCCGCTTCAGCCTCCCCAGCGCCGCGTGAGCGCCTGGCCGGCAGCCAAGGCACGGCAGGTGCTGGCGGCGCTGCAGCGCGTGGGCTGGCGGATCAAGCGGCAGACCGGTTCGCACAAGACGCTGGAGCGTGCCGGCTGGCCCGACGTGGTGTTCGCCTTCCATGATGGCGACGAGATCGGCCCGAAGATGCCGGCCCGTGTGGCCAAGCACACCGGCCTGAAGCCCGGCGACCTGTAGCCCGCGCGGCCGTCGCGTCGTCCTTGGCATCGACGATCCTGGCCACCGGGACAACGGGGCAGTGCGGGTCGGCCGGGCTGCGGACATGGCAAGCGCTGGGGAGGTGGCAACCCTGGCGCACACGTCGATCCACCGAACACGGCAAGCGACCGGGTCGGAGGCCTCATGTGCCAGCACAGCCCCTGCCGCCTCGGCCGGCGCCGGCGCCGGCGCCGAACTGTCGAGCGCAACCCGAAGCGGGCTGCGGGTTCGAGGGTGTCCGTTGCCCAGGCGTGCAGGCGCCATGCGGACCGCCTCCGCAGCGCGCCATCGCATCCGGGCATCCACGTGTTTCTTTGCCCCCTTTCTTTGCACGAGCAAAGAAAGGGGGTCGCCCGCCGGGGCGAGACCCGGCCGCGCGGCCCGCAGCCCAAGCACCGAGACCGCAGCGACCACAAGCCCGGCCCGCCCACGGCAAGACAGGGCCAGACCAGGGCCAGACCGGGGCCCCACCCGGCCCCTACCCGTCGTTCACGACCCCCGAAGCCACATGCCCCGCCGGCACGTGCGGCGCCGCATTCTCGACATGACCCGTCTGGTCGTCGAAGAAGAAGTCGGGCTCGAACTCGCGCAGGAAGCGGCCCTTGGGCAGGCCGCCGAGGAACATGGCCTCGTCGACGTCGATCTGCCAGGCCATCAGCGTGCGGATCGCGCGCTCGTGGGCCGGTGCGCTGCGGGCGGTGACGAGCGCGGTGCGCAGCCGCATGGCAGCGGCCGGCTGCTGCTGCAGGCGGTGCAGCGCCTCCAGCAGCGGCTTGAAGGGGCCGGGCGCCAGCGGCGTGGCGGCGCGCGCGTGCTCGTGGTCCTGGAAGGCGGCCAGGCCCTCGCGCTGGTACACGCGCTCGGCCTCGTCGGAGAACAGCACCGCGTCGCCGTCGAAGGCGATGCGCACTTCGTCGGGGTGGGCCTCGGAGGCACGCGCGCTCTGCGGGAACACGCGCGCCGCCGGCACGCCCGCGGCCAGGGCCGAGCGCACGTCGGCCTCGTTGGTGCTGAGGAACAGGTTGGCCGCCAGCGGCTCCAGGTAGCGCCACGGGCTCTGGCCGCGGGTGAACACCCCGCGCTGCACCGGCAGCCCGTAGCGGCGGGCGGAACGGAACACCCGCATGCCGGAGACGGGGTCGTTGCGGCTCAGGATCACCACCTCCACGCGGGGCTGGCCATCCTGGTTGAAGGCGAGCAGCTTGTTGACGAGCGAGAACGCCACGCCCGGCTGCGCCGGCTGCTCCAGCCGCTCGAGCTGCAGCCGCATGTAGGCGCGGTCGTCGGCGGCTTCGAAGACGCGGTTCTCCTCCTCGAAGTCGAACAGCGCGCGCGAGGAGATGGCGACGACGAGCTGGCCTTCGAGCGTGGCGGGCATGGCGCCGATGCTACGCCGCGGCCGGCCCGACACACGGCTGCCACATGCGGGTGCGAGCATGCATTTCCGTCCGGCCGCGCATCCACGCCCACGCGGCCGCCCCCTGCTGGAGCCGCGATGTTCCCGTTCGACTTCACCGCCGATCGCCGCCGTCCCGAGCCGCCCGCCTTCGCCGACACGGTGCCGGCGTGGTTCCGCAGCGAAGCCTTCGCCGAGGACCTGCCCGAGGTGCCGGCGCCGCAGGCCTGGCGGCCGCCGGCGCCGCGGCGCCAGCCGGCGCCCGAGCCGGCCTGACTGGCGCTGCACCCGGCACCCGGGCCCGGCGCCGGCGAACCCTGCACGCCGGGCCGGACGAAGCCGCGGCGACGTGGGGGCATGCGCGGCCGACGGGACGCGGCGACAATCCCACTCCCGCGCCGTTAAGCACGCCAATCCGCCCGCGCATGCACCTGCTTCCTCTCGACCCGTTCCTTCCCTCCCGCGTCCGCCGCGGCTTGCCGGCCATGCTGCTGCTCGCCCTGGCCGGCAGCACAGCCCTCGGCATCGCCCATGCCGGAAAGGCCCACGAGCACGGGGTCGCGCGGCTGGACATCGCCGTCGAGGCCGCTCGCGTGGTGATCGAGCTGGACACGCCACTGGACAACCTGGTCGGCTTCGAGCGCGCGCCGCGCACCGACGCCGAGCGCGCCGCGGTGGCCGCGGCGGTGGCCCGGCTGCGCGATGCGGCCACGCTGTTCCGCATCGACGGCGCGGCCGGCTGCACGGCCGGCAAGGTGGAGCTGGCCTCGGCCCCGCTCGGGCTGGGCAAGGCGCCGGCCCCGGCCCAGGGCAGCGCGCACGCCGACCTCGAAGGCAGTTTCGAGTTCGGCTGCACGGCGGGCGCGCAGGCGGGTTTCGTCGAGGTGGGGCTGTTCGAGGCCTTCCCGCGCCTGAAGCGGCTCGAGGTCCAGGTCGCCACGCCGCGCGGCCAGGCCAAGGCCACGCTGCGGCGGCCGAACGCGCGCATCACGCTGCCGCGCTGAGCACGCGCACCGCATGCCCGGGCCCAGCCGCTCAGGGCCGCGCAGCGGGCGCGGCGCACCGAGGCGGCAGGATCGAGACCCGATGACCGAAGCCCCGTGATCGAGATCCGCGACCTGCGGTTCGCCTGGCCCGGCAGCCCGGCCGGCACGCTGCTGCTGGACATCGGCACGCTGGAAGTCGCCGCCGGCCGCAGCGTATTCCTGCACGGGCCGAGCGGCTGCGGCAAGAGCACGCTGCTGGCACTGCTGGCCGGCGTGCTCGTGGCGCGGCCGGCACCCAACGCGGGACGCGTCGCGCTGCTCGGCCAGGACTGGGCCGCGCTGCCCGCGGCGCGCCGCGACGCGCGCCGTGCCGATCACGTCGGCGTGATCTTCCAGCAGTTCAACCTGCTGCCCTACCTGAGCGTGCTCGGCAACGTGCTGCTGCCGGCGCGCTTCTCGGCGCACCGCGCCGCGCGCTGCACGGGCGGCCCGCCGGCGGCGGCGCGCGAACTGCTCGAGCGCATGGGCCTGCCCGCGGCTCTGCACGACCGGCGCGCGCTGGCGCTGTCGGTGGGCCAGCAGCAGCGCGTGGCCGCGGCGCGGGCGCTGCTCGGTGCGCCCGAGCTCGTGATCGCCGACGAGCCCACCTCGGCGCTGGACGCCGCACGCCGCGACGACTTCATGACCCTGCTGCTCGAGGCCTGCGCCGCGCGCGGCAGCACGCTCGTCTTCGTCAGCCACGACGAGCGGCTGGCCGGCCGCTTCGACGAGCGGCTGTCGCTGCCGGCGCTCAACCGCGCCAGGGCAGACACGGACGCGACGGCCACGGAAACGGCGACCGCGGGGGCGTCGGCATGAAGGCCCTGCTCGGCATCGCCGCGGCCAGCGCGTGGAACCGGCGCGGCACGCTCGCGCTCGTCGTGCTGTCCATCGCGCTGGCCACCGCGCTGCTGCTGGCGCTGGAGCGCCTGCGCACCGACATCCGCTCGAGCTTCAGCCAGGCCGTCAGCGGCACCGATCTCGTCATCGGCGCCCGCACGGGCCCGGTGCAGCTGATGCTGTATGCGGTGTTCCGTGTCGGCGGCGCCACCAACCAGATCTCGATGGACGGCGTGCGCGCGGTCGCGGCGCACCGGGCCGTGGCCTGGGTGGTGCCGCTCGCCCTGGGCGACTCGCACCGCGGCTTCCCGGTGCTGGGCACCAGCACGGAGTACTTCCAGCGCTTCCTGTACGGCGAGCGCCAGCCGCTGGTGCTGGCCCAGGGCCGGGCCTTCGCGGGCACGCTGGACGGCCTGTACGAGGCCGTGCTCGGCGCCGAGGTCGCCGACGCGCTGGGCTACGGGCTCGGCCAGCGCATCACGCTCACCCATGGCCTGGAGGCGAGCGGCCTGGCCGCCGAGCACGCCGACAAGCCCTTCACCGTCGTCGGCGTGCTGGCCCGCACCGGCACGCCGGTGGACCGCACGGTGCATGTCAGCCTGCAGGCCATCGAGGCCATCCACCTCGACTGGGCCGGCGGGGCGCCGATCCCGGGCCTCGCGATCCCGGCCGAGGCGGCACGCAAGTTCGACCTCGAGCCCAAGGCCGTGACCGCGGCACTGGTGGGCCTGAAGAACCGCGTGGCGGTCTTCAACGTGCAGCGCTTCGTGGCCGACTACGAGGCCGAGCCGCTGCTCGCGGTGCTGCCCGGCGTGGCGCTGGACGAGCTGTGGCAGGCGGTGGGCCTGGGCGAGCGCGCGCTGCTCGCGCTGTCGGGCCTGGTGGCGCTGGTCAGCCTCGCGGGCCTGGTGGCGGTGGTGCTGGCCGGGCTCAACGAGCGCCGGCGCGAGCTGGCCGTGCTGCGCGCGGTGGGCGCCGGCCCGCGCCACGTGCTGGCACTGCTGGCGCTGGAGGGCGCGCTCGTCACCGGCGCCGGAGCGCTGCTCGGCGCCGCCGCGGCGGCGGCCGCGGTGGTGGCCACGCAGCCCTGGGTGCAGCAGAGCTTCGGCATCACGCTGCAGCCGGGCGCGCCGACGGCGGCGCAGTGGGCGCTGTTCGGTGCCGTGCTGGCGGCGGGTATGCTTGCCAGCCTTGTGCCCGGATGGCGCGCCTATCGCCTGTCGCTGGCCGACGGGCTCTCGCCCCGCCTGTGAAGAACGCCTTCGCCACCTTGCCGGCCCGCGCCCTCGCCGCCGGCGCTGCGCTGGCCTTGCCGGCCTTGCCGGCCGCGCTGGTCGCGCTGGCCGGTGCGCTGCTGCTGCCTGCCGCTGCCCAGGCCCAGGCCCAGGCCCGCGACGGCGTGCCGCTGATGAAGCCGCCGCTGCAGGGCGCAGCGCCCCCCGCCACGACCCCCGCCACGCCTGCCTCCCCGGCCGCCCCGCGCACGATCCAGTGGGAGGCGCTGGTGCCCCCGAACTGGGATCCGTTCAAGGACTTCAAGGACCTGAACTTCCAGCTGCTCGACGACGGCGACCCGCGCGCCGTCAAGATGCTCAAGCGCATGCGCGAGGTCTGGGACAGCGCGCCCGCCAACCCGGCCATCGAGGGCCAGAGCGTGCGCATCCCCGGCTTCGTCGTGCCGCTGGAGGACAGCAAGGAAGGGCTGAAGGAGTTCCTGCTCGTGCCCTATTTCGGCGCCTGCATCCACAGCCCGCCGCCGCCGGCCAACCAGATCATCCACGTGCTGCCGCGCACGCCGGCCAAGGGCCTGCGCTCGATGGACACGGTGTGGGTCAGCGGCCCGATCAGGGCCGTCCGCACCGACTCCTACATGGGCATGTCGGGCTACCGCATCGAGGCCGTGCAGGTGGCGCCCTACGAGGAGAAGAGGCGCTGATGGCATCGGCGCCGGGCGGCGGCCCGCCGGCCGATGCATCCGCCGCCGGGCCGGTCGATGCCCGACCCGGCGGGCGCGACCTCGCGCGCACCACCTTCACCGTGCTGGCCCTCGGCGGCCTGCTGGCGGCCTCGTTCTGGATCGCACGCCCCTTCCTCGGCCCGCTGGTCTGGGCGGCGATGGTGGTCGTGGCCACCTGGCCGCTGCTGCTGCGGCTGCAGGGCTGGCTGTGGGGCCGGCGCGGGCTGGCGGTGGCGGTGATGACGCTGCTGCTGTTCCTGCTCTTCGTGCTGCCGCTGGTGGGCGCCATCGTCACCATCGTCGACAACGCCGACCGGCTCGCCGACTGGGCCCGGCTGGCCGCGTCCTGGCGGCCGCCGGAGCAGTTGCCCGAGGTGCTGCGCACGCTGCCGCTGGTCGGCCCGGCGCTCGAAGGCGCCTGGGCGCAGCTGCGGGCGCTCGGGCTGTCGGAGCTGCTGCCCAAGGTGTCGCCCTACGCCGGCAACCTGACGCGCTGGTTCGTCGCCGAGGTGGGCGGCATCGGTGTGCTGCTGCTGCAGTTCCTGCTGACGGTGGTGATCGCCGCGGTGATGTACGCGCACGGCGACGAGGCCGCGCGGCTGGCGCGCCGCATCGGCAGCCGCCTGGCCGGCACGCGCGGCGCGGGGGTCGTGCAGCTGGCGGGCGATGCGATCCGCGGCGTGGCGCTCGGCGTCGGCGTGACGGCGATCGTGCAGTCGCTGCTGTCGGGCGCGGGCCTGGCGCTGGCCGGCGTGCCGTTCGCGGGGCTGCTGACGGCGCTCGTGTTCATGCTGTGCATCGCGCAGGTGGGTCCGGTGCCCGTGCTGGTGCCGGCGGCGCTGTGGGCGTTCTGGAACGGCGACACCGGCTGGGGCATCTTCCTGCTCGCGCTCACCGCCGTCGTGGCCACGCTCGACAACGTGCTGCGCCCGGTGCTGATCCGCATGGGTGCCGACCTGCCGCTGCTGCTGATCTTCGCCGGCGTGATCGGCGGCCTGTTCGCCTTCGGCCTGGTGGGGATCTTCGTCGGCCCGGTGGTGCTGGCGGTGGCCTGGACGCTGCTCGAGGCCTGGCTGGCCGACGGCGAGGCCGCTGCTCAGCGGCAACCTCCACCCGACTGGCGCGACTGAGCGCCATCGACGCGCGCCCGGCCGGGCCCGGCCGCACCGGCGCGCGTCGGCGTGGGCTCAGCGCGGGCGCACGCAGCGGAACCCGATGTAGACCACCGCCGTGTCCGCCGGCTTGCCCTGCTCGAACTCGGCGCGCATCTGCGCCGCGCCGTACCACCACGAGCCGCCGCGCGTGCGGCGCTCGGCGCGGCCCGCATCCGAGCCGGGCGGGGTGCGCGGCTCGTCCACCCACTCCCAGGCGTTGGCCCCCATGTCGAACAGCCCGTTGACGCCCGGCACCGTGGTGCCGGCGCGGGCATGGCCATCGCCGCGCAGCAGCGTGGCGCCGTGCCGCACCGCGCGCCGCGCGGCCTCGGGGCCGCAGTCGCCGAGGCACTGTGCGCCGACCGGGCTCTCGCCGGTCGGGTACGGGTAGGCGCGGCCGCGCGCCAGCGGCGGCGGCGGGTCGGTGCGCTGCTCGGTGTAGGCGGCCAGCAGCCACTCGGCGTCGCTCGGCAGCCGGCCCCCGGCCCAGCGGCAAAACGCCGCCGCCTCGTCGAACGTCACGTGCACCGCCGGCTCGTCGTCGTGCACCGCGGGGTTGCCGAAGGGCGCGCGCCAGGTCCAGCCAGGCTTGGTGACCCAGCCCGCCTCGTAGACCTGGCCGCCGCCGCGGCGCTCGGCCTCCGTGACCAGGCCCGCGGCCTGCGCGAAGCGGCGGAACTGGCCGATCGTGGTCTCGGTGCGCGCGATCTCGAAGCCCTGCCCGATCGGGACCCAGGCGATGCCGGCGGGGTTGGCAGCGGCTGCCGTGGCGGCACCCGTGACGGCACACGCGAGCAGGACGGAGCGGATCGGTGGCATCGGTTCGTTTGCGGGCTGGCCGGGCGCCTGTGACGCGTCGCAGGCACTCAGGCCAGCCCGTGCGCCTTCAGTTCGGCCTCGGCCTGCGCCGCGTCGACGAAGTGGATGGCCTGCCAGCCTAGCGTGCGCGCCGCGTCCACGTTGGGCACGTGGTCGTCGAGGAACACCAGCTCGTGCGGCGCGCGCCCGAAGCGGCGCTGCGCGATCTCGAAGATGGCGCGGTCGGGCTTGGCCTCGAGCACGCGCGCCGAGAAGATGCCGTCGTCGAACCAGCGCACGAAGCCGTGCGTGCGCTCGAGGTGGTCGCTGTACGGCGCGGGCATGTTCGACAGGAAGTACAGGCGCCGGCCCGCGGCCTTCAGCCGCGCCAGCAGCGCCACCGCCGGCTCGATCGGCTGCAACTCGTGCGGCACCGCGTCCACCACGGCCTGCACGTCGGCCTCGCCGGCACCGGTGCGGCGCGCGATGCGGCGCACCAGGTCGGGCACCTCGACGCGGCCCTGGTCGAAGGCCTGCCAGTCGCCGCCGTAGCCCTGGAAGATCTCACGCACCCAGTGCGCGGCGCTGGCCTCGTCGTGCGCCAGGTGCGGCACCACGCGCCGCAGCATCGAGGGCGGGTGCCAGCGGAACAGCACCCCGCCGAAGTCGAAGACGATGGCGGGACGGTCGTCGGAGAGGGTCTGCGGCTGCATCGCGATCATCCGCGCACCCGTGCCAGCAGCCCCGCCGTGCTGGCGTCGAGGCCGGCGGTGTCGAGCGGCCGCGCCGGATCCAGCCGCGGCAGCAGCGCGCCGGCCAGCGCCTTGCCGAGCTCGACACCCCACTGGTCGAAGCTGTTGATGCCCCACAGCGCGCCGCTGGTGAAGACCCGGTGCTCGTACAGGGCCACCAGCGCGCCCAGCGAGCGCGGCGTCAGCGCGTCCAGCACCAGCGTCGTGCTCGGCCGGTTGCCGGGGAAGCTGCGGTGCCGCGCCAGCACCTCGCGGTCGAGCGTGGCCGAGGCGGTGGGGGCCTTCTCGCCGCGCGCCGTGGCCGTGTCCTTGCCCAGCATCAGTGCCTGGCCCTGCGCCAGGCAGTTGGCCAGCAGCTTGGCCTGCGCGTCGGCGTGCGGGTGCGCCGCCGTGCGCACGGCGATGAACTCCACCGGCACGACGTCGGTGCCCTGGTGCAGCATCTGGAAGAAGGCGTGCTGGCCGTTGGTGCCCGGCTCGCCCCAGACGACCGGGCTGGTGCCGTAGGGCAGCGGCTCGCCGTCGGCGTCGACGCCCTTGCCGTTGCTCTCCATCTCGAGCTGCTGCAGGTAGGCCGGCAGCCGCGCCAGGCCCTGGTGGTAGGGCGCCACGCAGCGGCTGGCGAAACCGTGGAAGTTGCGGTACCAGACGTCGAGCAGGCCCAGCCACGCCGGCAGGTTGCGCTCGAGCGGCGCCTCGGCGAAGTGGCGGTCCATCGCGTGCGCGCCGGCCAGCAGCTCGCGGAAGGCCGCGCCGCCGACCGCGATGGCGATCGGCAGCCCGATCGAGCTCCACAGCGAGTAGCGGCCGCCCACCCAGTCCCAGAAGCCGAAGGTGCGCCGGATGCCGAACGCGGCGGCGGCCTCGAGGTTGGTCGTGACGCCGACGAAGTGGGCCGCGAGGTCGCGCCCCGGCGCCCGCGCGACGAACCACTGCCGCGCCAGCGCGGCGTTGCTCATCGTCTCCTGCGTCGTGAAGGTCTTGCTGGCGACGACGACGAGCGTGCGGGCCGGGTCGAGCCGCGCCAGCAGCGGGGCGATGTCGTGCGCGTCGACGTTGCTGACGAAGTGGCAGGCCAGGTGCGGCGGGCGCAGGGCGTCGAGCGCGCGCACCGCCATGGCCGGCCCGAGGTCGCTGCCGCCGATGCCGATGTTGACGACGTCGGTGAACCCCGAATCCGGCGCGCGCACCGCGTCGGCGAAGGCGAGCATCGCGTCGAGCACGGCGTGCACCTCGGCCGAGTGCGGCCCGGCGCCGCGCGGCGCGCGCAGCGCCGTGTGCAGCACCGCGCGGCCCTCGGTGGCGTTGACCGGCTCGCCGGCGAGCATCGCGTCGCGCCGGGCCTCGACGCCGCACTCGCGCGCGAGGTCGAACAGGAAGCGCAGCGTGGCCAGGTCGAGCCGGTTCTTCGACAGGTCGGCGAAGACCTCGGGCGCCTGCAGCGACAGCGCGGCGAAACGGCCCGGGTCGCGCGCGAAGGCCTCGCGCAGGTCGAATCCGCGGCCGTGGGCCTGGTAGTGCCCGGCCAGTGCGGCCCAGGCCTCGGTGCGGTCGCAGCGTGTCATGGCCCCGATTACACCCGAGCGCCCGCGGCCCGTCAGCCCACCAGCAGCGCGCGGAAGTCGTTGACGTTGGTGTAGGTCGGCCCGGTGACGACCAGGTCGCCGAGCGCGGCGAAGAAGCCGTAGCTGTCATGCCGGTCGAGGTGGGCCTGAGGCGCGACGCCCGCGGCCGCGGCGCGCGCCAGCGTGTCGGGGCCGAAGCGGGCGCCGGCGTTGTCTTCGACGCCGTCGATGCCGTCGGTGTCGGCCGCCAGGCCCCACACCCGCGGCTGCCCCTGCAGCGCGATCGCGCAGCCGAGCGCGAACTCGCCGGCGCGGCCGCCGCGGCCGAGCGTGGACGCGTCGCCGCGCACGGTGACCGTGGTCTCGCCGCCCGACAGGATGACGCAGGGCGCTGCGAACGGGCCGCCGGCGGTGCCGCGCCGCGCCACGGCGCGCGCCAGCGCCGCGTGCACCTTGCCCACCTCGCGGCTCTCGCCCTCGATCTCGTCGCTGAGCACGTGCGCCGCGATGCCCGCCGCGCGCGCCAGCTCGGCCGCCGCCTCCAGGCTCTGCTGCGGCGTGGCCAGCATCCGCACCTCGTGGCCGGCGAAGGCGGCGTCGCCGGGCTTGGGCGTCTCGAAGGCCCCGCTCTCGAGCCCGGCCCGCGCCGCCGGCGGCAGTTCGATGCCGTGGCGCCGGCAGATGGCCAGCGCGTCGGCGCAGGTGGTGGCGTCGGGCACGGTGGGGCCGCTGGCGATGATGGCGGGGTCGTCCCCGGGCACGTCGCTGATCAGGATCGTGACCACGCGCGCGGGCGCGCACAGCGCCGCGAGCCGTCCGCCCTTGATGGCCGACAGGTGCTTGCGCACGCAGTTCATCTCGTCGATGGCCGCGCCGCTCCTCAGCAGCGCCTTGTTGACCGCCTGCTTGTCCTCGAGCGTGAGGCCCGGCGCGGGCAGCGCGAGCAGGGCCGACCCCCCGCCCGAGACCAGCGCGATCACCAGGTCGTCGGCCGTGAGCCCGCGCGCCAGCGCCGCGATGCGCCCGGCCGCTGCCCGGCCGGCGTCGTTGGGCACCGGGTGCGCGGCCTCCACCACCTCGATGCGCCCGGGCCGCGCGCGCCACGCCGCCGGCACGTGGCCGTAGCGCGTGACCACCAGCCCCGACAGCGGCGCGTCGGCCGGCCACAGCGCGTCCAGCGCCGCAGCCATCGAGCCGCCCGCCTTGCCCGCGCCCAGCACCAGCGTGCGCCCGCGCGGCGGCGCCGGCAGCAGCGCGGCCATCTGCGCCGCCGGCAGCGCGCGCTCGACGGCGGCGTCGTAGAGGGCGCGCAGGAAGCCCGCGGGGTCGGCATGGGGGGAAGGCGGCAGGGTCATGGCGTGATTGTGGGCCGGGCCGCCGCCAGGCCGTGGTGCCGGCCGCCGCGCCGCCGGGCTCAGGGCCTGCGGCGGGTCGCGGCGCCGGCAGACCTGAGCTCGAGGCGAGCTCGCCACGATGCGCTCCACGCGCTCGTGGCCGCCCGCGGGCCGAGGATCTGGCGCAGGTCGGCGCGGTTCCAGCCCAGCCGTGCCAGCCACGTGACGACGACGGCGAGCGCGATCACGCCGAGATGGTGCGCCCCCTCGCGCGGCCAGCCGGGCAGCGGGTCGATCCCGGCGAGCACGCTCAGCACGCCTGCGCAGGCGGCTGCGGCGAAGGACGCCGCCAGCAGGATCGCGCAGGCCGCCAGGGCGCTGCGCACGAACGGCCGCACCAAGACCGCCAGCGCGGTGGCCAGCAGCATCTCGCACAGCAGCGTCGGCCCGAAGCGCAGCGCCACCTCGGCCAGCCAGGCCGGCGGCGTCGGTGCTCCGGGAACCGGCCCGTCGGCCACCGCAAGTCCGATCGGAATGGCGATGCCGCACATCAGCAGCAGGCCCGCCACGGCGCCCAGCCAGGACCGCAGCACGAGGTCGGCCACGAGCCCCCGCCGCGAGCGTCCGCCCGGCGCCAGCAGCAGCCGCCAATGCAGCGCACCCGTGCGCAGGCACAGGCACATCCCTGCTGCCAGCAGCGCCAGGCGCATGACGCTGAGGAGGTCGAACGGGCTCCCCCAGGAGACGAGGAACAGGCCGTCCCGCGGCGGGTGGTGCATGAAGGTCGACGGCAGTTGCCCCGCCACGATGCCCCCCAGCGGCAGCGCGGCCGGATCGACCCGGGCGAATCCTCCCCGCAGCCTCCCCATCACCCCGGTCGCCCGCATGCGCGGGCTGGGTGCCCTGGCCGCGGTTGCCGCGGCCCCCATGGCGGCCGCGGCCGTGCCCGGCCACAGCAGCCGCTGGGCGCGGTGCGTGGCCCCGACGGCCGCCGCCAGGGCCGGCAGGGCGAGCCACGGCGCCTGCGCCAGCGCGCCGAGTGCGGCGTCCCAGCCGACGGCGAGCAGACCCGACAGCGCTGCGCACGCGCCTGCCAGCCATGCCGGGTGCGCGCGACCCCACCAGGCGAGCACGCCCAGCCACATCAGCGCGTGCAGCACGCCGGCTGCCGTCAGCGCGGCCGCGAGCGCGCCGGGCCACGGCCCGGCCGGCATGCCCGGGGCCACGTCGGCCGCGGCCACCAGGGCCTGCCAGCCGAGAGTGACCACCAGTGCGACTGCGGCCCACGCGATCACGCCCAGGCTGGCGCGCCGCTGCGCCGCCCAATGCGGGCGGGGCGACACGCGCGCGCCCAGCACGCGCTGCTCGTCGACGATGCCGCGAACCTGGCCGGCGGCGACGGCCAGCGCCAGCGCCACGCCCAGCCACGCCAGCCCCGTGAGCAGGACCACGAAGGCCCGCTCCGGCGCCGCCGGGCCCGGCAAGGCGAAGAGCCCGAAGATCGTGCTCGCACACGCCACGCCGCCGGCCGCGGCCAGCGAGACCGGAGCGCGCGTCACGTGTTGAGCTCCACGAACAGGTCTTCCAGGCTCAGCGCGCGGCCGCTGGCCGGCGGGGCCGCGGCGCGTCGGGCATCGAACACGATGCGCACCCGGCCGTCGCGCTCGGCGCTGGCGATGACCCCGGGCCCCTGCGGCCGCGCACTCGAGTCCGCGGGCAGTTCGAGCAGCCGCACGTGCTCGGCGACGGCGTCCCACTCGTCGAACAGCTGCAGCCGCCCCTCGCGCAGGAAGGCCACGTGGCTGACCACACGCTCCAGGTCCGTGAGCAGGTGGCTGCTGACGAGCACGGTGCGTGCCGGCTGGTTGATCCAGCGGCGTTCGAACAGCGTGCGCATGAATTCGCGCCGCGTCATCGGGTCCAGGCTCGCCACCGGCTCGTCGAGCAGCAGCAGGTCGGGGTCGTGGCCGAGCGCGAGCACGAGCGAGAGCTTCTGCTGGTCGCCCAGCGACAGCCTCGAGGCCTGCGTGCCGAGGTCGAGCCCGAACTTCGCGGCCAGGGCTTCGGCGCGCGCCTCGTTCCAGCCGGCGTACAGCCGGCCGATGCGCGCCAGGTGCTGGCGGCCGTCGAGCCCGTCGAAGAGGTCGGGCGTCTGGGCGACGTAGCCGAGCCGCTCGCGCACGGCGTCGGTCAGGTCCATCGACGGGCAGCCGAGCAGCCGGCTCGCACCCGCGTGCGGTGCGAGCCGGCCCACCAGCGTGTCCAGCAGCGTCGTCTTGCCGGCGCCGTTGCGACCGACCAGACCCACGACGGCACCCGCGGGCACGGTCATGTCGAGCGCATGCACGATGGTGCGCGCGCCGCGGCCGGTGCCCAGGCGCACGGTCACGCCGCGGGCCTCGAGGGCTGGGGCCACTTCGTCGGGACGATCGTCGGGACGATCGTCGGGAAGAGGTTGCGTCATGGTTCCTCCGGGGACCGCGCTGCGTCGCCAGCGGCGCGGTCCAGACAACGTTCGAAGGCCTCCAGGGCCTGCCCGGCGCTCAGGCCGAGTTCGCGTGCCTGCTGCGCGGCGGCCTGCAGCGCAGGCTCGAGAAGCGCCAGCCGCTGCGCCACGGAACGCGCAGGCCGCAGCGCAGCGACGAACATCCCCATGCCCCGCCGGCGCTCGAGCAGGCCCTCGCTCTCGAGCAGGCTGTAGGCCTTGGAGACGGTCATCGGGTTGATCGCGTGCGCCTGGGCCAGCGCGCGCACGCTGGGCAGTTCGTCGCCTGCGGCGAGGCTGCCGCTGGCCACGCGGCGCCGCACCTGGTCGACGATCTGCCGGTAGATCGGCACCGGGTCGGAGGGCAGGATGTCGAAGTCGATGCTCAAGACCGGGTACCAGGGAGTGGCCGCCGTCGCGGCGCGCGCATCAGAACGGAACCCGCCGCACCTCGAACCCCTGCTCCGCGAGCAAGGTGGTGACGGCCTTGGGCCCGGTCATGTGCACGATGCCCACGGCCGCGAGCACCGGCCTGCCTTTCGCGTGCTCCTCGGCGATCCGCCTCGCCAGCTGCGGGTTGCGCTCGTCGTTGACGAGGCGCGAGAACTCGCGCTCCTCGGCCGTGGGCTGGCAGGCACACAGGGTCTCCAGGCTGCCCAGCGCATCCAGGTCGCCCAGGGCCCAGGCCTCGCTGACGCGCAGCAGTTGCGAGCGCCCCTTGCCGCTCTCCAGGTCGCCGAGCAGGCTCTCGAAGCGTGCCCGCGCGCCCGCCGCGTCGCGCGGCAACAGCACCGACATCTGCAACGACATCGACTCGAGCGACACGACCGGGCGCTGCTGGGCGCGCGCGAAGCCGACCAGCGTGAACTCCTGGCCGTAGGCCGGATCGAGGCCGTCGCGCCGCCCCGACAACACGCCGACCGTGATGGCCTTCATCACGGGGTGCATCTGGCGCAGCGCGTCCCTGGGCAGGCAGGCAGCGTCGATCTGGGCGTCCAGCCGCGACTGCTCCGCGGCGCTGAGCACGACCCGGCCCGCCTGGCCAGAGGCGGCCTGCATCTGGGCCTGCAGCGAAGGGTCGGTCGGGTCGATCTCGAGGGCCAGCGTGTGGGTCTCCCGCAGGGCCTGCAGCAGCTTCGGGCCCGGGAAAGCCCAGGCCATCCGGCCGACATGCAGGGTGCCGTACAGGTAGCTCGTGCGGCCGTCGCGAGCGAGCGTCCACAGGGCGCCGCGATCGCGCGCCTCGCGCAAGCCCTGCGCCAGCTGCTGCTGGCTGGGCTCCTGGGGCACCGGGGGGCAGTCGCTGCGCGCCTGCGCGCTCACCAGGCTGCCGATGGCCAGGCCGAACATCAGACCGAGTCGCCGGAACAAGAGCTTCATCGCGGAACTCCTCGCGCAGCCGACGCCGGTGCCGCGGTGGCAGGCCCTGCGCGCGTCTCTGCGTATGCTGTATTAGTACAATAATACACCAGTCCCGCAAAGACCTGCAAGCGCCCGGATGGGGGTCCATGCGTCGCCCCGGGAACGTGAACCGTGGCGCGGCTGCGCTGCGCGCGGCGGCCCGGCTCTGGCGACGGATCACCAAGGCGACCCCCCATCCGCGCGCGCCTGCGCAGGCCGGCATCCCAGGCGATCGGATGGTCGGCACCTGGGGAGCCACCTCTGCGCCAGGGGAGCGCCCCCGGCCCAGAGCCGACCGGTCCACCCGCTTCGGACTACACCGGAAGCGCCAGATCGCCCAATCTCCACTGCGTGGTCCGCATCGGCCCCCGAGACTCCATCGCCGGCTCGTCGAGCGGCCCCGTGAAGGCGGCCATCGACGCCACCAGCCCCGCGGCCTGGGACGCGCTGAGCACCGTGCCATTCGAGTAACGGAACAGTTCGACCTGGTGCTGTGCGCCGGCGTACCAGTTCTGGATGACCAGCTTGTCGCCCGTGTTCCGGATCGACACCTCCAGGTTGTTGCCGACACGAGCGTAGGCCGTGTCGGCAACGACGATGTTCGCACCGAAGCGCACCTGGTCCAGGATGCCCGCGGTGCCGTCGTTCTCTTGGATGGTGTCGAGGCCCCAGCCGCGCCCGAACACGTAGCTGTCGGCACCCGTTCCGCCGGCCAGCGTGTCGTTGCCCGCGCCGCCGTCCAGCGTGTCGTTGCCGGCGCCGCCGCCCAGCGCGTTGCTCGCGCCGTTGCCGGTGATCACGTTGTCGAGGGCGTTTCCGGTGCCGCCGATGGCCGAGGCTCCGGTCAGGGTCAGGTTCTCGACGTTGCTGCCCAGCGTCAGCGTGATCGAGCTCTGCACCAGGTCGATGCCCTCGTTCAAGAGCTCGGTGATCAGGTCCCCCGCGGCATCGACGACATAGGTGTCGTTGCCCGCGCCGCCGATCATCGTGTCGCTGCCGGCCGCTCCGTCGAGCACATTGGCTGCCGCATTGCCGCGCAGCACGTTGTCGAGCGCGTTGCCCGTCGCGCTGATGGCCGCGGTTCCGGTGAGCGTCAGGTTCTCGAGGTTGCTGCCGAGCGTCAGGGTGATCGCCGACAGCACCAGGTCGGTGCCGGCGGAGGCCGCCTCGTTGATCATGTCGCCGGCGTTGTCCACCACGTACGTGTCGTTGCCGGCGCCTCCCGCCATCGTGTCGGCGCCGGCGCCGCCGTCGAGCACGTTGGCGGCCGCATTGCCGTTGATGACGTTCGCCGCGGCGTTGCCGGTGCCGTTGATCGCCGCCGCGCCGGTGAGCGTCAGGTTCTCGACCTGCGCGCCCAGGGTGTAGGAGACCGCCGAGCGGACCAGGTCCGTCCCCGCCCCTGCAAGCTCGTTGACCACGTCGCCCGCCGCATCGACCACATAGATGTCGTCGCCGGTACCGCCGCTCAGCGTGTCGGCGCCGCCGCCGCCGTCCAGCGTGTCGTTGCCTGCGCCGCCGACCAGCACGTTCGCCGCCGCGTTGCCCGTGAGGACGTTGTTCGCGGCATTGCCGGTTCCGCTGATGGCCCCGGAGCCGGTGAGCGTCAGGTTCTCGAGCTCGGCGCCGAGCGTGTAGCCGATCGAGGCCTGCACCGTGTCCACGCCCTGCCCGGCCAGCTCGGTGACGACGTCGGTCGCGACATCGACGACGTAGGTGTCGTCGCCGGCGCCGCCGATCATCGTGTCCGCCCCGCTGCCGCCGTTGAGCACGTTCGCCCCCGCGTTTCCGCGCAGGGTGTTGCTCGCCGAGTTGCCGGTGGCGTTGATGGCCGCCGCGCCCGTGAGCGTGAGGTGCTCGAAGTTCGGTCCGAGCGTCCACGTGACGCTCGAGCGCACCGTGTCCGTGCCGGCGCCGGCGGCCTCGGTCAGGCTGTCGCCGACGTTGTCCACGACGTAGGTGTCGTTCCCCGCGCCACCGGCCATGGTGTCGGCTCCGGCGCCGCCGTCCAGGAGGTTGTCTGCGCCGTTGCCCGTGAGCGAGTTGGCCAGCGCATTGCCGGTGGCGTCGATCGCCGCGCTGCCCAGCAGCGTCAGGTTCTCGAGGTCCGCGCCCAAGGCGTAGGTCACCCAGGACTGCACGGTGTCCACGCCGGCCGCGGGAGCCTCGACGACCACGTCGGCCGCGTCGTCGACGACGTAGGTGTCGTTGCCGGTGCCGCCGACGAGCCGGTCGGCACCGGCGCCGCCCTCGAGCAGGTCGTCGCCGTCACCCCCGTCGAGCGTGTCGGCCCCGCCGAGTCCGTACAGCGAGTCGTTGCCTCCGCCGCCCGACAGCGAATCCGCCTGCGCCGAGCCCACCAGCGAGTCCGCGCCGGGCGTGCCCAGCCGCGTCCTCGCGATCACGTCGGCCGGCGACCAGACGGTCGTCGACTCCGCGAACTGCACGGTCACCGCATGCGGCGTGTAGTCGCCCGTGGCGCTGGTGACCTGCAGGCTGTCCGACGTGCCGACGATGGTGAACAGCAGGTCCACGCGACCCTCGGCGTCCGGCGCCAGCGTGCGGACCTGCACGTCGGAAGGCGCCACGCCGGCGGCAAAGCGCAGCACGTCCTGCTCGTCGCCGCGGAGGAACCGGTCCGTCCCGTCGCCGCGGCCGAACACGACCGTGTCCCGCCCGTCGCTGGCAGAGATGTAGTCGGCGCCGGCACCGGGCACCGCCGTGTCTTCGCCACCGCCCAGGAAGATCCAGTCGTCGCCGGCGAAGCCGTGGATCCAGTCGTTGCGCCAGGTGGCCCGCAGGTTCATGTCGGAACCGGCGGTGCCGTTGATGACGTTGGGCAGCAAGTTGAGCTCGGCGACCGCCGCGAGCTGGTCGGCGTTCCAGATCGTGCCGTCGGAGAAGCCGATCCTGTCGATCCGGTGATCGCGCGCGTCGACGGCGGCGAAGAACGACTTCAGCGTCACCGACGAGACGTTCGACCACCCCGTGGTCCAGCCGATGGACAGGTCCTCCCCGCGTCGGATGATCCGCAGGTTGCTCGCCGTGGTGTTGAAGACGACGGCATCGTTGCGTTCCGGGCCGGCATCGAAGTTGTCGATGACGTCGTGCCCGGTGGAGGTGGCCGACAGGACGTTGAAGCGGTACGTGTCGTTGCCCGCGCCGCCGACCAGGGTGTCGTCGCCGGCCCCGCCGTCGAGCGTGTCGTTCCCGTCCAGGCCCAGCAGCACGTTCGAGCCGGCGTTGCCGGTGATCACGTTGTTCAGCTCGTTGCCCATGCCGAGCAGGGCCTCGGTGCCCGTGAGCTTCAGGTTCTCGACGTGGCGGCCGAGCGCATAGTCGATCGAACTCCTCACCTCGTCGAACAGGCCACCCTGCGGCGACGCCACCACCACGTCGCCGGGGTTGTCCACGACGAAGATCACGCTGTCCCAGCCGCGGGCGATCATCGTGTCGGCGCCGACCCCGCCGTCCAGGGTGTCGCCCTGGAAGCCCAGCCCGCTGCTCCACATCGTGTTGTCGAGCGCGTTGCCGGTGGCGGTGACGGCGACGGCCAGGTGCCGGCCCGTGCCGTCGTTCAGGTCGTAGTTCTCCACTTCGGCCGGCAGGGTTGCGCTGTAGATGGTGGCCAGCGTGTCCACGCCTTCGCCCGGCAGCTCGACGATCGTCTCGATGTTCACGTAGCGGTCGTTGCCCTTGCCGCCGTAGGCCACGTCCCAACCCAGATCGACACCGAAGACGACGTTGCCGATGCCGCCCCTGCCGTCGAGCACGTTGTCGGCATCGTTGCCGCGCAGCACGTTGTTGAGGTCGTTGCCGGTGCCGTCGAGGGCGAGCGACCCCACCAGGGTCAGGTTCTCCACGTTCGCCGGCAGCGCGTAGCTGCGCGAGGCCACGGCGGTGTCGATGCCTCCGCCGGCGGCCTCGGCGATGGTGTCCTGCTCGTCGTCCACCGCGAACACGTCGTTGCCGGCCGTGCCCGAGGCACTGGACGGCGCGCCTGCGCTCACCCGGGCGGCGATGTCGGGCGCCGACCACACCGTGCCGTCCGCGAACTCGATCCTCTCGATCGAGGCGCCGGGGGTCGACCCGTAGTACCCGGTCATCTCCACCTGCCCGCCACCGGCATCGAGCAAGGCCACCAGAGAGCCGCCCACCTTGTGCAGGCTCACCTGGCCCGGCAGCACGCCGGCCTTGAAGCGCAGCACGTCGGTGTCGGCCGGCAAGGCAGCCGCACTCTCGCCGATGACGTCGGACCCGTCGCCGCGCCCGAACAGGTAGGTGTCGCTGCCCTTGCCGCCGAAGACCCTGTCGTTGCCCGCGCCGCCATCCAGCACGTCGGCGCCGGCTTCGTCGAGCACGTCGAGCGCATCGTCCCACCAGGCGGCATAGCCGATCAGTCGATCGTTGCCGGCGCCGCCTTGCAGGACATCGTCGCCCTTGCCGCCCTGCAGGTCGTCGTCGCCGTCGCCGCCGACCAGCGTGTCGTGGCCCGCCCGGCCATTGAGCGAGTCGTTGCCGCCCAATCCCTCGAGCCGGTTGCTGCCGGCATTGCCGGAGATGGTGTTGCCCAGTGCGTTGCCGGTGCCCGCCAGGCTGGCGATGCCCTTCAGCGTCAGGATCTCGAAGGCGTCGGGCAGGACGTAGTCGATGCTGGCGTTCACCGTCGTCTGGTTGTAGGGCAGGTCGTCGTCCTCGATGATCCGGTCGCCCGGGTCATCGACCTCGTAGCTGTCCATGCCCGCGCCGCCCGCCATCACGTCCGCGCCGGTGCCCCCGAACAGGTTGTCGTTGCCGTCGCCGCCGAAGAGGATGTCGTCCCCATCGCCGCCCGCAAGCGCGTCGGCCCCGGCCCCGCCATCCAGCAGGTCTGCGCCGCCGCCACCGACCAGGGTGTCGTCGCCGTCGCCGCCGAAAAGATCGTCGTTGCCGGCGTCGCCCGCGAGCTGGTCGTTCCCGGTGCCGCCATCGAGGCGGTCGTGGCCGTCATCGCCGAAGATCAGGTCGGCGCCCGCCCCGCCCAGCAGGATGTCGTTGCCGCCTTCGCCTTGCAGGGTGTCGGCGCCGTCGCCCCCGTCGAGGTAGTCGTCTCCCTCGTACTGCGGCGCGATGTAGCCCGGTGAGCCGGCCGCGGCATAGCCCGAGTCGCCCCACAGCACGTCGGCGCCGGCGCCGCCGATCAGGGTGTCGGCGCCACCGCCGCCCGTGAGCTGGTCATTGCCCTCACCCCCCTCGAGGTAGTCGGCATCGTGCAGCGCCACCGCCGTCCGGTCGGCGCGGTCGTCGTCGCCGAAGAGTCGGTCATCGCCCACGCCCCCGTAGAGCGTGTCGCGTCCACCCTGGCCGACGAGCTCGTCGTTGCCGCTGCCGCCGTCCAGCACGTCGTCGCCGTGGTCGGCGTCTTCGGCCCACACCCACGACGTCGGCCCCCGGTCGCCGTCACCGAAGAGGTAGTCGTTGCCCACATCGCCGAACAGCAGGTCGCTGCCACCCATGCCCCAGATGCGGTCGTCGCCGTCGTCGCCGTGCGCCACGTCGTTGGCCCAGCCGGCGGCGATGAAGTCGTTGCCGGCGCCGCCGCTGCTGACGTTGCCGTCGGTCTCCGCCAGGTTGCCGGTGGTCGCGTTCCACGCCGCCTCGCTGGTGACGGCCCAGAAGAAGCCGCTCGCCAGCAGCGTGCCCGGCAGGCCCGGCGGCACCGGGCTGCCGTTCACGGCATCGCGCATGTAGCTAAAGTCGCCGCCCCAGCCGCTGCCCCAGATGAAGTCGTTGCCGGCGCCACCCTCGAGCAGGTCCTTGCCCTGGGCGCCATAGAGCAGGTCGTTGCCGTCGCCGCCCTGCAGCCAGTCGTCTCCATCCCGCCCCGACAGCCAGTCGTTGCCGCCCAGCCCCTGCAGCAGGTCGTCGTCGAAGCCGCCCACCAGCCAGTCCGGCGCGTTGGGCTCCGCGCCCGCGCTGGCGATGTTGCCGGTGACGGGGTCGAACTCGTACTGGCCGTTGACCTGGCTCTTCTGGTAGTCGCCCGTGTACACGCGCTCGACCGGTGTCGGTGCCACGTTGTTGCCCAGCGTGATGCCCAGCCACCCCTCCTGCCAGTCGCGCACCACGATGCTGCCGGTGGCGCCGGGGCTCGCCACGCGGATCGTCAGGTCGGCCTTGCCCGGCGCCGTCACCGCGCGGGCGTAGGTGACCTGGCCGCCGTGGCTCTGCCATGCATCGGCCGCGGTCTTGATGACCGCCGTCGCGCCGCCGAACACCCCCAGCCCGGCCACGCTGATGGCGCCCGAACCGTCGGGCTCGACCAGGGTGTCGACACCGAAATCCCCCGCGAAGGTGTAGGTGTCGAAGTCGACGCCGCCGCCGTACAGCCAGTCGTCGCCGGCGCCGCCTTCCAGCGTGTCGGCGCCCGCGCCGCCGTACAGGCGGTCGTTGCCCGCGCCGCCCCGCAGCCGGTCCGACCCCGCCCCGGCAAAGAACAGGTCGTTGCGCGTGCCGCCCTGGTAATCGTCGGCGCCGGCCTGGCCGATGAAGATCTGCGTCTTGGCCGCGTCCACCGCGCTGGCCACCGAGTTGCCGCTGCCGGTGGCCACGTTCCACTGGTCGTAGGCGGTGCCGAAGGCGGGGAAGTAGAACTCGCCGTGCGCGTTGGCCACCGGCGCCAGCCACTTCTCGACGAAGGTGCGGGCCCGGTTCTGGGCCAATGGCAACGCGGCGCCCTGCGCCGTGGTGTATTGCAGGGTGTTGCCGCTGGGCACCGCGAAGAAGCGCTGGCCTGCATGGATCGTCGGTTGCCAGTAGTACCACTCGATGCTCTGAGCAATCAGCGCGTCTTGCGCTACCCCGTTCAAACCCGACGAGTTGGCACCGAGAGCCTGCAGATCCGCCGCGAAGCTGCCCAGCTTGCCTGCCCCAACGGGTGAACTCTGCTCGCTGCGGATCAGATCGATCAGGAAGTTCCTCTCCGGGCTGCTGCCCGTATCGAAAGCGTAGAGGGACTCGTCCAGCACGAGCGGAACGACGCTCGCAGAGGCGTAGGTTGCCAGCCTGAAGGTATCGCTCATGCGGGCCGCCGTGAGAAGCGCCTGCGAATGCAACTGAATTCCGCTGGCTCGACCGCCGTTCACGTGGATCGCCATTTCGCTACCGGCAACCGTGTTGAAGCCGAAGCGCAGGTACTGCAGGAATTCACCCTGCACGTGATGGGACGCAACCCGGGACTCCCGGGCTGTGAAGTCGCTGATGGCATTGTCCATTGCCGGATCGCTGTAGCCCAGGAGACCGAGCTGGGTGCGGACGAGCCCGAGCATTACGACGTTCGCGGCAGTGAGCTGAAACGGCGCCTGATCGAATACGACGGCGGGTCGATCGAACCAGGTAGCCATTACGGAGGCAAGCCCGCCACCGAGAGAATGACCCGACAGCGTGATGTTCGGGCCGTACTTCTCCTTGGTCTGCTGATACACCAGGGCAGCATTCGAGACTTGCCACGCCGACAACCCAAGCGGTCCGAACAAGTCCGCCTGGAAGTCACCCACGCTGTTGTTCGTTCCCG